>NZ_CP139972.1:0-1261500 GCF_034424315.1 Chitinophaga sancti
GGCGAGTGTGCCTACCTGTATGAGTTTGTCGGTGATGCCGCTCATAGCAGAAGCCACAATGGTCAGGCGTCCGTTTTGTTTTTTATTTTTTACGATCTCGCAAACCTGTTCTATCGCCTGGGCGCTTCCCATGGAGGTACCGCCAAATTTTAATACTTGCATGTCTGTAATTGTTAATACGTAAAGATCCTATCGCTTTTGCTGCTGGTTACCACCGTAGGTGGTCGTTGGATGATATGTGAAAATTAACCCCGGAGCGGGGTAATAATTGTGGTAGTAATAATAGTGCTGAAACCTGCACCAGGGATGGTGCGGGATGCAGAAGAGATGTATGTAACTATCGGTAGCACTATTTTGTATAATTTACTATTCGCAAACAAAAGTCTGGAATATGTTTTGAATTAGCAAATGAATTGTCAGAATTTTGAAATAATTTAAAATAAGGGCTGGTTTTTTGTAGAAAATTACGGGTAATGCTTTGTGATTGCCATTAATAAGTTGGTATTCACTAATTTCTTACATTTGGGTATACCACGTTACAATGCCTTATTTCCGGAACTTCACATATTATATTGATAAGCGCCGCTGGAAATATTGTTTCCTGCTGGCAGCACTGGCCATGGATGCCCCTCTTTTCTACTAGTCATTTGTCATATAATTGTAACTCATACATCCAAAACATATTGTAATGCCTCATTATTGTAAGCTGGGAACAATCCCGCACAAGCGTCATACCCAATTCCGTAAACCGGATGGATCGCTTTATGCTGAACAGTTATTTTCCACCGAAGGGTTCTCTTCCAATTCTACCTTGCTGTATCATTGTCATCCCCCTACTGAGATCGTGAAAGTGGATACGCCGTTTTCTGTAGCCCCGAAAGTAGCAGAAGAGAAGATGTTGAAACATCGTAGTTTCCAGGGATTTAATATCATGCCGAAGAAGGATTTCCTGCAGAGCAGGAAACCTGTATTGGTGAATAGTGATCTGCATATTGTACTGGCAGCTCCGCAGGAGAGCATGACAGCGTATTTTTATAAGAATGCAGATGCGGATGAGATGATCTTTGTACATGAAGGGAGTGGTACGCTGCATACCCAGTATGGACAGTTGAAGTTTGGGTATGGTGATTATTTAGTGATACCCCGTGGTACAATCTACCAGATCCTGTTTGATACGGCGGACAATAGGTTGTTTATTGTAGAATCATTTAGCCCTATCCGTTATCCGCAGCGTTATCTGAGTAAATATGGGCAGTTATTAGAGCATGCGCCGTATTGCGAGCGGGATATACGGCAACCGGAAAACCTGGAAACGATAGACAGGGCAGGTGATTACTTAATTAAAATTAAGAAGAAGGGAATGATGTATCCGATACACTATGCACATCATCCGTTTGATGTGATAGGCTGGGATGGATGCGAGTATCCATTTGCTTTTTCTATTCACGATTTTGAGCCGATAACGGGAAGAGTGCATCAGCCACCGCCGGTGCATCAGACATTTGAAGGGCATAATTTTGTAGTGTGTTCATTTGTGCCAAGGCTTTATGATTATCACCCGGAGTCGATTCCTGCGCCATATAATCATAGTAATATTGATAGTGATGAGGTCTTATATTATGTAGATGGGGATTTTATGAGTCGGAAGCATGTGACGCGAGGAATGATCACTTTGCATCCTGGAGGGATCCCGCATGGGCCGCATCCGGGAGCGGTAGAGAAAAGTATTGGGAAGATGGAGACGAAGGAACTGGCAGTGATGGTGGATACGTTTCATCCGTTGCAGATCACGGAGGAGGCTTTGGGGATAGAGGATGATAGTTATACGATGAGTTGGATATAATTTTGAAGGGGCTGTCTCAAAGCTTCGAGACAGCCCCTTTTTATTCTGGTTCCTGATGGAGAGAATTTTTTTAAGCAATTCCCAGTGGCTTCATTTTACTTGCGATACATCCCCATTTTTTTATAATGTAGGCGTGTATTTAAAGAACGCCACAAAGCCACCATTGTTCCATACCTGTAAAACGGAATTATTCTGCCCGGCGCGTTTCACAGAAAGCCAGGCCACATTGCCAGCTCCCTGGTTAGTCGTAAAGTACTGGGGAAGGCTATAATCAAGACCTACACCTGTATTTGGACTCCAAACAATTGTATACAGAAAAAAGCTTGTTCTGCCATTCTCATTCCATGCCTGTACCATGGCCGGTGCAGAAGTGCCGGCAAAGTCGATTGGAATTAAGCCTGTATTACCTGCTCCCTGTGTGGTATTACCAGTAAAATACTGTGTATAGTGACCATTTACAACGTGGTAAACAATATAACTGAGATTACCACCATTGTTCCAGCCCTGTACAATTTCTGTCTTCGAATCGCTGTCTAAGTTGTCAGTAAAAAAGCCAACAGAACCGCTACCCTGAGCCATTGTATCGTCAGAGTATTCTACGAAAGAAGAACCTGTGGAACGATACACAATGATCCTGAGCTGACCACCATTTGATAATAATTGTGCAACGTCTGTCTTACCGTCACCATCTACATCAACCGGGTAAAGACCGATGGTGGTTGCTGGTTTTGACATTACATTTTCAACGGTATTTACAAAACTGAACCCGGTAGATCTCAGCACGTTCAATGCCATCTGACCTTGCCAGTTCCAGCATTGGATCAGGTCGTCTCTGCCATCTCCGTCATAGTCGCCAACTACGAAACCGATACTTAGGGCACCAGCGTCATTAAGGCCGGCTGTCTGGTTGACAAGTGTAGTAGGTGACCCGCCGTTAGCGATTTGGTGCACATAAATGCCCAGTAAGCCATTGTTGTTGTATGGCTGAAAAACGTCTGAGCTGCCATCACCGTTAAAATCGCCGGAATAGTAGCCCAGAGTGTTGGCTACCGGGAACGTGGATGTCTGACTGTAAGTCTCTGGCATAGTTGTGGCGAGGGTACCTGCATCAGGTCTTAATCCACTGTTGGCAGATTGAGGGGCTGTTTCTTTTTTACAGCTGAAAAGCACTGCTGACAGGCAGAGCAGTGTCAAAGAATTGAGAGTTTTCATGTTGGGTAATTGGGAGTTTAGAAAACGGGTTAAGGATTAAATATAGGGTTTCAGATGAACGGGCCGAATATAGGACAATTAGAAATACAATTATTTATTCATGGTATAACATCCTTTAGGATTTATCTTGCAACACAAAATGGGAATGAAATGGAATTTAGACAATTAGGCGAAAGCGAACTGAAAGTAAGCGCTATTACATTTGGCGCATGGGCAATTGGTGGATGGATGTGGGGCGGTGCGGAACGCAAAGACGCTGTGGAAGCCATCAAAGCATCTATCGAAGAAGGGGTGACCTCTATTGATACGGCTCCTATTTATGGCCAGGGATTGAGTGAAGAAATTGTAGGCGAAGCACTGAAAGGCATGGACCGCAGTAAGGTACAGATCCTGACTAAATTTGGTATGCGCTGGGATCTTGCAAAAGGTGAGTTTGGTTTTAAAAGCAAGGATAACGATGGCAGGGATATCGATATCTACAAATATGCAGGAAAGGAAAGCGTGATCCTGGAATGTGAGAATAGTCTGAAGAGACTGGGTACTGATTATATCGACCTGCTGCAGATCCACTGGCCTGATTCTACTACGCCGATTGAAGAAACCTTTGAAGCGGTAGCCTTGTTGAAACAGCAGGGTAAGATCCGCGAAGCCGGTGTATGTAATTACAATGCAACGCAGATGGAGAAAGCGGAGACGGTGGTAAAACTGGCTTCTAACCAGGTGCCGTTTAGTATGGTGGAGCGCAACATTGAAAAGGAAACCCTGCCTTATTGTATAGAACACAAAAAAGGCATCCTGGCATATAGTCCTTTGCAGAGAGGTTTATTAACTGGTAAGATCAAACCAGGGCATAAATTTGGCGAAGGTGATACACGTGCGGGATCTAAATACTACAAAGAAGAAAACCTGGTACGGATCAATGCATTTCTGGACCAGATCCGCCCGATGGCAGAGAGTAAGAATGTGACACTGGCACAATTGGTGATCCGCTGGACGATAGAAAGGCCGGGTATCACAGTTGCCCTGGTGGGTGCACGGGATGCGAACCAGGCGATCCAGAATGCACGGGCGATCAATGTGAAGCTGGCCGCAGAAGAGATCAAGTATATTAACGATAAATTATATCAATTAGCGTTAGTCTAATCTCAGTACCGGAGGTTTTAACACACAAAAAACCGCATTTGCCAACGGCGAATGCGGTTTTTTTTTGTGTTTGCTTACTACCTGCTAAGAAAGATCCCTTTTGCCGGACAAAGCCTGTTCAAAAAGGGAGATAACCCGCAGATAACCCGCAGATATCCCGCCTATAAGCCGCCTATGACCCGCATCTTTAAAGAGGCGGGATATCTGCGGGTTATAGACGGATTATTCCGGGCTCAGCTCTATTTTTGAGGTATCAATAGCCAGCCGGGATTACCTGTTTCCCGAAATCACGCGGCTTAGTTAAATTCAGAATGTTGCAAGACGCGAATGGGAGTTTTTGTTTATTCAAAAGGATTGCATATTATTGCATTAGCAACTATTTAATGCATATTACGCGCACATACCATTCTTCCAAATCAGACCAGCGTCACAGTAAGTACTGCTTCCTGATGTCCACGCTGGCAATGGATGCTGTAATCGCCTGATTACAGGTATGCCCCCCGATTTTCACTATTTCATATCTGTAAGCGCTCCTTCCTGATGATGTCAATGCATATGCGCATTGCTGTCATTTGCTCACATATACATACACCAAAACTTTCTTTACCTTCTTAAAATCAAACCACCATGAGTACTGCTCCTGATGCTGCTGTAGCAGCAGCTCCTGCCAATGTAAAAGACTTTTTACCATTGAACGGCACTGACTACGTTGAATTCTATGTAGGCAATGCAAAACAGGCCGCCCACTATTACAAAACGGCTTTCGGCTTCCAATCCCTTGCATATGCAGGACCTGAAACAGGAGTGAGAGATCGCGCCTCCTATGTACTGGTGCAGAATAAACTGCGCTTTGTACTCACTACGCCACTCCAGCCAGGCAATGATATAGCAGCACACATTGCTGCGCACGGCGATGGTGTGAAAGTGCTCGCACTCTGGGTAGACGATGCCCGCGCTGCATTTGAAGAAACTGTAAAGAGAGGCGCAAAACCTTATATGGAGCCAAAAGAAGAAAAAGATGAATTTGGTACAGTAGTACGCAGTGGTATTCATGCTTATGGTGATACTGTACACATCTTTGTAGAAAGAAAGCATTACAATGGTCCTTTCCTGCCAGGGTACAAAGAATGGAAGACCACTTACAACCCGACTAGTACAGGTTTGCAGTATGTAGACCATTGCGTGGGTAATGTAGGCTGGAACGAAATGAATACCTGGGTGGATTTCTACGAACAGGTCATGGGCTTCCGCAACCTGCTTTCTTTTGATGATAAGGATATTTCTACTGAGTATTCTGCCCTGATGAGTAAGGTAATGAGCAATGGCAACGGCCGTGTGAAATTCCCGATCAATGAGCCGGCAGAAGGCAAGAAGAAATCACAGATCGAAGAATACCTCGACTTCTACGGTGGCCCGGGTGTACAGCACGTAGCCATCGCCACCAATAATATTATCCAGACAGTAACCGACCTGCAGGACAGAGGCGTAGAATTCCTGAAAGTACCGGGATCTTACTACGATACTTTGCTGGACAGGGTAGGAGAGATCGACGAAGATCTGCAGCCACTGAGAGAGCTGGGGATCCTGGTAGATCGCGATGACGAAGGTTACCTGTTGCAGATTTTTACCAAACCGGTACAGGACAGACCTACAGTTTTCTTTGAAATCATCCAGCGTAAAGGTGCCCAATCATTTGGAAAAGGCAACTTCAAGGCATTGTTTGAATCTATTGAAAGGGAACAGGCATTAAGAGGCAACCTGTAAACCGGGAAAGTCAGTTATACCGAAGATCCGCCTTTCTATTGTTGTTTTTAGCAAACAGGGCTACTCCTTAGGGAGCGGCCCTTTATTTTTTATAGCGGGCAATGCGGTTTTTTATAGCAGCTAATGCAGGTCGCCGATATTTTTAACCACATCGTGAAATTATTCTCAAATCACTCCTGATTTAAGGAAATTTATAGTTTAACATTTCGTTGACAACCAGCGTTTTACGGCCTTCAGCCGCGACTATGGCCCTGCCCTCTCCGCCATTGCACTTTCGGGGGATTGATAATGTTGCAAATTTTGAAATAATTTGCATAACAGATCGTTGTTTATGAGAGTACAAACATTATTAGGCGCGTTATTTTTATTGGCAGGAATTTTTCAAATGATTACAGCTGTACTCATTTACCAGGGAGAGCGCCACTATATCCTCCGTTTTGCAAATCGCAAAATTGGGATAGTGATATACATTATATTTTCAATATTATTGTTTTATCTTGCATATAAGACTTTCAATGCAACACCGGATACCACACCGGTTAAACCGTAAACGTGAAATAGTAAAAGTGATATAATATTTATGAAACAGGTCGTTTTAGCAGTAATGATACTTCTTGGGGTAGGAAAAGTGTTTGCCCAGCAGCAGTCATTCCTGGACAACCAGAAGATGTTCCCGAAAGTAGGCGTTGCCTACCGGGATAAGGAAGAGCAATTAAAGAAGGAGTTTGAAAAGAAAGGCCTGGAATACCCGGCTAAATACATCTTCCTGCGCTCGTTCAAACTGGATAGTGAGCTGGAAATCTGGGTTAAAAACAAGGCTACCGATACTTTCCGCCTGTTTAAATCTTACCGGGTATGTACCCTGTCAGGCAAAATGGGCCCTAAACGTAAGGAGGGGGACCAGCAGGTACCGGAAGGGTTCTATTACATCAATGACTTCAATCCGAATAGCAACTACCACCTGTCGCTGGGGATCAATTACCCGAATTTCTCCGACAAGATCCTGAGTGATCAGAAGAAGCCGGGCAATGAGATCTATATCCACGGTAGCTGCCTTACCATCGGCTGTATTCCGCTGACCGATGAATTTATCGAGGAAGTATACGTCCTGGCTGTAAATGCCAAGAATGCAGGTCAGGACTTCATACCGGTACATGTATTCCCGGTTAAATTTGGCCGTACCCGTTCATTGGAATACCTGCAGGGGGTAAAACTGAACCCGGACGATAAAACATCGACCAAGTTCTGGGCGGACCTGAAAACCGCTTACGATTACTTCGAACAGCACCATCGCCTTCCGGTTGTCCTTGTTGACAACAAAGGCCAATATATTATGTAAGGAATCATTGCTTCCTTAAAAAGCGCTCCTGCCCTGGGTAGGAGCGCTTTTTTGTTTCATAGCCCTCTTTCTTTTTGTAACTTTTCCTTCCGTTTATTTATTTTTTCTATGAAAAGTCAGTTTTTTTATGAAACTTGAGTACAAAGGTCAAATCAATTTACTATTATGAACAGAAGAGAAGCCATTCGGAACGTTGCCATTCTCTTAGGGTCGGCAGTTTCCGCGTCCACGTTGTCAGCCCTGGAAGGCTGTAATCCAAAAGGCCCTGATAACTATGCATTACAGGCGCCAGAAACCAAAAAGATGTTGGCCGAGATCGTAGAAACCATCATCCCGGAAACCGATACGCCGGGTGCTAAAGCCGCCAGGGTAGATGAGTTTATTGCCCTCATGCTCAACGATTGTTACAAACCGGAAGATCAGCAACTGGTACTGGATGGTCTGAAAAAGATCGATGATGCCGCACAAAAGCAATTTAAAAAGCCATTTGTAGACCTGAACGAAGAACAGAAAGCTGGTATTCTGACTGAGATTGACAAGGAACGGGTTGCTTATAATAAACGTGAGAATAAAAAGGAAAAGGATCCCGCGCACTATTTCCAGATCCTGAAAGAACTGACACTGATAGGGTATTTCACCTCCGAAGCGGGTGCAACCAAATCACTCCGGTATATACAGGTGCCAGGAAAATATGAAGGTTGTATTCCTTATGCCAAAGGCGAGAAGGCCTGGGCTATGTAGTAATCTGAAGGAAATAGAAAGCAGTAATCCGATCGCCATTTGTAGAAAATACCCATCGTCATTCAACGTAATAGACAAGACTCGTTCGCGCACATTAATTTATCAACTCAAGTAGAAATTCCATGAATCTGAATACTAAAGCTCAGGATCAGAACACGTATGATGCCATCGTGATCGGTTCCGGCGTAAGTGGCGGCTGGGCTGCCAAGGAAATGACAGAAAAAGGTCTCAAAGTGCTCATGCTGGACAGGGGCAAAAAATTAGAACATGTTAAGGATTACGATACCGCCACCAAGGCTCCCTGGGAGTTCCCTCACCGTGGTAAAATCACTGCAGCACAAAAGGAAACGCATCCTAAATTAAGCCGTGATTATCCATATAGTGAATACAATGAGCGTTTCTGGCTCAATGATTCCAAATCACCTTACAACGAGGTAAAGCGTTTTGACTGGTTTCGTCCTGACATTGTAGGGGGTAAATCCATTATGTGGGGTCGCCAGTCTTATCGCTGGAGCGATATCGATTTTGAAGCCAATCTCAAGGACGGTATTGCAGTTGACTGGCCTATCCGCTATAAGGATCTTGCACCATGGTATGATTATGTAGAGAAGTTTGCGGGCATCAGTGGTCAGGCCGAAGGCTTGCCGCAATTGCCGGATGGACAGTTTATGCCGGCGATGGAAATGAACTGCGTGGAGAAAGAAGCGAAGAAGCGCATTGAAGCCCAGTTTAAAGGCCGTATTATGACCATGGGGCGTGTGGCGAATATTACTCAACCATTGCCGGGTCGTGACAAGTGCCAGTACCGTAACCTGTGTAGCCGTGGTTGTCCGTTTGGTGCATATTTCAGCACACAGTCATCCACACTGCCTGCTGCAATGGCCACCGGCAACCTGACTTTACGCCCGGATAGCATTGTGAACTCCATTATTTACGATGAGAAGCAAAACAAGGCAACAGGTGTTCGTGTCATTGATTCCCACACAAAGCAGATGACGGAGTTTTATGCAAAGGTCATCTTCGTGAATGGGTCTACACTGGGTACTACTTTTGTATTGCTGAACTCCACCTCCAGCCGTTTCCCGAATGGCTTGGGCAATGACAGTGGCGTACTGGGAAAATACCTGATGGATCACCATTTCCGTACCGGTGCTTCCGGCAGGGCAGAAGGCTTTGACGATAAATATTATTTTGGTCGCCGTGCGAACGGTATCTATATTCCCCGCTATCGCAACATTGGCAGTGACAAGCGTGATTACCTCCGTGGTTTTGGTTACCAGGGTGGTGCCAGCCGTGAGGGTTGGTCTCGTGGTGTAGCTGAACTGGGGGTAGGTAAGGACTTTAAGAACATGCTGTCAGAACCGGGCAAGTGGTCCATCGGACTGGGTGGTTTTGGCGAATGTCTGCCTTACGAATCTAACCAGGTAACACTCGACACTTCAGTAAAGGATGACTGGGGCCAGCCGGTATTAAAATTCGATGCAGAGTTCAAAGAGAATGAAAAGAAGATGCGGGTGGATATGATGAACGATGCGGCAGAAATGCTGGAAGCTGCGGGTATGAAGGATATTAGAACTTTCGACAACGGTTCATATCCGGGTATGGCGATCCATGAAATGGGTACTGCCCGCATGGGGCGTGATCCTAAAACATCTATCCTGAATGGATTCAACCAGCTGCATGCGGTGAAGAATGTGTTTGTGACAGATGGTGCATCAATGACATCAGCAGCGTGTGTGAATCCTTCGCTGACATATATGGCGCTCACGGCTCGGGCAGTAGACTATATGTACAAGGAGATGAAGAAAGGAAATATCTAAATGATAAAATGGATGCCCTCCTTACTGTCTTTGATGGTAGGGAGGGCATTTTTATTTATACAATCATTAGTATATAGCACTAAGGTGTTATTTACGGCTTCCTCATATAAGGATACTTTTACAGCCTAAGTTTGTAAACCTTTCTCTATACAACTATGAATCTATTTCTACTCACTACCTTTACAGTATTGTTTAATAATCCGGTCAACGATTCAACAATAAGGAAAGACAGTGTAATTGCCCTACCGGACAGGTATTTGTCGCAGGTAAAACGCAAATCTGAGCATGTAGAAGCGCAGGTGGATAAGCGTACTGCCCAGGCATTGGATCGTTTTGCACGCCAGGAAAAAAGGATGCAGGCGAAGTTGATGAAGGTGGATTCGACGGCTGCAAAAAGGATCTTTTCTCAATCGATAGATAGTCTCAAAAATATGAAGGCGGGTTTGGGCAGGAAGGTGAGTGGGCTCACTTCGAATGCCGGCGGTGCTTATATGGATACTCTGCAGAATTCACTGAAATTTTTGCAGGGATCAAATAATGTATTGAGTGGCGGGAAACTGGCCAGTGCTACGCAAAGCATAGATAACCTGCAGAATAGCCTGCAACAGGCGGAGCAGGTAAAGGCTTATTTGCGGGAGCAAAGGCAGTTATTGAAGCAGCAATTGGCAAACTATACGGGCTTTGGAAAGGAATTGACGAACCTGAATAAGGAGGCGTATTATTATGGGCAGCAACTGAATGAGTATAAGGCAACTTTATCTGACAGGAAGAAGGCAGAGGAAAAGGCGCTTGCCTTGTTAAAAACGTTTCCGGCATATAATAATTTCATCGCACAGCATTCTCAGTTTGCGAGTTTGTTTAGTTTAATTGGCACGAGCAGCAGTAACACAAACCTGGCGGGTTTGCAAACGCGTAGCCAGGTAGAGCAATTGGTGTCTCAGCGCATGGGGAATGATCCGGCTGCGCAGCAGGCGGTGAGTCAGCAGATGGCGCAGGCGAGGTCACAGATCAATGAGTTGAAGGATAAATATTCCAACCTGGATAATGCGGGAGATATGCCGGATTTCAAGCCGAACCCGATGAAAACGAAAAGTTTTTTACAGCGGCTGGAGTTTGGTGGGAATTTGCAGTTTCAGAAGAATACGTCTTATTATCCTACAACCACGGATATAGCCGGGCAGGTGGGCTATAAGTTTCATAAGAATGGAACTGTCGGTGTAGGGGTGTCTTATAAGCTGGGGATGGGAACGGGTTGGGATCACATAGCGTTTACGCATCAGGGGGTGGGTTTGAGGAGTTTTGTGGATTGGAAACTGAAGGGAACGTTTTATGTGAATGGAGGGTTTGAGGAGAATTATTTGACGGCGATCACGAATGTATCGCAGTTGAAGGATTTGAGTTTGTGGAAGGGAAGTGCGTTGTTGGGGGTGAGTAAGAAGTATAAGATTAATGCGAAGTTGAAGGGTAATTTGATGGTGTTGTATGATTTTTTGGCGAGTAGGAGTGTGCCGGCGACGAGTAGTTTTAAGGTGAGGATTGGGTATACGATGTAGGGGGAAACTTAAGAAGGATAATGTATTATTTATGGAGATAGGAAAAGCCGAAAATGAGAGAGGTGTAAGAGGTGATATTCATTATACTTGTTATGATAGGATCTCAGGTAAAAAATTGCCAGATATAATGTTTTCAGTTTATAAGCATCACCATAGTGAAGCCGCTGTGAAATTTCAGGCTGGATTACAGGATGAAATTACAGTTCCGGTTGGTAGTTTTTATATTGAGGTAATTGAAGAAACCCTTCATTTTGGGCCAGCTTTTATTCAGGCTGTCAGAGTCGAAAAAAATAAAATTACCAATATACGGATATATATAGGTAGCGGATATGTTAGCTAAAACTCTTTATTGTATTATTTATAGCAGCAGATATTATTATCACCCTGTTGGCTTACCATGCATCTTGTACAGAGAAAAGCCTGCCCGATTAATGATGGTAGCGTAAGTGTAATAAACACCTCCTAAAAAAACAAAACCCCGGGAAGAATCCCAGGGCCTCATTTCATCACTTGTATGGTGCTTCAAGCACCTTTTTTATCTGCAGTAACAAGTCCTGCTTATGAGAAATTTGTAAACTATTTACCGCCGGCATCGCCATGATCTCCTGCTTCAAATGCTCCAGGTGCATCCTCACATACAACCTCCCATCACTTCTTTCCGCATTCGTCAGCATCTTTCCCTCCTCCATACTCTTCGGTTTCAATATCATCGCAATCCTTTCTATATACATCCGCTGCGTATTCCTTAAATAAACATCCTCCAGTGCATTCCCTGTTGACTTCCTCCACACCGTTTTTTTGATGTCATTCAGGTACTCATCCAACGCATAATCCCGCTGCATCATCGTATACAACATCCCAGGGTTCAGCAGTGTATTCAATAAATTATTCTGCATGTTAGCGATATCATCCATCGGTGTCAGTTTCATCTTGCCGGTGATAGCCGCAGGATACAACCATAACGGCGGTTGCATTACCTGTCTGCCTAAGAAGTCTATTGCAGACTTCACACGGGCCTTTGGCACATCAACATACACATCTCCCGCCTCGTCTGTGCTTTTCTGTGTCACGTATGTACCGCTTACATACTTCATGACATGATACACATACAGGTTATATTGCTTCAATACTGCCTTATGAATCCTTTTCAGGTTATTATACAGATCTCCCTCTTCCGCTGTCCATGCAGGTATGGATGGCATGATCCTTTTTAGGTTCATAATACCATAATCACCCGCTTTCACCGCATCATCACCCAGGTCTTCTGTCTGAGAACGCGGATCTTCATCTTTACCTTCTCCTCCAAACCACAAACGTGGATTTGCTTTTAAGCTATCTACGATCCATTTGTTCAGCACCTTATTATCCGCATACTCATCTTCGGTACCAAAGATCTGTTTGTAGCCCCACTGAATCGCCCACTTATCATACACATTGATACGGGGATATAAACCTTCTATACCAATGCTATCCTCCGGTTGTGCGACATAATTAAAGCGTGCATAATCCATGATGGAAGCTGTGTGCCCATTCGCCTCTACCCACTTTTTATCCCTTAATAATACTACCGGTGTCTGGCTACTCGCACCCATATTATGACGCAGACCTAATGAATGCCCCACTTCATGAGAAGATACAAAACGGATCAAATCACCCATCAATTCGTCGTCAAACACCATCTTCCTCGCTCTCGGATCCACCGCAGCTACCTGTACCATGTACCAGTCATGCACCAGTTTCATCACATTGTGATACCAACCTACATGGCTTTCGATGATCTCTCCACTTCGCGGATCACTGATGCGCGGGCCATAAGCATTAGCCGTTTCTGAGGCAAAATAACGGATCACTGAAAAGCGCGCATCTTCCATACTCATCGTCGTATCTCCCTCAGGCCATTCTTTCGCTACGATCGCATTCTTGAACCCAGCCTGCTCAAACGCCTTATTCCAGTCATTCACACCCGCTATCAGGTAAGGTCGCCATTTCTTTGGTGTAGCCGGATCTATGTAGTATACGATCTGCTTTACCGGTTCTACCAGCTCACCACGCTTATAGGCTTCCACATTTGATGGCTGTAAATTATAACGCTGTATTACAAAGTAGTTTTGTGTAGACTGCGCATTGTCATCATACAACACGGTCTTATTTGCGAAATACCCCACACGCTCATCAAAGAATCTTTTACGCATCGGTTTAGCTGGTAACATCACCATGGATGTGTTCAGCTCAAAGGTTACCGCACCTGCTGCATTTGCAGTAGAAGAATAGGTCTTTGTAGTCCGTACTTCAATATTGATCGGGTAGGTATGAATACTGCCAATAAAGGACCTATCATCCGCATAGGAGCCTATTTTACGCTCTGTTTTAAGGTCAGCAGGCAATGACGTGAGCAGGTTATCTTTTCTAAAGAAATCCGTTACTTCTATCACCACATTTCCATTATCAGGATTCGTTGTCTTTACATCGAAAGCCGCAGCAATAGGTCGAACGCCTGCATTACGTACCGCCTTGTAGATAGCCTGTGTGGTGTCGCGTACCACTGCTTTGGATGCATCGAGGCGCAAAAATACTTTCGCTCCTTTTTCAAAATATACCGTCTGCTCACTCACCTTTTCGCCGCCATACACCTGTGATTCCTCCGGTGTCGCCACAAACCTGTTCACCACCAGGATATCCCTGTTGAACATCGAATCAGGGATTTCAAAATAATACTTCCCATCTACCTGGTGCACTGTAAACATCCCCTGCCTTGTCACCGCCGCTTTGGTGATAATCTTCTTATAGTTCGTCGTATCCTGTGCCTGCAAGCCGCCCGCAAAAAGCAAAGCAAACAAAGCAAGCAATTTTGTCTTTCTAATCATGCTTTCATTATTTAAAAAACCCACTTACCAGGGTAGCGTTTCATTCGTATTAATAGTCAGGTTTGGATTTTTCTTCAATACATCCTGTGCAAACGGAATCACATACAACCTTGAATCAGGAGGCAATGTATACGTTACATGCGGTACTGATGTACTTACCAAAGGGAAGGTGCGTGTAATTGTCTTTGCATATTCCGGTTCTGTATTATACCGCTTCAGGTCCCAGAACCTGTTAAAGCCGAATAGCAATTCTTTTCTTCGCTCACTGATAATATATTTTACAACTTCTACTGCGGTAGCCGGTGTTTCCAGATGCGCCTCTGTAGCATCTGTAATTCGCTTGCTCCGTAGATTATTCACGATCTCCATCGCAGCAGAAAGATCTCCCGTACGCGCATAACATTCTGCCAGTGTCAGGTACACCTCTGGTACCTGGATACCCACGGTTGGATAAAAGAACGCTGTATATTTCACTTTCCAGTAAGCAGAATGTGCGCCTATATCCAGGTAAGTCTTATTGGTTGAATCAAAAAAGAGGTTATACCTTGCATCATGAGATCCAAACAAATTCTTCAGCTCTCCACTGATCTTATAAGAATACCCAATATTCATCTCACTATAAGAACTCATGTACATATAGCTCAGTGTCTCCGGGTTAGATCCCGCAGGCGTTGCTAATACAGACGGTCCTCCCTGTTTGGAATAAGCGACCATGTCGAAGAGACTGTTATTATATGTCAAAGCCTGCAAAGCCGCAGCTTTCGCTTTCTCATAATCACGCTTGAATAAAAGCAGTTTCGCCTTAAACGCCCAGGCAAATGCCAGAGACGGATGATACACATCCTTGGGTTTCTCCTGTAAATAAGGAATTGCCTCGTCCAGGTCTTTTTCAATAAAATCATACACTGCTGCTACCGTAGATTTTACAGGTTTGGCTTCCAGGTCGTATTTGTCCATGATGCAAATACCCCCATCAGTTGCAGCTGTAGCAGGGTTGTATACTTTTGCAAAGGTGTTCACCAGTATAAAATGATCATAAGCTCTCAGTACCTTCGCTTCTGCCTTTGCTATTTTCTTTATGCTCTCATCACCGGTGCTCTCATCTACCAGGGTCACAATCATATTCCAGCGATTAATATAAGTATAAGCGCGGTTATACAAAGTTGAACTACCCAGGTAATCTACCCGGCTCACAGATGTATCAAAGGTCACATTGATAATGTCTATATTCTTTGCCATTCCGATTACTGCATTCTCCTTTATCCACTGATCATCCACTAAGTACTGGAAGTTATTGGTAGGATAACCCCTGCCCGGATAACTCACCAGGTTATAAAAATCATCTGTTGTCTCCACGACAATCTGCCCGGTAGGCGTGATATCCAGGTACTTTTTACAACCCAGAACAAGAAATGAAAGCAGGAATACGATGATATATTTTTTCATTACCCGTATTTTAAAAGATTAGAAAGAAAGGGCTGCGCCGAATAAATAGGATTTTGGTGTTGGCAGGTTTCTATACCCACTGTTTAAACTGAAAGTCTCAGGATCTATCTCATCATTATTCGCTGTCCACAACCAGAGATTATTCGCCTGTGCTGTCAGCCTGAGTCCTTTTATATGCAGCAGTTTGCAATACTTGCCGGAGAGTGTGTAAGCCAGCGCCACGTTGCGAAGTCGCATAGACGCTGCACTTACCACCTGTAGGTCTGAATAGGAATAGTAAGAAGACAATGTACTTGCATACGCCATCAGCGCTGCAGGGTAATCTACCTGTAATCTTGGAATATCTGTATTTGTATTATTGTCCTTATATCTTCTTGCAAGCGACTCATCTGTCTGGTTAAAACCATTCAATGCGATCGCGTCCTTTCTCATTTTATGACCGCCATAGTAAGCGAGGTTCGCCGTCAGCTCAAAACCTTTGTAACCCACCATCTGCTGGAAAAATGCAGTGTATCTTGGTGTGGTGGTACCCATCAGTTTTACAGCTGCAGGCTTATTGATCGCAGTCACAGAAGAAGGTGTATTTGTTGCATCAAAGGTTACATTGACTTTGCCATCCTGGTCATAAAAAGTAGGATAGCCATTCACCATACCTGCATAACGATAAGCATACAAGGCATTCAGTGGTGTGCCTGCATAATAGTTCGCATTGGGTGAGCCAATGAGAGAATATGGATCGGTTACAGAGTGCGTCACTTTCTCAATCCTGTTCTTGTTGAAGCCCACTGTCAGGCGGGAAGCCAGTGTTAAGCCCTTCCTGTTGAACCAGGTGCTGTTCACCATAATTTCCAGGCCGCGATTCGTCATCGCGCCGTTATTGATGGTCATAGATGAGGCACCTACAGTAGGATCAAGATCTGTTGTAGCCAGCAGGTCAGAACTGTATTTACGGTAGTAATCGATACTACCATTCAGTATATTAAAGAGTGTATAGTCGGCACCGAAGTTCAGCGTAGCCGTTTTCTCCCAGCGCAGTTTTGGATTTGGCAGGGTACTCACATTTGAATATTGTAAGCTAGGATACAGGTTGTCGCTTTTTAAAGTTGCCCTGATAAAAGGAGAGGTGCTCTGGTCTACGTTTCCCCCGATACCATAAGTGGCACGTACTTTCAGGTAATTCAGCCAGGATACATCATGCAGGAAACGCTCGTTGGTCGCATTCCATCCTCCGCCAACAGACCATAAAGGACGGTACCTGTATTTGGGATCTGTACCAAAGAGATCTGTCTGATCTACCCGCACACTACCTGTCAGGTTATAACGGTCATTGAAAGTATAACCAAAATTACCATAGAATGAAACGTAGCGGTGGCGGGTAGTATACCTGATCTTGCCGGGTGTATAACTCAGGGTGGTAGTTCCATAGAGATAACTGTTAATACCATTCTCTGTCATGGAATACCAGTCTACCAGGGTAGAACTTAGCGTCACCGGGTTATAACCATAGATCAGTGAACTATTGGTGCCGGGTGTATACAGTTCTCTTGTTTCCATACCCGCAATTGCAAAGAGGGAACTGTTTTTGCCGGCTACTTTAAAATCATTGTTATAGTCTAGCTGTTGACGGAATGTAAAGTTCCTTGCCCGGGAATTTGCTGTATATAAACGATCGCCGGTTGGAATGGCTTCTGTATATTTCCCGGTTGTGCTGTTGTAGGTGAGCATGGCATTGTACAGGTAACGCATCCGGTAGGAGTCTGCTTCAGACTGCGTACTCAGTTCTTTCCTGCTCATTTCATATTGCAGTTTCACCCCGTATTTCAGGTGCTTGCTGAACCGGATATCTACATCCGTAAATGCACGCAGCCAAAGGGTATTGCTTTTAGTGAGACCTTTATTTAGTTCATCGAGTACGTTGAACTTTACTGATTTGAAATTGGAGTTGGCAGCAATTGTATTTGCTACCTGTGCGTTCATCCCATCAGCACCACTGAAGCCATCTTCTGCGTTTACATAATCAGCATATACCCTATTACCATTAGCATCCAGGATGGTAGAATATCTTGGCTGTAATTCGTAGCTATTATAAGTGTCATAGGTAGATTCTTCTGTGCTATAACGGCCATTCAATCCTGCGGTGATATCCAGCCATTTGTTGACAGTGTAGATGTTCTTAAAATATACGGAGAGGATATCGCTGGTATTGTATTTTATCCGTGCCTGGTTACCTTCATAGTTTACAGATACGTAGGTATTACTTTTGTCGCTGGCATTGCTCAGGGAGATGTTGTAGCGTTGCTTCATCTCATTCTTCCACACGTACTTTGTATAATCCCTGATGTAGTCATTTTTTCTCCACTGTGCCAGGGTATTGTTTACTTCTTCCTGCGTCACTTTCCCATTTGCCTGGTTCTGGTAGAGGGCATATAATGGAGAATAGTATTTTATTGTACCGTTGCCTATGGTACCATAGCTGTCGAATAACTCGGTTGTGTTCCCACCGTAATTATTCAGTTCATAATTATACTTGTCTGTTTCATAGTCAATGATCTGGCTGGTAGTAGCGTAGTGCATCTTTGCGACATCCGGTTTCGTGGTAATGAAGTGGTCAGCGTTAACACTGATCTGCACGCCTGAACCGCGTTTGCCTTTTTTTGTGGTGAGCACGATCACGCCATTTGCCGCTCTTGCACCGTAAATGGAGGAAGCTGCCGCATCTTTCAGTACAGTTACTGATTCGACGTCGTACACGTTGATGTCGGACAGTTGACCTTCAGTGATCATACCATCTATCACCAGCAGGGGCCTTGCACCTGAAGTATCGATACCAAATGTATTTGTTCCCCTGATGGCAGGCACACCACGATAAAAACTCACACCTGCTACCTTACCTTCCAGTGCGGAAGTAAGGTTATTGTTCAGCTGTGTATTCAGTTCTTTTTCGTTTACGGTGGTCATTGCGGCAGCAGATCTCTCCTTTGATACCAGCTGATAACCGGTATTTGCGATGGCGATTTCTCCCAATGATTTTACGTCAGGTTCGAGGTGTATGGTCAGTGCCAGGTTGCTGGGATCAACCATGTTTGAAGTGACGCCCTCCGGCAGCGCTTCTTTACCACAGCAGGCAGCAATGGTGACGGAGCGTTTTTTGTAACCCATGTAGGTAAAGGTCAGGGTTTGCTTTTCCTGGACTTCATGCAGGGTAAAAACACCGTCTTTGTCAGTCGTACCGCCATAGGGCGTATTACCAATGGCTACAGAAACCAATGGTAATACCTGCCCGTTTTCGCCGGTCACTTTACCGCTTACATGGAAGATCCGTACCATGCGAAAACCGTCACCATCTTCATGATTCATTTTAGAATGATCATGTTTGATAAAAATGGTTTTGTTTTCAATGGTATATTTCAGCGGATTACCTGCCAGTATTTTTTCCAGGTATTCTTTCAGCGGCATGTCTTTGGCATCGATGGATACCGGGGATGCACCACTAAGAATATCCGGGTTGTACATCACGGAATAACCTGTTTGTTGTTTGATCGTACTGATGGCCTTTTCCAGCGAAACCTTCTTAGCGGTATAGTTGATAGTCTGGGCCATGACAGAACCTGCCATGAGCAGCGCCGCAATAAAGAAGGCAATTAAACGAGATCTCATATCTGTTTTGATTTTGGTTACAGGCATGGCAATGCTATCCTGTACTGTTGCGTGTACAAGCCATGCTCATTGAACTATTGTTGTTTACTTTGTTTGCTTACGAATCAGCAGCTGGTGACCGTTTAATGTAAACGAAACCCCCATGTCATCCATTCCTCTTATGACCTGCATCAGCGACAGGTCTCTTTGCATGTCTCCGGCAAAAACCACATCCGGTACGCCATCTTCATATACTATTTCAATGTTGTACCAGCGTGCCAGTTGACGCATTACTTCATCGATGCGGGTGCCTCCTTTAAAGGAGAACTGCCCGTTTTTCCATGCGACGGCCTGTGTGGTGTCGATGTCTGATAATAATTGTTCCTGTCCTTTACTTTCGGTCAGTTCCTGTCCTGGCTTTAATAGTTGTGATTTAACTTTAATTGCCCCTGTTAGTAATGTTGTTTGTATATAATTTTCATCCTTGTATGCATGCACGTTAAAACGTGTGCCTAATACCTGGATGTTATAACCATCATTGACCTGTACATAAAATGGTTGCTTTGCGGAGGCCTGTACCTCGAAATAAGCTTCCCCGGCTACTTTCACGGTTCTGTCAGGACCATTAAACGCGGTAGGGAATGTGATCGAACTACCTGCATTTAACCATACGCCTGTACCATCGGCGAGTACGATATGAAATTGCCTGCCTGCTGGTGTGGTAATGTTATTGTAAGCAACGCTGTTCCCGCTACCCTGGTAGCTGATCTGCCCGTTTTTGAAGGTAACCTGTACCCCCTGCTGGGTGGTGACGGTGCCTTCGCGCAGACTATCCAGCGAAATCTGGCTACCATCTGCAAGTGTGAGCATGCCGCCGTTCATACCGGGCGCCACGTCGGTGATCTTAGCGGTGATAGCCGTTGTTTTATATTTATAAAATGCAGCGACTCCTATTAAGACTGCCACCGAGGCTGCCGCGGCCCACCAATAATTCAGGGAACGTACTTTTGTCCGGTTCCTGATATTGGTCAGCATGCGTGCCGCATGTGCTGCTTCACTAACTGCCTGTGAAGGCGGAATATGTACAGTCAGATCCTGCTGCTGGTACCATTGTTCCAGTGCCAATCTTTCTGTATCGGTAATGGTGCCTTGAAACCATTTATCCGCAAGCTCTTGATAGTAGTCTTTTTCTTCAGGCATATTCTATATGTATAGAAATAAGGGATGAACCCCTACGGGGAATTAAAAAAAAGTTAATAAAAATGACCGGAAGGCTAGTTTCAAGCGTTTGAGGGCTTTGGTCATCTGGTTCTCAACGGTTTTTTCAGAAATGGAAAGGGTGGCAGCGATCTCCTTGTTCGAGAGGCCCGCTTCGCGGCTCAGCTGGTAAACCAGTCGGCATTTTTCGGGGAGTTGTTGGGTGATGTCGTACAATTGTTCCTGTAGTTCTTTGCGGCGAAGGAGGTCTTCAGGAGAGGTGGCATGTATTTCCGGAGTGGGGGAGTAGGCCTGTCTTTGCGATTCTTTGTGCTTTCTGGCCAGGTATGTGTATACCTGGAACTTGACAGCGGCAGCCAGGTAGGCCTTGAGGGATAGCTCGATATTGATCTCTTGGCGGCGGCGCCATAGGTCGGTAAAGATCTCCTGGACGATTTCTTCCGCGTCAGCGGTGTTTTCCAGCTTGCTGGCAGCAATAGCAAACAACAGCTTCCAGTATTGATAATAAATCTGGGTGAAAGCGGAGTCACTGTCTTCTTTTAGTAAGGAAAGCAGTTCATGGTCACTGTATTGTTTGGTAGCTGGCAATTAAGGTTGATTATCCGGGTGCAAAAATAATACGCAGACATTATTTTTTCCGATTTAATTTCAGGCGCGCCATTTAACCTGCGGAGCTTGGCGGAATTGCCTGTAGAGGCGACTGCTTTGAAAAAGGGAAGTTGGTATATGATTCGTTCGGTGCATTTCCAGGATATTTTTAATGCGGATATCATATTTCAGAATGATTAGACGGGTAAGGTATCGATTGTGGTATTTCATCACAGCGCTGATGAAGGAACCGCCACCACCATCATATCACTAACTTAAAAGGTTTTACAGTTGCCAACGATTGAGCTGACCGGGATCAGTAAGGCATTCATCCAATAAACTGACCGTTTCCATTATCTTTGGCATACCTATGGAAATACAATTAAAAGTTCCACTTGTAGAGAAATATTATTCTGCATTGGCAGTTACCCTTATTATCATAAGGTTCCCACTTTTCCTGGCATTTGGTTTTTTCCGGGTAGTTGATAACAAGCCATTGAGCATTTTTTTGTTCATTGCTTTTATGGCTGCCACTATTGCCAACACTTACATAAAAAAATATAAGAAAATAGGTGAAATCATCCTCGGCTACCATTCAGTTACAGTCAATGGTCAGACCTTCCTGATCCGGGACATGCAAAAGCTTTACATCCGGATAGAAACAGGAGAAAGAAGTGTGAGGACGTTGTTGCCGACATTTTTAACTGGTGCCAATAATTTTGTTTTTTTCTATATTAATGAAGTGAAGCAAACTTACCGCCTGTTGATCATTGAGCAGGATGTAAAAGCTGTCGTGTTTTTAAGTAAACAATGGAAAGAATTGCATGGTGAAAAATTCGAGATGATTCTATTTTAATAGCAATCACCGCCTGAAAGTAGGGCATAGAGTCTGCCGGCGGCTTTCATTCCTGCTACTCAAAAATCCCCTGTAAGAAACAATTAACTCCAATCCTCCACGACGCTGAGACGCAACCGCCAGCTTGTCTACATTCACATCATAACTCAGTCCAAACAGGAAATTATACATCTCCATTCTCACTACAGGTATGATTGCATCATTCTTCCTGTACAAAACCCCTATCGTGAAATTCCTGGACAAATCCATCTGATCCGAAAAATCCCAGCTGTACATGGCACCGAATTGCATCGTACTAATACCAACTGCCTCTATAGGAATAATTCTTTTGAACTGCCTGAAATAATCTGCATATAAAATAAACCTGTTTGTCTCACTGGTGGGTACTGATAACCCTGCATTGAGCGATATCCGTTTATTCAAAGTTATTTGATTCCCTTTGAAGAATCCCACCTGCGGACTATTCAGATGATACCCTGCTGCGCCTATAAAGAGATCTACCTCGTTTTTCAAGGTGCCGTTATAACTCACGCCTGCTGCCAGATCAAAATAACTCACACTTGTCTGATCAAATGTTTGTCTTGAAGAAGGCAGGATACTAAATGCTCCATTACTTCCCATTACAAACTGATCATTGAATTGCAATTTACCCGGATCAAAGCGTTGCTGCATCAGGCCACCCATAAAAGCCACAGAGATATAAGATACCTTTTCTCTACCGATATAAAAACTGCTATTCACTGCAGGCATGATCTGGGTGGTACTAAACTCTGAAGTACCGGCTACGTCGCGCAGTACCTGCAGGCCATATGTTACAGTACTGTTCTCGGAGAATAATGCATGGAAAGGTGTCTTGTACTCGGCGCTCAATCCATACG
Source organism: Chitinophaga sancti (assembly GCF_034424315.1). Classification (GTDB taxonomy): domain Bacteria; phylum Bacteroidota; class Bacteroidia; order Chitinophagales; family Chitinophagaceae; genus Chitinophaga; species Chitinophaga sancti. The sequence goes on from NZ_CP139972.1 coordinate 22,902, forward strand.
TTCTGTAAGGCACTGTCACGCTTTGCCACTGGTTCCTGTAAGAAGCGGTCACGCGGATATCTCCTTCAAAGATCCCTGCCAGTGCGGGGTTTCTTTGCAAAGGCTGATCGTAATATTGAGAGTAGCCCACATCCTGTGCGCTTAGATTGAGACTATATAAAGTTAAAAAGGCGATGATCTTTTTCATGGTGCATACTTTAGAATAATGTTACATTCCCTTTCAATGTATAAGGGGTGCCATTCTCACAGATCACTTCTACGGTGTAGATATAAACACCGGTATCTGCTTTTTTGCCATTGATATATCCATTCCATCCATACTCGCTGCTGTTGGGTGCAAAGTTGCTCCGCTCGTACATTACCCTGCCCCAGCGATTGAAGATCCTGAATGATTTCACGGTGGCAATACCGCTGGCGCGTACCATCAGGATCCTGTTTTCAGGCAGGCCATCCGGTGTAAAGGCGTTCGGTACAAATACCTGTGCATCTTTGCAGAAGGCGCGAACGCAAATGGTATCACTGTCACTGCAACCATAAACATTTGTGGCTTTAACGGCATAGCAGGCGTCATTTTTCACAGTCAATATTGGCTTGTCGCACAATGCATCATTGCATGTCAGGTCATCTGCCGGTGACCAGGTGTAATTTTGCATAGGCAGTATACCTGGCTCAGTGGCATTCTGAATAGCGGGATCGAGTGTGATCTTAAACCCGGTTGGCAATATGAGTGTGTCTGTAGCAAATTTTATGATTGGGTAATTTCCTATTTCAATCAGGGTATCTGTTGTTGACGTGCAACCTGTTTCGCTGGAGGTAACGATGATTGTGTACCTGCCGGCGTCTGTAAGTGCTACCTTGTCGATACCGGCATGCGTACCATTCACCGGGAATCCGCGGCCGGGGCCTGTCCACAGGTAAGTCAGGGTAGAATTGTCACCAATGCTACTGGAGGCACTCAGGTATAGTTCATCGCCTACGCAGAGCGGGTTGCGTGTGCTGATCACAGGTTTCGAGGGGGATCTGTTGATGACCACAATAAAACTATCGGCATCGGAGATGCAATTATGTTGCGTAGCGTATACTACATAAGTGCCTGCATCCGCAACGCTGGCAGACGGGAATGTCACCACCGTATTATTCACGGTATCAGGATAGGGTCCGAAGGCGGGACCAGCCCACACGTATTTGATTTCCCCGTCCTGCGGATTGGTTGCTGATAATGCAGTCAAAGTAAGTGGCGTTTCACTGCAAATAGGCGGATTATATCCTGCTACGGGTTTTGCCGGCGGATCAGGATCTTTCAATACAAAGACATCATTCAGGTGTGCGGTGGTACAGCCTCCGGTGCTTTCTGCATAGAAGCCGGTGTAGCTGCCAGCGGTTAATGGCAGTGTGATCCTGCCATTACTATCGGTAAAGCCGGATGTCACCAGGTCTGTCTGGAATTTTTTATAGTGAACAATGACCGGCACGTTTGGAACAACCTGATCATTCAGGTCGCTTGTCTGCAATACAATCGTTCCGGAAGGAACGCCGCAGGCAGTTGGATTGCTGAAGTCAGCACCCGTGATCTTCAAAGTTGGATGCACGATGGCGATGACACTCACTTTCGGCCCTTCACAGCCAAAACTGCTGCGCTGGTTCACATAATATTGCAGGCGAACGGAATCACTGGTTGGAATAACAGGAGCAGCAGGTAATAAGGTTTGCTGCGCATCGTACCAGCGGATGCTATACCCGGGCAGGGACATGGCTTGTAGTGTAACAGCCGCAGCACCCATACAGGTACTGACATCGCTGCTGACTGGTGCCGGTACTTCGGGATGCACGGTGAGATGGAGATCGTAGGCAGCCCCGGCGCAGGTAGTTTGAACCGGGTTATATGGAATTACCCTGACTGTGATTACAACATCGCTATTCCCTTTATTGATGTATAAGAGGCTTAAATTTCCCGTAAAATTGCCGCTGCTGATACCTGTTACATTTGCTGGCAAAGTGCCTGAAACGGCCCAGGAATAGTTTGTATTCGGAACGGAGGAGGCGGGTGTAAAAGTCGCACTTTGATTGGAGCATACTTCCTGGTCCGGAACAGGGAAACTGATCAGGGGGCTTTCATAGATCGTAATACTGGTAGTCGTCTGAAAACCGGGGCAGGGTGGTGCTGGTGCGATCGTGTAAGTCACCGTATAAGTTCCCGGTGTACTGGCCGATGGGATAATTGCACCAGTGGTGGCATTGATGCTTAATCCCGCAGGAGCGCTGAATGTGCCACCCGGTGTGCCGGCCTGTGATACAGCCTGCGGGGTATTCATATTGCTACAGAAAGGACTGCCGTTATAGGAAATCGTGGCTGTTGGTGTGTTGTTTACAGTGACAGTCGTTGTGGCAGTCACATTGCTGCAACCACCGCTTCCCGGCAGGGTATAAGTGATTGTGTAAATGCCTGGGCTGGCTCCTGCCGGAGATAGTGCGCCTGTAGTCGGATCGATCGTCATTCCTGCCGGGGAAATACTATAAGCACCGCCTGCATCTCCATTCCTCGTTACATTTACAGCCGCGCTACTGCTGGTATTACAGAGGATTGCAGGGGTGTAGGCAATCGTGGCAGCAGGTGGCCGGGTAATAGTAATATTGGTGGTGGTTTGAAAGCCCGGGCAGGGTGGGGCGGCGGCAATGGTATAAGTAACGGTATAAGTTCCCGGTGTACTGCTGGCTGGTGTGGTGGCACCAGTGGCTGCATTGATTGTTAATCCCGCAGGAGCGCTGAATGTGCCACCTGGCGTGCCGACCTGTGTTACAGCTTGAGGGATATTCACATTGCCACAGAAAGGGCTGCCGTTATAAGAAATCGATGCGAATGGTGTACTGTTTACAGTGACAGTTGTACTCGCAGTCACCGTGTTACAACCACCGCTTCCCGGCAGGGTATAAGTGATTGTGTAAATGCCTGGGCTGGCTCCCGCCGGAGATAGTGCGCCTGTAGTCGGATCGATCGTCATTCCTGCCGGAGAAATACTATAAGCACCGCCTGCATCTCCATTCCTCGTTACATTTACAGCCGCACTACTGCTGGTATTACAGAGGACTGCAGGGGGGTAGGCAATTGTGGCAGCGGCTGGCCGGGTAATAGTAATATTGGTGGTGGTTTGAAAGCCCGGGCAGGGTGGGGCGGCGGCAATGGTATAAGTAACGGTATAAGTTCCCGGAGTACTGGCTGATGGGATAATTGCACCAGTGGCGGCATTGATGCTTAATCCCGCAGGCGCACTGTAAGTACCACCGCTGCTGCCTGTTTGTGTCACTGCCTGTGTTGTACTGAGGTCTCCGCAATAAGGACTACCTGCATATAAGATGCTGGCATTAGGTGTACTACTGACAGTCACAGTAGTCATACTAATGAAATTGGTACATCCACCGCTGCCTGTCAAAGTATACCTGATTGTATAAGTTCCTGGACTGGCACCTGCGGGGGAGAGTGTACCTGTTACAGGATCTATATTCATGTCTGAAGGCATAATACTATAGGTGCCACCAGGATCTCCGGTTTTCGAAACATTTACGGGGGCACTGCCGCTTGTATTACACAAGCTTGCCGGGCTGTAACTAATCGTTGCTGTTGGTGCTTTGGTGATCGTAACAGTTGCGGTGGTATGAAAAGCCGGACAAGGTGCTGCCGCGGCAATATCATATGTCACGGTATAGGTTCCCGGCGTACTGCTGGCTGGTGTGATGGCTCCTGTCGATGCATTGATCGTCAACCCTGTGGACGCAGCAAATACCCCCCCGGTACTGCCATTAATAGTAGCTGCTGTCACGCCATCAGATGCACACATCGCGGGATAACTGATCGTTGCAGCAGGTGTGCCATTGATGGATACAGTGGTGGTAGCGACTACACTCGCGCAACCACCGGAACCAGGCAGGGTGTACCTGATTGTATAGGTGCCCGGTGTGCTGGCGGCCGGTGTGATTGTACCTGTGGTTGTATTGATTATTAAACCTGCGGGTGCACTATATGTACCTCCCGGGCTACCTGCCAGTGTTACATTGACCGGGGGGCTCCCCGCTCCATTGCAGAGGGTAGCTGGTGAATAACTGATGGTGGCTGTTGGTGCCGGGTTCACATTAACGGTAATGGCTACCCTCTGACTTTCACCACAGCCATTGCGCTGGCTTACATAATAAGTAGTGGTGCCAGGTGTTGCTGTAGCGGGCACCGGTGCTCCTGCTAACAATGTACCGCCTGCATCATACCAGCTTAAACCTGTGCCGCTGGCGGTCAGGGCGCTGGCTGCCTGACCCTGGCAGTAATTAACTGGTGTGTTTACAACAGGAGCTACAGGTGTAGTGCCAATCGTGACGACTATTTCTGCTTTCGGCCCTTCGCAATTAGAAATTGTCTGTGTAACGAAATAAGAGATACTTCCTGCTGCTGCAGTCGATGGGATTGGTGCTGCAGGCAATAAAGTACCACCTGCTGCATACCATTTTAAGCCTGTACCTGTCGCTGTTAAAGGTGCGGCTGTGGCCCCCTGGCAGAGGGATACGGGACTTGTTACTATGGGGCTTGCCGGCAATGCATTCACGGTGACAACAAGCGGTGCTTTGGGACTTTCACATTGCCCTGGAAGTGTCTGGGTGACATAATAAGTTGTACTGCCAGGGAAGTTAGTTGCAGGAGTAGGTGGATTCGCTAATAGGTTTCCTCCCGATGTATACCATTTTATATTGGTACCTGTTGCTGTCAATGGAGTGGCAGTTGCACCCTGGCAATAGAAGATCGGTGTTGTGACCAAAGGTGCCGGTGAAATCGGCAATATTGTAATATTAATCGACTTTGTATCCGTGCCACAGGTGATACTTGTCGCATTTAACGTGATTGTATAATTACCTGGTGCAGCATATTTATGACAACCCGGATCGCGTAGCGTTGACTTAAATCCATCTCCAAAATTCCATTCATACTCGGTGTTCGAACTACAACTATTTCCACTCGTACCGGTACTTGTTTTATTGGTTATACATACATTGTCATCCAGGCAAAATGTATTTTTGACAACTGAAAAATCTGCTACAGGTTTAGAGCGTATCACGATCTGGTTCAGCGTATAGGTAGTCGTATAACATGCATTTCTTGCATATAAAGTAGCTGTGAAATCTGCTTTGGGGCAGGAAGATCTGTTATAGGTATGAGAGATCCTGAATATGGTATTTGTGGTGTTCAATGGATGGGGCAAAACGATCTGCGGTGTGCCATCTCCATAGTCTAATATATACTCTGTTCCTGGGGAGTTATTGAACCAGTTACCAATCTGGAATTCTACGGGTGAGGGAGCACAGAGGCCGGTAGTAGAAGTGGTGGTTGTAATACTTGCTATTGGGTTTTGGCCATTATAAAACTGGTAGGTGGTAGTCTTCTCACAACCATTGGGAGGGGTGATCTTAAGCGTCACAACAAAATAGCCCTGTGAACTGAATGCATGCGTGATTTGTGCGCCGAAAGCCCAGTCAACCTGTGTAAATACAGGGCTGCCATCTCCCCAGTTGATCTCGTAGTTGTTACCCGTGCCTGTGACGATAGAGGTATTCTGCACTTTTAAAGTGTAGTGTATATTACCGTTACAGTTAGTAAAAGGCGCATCGAGTGTACTGATGTCTTGTAAAGATGGTTTCGGTGAGGGCTGTATGGTAATGATGCCTCCATTGATAGCGTCTACGATCACCGGGCCACTGTTGGCATCTTCTGCCACGGTAGCTGTGATGCTGGTAGGACTGTTGATAACGAAGCTGGATGCTGGTTGTGTACCGAGGGTAACGCTTGTAACCCCGGTGAAATTGGTACCGGTAATAGAGACCTGGTACCCCTGGCAGGCAGATGCAGGGGTAAAAGAAGTAATGGTTGGAGAGGGAGGAGATTGCGCAAATACGGATATGGTTATTAAAAAGAAAAAGAGGAACAAGGCTCTACGGGGCATCATATAGGGAAACTGATTTAAGGTATGTTGCTAAAGGTCAACTAGGATAACAAGGTGACCGGCGGAATTGTTCAGTATATGAAAGTTAATTATTGTTGAAGTGTGATATAATCATATAACTTTATTGGTTTTAAAAAGGAAGATGTTAGTCACCTTATTATTAGGGTATTTGTCTATGAAGATGGATACACTGCCGATAGGCAATTGCAAATTGGAAAGGGATCGGATACTGGAGGAGTGGGTGGTGCGGGAACCTGAAGTGGCGCCTGTTTTTCCGGGTGGGCAGGATTCCCTGATCAGCTTTTTTTCCAGGAATTTACATATCCCTTACCGGGAGGATATTGAGCAGCCATATTATGCATCAAGTTTTCCAATGTTTGTGATAGATACAAGTGGATATATCAAAAAGATAGGATTCATGAGTTATCGTAATCCGTACACCTTGCTGGATAGTGCCGTGCAGAAGGTGATTGTGAAGATGCCACAGTGGAAGCCGGGGATGTGTAATGGGGTGAAGGTGCCCGTGTTGTTTATGTTACCCGTGAGGTTGTAATAAAACTTTCCCGGTTGGTGAGATCTTTTACAAAACCAGTCACTTTATATTTCCCCTTTCCTTCCATATCCATTCTGATACTCCCCCTAATACTATTTTACCCTTTTTATTCCCATAACATTCCTTATTTTGCCAGCTTAATCAATTGTTACAGGGACGAAAGATAAACTACGAATGAGAAAACTAATTGTCATGAGCGCACTCGCGCTCCTCAGCTGTCAAATGGTACAGGCCCAGGTAAAGCACACCTTTGCCCTGTCCAGGAGTGAATTCCTCCTCGATGGCAAACCTTACCAGATCATCAGTGGTGAATTACACCCTGCCCGTATTCCCAAAGAATACTGGCGTCACCGTATCCAGATGGCCAAAGCCATGGGTTGCAACACAATCGCTGCCTACGTATTCTGGAACTATCTCGAACAGGAAGAAGGCACTTTCGACTTTTCATCGGAAAACCGCAACGTTGCTGAATTTATCAAAATCGCTCAGCAGGAAGGTCTGTGGGTGCTCCTCCGCCCGGGACCATACGTTTGCGGAGAATGGGAATTTGGTGGCTTACCACCTTACCTGCTCCGTACACCTGATATCAAAGTACGCTGTATGGATCCCCGCTACATGGCAGCCGTGGCGCGCTATGTAAAAGCCCTCAGCGAACAGGTGAAACCTCTCCTGGTAACCAACGGTGGTCCTATCCTGATGGTGCAGGTAGAGAACGAATATGGTAGCTATGCCAACGATAAACAATACCTCTACAAACTGAAGGAACTCTGGGAACAAAATGGGATCAATGTACCTTTCTACACTGCCGACGGTCCGGTAGATCCTTTGCTGGAAGCTGGCTCCGTACCAGGTGCTGCCATCGGTCTTGACTCCGGTGGTTCCGAAGGCGACTTCGATGCCGCTAAACGCCAGAACCCTGATGTACCTTCTTTCAGCAGTGAATCTTACCCAGGATGGTTAACACACTGGGGCGAGAAATTTGCACATCCTGATACCTCCGGTATCCTGAAAGAGGTAAGGTTCCTGCTCAATACCAATCGTTCTTTCAACCTCTATGTAATCCATGGTGGTACGAACTTTGGGTACACTGCCGGTGCTAACTCCGGTGGCAAAGGGTATGAGCCGGACCTGACTACTTACGATTACGATGCGCCTATCAATGAACAGGGCGTTCCTACCGCAAAATACATGGCGCTGCGTAATCTCATCGCCAGCTATACGAAAAAGAAACTGCCAGCTATCCCGGCACCGATACCTGCTACCGTTGTGGCAAATTTCGAAGTAAAACCTTATGCCAGCGTGTGGGAAAACCTGCCCGCACCTGTAGCTTCTGTACAGCCTAAAACTTTTGAAGCTTATGGCCAGGACTATGGTTTCATGGTTTACAAAACGAAACTGATCGGCCGTAAATATGGCACATTGAAAATTACTGACCTGCATGACTATGCCACCGTATTCCTGAATGGTAAATACGTAGGTAAAATAGATCGTCACCTGGGAGAAAACAGTATAAATCTGCCTAAGAGTGATGTGAAGGACCCGATCCTGGAAATCTTTGTAGAGGCAATGGGCCGAATCAACTTCGCGCAGGAACTCATCGACCGCAAGGGTATCACTGAGCGTGTAACCCTTGAAGGTATGACCCTGATGGACTGGCAGGTATACGGCGTACCAATGAAAGATGGCTTCGTTTCAAAGCTGAAACCAGGTGCTGACACCAGCCGTCCTGGTATCTTCTTCAAAGCAACTTTCACAATGAACACCGTGGCTGATACTTACCTGGACATGAGTAATTTCAAGAAAGGAATTGTATGGGTCAATGGCCATAACCTGGGTCGTTACTGGGAAATCGGTCCGCAGAAACGCCTGTATTGCCCTGCTCCATGGCTGAAAAAAGGAGAGAATGAAATCGTGGTGTTTGATTTGTTGCAGACAAATGCAGCGACTATAGGTGGTACGAAAACTTTGGAATAAAATGCAATATTCATGAAAGACGGAATTCACCAACGGGAATGAAAACCGCTTTCAGAAGAAAAGGCCGGCTCTTTCAACAGAACCGGCCTTTTTAAAATTATAGGTAACGGAAGTCATTCCGTTAATCAATTAAGAAATCTTTTCAATTAATAAGTAAAGAAATCATTCTGCATAATCAGCCACGAACTCATTTCGTCAACCTGATCACAAATCCACCTCCCTGCGCCAGCTTCAGCGGCAAATGCGCCCCATTTGCTATCGCTCTCTTCTCCAGTTTAAAATCCTTCGCATTCCTGTCCGCATTCAGCCCATCCTTCCACAACTCCATCTGGTATGTACCCACCGGTAAAAATGACAGATCCACATTCACCTCTCTCGCCTCCCAGTTCGTCATGCCCGCTATATACCAATCCCCATTTAATGCCTGTCTTGCCATCACCACATATTCGCCTATCTTCGCCTGCAATGGTATCGTCCTGGCCCATTCCACAGGTACCTTACTCAGCAACTCCATGGCCTCCGGTTCACGTATATAATGCGTAGGTATATCGCACAACATCTGCAGGGGGCTTTCGAATATAACGTACATGGCTAACTGATTACACCTTGTGCCCAGCGTCATCGGCTCTGCCGGCTGTGCACTCCATGCATCTTTCTGTACATTCAGCATTCCACCCGGTGTAAAGTCCATCGGCCCCGCTGCCTGCCTGATAAAGGGCAGGGTAGTGGTATGTACAGGATCTATCTGGTTCCCAAATTTACTGTTCTCATTCCCCAACACACCTTCTGATGTCAGTACATTCGGATGCGTACGCAACCAACCAATTGGTTTATACGCCCCGTGAAAATCTACCAACAGATGACGCTTTGCCGCCTCTGTCGCTACCTTCTCATAATACGCCACCATCAGCTGGTCATCCCGCTGCATAAAATCCACCTTGATCCCCTTCACACCCCATGCAGCAAAGGTATCCAGCGCCGGTTGCATTTGTTGGTTCAATACCATCCAGCTGGTCCATAACAAGATATCTACATGACGTTTCTTTGCATACGCCACCAGTTCTTTTACATTGATATCCGGCACGAGGCTAAACAGGTCCGTGGTACTGCACCAGCCCTCATCCAGCAATACATATTCAATCCCGTTCTTTGCGGCAAAATCTATATAATACTTGTACGTATCATTATTGATTCCTGCCCTGAAATCTACATCATATACATTGTTGTAATGCCACCAATCCCACTGCACTTTCCCCGGCTTTACCCAGCTATAATCACCCTTTGCCTCCGGCGCTACCTGGTACACCAGCTGATTCGTCAGCAGGTCGGCATCATTACGCGCAATCATTACCACTCTCCATGGGAACTCCTGCGGACCATTTAAATCAGCAATATAATCCTGCCTGGATACTACCTGCTCATCCCTGTCTCCTGTTAATTTCAACTCCTTCGGATATTGTGGAAACACGGCGTGAATAGTATTCCCGCCACGTAACCACATGCCCGCATAATGATACAGGCCGGATTCTGTAATGAGTAATTTCGTGCCATTCACTTCGAACAATGCCGGCAGACTTGCCAGTTTATTATCGCCTATTTCACTAATGGTATAAGGAATGTATTTCCGCTCGTTATGAGAATAGAATCCATCCTCCTGCGGATACCAGGCTTTCCCGGCCTTGTCCATATTGAACTCCGCCTGCTCATCTTTTACCTTGTAAGCGCCTTTTTCGTGGCTGATCCAATGCCAGGCAATCCCATTATCATATGCCCGCCATTCGAGCGATAATACATTGCTAAAATCGATATGAAGCTCATTGTATCGATCCTCAATGACCGCCGTCTTTTGCTTCACAACAGGCGTGAGTTTGCCCTGATGCGAACTTTGTGTAGCCTTGCTTACCTTATAGTTACTGTTATTGAATGAAACCACGGATGAACCGATCAATGTCTTGTTATCCTGTGATACCGTGTAGGTGACTGTAGACCCGACAGCAACGGTCAGTGTTACGGACTTGTCTGGAGAACGTAACGTAAATTTCTTTTGTGCATGAATGGCGGAGACACTCCCTAACAGGAATGTACATGCAAGCCATAGGTGGAATTTCATAATGAGACCTGAATTTTTTACAGGTTACAAGGTATAAAACAATGTGAGCAAATTCAAAAAAAAGAGAGGGAATAATTCGGTCCATGAACTTCGCTCAATGGCCTGCAGCTAAGGATAAAAAGGTAACCCGATAAAAAAGCCGCTACTGCCAATCGGCAACAGCGGCTCCTGTGCATATAGATGCTATTACTTGTCCAGCAGCAGGGCAGCCGTCCATAACACCGGTGCCTGACCTACCAGGCTCCCCGTCACTTTCTCCCTGTTGAGGTAATAATTTGGATCGTTTTTCTTTTTGGTTTCCTCACACACATCCTTCAGATCACCGGCTTCATTCAGGCCTTTTACAATCGCCATCCAGGCATTCCTGGCCAGCATGCCATAAGCGTCGTCCTCCAGCCATTTTCTTTTCACACCCATCACAAGTGCATAGGTAAACATTGCGCTCCCGGAATTTTCCGTCCAGGACTTTTCATCGTCAATGATCTGGCCCCATTTGTAATCAGGGGTCATGTACTGCTTCAGGGCAGCCATCATTTTCTTATAGCTGTCCAGGATGTGTGCACGGTTTGGATTCTCAGCAGGTAAGTAGTTGAGAATTAATGCCATGCTTGCTGCCGCCCAGCCATTGCCACGGCCCCAGTAAATAGGAACATCATTAGACTGGTTGAACAAGCCACCTGCCTGTTGTAAAGCATCTATGTATACGGTCAGCTCCGTCGCCGCCCTATTAATGTATTCTTTGGTACCGGTAGCCCTGAATGCCTGTGTCTGTACCAGGGTGAAAAGGAACATATCCTCCACCACCATACGTGACTGCCAGGAAAGGCCTCTGCCTGCTAATACCTGTTGTTCCGGTTTAGGACCCTCAGGCAGCTCCCACTGCTGGTCAGCAAAAGGCTTACCCACGTCCAGGTAACGGTTTTGGTTGGTTTGCAGATAGAGTTCCAGTGGAATTGCGCCAAATACGCTGTGCTCCATCATATCGGGAGCAGGCATCATGTGGTGTGCCTGTGCCACGAGTGGTTCATACCTGAGTGCCAGTTTTTCTACCAGCGCCTTGTCACTGGTCACTTTCGCCATCTGCAGGGCGCCGTACCAGGTCAGTACTTCAGGATAGGTAATGGAAGTTGGGGGCTCGGAAGAGCCAAAATTGTCAAAGTTAGATGCTACATAGTGATTAGCTACATATGGGCCAATAACGTTTGGCTCACTACCAAGGGGCCATTCCTTAAATATCTTCTGGCCAAATGTCCCTCCCAGATTCACGAACAACGCTACAGTAGCGATCAAAACCCGGAATTGTGTTCGATAATTCATATATGATGAATGTTATAGGGTAGCAAATAATACATGTTTTGATGTAAAATTTGCCTAAAGTAATATTTAAAAATTTGTAATGCAATATTTTGTCTCCGATATTTTTAGGAGAATGACGGAATTTAACCTCACAGCTGGCATTTTGCCTATTCCCCTCGTATAGATGTTGCTACTCATTTAGTTGGCCTCCTCCAAACTTGCTATTCTCCCCCAAAATTCTTAACTTAGAAATAAAGCAGTACTCCATTCTTCACCTCCTAAATCTCCTCGTTATGGGAACAGTACGCGATATTCTGCAAGCCAAAGGTCACGCAGTGTACTCCATCCATCCCGACATTACCGTTTTCGAAGCACTCAGTGTGCTCGTTGACAAAAATGTCGGAGCACTCATTGTACTTGACAATGATAAAGTCTGCGGGATTTTTTCTGAACGTGACTATGCCCGCAGGGTGATCGTCAAAGGCCGCGCCTCCAAAGAAACCCTGATCAGGGAGATCATGACAGAAAACCCGATATCGGTCACCGAAAATGATTCTATTGAGGATTGTATGGTGAAAATGACTGAAAAACACATCCGCCACCTTCCGGTTATTGACCATCAGGGCAGGCTAATAGGGATGATCTCCATAGGTGATGTGGTCAAGTACATTATCAATGAACAAAAATACATTATTAATAACCTCGAAGGTTATATCAAAGGTACCAGATAAATCAATTAAACTGATCATTCAAAGGTACCAGATAAAAATAAAAAACGGCTGTCTTCATCAAGAAGCAGCCGTTTAACTGATATGTCAAAACCTAAGAAAACTCATCCTCCGGATCTTTTCGCCTCCGCACTTGTTGCCGTTTGCCTATCCCGCGCCCCCTTAATCTTACTATTCCCAAAACTATACGTCGCACTCAGTGTAGCTGTTCTGTTCTGCCACTGGTTATGAATATGGAAATCTACATTTCCATACACTGCAGATCCCCTGAACTGATCTCCATTCGTCACATCCGTAAAGTTCAGTTTCATATTCAGGCGTTTATCAAGCAGTGTCTTTTGTACCCCGCCACCGATTGCATAATAGGCCTTGCCTTTCCATACTCCCCACTGGAAAGGTGTACCCCCATAGGCATTCAGCTCCACCTTCCAGTTGCCCGGCAATGTAAAGGTAGAAGTGGTCTCAAAATGTGCCCCAATTGCTGAATTCACAATATCCATTCCTACATCCTGCAGCCTGAAATAGTTGTAATTCAGATTGAGGGTATTGTTAATATTCCACCATTTCGTCGCAGTCACCGGCACAGTCAGTGTCAAATGCCAGCCCTGTTTGTGATCATAGTTCTTATCATAACTCCAGGTCACCTTTGTAGAATCATTCTGCTCTAAGAACTCAGAAATGAAATCCTTAGTCCTGTCATAACTTACACTCACGATATACTGTTGCTTAAAGGTGTAAGTGAGCTCCACGATATTCGTAAACTCCGGTTTCAGGTAAGGATTTCCCCTGCCATAGGTGTACCTGTCAGAATAGAATATAAACGGATTCAGGTCCTCATATTCCGGTCTGCTGATACGCCGGGCAAAGCTGATTCCCAGTTTATGATCCTTGCTAAAAGAATGATCTACTGTCAGGTTGGGGAAGAAACTTACATAGTTCCTTTTCTCAACTGAATTATAGGTCACTGAATATCCTTTTGAAGTAGTTCCTTCTACCCGCAGCCCCAGCTGGGCATCCGTACCCCCGCTGAAAGATTTTTTGATGATGCCGTATGCTGCCAGTACATTTTCCGTGTAAATAAAATGATTGCTCTGCGACAATGCGGGAATGTATTTCCCTTCATATAATGAATCGTACTGGAGTACGTTGTCGGTCGTAACAAAACTGCCCTTTACACCCGTTTCCAGTTTGGTCGTTTTGTTAAAAGGCAGTACTAAATCCCCCTTAATACTTTTGATGGTCATTTTGGTGGTGGTGAAATTCCTGATCGTATGAGGATTCTTATACGCAGGATTTCCCGGATAGTACATACTATCATTCATGTACAACCTGCGGTGATAGCCTAAGCTGACATAATCCGCATCTACACTGATCTCCGTACCAAGTGTATCCAGCTGACCTTTATAATTGACGTTGATGGTATTGGAATTAAAATTATGATCATTGGTGGTCACTGAATTCAAAGATGAATCCAGGGTACGGTTGCCTAAGCGATAAATATTCGTGGTATTACTCACATTGCTGCGAAAGAAATTGTTATACCCGTTCAGCAATACGCCCACGGTATGTTTGGGGCTAATGAAATAATCAAAGCCCAGTTTATATTGGTTGCCGATATGGTTTCGCTTTCCAAACTGTGGTGCAGAAAAGAATTGTGCTGCCTCCTTATTATCACCGTTCACCACTCTGGTAGCCAGCCTTTCATTAAAAAAATGCCGGTCGCTATGATTGTAACTGCCAAACACGTTGAACTTTTCAGTTCGCCAGTTCAGGTTTAAGCCGGCATTATAGAAGCCGTACCGGCCAAACCCGCCACTACCATTCAGGGAGCCGTTTACACCGGTAGCGACACCTTTTTTTGTTTTAATATTAATAATCCCAGAGTTGCCGGCAGCATCATATTTGGCGGAAGGAGAAGTCATAATCTCAATTTGTGAGACTGTTTCTGCCGGCAAACTTTTCAGCAAATTGGCGAGTTGTTCGCCACTCAGGTAGGTGAGTTTTCCATCGAGCATGACGGTTACCCCACCATTTCCTTTCAATAAAATATTATCGTCTTTATCAACCTGCACCCCCGGCGCACGGCGCAGTACATCCAGTACATTACTGCCTGCCGCAGCCACGCTGCTTTCTACATTCAAAACAGTGGCACCCTCTTTTCTTTCAATAAAAGGTTTCTGGGCAGAGATGGTCACACCCTTTAAATCTTTTGAAGAGCTGGACAGCGTCATGTTCGGAAACTGAACAGCGGTATGTGTGGGGTCAATGGAGAAGGCCGGTGTATAAGCTGTCTGATACCCCACTAAGGAGGACTGGACAAAGTAATGGCCACTGGTGATATTTTCAAAACTGGCACTGCCATCCGCAGCACTCAGTTCTCCCTTTACCAGGCTGGAATCTTTTGTGTGCCGAAGTACAACACTGGCAAATGGCAGGGAGTGCCCCTTATCATCTATCACTTTCACACTAATCTTTCCATTTACATTTTGAGCATGGCATTCCCTGTAGCCACAGTAGCTAAGCAGAATAAGCAAAACGAGTTTTTTCATAAACAATCAGATCTCTAGTTGATGGCTGTGGGCGTGACTTAGCGGTTTAGTCCATTGGTATCCGAAATTGAGCAGGAATACTGGTAAGATCTTTCTGTCATAACAGTGATCCCTTAATTGTTGGTCATGTAAGGAACGGCCCTCCAGCGCGATAATGGTAAGCATACCCAGGGTTATAGTTATGAATATGAATACCTTTTTCATATGGGTTGTTTTATACAAAGACGATACGGGTGAAAAAAGGTTGCAGGAAGATCGCTCTTTTTTTTAAAATTATTTTAAATCAAAATGATCAAATCACCAATTTTTATACAGATAGCCATTTTGTAAGGAATTATTAAAAATTTTAATAAATTTGTATTATTAAAATGTTCAATATATCCTTGAAAACCTATACCCTTATGAATAGATGTCTGATTTTTAGCCTGTTAGTACTTGTGATGGCTTCTTGTAAGAAAGATCCTCCATTTACTCTCGAGGAAAACCATTCTTTTGCGAAAGAGAGCCTTGAAGTGATCAAGAAGTATAATATCGGCTCATTTCAGGTGACCCAGACAATTTACGGTCCTGGTTCTATGCCATCTCTGCAGGATACCACATTATTTACAAATTTTTTCATCCGTATTACAGAGGATTCCCTGTTTTGGAAAAAGAATGATACTACACATGTATACGCAATGACATGGAAATATGACGTTGAAAAACAGACACAGATCTATTACAAAATGAACCTGGCCGGTGTAGCTGGAGGGGCTACTGCAGGAGATGATTTCGATTTGCGTCCGCTCGAAGTAAAGAACGGTTACCTGATCCTGTACAACTCCTGGTATAGTGGTACCTGGTATTATCTGAAAAGACTGAATTAATAATAATGGAAAAAGGCTTTTACTCACGTAAAAGCCTTTTTTTTATCATAATATTATCGGATCATTTCAGTAATGCCTGGATCGTAACCGGAGACCGCTGCTCCAGCAACACTGTCCTGTTATTAATCAGGTCAGCCATCACGCCATCTTTATTATACCTTACCGTCAGCAATTCCAGCCCCTCATTATATCCAATCTTATATTTATCGTGGAGAGCCTTGATCAATGTCTCAATCTTTTCAGGGCTGTTATCAATACAACAACTAAAACTGATCGCCGCATTCTGCATCAGGTTGATCTTGATCTTTAGTTTATGAAACAGTTCATAAATATCACTGATCCTGTCTTCTGTTACAAATCCAAAATCCCTGGAAGTGATGGTCAGTAACACCTGATTCTTCTTCACCACGATAATAGGAGGGAGCTGCTTCACATCAACATCTTCCCTGATCACGGTACCAGGCAGGTCCTTATTTAAAAAGCTCTTCACATACAATGGGATCTGCTTGTTATGCAAAGGCTTGATCGTTTTCGGGTGAATTACCTGCGCACCATAATACGCCATTTCAATCACCTCACTAAAACTGATCTCTGGTATATTGATCGTATTCGGGAATAATTTCGGATCTGCATTCTTCAGTCCTTCCACATCTTTCCAGATGGTTTCGCTTTCCGCATTTAGCAGGTTTGCAAACACCGCCGCTGAGTAGTCAGATCCTTCCCGGCCCAGGGTCACACTTTCATTTTCATCGGTACTGCCAATGAAGCCCTGTGTTACGACAATATTGGTTTTTTTGAAGAGGGGTAGTACTTTTTGCTCTATTTGACGACCAGTCACTTCCCAGTCGATATTCGCCTCGCGGAAAGTATCGTCAGTTCTAAACACATCGCGTACATCCATCCAGATATTCGGTACACCTGCCAGGTTGAAGTAAGCGCTGACGATGGCAGTACTAAGCAGTTCCCCGATACTTACCAGCTGGTCGTAGTAATAGTCGTAAGGACGGCCGGGTTTCTCACCCAGGGTCCATTCTGCTTCAGTAAAGAACGTTTGCAGCTGATCAAAAACAGGGTGGGTCCTGCTTCCCAGCAGCTTTTCTGCCACTTCAGTGTGCGACTTTTCAATATTGAAAAGCAACTGTGCCGCAATTTCACGCTTACGGAGATAAAAGTTTTCGGCTACCTTTTCCAGTTCGTTCGTCGTCTTGCCCATGGCAGAAATAACGATCAGGATCTGTTGATCAGGAAATGACTGAACAATCGCAGCTACCTGTTGGATTCGTTCAATACTTTCTAAACTTGCACCGCCAAATTTGAAAACCTTCATATGTGAGTTTATCTTCCGTTAAAAAAATTCGGGGCAAAGTAAATCAACTTTGAATATGTTTTAAAATTTGTTTCGGGGAAAATGACAGTTCCGTTAAAATAGGGCGAAATCTGTTACATTAGTGCTAGGTTGTGCAATGAATATTCACTAATCCATTATAGAATGAGTATCAATAGAAAAGTAATGACTCTGGACGAGTTTACAATCCAGGAATTGAGGAATTACCCCGGCGCTACAGGACAATTATCAGGTCTACTACGGGATATCGGATTGGCTGCAAAGCGAGTAAATGTGGAAGTGAATAAGGCTGGAATAGCCGATATCCTGGGCGAGGCCGGTAAGACCAACGTACAGGGAGAAGACGTAAAAAAGCTGGACGAGTTCGCCAACGACCAGTTTATCAACGTTTTAAAGCATAGTATTTACTGTGCCGGGGTGGCGTCCGAAGAGAATGAAGACTTCATTCCCTTTACGGATGAATACTCCAAAGCTTCCAAGTACGTGGTATTGATCGACCCCCTGGATGGTTCCGGCAATATCGACGTTAATGTATCCATCGGTACTATTTTTTCTGTATATCGCCGTCTGACCCCTGTGGGTACCGTTTGCGAGCTGGAAGACTTCTTACAGCCCGGTTATGTACAGATTGCTGCAGGGTACATTATTTATGGTTCCTCTACCATGCTGGTGTATGCCACCCGCAGAAGCGTACAGGGCTTTACCCTCGATCCAAGTATAGGGGAGTTCTGCCTGTCACATCCAAACCTGAAATGTCCGCCTGAAAGTGACATTTTTTCTGTTAACATCGGTTACTACCATCTCTATGAGAACGGTGTCCGCAAGGCAATCGACTATTGGCTGGCCAAGGATGAGCATGGCAAGATCTACCGTCATCGTTTCGTAGGCTGTATGGTGGCAGAGGTACACAGAACCCTGATCCAGGGTGGTATCTTCATGTATCCGGCCTTCGGAAAATATAAAGGCGGTCGTTTACGTTTATGTTATGAGTGCAACCCGATGTCCTTCATTATGGAAAAGGCAGGCGGGGTGGCAATGGCTACCGGCAGACAAAGACTGCTGGAACTGAAACCAGCTAAACTGCACCAGCGGGTACCAGTGTTCCTGGGCTCTAAAAATATGATGGATATTTGGCAGAGAATAGTGAATAGTTAAAAAAATACTAACATGTAAGTTTTTGGTATAACTATTGCTAAACCAGCATTGGTTATTTTAGTCTAATGGTGAATTTCTTTTATTTATTCGAAAACATATGACACGCAAACTTACATTACTGATGCTATTTGGTATTCTGTCGCTGAACCTGTTAGCCTGTTCCCGTGGCGCTGCGCCGGCAGATACAAGCACCGCACGATCAACCAGGGATGACGGAAACGACACCGATATGGCGCAGAAGATTCTCTATTACACCAATAAATTCAGGGCTTCCCAGGGTAAACCACCGTTAACGCTGGATGCAACGTGCAGCGGGCAGGCTTACAAGCATAGTAAAGCCATGGCAACAGGCGCTACCGCCTTTGGCCACGATGGTTTCGAAGAGCGTATCGCAAGACTGAGTACCGTGTTTGGGAACATTCCCGGCGCAGCAGAAAACGTGGCTTATGGTAACCTGGACGCACAGGAGGTAGTAGATGGATGGATCAAGAGCCCGGGGCATAGGAAAAATATGCTGGGTGATTTTGACCGCATCGGCATCGGCAGCGCACATTCCAGTAGAGACAACAGGATTATATTCTTTACACAGGTATTTATTGTACATAAAGAAGCGCCGGCACCCAGGAAATAAATCTGTATAAACGCATTTATTTAGCCGGCCGCAAGCCATTGACAAATCCCCCGCGCTCATGCTTGGGGATTTGTCGTTTTTACAGGCAAATGAAATTTAAACCCTACTTTATTTTGTACTAATTTAGTCCTATGGAAAAGAGGAAGATCATAGAAGTCAGGGACCTTGTCAAAAAATACGGTGATTTTACAGCAGTAAACGGCATCAGTTTCGATGTATATGAAAACGAAATATTTGGCCTGCTCGGTACCAATGGTGCCGGAAAATCCACCACTTTAGAGATCATCGAAACACTCCGCGAAAAGACATCCGGAAAGGTATTCGTAGATGGAATGGACCTTGACAAAGATCCGGAGGGAATTAAAAAAGTAATCGGTGTGCAGCTGCAAAGTTCCGGTTATTACCCGGGCCTCAACCTGGTAGAACTCATTGACCTGTTCTGTGGCCTCTACAACCAGCAGGCCGATGCAAAAGAACTACTCAAACTCTTCAACCTCGAAGACAAAGCCAGGAATAAATTCAAAGAGCTGTCCGGTGGCCAGAAACAACGTTTCTCCATTGCGACTACGCTGATCAATAGACCGAAGATCATCTTCCTGGATGAACCCACTACAGGACTCGATCCACAGGCCAGACGTAATCTCTGGGACCTGATCCTGCAGGTACGTGAGCAGGGCACCACCGTAGTACTCACTACCCACTATATGGACGAGGCTGAAATTTTGTGTGATCGCTGTGCAATCGTAGATCATGGTCGGATTATTGCTTTGGAATCACCTGATGCGCTGATTGATAAACTGGTGTCTGGTGGATTTGAAAGAAAGAAGGAAGTGAAGAAAGCCAACCTCGAAGATGTGTTTATTCACCTGACTGGTGAAGGATTAAGAGAAGCTTAATATGGAAGAACTCAAATACCCGATCGGCCGTTTTCAGGCCCCGGAAAAAATCTCTGACTTACAGCTCAGGAGCTATATCAACGATATTCGTTTCCTGCCATCACTGGTTGAAATAGCCGTTCAGACACTCGATGCCCCCCAACTGGCCACTCCTTACCGCCCCGGCGGCTGGACGGTGACCCAGGTGGTGCATCATCTTGCAGATAGTCATATGAACGCCTACACCCGTTTCAAGCTGGCCCTGACTGAAGACAATCCTGTCATCAAGCCCTACGACGAAGCCGCCTGGGCCGAACTCCCGGATGTGTCAAAAACGCCGATCAATATTTCTCTCACACTGCTCCATGCCCTGCATACCCGCTGGGTTTCTTTGATGGATAACATGAGCCCCGAACAATGGGAACGTGTATTCACCCATCCGGAACATGGCGAAACCTTCTTCCTGAGAAAGGTAGCGGGCTCTTATTCCTGGCATGGTAAACATCACCTGGCCCATATCGAAAAGCTGAAAGAGCGGAACAACTGGCAATAAACTTTAAACTGAATATATGTCGGCATTAGATTGGAAACTGCTTGAGTCAAAGTATCTTTTTAGAAGTAATTGGTTAACAGCCCGCGAAGATAAATGCGAGACCCCACAGGGAAAGATTGTTTCCCCGTACTATGTACTGGAATACAATGACTGGGTGAATTGCGTAGCCCTGGATGAGCAGGGCAGGGTGATCATGGTGAAACAATACCGTCATGGCATCCGGCAGACCTTACTGGAGATCCCGGGTGGTACCATGGATAACGATGATCCTTCTCCTGAATACGCCATGCGTCGTGAACTGCTGGAAGAAACAGGTTACGAATTTGAGCAGCTGATCAACCTGGGTAAGATCGCCCCGAACCCTGCGAGCAGCAATAACATCACGCATATGTTCCTGGCTACGGGAGGGAAGAAAGTACAGGAGCAGGACCTGGATGAGAATGAAGAAATTGAAATCGTGTTGCTGGAAATGGAGGAGCTGAAGGCGATGCTGAAGAAGAATGAGCTGTTGCAAAGTCTGCACGTTACCTGCATTTTCTATGCATTGTTAAAGTTGAAAGAACTGGCTATCGTATAAATAAATAGGCCCCTTCATACGAAGGGGCCTATTTATTTACATCGCTTCTCCTACTATAAAGAAACTACCACATACCAGTATCACATCTTCCTCATGCGCATGCTGCTTTGCAGCCTGGAATGCCTGTTGCACAGTGGGATAAGCTTTTCCTCTCAGCCCCGCTGCTGTGCCCATTTCTGCGAGTTCATGTTCATCCAGTGCCCTCGGAATCTGTGCTCTTGTAAAATAATAGGTAGCCGCTGCAGGAAATAATTTTAAGACCTTACTAACTTCCTTGTCTTTTACGAAACCGGTCACGATATGCAAATGCCGGTAGGTCATATGTTCCAGCTGACCCACGATCTCACCAATACCGGCTTCATTGTGGCCCACATCAAAGATGGTGAGCGGCTGCTGTGCTACCACATCCCACCGGCCTCTCAGCCCCGTTAATTTTTTTACATGACTGAGTGCTGTTCTTACTCCTTCATCGGGCAGTTCCCATCCGGCCTGTTGCAATACTTTTACGGCACTCAGTACACCCATAATATTCTTCACCTGGTATTGTCCGCTCAGGTCTGGTTTAAGATCCCATACCTGCTCGCTATGTTGCGGGCGTAACTGAATGTGCAGATGCCCCTTTGCCAGGTCATTGTCCTGCACCAACCAGTGCTGGTCAGCAAAGGTGATGGGGGCTTCCATGGCTTTTGCTTTATCAATGAATACCTGCTCTACTTCTGTTTGTGTCTGTGCAATGACCACCGGAATATTCGGCTTGATGATACCCGCTTTCTCACCGGCTATTTCAGGCAGGGTATTCCCCAGCATGGCCATGTGGTCATAACTGATATTGGTAATGACAGACAGTTCAGGAGTAATGATATTGGTGCTATCTAAACGGCCACCAAGGCCTACTTCAATAATGGCAATGTCCACCTGTTCCAGCGCAAAATACTGGAAGGCCATGGCTACGGTGAGCTCAAAAAAAGAAGGATCGAGTTCTTCGATAGAGGCTTGTACCTGCTGTACAAATTCTACGATAAACTCCTGGTCGATCATCTCTCCGTTGATGCGGATGCGCTCCCTGAAATCCTTCAGGTGCGGGGATGTATACAAGCCTGTCTTGTATCCCGCCTGTTGAAAAATGGCTGCCAGCATATGGCTGGTAGAGCCCTTACCGTTAGTACCGGCTACGTGAACTGTTTTGAACAGGTGCTGGGGATTTCCCAGTTGTTCGCATAAAGCAATGGTATTATGCAGGTCTTTTCTGAAGGCACTTGCCCCTACGCGGGTGAACATGGGCAGGCGCTCATACAGGTAGTCCAGAGTTTGTTGGTAGTTCATGCACAAAAGTAAATGAAATTAAAAGTAAAATAAAAAGGCTTGTGTCGTAAAACACAAGCCTTTTTATTTAGAAAAATTAAATCACTTAGAACTGTGCTGCAGGACATCCCAGCAGGGTCTTACCAAATCTCATTGGAACCAGGCGCAGTGCCACAAAGCCATCCAGCCTGTTCTTGTTCTTCTGGAACAGATTGGACAAAACTGTGTTTGAGCCAATCACCAGCGGACCCAGACGGAAGCCGGCACCCATATCAAACTGCGTATGATTATTAACATCGATGGGAATATACACACCAAAATGACGGCCATCATAGCGCGGCGTCAAAGTGAAGTGAGAAACCATGTAAGTCTTGCTTGCATCATAACGGCCACTGTTCAATGACATTACCGCAGCACCATTGACAAAGAAGCGGGCATCAATGTTGTAATCGAACATGATGTTCAGTGCAGCGGGCAGGTTCATACGGAATTTCTCATCGCTTGCAATCGGCGTAAAGTATTGTTGCAGGCGGCGGTAATAAGACTGCCAGCCTTCCCCCTTTCTCATTTTGATCTGGTTCGGATTAATGTTATTAGCGATCAGACTGAGGTCGGTATTAGACGCTACTTTCTTGTAAGTAATACCACCGAAGTCAGTAATACTTACACCCAATCTCATCTTATAATCGTCCCCTTCAGGATTCCAGTCCATTTCGTCATAGCCCTGCAAACCATCCATTTCTGCTCTCCATTCGTACACCAAACCGATATCCATACCCAGGCCCCAGTTGCCGGTAAACGGCTTGTAATTGCTGGTATTTGGTTTTTTCCAGTTGTTGATACCGTCGTTGTACCCTAATTTCAGGGTACCGCTATAAATGTTTGCATTGGTAGCGGTGTTCATGGTAAAGCTTGCATCTTCTACCTGTGCGTAGCCGGCAGCGATACCATTCAATATTTTCAGGGTCACACCTCCTTTCAGGAGGTGCATACCATCGTCTTTGATGATCTGCGCATAACTGATGTCGTATTCATTCCACATATGAAAGCTGCCGCTGGCTACCTGCATATCGAAACGCTGGTTGTTATACGTAGCATTCGGAAAGTTGTTCGCAAAGAAGTTCGCAACGTCGGTATTCATGCCACCGCCATTAGCTTGTGCACGCACTCGCCATATGAAAGCGATTGCCCTCGATTCGTTGAATGAGTGCATGTAGGACGGCATCATTACATCCATGTTTCCCCACCCGAATTGTCTTCCTGTAGACACGGTGTCCAGGAAATAATCCCTGTTACGTTTTAGTCCTCCAATTGAATCTGGTGGATGGAAGATCAGCGACTTCGGAAAGCTTGCATAGGTGTTTCCTAAAGCGGCGTTTACGCCTGCTACGTTAATGTCCCACTTGAAGTGCGTGCCGGCAGCCATTGCAGGGTTGGAAGGTATTCCATAAATCCCGGCGTAATGACTGTTTGCATACCCGCCCATGTTCATATTCATCTGGGCCTTTGCCTTATATGGCTCGATTAAAGATATGGCAATGACAGTTGTAAGGCCTAAGGCTCGAATTACTCTAAACAGCATATATCTAATTAGTTGGCAGTTCGGTTTTCTCCCCTATAACGCAAAAAGTACCTGGATATTGGCGAGCGCTACAAAAGAATTTCCCATGCAAATATATCTAAATATATTATTGATATTAAATTATGTTATTACAAATGAGGATTCAATGAGCTATTTTAGTGTATGCGCAAAAAAATCCCTTCCTGATGTGGGAAGGGATTTTTCTTTATATTATTATTATCGCTTACTGCACTTTGAAGAAGAAGCGAATAGTTGCATATTGAATATCCGGTGCGTCAGCATTCACATTGTATTTCAATTCTTTTGCGCCTCTGATTGCGGTGGCAATATTGCGTGGGTTACTTAAAGTAGAACCTTTCAATGAGTGTGTAGCTTCAATTACATTTCCGCTTCTGTCAACTTTAATATTTACAGCCACATATCCTGATTCATCGCCATCGTAAGTAAGGTTTGGTCTGCTGATGAGGCTACGGCCATTCAGCCGGAAATCTGACTTACCACCACCTAAACCACCGCCGGTATAACCGCTGGCGTTTGGATCGCCATTGATCTGGCCACGGTCACCGGGCTTGCCGGTATTTCCTTCACCGGTGGAATTGTTAGAACCATTGGCATTGTTACCGCTGTTATTGCCGGTAAAAGTACCGCCACCGAATACAGCTTTTGCTGTCTTTGGCTTTTCAACCGCCACGGGGTTATTTTCAGAAGTTTTCTTCGTCGTTTTTGCTGGTTTGGAATCCAGGTTTTTGGCTACTTCCTTTGGTTTTTCTACCGGTTTTTCTGGTTTGTTCACTTCAGGAGCGTCCTCTTTATCCTGGGTTGCGATATCTTCCTGGGTAGAATTATCCTGGCTGGGTACCGGCTCGTTCTGTGGAGTGGAAGCATTTGCAGCGTCAGCACTGGGCGGGTTGGGGTTGAGAGGCTGCTCGTCGCCCATACCATCGTCGGAAGTACCGAGATTTACCTCCATGCCCAGGTCCTGGTTAGGGAGCGGGGGCGGTGCGGAAAATCCACCGAGGATCAATGCTAATAAGACCAATGCATGCACAGCAATAGTAACACCTACTGCCTTTATATTTTTGTCAGTATTGTTTTCTTTTTGAGTCGTAAACTTTTCCTTTTGTTGCTGCATAAGCCAAAAATAAGATATTTTCTAATACGTATAGCTGGCGATCAGTATTGTGTGGTTTTTAGGGAAAAAATACCCTGATGCCGGAACCTGCCCCGTTTTGATCTTCTAAATAATACCCTTGCCTGTTCCCTTCTAATATCAGAAACCATTCCAAATGCGGTTTGACAAGATACTTTTCCAAAACAGTGATTACTAGCATTAATGACCGACTAGTGCATAGGCCGATACCTATTAGGTATCATTGCCAGATCATTATTATCTTATCACGATAAGGTCACTTCATTATCCTTTGGATATTGAGGTGACCTTATCGTGATATAGAGGTGCCAGTTTAATGTAAGACAAGGAGCGAATCTTACCTATGTCTTTCCTGCCTGTTTCAACAGACTCCGCCTGCCCCGGAAACTTATTTTTGGGCGGAGGTCAGGACGATTTTAAATCGGAATAATTCTAATTACCTTTGCGGTGATTTTTGCTTTTAAAACCTCGTTCTCTTGTTTTCTCTGTATAAAAAGGCCTATGCGGGCTTATCGACCTCAACCTGGATACTTGCTGTTGTGCTCCTGATCAATCGCTGTGGTGCCATGGTCATCCCTTTTATGACCGTCTACCTCACCCAGCAGCTTCATTTTTCGGTACAGCAGGCGGGCCTGGTCATGACCTGCTACGGTATCGGTGGTATTGTCGGCGCTTTTTCCGGTGGGCGCTTGTCCGACCGGTATGGTTTTTACCCCGTACAGTTTTGGAGCCTGCTCCTGCAGGGATTGATCTTCTTAGTGCTTGGGCAGATGCATACCCTTCTGCAGTTCTGTATCTGCATATTTATCCTGAGCGCGGTGGGCGATGCATTTCGCCCGGCAAACACCGCTGCTACTGCGCATTATAGCAACCCGGAAAACAGGACAAGGTCTTATTCGCTGAACAGGCTGGCCTCCAACCTCGGCTGGTCTATAGGCCCGGCAGTGGGAGGGATTGTAGCCAGTTTTAGTTATCACCTGCTTTTTTGGGTGGATGGGCTTACCTGCATAGTGGCTATCCTGTTCATGCGTTTCTTTATTCCCCCCGTTCGTGTAGCGCCCAAAATACAGGAGGTCAAAGAACAACCTGCTGTCAAAACCGCGAGCGTATATAAAGATGGGGTTTACCTCACCTTTATCGCGCTCAGCATCCTGTTTACGACTGGTTTCTTACAGTTATCTACCATGGTTGCTTTATATTTTAAAGAGGTGCTTCACCTGGAGGAAGCGCAGATCGGGATGGTGTTAGGGATCAATGGGTTACTGGTGGCTGCCATTGAAATGGTGCTGATTTATAAAATTGAAAACAGGAAGCATCCGTTGGAATTCATGACCCGCGGGGTAGCATTGGCGAGTTTGGCATACCTGAGTTTTAATATTCTGCCGGCTGCCGGCTTTGTAAGTATTGTCTTCATTGTTTTATTCACTGCCGGAGAGATGTTAAGCATTCCTTTTATGACTGCGTTCTTTATCAGCAGGAGCGGGGAGCATAACCGCGGGCAATATGCTGCATTGTATACGGTTTCATTTGCCGTGTCTACTATCTTATCGCCTACCATTGGTTCCGCGATGATTGCGCATTATGGCTTTAGGGTGTGGTGGTATGCGGCAGCGGGATTGTGCCTGGCTTCGGCGGTAGGGTTTAATTATTTGTATCAGAAGGTGATGGAGAAGAAGGGGAGTTATGCGATGCAGCATCACTGATGGATATTAAAAAAGGCAAACTTTACAGTTTACCTTTTTTAATATCCATATAAATGTTTTCCTCTCCTTAATAATGCGCAAAATCCTGCGTATAATCTCCTTTGATCCTCTCAATTGGGGGATTAAAATATCCATACTTCAAATGCGGGAACTCTTCCAGTATCAACTCCTGCAACTGCTTCACACCCAAACACTCTCCCGTCTCCGTAATCCCTAACCGACCCAAATACCAATCCGGATCAATATTAAAATTCCGCCACTGGATCATCTTCAAATTCGTATCCCTGATCAACTTCCTCAAGGCCTCATATTCATCTGCACTATCCGTCATCCCCGGAAACACAAAATAGTTGATTGAAGTCCACCCGCCAAACTCATTCACCACCTTCAAACTTTCCACTATATCCTCAAACTGGTAATTATTCGGCCTGTAATAAGGTGTATAATATTTCTCCTGCGCAGAATTCAGGCTCACCCGGATACTATTCAATCCCACCTTGCACAATTCACGCACCGCATCTGGCTTACTACCATTCGTATTGATATTAATACTGCCCTTAGCAGTATGCTTTCTCATTTCGATAATAGACTCACGAATCGTCTCCCACATCAGCAAAGGCTCCCCTTCACATCCCTGTCCATATGACACAATCGGGAAAGGCGCTGTTTCCAGGTGCGGTACTGTAAACTCCACAATCTCCTCCGCCGTAGGTTTAAACCGCAAACGATCCTGTGTAGACACGATCGACTCCTCTTCCGGCTGGAAAGAAATACATCCTATACAATTCGCATTACATGCAGGCGAAGTAGGAATCGGACATTCCCAACGGCCCATAAAGTAATTACGTGCTGCCGGACAATGATAAGTCAGCGCACAGTTATCAGCCAGGTGCTTCACCAGCCTGTTATGCGGATATGCCTTTATCAATTCCTTTACACCGTCTTTCACTTTCTTCTCATCAAAACCACCACATTCCTGCCTGATATCCTGCTCAATCCTCACTGCAGGCACATAAAACTTCCCATCCAGCCAACCTACTGCTGTATAGCAGAACAAAGGCAGGGTAGGGGCATCCGGCATCGTTTCATACGCCGCTATATAAAAACCCGTATGCGCAGGCGGAATAAAGGCAGCTACCGCCCA
This sequence comes from Chitinophaga sancti, assembly GCF_034424315.1. Lineage (GTDB taxonomy): Bacteria > Bacteroidota > Bacteroidia > Chitinophagales > Chitinophagaceae > Chitinophaga > Chitinophaga sancti. Next base: position 50,970 of record NZ_CP139972.1, read on the forward strand.
TCCTTTATCACACAACTGCATCTCACCTGTCTCGGCATTTAAACCAATTCCACGGCGACCAGGTAATTCATACAATGAGCCACCTTCCGGCAGTTCAATCCATTCGTCAAGTTCTATGGGCCACGCATCCCAGCCACTACGGCCGGTGGTGAGCATAGATGTATCTTCAAAAATATTCCCCTCTCCGTCGGAATATAAAATGTACGGCGACTGTTTTAACATACTGAGTTGTGATTAAAGCCTGCTCTTAAAAAATGCATTCATTTCAGCTTCCTTATCTGCACCGGGTTCATCCAAAACTTCCAGTTGCAGTACTTTGTTGTCTTTAAAATCTATAGTGAGCAGGTCATTGCGTAAAATTAAGTTATTCAGGCGGCTCCAGCTAATCACCTTTTCTGAGAAGGTGGTAGGCAAAGTCGCCCCGTTGAGATCTACCCTGATATACGAAGGCATGAAGATCTTGTACTCCGCATAGCCAATGTACGCCGCAGCGACTCCCGTCAGGAACAGGAAGCCTGCTGCCAGCGGTTGCATATGCGTCAATACAAACAGGCAACCTGTCAGGCAGGCGAAGGCCTGTACAGTACGGGCCAGGCTGTTGGCCGACTGTATATTCTTAAACCGCTTCATCATAAAGGGAAACACCAGGCTCCCAATCCCCAGAAGAAAGAAGAAACCGGCTACTGCCCAGTTAGGATCCGGACGGTTGTAAACACCAATCGTAATCAGTAAAAAAAGAATGCCGATGAGGCCGTGCATTGCTGGTTGCATGCGCAGCCGGGTCATAGCATTGGGATGTAAAATTCTTATTCTATAAGATTGCATGTGTGAAATTACTTGTTATCAGGATGCACCATCAGGTTACATAATTTGAAAAGCACTCTGGCACCCACATTGGCATCCCATTCCTCATGTGCACTGCTTACTTCACTCAGGTCAAAACCGATGATCTTACGGCCACCTGCCAGCAGTTTCCTAAACAAATAGTACAGCTGTTCACATTCAAATCCTCCCGGTACAGGCGTTCCAGTATGCGGGCAAAGTTTAGGATCCAGGCCATCAATATCAAAACTGATATACACCTGTTGTGGCAGTTGATTTATTATCTCATCACAGATGACAGCCCAGTTAGCACCCTCAAATTGCCGATGCTTAAGATCCCTGTCAAAGAAAGTATGCACCCGCTCAGGATGATCCTGTATATATTGTAATTCTTCTTCGCAATAATCACGGATACCCAGTTGTACCAGTTTGCTCACCTGTGGCACTTCATTCAGTACATTATACATAATAGACGCATGAGAGTACTGGAAGCCTTCATACCCGTTTCTTAAATCACAATGGGCATCAATCTGTAGCACCCCGAATTCACCTTTTTCTTCACCCAATGCTTTAATATAGCCGAGCGGGGTAGAGTGATCTCCACCTACCAGGCCAACCATTTTGCCCTGTTCCAGGATGCTTTTGGTCTGGCTGTACACCCACTCATTCATAAGGTCCGTACCCTTATTGACATCTACCAGTGTTTTCTTCAAAAATTCATTCTCGGAAATATCCCCTCCTTCTGTTATAAATTTCAGGTAGAGCTCCGCCTCTTTACGCAGGTAATCACTACGCAGCAGCATGTGCTTGTCCTGTTCTCGCATGAAGAACCCTTTTCTCCAGCCTTCTTTTACATCAGGATCGAGCAGGTCAACCTGTAAACTTGCTTTACAGATTTGTTCAGGTCCTCTTGCCGTACCGTGACAATAGGACACCGTCACTTCCCATGGAATTGGAAGTAAGACGAGGGACGCATCCTCTTCAGTCGTAGGTAATCCGAAGATGTTGTTGGATACCAGACTGACGGAATTGGGATCAAAGTTGGATAAATCCGCCATGATAATGAAGTTCTTATACTAATTTTCGCCGCAAAGATAGCACTTTATACATTAAGCGGTATTGCACAGCGTGGATCATTATCGGCCTCCTGAACAGCACGGTAAGGCAGCGACAGCTTTTATGATAATTATCATGTCTCCTTTCATGTAAAAAATCCACTTTCACACCTCATTTTGCCGTAATTTTGCGCATCGAAAGGTGAATGGACCGTTTTGATGGATAAAAAAGCATATTTGAAAACGCACATTTAGGGGAAGCTTAAGAACAATTTGCGATATGAAGAAATCTAGTATTGTTTTATTAGTGCTGATTGCTGTAGCAATTGGGGTGATTATAACAGTGGCCGGTGATTTCAGTACTTATGAAACATTTGCCACAGCTCGTCAGAAAGAAGGAAAAGAATTCCAGGTAATTGGAACACTGGATACCACCAAAACTATGGTATACGATGCCGCAAAGGATGCTAACCTGTTTACTTTCTATGTAAAGGACAAATCCGGTGAAGTATGTAAAGTAACCTATTTCGGTACCAAACCCACTGACTTTGAAAAAGCCGAAAGCGTCGTGCTGACTGGCAAGATGATTAAGGCCGGTGAATTTCATTGCGGTAAGATCCTCATGAAATGCCCTTCTAAATATAAAAATGACCAGGTAGCGGTTGGCAATAAAGTATAAGCCAGTCGCCATATAATATTTTAAAAGCTTTAATGGCCCGCACAGTCGGGCTATTTCTTCATTCTAGCACCTTTTATCTTGAAGACGACATATATAGGAGAGCATTTATTGCCCGGGCAGTTTGGACATTTTTTTGCCGTGCTGGCATTTGTGGCCTCGATAGTGGCCACTGTGAGCTATTGGGTAAGCGTACGTACCGAAGATGAGGTAAAACGTACTTCCTGGAGACTGCAGGGCCGTTGGGCATTTATAGTGCAGGCTGCATCTGTTTTTGCCGTATTTGGTTGCCTGTATTATGCATTGTACAGCCACTATTTTGAATATAAATATATCTGGCGCAATTCCAGCCGCGATTTGCCGGTGAGTTTGCTCCTGTCAAGTTTCTGGTCTGACCAGGAAGGGAGTTTCATGCTCTGGTCTATCTGGCAGAGTATCCTGGGCCTGGTACTGATCCGTACCACTAAAAAGTGGGAGGCACCCGTGATGACCATGGTGTCATTTGCACAGGTTTGCCTGAGCAGTATGCTGATCGGGATCTTCATCTTGAATTATAAAGTAGGTAGCAACCCCTTCCTCCTGTTGCGTCATGCACCGGAAAACCAGGGTCTGCCATGGGTGAACAGCCCTAACTACCTCAGTTTTATCAAAGACGGTAATGGTCTGAACCTTTCCCTGCAGAACTACTGGATGGTGATTCACCCGCCAGTGCTGTTCCTGGGTTTTGCATCTACCATTGTGCCTTTCGCTTTTGCCTTTGCCGGCCTCTGGACAAGGGAATATAAAGATTGGATCAAACCTGCACTGCCATGGGCACTGTTCAGCGCTGCTGTGCTGGGTCTGGGTATCATGATGGGTGCTGCATGGGCCTATGAATCATTGACATTTGGGGGCTACTGGGCATGGGATCCGGTAGAAAATGCTTCGCTGGTGCCATGGCTCACACTGGTAGCAGGTATTCATACCCTGCTGGCCTTTAAATCATCCGGTCATGCGCTGAAGGCGACCTTCTTCTTTTTCTTCATTACATTCATATTAATTCTGTATTCTACTTTCCTGACCCGTAGCGGTGTATTGGGTGATACTTCTGTACACTCCTTTACGGATCTGGGTATGAGCGGACAGCTGACCTTTTTCCTCTTCGCGTTCATCCCGGCATTTGCCATGCTGATTGCCCGCAGGAAAGAGATCCCGACCGTTCACAAGGAGGAAAGTACTTACTCCCGCGAGTTCTGGCTCTTCATCGGTTCGCTGATCCTGATGATTGCCGCTATCCAGATCACCTTTACCACTTCCATCCCGGTATGGAATAAGCTGATAAATGGCCTGGGTATTAAAAAACTCCTGAACCTGACCAACGACATTGCACCTCCATCTGATGGTGTATTCCATTATAATAAGATCCAGATCTGGGTGGCCATCGTGATCGGTATTCTCACCGCGATCGTACAGTTCCTGAAATACAAGGATACCCCGAGGGGGGAGTTCACCCGCAAGCTGATGATCCCGACTGCCCTGGCCCTTGTTGCGACCGTTCTGGCCGGCTGGCTGGGCAAGGTAAATTATGATGCATACGGTGCCGGTTTCCTGATGGCGATCTACCTGATGATGTTCGCCAGCTTCTATGCAATCATTGCCAATCTTGCCTACATCTGGATTGGTCAGAAAGGTAAACTGAAAGCAGCAGGTGCATCTATAGCGCATATCGGTTTCGGTATGGTGCTGCTGGGCATCGTGATCTCTTCCTCCAAGAAAGAAACGATCTCTATTGACAGGATGAAGATGCTGGACGGTGGTTTCTTTGGTGCGAACAGTAAGGAAAATCCACGCGAGAACCTGATGCTGCCACGCAACTTCCCGGTACAGATGGGTGAATACCATGTGACCTACGCAGGCGATTCCATGCCGGCGGGTGAAGCAAAGACGTATTACCTGGTAAGATACCAGCGTAAAGATCCTGCCAGCGGTAAACCACTGGAATCCTTTACTTTACATCCGGATGCTTTTCTGAGTAACAAGGGAGAGCAGACACTGACACCAAACCCGGATTCAAAACATTATTGGAACAAGGATATCTTTACTTATATTACAGCAGTTCCTTTAAAAGAAGATAATAGTGATACCGCGACTTATCAGCCGCATGTAGTAGCGCAGGGGGATTCCATCTTCTTCTCCAATGGCTACATGATCATGGAGGGACTTGATCCGCAGCCGAAAACACGCAATTACAAAGCAGAGCCAAATGACCTGGCAGTAGGGGCAACGCTGAAGGTATATACCAAAAATAATGACCAGTACAATCTGAAGCCGATTTACCTGATCCGCGACAGTAGCTACGAATACAATATCCCTGATACCGTGGCACCATTGTCACTCTATGTTCGATTTAGTAAGATCCTGCCAAAGGAAAAGAAAGTAGAACTGGAAGTAAAAGAATCTACCGTTTTCAGGGATTACATAGTGATGAAAGCCTTCATTTTCCCATTCATCAATGTATTGTGGATTGGGGTGATCGTAACGGTGATCGGATTCATTATGAGTATGTTCCAGCGCCTGCGTCAGAACAAAGAAAAACCAGCTGTGAAGAAGCCTTTGACAAGAGAGAAGACAGTTTAATAGCTTGATGATATAATATTTGATACAGGTAATAATTCCGGTTATTACCTGTATTGTTTTTTTAATACTATTGGTATGAATAGCAGATGGCTGCGTGTAGCGCTTATTGTAATAACATCCCTGATCCTGGTCTATTACCTGGGTCCAAGACCTGCTGTTCCGGTGTATGACCCTAAGTTTCCCCAGGTACCAGAAGATGCTGCGGGGCTGGAGAAATATATTTGTCAGAAGGAAGCCCGGCATATTATAAAGCCGGATAATGAAGCCCGGATCGTATGGCATGATTCCCTGCATGCCAAAACGGAGTATGCCGTGGTGTACCTGCATGGCTTTTCCGCCAGTCAGGGCGAAGGGAATCCTGTGCACCTTGATTTTGCAAAGCGATATGGTTGTAACCTCTTCCTGTCCAGGCTGGATGCACATGGCCTGGATACATCAGAGCCTTTGCTCACCATGACAGCCACCGGTTTATGGCAGGATGCTAAGGAAGCCCTGGCAATCGGGAAGGCACTGGGGGAGAAAGTGATCCTGATGGGTACGTCTACGGGCGGTACCCTGGCACTTGAGCTGGCAGCGAATTACCCCAATGATGTGTACGCGGTGATCAATCTATCGCCAAATATTGAGATCAATAATGAGATGGCTTTTCTGGCGAATAATCCCTGGGGTTTACAGTTGTCCAGGCTTGTGATGAATGGAAATTATAATCAATCGGGGGATACCAATGCATTGCGTGCGCAATACTGGTATAATAAATACAGGCTGGAAGCGGTTGGGGAACTGGAAGCATTGCTTGAAACGACGATGGTACCGGCAACTTTTAGGAAAATCAAGCAGCCCGTACTGAATTTGTATTATTATAAGGATATTAACCACCAGGATCCGACAGTAAAAGTGAGTGCGATACTGAAGATGGAGAATTTACTGGGTACGGCAGATAGTTTGAAGGAGGCTGTGGCTATACCGGAAGCAGGGAGCCATGTGATTGGTTGTTACCTGACATCGCATGATGTAAAAGGAGTGGAGCGGGTGATGTTTGATTTTGCGCAGCGGAGGCTGAAGATGGATACGATGATGCAGAAGGCGGATAATTAAGGATTAAATTTTGCGTGCAGAAAGCCGGCCATGAGCTGTTAAAATACAGCTGTTGCCAAAGGCAAATCGGGGTAATATCACAAAATATTAATATCAGATGCTATCCTAATTTACCTTAACTTTAGCATAGTATTAGGAATACATTAAGAAATGGGTCGCTCAATATCCGCATTCTTCATCCTTATCATGCTGTGCCTCTTTAGTCGTGTAGGGGTCAATGCCCAGACCAGACACGGTCTGGATAGTATTCCCGTCAGCGCGGTTATAATTAACGGCGATACCATTCCCAGCATTACACTCCAGATTGTAGAAGTCATAGATAAATTACCGAAGAAGTTCCGTAAACAGCGTGAGGCCTGGACCCGTCTGCGCAACGCGGTGTATGTAACTTATCCGTATGCGGTACAGGCTTCCAGGATTCTGAAAGATGTGAACAGCAAACTGGCCGCCCTGCATGACAAGAAGGACCGTAAGGCCTACCTGGCATCTGTAGAGAAGCAAATGAAGGCGCAGTTCGGGGATAAGCTGGAGAATTTGTCCATCTACCAGGGGCGTATATTAATGAAACTGATCAACCGGCAGACCGGTCAGAACTGTTACGAGATCATCAAGGAACTGAAAGGTGGTTTCTCTGCGAGAATGTGGCAAACGGTGGCTTTCTTCTTTGGCGGGAATCTGAAAAGTGAATATGACCTGGAAGAAGACAAAGATATTGAGGCGATTGTACAGGAAATAGAGATTTACCGGGGTTCACGGGCATATAATTAACAAGACTTTTGAAGCGGCGCTTGCCGCTTTTTTTATACCTTAGAAATATGCAATTCAGATTATTATTAGCGGGCCTCCTTTTATGGAGTATAGTGTCCAAAGCCCAGGATGGTACATTGTTTATAGTTGACAGCGTTGAGGTGGAGGGTGGCCTTAACAATCTTTCTCCGGATAAGATAGCGTTTATGAATGTGGTCAAGAGCCCGACCTTACAGGCGAAATATGGGGCAAAGGCGGAGAACGCCATCATATTTATAGAAACGAAGGCTTTTGCACGCAAGCGGTATAACCGCTTATTTTCGGAGTTATCGCCGGCATTTGAGGCGGCCTTGAAGAAGTATGGAAGTGATAGCGTGTTTCAGTATATACTGGATGGGGTGAAGATAGATGATACGAGTATGAATATGCTGGCGGCGCTGGAGAAAAAGAGTATTGTAAACCTGGTACTGGTGGATAAAGAAACGCTGAAGCGTAAATATGAGGTGAAGGAGAAGGATAAGAAGGTGGGCGTGGTTATTACATCGAAATAAAACGATATGAAACCTTTCATAAGTACGGCCAATGAGCGAAAGCTCATTGGCCGTAAATTTTCCCGCTATTAGGTATATTTGCACCCGAAAGGAAAGTATTTACGATGAAATTAGACATATTAGCAATCGTCGCGCACCCTGATGATGTGGAATTGGCATGTGCGGGTACCCTGATGGTACACGCTGCGCAGGGAATGAAAACCGGCATTTTAGACCTTACAAAGGGAGAATTGGGTACCCGTGGTACTCCTGAAATACGCGCAGCAGAAGCTGCAGACGCTGCCCGGGTTATGGAAGTGGATGTAAGAGAGAACCTGGGTCTACCCGATGGATTTTTTAGAAACGATACTGAAGAGCAGTTGAAGGTGATCACGATGATCAGGAAATACCGTCCTGAGATCGTATTGACAAATGCCCGTGAGGACCGTCACCCGGATCATGGTCGCGCCGCGGTGCTGGTAGCGGATAGTTGTTTCTTATCCGGATTAAGGAGAATTGAAACTGCATTAGATGGACAATCACAGGAAGCCTGGCGCCCCAAACAGGTGTTCCATATGTTACAGAATAAAATAGAAAACCCTGATTTCGTGGTCGATATCTCTGCTGTGATCGAGCGGAAGAAGGAGGCGATCAGGAGTTTTAAAACCCAATTCTTAGCGCCGGCGGCAGACAATGAGCCGGCTACATTTATTTCTTCCCCTGCATTTTTCGAGAATATTATCAGTCGTGACAGATCATTTGGGCAATTGGTAGGGGTACCTTATGCGGAGGGCTTTACAACAGCTAAGATGCTGGGTATCAAAAGTTTTAAGGATCTTATTGGAAATGTTACCTGAGGTGATGGGTGGGGTTGCTATAACAAACACGCGCTTCCTTTGTCAATAAATGGCGAAGGAACAGTTACGATATTACAGGAAGGAAAAGATTGGGATAATTAAAGGCAATAGGAACCTTGCTGCCCGATTTGGGTAGTATGAATGGTATGTGCACGAAACACCGTTGCCCTTCAAACATTAGATGAACAGATCTTGAGTGGCATCAAATTCATCATGTTTACTGAAACTGTTTTTGATAAACGGAATCAGTGCAAGGCCTATCGTAAGGATCACTAAGAGTACATTTTTCGTTTTCATGTCCTGTCGTATTTAATAAAGATGAGTATACTTAGTATAACTAAATAACGTGCCAAAAAGTTACGTTTCCTTTCGAAAAACGTTAAGATTCTATTAAACAGGGGAAATAGTGAAACACAAAAATGGAATTCCCAGGTGTAGCGTGGGGTATGGGAAGCATATAGACTTTTTCAATAACCTATAAGGAAAAATCTATTTGACTAATTATGAATAGACTGTGACCTTTGCATTGGAAATTTTTCCGCAGGATGGAAATTTATGAATAGATTTTACTGCAGGATCTAAATTTTTTCGGGGGATATTATCCGGAGAATGGAACTGAAGCATCTTACCATTAAGATTATTACCCGGGCGGGTATTATCAAAAGCGGATGTTTCCATTAAACGGAATATAACCATAAAAAGGAAAATAGTAACCAACAATAAATAATCATCAAGCACATGAAGAATGCAACTTTATCTCTGGGTGCACAGTTCCCGGAGTTTAAGAAAACGGCAGTAGTATCTATCGAGAAAGGAAAAGAATTCTATGAACTGACTTCTGAAGAGCTGAAAGCTTCCGGTAAGTGGTTGGTAATGTTCTGGTGGCCTAAGGATTTCACCTTCGTATGCCCAACTGAAATTGCTGAGTTCAACAAAGCTTACCAGGATTTCGTAGACCGTGACGCTATCCTGATCGGTGCTTCTACTGACAGTGAGTTTGTACACGCTGCATGGAGAAGAGATCATGAAGATCTGCGTGGTCTGCAGTTCCCAATGCTTGCTGACACCAGCAAATCTCTGGCTACAGAATTAGGTATCCTGGAAGAAAACGAAAAGGTTGCTTACCGTGCTACTTTCATCGTTGATCCTCAGGGTATTGTACGTTGGGTATCCCTGTATGACCTGAACGTAGGTCGTAATGTGAAAGAAGTACTGCGCGTACTGGATGCGCTGCAGACAGACGAGCTGTGCCCTTGTAACTGGGAAAAAGGTCAGGCTACCCTGAACGCATAATTTTTTTTTCGAGGTCCATAGTCAGCTCCCTTTGGGGATGTCCGGCTATGGACTTTTTCTTAGCCCTAACTTTTGGCTGTGTTGGTATTTTAGCGCCAACGCTACCTATAATATATAATATATATGTTCGCAACATCCAACCAGGATACAGCAGTACAGCTGCTCCAGGCAGTAGGTCTGACAGAGAGTTCATTGTCTGTCCGTTTACATCAGCTGTCTGATGCTGATGCCCGCTATCTGAAAGATTTAAAAATCAACGTTACTAACGGACTGAATGCTACCACCTTCACTAAAAAGGAAGCTTACCTGATTGGCCTGGCAGTAGCTGTGAATGAAAAGCATGCGGACCTGCAGGCGGCATTCGAAAAGCTGGCGATTGCAGAGGGTGCAAATGGTAAAGAAGTGGCTGAAGTGCTGAGCTGCACCAGTCTGCTGGTAGCTAATAATGTATATTACCGTTTCCGTCATTTCGTGAAAAAAGAATTCTATACTACCCAGCCCGCAGGGATCCGTATGAGTATCATGGCGAACCCGGTTTTAGGGAAAGAATTCTTTGAATTGATAAGTTTAGTCGTTTCTGCTTTGAACGGATGTGAAATGTGTGTATCTTCGCATGAAGAAGCACTGATAAAACACGGCACCACGCAGAACCGTATCTTAGATGCAGTTAGGCTGGGGGCGGTTTTGAGAAGTTTAATCGTGTTACTGTAAGTGATAGGTTTCTAACCGGATAAGATCTTACCGGAAGAACAATAATCCTGAAATTCGTCATTGCCATGGGCATTTCGGAGGGATGAATGGCCTGCCGACAGTTAATGTGGATAAGTTTTTCAAGGTGCGGAAGTCTGAATACTGTTGTAAAACAGGAAGGGTTGTTATGATAACAATAATGACCGGGGAGCCTGCCATAAGGCGTTCTTTACAGGCTTTTAAGGTGTGGGCTAAATAATTAGGGCATATGTTTTAAAAGAAACTGCTCAGGCATGTTTAATTTTTTAGATCATCTGCAATTTAAGTTATTGAAATTCACCGCTTAATGTTGTAAAACATCAAATTAAATACTTTTATTCATTAATCACGGGATGTATTAGTTTGCAAATTCAAAATAATTTGCGACTTTTGCAGTCCAAAATTTTTCTATCATGGCAAGAGTATGTCAGGTGACAGGAAAGAAGCCTATTACGGGTCACCATGTTTCCTTCTCTAACATTAAGACTAAGAGAAGATTTCTGCCTAACCTGCAGAAAAAACGTTTTTTCCTGGCGGAAGAGGATCGCTGGATATCTTTGAAAGTTTCTGCTGATGCGTTAAGAACCATCAACAAAAACGGTTTGTATGCAGTAGTTAAAGAATTGCGTGCAGCTGGACAAACAATCTAATCGTAAGCATTCAACTTAATTTGTATACAAAATGGCAAAAAAAGGTAACAGGGTGCAGGTAATACTGGAATGCACAGAACATAAGACTTCTGGTCAGCCAGGTACTTCCCGCTACATCAGCACCAAGAACAAAAAGAACACTCCTGAACGTCTGGAGTTGAAAAAGTACAATCCAATTTTAAGGAAAGTAACTGTACACAAAGAAATCAAATAATTGATCGTTAATGTTGGTGTTAATCGTTTATCCTATTGATGCGATTGGCAATTGACAGGGTAGATTTTTGACAATTCGCTTAACTTTTAAGTAAAAAATATTATGGCAAAAGCAGCTTCCAAGAACTCGAAGGTAAAAGATGCTAAAGCAGCCGCTGAATCCAAAGTTTGGACTAAGGTGATCAAGGCTGTTCGTTCTCCGAAAACTGGTGCATATACCTTTAAAGAGGCTATCGTGCACAAGGATAAGGTGCAGGAGTACATGGCTAAATAATTCGGCTTTATAAATTATATAGAAAGCTGTCTCGTTTGTAAAACGAGGCAGCTTTTTTCTTTAACCATCTCTTTAATTCTTTACCAGAAAGCCCCCCGAAACGACGCATTTAGCAATTTATTACCCAGCTCCACATTTTTCTGTAAATTGGCGCTGTATTTAATATTTCATCCACATTTGTTAAGTCCGTCGCGGCAAAAAACAGACAGCTATGAGTTTTTTCAATAAGCTTTTTTCAAGAGAAAAGAAGGAAAGCCTGGATCAGGGATTACAAAAGACAAAAGAAAGTTTCCTCAATAAGATTGGCCGTGCCATTGCCGGTAAATCTTCTGTAGATACAGAAGTACTCGATAACCTCGAAGAAGCCCTGGTATCTGCAGATGTAGGGGTGGACACGACTGTAAAGATCATCGACAGAATCGAAAAGAGAGTATCTAAAGATAAATACCTGGGTACCGGCGAACTGAATAAGATCCTCCAGGAAGAAATTGCCAGTCTGCTGGTAGATGCACCAGACAGCGGTTTCCGTGATTTCGATATCCCTGCCGGCAAAAAGCCATATGTTATTATGGTCGTAGGTGTAAACGGTGTTGGTAAGACTACCACTATCGGCAAACTCGCTTACAATTTCAAGAAAGCAGGCAAATCAGTCCTGCTTGGTGCTGCCGATACTTTCCGCGCAGCGGCAGTAGACCAGCTCTCTATCTGGAGTGATCGCGTTGGTGTACCTATCGTAAAGCAGGCGATGGGTTCTGATCCGGGTGCAGTGGCTTTCGATACCGTACAGAGCGGCGCCGCCAGGGAGGTGGATGTGATCATCATCGATACAGCGGGTCGCCTGCACAACAAAGCTCACCTGATGGATGAGCTGAGCAAGATCAAGCGCGTAATGAAGAAAGTGCTGCCAGAGGCTCCGCACGAAGTGTTGCTGGTACTGGATGGCTCTACCGGTCAGAATGCACTGGAACAGGCAAAACACTTTACCGCAACGACAGAAGTAACCGCCCTGGCGATCACTAAATTGGATGGTACAGCAAAAGGTGGTGTGGTGCTTGCTATTGCGAATCAGTTTAAAATTCCTGTTAAATATATTGGTATTGGCGAAAAGATGGAGGACTTACAGGTCTTCAATAAAGAAGAGTTTGTAGATTCTCTGTTCAGTATGAATGGCTGATTTTGAAGAAAATTACCTGGAGCCCTGCAAGCAATTGCGGGGCTTTTTGATGGGGCAGAGGTTTCGTGCACGATGATATAGATATGTCACATATTTTTCATACACACTTTGGCTGAAGTATGAGCTATCATACCCGGGCAGGAAAATTGAACAGTCTGTACTATATAGTTGGATTATAGTTTAATGAATAAAATTAGTTCCCGGATGGCGGGATCTTTATAAAAGGAAGGTGGCGATACTACCGCAGAACGGGTACCAGCCTGAGAATTCCTGTATTTCATTAAAACGGAGTACCTCCGGGCGGCCCTATATAAATTATGAAACCCTACAATACGTTCACCTGATTGACGTTTATACATAAATGAGAATTGACAATTCGTAATAAATTAACTACCTTTGCAATTCTTTGAACAAATATAACCCCCACTAAGGCTCATAGTCACTAAACAGCAAGTCTCGCTGTTCTCTTCAGTTTCGTGTCTGGATGTCTTCGTGGCGGTAATCAGACAAGCCATCTGCTTGTTTGCCCGATAAAAAATTATTCGCGCTTGAAGACAAAAACTTTAAAGAAAGATAAGGTTAACATTATTACGCTTGGATGTTCCAAGAACATGGTAGATTCTGAGGTACTCAGCGGACAGCTGCTTGCCAATGAAATTGATGTGGTGCATGAGAATGCAAAAAAAGATCATAACATCGTAGTGGTAAACACCTGCGGTTTTATCGACAAAGCAAAAGAAGAATCCATCAATACCATCCTGGAGCAGGTAGAACTGAAACAACGTGGCCGCCTGGACAAGGTGTACGTAACCGGCTGTCTCAGTGAACGTTACCGCGGTGACCTCGAATCAGAGATCCCCGGTGTAGATGCCTGGTTCGGTACCATGGAACTGCCACTTATTCTCAAAAAATTCGATGCTGATTATAAAGCAGAACTGATCGGTGAAAGATTGTTGAGCACACCTACGCATTATGCCTATCTGAAGATTGCAGAAGGTTGTAATCGTACCTGCTCATTTTGTGCCATCCCGCTTATGCGTGGTACACATGTATCTAAGCCTATCGAAGCGATAGTAACAGAAGCAGAGAAACTGGTGAACTCTGGTGTGAAAGAGATCATGCTGATTGCACAGGAACTGACCTATTATGGCCTGGATCTGTACAAGCAACGTAGACTGGCAGATTTATTGCGTGCATTGGCGAACGTCAAAGGACTGGAGTGGATTCGTCTGCACTATGCCTATCCGCACAAGTTCCCAATGGAAATATTAGATGTAATGAAGGAGTTCCCGAACATCTGTAACTACATCGATATGCCACTGCAACACGCAGCTGACAATATGCTGAAAGCCATGAAACGCCAGATCACCCGTGGTGAAATGGAAGAACTGGTGGCAGCTATCAGGGAAAAAGTTCCCGGCATTGCACTCCGTACTACACTGATCACCGGCTTCCCCGGCGAAACGCTTGAAGATGTGGAAGAACTCAAAGCCTTCCTCGAAAAAATGCGCTTTGACAGGGTAGGGGTTTTCACCTACAGCCATGAAGAAGGTACCAGTGCGTATGACCTGGAAGATGATATTCCGGCAGAAGAAAAGGAACGAAGAGCACAGGAGATCATGGAAGTACAACAGGAAATCTCCCTGGAGAAAAACCAGGAGATGCTTGGAAAGATCTATCGTGTGATCGTTGATAAAAAAGAATCAGGCCGTTATCTGGCACGTACAGAATTTGATTCAGTAGAAGTAGATAATGAAGTGATCATTAATACCACCAAACGCCTGAAACCCGGTGAGTTTGTCAACGTAAGAATTACGAAAGCTTACGATTATGACCTGGAAGGTGAACTTGTATAAAAGCACCTCCAACAGCGGAATGTAAACTTGCAGAGGAATACTTCAAGGGAAGAAATGTAAACTTAGCAGGAGCAGGGCTTCAACACAGGAATTTGAACTTAATATAAGTCTACATCCAACGCAGGTACGATTGCGTAAGTTTCGTTCTAAGAAACAACAGGAAAAGTAACCCAGTGCATAGAATTCGCTGGGATAATATACCAGGGCTCCCGACGGAGCCTGATCAAAGCAAATCAATGACAACATTTGAAACATTAGGCTTACAAGAGCCCCTTTTGAAAGGAATCCAGGACCTCGGATTCGTAGCGCCTACACCGATACAGGAAAAAGCTATTCCTGTACTCCTCGGCGGAGACAGAGACTTCGTAGGTTTAGCCCAGACGGGCACCGGTAAGACGGCAGCATTTGGCCTGCCGCTGTTACAGCAGATTGATATTAAACAGCGTCACCCACAAGGGCTCATATTATGCCCTACCCGTGAACTGTGCCTGCAAATCACCAATGACCTGAAAAATTTCAGCAAGCATCTGGGAGACGTAAGCATCGTAGCGGTATACGGCGGTTCCAGCATCGTACAGCAATTGCGTGACCTGAAGAGAGGCGTACACATCGTGATAGCAACTCCTGGTCGTTTGCTGGACATCATTGACCGTAAAGCGGTTAATTTCACAAACGTACGTTATGTAGTACTGGATGAAGCAGATGAAATGCTGAACATGGGTTTCCAGGAAGACATCAACAGTATTCTCTCTAATACACCTGAAGAGAAAACAACCTGGTTGTTTTCCGCTACCATGCCACAGGAAGTACGCCGTATCGCACAGAAATATATGAGCGATCCGTTCGAACTGACTGTAGGTAACAAAAACAGCGGTAACGTCAACATCGAGCACGAATACTATATTGTGCGCCCACGCGAAAAATATGCGGCACTGAAACGTATCGTGGATTTCAATCCTGAAATCTTCGGTATCATCTTCACCCGTACTAAAATAGAATCACAGGAAATCGCTGAATCACTGATCCGCGATGGTTACAACGCCGATGCACTGCATGGTGACCTGACCCAGCAACAGCGTGATAAAGTAATGAAACGTTTCCGTGAAAAATCACTGCAGGTACTCGTAGCAACGGACGTTGCTGCACGTGGTATCGACGTTGACAACGTAACACACGTCATCAACTACGAACTGCCTGATGACGTTGAAAACTACACCCACCGTTCCGGTCGTACCGCCCGTGCCGGTAAATCAGGGGTATCTATTGCTATCATTGGCAGCCGTGACACTGGTAAGATCCGTCAGATCGAGCGCGTAATCGGTAAGAAATTCCTGAAAGCTGAAGTACCAGACGGTTTCGCAGTATGTGAAAAACAACTGTTCGGCCTCGTACACAAAGTACACAGCGTAGTCGTAAACGAAGAGCAGATCGAGCCATACCTGGAACGCATATATGAAGAGTTCCAGAACATGAGCAAGGAAGAAATCATCAAACGTTTCGCTTCTCTCGAATTCAATCAGTTCCTGGAATACTACCAGGATGCGCCTGATCTGAACGTGAAAGAAGAAAAACGTACCTTCGAAGCTGGCGAACGTAGCACACGTGGTAATGGTAAATTTACCCGCCTGTTCATCAACCTGGGTTCAGTAGACGACTTTACCCGTGGCGATATGCTGCGCTATCTCTGCGATACCAGCGGCGTACGTGGTAACAAAATCGGTCGTATAGACCTGAAAGGTGTTTACTCCTTCTTCGAAGTAGAAAACGATGTGGTTGGAACATTCCAGGATACTTTCAAGAAAGCTGAGTACAATGGTCGCAGCGTAAGAATTGAAATGTCTCAGGATGGCGATCGCCGCAGAAGTGGTGGCCCAGGTGGTGGCGGCCGTAGCCGTGAAGACGGTGGTGGCAGACGTCGTTGGGAAGGTAGTGGAAGTGGCGGCGGTTCAAGCCAGCGCCCAGGATTGAAGAAGAGATACTAATCGATTTCGAAAAATAATAAAGAAACCGCCTTCCTTAGTGAGGCGGTTTCTTTTTTTATGGCCTTATACTTGATGATATGATCACGATTGGGCCTTCAAAATTCAAAATTTGAACTATCTTGTATCCACAGCCCTTTCCCGGTTTATGACAAAAGACAACACGCATCAATTACAGCCCGTAGAGCCCTTTTCTCTCTTCTCTGAACAAGATATCGCATTGTTTCAGGAGGGCCGGCATCCGCACCTGTATGAAAAATTTGGGTCACATCAAACCACCTTTCAGGGGGTGAGTGGTACGTATTTCGCCGTCTGGGCGCCCAATGCGACCTACTTGTCCGTGATCGGCGACTTCAATGACTGGGATCAACACCGCCACCATTTGTATCCCCGTTGGGACAAATCGGGGATTTGGGAAGGTTTCATACCACAGGTAGCACCGGGTACACTCTACAAATACTTTATCCGTTCTAATGCCGGGGAAGAATTGCGCAAAGGCGATCCTTATGCAAACTACTGGGAGCTGCGTCCTAAAACAGCCTCCATTACCTGGGAACTGGACTACAAATGGAAGGACAGCAACTGGATGAAGACCCGCAGTCAGCACAACAGCTTACAAAGCCCTTATTCCGTGTACGAGGTACACCTGGGCAGCTGGCAGCGGCCCGATCCCAATAATCACGAAGTATTTTATAATTATAGCGAAATAGCCGCGAGATTGATCCCGTATGTGAAGGAAATGGGTTTTACCCATGTGGAGCTTATGCCGGTCATGGAGCATCCTTTTGATGGCTCCTGGGGTTACCAGGGTACGGGGTATTATGCCCCTACCTCCAGGTATGGTTCACCGCAGGAATTCATGGCCTTCATTGATGCCTTTCACCAGGAAGGAATCGGTGTGATCCTGGACTGGGTGCCTTCGCATTTTCCATATGACGAGCATGGCTTATTCCGTTTCGATGGCACGCATACTTACGAGTATGCCGACATGCGCAAGGGCTTTCACCCGGACTGGAATAGCTATATCTTCAACTATGCCCGCAATGAGGTGCGCTCATTCTTATTGAGCAATGCCATATTCTGGTTAGATAAATATCATGCAGACGGATTGCGGGTAGATGCAGTCGCCTCTATGATTCACCTGAATTATTCCCGCGAAGCTGGTAAATGGGAACCGAATGAACATGGGGGAGAAGAGAACCTGGAAGCGATCTCTTTCCTGAAAAATATGAATGCTACAATCTATTCACTTTTTCCGGATGTACAGACGATCGCTGAAGAATCTACTTCTTTTTATGGGGTGTCAAGACCTGTGTTCATGGGCGGTCTTGGATTTGGCATGAAATGGATGATGGGGTGGATGAATGATACACTGGCGTATTTCAAACGGGATCCTTATTACAGGAAATTCCAGCAGGATCAGCTTACATTTAGTATCGCCTATGCATTTACAGAAAACTTTATGTTGCCGCTCAGTCATGATGAAGTGGTGCATGGAAAATCTCCCATGCTGTATAAAATGCCTGGTGATGACTGGCAGAAATTTGCGAACCTGCGATTGATGTACAGTTATATGTTCACACACCCGGGTACGAAACTGTTATTCATGGGCGATGAGTTTGGACAGACATCAGAATGGAATTATAAATCACAGCTCGACTGGCACCTGATGGAACATACTTCGCACCAGGGCCTGAAGGCATTTGTAAAAGCACTAAATCATCTGTACAGGGCAGAACCTGCATTGTACATAAAGCAGTTTGAATACTACGGGTTTGAATGGGTGAATGTTTCCGATTATGACAATAGTGTGTTGGCTTACCTGAGAAAAGGAATGGACCCGAAGGAGGATATACTGATCATACTGAACATGACACCCATAGCCAGGGAAAATTATTTACTGGCAGTAAATGAAAATGCCAGCTGGAAAGAAGTGCTGAACAGTGATGCGGAAGTGTTTTTCGGTAGTGGTGTAATTAATACTGCCATTGTAAAAGCGAAGCAGGAAGCGTATAACGGTAAGGAGTATACTTTGCTGCTGAGATTACCTCCTTTAGGTGCTGCCATATTCAAAAAAGTGTAGATATTATTCTTACTTAAATAGTTAGTGTCCTTCCTGCGGGAAGGACTTTTTTTTGAAACAAACTTTGCGACAAAATCCCTGAATTCCGCGATGAATCCCCATCAATAAGAGTACTAAATTGCACATAGAATTAAAAACCGCTTTTTGTAAAAAATTGAATAAGAGTTTATTGTAAGGCATGTGAAAATAAATTATACGCTGTTAAACTTTTGTTTATTTTTTTAGTCAAACCTTAGCTTACTGATAGTAGTAAAAAATTTATGCAAATCTGTAGTAGGCTAAATCTCTATTATTAAACCAAAAACCATTCTTTTATGAAGACCTATCTCCGCACTTCCGGATGGGGGCTAGCCACGTTAGTATTGTTGGCTTTAGTTGTTTATTCCTGTAAAAAGGATAACTCTAATGCATCAACAGGCCTTGGCGCAAACCAACAGAGACTGAATGTATTCCTGGCAGATGATCCAGGCAGTCGCTTTGATAACGTATTTCTGGACATCAAGTCAGTACAGGTACTCGTTGATACCTGCGATGGTGCTAATGGAAAGGGTAAAGGTGGCAGCAATAGTGGTGAAGACTGGGGTAATGACTACAACCGTTGTCACTGGGGTGAAGATAAAAACGACCGGAATGATTCCTGCAAGGTTTGGGATTCTCTGGCTATCTCAGCAGGCGTGTACGATGTACTTTCACTGCGTAACGGCGCTGATACCTTACTCTCTGAAGGTGTAGTAACAGCAGGCAAAGTAAGAAGAATCCAGATCAACCTTGGGGACAACAACTACCTGGTGAAAGACAGCATTCAGTATCCGCTGAAAGCACTTAATGGCCAGGTGAAACTGGTGGTAAACATCCGTCCTGAAGAATGGGAAGAATACCAGAGCGGTCATTACCGCCTGTGGCTGGATTTCGATGTAGACCGTTCTATTATCCAGACCGGCAATGGCAAGTTTATACTGCGTCCTGTTATTCACGTATTCCTGGTATCAGAAACAGGTAGTATCTCCGGTAAAGTAACCCCTTACGAAGCGTATCCGGTGCTGACTGTATACAACAATACTGACACTGCTTATGCATTACCATGGAAGAATGGAGAGTGGAAGATCAGAGGTTTGAATACAGGTACTTACAATGTATTTGTAAATGCATCTAATGGGTATGCTGATACAACAATTACCGGTGTGAAAATCGAAACTGGTAAGAATACAGCAATAAATGCGATCAAACTGAGTAAGTAAGTATAGAACAGGATATAAGGACTAAGACACACCATCATAAAATGAGAGGCTATATCGTTATAGATATAGCCTCTTTTCGTTTTCAGAATATAGTATTTTTGGGCAGGCTGCCGGCCTCTCTAATGCATATTATAAAAATTACTAACTTGTGTAAAATATCGCTGAATGAGAAAAATCCTCGCATTTTCTGTACTACAACTGTTATGCTTTTTAGTTTATTCGCAAGGCTTCACCATTAAACAAAACAAACGTGACGACCAGAAACGCAAACAAGGCGAATGGTCCGAAGAGGTAGCTGCCACGCGTGGCGAAGATGGCTACACCTGGGAAGGCACTTATGTGGACGATCGTAAAGAAGGCCTTTGGAAAAAATATGCGCCATCCGGGGGCCTTATTGCCGAAGAAAACTATAAACATAATGTACTGAATGGCCCGGCCCGTTATTTCTACCTGAATGGGCTGGTAAGCGCGGAAGGCAGCTTTGTCGCCAAAGACATTGACGACACTGTAGAAACTTACCGCGTGATAGATCCTATCACCCAGGAAGAAAAATTTGAAGAGATCAAAAGGAGTTCCAATTCCCTGCGCGACGGTCTCTGGAAGATCTACGATGAAGACGGGAACATGGTTAAAGAATATTACAAAAGGGGAGAACCGGTAAGTCCGGAAGAACTGGATACCATCACCAGCAAGGTGCCGAAGAAACTTCCTGCACAACCATCTCAACTGCCACATCAATCCGGGAAAAAACGACACTAAAAGGTTGCTGCAGGCATTTGACCAAATCAGCGTTGTAAGCCTGGAATTTCCCAAAAGTACTCCTGGAACTAAGTATTTTCCAGCTGTTTGAGTTGGCCCGCAGCACCAAATCAGTCGTCATTTTTCCTGCTCAGCGCACCATCCCAGCCAGGATGCCTGAAGAATGCACGGGAATTAAACCAGGTCACCCAGCAGGTAACAACAATTACTGCTTCAAACGAACCAGCTGTCACATCTTCAAAGAAATGCTGACTGAGGTAAATTCTTGAATAAGCAACCATTAGTGCCAGCAGAAAGTAAATACAACCATACCACCTGCGCGGGCTGATAAAAGTAAGCACAACCGCCGTGGTAAACGCGCACACGGTATGTCCTGAGGGAAAACTGAAATGATTTGAGAGCACTTCTACATCCGGTACCCAATAAATGGTTTTTGGTGAATCTGTGAAATACAATTTAGGCCGGGGAGCGCCCACCATATATTTCAAAGGAAAATTAATTAAACTGGTCAGCAGGTAACTGCTGGCCAGTAATAAACTGTAGCGATACCTTACAAATAATAAGATCAATACGAGGGAAACAGCCGTAGTAGCCCCACCCATTTCCGTAGCATACCTGAAAATCACATCTCCTGCCGGGAAATGCAATCCGTTAATAAAAAAGTAAATCTCTTCTCTGGTGAAAATAATTTTGAGTGTGAGTGCAATGACAAAAAGCAAGGCATAGGGAATCAAAAAGAATCGTAAACGAATGATAGCAGACTTCATAATAGAAATAAAAGTAATACTCTTTTTGTGGAAATTATCTCCCACATAAAAAAAGGGATTACCGCAATGTGAGGTCCACATTTCAGGCAATCCCTCTTTGGGAAAAAATTCAGGGCAAAAAACCGTTATTCAGCGTTTTGTTGTTGCTGTGCTTTCTTTCTTTTATTGTGCGCTGCTTCTCCGCCTTTCTTACCTATTTCGGCCATATGCTGTCTGTTCCGGCTTACTGCTACACCGCCTTTACGGCCGGCTTCACGAGCTTCCGCAGAATTAAACTCATGAGCTACGCCCTGCGCATGTGCAGCGCGACCGCCTTTGCTGGCTATCGCACGCTGCATGGATGCATCCATAGATGCAAATCCACGTTTATCTTTGCGACTTGGAGTTTCTGATTTTGATTTTTCTTCTCCTTCAGAATTGTGACCCTGGTGAGCATGGTTGCCATGTTGATCATGTCCATGATTGTGCTCGTGCGAATGCTCCCTTTCGAGTTTTTCTTGTTCCTGGGTGAAGTGATTGTTTTGTTCTGCAGCCATAAGAATGAATTTTGAAAGGTTTAATAATGGGTTCCGTTTAACATCAGATAATAAAACATATTCTCTGTCAAAGGAGGCACAACTATTATGCCGCGTATTTATAACCCATTGTAACACAGGGTTACACATACTATTTCGCCTTATCTTACTGTTTCATGCGTGGAGTATGCTTAACAATCTGTAGCAAATCTGCCCTTATTTTAAACAATTTGTTAAGCAAATGGTTGTGATAACAATCAAAAAGCCTTTTATAACTTCTTATTAACTAAATAAGATTCGTTCAGTATTAAACGTTCTGTTCATTTTGTTCATTTTGATCAGAGTGTTTGTGTATACGTTATAACGCGTTAATTTTGATTAACTCTAAAGTTGGCATAGGTTATGAAAAGGCACTAAGATCTCAATCTACAGTGCCCTTTTTTTTAGATCTAAACGGTTTAAAACGACAAATCCCAAATTCTTCAGCAATGAGAATTTGGGATTTGTCGTTTTTTTTATATTCGAACTTATTTATCTGATCACAAGCGTCTCAAATTTACGTTCTGCAATAATCTTGAATATACCACCTGTAGCATTGGCAGCGGAGAGTTTTACTGCCTTGCCATCTATGATGTATTCCTTTGGTTTGAACGGTAATCCATGTATGTAAATATGATGCTTCTTGTATGCCGCATCATAATTACCAAAGAAACGTTTCCTTAATTCAAACTGTGATTTTGTAGATACCTGTTTGAAACGGATATTGTTATACTGTCCGTTCTTATAACCATAGTGATCGCCCGCATCTTCGTAGAGCACGCTGCTCGCTACCACATCGCTATAATATACATGCAGGATCATTTCTTCTGCGTCACGCTGCTCTACATACTGGATCTTGTTATAATGCGGAATTACAGCTCCTGCTTTTACAAACAACGGCATCTCATCCAGAGGGGTCGCAATTTTTACAGATTGTTTGCCTGTATATACCAGGTCATTCCAGTAATAATACCAATGTCCTTCCGGCAGGTACACTTCTTTTTCCTTCATGCCTTTTTCGCTCACATGACTGATAAGCAGGTTATCGCCCAACATGAATTCGTGTGTACGGTCATGCGTTTGTACATCATGCTGATCCACGAAAGCCAGCGGCCGCATCATCGGTGTGCCGTTCACGCTATATTGCCAGAAGGTAGTATACAGGTAAGGTAATAGCTGGTAGCGCAGCTGAATAAACTTCTTTGCTACTACTTCGTATTCGCCACCAAAGCTCCATGGTTCCTGGTTAAACCCGGTTTCGTTACTGGCAGAGTGTGTACGCATGAGCGGATGGAAGACCGCTAACTGTACCCAGCGAACATACAGTTCGCCATCAGGCTCGCCAATGAATCCACCGATGTCGCTGCCGACAAAGGAAATACCGGATACTGCCAGTCGCTGTGCCTGAATAGTAGCCAGCCAGAGGTGATCCCAGCTGCTCACGTTATCGCCCGTCCATAAAGAGGTCCAGCGCTGTGCACCGGCGTAGCAGGAACGGCTGATCACAAACGGACGGTGTGGCATGAGGTATTTGCGCATACCTGCTTCAGTCGATTTGCTCATGAGGTGACCATAAATATTGTGCGCCTTGCGATGACTGACTGCTTCGCCATCGTAGTCATGGCGAACGTCTTCTGGGAAGGAGCCCATTTCAAAAACGGCTGGTTCGTTCATATCATTCCACACTCCACGCACACCGGTATCGACAAGCCCTTTGAACAGACTAGCCCACCATTTCCTCACTTCGGGATTGGTATAATCCGGGAACACGCATTTGCCCGGCCATACATCGCCTTCCATGAGTGCTCCATCTGCACGCTTACAGAAATAATCTTTCTGAATACCCTGCTGGTAAATTGCATAGTCAGGATCTACCTTTATACCCGGGTCAATGATCACTACGATCTTGAAACCCATTGCAGCAAGGTCTTTGATCAATTTCACGGGTTCGGGAAATCCTTCTTTACTCCAGGTAAAACAACGGAAACCTTCCATGTAATCGATGTCAAGATGGATTACATCACAGGGAATTTCGCGTTTACGGAATTCAGCAGCGATTTCTCTGACACGCTTGTCAGGGTAATAGCTCCAGCGACATTGCTGATAGCCCAAAGCCCACAGTGGTGGCAGGTCTGGCGTTCCGGTGATCTTTGTATATCCTTCGGCTACCTGTAGTAATTCAGGGCCATAAATGAAGTAGTAATTCATTTCACCCCCTCTGGCCCAGAAACTGGTCGTATTCTCTCTTTCCTTACCAAAATCGAAGATGGTGCGGAAAGTATTGTCGAAGAAAATACCATAGCCAATTCCCTGGTGCAGGCCGTAGTAAAAGGGAATATTTCTGTAGAGCGGGTCGGTGTCTTTCTGATAGCCATAGGCATCTGTACCATAGTTCTCTACGCGTTTGCCATGCATGTTCAGATCGGTTGGCTTATCGCCCATTCCGTAGAAGCATTCTCCTTCCTGGATCTGCTTACTGCAGTACACGATCTTACCGCCCTTCTGCAGGTAATACTGCCAGTGGAAGCCCATTTCATCCTGGTTGATGATGCGGCCTTCCGAATCGGTAATGGTGAGGCGCAGATCATCGCGGTTGATGTAGATGCGCAAAATGTCAGTGAAGAGTTCGAAATTTTCTTCGTATTCCCGAAGTCCAAAGTTGACAGGTGTTTCTTCCAGGCGGTCGCTTACCGCATACGAGAAATCACGTTGAAACTTTCCATCAGCAGCATAGCGGAACCGGATGATCTTATCTGATATGATCCTTACTTCCAGGATGGTCTCCGATGTATAAAAATAGAAGTAGTTGCCTTCTTTTTTCCATTCCTTAATTGTATCCGGGTAGTGTTTTACCGAATACTTACCAGATGAGGTCGTTACTTGCATAGTTCGCTTTTATTAAAACCATTCTCTTTCCCTATCGGTGCCTAAATTAGGCAAAAAAATATTGTGATAACAGTGTTTCGATTATTATCATTCGGCCCTGATTCTCCGCCGTTTACCTGCAAAAATAACACATTGGCGAAAATTCACATACAAGTAAAGCATTCCCGGGTTATCTTTCCACCCTGAATAATATACTTTTTGCTTTAACCTATTTTTTCGGGGGTGTTTTTCAATACCCCTTTTTCTTTGAAAATAGTTTTCATTCCTGTTGGTGAATTTCCTCTTTCATGAATGTTTTATCAGGACAAGTGATAATTTCCGGTTTAAGGGAGCTCGACGATGCCCAATTTCCGGCTACCTGCCAGCCAGATCTTTTGCCTGTTGGGCGACACACCTGCTACATGAAATCCTTCATCACTGATCTTTTCCCAATGCACCCCAGCATCATAACTGATGTCTGTACCTGAGGGGCCGGTGGTAATGAACACGTCATTTTTCACATATACTACACAGGAACGATAGCCCCCGGGGGCGGCAACAGACACTTTCCAGCTCTTACCAGAATCAGTGGTGTATACACAATTCCTGGTAGTATCTTTTTCGTGCAGGTAGTCTCCGCCTACAATTACACCTTTTTTGCCATCGCGTTCCAATGCCAGGGAGAAAGCACCTTTGCTCGGGCTGCCCTGTGTAATTGGCAATACAACAATATTATAAAAATTGCCAATGAACCTGCTTACCTTTCCTCCCGTGACCATACCACTTACGATTGAATTACCGTAATAGTGATTGACCATGTTGGTGCCACTGGCGGCAAAAAGAGCTTCCCCGGCTTCAGCTAAAACGTAAAAATGTCTTTTCATCCAGGTATTCCCCCCATCGCCGGTAATGAGATAGGCCATTTTACTATCCGGGACAATGGGGTCTCCAATCGCAAATCCCTGTTGGTTATCCAGGAAATCGATATCATCAAAAAAAATGCCCTTTGTCGTATCCTCATATTTCAGCTGCCAGGTTTGCCCACCATCGGCCGTCATCATCAAATGTGCGGGAGAGCCAGCGTTCAGCAGCAGCGCCCGCCATGCGCTAAATGCATATAAACTGCGCCAATCCGCACTATCATGTTCAGGTACCTTCATCCACTTCCAATGTGCCCCTCCATCCGTGGTCAAACCCACCTGTCCGCCGGTGCCCGACACCCACACAACGGAGTCATTTACCACCGACATTCCCCTGATACTTGCTATAGGCGGGGTTTCAAGTGATTTAATCACCAGCTTTTGCTGTGCATAGGTAGAAAAAAAATGGGAAAAGAATACAGAATGTAATAGCAGTAAGGCTTTACCGAATTTTTGCATGGGTTATTATTGACTGTTCAGGCAAGAAAATTACAAAATCATTAGAAAGTGTGTAGCAGATTTATATATTTGCAAGCACTGCGTTTTTGTTGGACACAGTTAAACATGCATTACTAACCTCTTTTAACTTTGATATTGTCATTGCAACGGGCGGCGCAGATAATAAGGACTATTTTATTGTTTTTCCTATGCACCTTACCAGTGACTGTGTTGCGGGCACAGGAAAAGCCGTATATTTTCGACTCTTACGGGGTGAATGAAGGACTTTCTCAAAATTCTGTGTACGACATCTTAGAGGATACCCAGGGTTTTATGTGGATTGCTACTCACGACGGTGTAAACCGGTTTGATGGCTATGTGTTCAACGAATACCGTTACAACCCCAGTTCCCGCGAGATAGCGGGGCAGGGGAAAGGCAACCTGGGTACCCGGAGCAACACTGGCGGCCGTGCCCTCATCAACCGTTTCGCGCTCAAGGGCTACAAGGGGTATTCCCTTTACCGCAATACCCGTCATCAGTTGATACTCACACATAACTACGGTATCAGCGTTTACGACGAATACCGCAACAGTTTTGAAAACGTACTGGAAGATACTACCTGGGCCAATGAAGGTGAGCGGGATAATGGTATCAAGTTCAGGATCCTTGGCGAAGACACGGCTCTCAATGCACTTTACGTGTGGCGCCCTGCCAAAGGTCTCTATGTACTCGACTACAAGACCTATGCTATCAGGAGACTGATCCTGTATCCGCCGGCTATGCTGCGCAAGGGCCTGTCCGCATCAGCGGTGATCAAAGATGACAATACGATCTGGATGATCTTTGAAGCAGGTGAACTGCTGGGGATGAATATCAAAACACTCCGCGTTACCACCTACTGTCTGCCTGGTATTACGACACATCCTGTAATCCGGAACCTGAATAGCGATACACTGATCATTGCCTCCCAGGGGCATGTGGTCCTCTTCAATAAAAAACTGAATAAGTATACACCACTCACTTTTGATCAGCACGATGAAAAAGACATTTCCTTCGTGCCCCTCTGCATGGAACTGGACCAGCATGGCAATGTGTGGATTGGTGGTACAGACGGGATCATCGTCTACAATATCAAACGCAACGAAATTATCAATCACATTGTCACCTTCAACGGCTCCGAAACCCGCAGCTGGAATGTGGTGGCCTACCTGTACCGCGATGCCAGTGATAATATGTGGGTAGGCACAGATGGTGACGGCATAAAAAAATATTCTCCGAATAAGAAGGTATTCAACCTGTACCGCTCCCCATTTATCACCCACAATATGGTTAGGGCCGTGTACAAACACGATGATGGCAAACTTTATGTAGGCCTCATGCACGACGGACTGGATATTTATGAGAAAGGAGGGAAGTGGCTGGAACGTATTCCATCTGATGACGGAAGGAACAATATCTTCCCCGCCAAAAACCTGAACGCTATCTGCCGCGAAGATTTTGAACACCTGTGGTTCCATTTCTCTGACATGTACATTGGTTTGTTCAATGTGCACACTCATCGTTTCGAGGATCTTACACCATCTGTAAAGGCCCTGGGTATGCCCAATCAGGAAGATATTTATCCATTCCTGTTCAAACGGAATACCGGGGAGGTGTACTTCAATTACGGCGCCTATTTGCTGCAGATGATGCCTGTAGGCAGAAGCTACAAAGCCTCTATCATACATGAGTTCCCGAACGAAGTACTCACTACCTATTTCGAGGATTTCATGGGGAATAAATACGTAGGTACCAAGGTGGCTGTGTATGTGAAAAAAGCGGATAGCCCGGCCTGGGGAAAGATTTTTTTACCTCCCGGCACTATCGTAAAATCTATTAATAAGAACGCGCATAAACAATTGCTGGTAGCGACATCCAAAGGATTGTTCGTGTTGAATGAAAGGAATGAGATCATCCAGCATTACAATAGTTACACATTCCCGTCACTGGTGAATGATTATTTCTACGGCGTATTACTTGACGATAAAGACCGCATCTGGGTAAGCCACAATAAAGGTCTCTCGCAGATCAACCAGGTGACGGATTCAATCACTACCTACAACTACGAGGATGGTCTGCAATCAAATGAATTCAATACCGGTGCATTTTATAAATCTACTGACGGCGAATTATTCTTCGGTGGTATCCGGGGCGTGAATGGCTTTTATCCAAAAGATTTCAGGAACAACCCCTCCAAACCGAAAGTTGTGATCATGCGCATGGAAGTGCTGGATAAACCGTATGAATCTGATACGGCGCTGTCTTTACTGCGCAGAATTGAATTACCTTACAACCACAATACGATCGCGATAGAATTCGTACCACTGGAATTTACCAATCCACTGAAGAACAAGGTGCAGTACAAACTGGATGGTGCGGATGAAGATTGGGTACAGGCAGGTACTTTCAGAATGGCGCGTTACACGAATTTGCGGCCGGGTACATACACCTTCAATGTACGTGCTTCTAATAACGACGATATCCTGAACAGCACGCCTACCACCCTGGAAATCGTGATCCGCATACCATTCTGGCAATCCCTGTGGTTCCGCTTCCTCTTATTATTGCTCCTGCTGGGTGTGGCGTATTATTTCTCAACGCTCTATCTCGATTACAAGATCCGGCATGAGAAACTAAAACTGGAGAAAGAACAGGCGGTCGACCAGGAAAGGGCCCGTATATCGAGCGATATGCACGATGACCTGGGTTCGGGTTTGTCTACCATCCGCCTGCTCAGTGAAATAGCGAAACGCAAAATTCAGGATACAAACCAGACCAGGGAGATAGAACGGATCTCGGAAGCAGCCGGGGAGCTGGTGGACAAAATGAGTGAAATAATCTGGGCGATGAACTCTTCAAATGATTCTTTGGAGAATTTGATCGCATATATGCGTAGCTTTGCAGCGGACTTTCTGGAACATGCACATATTACGCATCAGTTTTATATTCCGGAAAGCATACCCAATATCAAGTTAAGTGGCGGAACCCGGCGGAATATTTACCTTGCTGTGAAGGAATCCTTACACAATGTGGTAAAACATGCACAGGCTACTGAAGTAGTGATACAAATAGAAATGCATAAGAACATGACCATTATGCTAAAAGATAATGGTAAGGGCTTTGATCAGGAGAAAGTAAGATTGTTCGGAAACGGTTTGAAAAACATCCAGAAAAGGATGGCTGCGGTAGGAGGATCGGCTGATATCTCGTCAGACAATGGAACCAGAGTTTTCCTGGATATACCATTAATTTAATTATAAATTTGTATTATTGGGTTGACCTCATAGAAAATAATAACAACTGATATAAATGACTGTATACTCTAAGAAGAAATCGCAGGATAACATGGATATTATTTCCGTGGCGATTGTTGAAGATAACCATGATATTCGTACAGCCATGGAACTGTTGATCAATGGCTCTGATGGATATGCGTGTATTGGTGCCTTCAATAATGCGGAGACGGCCGTTGAACAGATCCCCAATTTGTTACCCAATGTAGTTTTGATGGATTTTAACCTGCCTGGCGGGATGAATGGTATTGAGTGCATTGCGCGGCTGAAAAACGAATATCCGGATATGCACTTTATGATGCTGACAGTGTATGAAGATGATGACAAGATCTTTCAGGCATTGGAAGCGGGCGCAAGTGGGTATATTTTGAAAAAGACACCTCCCGGTGAACTGCTGGAAGCGATCAGAGACCTCCATGAGGGAGGATCGCCCATGAGCTCACAGATTGCAAGAAGGGTAGTGGCGTATTTCCAGAAACAGGCAAAACCTAATCCGGCGCTGGAAGCCCTGACTTCCAGGGAGAAGGAGATCCTGGATCAGTTAAGCAAAGGATTTTTATACAAGGAGATCGCAAGCAATCTCTTTATCTCAATAGAAACGGTCAGACGACATGTGCATAATATCTATGAAAAACTGCATGTCAGAAGCCGTACCGACGCAGTCAATAAGTATTATAACAGATAATATTTGCTTATAAAAGGGATAAAAAAACCGGGTCGCTAAGCGGTCCGGTTTTTTTTAGTCAGGTTATTAGTGTTACGCACGCAGTCTTTTGCGCATGAGGTGCACGGATAGCACCACAGCGGCAATTGCCATACACGCCAGTTTAAATAAAAGATTGGTTCTCATAGGAAAATGAAATAATTTTTAGGAGAATAAAACAAAACTACCGCATCATCTGCCAGGAGTCAAACTTCTGGATCAGCTTGATGAAGGTGCCGCCTAAACGGTTCATAGAGCGCTGCTCTTTATTTACCAGGTATGTTACCACGAAAGCTGCGCCAAGCATAGTCAGCACGATGATAAGGAAAAGTGTTTTCATAGTTTAGGACATAGGTGTTAAGACAATATCGTTACATGGTAAATATAAAAAATTTACTCATATAAAGATAATGCACTGAGTAACATTTAAGTGTAGTTTTGCATGGGTTTTTGTGAAAAATACCGGAAAGCAGGGAGGAAAATTCGTAATATGACGAGCCTGTTTATGATTCTTTTAGTCATATTGTATAATTTCTCCTTGGGATCATACAACGAAACCTTTATTTTTGCCCGCAACCGGATTTTGCTAAAAGTTTTAGTAATTTTACCCCCGGTCAGGGAATTGCCCCATTTTGAACTGTAAATTGGAATTTCTATATAATATGGCTAACACGGATAAGAAAGATCTAACAGCAGCAGCCTATACCGAAGACTCCATCCGCTCGCTCGACTGGCGCGAACACATCCGCCTTCGTCCAGGTATGTATATCGGTAAGCTGGGAGATGGTTCCAGTATGGACGATGGTATCTATATTTTGCTGAAAGAGGTGGTAGATAACTGTATTGACGAGCACACAATGGGTTTCGGCAAGCAGGTGGATATTAAAGTGACAGAACATAGTGTAACGATCCGCGACTTCGGGCGTGGTATTCCTCTCGGAAAAGTGGTAGACGTGGTGAGCAAGATCAACACCGGTGCCAAGTACGATAGCAAGGCCTTCCAGAAATCTGTAGGTCTGAACGGGGTGGGTACCAAAGCCGTCAATGCGCTTTCCAATTACTTCCGCGTAGAATCAATCCGCGACGGCCGCTCCAAGGTAGCCGAATTTGAGCGCGGGATACTCACCAAAGAATACAAGGAGGGGCCTACCAAAGAACCGAACGGTACCCTGGTAACCTTCACCCCCGATGATACTGTATTCCGCAATTACCGCTACATCCCAGAGTTCCTGGAAAACCAGATCTGGAACTATTGCTTCCTGAACGCTGGTCTCACCATCAGTTTCAACGATAAGAAATACGTCTCTAAAAATGGATTACTGGACCTGCTGCAGCGCAAAACCAACGAGGATGAGCTGCGCTACCCGATCATTCATTTAAGAGGGGAAGACATCGAAGTGGCCATTTCCCATGCCAGCCAGTACGGAGAGGAATACTACTCCTTCGTAAACGGGCAGCACACCACCCAGGGAGGTACGCACCTGGCCGCCTTCCGTGAAGCCTTTGTAAAGACCATAAGGGATTTCTATAAAAAAGACTACGAAGCTACCGACATCCGTACCTCTATCTGCGCGGCGATCTCCGTAAGGGTACAGGAACCGGTGTTCGAATCCCAAACCAAAACCAAGCTGGGTTCCCTCACCGTCTACGAAAACGGTCCTTCCATGAAGGCATTTGTACTGGAATTCCTCACCAAAAGCCTGGATGACTTCCTGCACAAAAACCCGGCAACCGCCGATGCCCTGAAGCGTCGTATCGAGCAGAGTGAACGTGAACGCAAAGAACTGGCCGGTATCAAGAAACTGGCAAACGAAAGGGCGAAGAAAGCCAACCTGCATAACCGCAAGCTGCGCGACTGCCGCCTGCACTTCAACGACGAAATTCCTCCAAGAGATAAAGGTGACCTGGAAAATAAACGCCTGAACACCACCATCTTCATTACAGAGGGTGATAGTGCCAGCGGTTCCATTACCAAGTCACGCAACGTAGAAACCCAGGCCGTATTCAGCCTTCGTGGTAAACCACTGAACAGTTTTGGGCTGACCAAGAAGATTGTATACGAAAATGAAGAGTTCAACCTGCTCCAGCATGCCCTGAACATCGAAGAAGGGCTGGATGGCCTGCGTTACAACAGGATCGTGGTAGCCACCGATGCCGATGTGGATGGTATGCACATCCGCCTGCTGCTGCTTACCTTCTTCCTGCAGTTCTTCCCGGACCTGGTGAAAAATGGTCACCTCTACATCCTGGAAACACCTCTCTTCCGCGTGCGTAACAAACAGCACACGATCTATTGCTACTCAGAGGAAGAAAAACAGAAAGCAATCAAAAAACTGGGCAATAAACCGGAAATTACCCGGTTCAAAGGTTTGGGAGAGATCTCACCTGAGGAATTTGGCACCTTCATCAGCGATGATATGAAGGTAGATCCGGTGATCCTGTCCAAGGATACACATATCCAGAAACTGCTGGAATACTATATGGGCAAAAACACCCAGACAAGGCAGGAATTTATTATTGGTAACCTCAGGTACGAAAAAGACCTGATTGAAGAAGCAGAATAAAGACCGAATGGAAACTGTGCATATCGTATTTGGTGAGTCATCCGTAGCCCCCATTCAGGGCGCGTTTGAACTGGATGAGCAGCTGAAGGGAGACATCCTGTATTTTGAGGATGACCTGTCCATCGGCCCCCTGTTCATAATCGATACCAAAGATGGGCAGGCTGGTCGCCGCCAGTGGTGGAACCAGCTGGCTGGGGTAGAACCTGCACCTGCTGCGCCTTTACTGGTCGAAAACGAAGCGGAAGCGCAACCCGTGGAAGAGGAAACAAGCCCTGACCCGGAAAAGTTCAAAGAACTCAAATCACGCCTCAAAGCCGACCCCGAACTCCAGGTATGGATCTGGGCCGGACAGAATGCCCGCGACGTAAGCGGTTATTTCTGGCTGGTCAGTCAGCTCTACGATTTCGCAGGCCGTATCTTCATTATCTACCTCAACAACCTGCCTTTCCTGAATGAAAAAGGAGGCGTATTTTATCCCACCCACCTGCATCAGATCCTGTCTAAGGAGTTCCTGAAAGCAAAGAAACTGGCAAGGGCCATTTCCCTGGCAGAATTCGAACTGGACGGTGATGAATGGAGCCGCCTGATGAACGAAAACGCAGGTATCCGGCTGCTGGAAGGTGGCAAGAAACTGAGGGGAGAACCTGTTACATTCTACGATAAAGACCTGCTGGCAGCCAGCAACGCAGAATTTCAGAAAGCAAATAAAGTCATCAACCAGGTAACCGGGAAAATGAAATATCCTGTCATGGACCAATACCTGGGCTGGCGTGTGAAAGAACTGGTGAAACAGGGGAAACTGGAAAGTAAAGGCGAACTGAAAACGAGCAAAGACTTCGAAGTTAAACTGGTATAAATCATGATCAAAGTAACGCCAGTCGAACTGGTAGGTGCCGACAACAGGGGAAGTAACCACATATGGTCCAGTGACCGTACCGGCGAAATGATCCTTTGCTACCGTAAAGCAGGCAGCAGCAGTGGACAGCATTATCACGAAGGCAAAAGCGCCGGCAAGAATCCTGAAATACTATACCTCCTCACAGGAGAAGCCAGCATCCACTGGTGTCCTTTAGGCGGCAACAGCATTCAGACCATCAGGGCTATTGCCCCTGCCAGAATAGAAGTTCCTATCCTGGTTTGGCATCAGCTGGTAGCAGATACCGACTGCTGCTTTATTGAAATGAACTCCATGGATGATGTGCGTAATGACTCCGTGCGGATCTGGAGAGATGAATTTGAAAAGATGATCAACAAATAGATTATGAGCGACATCGATAATACACAACCAACGGACGAATCCTTACATAACATTGCCCACATCGGGGGAATGTATGAAAGCTGGTTCCTGGACTACGCTTCCTATGTAATATTGGAACGTGCGGTACCCAGCGTGGAAGATGGATTAAAGCCAGTACAACGTCGTATTCTTCATGCCATGAAGGAACTGGATGACGGCCGCTTCAATAAGGTGGCCAACATCATCGGTACTACCATGCAGTTTCACCCACATGGTGATGCCTCCATCGGAGATGCGGTCGTGAACCTGGGGCAGAAAGACCTGTTGATCGACACACAGGGTAACTGGGGTGATGTACGCACCGGTGATGATGCGGCAGCTGCCCGTTATATAGAGGCTCGCCTCTCCAAATTTGCACTGGATGTAGCCTATAACCCAAAGACGACCTCCTGGCAGGTGAGTTACGACGGTCGTAAAAACGAGCCGCTGACCCTGCCCATGAAGTTCCCGCTGCTGCTGGCACAGGGAGCAGAGGGTATCGCCGTGGGCCTGTCTACCAAGATCCTGCCGCACAACTTCAACGAACTGATTGATGCTTCTATAAAATACCTGCGTGGCAGGAAGTTCGAACTCTACCCGGACTTCATGACCGGCGGTATGATCGACGTAGCTAACTACAACGACGGTAAACGTGGTGGTAAAGTACGTGTACGCGCCCACATCGAAGAGAAAGATAAAAAGACCCTCATCGTAAAGGACGTACCGTATGGTGTAACCACCACCGCCCTGATGGAATCCATCGTAAAGGCAAATGATACCGGCAAAATCAAGATCAAGAAAGTAGTAGACAATACTGCTAAAGATGTTGAAATTGAAGTACAGCTGGCCCCGGGTATCTCTCCTGATATCACCATTGATGCCCTCTATGCATTCACCGATTGTGAGATCTCTGTTTCTCCCAATGCCTGCGTGATCGTAGAAGATAAGCCCCGCTTCATCACCGTATCAGATCTGCTCCGCTACTCCGCAGAGTTCACCAAAGACCTGCTGAAACGTGAGCTGGAAATCAAGCTGGGTGAACTGAATGAGAAATGGCACTACACCTCCCTGGAAAAGATCTTCTTCGAAAAGCAGATCTACAAGGAGCTGGAAGAAAAGCATAAAGACTGGGATGCTGTGATCGCAGCCATCGACAAGCGCTTTGTACCTTATAAAAAGAACCTGAAGCGTGAGATCATGCGTGAAGATATCGTGAAACTGACTGAGAAGCCGGTGCGCCGTATCTACCGCCTCGATATCAACGAACTGAACGACCAGATCAAAGCGATCGATGCCGATATCAAACAGGTAAAACACGACCTGGCCAACCTGGTAGACTTTACCGTAGCCTACTACGAAGGTCTCCAGAAGAAGTACGGCAAAGGCCGCGAGCGTATCACCGAAATCAAAACCTTCGATACCATCCAGGTACAACAGGTGGCGATGGCGAATACCAAGATCTATGTGAATCGTGTAGAAGGTTTCGTAGGTACTTCCCTGAAAAAAGATGAATTCATCGCAGATTGTTCTGACCTGGATAACCTCATTATCTTCCGCAAGGATGGTAAGATGCTGGTGACGAAAGTAGCCGATAAAACCTTCGTAGGTAAGGATATTATTCATATCGATATCTTCCGCAAAGGCGACGAGCGTACTACTTACAATATGATCTATGTGGATGGTAAGTCCGGTATCAGCTACGCAAAACGCTTTAATGTAACGGGTATCACCCTGAATAAAGAATACGACCTCACTACGAAAGGAGAGAAGAACTCCAAAGTACATTATTTCACAGCGAACCCGAACGGGGAAGCGGAAGTGGTGAGCATCCGCCTGAGTCCTAACTGTGCAGCCAGGAACAAGGAGTTCGACCTGTTCTTCGAAACAATTGCGATCAAAGGGCGTAATTCAATGGGTAACCAGGTGACCAAGTACCCGATCCGTACGGTGAAATTCAAAGAGGCAGGTGTGTCTACATTAGCAGGGCAGAAGCTCTGGTACGATGACCAGGTGGGCCGCTTGAACACAGAGGAAAGAGGTGTGTACATTGGCTCATTCGAAGGAGAAGACAAAGTGTTTGTCGCATTTAAGAACGGTACTTACGAGCTGACAAACTTTGAGCTGATTAACCGTTACGATCCGAATGAACTGGTGTATATAGAGAAATTCAACCCGGAGAAGATCGTGTCAGCGATTTACTTCGATGCAGATAAGAAACAGTTCAATGCGAAGCGTTTCAAGATAGAAACCCAGACACTGAATAATAAATTCTCCTTTATTAAAGAAGGGCAGGGGAACTACCTGGAAATGATCACCACCCATTCTGAACCGGTGATCTTACTGAAAACAGGGAAGAAACGTAGTCCTGAAGAAGAGGAGATTGACCTCGCCGAATTTGTGGAAGTGACCGGCTGGAAAACAGTAGGTACGCGGATCGCAGGAGATGACCTGATCAGTGCAGAACTGGCAAGTGAGGAGGAAGAACCGGATGAAGGAAACGGCAATCCACAAGGTGAATTGTTCTAAATGAAATAGAACCTTTTATATTCAAAAAGAGGCTGTATCGGACTTGCGATACAGCCTCTTTTAATTGGTATCCCTTATGGAGTCGGGTACCCGCTTTAGTAATTCTCAGCGGCTATTTTTATTTATGAGCCAAGCTCTTTTTTTGCTTCTATCCGAAAATAACAACGCTTACCGGCTGTAATTGCAACAGCTCTCCAACACGCATTTTTTCAGTATGAGCACCTGCATCCATGATTTTATTCCATTCTTTTTTGAAACCCGGCATCTCATACTCCAACACCTCTTCCGACAAATTAAATAAACACAACAAATGCTCCATCCCATTCCTGCTCTGCCTGTGCAGCACATACCCTTTCCCCCCAATCAACTGCACAAATAAATCATCCTTACACATATTCTGCAACACCTCATTCGAACGTCTTAACTGTATTAACGCCTTGTGCCACTCCAGCAACTCCCTGTACTTCCCCCGCTTCCTTTTTCCCCAATCCAGCTTCGACTGAATAAACGTTTCCTCAGATTGTGGATCAGGAAACATCTCTCCCTCTTTCAAAAACGACTCGAACTCCTTCTTCCTTCCCTCCTGTATCCCCTTAATATGTTCCTCCTCCTTATAACTCACAAAAAAGAAAAACGGGTTATCCTCCCCGTATTCTTCCCCCATAAATAACATCGGCACATAAGGCGATAAAAAGATCGCCGCCGCCGCTACCTTCAGCCTTCCCTGATCTACCAGCACAGACAAGCGCTCCCCTTTCACCCTGTTCCCAATCTGATCATGGTTCTGATTAAATACCACAAAATGTTCCCCGCTAATCCCCGCAGAACTACGCCCATAACGCCGCTTCCTGAACTGCACATACTCCCCGGTATGCACAAACCCATCCTTATACGCTTTTGCTAACTGCTCCAGCTGATTAAAATCCGCATACCTTGCCTGCCCCTCCTTATCCAGCAACACATATAGTATATGGTGAAAATCATCCAGCCACTGCGCATCTAATCCCATCCCACCATCACTGGGGTTTTTGAGTATCGCAGGCGAATTCAGATCACTCTCTCCGATGAGATAATATTTCCGCCCCGTGGTAGCCGTCAGTTGCGCCACCTTATCCCGTATTACTTCCCAAAGGGTTACCGCACTGTTATCAAAAATACAATGCACCGCATCCAGCCGCAACCCATCAATATGATACTGCTCTAACCAATGAATCACATTATTCGCAAAATACCCTTTAGGACCGTCAGAATAGGCGCCGTCGAAATTGATGGCACTACCCCAGGGAATAGAATAGATCTGCGAAAAATAAGGCCCAAAATGATGAAAAGAATTGCCCTCGCCTCCCAGGTGATTATACACCACATCCAAAAATACAGCAATCCCCCGTTGATGACAGGCATCCACTAATTTCTTCAGCCCTTCCGGCCCCCCGTAAGAATGATGCACTGCATACTGAAACACTCCATCATAGCCCCAGTTCCGTTCTCCTGGAAACTGGCACACCGGCATCAGTTCCAGTGCATTGATTCCGGTATCTTTCAGATCATCCAGATACGGAATGATCCCCTCAAAAGTACCTTCCGGAGAAAAGGTGCCCACATGCAGTTCATACAGCACCATGTCCTTAAACGGCATGCCATGCCACTGCTGGTCCTGCCAGGCATACGCCTCGTGATCCACCACAGCTGATGGCCCGTAAATATCCGCTGGCTGCCAGCCGGAAGCGGGGTCAGGCAGATCCTGCCCATCAATGTGATAGTAAT
This sequence comes from Chitinophaga sancti, assembly GCF_034424315.1. Lineage (GTDB taxonomy): Bacteria > Bacteroidota > Bacteroidia > Chitinophagales > Chitinophagaceae > Chitinophaga > Chitinophaga sancti. The sequence continues at coordinate 89,326 of NZ_CP139972.1, forward strand.
ACTGTGCGCCTGGAACTACATTTTCTACTGTAACGGAATAATACCCTTCCTCATCTTTCGTCATAGCAAAAGACCGGTCCTCTGGCCTGATAAGATGAAGTGTGACCTGCTCTTTTTCCGGAGCCCAAACGCAAAATGTACATGCATGATCCTGCTTATAAAAAGCCCCTGTTTTTTTCATATCGTGGCTAACTTATGCAGGTCTATAAGAAAAGATTATGCCGTGTTACATTTTGGCAAAAATGTTGTTCGCTTGTAGAGAACCTAAAATCGGATCTTATGGATAAAAAATGGTGGCAGACAGGCATTATTTACCAGGTATACCCCCGTAGTTTTCAGGATAGCAATGGCGATGGGGTAGGCGATCTCAAAGGTATCCTGCAAAGGCTCGATTACCTGCAATGGCTGGGCATCAATGCCGTATGGCTTTCACCCATCTATCCTTCGCCCATGGCCGATTTTGGATACGATATTTCCGATTACACAGGCATCCATCCCTTGTTTGGTAACATGGCGGACTTCGATACGCTGCTGGAAGAAGTACACCAGCGGGGCATGAAATTACTGCTGGACCTGGTACCCAATCACACCTCAGATCAGCATCCCTGGTTCCTGGAATCCCGCTCCGGCAGGGATAATCCGAAGCGGGACTGGTATATCTGGCATGACCCCTTACAGGATGGTGGTACACCGAATAACTGGCTGAGTATGTTCGGCGGTAATGCATGGGAATGGGATCATACCACCCAACAATACTATTATCATGCGTTTTTAAAAGAACAGCCTGACCTGAACTGGCGTAATCCTGAAGTGCAACAGGCGATGTTCGATGTAATGCGTTTCTGGTTAAAGAAAGGTGTAGACGGTTTTCGCGTGGATGTAATGTGGCATATGATCAAAGATGCACAGTTCCGCAATAACCCGCCCGATCCGCATTATGAACCCCACATGAGTACGTATTCGCAATTGCTGCCGGTATATTCCACAGATCAGCCGGAAGTACACGAACTTGTACATAAGATGCGTTCAGTGATGGAAGAGTTTGATGATGAGAGAGTGATGATCGGGGAAATCTATCTGCCCATTCACCAGTTGGTGAGCTACTATGGTGTGAATAATAACGGGGCACATCTGCCCTTCAATTTCCAGTTGCTCACATTGCCCTGGCAGGCCTTACAGATCTCAACCGCCATCGATCAGTACGAAGGCGCGTTGCCCGTCGATGGCTGGCCAAACTGGGTACTGAGCAACCATGACCAGCACCGGATAGCCAGCAGGGTAGGAGTACAGCAGGCACGCGTAGCCGCTATGCTATTGTTGACACTGCGGGGTACGCCCACTATTTATTATGGAGATGAAATTGCAATGCGCAATGTGGCGATCCCCTTTGATGAGGTGGTAGATCCGCAGGGATTGAATATGCCGGATAAGAATCTGAGCAGAGACCCATCGCGTACACCCATGCAATGGGATAATTCCAGGAATGCCGGCTTTACAGAAGGTAAGCCCTGGCTGCGCTTATCAAAGATCTTTCACCGGGCGAATGTGGAGATGCAACAGCGGGACCCGTATTCCATGCTTACACTGCACAAGCGGCTGATATCACTGAGAACAAATGAACCCGCGCTGGACGCCGGCAGCTATGCTCCAATATTTTCAGATAACCAGATGCTGGCGTATAAAAGGGAAGCAGAAGGGGCAGATTCGTTTTTAATAGTATTGAATCTAACACACTCACCTTGTTATTTCAGGCCACCTAATTTTAGTTTTTCCGGTAAGGTGGAAATAGCTACGATACCGGAATCAGAAGGGATTGAGCTGAGTGATACAATTAGCCTGGATGGAGATGAGGGCCTGGTCATCAGGCTGAAATAGATAAAAATGAGGGCTGACTAAAAAAGTAAAATGAAGGCGCTGAGAATTGCGTAAAAGCCATTTCGTCTCCATCACCCGAGTATCCTTTTTAGTCAGCCCCCTGCATAAATGTCTATTAAAATAATAAATGCTTTTTTATTGTATTAATAACGGTTTCGTCTGCACTAATTCCGCATTAACATACTTCACAATATACATGCCCTTCACTAAATGCTGCAGCCGCAAATTCATCGTCTGCAAAGCTTTCGCTCCATACACCTGCTTTCCGCTCATATCATAGATCATAATATAGCCATTACCGGGAGTCGTGATCTTAGTCTGACCATTGACAGCTGGGTTAGGACTAATTAATAATGCAGGTGCCTTTTCATCAGTCATTGCGTTCATCCTGGTTACAGAAGCCAATGCATTCGCCGCACCCAACACAATCGTTCCATAATTAGCTGTACTCTGATAATCATCCACCGTACCATACCACACCGCCTGTCCATCGCGTGCACCGCCATTATCGTCATCATCATATCCTATATCAAAACCAACCGACATCCCTGCTGCTGGCGTAATCCCCAGCTGTGACCACGGAATGGCAAACTCCACACTATACCCACCACTGATAATTGCTGTATTACTGCTATTATAAGTTTTAATAAACTGCTTTACTGTATTATTGGCATTAATAAATACCTCTACCGCATCATTATCCCATGCATCCGGCGTATCATTATACAAGGCCGCATCCAGTACTTTTACTCCCACATACAAATTTGTGGCATCCCAGAGTAACCCAAACGTAGCCGTATTATTTACGCTGCCCACCGTGGTTTTTGAAATCGTCTGCGACAGGTTCCAGTTACTCTCCAATACACCATCTAATACCGGCGTAGCGGCTTTTACCATCACACCAGAAGTGGTGTTCGCTACCGTAATCACTACCTGATCAGTAGCGGACTGCGAACCATTACTAACCGTGAGCTGGTACACATAAGTATTTCCATTACTTAATCCGGATACCGCAGGCGATGCCACTGTAGCATTACTAATGGTAGAAGCAGGCCCACTTAACTGCGTCCATGCATAAGTGGCACCATTGGAACCAGCACCTGCAAGCGTAGTCGAAGTCGTACCTGCTGCCAATGACTGATCCGGGCCTGCATTCGCGAACAGTGCATTATTACAGGTTGTGAGGTACACTGTACCAAATACAGACGGATTCCCGAAAGCAGTAGTATTCGTCGCAAAGCTTGTCATCTGTGCATCCCGCGTGCCACCATTATCATCATCATCGATCTGTACATCCAGTCCGATCGTTTTGCCAATACCCGGCGTAACCCCAATCGTAGACCATGGAATCGTAATGTTTACTGAAGTAGCCGTCTGCTGAAAAGTAATGCCTGTCGTACGATTCACAGAATTACTCCCCGCATGTATCACGGGATCATTCCACCTGAAACCCAACTGAAAATCATTCAAGCCATCGTAGGCAGTTCCTTTACTATTATCTCCGTCAATGAAGATCTCCACTGCATCATCCTCCCACCAGCTATCGCCGGAATCATTTATCTTCGTCGCATCATTCATCGTAATCCGGAGGTACAGGTTCGTATTATCATACAGTGCCTTCCAGGAACCTGCATAGTCAGCCGGCATACTTCCCAGCACCACATTACTGATTGCCTTTGATGGTGCACGCAGGCTATCTGCCAGCAAGGCAATTACAGGAGCTACACAAGGCGGGTTTTCATTATCCGCAATGGTTACCACCGCCACTGTATCACCACCTAAATTATACGTAGTGTCTTTTAATAGCGTTAATTTCAATGTCTCAGGTCCTTCGAAAATATTATCATCCACAGGCATAACAGTAATGGTAGCAGAAGGTGTTGCTGGTGTCAAAGTAACACTACCACTCAGGGCAGGTGTATAATCCGCTGCACTTGTCGTACCACTCAGGGCATACTTCACTGCAATCGTTTTAGACAATGCAACGGTACTGATGGTAAACATGCCTGCACTGCCACCTTCTGCTGCATTCGCCTGCGTTGCAATAATATTTACCCCGGGCAGTATCGTCACCTTTCTGGTAGCTGTAAAATTACCACTGGCAGTCGTCACTTTTATAGTAGCTGTGCCATAACCCACAGCCGTCACCTTGCCAGTAGCATCTACCTTTGCAATTGTACTATCCGGGCTCACCCAGCTTACCACCTTATTCGTGGCATCTACCGGTGTAATTTCTGCAGATAATTGCAATGATTGCCCCGTTGTCAGGGTCGTATCATTCGCTGGTTTAATGGCAACTCCTGTCACCGGAATATTGATGTTCTGGATGATCAGCTGAAAGCCTGGGTTTTTGTTAATATAAGCCCCGGATTCGGCGTTTGTCACCGTCAGATTATTGAAGGTAGCCGTCTGGCTGCCGGCCTGTACATACAACCCAAAACCGCCATAAACATCCGCTGCCTCATCCCGCGTTACTGGATCCAGACCTGTGCCATCAATATTCGTATTATTAAACACGATATGATGAAGATTAGATCCGTACATTTGTATGGCGTCTCTTTGTGAACGCAGAATAGTATTATTGTCAAACTGCAAATTGAAAATACCTGTACCTGCAAAAAACTCAATGGCCCCGCGCTTTTGATTCCACAGGTCATAACTGGTACCACAACCGGTGATCGTATTTTCATATACCCTGATCACATTCCCGGGATACTCAAAAGTAAAGCCTCCAAAATCATTCGTAAAGCGGATCGCAGAGCCAGCCACACCATCTTTAAAAACAGAGTGATGGATCTCATGACCCGTACCACCAAAAAGGGCGGCACCACCAGCCCGCCAATTATTCTCCACGGTATTATACCGGAAAATATCATTCTTACAGGCAGTCGTTACACCCGCCGCATTATTCGGCCACACAGCCAGTGCATCATCCCCATTGTTGCGTAAACTACATTGCTCTACTATGGAATTGGAAGTACCCTGACAGAAGTTCACCCCATCTGCATAATTATTCCTGATACGGCATTTTGAAATCTGCAGGTCAGTGGTAATATCCACCGGGTACGGTGCATCATATCCCGCAATCCAGAACCCGCATTCAAAATGCTCTACCCACATATCATGCACCCGTGATCCTGTTCCATAGGTGCCCATAAAGCCCTTATAGGTCTTATACATTTCAGCAGGCAGGCGGGGATTGCTTTCATTGTACACCAGGCGGTCATTGTTCTGCGTATTCAGGCTAAAATTCGAAATCTCCACATTACTCGCCCGGGCATAGATGCCCCCATAAAATTGTTTGTCTGTCGAGAAATACACTTCCGTATACCACACACCGGCACCCTGTATTTTCAGGTTGCTGACATTCAGTGTCAGCTTATCACTTAATAAAAATCGCCCCGCCGGAATGTACACGTTCTTTCCCTGTGACGCAGCTGCGGCAATACATGCATTGAACGCGGCAAAGTCATCATTCTGGTCATTGGCAACCGCGCCATAATCTGTTACAGACAAGTAATTAGCCGGTTGCGACAATGCCACTGGTACGGGCTCGAGTTCAATAAAATCGACCCCATAGGTGAGCCCGTCACCATTGTCTTTTTTAATCATGATCTTATCGCCGGCGTTCAGTGCATTCGCCAGCCTGAAATGCACCTCATCAAAGCGCATAAAGGTTTTGCCACCCGGTGTCTGTACCGGGTCGGCAGCAGGGAAATACTGGTAGGCCCAGTAAGAAGACAGTGCAATGTCTCTCACTTTCGTACCGTTTACATAAAGACCCAGTGAGCCACTGAGGCCATTGCCGGCATTATCATCCGGTATTGTAAAGCGAAGATCCAGCCCCTGTGCGGCGGCAGTGAGCGTCCATTCAATAGAAGCATTGTTTGCCGATAGGCTCACGTATTTCTGATCCGAAGCTTCCGAGGCAATGTCCGTCTGCACAAATTGCGGCGAGGATTGCACAACGGCACCACCACTCAGGGTGGCATTGTCAGCTTCATAACGGGTGTAAGGCAGCTGGTAAGCGCCTCGTGGCAGCCCATCACTCTGGGCAAAAGAAAGATGGTGCGCAAAAAGGACCATCATTAAAAGGAAACCGGTTTTTCTCATCTTTGATTGGTATTTAGAGGAATTCAAAGAAAGTGCAGAAGGCGAGAACCGGCAATTTGTGTATGGGAAATATAGAAATAAAGCGCCTGAAATGAATGTAATCAATTGGTAATGAATGATATGTTGTAATGAAATATATAGACAGATTGTGCCGGTTTTTAATAGAAAATGCCTTCCTTTGCACATCCTCAATATGGTAATCCTATGTTTGAAGAACATTCTATGACGATGCGCAAATTCCTGGTTGCCATCATTTACAATGGACGAACTTATTACACCGTGCATGGCATGGATTTCACAGTCACAGATGTAAATATTAACAACCATAAGGTACTGGTCACTGACGAGGATAAATGGGCCTTATTTAGCACAAAAACAGAACTGGCAGCCTACATCACACAGGCCGCTCATCTCTGGGATAATGATAGAATGAAGGAATGGGCCCAGGGCCTGGATGAACGCTCTCCCGCAGATACAGAGATTAACCTGGATTTTATGCTGACTGCAAAAGATGATGTGGATGATTACTATGAGTTGTACAATACGATGATCTTTGTAGAAGATTTTGTGGAGCAGATAGATGATGTGACAATGCATGCACTCACCCTGGGCAGCTCCACGGTCCGTGAGTTTTTCGATGCTGCTGCCGACTATTTTCTATGGAAAGACGGTGATAAGGAAATGCTGGCCGTCAGAGGTCCCCGCTTACTCTTAGCTATCAATAATATTTATATGGAATTACAAAAATGGATTGAAGTGTAATAACATTTATATGTAATAATAATTTATGTAAGCTCTCATAACCCGTAGATATAATTATCCATTACATTCGTTCTGTACCCGCGTTAAATAAAAAACCTTGTTATGCCCGATCAAATTATCATCAGCCGCGAAGATGCCATGACCTTATTAGCCTGGCAAAAACTGCTCACCATGCATCCGGAAAAAAGAAAGGGCATCGTCGCTGAAATATTAATTGAATCAGATAAAGCAGATGATGAGATCGAGGATGCTCATGTGGATGGACAGGAATATAATCATGACATCGTAGATTATCTCAGGTCCGGATTGCTCAACGTGACCAACGAGTTTATAGAGGAAGATCTCAAAGAGCTGTATCATCATGAAATAGGGATTGAGGGGGAGCCCTTACTCTATGAACCCTGCCCTTGCTGCGGGTATCGTACCGTGGAGGAATCAGGTGCTTATGATGTGTGCCCCAATTGTTATTGGGAGGATGATGGGAATGAAGATCCTGCAAAATACAGTTCAGTAAATCATCTCACTTTACAGCAGGGAAGGGATAATTATAAGGAGATGGGCGCTTCCGATCCTGCTTATATTGACATTGTAAACAAGCATCCCAATAAGTACCTGAAAGCCTGATTAATAATACACTACCACTCATCTGTTAACCACCCATGTTGGTTATGGCATTCCATTTGTTATAATGCATTAAAAACAAGGAGGAACATATGAAAAGGGTAGTATTATCAATGGTCTTAACAGCATTGTCTGTCGTTGCATTTGCACAATCGGGTTCAGAAGAAGTAACCAGTAAGAACTCCTGGTTGAAAGTGGGGATCAATGCCGGCGTACCCTTCGGTAATCTCTCAAAGACGAGCAATTTCACACTGGGTGCTGAATTGAAAGGACAGGTGATGTCCACCAATCACGTAGGGTTGGGTCTCACTACAGGTTACAACCATTTCTTCCCCAAAGATGGTTTTAAGAATTTTGGTACAGTTCCATTAGGCTTATTCGTTAGGTACTATCCAAAGAGCCACGGCTTTTTTGCAGGTACAGATGCCGGGTATAGCTTTGTGACCGGTGTAGAAGGTGCAACAGGTGGGGTATATGTAAGACCTCAGTTAGGCTACCATAACTATAGCTGGAATGTCTTTGCTTTCTATAACGGGATCTTCAGAAGCGAAGAAAACGGAAGCAGCATGCAGTATGCAGGTATTGGTGCTACATATAACATTCGCTTCCACAAAAGATAAAGAACGTCAAAGAAAGAGGCTGTATCATAAGTCCGATACAGCCTCTTTCTTCTGAAAAAGGTTTTCATTACCGTTGGTGAATTTCCTCTTTCATGAATGTTTTTATTCGTATCCCTGATGGAGTCGGGCACCCCGTTTAAGCAGTTCTCAGCCGTTAATTTCTATTTATGAGCCAAGCTCTTTTTTATCCAACCCGGTTTAACATTTTTTAAAACTTTTCCCGATTGCGTAAATACTCCACAATTCCCCGCTGTAGCTTTACAAAAATTTTCACTCAATGTCAGGAATGTTCAAGACATCACTACTACTTATACTTTTTTGCTTTCCAATAGTACTATTTGCACAACATGGCCCAGCCATCTCAGGGCGCATTACCGCTTTTGACGGCCAGCCCATTGAACTCGTCTCCATTTCTATCGTCGAATTAAAAAAAGGTACCCTCACTGACAATAACGGTAACTATAGCATCGAAGAAATCGCCCCTGGCACTTATACCCTAAGGATCCAGCTACTCGGTGCCCCGCAGAAAGATTTCAAAATAGAAGTCGTACCCGGGCGCCCGGCCATACTGGATTACCAGTTGCCAAAAGAAAACATCCAGGCCTTACAGGAAGTGCGCATAATCGGTAACACGAACAAGTTTTCTAAAAAAGAAAGCTACTACGTCAGCCGTCTTCCATTAAAGAACCTGGAGAATCCACAAGTCTATAACGTGGTGCCAAAGGAACTGATCGAAGAACAAATGGCCATAGACCTGGGTAGCATTTCTAAAAACGTACCTGGTGCCGGCCTCCCGATGATCGCCAACCAGGGCCGTGTAACCTTCCGTCAGCGCGGGTTCGAAACAGAGCCAAACGCCCGCAACGGGGTGGCCGGTGCAGCCTTTGCCACCCTCGATCCCGTCAACCTCGAAAGGGTAGAAGCCATCAAAGGTCCATCTGCCACCCTGTTCGGAACCAATATCTCCAGCAGCTATGGTGGCTTGTATAACCGTGTTACCAAGAAACCTTTTAATGGTTTCGGCGGCGAAGTGGCCTTCACCGGCGGTAGCTGGAACTACAACCGTCTTACAGTAGACGTGAACACCCCTGTAAATAAAGAAAAAACAATGCTCTTCCGCCTGAACGGTGCCACCACCTTCCAGAAGAGTTTCCAGGATATGGGATTTACGAATAATCTGAGCCTTGCGCCGAGTTTCTCCTACCAGATTACAGATCGTCTCTCCCTTCTCTTAGACGTCGAATTCGGGCAGGAAAAAGGTACTTCTGTAGTTCGCTTCAATCCATACACCGGGGGCGGCAAGACCCTCTCTATTGCAGATATGAAATTCCCTTATAAAAGGCTTTTCCTGAGCAATGACCTGGCTTACCAGACCCAGATGATGAACATCTTTGCCCAGATCAACTATAAGATCTCCGAACATTGGACCTCCCAGACCGTAGTATCCCGCGCCCGTTCTTCTATCAATGGGTATATCAATGCGCTGAACGGACGTACCGATTCTACCCTGCGTGCCAGTGTCATCAATGGTTATACCACCTTCATCGCTACCGACATCCAGCAGAACTTTATCGGTGATTTCAATATCGGAAAGTTCCGCAACCGGATGGTGATAGGCCTGGATTACTACAATAACAGCAATTCATTTGACAGAACCACTGTCGCGGGGCCTACGATCAATTTCCAGCATCCGGGTGCCAGCTACCGCCTCGGAAAGTCTACCATAGATTCCCTGGTAGCAAGAGCCACCGGTACGGCTATCCGTAACGAAAACAATGGAGACAACAGCTATGCGGCTTATGCATCTGATGTATTTAATATCACAAAGAACCTGATGGCCATGGTGAGCCTGCGCGTAGACTACTACCGCGCCCAGGGCACGCACAGCATCATTTACGATACCACTGCTGCCGGTACCAATTATCACCAGACAGCCCTGTCTCCCAAATTGGGCCTGGTATACGAAGTACTGAAAGATAAAGTATCCGTTTTTGGTAGCTACATGAATGGCTTCTTCCACGAAACCGGAACTGATTACGAAGGAAACGCCTTTAAACCTGAAGAAGGTAACCAACTGGAAGGTGGCGTAAAAGTAGATGTATGGCAACACAAACTGGTAGGTACTTTGAGTTGCTACGATATCCGGGTGAAAAATGTAGTCATTGCTGACCTGGAGCATAATGGTTATAGCAAGCAGAATGGTACACAGCGCAGCAAAGGCCTGGAAGCAGAGATCACGGTGAACCCTGTACGCGGTCTGAACATCGTAGCCGGTTATGCGTACAACGATAGCAAATACACAAAATCAGATAGCGCCACCCTTGGATTAAGACCTGCATTATCCGGTCCTCCTAATATGTGGAATTTCTGGGCAAGCTATCATATTTCCAGCGGTAACCTGAATGGACTGGGCTTTGGTTTTGGCGGTAATGGGGGAGATCAGTCTTACCAGACAAACACTGCAACAACTAAGATCACGATACCTTCTTACGTGATGCTGGATGCATCTGTATTTTATGAAAGATCTAAATATAGGATCGGTGTGAAGATCGATAACCTCACCAGCCAGAAAGCCTGGTCTGTGAGATTGACGCCACAGCCACCCACCCGTGTACTGGGCAGCTTTGCACTGAAATTCTAAAAATTGAAATGTTGAAAGAAAGAATTCCCGGGAGAGCGCATCCCAGGCAATTGGGTATCTAATACAGAAATAAAACATTCATGAAAGAGGTAATTCACCAACGGTAATGAAAACCACTTTCAGAAAAAAGAGGCTGTATCATAAGTCCGATACAGCCTCTTTTTCATCATAGAACTAATATATACCTTTGCGACGTACTATTAAACGAATATTCATGAAAAACGTCGTACTTGCCAGTACTTCTACCCTTTACGGTGAAAAATACCTTCAGTACCTCCTCCCGGTTATGCAGGAACTTTTTGCCGGCATCGACGAAATCGTCTTCATTCCCTACGCCCGTCCGGGTGGTATCTCGCACGACGAATACACGGCCCGCGCAGCAGCTGGTCTCGCAAACATCGGTATCAGGGTAAAAGGCTTACATACCTTCGCTGATCCTGCACAGGCTATCCGCGAAGCCAAAGGCTTCTTTACCGGGGGTGGCAATACCTTCGTACTGGTAAAACAATTGCATGAACTCAAACTCATGGACCTGCTTAGCGAAGTGGTTGCGAAAGGAACACCTTACATTGGTGCAAGTGCCGGCAGCAATATCGGTGGCGTCAATATGCAGACCACGAATGATATGCCGATTGTATATCCGCCCAGTTTCCAGACGATGGGTTTAATGCCCTATAACATAAACCCGCATTACCAGGAACCGATCCCCGGTGTACCGCACATGGGCGAAACCAGGGAAACGCGTATTCTTGAATTTCATACCCAACAAGCTATCCCGGTAATTGGTCTGCGCGAAGGCAGCTGGATCCGTATCAAAGGAGATGAGATCCGCCTGCAGGGCAGTATGCCTGCCAAAATTTTCGAACAGGGGAAAACACCTTACGAATTACCAGCAGGTGCCGACATTAAAATCTAAATAGATCTCCGGCGCTTCAATATAAATGCGAAAAAAAATTCCAGGCAGGCATTAAAATCTAACTGGAAATAATTTCACTGCTACACATTCACGATCCTTAATGCCGCCAGACCTGTAAAATCCTATCATGATACTCAATATACGTTCCCTTCGCAGGCAGATCAAAGCACAGCGATACAAAGATATCCCGGTTACACTCAGTCTGCTTTCTATACCAATTGTATTGTCTTTGCTGATCACTGAACAGGTCTCTGCTACCTGTATGCTGCTCTCCGCATTCATCGCAATATATACTGCAGCTGCATTCGCAATCAAAAAACGAAAGCCGTTATTATTCAGGCCGCTCCTTATTGCAGCTGCCATATTATTCGTGATTGTTTTAGAAAAAATGATTTAATAAAAAAGAGATTGTATCAAATGTGATTTGAAGACATCGCGCATTGTGTCAACCCAAATGCGCACCCTCAGGGCCCTGAATTATACCCGGGAAAGCTCACTTTTGATACAATCTCTTTTCAATATTTTTTTATCACAGTCTGATCATGTTTTCACTTATTTAACATTGTGTTTTGTTAATTCTAAAAACTTTACCTAAGTTTAACGCATCATTCTAATTTACTCTCCGGTGAAGAACCGTTTATTCCCATCTAACCTTCTCCTGTAAAGCATTTAATCTCCATTTTATCCTAGCTGTGTCAGTAGAGAGAACTTGTCATTTCAACAAGAACAATGAACAATAAACATTAAAAACTAACAGGAAAAACTTAGCTGTGTAATACCTACACATATGGAATACTAATTTCCAAAATCTTAATTCGCTGCATATTTACCTGCAGTAAAAGGGAGGCTATTTCCAAAATTAAATAAACAGCATGCAAAGTATGCCGTAAAGGGAAAACTATTTCCAGCAACTACATATTCAATATGCAGTAAGGAACCCGCTTTTTCAATAACATAAATAATCAATAAAACACAGGCTGTGCCTACAACACAGCAGGAGGAAGTTTTTGCTTTAACACACTCTATATTATCAACAAAAATTAGCAATTCAATGCAAAGATCGTTTATTGTATGTACGGTCCTGTTCCTGCTATGCGTATTCAACGCAATCGCACAGGAGAAAAAGACAGTCTCAGGGTCTGTACAGGATGAAAAAGGCAATCCACTCGTAGGTGTAAGTGTGCAGGAAAAAGGCACCACTAATGGTGCCAGTACCGGCGACGGAGGTAAGTTCTCATTGAAAGTAGCTCCCGGCGCTACATTGATCTTCTCCTACATTGGTTATGTAAAACAGGAAGTAGCAGCATCTGCCGCCGCTTCTATCCACCTGGTTACCGATCAGAAAGGCCTGAACGAAGTAGTCGTTACGGCCATGGGTATCAAAAGAGAAACCCGTGCACTCGGTTATGCAGTCAGCACCGTCAGCGCAAAAGAGATCACACAGAGCGGTTCTACCAACTTCGCTTCTGCCCTCTATGGTAAAGCTGCCGGTGTAAAGATCGTTTCAGCACCGGGTGGTGCCGGTAGTGCCGTATCCGTACAGGTGCGTGGTGTATCGTCCATCAGCATGAGCACACAGCCCCTGTATGTTGTAGACGGTATTCCTATCCGTAACTACAATACACTCACTTCCCAGTCATGGGGTACTACCAACAGCCGTATTGATGGTAATGGTGCACTCGACATCAACCCTGAAGATATCGAAACACTCACTATCCTCAAAGGTGCCAGCGCATCTGCACTCTATGGCTCGGAAGCTACTAACGGTGTGGTGGTGGTCACCACTAAAAAAGGTACCAAAGGCAGAGGTCTAGGTGTTGATATGAACTATACTTTCAACCTCGAAAACGTATCTACCAATCCCGATTACCAGAACGAATATGGTCCCGGCTATGATGCACAAACAAACGTTGGTAACGGTATAGCAGATGCCCAGGGCTGGGTAACCGATTCCGATGGCAGCAAGCATCCTTACTATGGCGCCTACCCACAGTTCGGCCCCAAGTTCGATAACAGCTCCGTGAAATACTGGGATGGTTCTACACGTACTTACAAAGCGAACAAAAATAACTATAAAGATTTCTTCCAGCAGGGTTATAACTCTAACCTGAACATGGCACTGTCCAATGCAAATGAGAATGGTAGCTACCGTATGTCATATACCCGCACGGACTATAAAAGCATCATGCCCGGCAGCAAACTGAATAAGAACAACTTCAATTTCAACGGTACCCTGAAACTGAGTAGAAAAGTATCTGTTGATCTCGTATCTACTTACAATAACAATTTCACCCATAACCGCGCTTACGCCATGAGCAGCCTTTTTGGCGAATATAATGGTTTCTTCAGCCGTATGGATGATATGGATACGTACTTCGATAAATACAAAACTTCCAACGGTTATAAATACGTTGCCTACAATAACTACAGCTATGATCAGGATGAGAAATTACTTTACAGGGTACGCGCTACCAACCTGTTCGATTACCTGTATACCAACCTGCGTAATAGTTACGATGAAACACAAAACCGTTTCATCAACAGCATCACACTGAATGTAGCGTTCCTCGACAACCTGCGCTTCCGTGGCCGTGTAGGTAGTGATTACACCGGCTGGAGCGCCCTCGACAAGGAACACAACACACAGCCTTCTACAGTCGGTTACACCGGTGCATATGCTACTGAACAACGTAACAACAATAATACATATGCCGATCTGCTGCTGACCTGGAACCCTAAGATCAGCCACGATTTCGACCTCACTGTAACCGGTGGTGGTTCGGGCAGAAAACAAACTTACCTGTACCAGAAAACTTCTACCACCGATGGTCTGGCAGAAGAAAATTGGTTCAGCCTTGCTAACTCTGCGAGTACCGTCACTTCACAGTCTGCCCGTGCCACACAGGTAGATGGAGCTGCATTCGCTATGTTCAACATGAGTTACAAAAGCTTCCTGTACCTGGAAGCAACGGGTCGTTACGAAGGTACTTCTACCTTGCCCAGCCATGTGAACACTTATTTCTATCCATCCGTGAGTGCCGGTTTTGTATTCTCCGATGTATTGAAGATGCCTTCCTGGCTGAACTATGGCAAGCTGAGAGCTTCTTACGCGCTGGTAGGTAACCATCCTGCTATCTATGCTTCGAACGTGGCGTACAATCAATACTCCGTAGTATACGATAACGCAAACATCCTCTATCAGCAACCTAATGCTTCTGCATTCGGTAACCCTAATATCGTATCCGAACAGAAACGTGAATCTGAAATTGGTGTGGAAACCAAATTCCTTGATGGTAGAGTAGGGCTGGACCTGAGCTATTATAATAACAAGGTGAACAAGCAGATCGTAACAGCCAGCACAGCGCCTTCCAGCGGTGCAACCACTGAACTGATGAATGCCGGTAGCATCTCTAACTACGGATGGGAAGCAGCAATCAATGCAACGCCTATCCAGAAAAAAGATTTCCGCTGGGCCACCCGTTTCAACTTCGCCATCAACAGGAACAAGCTGACTGAACTGGATAACAATCTTCAGAGTCTCACAGACAACGTAGATGGTGGTGGTTACCTGATCATGCGATCCGAAGTTGGCGATGCATTGGGTAACATCTATGTACACCCTATGACTACAGATGCAAATGGCAACAAAGTAGTAAGTGGTGATGGTTACTATACCGTGGATGCGAACAACTACAAGTACGCAGGTAATATCCTGCCAAAAGTAGTTGGTGGTTTCTCAAATACTATCAGCTATAAAGCATTCACACTGGACTTCACACTGGATTACCGCTTTGGTGGTAAACTGATCTCTATCCCTACCTACTACCAGCTAGGTGCAGGTATGTTTAAAAACACACTGCAATACAGGGATGCGGCACATGGTGGGATCTCTTATGTAGCAAATGATGATGCAAAAGCCGATTACACCGCCAATGCAGATGGTGACCGTCATGATGGTGTGATCCTGAAAGGAGTAACATCCACAGGTGCAACCAACAGCAAGGTGATCAGCGCAGCCGCTTACTATATGAATAATTTCAACTGGCGTAACGATGGTGACTACTCTGCAGCAGTATTCAACAATAGTTATATCAAGGTACGTGAAGTATCCTTCTCTTACAGCATGCCTAAAAAGATCACGAACCGCCTGCACCTGCAGCAATTGCAGCTGAGCCTCATAGGCCGCAACCTGTTCTACCTGTATAAATCGCTGCCTTATGGTTTAGATCCGGAAGTAGCAGTAGGTTCTTCATGGTCCAGCCAGGGTATTGACAACGGTACTGCCGGTGCTACCCGTAGCCTTGGTGCCAGCCTGCGTGCACGCTTCTAATTTTAATTGCCAAACTAAACCAGATTACAAATGAAACGTCTCTTTATAATATTTGCTTTCCTTGCAGCGGCTTTCAGCTCCTGTAAGAAATCACTGGAAGAAAACTATATGAACCCCGAGCTCACCACCAGTGGCTCCCTGGGTAAATTACTTTCGGGTATGTACCTGAATAAAAGGATTCACCCCTCTTACTGGGATTGGTATACATTCGTGATGCCAACCACAGGTGCGTTCTCTCAAACCGTAGCCCTTTCGCCAGGTGCACAGATGTATGTACCCTCTACCAGCTATACCGAAAACCGCTGGGTGGATTACTATGATGGTGCTACCGGTACAGACTACAATTACAGTGGCCCGGGTATCATGAGTAACTATCGTGAAATGGAGACCGTCTACAATGCCATGTCTGCCGAAGATCAGCAAACAGGCCTGATCTTCCTGAAAGTGGCACAGGTGATCTTATATGACCAGACATCACAGATGATCGACCTCTGGGGAGATATTCCCTTCTCAGCGTCCAACTCACTGAACGTTACCCGTTCCCTGAGTTATGCAAAGTTTGATGATGCAGCAAGTCTGTACGACACTATGATCACGAACCTGAAAGTGCTGAATGCTTATTTCGATACAGCCACCCTAGCTACCCTGCAGGCTACTGAACTGAAGAAACAGGACCTGATGTTCAACGGAGACCTGGGCAAATGGCAGCGCTATGCCAACTCACTGCGTCTACGTCTGCTGATGCGGATCTCTAATTACGACGAAGCTACTGCAAAGACAGAAGTAACGACTATGCTGAACGATCCGGCTACCTACCCGCTCATTACAGCTAATGAGTACAATGCCGTATTGTGGATGAGCCCTACCACCGTAAAAAGTGACCTGAATGATGTATTCTCCGGCTACCCATACGCACCGGCTTACCTGCTGGATACCCTGATGCTGGCGAATAATGACCCGCGTACAGATGTATTCTGGGATGCAGATGGTACAAATGGTTTCAAAGGATTCCCTGTGAACGGTACCACTGCACAATACGAAGCAGGTGGCTATGCTACCTTCGATTCCGCTACATTCTTCTATAACTATAATATTCCGGCCGTGCTGATGACCGCTGCAGAAGTGAGCTTCCTGAAAGCAGAAGCAGATGAGAGATGGACTATCGGCACCGCGCAGACAGACTATGAAAATGGGATTACACAGTCTACTGCATTTTATTATAGTATCAACAGCAACATGGTGCTGAAGAGCGGAGACTATACTGCACTGACCGCACCAACCACTGCTACCATCAGTACCTATTTGCTGAAGAACGCCATTGCCTACAGTGGTACCACCACAGAAAAACTGGCTAAAATTTACACGCAGAAATGGATGAATTTCTTCGTGCTGCAGGCCGGCCAGGCATGGGCAGAGTACAGAAGAACCGGGTACCCGGTGCTGGACTTTGCTACCTCCACATCAGCAAGTGGTCCAACACCTCCAAACCGCCTACTTTATCCGTCATCGGAACAGCTGTATAACAGTGCTAACTATTCTGCAGTATCCGGCAAGGATACCCGGGATACGAAGATCTTCTGGGATGTTAATTGATAAGTAGAGATAAGTGTTTAGTTCAACGGGATGTATCTTCTGGTACATCCCTGTTTGTTTTCTGTAGATGCCATTTGCCGGCTGGTTACAGGCCATTCACTCCCTATTTTGGAGGATTATATGAAAATGCCCGATTTATAATTGTTAGAATGACAATTATATTATAAATTCACCTCAAATTTACCCGTTATAGAAAAGACGCTGACTGATAGTAGCACTGTACGTAGTTAAGCCGATGAGTTAAAGTACATACCATACGAACTATAAATCTGGTTGCACCGGCATGCAAGGGCCCTTGACATGCCTGTAACCTGCTCAATCTCACATTCCACTTAAACGTAAAAAAAGTACGTTATGAAATTGCTTTACGCTTTTTTAGCGTTGCTGCTGCTCGTTTACGCACGGGCATACCCACAGCAGCACGATCTACAAACTTTTAATGGCATTGTCACCGATTCTGCCAACAACCCGATTCCTGGTGCCACCATCGCTGTCAAAAACGGAAACAGGGGCGTCGTGACCAAACCCGATGGTACCTTCACCCTCTCTACCGCCGCCGGCAGCATCATTACTGTCAGCATTATTGGCTACCAGACCCGCGAAGTGACCCTTACGGGCACCAGCCGTATCCAGATCACCATGACCTCCCTGGCCAGCAACCTGACCGATATTGTCGTGGTTGGATATGGTGTACAACGTAAGGCATCCGTTACAGGGGCCGTAAGCACCCTAAAATCAGACGATCTGGTGCGTACCCCGGCAACGACTACCTCCGGCGCTTTGGTGGGAAAAATGCCCGGTATTACGGCCAGAGCTGCCGACTCCCGCCCGGGTAACGGTACCTCCATCCAGATTCGCAACCTCGGGAACCCGCTTTTCGTAATCGATGGCGTTCCTTACACCGGTAGCACGGCCGTGACCTCCTTTGGTTTTACCAGCGGATCAGGTCAGGACGTATTCAACAACCTGGGCCTGGAGGATATCGAGAACATCTCCATCCTCAAAGATGCCTCTGCCTCCATTTACGGTCTCCGCGCCTCCAACGGTGTTGTCCTCGTGACCACCAAAAAAGGCCGTAAAAACGACCAGCCCAACATCAACATGAGCGCTTATTACGGCCTCCAGAACTTCACCCGCTATCCGCACCCCGCCAATGCCGGTCAGTACGTGCGCGCACTCGTGGAGTCCGAACAGAACCTGGGCCGTGATCCCTCATTGCTCTACACCAAAGACCAACTGGCCAAATGGGAAGCCGGTAATGAAAAAGGGTACAAAAGCTATGACTACTACAAGGAAGTACTCCGGCCCAATGTGCCACAGTATTACCTGAGTGCCAATGCCTCCGGCGGAGGGCCGCGCAACAGCTACTATATGTCCGTAAGCCGCCTCAAACAGGAAGCCGTGATCAAAGACTTCAACTACGAGCGTACCAATCTCCAGGCGAACCTCGAAAGCAGCCTGGCCAAAGGACTCAAAGTAGGTACCCAGATCAGCGGTCGCCTCGAAAAACGCCACCAGGTAGGTGTACCCGGTCTCGATGACTTTTTTAATCCCTTCCTCAGTATCTTCAGCATGTGGCCAACAGAAAGCCCCTATGCGAATGATAACCCGAAGTACATCAACCAGACCCACAACGTAAACGTAAACCCGGCCACCTACAAAGATGATGTAACCGGCTATGTGAACGAATGGTGGCGCGGCATGAACGTAAACCTGAATGCTCAGTACGACCTCGACTTTGGCCTCAGTATAAAAGGGATCTACTCCTACAACTACATGAACGAAGAATTCGACGGTTTTGAATATACCTGGGATGCGTACAAATACGACGCTACCAACAATAGCTACTATACAGAACCTGGTTTCGGTAACCAGAACCCATGGCGCGAAAGACACAAACGTAACGTTGTCTCCCGCTATGCGCAGTTCCAGCTCAGTTACAACCGCAAGTTCGGTAACCACAATATCTCTGCGGTTGGTGCGTATGAACTCTCCGATTACGACAACTCTTACTACGTAGTACATACAATACCTACTAACAATTACGTGCCTACGCAATACCTCGTGGAGCAGGACTATCTCTCCGACGAATGGTCACTGGAAGCCAGGGCCGGTTACATTGGCCGTATCAACTACGACTATAAATCCAAATACCTCGTGGAAGTATTAGGTCGCTATGATGGTTCTTACATCTATGCCCAGGGCCATCGCTGGGGTTTCTTCCCGGGTGTATCTCTCGGCTGGCGTATTACAGAGGAACCCTTCCTGAAAAAAGACTGGCTGAACGACCTGAAACTGAGGGTTTCCTACGGTGAAACCGGTAGCGAAATCGGTTTCTCTGATGGTAGTGCGCCCACTGCATTTGGCTACCTTGCCGGTTACAATTTCAATCAGGGAGGCGCTGTACTCAACAACAGTTATGTGATTGGTCTGCGCCCCCGTGGCCTGGCTGTGACAGAACTCTCCTGGGTAAAGAACAGAACCTGGAATGCCGGTTTTGACTTCACCGTACTGGATAATAAAATGAGCGGTCAGTTCGACGTATTCGAACGCCGCCGTACCGGTCTCCCCGCAGCACGTTACGATGTACTCCTGCCAAGTGAGGTAGGCTATAGCCTGCCCAATGCCAACCTGAATTCTGACGCTACCCGTGGTATCGAAGGTATGGTCACCTATATGGGCAAGAGCGGCAAAGTGAATTACAGCATTGGTGTCAATGCGACCTTTGCCCGTTTGCGAAGCCTGCATACCTACAAACCACGTTTTGGTAACGGCTGGGATCAATACCGCAACTCCATCGAAAACAGGTGGGCCAATGAAACCTGGGGTTACCACGTAACCGGTCGCTTCAACTCACAGGAGGAGATCAAAAACTACGGTATCGACAACGATGGCCAGGGTAACCGTACCGAACTGCCCGGTGATTTCAAATACGAAGACGTAAATGGTGATAAGATCATCAATGGCCTGGATCAGCGCCCTATTGGCTACGCACAGGGTGCACAGCCTTACATGAGCTTTGGCCTGAATGCCAGTGTGGGGTATAAAGGCTTTACCCTGAGAATGGATCTGGCAGGTGCAACGATGCAGTCTTTCCTGCGTGACTGGGAACTGCGTTATCCTTTCCAGAACAACGGTTCATCCCCTGCTTACATGCTGGCAAACCGCTGGCACAGGGCCGATCCATATGATAACAACAGTGCCTGGATAAGTGGTAAATACCCTGCTATTCGCAAGGATAATACAACTCACGTAAACTACCAGGTAAACGATTTCTGGATTACAAACGTGCATTACCTCCGTTTGAAAAACCTGGAACTGGCTTATAATTTCTCAAAAAACATGGTAAAGAAGATCGGGCTCTCAGCACTGCGCGTGTATGTAAATGGTACAAACCTGTTTTCATTTGATAATGTGAAGGAATTTGAAATTGATCCTGAAATCAGTTCTTCAAATGGCCTGGTGTATCCGCAACAACGTTTGTACAATTTCGGCTTTAATGTGTCTTTCTAACAATGAAAATGCAGAGACTTCATGACCGGGAAATTTTAACATACTCCCTGTCATGACAAAAGCCACTTTTAAATTCCAAACAACATGAAAAAACTTAGCATCATATTGCTCCTCCTTCTCAGCACTACCAGTTGCATGAAAGACTGGCTGGACCGGGAGCCCCGCACCATCCTCTCAGATCAGCAGGTATGGAACGACCCTAAACAAATCGTTGCCCTCCTCGCTAATTTCTACGACCGCCTTCCGGCCGAATCCGGCCTTGTCGATGTCAATGACAACGCTGATGGGCGGCTCTTCCAGTGGCGCGACATGGCCAATTTCGACGATGCCATGTGGAGCGGTCAGTCCAACGAAGATGGCCGTAACAACATCACCTCTTATAATTACAACAGCTGGTATCTCTGGAACTACACCTTCATCCGCGATCTCAATCTCGCCATTGAGAACATCGCAAAATACGGTGTCAATCTCACCGCCGCCCAGAAGAAACAATATTCCGCCGAACTCCGCTTCCTCCGCGCTTTCAACTACTTCGAACTGGTGAAGAGAATGGGAGGGGTGCCACTCATTACCTCACAGCTCATCTACGACTACAGTGGTAATGTCTCCAACCTGCAGCAGCCCCGTGCCAAAGAATCAGAAGTATACGATTTCATAGGCAACGAAGTAGACGCCATCAAAAATGACCTGGGAAATGATGGTAGCGTATCCCGCGCAAACAAGTACACCGCACTCGCACTAAAGAGTCGCGCCCTGCTCTACGCTGCCTCCATTGCAAAGTATAACAGTCTCATGGCTGCTCCGATCAGTACGCCCGGTGGGGAAGTCGGCATCCCTGCTTCCATGGCCAACAACTACTATCAGCAGTCACTCGCGGCCTCCCAGGAGATCATTAACAGTGGTGTATATACGCTCTATAAGAACAACCCTGACAATGGGGAGAACTTCTTCGAAGCAGTCACCAAGAAAGCTTCCAACAAGGAGGTGATCTTCGTCAAAGACTACCTGCTGCCTACCCGTAAGCATGTATTCTCTTACGATAATATTGCCCGTGGTATCCGCGAAGATAACCTGGGCTCATCATCCGTAACGCCCTCCCTGAACCTCGTAGAAAGCTACGAATATTTAGATGGTACAAACGGCGCACTGAAGATCCGCACAGCTGACAACAGTGATTTCATTTACTACGATAATGTGCAGGATATTTTCGCTAACAAGGATGCCCGCTTATACGGTACCATCATCTATCCCGGCACTACTTTCAAAGGTCTGCAACTGTCAATCCAGGCTGGGGTAATGGTCTGGAATGATACCCGCAATGCCTACGATGTGGTAGAAGGCAGTGACCTTGGTACCACCTACAGCGATGGAAAATTGCTGACAGGTACTTCCGGTCCGCACCGCTCCATCCAGGAAGTATCCAACACCGGGTTTTACCTGAAGAAATTCATTGACCCCAATGATAAAACCAGTACCCGTGGTGTACAGAGCGATGTATGGTGGGTATGGTTCCGCCTGGGTGAGATTTACCTGAATGCGACCGAAGCAGCTTTCGAATTAGGCCAGACAGGACCTGCGCTCAATTACATCAATACCTTGCGTGAACGCGCCGGTTTCCCGGCAAACAGTGTAACTGTGCTGACAGATGAACGCATCCGCAATGAACGCCGTGTAGAACTGGCATTCGAAGATCACCGCCTCTGGGATCTGAAGCGCTGGCGTATTGCAGACAAACTCTGGAATGGCAGCAGCTCCGGTGCCGATGCCATGATCTATGCACTGTACCCATACAGGGTGATCCGCCCCGGTAATGCACACGATGGCAAATATGTGTTTGTAAAAATGGTGGCGCCCCGTTTCCGCGCACCCCGCTTCTTCCAGCTGGGTAACTACTACACAGCCATCGACCAGTCAGTGCTGAACAATAATCCTAAGATTATTAAAAACCCATTCCACTAAGCATTATGAGATACTTAATCATAGCATCCTTACTGCTGATCCTATCAGCCGGATGTAAAAAAGATAACTTCGAAAAACCTAAGTCCACACTTAGCGGACGGGTGGTGTACGATAAGAATGCATTAGGCCTGCGCTCTAATGGTGTGCAGGTAGAACTGTGGCAGCATGGATATGCATTGTTCTCCAAAATACCTGTTTACGTAGGACAGAATGGCGCTTTCTCCGCCATATTATTTGACGGGGATTACAAATTGGTGCTGCGCCAGGGCAATGGCCCATGGCTGGATAATGCAGATTCTATCGACGTAAAGGTAAGCGGGGCTACTAATGTAGATATCACTGTTAAGCCATATTTCATCATCACGAATGCAAGCTTTACAAAGAGTGGTACACAGCTCACGGCGACTGTTTCTGTGCAGCAGGTTAACAATAACCTGCCTCTGGAAGCAGTGAATCTTTATATTGGTAATACGAATATTGTAGACCAGGTAAACAGCATCAGAAGTGTATCTGCCAAGCCTGATATCTCAGGGGCATTTACAATGCAGCTGACCTTACCGGCAGATGCAGCGTATTTTGCAAGGGTAGGCGTGAAGACAGCTGGGGTAGCAGAACAGGTGTATTCTGAAATAAAGGAAGTGAAATAAAAGAAACAGGGTGTCTCCGCTAAAGAGACACCCTGTTTTTATTCTGTTATATATGGAATATTAAGCGGTTCATTATTCGAAGCATGTAGTAGCAGGCTACGATAATTATACTTTCTCCAGGCATCCGCATCCGGATTATTTGCTAACCTGATAGGCACACCTGCTTTTTGATTAATTTTTATATACCCGTTATAATACTCAACAGCCTTATCGCCCTGGCCACTTAACAAAGCACATACACTGGCATTGTACAAACAAAGAAAACGAAGATTCTCTGGCAAGCCGGTTTTCTTCGATGCACTAACAAATTCATCTGCCATCTTCCCCAGTTTTGCCTGTCGGTCGCCATTTAACCGAATCGCCAGTGGTCCCCAGGTATTGATCGTCTTTTGCATCCGCTTACACAGTTCCTGCAGCTCTATTTGTTCTGCTGCCGGGGATTTGATCAGGTAGATATTATATCCGTTCTTTGTATACATGGTACTCCCATATCCGGCATCCAATATATCCCTGATCCTTTCACAGGCGTCATCCCATGCATTTTCAGCCAGTCTTTTTTCAATCTTTGCTTCATGCTCCGTTGTCCAGGCAAGACAAGTCGTGTCATGCATAAAGGGTTGAAAACTCCAGCTCCTTTTCCCGGTACCAGACAGGAAAGCTGAATCTACCAATGAGGAGAATTCTACGTCGTCCTGTACAACAGTGACTGACCTGAGTAGGGTACCGGATTTATCCATTACCTGCATAGTTACAGGAAACCGATACCTGTATTTTCTTACATAACAGGTATCGTATTTTTGTACATCTTCTACGGCCAGTTTCGTTAATCCAGGTGTCTGTACATTGATCCGGTATGTCTTTACGGAATCATTTACACCCGCCCTGGCATCGATAAAGACCGATTTCGAACTAAATCCATCCGGTGCAGTTACCACACAGGAATCGCCTTGTTTGAAGGTGTTAAATACCCCATCTAAATTTACTTCTACAGCCGTAAATTTTGAGGTTAGCTCCTGCGCCCGGGATTCATTGGCCAGCAGGAGCAATACAATAATAATTCTTATAGGGTTCATAGGTTGGGATTATTTATAATATTACAAAGGTAATACATACTTTACTATGACGGCAAAAACCGGATGAACGGTGCTATCTGACCAATAGAACCGTTCCCTTTATCTGTGCATTTCCCGCCTTGATATAGTATATGTAGGCACCCGCTTTTGCATTTGCACCATCCCATCCAAAGGACTTGTCATTCGGCACGCCGCGATGTTTTTCAAACACCTTATTGCCCCACCTGTCAAAGATCAGGAAGTCGTCAATGGAGATAATATCTTTAGCACCAATGATATAAAATACATCGTTCACCCCATCGCCGTTCGGACTGAATGCATTCGGCATCGCAAACTGGTCTTTCACGGAAGTATGTACATACACAGAAGCCGTGTCTGTACAGAAATACTCATTCTTTATAGTCAGCATGTAGACCACCGCAGAAACTGCATGAACGGTAGGATAGAGGCAGTTGCTGCAACTTAATCCCTCTGCAGGTGTCCAGGTAAAAGAAGTGGGTAATTCGCCAGCTGTCAGCAGTGGCGTTAATTGTATATCCTCAAAGCGGCCCACTTCCAGTACACGTGGTTCGAATGCAACTGCGAACGGATCGGTAGAAGCGTCATCATTGTTATTGGTATAATCAGTTTCTTTCAGTCGCCGGGTAGCATTCACCACTGCAGAGACAGTGCCACTCACCGGCGTAGGAATCACCTGCTGAAAGGTATGACAGGTACCCGCTTTCGCGGAATCATTGTAAAACAAAGGTTTCAGTAATACCCCGTCATCATAGAAAGATACAGTCAGGTCTTTTGGAATACTGTCATAGCCATTAGCCGTACAGATCTCAAACGTCACCAGCGTATGCGTGTTATCATAACATTTCACTTCCGAAATAGTCATGGTCAGATCCGGAGGTATTAGTCTTACAATAGCGGATACTGCCAGCTTACAACCATATGCATTTGTCATCACCGCATAGATGCCTGCACTGTCTTTCACGGTGATCGTTGGTGTCGCTGTTGTAGGAGCAATCATTGTATTTCCAGCTTCTGTTCGCCATGCATAAGTCGTCGCTGTAAAATTATTCACAGCGGTATTCAATGTATAGGAAGCACCGCGCAGCACTGTGGTATCTGCCGGCAGTATACTCCCCGTTGGTAAAGTATAAGTGGCCGCAGTAATGTTGTTACTTGTATCCGTTTCCGGCCATGTACCGGTATTCACTTTGATGCTGAAAGGAGACGCGCCTTTTAAAGTTACATGATAGCTCTCACAGGCGGAAGAACTATACGCAGCAATCGTGTAATTATTCCCGATCATCACGCCATTTGCATCGTAGAAACTCAGGTTCAAATGCTGCGGAATATTACCTGCTGTATAGCCGTTACAGATTTCAAAAGTCACATACATGCTATCGTTACGCGCGCATTCTGTGCTCAGTACATTAGCTGTATAATCATCCACGGGTGCAATATGAATGGTAGTGAAGGTGGAATCAAAGCAATTGTTCGCGTTGCTCACTTTTACATTTTGCTGAAACACCGTATCCTGACGATAAGGCGCTGTAAAGGCTGTGGTGACACAGGTACCGCAAGTCAGGTAAGTTGTTGGCGTCCATGTCACATTATTGATTGTACCACCACTTACCACTGCAGGCGTCAGGTTGATCGTCTGTGCGGGTGTCATTGCAATATCCGCAGGGGTGAGCTGTATCCTGAAGCGGTAGTTCGTCATCGTAGCCGTATTGGTAACGAACTTCGCAACCAGGGTATCGCTGTATGCATTGAGGATAAATGTTTCTAAATAAGAAGCGCATTTTCCCTTCAGGTCATAGGGCAGTAAGTATACCCCGATAGAATCATGCTTACCGTTGTACAAAGTGACCGTTGTTCCTTTGGGAATTGTTTGATAACCAAAATTGTAAAAGTACAGGGAAACGCGTAACTGTGTCTGGTTGTAGCACTCCACTGAATTCAGGTACACGTGTCCATCGGCAGTCGGATCATCAACTACAATGGTCACATAATTTGTTGTATCAGTACAGGTGCCATCCGTAGCAATCAATCTTACCTGGTAGTTACCCGGTGTCTGAAATACATACGTTAAATCAGTAGTGGTGGCTACTTCTGTTTCGGTTGCACCGAGTTTTATTCTCCATGAATAGGCGGTAGCATTGATAGAACGGTTTGTAAACAACACACTATCCAGCTCTACACCCACCTTGGAAGCGATCTTCCGCTTATCTGGATAGAAGCGCGCAGTGACGCCACAGTTTACCTGCAATACATCCTGCATGCTGCTATAACAACCGGATGCATCGTAGGCACGTAATTTCACTACATAGTTTTTCTTTTCAGTTACCGGCAAACTAAATGCTGCCGCAGTACTCACCACTACATTGTCCACCAGCCATTCATAACTTGTAGCCCCAGTAGAGGTATTCGTGAAATTCACGGTACTCCCTATCAACGGATAATCTACATTTTTTGTAAAAGCTGCAACGGCAACAGTGGCGCAGGGTGGATTACACAGAGTACTGCCAATCATGCCTGTCAGACTACTGCCAATAAAATCGCGCATACGTTGTGCCTGTCCATCTGTAAAAGACATGACGCAACCCGTACCGCCGCCGTAGTCCATAAAGTTATCCGGCAGGTCAGGAACATCTGTACTAAAGCCGGACAAGGTATCTGTGCTACAGGAGTTCTCCGGGCTACTACAGGGGAATCCACCATTGATAGATTGGTCAGGCGGTGTATCGCACACCATATCTCCATCCGTGGTACAATCATCATTTTTACAATCCTGGTTGGCAAAGGTGTGAATGAGGCTCAGATAGTGCCCCATTTCGTGTGCTACGAGGTCCACGCCTAATCCTGATACTACTACATCGCCACCGGCACTGGCATAGCCGGCCATGTGCAGACGGGTCCAGGCGCCACATTCAAAGGTTTGCAGGAATTCTGATTTGATACCGGACACCACCCAGATATTAATATAGCGGTTGCCATCCCATTTACCCAGGGCGGTGAGTGCGTCTCCTTCCATATCCGCGTCAAAGTCAGCCAGATAAGATTTCGTACGCAGGATGCCAGTGGTTGCGCCGCCGTCCGGATCTGTTTTGGCAAGGCAAAATTGTATACGGGTATCGGCTCTTGCCCCGGCAAATGCCCCGGTCTTGCCATAGGCATCGTTCAATGCTGCAAGTGCATTCGTTACATCCAGGTCCGTAATGGTGGTAGGATCCTCGTTAATGATATGAAAAACCACCGGCAGGGTATAATCTGCGGCCGCTAACCTGTTTGTATTCATCAGGATAGCATGGTTCGTCTTTTTTTCTTTTTGTCTGAAAGCATTGCTCTGCCGCCAGGTGTTCATCATCATATCTGTTCCGCATGACCGGGGGTTGATAGAGAGCCATCTGGCTGTGACAGAAGGTTGCCCAACTACCTGTGGCACTGGATATTGTGCTCTTAAAGATATGGCATAAAACAGGCAGATACAGGATAGCAGGTACCTTTGCAGGTTTTTCTTAGGCATAGGTTCTTAGTCGTGGTTATGATCGATAAAGATAAATAGAAATTCCCCTTGCTATGTCAATTAATATATATTATTTTTATTCAAAATGCCGGCTGATGGACCTTGAAAAACTGAAGCAAGAGTTACTAACCAGATGGAAGCATGCATTTAATGAGCTATCGCTTCTGCCCGAATTTAAAAAGAAGATCCTGACAGAGAAATATGTGCCGGGATTCAGATACGATCTGAAAGACTATGGAAATCAAGCATTTATGCTGCCTGATGGGAAAGTATTCCCTGAAGCACGTGCCAGAGAGATCAACGACTATCATTTTTATGGATTTGGTGCCGATGGAAAACCCGTTTATACTGCATTCCGCCACGTAGTAAACAATATTAACTGGGAAGCCTATTATTCTTACAGTGATGACCTGGTTGAATATGTTGAATTTTGTATCACAGAACATACTCAAATACCTTCCTGTATCAAACGAATTCTTTACAAAGAAGGAAGAAAGGTTGGGTGGCAATCGCTACTTCTCAATACCCGGGGCAGCGCCAATAATTTTGATGGAGATACTGCAGACGAGATCATTGCGGATATGCTGGGCGATCAATATTCCCTGTTTATATCAATAGAAAAATATCATTGGGAAGAAGACCGCATCGTCACCGCCGATGGACTGGGTATGGCGCCCGGTCACGGAGAATTTCATTACAGTCAGCACTACAGCTACAGACCCGATGGCCAGCTCGACGAGATCAGGGCTGTGTGCGAAACCGGCAATGAGCGGCTGACCTGGGTGAGACCAGATGATGCTGTAAATATCCAGGCACTGGAGGAAGAAGTGGCCGAAAAACTCGCTGAAGCGATCATCGATACACTGGTAGCTTCCCGCATCGAAACACCGCTATCCCTCTTAGAAATCAACTACCATGAAATAGCTGAATACATTCCATCTCTTTCTCCGCGCTCGCAGGCATTTACCACCGAAATTTCACGTCGTCACCAGGATGAAGATATATTTGATCTGATCTTTTTATCGACAGAACTGGATCATCCTTACATGAATATCCGGATGGAGAAATTCGAGCGTCCTTTTAAACAGTTTATGCAGATCATAGAGCGGGAAGAGAAATGGGAGATAGCGGCTGCCATGCTGCGCAAAGTGGCCTGGTTGCTTACTACGAATAAGCTCTACGGACGATTGCCGGTAAGTGATGATTTTGCAGCGTATGCCATAGACTGGGAGTCTGACATGGAGGAGTTTGAACGGATATTAGGTGAATGCGGGGTTGTGCCGGATGTAATATCATCCTGGCAGGAGAAGGGCTGGTTGTAAACCTTCCTGCATTGAAAAAATGATACCCGGGAAATTTTTTATACTGAAATAGCTATTTATTTTTCCAGGGCAAGAAAATTGCTGAACTGTAAAATTACCTGTTGAAATAAGCATCCAATATATCTTCCATCAGGCCCTTTGTCAGCGGTTTGTTTCTAAACCCTGATACATCAGGATGACAGATCGCCCGTTTGTGATCATCCGGATTCATGGATGTAGTGAGCATCACTACGACCACCTGTCCTTTTTCCTGATCGCCCAGTTTATTGTATTCTTCCAGGAATTCCCATCCATTCAGGGCCGGCATATTGATGTCCAGCAGGATGAGGTCTGGTTGGCCTTCAGGGGTATTTTTACAGTCTTTCAGGTAGTCAAGCGCTTCGGCTCCGTTCCATGCTACCTTTACGTGGTCTGCACAATCCATTCTTTTAATAACCATTTGGCTGATGAAATTGGTGGCTTCATCGTCTTCAACTAAAAGAATGGAGTGTAGTTTTTTATTCATGAGGTTTATGCTGAGATGGTGAAATAAAACTGACTGCCTTCACCTGGTATGGAACTAAGCCAGATACGGCCTCCATGCAGGGTGACTATTTTTTTACAATGAGCCAGTCCGATGCCTGTACCTTCGTATTGCAATTGATTGTGCAGGCGTTGGAAGATCTCAAATACTTTTTCCTGGTAACGTGGTGCGATGCCGATTCCATTGTCTGCAAAGGTGAATTCATATTCATGCTCCTTCTTTACACAGGTAATACGGACCACTGGAGGTACATGTTTCTGCCTGAACTTAATTGCATTGCTCAGCAGGTTTTGAAACAATAATTTCAGCTCTACCGGGTAGGCCTGTACGATTGGTAAGTTTTCCAGCACAACCTGTGCTTTGCTCTCGTGAATGGCGGTACGCAGGTCGTCTACTGCATTCAGGACGACCTGGTTACAATCCACTGCTTCCTTCACCTTTACCTTGCCGATACGGGAGTAATCCAGCAGGGCCTTGATCAGGTCACTCATACGGTTACTTGACTGGCGGATGAAGCGGAGATAGCTGTCCGCGGTGTCATCCAGTTTACCCGCATATTCTTTGGCCACCAGTTCTACCAGTGTACTGATAGAACGCAATGGTTCCTGCAAATCGTGAGAGGCAATATAAGTGAATTGCTCCAGTTCCTTGTTTTCCATCTCCAGTTTGCGGAGATACAACAGGGTCTGGTCTTCCATCAGTTTTTTCTCGCTGAGGTCACGGGTGATTTTGATAAACCCGGTCAGTTCACCTTCGTTATTGTGCAGGGCCGTGATGGTAACACTACTCCATAGTAAGGTGCCGTCTTTGCGTACGCGATAATCCTCGTGCTGTACACGACCATCGCGGATGGCAGCAGCCAGCAGTTTCTCCGGTAATTTATCAGCTCTGGCAGCAGGGGTGTAAAAGACCCTGAAGTTTTTACCTACAATTTCCTTCGCAGTATATCCTTTAATACGTTCAGCACCCTTGTTCCAGTTTACGATATTGCCATCGAGGTCGAGGGTAATGATCGCATAATCCTGGATCTCTCCGAGCAAACTGGCATATGTATCCTGTGATGTCTTTAGTAATTTTTCTGTAGCTGCGAGTTTTCGCTCTGCGTCCTGTAGCCGCTTGCCTAATACCTGTATGCTCTTCGATAATAATTCCATACCCGGACCATCTTCATCCAGATAATCCAGTTCAGCTTGGTCCGTCTTAATATATCGCAGCAACAGGTCGTAAAGTTCGGCGTGGCGCTGTCTGATCTCGTTCTCCATGGCCCCTTGGTTTTGTTGCAGAATAGTGGCCTGAAAAAGGTAAAACCGGTTACAGACTAAGATATCTGCAACCGGCTATTCTCATAACCACTCTTCTGGGGGGATGTTTAATTCAAAAAGTTCACAAAAATGCAAAATGAAATGTGCCTTTTTGTACAAAGCTGTTGCAATAGGTATAGACAATGCAAGTAAGTTTCACACGACTATTTCCAGATAATAAATTGGCAATGAATTCGTTAAATTGTCCCTTAATGTTTTGTCAGCCTGCTTTCAGCAATTGCTTGTCAAAGTCCCTTTATTCATATATATCTGGTTGACAGATATAGATATTTTCTAATAATGATGGTATATACGCAAATGCAGAAAAAACGGATTTAGAAATCTAAAAAAATATATTTGCAAAAAAATTGAAGATGGAAATAGCAGGACCAGACCCGGAGATTTTTAAACAATTGGTGACGATGAGAATGCCATTTGGGAAGTATAAAGATGTGCTGCTGTGCGATTTGCCAGTGTCTTACCTGGAATGGTTTAACCGGGAGGGATGGCCAAAGGGGAAATTGGGGATGTTGCTAAGTACGATGTATGAAATTAGGTTAAATGGGTTAATGGACCTGTTGAAGCCTTTGAGAGGCGGACCTCTCAAAGGCTGATAAATTTATATCGCTTTAAACACCACAATGCCGTTGTGGCCCCCAAAACCAAAGGTATTGCTCATTGCTACCTTTACTTTTTTCTCCACCGCAGTTCCCAATACGATATTTAAATCCGCCGGCAGGGCGGGATCTAATTCCTGCGTATTAATGGTTGGCGGAATCATACCATGTTTAATGGTTAAAACAGAAGCGATTGCCTCTATTGCGCCTGCGGCTCCCAGTAAGTGACCGGTCATAGATTTGGTTGCGCTGATGGCTACGGATGGTCCTAACAGTTTTGTAATAGCTGCTATTTCGCTCAGATCACCCACCGGGGTACTGGTGGCATGTGCATTTAAATAATCTACTTCAGAAGGGTGTAACCCGCCATCTTCCAGTGCACGTTTCATTGCTTCGCAGGCTCCCAGGCCTTCAGGGTGGGTCGCGGTCATGTGATAGGCATCTGCAGTCATGGCAGCGCCTGCTACTTCCGCATAGATATGTGCCCCCCTGGCTACAGCATGTTCGTATTCTTCCAGGATCAATGCACCCGCACCTTCGCCCATAACAAAACCATCCCTGCCGATATCAAAAGGTCTGCTGGCAGTAGCCGGATCATTGTTGCGCTGCGACATGGCCTTCATGGCACAGAATCCCCCTACGGATGCTTCCGTAATGGGTGCCTCGGAACCACCCGTGATAATCACTTTCGCCTTACCCCAGCGGATGTAATTCAGTGCATCCATGATAGCAGTATTGGAAGTAGAACAGGCAGATACGGTGGTATAGTTAATGCCCATCAGGCCAAAACGGATAGAGATCATACCGGAGGCCATATTTGCGATCAGTTTTGGTACAAAGAAAGGATTGAAACGGGGTTGATAATTACCCAGTGTATATTCTTTTACCTGCTCTTCGAAGGTGAGCATCCCGCCCTGACCGGAGCCCCAGATCACTCCTGTATCAAATGGGTTCATGCCGGCAAAATTGATCCCGGCATCATCTACCGCCTGCTGGGCAGCAATGAGTGCATATTGGGTAAAGGGATCCGTTTTTCTAAGATCGTTTTTATCCAGGTACTGCGCAGGATCATAATCTTTGATCTCGCAGGCGAACTGTGTCCGGAATTTGCTGGCGTCGAATTTTGTGATAGTCGCAGCCCCACTTTTGCCTGCAAGCAGGTTTTGCCAGAAGGTGCTGACTTTATTGCCGATAGGCGTAATCGCGCCTAAACCGGTGATGACTACTCTTTTCATAAAATATCGTCTAATAGTTGTTTACTGATTTTTTCAAAAGCGCTTTCGCCCATTACGCGACTCAGGAGGAGGGAAGCGAGCAGATTTGATACAATCATCAAAGCACGGTCTTCCGGAGCTCCTTTGAAGCTAAAAATGCCCTTTTCGCGGCCTTTATCCAGGCAGCGTGTCACCCATTCGATCACAGCGGCACTGAACTGTTGCAGGCGTTCCTGCATATTGGCAGGCAGGGTATTGTAATCCGGGGAGAGGGAGCCCATAATACAGGCCATATGGCCGCTACATTTTTTTTCAAAAGAGGCAATAAGCTGCCGCAGCTGCTGGTCCTCCGTTAAGTTTTCCCAATTGGCTATACCAATATTCAGGGAGTCGAATTCCTGCTGCAGTACTGCCATGCCCAAATCGGCCTTACTGGGAAAATAATAATGAACAGCGGCGTTTTTGATGGCCAGCGGATCGGATATCTCCTTGTAACTAAAGGCGTTAAACCCTTTTGTTTTGATCAGCTGATCGGCCAGGCCAACAATTTTGTCTTTCGTATCCTGCATCCTGCAAATATACTTACTTACTAGTAAGTAAACAAGTGGCTCCGGTTAATATGGTGAAGATAACCCTTTTTGAATCGGTTAGACGATACACAAGATTTTAGTGCAACCCTACATTATCGGTTCACTTAAAGATCACGATAAGTACACCTCAATATCCATTGGATATACAAGTGTACTTATCGTGATCTTTAAGTGAACTGTTGATGTAATGTTGCCACTGGATTCGGGGTATTGCTTTGTTATTGTTTTAATGTCATAATCAGATCATTGGCACCCTAATTGGGCCATACCTTAAAAAATGAAATCATGGCAGAAAAAGAAGTCATTCAATCATTACAAGAACTCCTCACCGGCAGTCATGCCCATATATCATTCGAAGATGCCGTAAAGGGGATACCTGAGAACCTGCGGGGAGTAGTACCGGACAATATGCCATACAGCATCTGGCAACTGGTGGAACATATCCGCATTGCGCAGTGGGATATCCTGGAATTTTCGAGGAACCCGGGGCATCAGTCACCCCCCTGGCCGGCCGGTTACTGGCCAAACGATCCCGTGCCGAAAGACGACGATGCCTGGAAGGAAAGCATTGCCCATATCAAAAGGGATTGCGCGGAATTCATTAAATTGCTAAAGCGACCCGGAGTAGATCTCTACGAGCCTTTTACCCATGGTGATGGTCAGCACCTCTTCCGTGAAGCCCTTTTAATTGCGGATCATACCAGCTACCATACCGGCGAGATCGTGGCTGTAAGACGGATGCTCGGGGCGTGGAAATAATTAAATACCATGGACATTGCTAAGCTGAGGGCAGATACACCTGGCTGCCAGACAAAAATACATTTCAACAATTCAGGCGCATCCTTACCGCCTTACCCGGTGCTGCACGCGATGCAGGATTACCTGACTGAAGAAGCTAATTGTGGAGGTTATGAAACAGCCGCCGCCAATGCAACTTCCCTCAACCGTTTTTATATGGCTGCCGGGAAACTACTGAATGCCCCGGCAAAGAATATAGCATTTACCAGCAGTGCGACCAATAGTTTTGCCAGGGCATTGTCGTGCATTCCTTTTAAAAAAGGAGATGTGGTGATCATTGCCAATGAGGATTATGCGAGCAACCAGTTGCAGTTCCTCTCCCTGGAAGAGCGTTTTGGCATAGCGCTGATCCGTGCACATAGCCTCCCCGAAGGCGGTGTGGATGTAGATCACATGACTTCCCTGATTAAAGAAAAGCATCCCCGGCTTGTATCGCTTACACATGTACCATCCAATACCGGGTTGATCCAGCCCGTTGCTGCGATAGGGAAAGTATGCCGCGAACTGGAGATCCCATATCTTGTAGATGCATGTCAGTCTGTCGGACAGCTGCCGCTGGATGTGGAAGCAATAGGCTGTGATTTTCTCTGTGGTACGATGCGGAAATTCCTGCGCGGACCAAGGGGAGCTGGCCTGCTGTATGTATCTGACAGGATCCTGCACAAACCCTGGTATCCTTTATTCCTGGATATGTATGCCGCTACCTGGACGGATGATGATACCTTCGTGACAGCACCTGATGCAAAACGATTCCAGGACTGGGAGCAGAATTATGCGTTATTATCCGGCAGTTATGCAGCGATCCATTATGCGAATGAAATCGGTTTGCAGAATATAGCAGATCGTAATAGGTATTTAGGTAGCCTGCTGCGGCCGCGATTACAGGCATTGCCGGGTGTGACATTGCTGGATAAAGGAACAGCACTGGCCAGTATTATTACCCTGACTGCGCCGGTGAGTGATCCGCAGTGGTTGCTGACTTCACTGAGAGAACGGCATATTAATACAGCCGTGAGCGTGACTGCAAGTGCGCTGATTGATCTGAAATCGAAAGGAGTGAACTGGGCACTGCGTATTGCGCCGCATTATTTTAATACAGAAGAAGAGATTGATCTATTGCTGGATGCGCTGGAATCATTATTTGCGAATCCTTAAAAATTTAAAAGTGCTGTTGCGTAAGCAACAGCACTTTTAAATCAGGCTTGCCATAAACTATCTACAAACCATCCCTTCTTATCCCTGAAATGCGCTATCGGCTCAAATCCCGCCTGTATTGCCAGTTTCTCCGATTCGTCCACACTATACTTCTGCGAAATCTCCATGTAAATCGTTTCATGCAGCTTAAACTCAATCACCTCATTTAATACCTTTACCTGCTGATCCTCCAGGCTTACCAGGTAACTCTTGCAAGCCCCTGTACCCGGATCATAGGTGGCATAATGATCAAACTTCGTCAGATCAAAATCCGCTTCCATCTCCCGGTTAATCCTCGTGAGCAGGTTCAGGTTAAACTCCTTCGTAATCCCTCCCGCATCGTTATATGCATTCAAAATAATCTGGGGATGCTTCTTCAGGTCAAAGCCTGTCAGCAACATATCGCCAGGCTGTAAATAATTGCGCAACTGGCGGCAGAACTTACGGGTTTCTGCAGGCGTGAAATTCCCGATATTGCCACCCATACACAGTACTACTTTGGGCCTTGCAGACAAGGTCTGTAGCATGCGCAGCATCTCGAAATATTCACCATGCAGGCCATGTACCTGCAGCGCGGGCAGGCGTTCTGGTAAGTGCTGCTCCAGTTGACTGATCACATTTGCACTGATGTCAATGGGGTAGTAAGTGAAAGAGTGATCTACCTGTAGTAATTCCTGTAAGAGATGTACGGACTTGGTGGCATCACCTGCGCCCAGTTCCACTACATCGAAAGTATCTGTGAGCGAAGCGATCAGTGCGCTGATCTGCGCTGATTGTTCCCGCATGATCTCCATCTCACAATTCGTCGGATAG
This sequence comes from Chitinophaga sancti, assembly GCF_034424315.1. Lineage (GTDB taxonomy): Bacteria > Bacteroidota > Bacteroidia > Chitinophagales > Chitinophagaceae > Chitinophaga > Chitinophaga sancti. Next base: position 125,884 of record NZ_CP139972.1, read on the forward strand.
TATTCCGGACAAGCCATAATGCGCTGAAAGATCCGGTCTCCGTTATCATCATAAAAATACTTTGCGTCGAGGTATTTGTCCTTTGCATGCAATCCCTGCAATACATCATGATGGAAAGCTGGTAATTGTTCCTGTTTCGGGGTCAATACAGTGAAAGCATTCATTACAGAGGTGGTAGCCATAATGTAAACTTAATTGTTGAATAAGAATTATTTAGCTAATCTGATGCCAGTATATTGCCATCTCAGTGGAGGATGGAAAAAATTCCTGTAGGTAATGCGGCTATGCCCCGGCGGAGTGGCTACAGAACCGCCCCTCAGCACCATCTGGCTCACCATGAACTTTCCGTTATATTCTCCGATCGCACCGGGTGCTTTTACAAAACCGGGATAAGGGAGGTAGGCACTTTCTGTCCATTCCCATCTTTCTCCCCACGCCAGTTGCGCTGCCGCAGCTTCCCATTCATTTTCTGTAGGGAGGCGTAATCCTTTCCAGGATGCATATGCAGTGGCTTCGTAATAACTGATATGGGCAAGTGGCTGATTGGGGGCTATGAGTTGCAAACCTTTCAGGGTGTAATTCATCCACTGACCATCTACTTCGTGCCAGTACAGCGGTGATTTTACCTGGTTTGTTTTTACCCAATCCCAGCCTTCAGCATGCCAGTGGCGGAAGTCCGTGTATCCGCCGGCCTGCATGAATTCCAGGTATTCTTTATTTGTCACAAGTGCATTGCTGATGCTATATTCCTCCAGGTACACCTTGTGCCGGTTCAGTTCGTTGTCAAAACAAAACCCGTTTCCTGTATGACCTATTTCGTAGATCCCGGCAGGCATTTTTATAAACTCAGCAGCCGTGATGTTTCTTTCTTTGAAACAGTAGTCTTCCTGGTAAGCGGGGAAGAGGGGATTATGACCAAGGATGTATTTGATATCGGTGATCAGTAATTCCTGGTGTTGTTCTTCGTGGTTTAATCCGAGAGTGATGAGGGTATGTAGTTCATTAGAAATTTCCTGTTCTAACAATTGAGTCATTTGCTCGTCTACATAGGATCTGTATTTGTATACATCCGTTACCCCCGGTCTGCTCAGGTTGCCCCGGTCTGTACGGATCACTCTTGCACCTACGGATTCATAATAACTATTGAACACGAAATTATAATCAGGATTAAAGACCTTATAATCCTTCAGGTTAGGTTGCAATACAAATGTTTCAAAGAACCAGGTCGTATGGCCCAGGTGCCACTTGGGCGGACTCACATCTACCACAGGTTGTACAACATAGTCCTCTGTTTGTAATGGCGCGCATATGCTCACAGATCTTTGGCGCACGATGTCAAAAGCTTGCTTTAATTCCATTGTAAGTATTTTGTCAGGTCGCTGATAGTCTTTATTTGTAAGGCACTGGCCTGTTGTCTCCGCATCATGAGTGCGTATGTATTATTGAATCCTACGGGTGTCAGCCATTTTATATGATAACGTTGTTGAAAAGCACCGGCTACATAGTCGTATACTTTATCTGCATTGCCCCCGAGGGAATCGAGGGTAGCTGGTGCTGCCTGCAATATCACAAGCAGACCGGTACCGGTATATTCGGGGTAGAGGTCAATCTGTGCATTCGTCAGTGCTTCAAAGCAGATCTTAGTACCTCCCAGACCGGTTTTTGTTTCTACCTGCAGATCGGTGTAACCTTCGACCAGTAATTTGTACATATTGGCGAGGATGTAGCCATCACCAAAGATCTTGGCACCGATACGGATCGTACCTTTTGCACCCGCTCCGGGTGATTGCAGCAAATGGTGGGCGTCGAGAAACTCCTTAGCAACAACAGCCGGGGACTGTTTTAAGATATCTACCCGGTAATTCAATGCTGTCATGATACTATCATTAATTGTACCAGACAGTTTATTGAGTGCAGGTGCCAGTTCCGGATATTTATCCAGTACATCCTGGCGCACGATAGGGGCGGCGTAATAAGGCGGAAAGATGTGTTTATCATCCTGCAATACCTGGAGGTCATAGGCCTTTACGCGGCCATCGGTACTGCTGCCACTGATCACGTCTATTTTTTTATCGTAAGCGGCTTTGTACATGATCATATCACTGATCACCACGGTACGGATCTTTAAACCATAGATCTTTTTTAAACCGATATCGCCATCATTCCGGCCCATGAATTCAGGCGTAAATCCTGCGAGTAACCTGGAGCCGTAGAAATCAGGGAGCAAGTAGAAGGAAGACAATACGAGAATGAACAAAGGCATCAGGAATATCTTCCGGAACCTGATGCGCGACAATCCCCAGTCGAATAGGATAGCGAGCAAGGCCGCAGGAATAGCTCCTGCTAAGATCATGTTCGTATTGTTGAGGGCAATGCCGCCGAAGATGAATTCACCTAAGCCACCGGCAGCAATGTATGCCGCGAGGGTAGCCACGCCTACATTGATCACGGTGGCCGTGCGCACCCCTGCGAGTAATACCGGCATGGCCAGCGGTAACTGTATTTTGAAAAGCAGCTGGTGTGGACTCATACCAATACCTGTTGCCGCCTCTGTAATTGCCGGATCAACCTGTGTGATGCCGGTATAGGTATTACGTACAATTGGCAGCAGTGCATATAAAAACAGGGCAACAATCGCTGGCGCAGGACCGATACCCAGCAAGGGAATCATTACGCCTAATAGCGCGATACTGGGGATGGTTTGCAGTATGCCTGCGAAGCCAAGCACTGCACCTGCCATTTTCGGTTTGCGGGAGATGGCGATACCCAGGGGCACACCAATCACTACGGCAATTAATAACGAGATAAAGGTAAGGCCGATATGTTGCAGGGTTTGTTCCAGGATCTTGCCGGATTCCTGCTGAAGAAAATCAATGAAGCTGTTAGCTGGTTCCATGCATTTGTTTAGATTGCCTGTACTGGTCTACGGCATCCAGCAGTATATTGCGCGGCATGCCGGCGGCGATGGCATCCCATACGGTGAGGGTATCATCGCCATTGAGATTTGCTAACCATGGCCGGAGACCGGCAATCGTGAGCGCTTTCAGTTCCAGTACAAAGCGGTGTTCATCAAAAAAAGACCTGACAAAGTCATTAGCAGGTGAAAATAGGAGTTCGGCGGGAGTGCCGGTTTGCTGTACTTTGCCTTTGTCCATGAGACAAATGCGGGTGCCCAGTTCGAAGGCTTCCTGCACATCATGGGTGACCATGATGATCGTCTTATGTTGGATCTCGTCGAGTGCGCGAAATTCTTTTCTTACACTGGTGCGGGTCACGGGGTCCAGTGCACCAAAGGGTTCATCCATGAGCAGTACGGGAGGATCTGCGGCCAGTGCGCGGGCCAGTCCTACACGTTGCTGTTGTCCGCCGCTGAGTTGTTGGGGATAGGCATGGAGGTAATCCGATACCGGGAGGTGAAGTTTTTCCATGAGGGAGGAAACCCTGGCTTTGATCCGGCCTGGATCCCATTTCAGCAGACCCGGAACTACACCTATGTTTTCAGCAACGGTGTAGTGCGGAAAAAGACCGTGGTACTGAAGTACATAACCGATGCTTCTGCGCAGTGATTCCAGTCGCTGTGTTTCTACGGCATCACCATTTACATAGATGTGACCACTATCGGGTAATAAAAGTCGGTTGATCATCCTGAGCGTCGTTGTCTTGCCACTTCCACTGGTGCCCAGTAGTATGAGTGTTTCTCCTGCATTCACCTGGAATGAAACAGCAGAAACGGCGGGCTTCCCGTTGAGGAATGACTTGCTCACATTTTCCAGTTTGATCATATGGGGAGTAAATTACTCATATTGTTGATAGGAAAAACTTTATGCGGGAGAATCCGTGAATTGTACAAATGGTTCCGTAATAAGTACAATCAATCAGTAATGGTCATGAAAAGATTGTTCAACGATTCCGTGTACAGCGGATGTGCAAAGATCATTTCTCTGAGTTGCTGTGCGGTCATACCGGCCATCATGGCAATTTGTAAAACGCTCATGATCTCACCGCCGTTATGACCAAGAATAGCAGCACCGAGAATTTTGCCACTGCCTTTTTCTACCACGGCTTTCATGAAACCATCGGTGTGTCCTGTTTCAATGGCGCGTGCTACTTTTGTCATATCCAGGCAAGCCACCTGTATCTCCAATCCTTTTTCGCGTGCATCCTTTTCCGTTAGTCCGATACGGCCTAGTTGCGGGTCAGTGAATACACAATAGGGAACGGGTCTGCCGCTGGTTGTTGCCTGCTCTTTGTGCAGCAGGTTTTTGAGCAGGATGAGGTGATCGTTGTAAGAGATATGTGTGAATGCAGGACCGCCTTTTACATCTCCAAGGGCATAGATGCCAGCTACGGAAGTTTCCAGTTGATCATTCACCGGGATGAAACCTTTTTCGTCGAGGGTAATGCCTGCATTTTCTACATGCAATTCCTTTGTCTGTGCTACGCGGCCGGAGGCAAGGAGCAGGTGAGAGCCGGTAATGGTTTTACTTTCTCCATGGGTATTGAGCACTACTCTGACCACATCGCCGTGGGCTTCAACCTGTTTGACAGTGGCACCGGTATGTACGGTAATACCAGCTCCTTCCATGATTTTTTTCATGGCGGCAGATACATCATCGTCTTCTCTCTTCAGCAAATTTGAGCGTTCAATAATGGTGACCTGCGTACCGAGGCGGCGGAATAGCTGGCCGAATTCCAGGCCAATGTAGCTACCACCTAAAACGATGAGGTGGGAGGGAAGTACCTGGAGATCGAGAACGGTCGTATTGGTAAGATAGGGTACCTGCGCAAGGCCGGGTAAATCCGGGATCTTAGGGGATGCCCCTGTATTGATGAATACCTGGCCGGCGCTAATGGTTTCTGTGTTGCCGGTACGGAGCTTAATATCTATGGTTTTTGGGCCGCTGAAACTGGCAGTGCCATAGAAGATGCTAAGCCCATCCGTTTTTTCCAGTCCTTTGGTAGCGCCGTCCCGGAAGGAACTGACAATCTCATTTTTCCTGGCCACGATCTTTTCAAAATCAACCTGGTAAGCGGGCACTGTAATCCCCCATTGCCTGCTATTGGCCACCGTATAGGCTACTTCGGCACAGGCAATCATTGCTTTTGTGGGAGTGCATCCATCGTTGATGCAGGTACCGCCAATCCATCGTTTTTCTATGATAGCTGTTTTCCAGCCTGCTTTTGCCAGTTTTTTTGCCAGGGGTACACCGCCCTGACCAGCACCAATGATGATCGCATCGAATTTTTGCATTCCCGGGTTTTTAGTAAGTAGGATCAATTAGGTTACCGTAGCACCTCGACACCTTTCCAGAAGGCGATGTAACCTTTTATATTGTTCGCAGCATCTTTCGGATCAGGATAGTACCAGGCTGCGTCTTTGTTTACTTTTCCATCCACCGTTATATCATAATAGGAGGCTTCTCCTTTCCATGGACAAATGGTATGGGTCTTACTTGGACTGAGCATTTCCTGTTTTACTGCTTCCGGGGGAAAGTAATGATTGTGTTCGACTACCACCGTTTTTTCGCTTTCTGCTATTACTTCCTTTTGCCAGATTGCTTTCATCGAGTTGTCGTTTAAGGTGTTATGAATTCGTGGACAAATTTTATACCAGTGGGATTATTCTTGTATCAAGGTCTGCGCGATTGAATGACTTCCTTATCTGAAATTAAAAATGGACATAGAAGGTAAGAAAAATAATTGAGAAATGACTTGCCTGGTTCAAACTATTTCCTTTACTTTGTACTTCAAAGTGAAAGCTTTGAAGGTAAATTGGCGCTGGCCGATTTTTTTAGCCCTATTAACTTTGAAATACAAAGTACTTTATTTTATGACAAACAAGCAGTATTTCCAAATGATGTTCCGGAACGCGCCCCTTTGGGTGGGCCTGATCGGGATACTTGTTTCCCTCGGATTTTATTTTGTTCCTGAATTGTTTCATGTTGAACAAACTGATTTTTTTGGCCTGTTCCTGACTAATTATGTATTTCTCCAGTTATATTTTGTCTTCCTCTGGGCATCCGGGAATTTTAAAAGGGGGAGAAAGGGCAGGAATACTTTTGCCATTTATACGACGCTTTGCCTGATCAGTTGTTTTTTGTTGAATAAGAGCGTGGGGATCTTTTCTGCTTCGGCAGGCTGGTGGGCGTTCATGCTGGCATTGTGTTGTATCAATCATATTGCGTATGGTTTTAAGGAGGTATTTCCGCCTGTGGTGAGGATGATCATGGCTTTTATACTGGGTATTGCAAGCTGTTGTTTTTTATACCTGGTTTTTTGTTTGTTGCCTGGTTACCTGTTTGGTGCCATTGGTGGCTTATTTTTCGGGATTGGCCTGCATGTTTTTATTCCTCTTTTATGTTTGATTTATAATATTAACCTGGCTTCAAAGTATGTATGGTTCAGGAAAAAGCAATTGTATGCTTACCTGGGCGGTATCGGGTTTGTAGTAGTGGTGATTGCCTTTTATATTGGGCTATGGTGTAATGCTGTTTCCTCCATCAACCGGGCGTATCTCATGCCGGATAATGAAGAGCTGCCAGGCTGGGAAAATGTGGCCCGTAAAACGACAGCAAATGCGATGGTGGAAAGAGTACTGAAGGCAAAGCTGGTATACCAGGTGTCAGATATTGCTGACATGGACCTTATTGATGGAATTTTTGATAGGCCCCGTCAGAGCACGTTCTTCGATGCAAGGCAATTGCACGACCCTTTGATCATGATCGCTTCTATGACAGGGATCTCTTACGTACCTGAAACAGAAGCCGCCAAAATACTCAGCGCAATGTTTGATTCCAGGCAGGAAACACAGGAACGCTTATGGAGCGGGGATCAGTTGTCTACCATCCAGGTGCATACCAATGCGGATATCTGGCCATCCTTACACATGGCTTATACAGAAAAGACACTCAATGTATATAGTGATGCGCCCAATGCAGGGAGCTGGAATAGCGAGGAGGCTATTTACAGATTTCATTTGCCGGAAGGAGGGGTGGTAACTTCATTATCTCTCTGGATCAATGGCCGGGAAGAAAAAGGCGTGCTGACAACAAAGGAGAAAGCCACAGAGGCGTATAAAACAGTGGTGGGCAGGGAAGCGCGTGACCCTGGTGTGGTACACTGGCAGGAAGGGAATACGGTGACTGTTCGGGTGTTCCCTGTTTCAGGACAGGAAAGCAGGCAGTTCAAAATCGGGATTACAGCACCATTGTTACAGGAAGGAACGCGACTTGTGTATCAGAACATCTGGTTCCAGGGACCGGATGCCGCGAATGCAAGGGAGGACGTTCATATTAATTTCCTGGAAAACCCGGTGGAGGTGGAATTACCTGGATTGTTCACCAGGACGCAAAATACATTTTCCAGTGTAGGGCCTTATGATGCGGACTGGCAGATCAGCTGTCTTGATCCGGGTGTGCACAGCAATTTGTTTAGTGCAAACGGGCAATCATATTTTGTGATGCCATATAAACCTGAAATGGGGGGCGCCTTTGTGAAAACTATTTATCTCGATATTAACCAGTCATGGACCTTGGCGGAATTCAAGGCGATTAAAAACCTGCGTATTCCAATGAAGGTATATGCGGAAAACGGTTGGCAGCCTGCTACCGATGAATTGTTTGAGAACCTGCAAAAAGACCGCTACAGTTTATTCCCTGTATATAAAGTAGCTGACCGTGAAACAGCGTTGGTGATCACGAAAGGGAATGTAATGTCTCCTAACCTGGATGATCTGTCTGAAAGTACCTTTTATAAAGAGTTGCAGCATTCTTTCGGAACTCCAGGTAAGTTATTATTGTTTAACCTGGGTGGCGAACTCTCTCCTTATATGCGAACATTGAAGGAATACCGCTTGTTCCGGTATGCAGAAGGAGATGTAAATGAGTTAGGCAAATTCATGTCATTAAAACAATTTCCTGCTGATATTGAGAACGATCACCGGGTAGTGATTGAACCCGCCGGTATAACGATCAATAAGGAAGAAAATGAGGGTCGGAGCAATGCGCCTGATCACCTGATGCGGTTGTTTGCTTACAACCATATTATGCAAAAAATGGGGCCGCAGAAAGTTTCAGATACTTCGTTGATTGCGGCGGCAAAGGAGTCTTACATCGTGACGCCTGTTTCCAGCCTGATTGTACTGGAAACACAAAAAGATTATGACCGTTTCAATATCCATGATGACATCAATAGTCTGAAGAATGCAGCCATACATGGCAAAGGTGCCGTACCGGAACCGCATGTATGGGCGCTGATCCTGATTGGCTTAGTTTGTATGCTTTGGTTTAAAAAGAAACGTGCTGCAGCGATATGAGGATCCTTATACCTATATACCTCGTCCTCTTTTTCGCAGGCCTGCAGCACTTCTTTGACTGGCAGTCTGCCGGCTTCCTCCTGGGGCTGGCAGCCCTGCCTTTCACAACAGCATTTGATGCAGCAAGGAAAGGGAGCCGCCGGTATTTTTATATGTCACTTTCGGCCTTTGTACTGTTTTTGTTGGTACCGGTACATACTTTCTTTTATTTAAGTCTGATTTGTGCAATGGCCTTTTGCCTGGAAGTATATGTAGGCAGAATGAATTTGCTGCCTATGCTGGTGCTGATCTGTATGTCACCGATCTTTGAGTGGTGGGCGGACCTGTTTACATTTCCCATTCGTTTACAGCTCACGTCCATTGCAGGGAATATGATCATGGGGGCCAAAGTAGAAGGGAATGTCATTAGTTGTAAGGGGCAGAATTTTTCTGTAGATCCGGCATGTATGGGTTTGCAGATGACGGTGACGGCGATGTTGTGTGGATTGATAATAATAGGGGGCTTACAGAAAAAGTATAGATTGTATCTATCGGGAGGAATGACCATTGCCTTATTGTGTGTGGCGTTTGGATTGAATGTGGTGGGTAACCTGATAAGGATCGTTTGCCTGGTGCAATTTGTGATCATGCCTGGCACGGTGATGCATGAGGTGATGGGATTGTTGTCTCTGGTCGTGTATGTATTATTGCCTTTTGGATTATTATGTCATTATGTAATAAGGCGCGTAGGAAAGGAACGTGTGATGGAAAAGAGGATCTACCGGATCGTGCCGACTGGTCCTTTATTGTTGAGAAATGGGATACTACTGGTCTGTATGAGTTGTGCGTGCTATATCAATCTGCGGCCCCGGCAGGTGGTAGCGCATGCCTTACCCTTAAAAGCTAAAGGTTATGCTGTGAAGCATTTACCGGATAATGTGACGCAATTATATAATAAGGAAGCCCTGGTGTATGTGAAGTATATTCCTTCTTATTATCATTCGGAACATCATCCTATGCTCTGCTGGAAGGGGAGTGGTTATACCTTTGAAAAAGTGCGTGAACAAGTCTGGAATGGACAGGCGTTGTATAGCGCGGAATTGGTGAATGGTGATTCGATTTTGCATACAGCATGGTGGTATGCGAACGGGCAGCATCAATATATTAGCCAGTTGGCCTGGCGCTGGGACGCAATGAAGAATGGACAACAATATTCTTTGGTAAATGTAACGGCAAAGGACGAGGCGACCCTGAGAAAGGTAATCAGGACACTTAATAATTAAGATTTGTTTTTTAAAAAATTACTTACCTTACTATGAATATTATCGCCACGTATGAATTTGCATTTGCTGACTGATGATCTCTTGCTCCGGCTATTGCAGGCTTCTGACGAACATGCATTCCGGGAACTATACCAGCGTTATTGGAAGAAACTATTCACCACCGCCTGTTACAAATTAAAGAGTAAAGAAGCTGCGGAGGAGATCGTACAAAATATCTTTGTGAGTTTGTGGGAGAAGAGGGCCACATTACAAATTGACAACCTGGAAAACTATTTATTTATAGCTGTAAAATATAAGGTGATCAATTACGTGGAGTCACTGATGGTAAGGCAGGCCGGCCAAAAGCAGCTGGCGGGCAATACCACGGACGAATCTACGGAAGCAACGATCATGATCAATGATCTGCATGCTGCAATACAGCAAGCGTTGACACAGTTGCCGGCGAAGACGAGGGAGGTATTTACCATGAGTCGTTTTGAGAAGTGTTCAGTAAGAGAGATCGCCAGGCATATGAATTTGACAGAGAAGGCGGTGGAGTATCATATAACACAGAGTTTGAAATTGTTGAGGGTGAGTTTGAAGGATTATATGGTAGTGGGTGTACCTTTGATCATAACATTACTTAAATAATTATTTGCTGCATTTCTCCGCTAATGGCGGAATAGCGCACCCAAAAAGGCTTCTACCGAAAGTGGAAGCCTTTTTTTTGCCCCTTCCAAATTTTTTTTTAAAAACTTTTAGGGGTTTTCATTGCTGAGCGGACTTTAATATTATAACTGCTATTCATGAACCGAACCGAATTCCGTCTTTTCCTGAAACGTTACGCGGAGAACAAATGTACTCCGGAGGAAATGACCCTGATAGACCACTGGTATGAACTGATCGGCGATGACGAACTGCTCGTGTCGATGCAGGACTATGAATGGCAGGCAACAGAAGATCGCCTTTGGCAAAAGATCAGCGCGGGTACACAGCCTAAAAGATCAAACATGATCAAATGGCGCTGGGCCGCGGGTATCGCCGCTGCCATCTCCGGTATCATCCTCGCGGGGATATTATTTACCCGGGCAGACAGCGATCCATACTATGCTGCCGCAGGCAACACCAAAGAATATAAAGAGATCAGGAATGACAGCAAAGCTAATCAACAGGTACGACTGGAAGATGGTACGACTGTCAACCTATATCCCGGTGCGGCAATGAAATATCCGCATCACTTTCACACCACAAAGAGAGAAGTATACCTGAAGGGAAAAGCATTTTTCGACGTAGGAAAGGATGCCAACCGCCCTTTTTATGTATACAGCAACCGCCTCGTTACGCACGTACTGGGAACCAGTTTTACGATACAGCCAGCCCCCGCCACAGGGCAGGTGGAAGTATCCGTGCGTAGCGGCAAGGTGGAGGTGTATGAACAAACCGCTACCCCTGAAAAACACATCGCAGGAGGGGTGATCCTTACGCCCAATCAAAGGGTACTATACCGCCAGAAAGAAAACTCCTTCCAGACGACCCTGGTGGAGAAGCCAGAACCGGTAGTACCGGTGGCCGAGATGCCGGCCATGCAGTTCAGCGATGATGCACTGCGCACAGTTGTCAATGCACTGGGTAATTATTACGGGGTGGAGATTGTCGTTGAAAATGACAGTCTGTACAATTGCCCTTTTACCGGCGCACTCACACAGCATGATCTGTATACCAGGCTGGATGTGGTATGCCAGACGATAGGGGCTACTTATGAAATAATAGGAACAAGAATTCTGATACGGGGCAAAGGATGTAAGTAAGAGTTTAGCTTAAAGAAGAAGTTTTAGAACAGCGCACAATGAAAGAGCCGGAGAGCATGATATACCCGGATAATTATCACTGATACAATTGACACGTTATGATCACCAAACAACTTTCCGGGTGAACAGGGAGGAGTATGTAGGGAAGGATCACCTGCGCGCGCACAGGAATCACCCGCATATTTCATCTCAGCAAACAGGCACCTACTGCTATAGGCTCCTGTTGCATCAAAACATCGTACCCGTCCGAAGCAGGATAATGCATTAAGTTATCCATGCTACCCGGATCCCGGTGCGCTACAACTGCCATCTACCGCATAAAAAAAGCCAGCAATGCTGCTACATTACCGGCTTTTACTCCTTATGCAGGAAGGATTTTACCGCCAAACCATTTTTTAACGATCAAATCCACGTAAAAATATGAAAAATAAGCAACTTGTTGCTTTAATGTTGCTCGCAATGAAAGTAACTGCTGTGCAAATCGCGCTATCTGTCATCCTGATGTATTCGGTTTATGCTTCGCCTTCAAAGGCGCAGACCATGCTGGACAAAAAAGTCACGCTCAATGCCGATAAAAAGGAACTTAAAAAAATCATTGCCGACATCCAGGGTCAAACCGGTGTCCGCTTTATATTCAGTGCAAGCGCTATCGGAACTGAACGCATCATTAGCTTTAATGTCAAAGACCAGAAATTGAGTGTCTTCCTCCAGCAAATATTCCTTCCCCTTCACATTGGCTACAAGGTTGTAGAAGATCAGCTGCTCCTTTACAATACCGACAATACCCCTGCCGACAAGGAAGGGTACATTTCCGGTACGGTAAAGAGTAACAAGGGGGAGTTCTTACCCGGCGTCACCATTCAGCTTAAAAATATCAATGCTTCCGCATTGACGGATGGCGCCGGTCGTTTCGAACTGAAAAAGGTTCCTGCGGGCACTTATACCATGAGCATCTCTTCTGTGGGGTTTATCGGTAAGGAACAACCCGTGACTGTGTCCGAAGGCCCTGTAAACCTCGCCATCGAACTCACAGAAGACGTACTGCAACTCTCCGGCGTAGTAGTTACCGGTGGTAATCCGAAAAAGAAGATCGAGTCCAGTGTAGCGATCACCACCGTGAGCAATAAAGATATTGAAACAAGAGCGCCACTCAATGCCACCGACCTGCTGAAAGCTATTCCCGGTCTGACAGTAGAAAGCACTGGTGGCGATGGCCCGGGCAATGTATGGGTACGCGGCTTTCCGCAACAGGGTGGTTACATCTTCCTGGGTATTATGGAAGATGGATTGCCCGTGGTACCTACCGGTTTTAACTCTATTCCTTCTGCAGACCAATACTATAAAACTGACCTGACCATCAAAGGCGTGGAAGCAATCAGGGGTGGCAATGCCGCGATTTTACTGAGCAATACACCTGGTGCTGTCGTGAACAACCTGAGCTATACAGGTGGCGATCGTCAGTACGGTAAAGTGAAAGTAACTTCCGGTATGTCTCAATCCCTGTATCGTGTAGACTTCAATACCGGCGGCCACCTCAGCGATAATGTCAAGTATAATATCGGGGGTTTCTATCGCACTGACAAAGGCGTGGTGCCTCCTTCCTATACTGCTAACCAGGGTGGACAGATCAAAGGTAATATGACCTTCGATTTTAAAAACAGGAATGGGTTTATCCGCGTATATGGTAAATACCTGAACGATAAAGTACAATGGATGCTGCCTTCTTACTACGCATATGATGGTAGTGGTAAACCTAAGCCACTTAACGGGTATGATCTCTTTTCACAATCTATGGCAACGCCTGATACCAAATGGAGTTATACTGATGCAGGTGGCACTTTACACAACTATGATATGGCTGATGGTATTCATACCAAACTCGGTTCCGGTGGCTTCCAATTCAACTATACTACAGACAATGGCTGGACCATTAATAACAATTTCCGTTATCAGTCTGCAAGCACTGCATATACTGTAGGGATCCCGGTTGGCGCTTCCCAGTGGAATGGTACTTCTACCTACTACCATTCAGATGGAAAGGCTGCGGCAATGAAAGCAGGTGATTACATCGTGAGCACCTATGCTATTGGTCAGCAAAATAAGGATAAGCAGATTATAGATTATCTCGATTTTAAAAAGAAAATCAATAAACATTCCCTTACATTGGGTGCGGGCTTGTACCAGTTCAATGTAAACAACGGACCTAATTACAATTTCTTCTTCTTCCAGGAAATGAAAGAGCATGGCCGCCGCCTGCTGAGCAGTCCTTCAGGTGATGGTATGATCGCGTTGTCCGTAGCTTCACTGATCGGCAATACAAGAACCCTGTCAGCCTATGCAACAGATGAGATCACACTAAATGACAGGTGGAGACTGGATGTAGGTTTCAGACTTGATAATGATAATATTGATGGCAAACGTCCTTACTATGGAAAGGATGCTTCCGGTAATCCTGATCCTACTGTGGCTGCAAGCACTACTATCGCTGGCTACACGGCCTATACACAAAGCAATACCAACTGGGCGGCATCCCTGGGTATGAACTATAAGATCAGTAATGCGCTGGCAATGTTCGCACGTGCAACGAGGGCGTATAATGCACCGAATATCTCAGATTATAATGCAACCCAGTTTGATCCGGCTGCTATTAAGAAACGCCCGGTTTACTTAGGAGAAGTAGGCGTGAAATATGCAGAAGGTCCGCTGTCGCTCTTTGCATCTGCAAGTTATTCAGCGATCAAAAATGTATCGCTCACGATTGCAGTGCCCACCGCATCGGCAGGTTTACAGAGCCTCCTGTCATTCGGTTCTACCCGTACTTACAGTGCGGAGTATGAAATCTCTTACAGGCCTGTTAAGAACCTCGGCTTCCGTCTGACTGGTACACTGCAGGATTCAAGATATACGGATTACAAAGCATCCACCAATACCAACTCCGCTGTACTGGCAGAAATGGGTGATACGACCTATAGTTTTACCGGTAAGAAAACAGAGCGTGTGCCAGCATTGAATACGGAGTTGTCAGTAACCTATGACCTGAAAGGCTTTAACCTGAACCTGTCTGCAAACTATATTGGCAGCCGTTTTACAGCACCATCAGATAGTTACAAACTGCCGGCTTATGTAACCATGAGAGCGGGTGCAGGTTATGATATCTCAAAGAAAATAAATGTTCGCGTGTGGGCAGATAACCTGCTGAATACAAGAACCCTTACTGAAGGAGATGTGAGAGGTGACCAGTTCAGAAACTTTAGTACCGTTACAAAAGGTAGTGCCATGGCAGGAAGAACGATTTTGCCACGTAGCTTCTGGGCTTCTCTTTCCTATGAGTTTTAATATACCTCAAAATACACAACATGAAAAAAATCGGAAGTATTGTAGCATGTATGGCATGGGCTCAGATTACTTTTGCCCAGGTAGATTATACGGCGCAGGCAAAAGCGCTGGTTTCAAAAATGACATTGGAAGAGAAAGCCGCATTGTGTTCCGGGCGTGATTTCTGGAGTACAAAACCGAATGAGAAAGCGGGTATTCCTTCGGTGTTTATGACGGATGGTCCGCATGGATTGCGCAAGGCGGTGGGCACGGATTTTACGAATTCAGTACCTGCTACCTGTTTTCCAACGGCGGCAGGCCTGGCTTCCGGCTGGAACCCTGAATTGTTAACCAGGATGGGCGTAGCCCTGGGTGAGGAATGCCAGGCGAATAACGTACAGTTCTTATTAGGGCCGGGTGTGAATATGAAACGCTCGCCACTGGGAGGAAGGAACTTTGAGTATTTTTCGGAAGACCCGGTACTGGCAGGTAAGATGGCCGCAGCTTTGATCAATGGTGTACAAAGCCAGGGTGTTGGAACTTCGCTGAAACACTTTGCAGCAAATAACCAGGAGTTCGAACGATTGACGAATAATTCGGAGCTGGATGAGCGCACCCTGCATGAGATCTATTTACCTGCATTTGAGCTGGCAGTAAAGGAAGCCCAACCCTGGACGGTGATGTGTTCTTACAATAAACTGAATGGTACCTACGCATCGCAAAATGCGTTATTGCTGGATACGATCTTGAGACAGCAATGGGGATTTAAAGGTTTTGTAGTGAGTGACTGGGGTGCGGTGAATGACAGGGTGGAAGGCGTAAAAGCAGGATTGAATTTGGAGATGCCGGGAAATGGAGGGCTAAATGATCATGCCATCATTGCAGCGGTGAATAATGGCACCTTATCAGTTGCAAGACTGGATGAGTTGGTGACTCAGACGCTGGCTCTGTTTTTACAAACAAGTGCATTGCATAAGGAAGGCGCCACTTATGATAAAACTGCGCATCATGCACTGGCAAGGGAAGTAAGCAGTGAGTGTATTGTGTTGTTGAAGAATCAAAATGTATTGCCGCTGGCAAAGGGAAAGAAGGTAGCACTGATCGGTGGTTTTGCAAAGACGCCCCGTTACCAGGGAGCAGGTAGTTCGCAGGTGAACCCAACGCAGGTAGACAATGTGTATGCAGTGATGGGCAATGTTGCTTATGCAGCGGGGTATACAGCAGATGCCACGACGAACGATGAGCTGATTGCTGAAGCGCAGCAGACGGCAAAGAACAGTGATGTGGCAGTGGTGTTTGTGGGCCTGCCGGATTCATATGAGAGTGAGGGCTTTGACCGGACGAGTATTGATATGCCTGCGGCGTTCAACCGCCTGGTTGAAAGTGTGGCAAAGGTGCAACCGAATACCGTGGTGGTACTGATGAATGGAGGTGCGGTAAGTATGCCCTGGACAGATAAAGTAAAAGGGATCGTGGAAGCATGGTTAGGTGGCCAGGCAGGCAGTGGTGCGATAGCGGATGTATTGACGGGAAAGGTGAATCCTTCCGGTAAATTGTCCGAATCATTTGCAGTACGACTGGAAGATACGCCTGCTTATTTCAACTTCCCGGGAAAGAATGGGAATACTTTGTATGGCGAGGGCATTTTTATCGGGTACAGGTATTATGATAAGAAAAAGGTGAAACCTTTGTTTCCATTCGGCTATGGTTTGAGTTATACCACCTTTGCATATACAGGTATATCGGCAGATAAGACAAGTGTGAATGATAATGATGCGGTAACGGTGCATGTGAAAGTGAAGAATACGGGCAGGGTAGCAGGGAAGGAAGTGGTGCAGTTGTACGTGCAGGATATGGGAACAACGGTGATCCGGCCGGAGAAGGAGTTGAAGCATTTTGCGAAGGTGTTGTTGCAGCCGGGAGAGGAAAAGACAGTAGATTTTGTATTAGGTTATCGTGACTATGCTTATTATAATGAGCAGGTACATGACTGGCAAACGACTACAGGGAAATACAATATACTGGCAGGAGGTTCTTCGGCAGATCTGCCGCTGCACCAGGAGCTGGATGTAACAGCGACGCATATGTTATATCCGCCGCTAACGAGGAATTCTTTATTGAAGGATTTTGCGAATCATCCGAAAGGGAAGGCAGTATATGCAAAGTTAATGGAAGGAATGGGAACCATGTTTGGAGGAGGAGAAAGTAAGGAGCCGCTTACGCCTGCGCAGGTGGAAGCGAAGAAGAAGATGCAGGCGATGATGGTGGCGATCCTGAATGAAATGCCTGTAAGTAAGTTGGTAACGATGGGGGGTGGTAAGTTTACAGAAGAAATGCTGGATGCGATGTTGAAACAGGTACAATAGTAAGGGAATTTACTTATGGCAGAGGGCGGTGATCTGATATTTCGGGTCACCGCTTTTTTATTTCTGAAAATATTTTTCATGCCCGTTGGTGAATTTCCTCTTTCATGAATTTTCTATTGCCATGCATGGGCGGCTGTATTAGAAACTGCTCCCATGGCCTCGCCGGAAAAAACCTTCCTTACCATATTTATTTCGGCTGTTTATTATGAACAGTTTTAATAATTGCGTGTTATATAATATTTGATCTCATTATGGTCCAAATTATATGCAAGCAACCGGTACTACTCAGAATGAAGCCGAAAGATTGAAAACACTGGCTGGCTATCACATACTTGACTCAGCGCCCGAAGAGGAATTCGACAGGCTCACGACTTTAGCAGCTCTCACCTGCAATACAGGCGCAGCCTGCATTACGTTTCCCGACCAGGACCGCCAATGGCTCAAATCCGCTATCGGACTCAACTTCCGCGAAGTTCCCCGGGAATGGTCCTTCACTGAAGAGATCCTGCTTACCAACAGCCCGGTAGAAAAACCTGATTCCGGCGAAGGCAATTTTTTTCGCTTTTTTGCCGGCTACCCCATTCGCGACCCGGAGGGCTCCATTCTTGGTGCAATCTGTGTAATGGATGAACAGCCCCGTCAGTTGCAGGACACGCAGCGTCATGTTCTTCAGCTCATTGCCAACGAGATCATGACCCTGATCCTGAACCGTCGTCAGAAAGAAGAAGTCTTTTACTTAGAAAAGCTCTTCCTGCTCTCTGATAACCTGGTAGGCTTTACTTCATCTACCGGTCAGTTCAAAAAAGTAAATGCTGCCTACACTCATATATTCGGCTATTCTCCTGAGGAAATGTTGCAGCTGAACATCCTGGATATGATCCATCCTGATGACCTGCCTGCCTCTCTGATCGAAACCAAAAATATGATCGCAGGCAAGTCAACCATTGCTTTTGAAAACAGGCTCCGAACTAAATCCGGCGAATGGCGTACCATCTCCTGGGTGGCGACCGCCGAACCTGATACCAAAGATATTTTCAGCATTGGCAAAGATATCACGGAAGAGCGCAGGAAGGAAAAATTATTAAGTGAAAGCGAGCGCAACTTCCGCACCTTTTTCGAAAATTCTCCCGGCCTGATGTGCACGCATGACCTGAATGGATATTTTCTATCTGCCAATGAAGCCGGTGCCGCGGGACTGGGCTATACACTCAAGGAACTGGCTGGTTACAGCCTGTTTGATATTGCACCAAAAGCACTTCACGGCGAAGTACAGGAATACCTGGACCAGATCAGGACTGCCGGCAAACTAAACGGCCTTATGAAAGTGCTGAAGAAGGACGGCACCCCCATTATTCTTCATTACAATAATGTACTGGTTGATGATTACGTCATATCCAACGCAAACGATATAACCGCTCATTTCCAGCTGGAAAAGGCATTGAAGCGCTCTACCGAAATGCTGGAACGCACGAACAGGGTGGCGCGCATTGGTGCCTGGGAAATTGACATGCGGAACGGCGATGTTTTTTGGTCCGACGTAACGCGTGAGATACTGGAAGTTAACATGGAAGAACCGGCGCATTTCAGCAATGGCATGCGTTTTTACAAAGAGGGTGAAAACCGGAGGCGGATGCAGGAGGCGCTGGCAGCTACAATTGCTAACGGCAATCCTTTCAACCTGGAACTGGAGATCATTACCGAAAAAGCCAATGAACGCTGGGTGAGAAGCAGGGGCAGTGCACAGTTTGATGCTAATGGGAAATGTAAACGGCTCTTCGGTACCCTGCAGGATATCACCGAAAAAAAACTGGCAGAGATAGAACTCAAAACGCAGAAACTCCGGCTATCCACTTTTGTGGAGCATGCGCCGGCGGCAGTGGCCATGTTCGATGAAGAGATGCGTTACATTGCGGTGAGCCGCCGCTGGCTGGAAGAGTTCCAGATCCGGGGGCGAAATGTATTGGGTGTCTCCCACTACGATGTTTTCCCAAACATATCTGCTGAATGGAAAAAGATTCATGAAAGGGCCATGGCTGGAGAGGTACTGACAGAAAATAATGATGTATGGCGGCCGGATGGTTGGGATCATGATCAGTACCTGCGCTGGGAAGTGCGACCCTGGTTCCGGTACGATGGAAAGATAGGTGGCATCATGATGTTCACACAGGATATTACCCAGGCGTATCTGCAACAGGAAGAGTATAAAAAGGCAAAAATACAGGCCGAACAGGCCAATATTGCGAAGTCAGAATTCCTGGCGAATATGAGCCATGAAATCAGGACCCCGTTAAATGGGGTTATTGGCTTCACAGATCTCGTTTTAAAGACACACCTGACAGAATCTCAAAGCCAGTACTTATCTATCGTAAATCAGTCTGCAAATGCCCTTTTAAGCATTATCAATGATATCCTCGACTTCTCTAAGATAGAAGCGGGTAAATTGGAACTGGATATTGATAAGGTAGACCTGTATGAGTTCTGTAGCCAGGCGAGTGATATTATCAGTTACCAGGCACAGAACAAGGGTCTGGAACTGTTGCTGAACGTATCTTCCAACCTGCCCCGTTTTGTATATATCGATGAGGTGCGTTTGAAACAGATACTGGTGAACCTGATGGGCAATGCGGTGAAATTTACCCCTGCCGGGGAGATTGAACTGAAGGTTACGCAGCTGGAAGAGGAAGACCACCTGAGGTTTGAAGTGCGGGATACGGGGATCGGTATACGTCCGGAGAAGGTGCACAAGATTTTTGAAGCATTCCTGCAGGAGGATGTATCTACGACGAAGAAATATGGTGGTACGGGTTTAGGTCTGACCATTTCCAATAAACTGCTGGCACTCATGGGGAGCTATTTGCAGCTGGATAGTGAGGCGGGCAAAGGCAGTCGCTTTTACTTTGACATCAAGGTAAAAACGGAACATGGGGAGCGGGTGCACTGGGAAGGCATTGACATGGTCAAACATGTATTGATCGTGGATGACAATGATAACAACCGGGTGATTCTGCGGGAGATGCTTTTCCTGAAAGGAATCAGTTTTGTGGAAGCAAGGAACGGGTTTGAAGCCCTGGAGATCTTGTCGAAGAAGGACAATTTTGATGTGATACTGATGGACTATCACATGCCTTTTATGGATGGGATAGAGACGATTGAGAAGATCAGGAAGAATTTTGATACGGATCCCCGGCAGAAAATAATTCTATTGCATAGTTCCTCTGATGATGAAAGGATCATCAAATCCTGTGAACGCCTGCATGTACAACAACGTCTTGTAAAACCCATTAAGATGCAGGAGATGTATAATGCCCTGTCACGTTTATTTAAGAAAGAAGAAAATATGCCCGAGGTCGTGGATTATGGCGGGAAGAATTTGCGGGGGGATGGATTCAATGTACTGGTAGTGGAAGATAACCCGATTAATATGTTCCTGGCTACGACGATCATTCACCGCATAGCACCTGCGGCTGTGATTCATGAGGCGGTGAATGGGAAGGTGGCCTTGGCGATTTTGAGTCATGTGATGCCGGATATTATCCTGATGGATATACAGATGCCGGAAATGAACGGGTATGAGGCTTCGCGGAAGATCAGGGAGGAATATCCTGGGTTCAGGGTACCTATTATAGCGCTGACGGCAGGGAATGTGATGGGAGAGCGGGAGAAGTGCATAGAGGCGGGGATGGATGATTTTATGGCGAAGCCGTTTGTAGAGAATACGATGGTGGCAATGTTTAATAAATGGTTGCGGCTGGAAAAGCCACAGGAGCCGGAGGAATTGGAAGATAGAAAGGAGGTGCTGGATATAAATTACCTGAGGACGTACCTGGGAGATGATGAACCGGCGTTTATAAAGGAGATCCTGACATTGACGGTGGGAGAATTTAACCGCCTGATGGCGGATTTTGAGAGTGTATTGAAAGGGGAGAATGTGTTGACGATCAATGGCTGGGGGCATAAACTGAGGGGTGTGGCGCTGACAGTGGGCCTGATGGATATTGCCTTATTGGCGGAGCTGATAGAGGGGCTGAAAAATATACAGCCGGAGGCCTTACAGGAGCTGGCGGTTGAGGCCAGGGAAAAGATCAGTAAGGCGATCCGGCTGGTGGAGAATTATATTGAGAAGCAGTTAAGTTAGCAGATAATTCAGGCTGTTGCTTAATCTACGTTTGTTATAAAAGTATTGAACAACTTCACATACTCATCAATGACCTTTTGATCTGTATCCGGGAAGAAATACCCTGTAAACCCTCTTTCCAGGCTTTGCGCTTTTGCATTACCCAGTGCAAGTGGCCTGGCAGCTACGGCACCAATCAAAGTATTCTTATAAAACACCAGTACAATCCTATATAAAGGCGAAGGATCATCCACGGTGTTATCATAGTTGTAATACTCCAGGAAAGGTGCATTTACAACTGTATTTTCCAGCTGGAACTGTTTGATAAAAGGCTGCATATCAGGCAGCAATCTGCCGCTATGTGTATGCAGGAATTCCGCGAGGGCAGTTTCGATTACAGAACCCGGTTTGATGTCTTTTTTCCGGATATAGCCAAAGAAATACCCCGTCAGTTCTTTCTGCATATTTTCGCCTGTGGTGGCCAGGTGCAGGTCATCCAGCGCTTTACCGACTACTTTGCCGGCGAGGGTGAGTGTCTGCCCTTTTTTAATGATCATATTCTTTTCCTGGGCGGCACTGACAGCTACTTCGATACTGGTTTCTGACCAGCCGTTTTTAGGCATGGTAGCATCCAGCAGAACGTTGTCATTCAGAGAAACGAGTGGCTTTCCGTCGATGGTATCTAAAAGCGTGACGCTGCCATTGGTCCTTTCCGAGATGATTTTATCGGGAAGAGGACTGAACGTGGAACTGGCAGACTGTTCATATACGGTAAGGGAGCTGTCTGCGTCAGGTAAGGGCTTTTTCGCATTTTCTGCACAGCTGCACAGGAGGCCGGTGAGCAGAAAAGGTAAATACTTTCGCATGATGATGTTTTGTAAGACCGGCGCAAAGGTAGTTAATTTCGGTTTGTTTTTTCATGATGGAAGCAGGAGGGATAAAGGGGTAATAATCAGTGAAGTTTATTTTTTAGCGTATTAAAACAGGTCTGCGCGTTTGCCTGAACCGCGCAGACCTGGTATATCAGTTTTGTTATTGTATTGTTACTTTCTTTATACCCGTACGCCCCATGAATAATGGGAAATACTGCATCGTTGCCTTCGCCGGATTTAAAATGTATTTGCCCGTATATCTTGGCATCAGTTCGATGGTAAAGGTGTGCTGCCCCCAATAAAGCGTACTACAGAATATGCTCACCATTTCCTTTTCATATTCCCGGTGTACCTCGTTATTATACCATTGCTGTGGTTTACTGGCATAAGAGCAACCTGCGGGAACCGGAATTTCTATCATCACATAATCAGCATCGGCTTTTGCATTTACAGTCACAGTTAAGGTCACTTTCTTCCCTGTTTCCAATACCGGCTGATCTAAGCGGCTACTCACTTCGAAAGACTTTGATACGGGGTCCGGAGAGGCATCCCAATACGTCTGTGTTCCTGTCAGGTACACCGGCATGCCACCCTTTTTAGTGAAGGCAACTGAATTGCCTGCTGTGATAGTCGAATCAAAAGGGAACTTTGTAATGGTATGTCCATTCACCTGCAGACTTGCTTTTCCCTGGCCTTCTGCCTTTAACAAATCAGGCAGGATGGTTTCAAGGATCTCAGAAGACTCGTAGGTATTTCTCCACTGACCATTTTTTCTTTCTTCCAGGAAATAACCCCTGATCTTTTGTAGCATCTCATCATATCCTCCCGTTGCACGCAACAGTTTATAGACCAGCAGGGTTT
Source organism: Chitinophaga sancti (assembly GCF_034424315.1). Taxonomy (GTDB): domain Bacteria; phylum Bacteroidota; class Bacteroidia; order Chitinophagales; family Chitinophagaceae; genus Chitinophaga; species Chitinophaga sancti. Next base: position 148,775 of record NZ_CP139972.1, read on the forward strand.
GTGAGATACTGCTTTGGAAAAGAGCATAACTATACTCACCCCAATATGCATTGCCAAACATGGTAGCCTGTTTCCCGGCTAAGATAGGTTTCAGGTTTACGGCTAGGTTTTCTCTTTGTTTTATGAGCAACAGGCGCAGGGAATCATACCCATTACGTGCAACTATTTCTGATGTCATGGTTGCAAAGTCTACTTTCGCTTTTAGCTGAGACAACAGCATGAGGCAACCGATGCTGTCCACATTGTTTTTGGAATGATACATAGAGAGTAGGTCATCGGCCAGTATTTCATTGTTGATGTTGGTGGTATAGCCGGCTTCTTCTGCCATCCGCAAGGCTTCTATTACGTGAATACTGATCCAGAGACTGGGGCTTGTATTTTCCCACCAGCCCCACATGCCCTGGTGTTTCGTTTTCTTCAGGCGATTAATGATTGTGCTGATGTCTTTGTTGTGTTCAAATTTCTGGTTCAGATAAGCCTTCGCTTTCTTTTCCAGCAGGTAGGCTTTCAGTTTGGACGCCAGTTGTTCATTGCAGAGGTATTTATAGTTCTGCACATACTCCATCTCTTTGATGAGTACAGGCAGGATCGCTACTTCTGCATGCACATGCACAGGCCCCTTCAGGCCAGGTGCAAAGGTAAGGGAGCTATCTTTCAGCAGGCTTGCAAAGAAGCCGGTATCCGCGCTTGTTCCTGCACGGAATACGGGGATACTTCTTTGTTCACCATCGCGGTTGTCGATGGTATATTTGAGACGCATACTATCCCGCACCGGAATAGTGATTGCCAATGTATCGATGATGGAATGAACGAGGGCACCGCTGCGCTGCAGGTGGGTGGTATCATTTACTGCAAATGTTCTGCTGATCTGCAGCGTGTCTGAGGTGTAGTTCAGTGCTTTGCCGATTACATTGATGCTGTCGCCTTCTATAGCGAAATTTGGCAGGGCGAGATTGGCACTGACAGGCATAAAGGAACGGATGCTTGTTTCGGCCTGACCGGATTGCTGGTGATCGTTCATGACGAGGGCGAACACGCGCCAGTTGGTGATGTCGTCAGGGAATACGGTGCTGAAAGAAGCGGTACCCCGGGCATCGGTGGCCAGCCTGGGTTGCCAGAAAGCGGCATCGTTAAAGTGGCTGCGAAGCCGGAACGGATTGGGGGCTTCCGTTGATTCTACACTAATGGCAGCATTCAGCATTTCCTGGTCTCCATTGTGTATGTTGTCCGGATTGAAGAAACCAGGGTTGGCAAGTACCTTGTTATCAGGTGCCCGGCTGCCGTACAGTTTGGAAGAAATGTCTTCAGTATGCTCATCCTCCTGGTCTGCCGTTTTTCTTTTTCTCTTATCACGCTCTCTGCTGGCACCATACCCAACAACTACTACGTCCATCAGGCTATTACTTACCTCTTTCAATATGAACTCATAATAACGCTTTTTCGGCACTGCTTTTATTTCCAATGACTCGTACCCAATATAAGACACTTTTAATATGCCCCCGGTTGTTCCTGTCAATTTGAATTCCCCATTCATATCTGTTACGGTGCCTTTGTTGGTTCCTTTCCAAAATACGCTGGCACCTGGCAGGGGTATGCCGGATTTATCTTTTACAATACCTCTGATCGAAAAAGAACTGGTTGGATATAGTCTCGTTGGATAAGTCACATTCGGCCTGACCGGGTTTATATTTCTCCTTAATTTTTCAAATCCAAAACCTATGCGATTTTTTATCAGCAGGGAATCCTGTGCGGAAATTTCTGTTGTTGGTAAGAGCTGCTGCATGCGTAAACTATAGTAGTTGATCCCATCTTTTTTGATGTAGATACTATCCTGCATGGAAAATCTATTGTTATTATACAGGAACATGATCCTGTACCTGCCTTCCCGCAGGCCTTTAATCAGCGTAGTATTGTAATTAAATACCCTGATAAAAGAAGTCTCGTCGTCGCGGAACAACAGGGTGTAAAACCTGATATTGTTGGTGTCGTCAGGGATGTCGAACTCTAATTTACCGGTGTAGCTTTTGTCGCTGTTATCACCATCGGTAATAAGGCGGGGATGGCTTGGTACATTAAAATAATCCTTTATCATGTCGGGTGTCAGTACCTGGTCGTCCAGTGCATCGTCGGTTTTGCGGGTGTTGATATAAGCGTCTGTCTGTACGACGGCTCCCGTTTGTTTTTGCTTGATGAGGCCGGGGGCGATCAGGAATTCGTAACCTTCCTCCGGATCGAAGCTCTGGATAAACTGATCAGGGATTACCAGTGAAGCGGCTTTGCCTGTAAGTGGGCCTACAGTGCTCTTGGCACCACTATACCCGGGTGACAGGAAGTAAATATTTTTATCCTGCTTTACATAGCCGGCTTTGTCCGCGTAGTTGTGCCCGACTTTGTAAAAATAATGATTCACCCTGTCTGCTTCAGCAGAAGAATATACGAAATCCTGTTTTTCAACGGTGATATTCTGTCCTGGCTGGAGGGGGTTAATGCTGACGAAATTTTTCACATTGGTATGCACCATGAAACTATCGATGGTCACGAGCCTGTCGGCAGTTCTTATTTCGATCGTATGCTTGCCCGGCGTAGTCCTGAAACTATATACAAGTTGGGAGCTGCCTGTAAAATATACGGGCAGCCTATCTATGTAGATGATGGCAGCGTTACGAAGGTATCCATCTTCCATTACAAATGGCGCAATCTGTGTTATGCTGTCCGCTGCTGCCTCATCATATCTGAATACAGGAGATGGATGTGTGAACTGGTACCAGAGAATGGTATCCAGTCGCATGCGTGATGACCAGTATGCAAAATTCAGCCCCATATTCTGGGTTTCGGGATTCGGCTCCTGGTGGTAGTATTGATTTTTGAAATTAGGATTTGGGCGGTCCTTGCCAAGGTAAGGTACGATTTCGGGGGCGTTCTGAAATTTAGCAGTATAACTATATGCTGTTATGTCTGCATTGGCTACGGGCTTACCCTGCTGGTCGCTGACAGCAATTTCAATATTACTTTCCTGTCCCGGCGTAATGGTGGCAGGTGTTTTGATCTCAACATTCAGTTTCTTTCGCTGGTATTTTTCATCAAATTGACTGGTGATGATCTGATTGCCATTCATATACTGCACCTGGAGGTAATAGTCAGTTTTAGAAGAGGATGTATGCTGCCAGTTTAGTGACTGTCCGTACCCTCTTCCTTTAATTTTTTTATTCCCGTAGATGGTGTACCAGAATGGAATATTGTGGGGGTTATTTACCTTGAAATAAATGCTGTCCGGAGTACGTTTGCTCTCACATTTTATGTCTTCTGTAAGCGTGACTTTTTGCTCTTGCTGCAAGGTGTCGCTGGTAACATTGTAGCTGACAATATGCGGTTGTATTTTAATGGTGGCGGGTATCTGTATGTGTGAGCTGCCTAACAGTGTACTATATTCATCGTATTCGTAAATGGTGGCGGTATCCGGAACGGATTTACCAGCAACCATCATATTGATATACAGGCTATCATTCTTTTGCTGTACGTCCAGCTTTTTGAGCTCGTCTGAATAGACTTGCTGCAGGCTGCTGCTGAGCGTTTCGTTTTCTGCATTGAGCAGCTGGCAATCGATAATATAATTGAAACGTGCTGCCGGGAAGATGCTGTCAGGTAGTTGTACAATTGTTTTACCTACTGCTTCTACGGGGATCGTTTGATTGTACATGGTATCCGGCAGAAACAAATGATCGGCATTGTATTTTTCCGGCGTTGTGATAGGTGTGACAATGATTTTTAGTCTGCCGTCCAGGATAGGTAATCCATTTTCATCAGTGGCGCTGAGGGTAAGGATGACGGGTTCATGGCGTTGTGTGCTGGTCTTATTGACACTTGCATTGAGTTTTATTTTTTGCAGTTCGTATTCTTCAAAGTAGAAATTGTTGCTAATATAGCTTGTCCTTCTGTATTTAGGTTCATTGTTGATCGGTTCTAATGCAATGGTGTATGTCTCATCCAGGGTCATACTGTCTTTCATGACGAACTGGTATTCATATCCACCGGGGCGGTAGGGGTGCAATATAGCCAGGATCGTATCTGTCTTTCCATCGTATGCACTAAGCCGCACCTGGAGTGCTTCAGTAAGCGGCTGCAGGTGCTCGTCCAGGAGGAAAGATTTTAGTTTAACAGTATCATTAGGTTTGTATTTAGGTTTACTGAAGGAGAGATAGCCCTGATCATTACCAGTGCTGTTGTCGTTATTTTGAAGTTCTCTTTTATCAGGATACACCCTGAAAAAGTTCGTGATATTCTGATACTTTACCTGCACAAGTCCTCCATTGCCATTATACTTTTTCAGGTAGAATGCATGGAGCTCCTTATTATAAGGAATGGTCCTTTTGCCCATGCGAACTTCTGCCTCATTCACCTGTTTGCCATCCGGTGTATGCAGGGTAAGTATAAAGTCTTTATTATTATTCAGAACATTGATAAAGATATTATGTACGACCCTGACAGCCCTTTGTAAAGTTTGGTGATTGGCCGTGACCAGCAGGTAATTGCCGGGCGGCAATGGGTTATCTTTATTATCAGTTGTGATAAAGGAATCGACAGGCTGGGTCATAAAATTGTCTGAAAACCCCCGTTGTTTTTTCGACTTGTATACAGCCAGTAATTCCTGGTCGGGAATGCGGTATATATAAGTATAAGTGGATTGCTGCGGACTCCCTGAAAGTCCTTTTTGGGCTAAGACCTGCGTGCTGCTCAGCAGCAGGAGTAGGATAAATATCTGTTTCAAAGCGTATCGGTTGTTTGTCCCTGTAACTAAGATACTATAACTTTGCCAAATGCATTTGTTTATAAAAAACATGGTTTGTAACCGTTGTATTTTGGTGGTGAGCCAGGAACTGGAGAAACTACAGCTTCCCTTTAGCAGCATTTCGCTGGGGGAAGTGAACATGGCGGGCGCGCCCCAGCCTGAACAGCTGAAAGTACTGGGCGAGAACCTGAAACAACTTGGCTTTGAGTTATTGGATGATAAAAGGAATGCCCTGGTAGAAAAGATCAAAACGACGATTATCAACCTCATTCATGGTAAGGATAACGATACCTTGAATACAAAGCTCTCTGTATTTTTGCAGGAGAGTATCGGCATTGATTATCATTACCTTTCCACGGCGTTTAGTACCGCAGAAGGATTGACGATTGAGAAGTACGTGATCCTTCAGCGTGTTGAAAGAGTGAAAGAACTGCTGCAATACGATGAAATGAACCTGAGTGAGATCGCTGATAACCTGGGTTATAGCAGTGTACAGCACCTTTCCCAGCAGTTTAAGAAGATTACCGGTCTGACGCCAACTGCTTACCGCCAGCTGAAGGAAAACAGCCGCAAGCCATTGGACCAGGTGTAATAATTATATACATTTTATACCGCATCATATAACAGCCCTTCCCCCGGGCCATGGTACCTTTGTACCATGGGACACATTATAAAAGAAACCTTTCCTGTGCTGGAAATGAGTTGCGCTGCCTGTGCTGCAAGCGTTACCTCCATGCTGAAGTCAGTTCCGGGTGTACAGGAGGCGAATGTCAACTTCGCTAACCAGACAGCCCTCGTCACCTATGACGAAGAACAGGCTAAGCCCGAAGGGATGCGGAATGCATTGCGTAGTGTAGGTTATGACCTCGTCATTGATACCCACAACAGGGAAGAGATCCAGCAGCAGGCACAACAAAGCCATTACCAGGCTTTAAAGACCCGAACTATTATTGCGATTATATTGTCATTGCCGGTCGTGGTGATTGGGATGTTCTTTATGAATATACCTTATGCCAACTGGATGATGTGTGTATTGTCCACACCGGTAGTGTTCTGGGTGGGCAAAGGCTTTTTTGTGAATGCCTGGAAACAGGCCAGGCATAAAAAGGCCAATATGGATACCCTGGTTGCACTTAGTACCGGCATCGCCTGGATTTTCAGCGTCTTTAATACAATCAATCCGCAATTCTGGATGTCCAGCGGTTTGCATGCGCATGTATATTTCGAAGCAGCAGCAGTCGTGGTGGCATTTGTATCATTGGGAAAATTGCTGGAAGAAAAAGCGAAATCAAATACCTCTTCCGCACTGAAAAAACTGATGGGCTTACAGCCAAAGACGGTGATTGTAATGCATGGTCAGGAGCAGGCAGAAGTACCGTTGGAAGCTGTGCAGGTGAATGACCTGATCCTGGTGAAACCCGGTAATCGTATTCCGGTGGATGGTACAGTAGCAGAGGGAATGTCTTATGTAGATGAGAGTATGATCAGTGGCGAACCTGTGCCTGTGCTGAAAGAGAAAGGTACAGCAGTATTTGCAGGCACGATCAATCAGCAGGGCAGTTTTCAGTTCAAAGCAGAGAAGGTGGGCGCTGATACAGTACTGGCGCAGATCATCCGCATGGTGCAGGAGGCACAGGGAAGCAGGGCGCCGGTGCAGCAACTTGTCGACAAAATTGCGGGCATTTTTGTGCCGGTGGTGATCAGTATTGCGATCCTGACCTTTGCAGTCTGGTATTTATTGGCTGGCGACTTTACCCATGGTTTGCTGGCAGCGGTGACGGTATTAGTCATTGCATGTCCCTGTGCTTTGGGATTGGCCACGCCTACGGCGATCATGGTTGGCATTGGGCGTGGTGCGGATAATAATATCCTGATCAGGGATGCGGAAAGCCTGGAGAAAGGATATAAAACGAATGTATTGTTGTTAGATAAAACAGGTACGATTACGGAAGGAATGCCAACGGTGGAAAGTATGTCAGTTAAGGAAGCCTTACTGCCTGTGTTATTAGCGATGGAATTGCAATCTGAGCATCCACTGGCACTGGCAGTCGTGCATCATTTGCAGGGAGCAGGTGTGCAGCCGGTAAAACTTTCACAGATTGAAAGTATCACGGGTAAAGGGATTGCGGCTACCTATAATGGTCATCGTTACCTGGCCGGTAATGCGGCTTTGCTGAATATAAAAACGGATAGCACTGCAACGATCATCCTCTCAGAAGATGATACAATCGTGGGTTCAATCAATATCAGCGATAAGGTAAAACCCGGTTCTGTGAGTGCGATTGCTGCGCTGAAACAACAGGGTATAGCGGTGTATATGCTGACCGGCGATAATGAAAAGACGGCAGCAGCGGTGGCACAATCAGTAGGTATTGAACATTATAAGGCAGGGATGCTGCCGGGGGATAAGGCGGCTTTCGTAAAAGAATTACAACAGCAGGGCAAGGTAGTGGCGATGGCAGGTGACGGGATCAATGATAGCCAGGCGCTGGCACTGGCAGATGTGAGCATTGCGATGGGCAAGGGTTCTGACATTGCGATGGATGTGGCCAGGATGACCCTCATTACGGCCGATTTACAAGCGATTCCGCGGGCTTTGGCTTTATCTAAGCTCACCGTCCGGACGATCAGGCAGAACCTGTTTTGGGCTTTTATTTACAATGTAATTGGTATTCCGCTGGCCGCTGGTGTGCTGTATCCTGTAAATGGGTTCCAGTTAGATCCGATGATTGCAGGTGCTGCGATGGCTTTAAGTTCTGTATCGGTAGTAAGTAACAGTTTAAGATTAAAATGGACTAAACTATAATAATATGCAATTCAAGACGAATATTAAATGCGATGCCTGTGTGGCGAAAGTAACGCCTTATTTAGATGCATCCGCAGCGAAGGATGGATGGAAAGTGGACACTACGAATCCTGATAAGATTTTAACAGTTAGTGACGATAAAGGAATATCAGCAGCGGAAGTGATAAAGCAGATAGCAGCTGCAGGATATAAGGCAAGTGAGATGTAACTGAAAATAGGAAGCCGCTGGATAGCGGCTTTTTTTGTGTTGCGTTGCCAACAAATAAGCTTTATTGATAAAGTTTGGCCTTTAATTTGCTATTCTATAATAACAACGGACAAATTGCGTTTCATAACCGGACAGTAAACCCAGGATCATGCTTAGAAGATCTACCTGGAAGAAATTTAAACAGCCTGCCAATATCCTAATACCTATTATGATGTTGGCAGGTTTTGTGTTTTTAGGCATTGGCTGTGCTTCGAGTCGGAGTGGGAATTATGAGCCACCAAGGTTGGGGGCTGAATATAGTTTTGAGGATGGGATGCGGCGGGAGAAGCATCCGCAGTATTTATTCAGTAATAAGGAGCGAAAGGATATGAGGAAGATGGGATTGCCTGCGGGAGAGCAAAACGAGGCGGTCGGTGGGCGTGTGTTGCCATCGGCAACGAATCATTTGCCGGCGGATGTAAAGAGAGATAGTATACCACCGAGGGATTCAGTTTATAAGGTATTGCCGCAGTAGCGGCTTTTTTTATGCCCTTGCGAAATTGTTAAATTTTTGTTTAAGGAGTAACCTTTGAACGGCTATGCCGTTTAACCCCTATTATGCGCAAGCAGTGAGCTTGTGGTTGTTATTATTTCCCGGTATTTCATCCGTAGCCCAATCCTATACATAAACTTCGGACCATGAAGATTATTTATGCATTTGCTGTCCTGTTTTTGATGGCGGTAACCACGCTCGCGCAGTCTAAGAAACTGACTTATGGCCCTTATGTGGAAACCCTGATTAACCAGGGGAAACTGCCTGCGGCAAGTAAAGTCGGTATAGGCGCGGGCGTGGGGGCCAAGGTGCAGTTGCTGACGGGGTGGAGCTTTACGGCATCGGCAGGGTATGTGTGTTTTAAAGGGAATGCGACCCAGAAAGATTTACCTGGTGCAGATTACCAGGTGATACCTGTGCGTTTGGGCGTGGAGTATAAGTTGCCGGTACCTGCGATGTATGTAAAGATAGAGGGGGGAGCTGCAACTACGATTGGGCATTATAGCGGGCAGGGTACGAAGGCGATTGTAACGCCGGGTTTGGGGGTGCATTTGAAGTCGCTGGATGTGGAGGTAAAGTATGAGACCTGGGTGAAGGAGGATGCGAATGGGGCGATTGGGGTGAAGGCGGCTTTGTCGTTTTAGGTTTTGGGGCTATTAAGGAAAAAACAGGGTTTCCCTGATCATTCAGGAGGAGCGGATTTGTCGGATTACTATTGTTTGAAAACCATCTGAACCAGGCGGAATGCATGCTAATGCATTTAAAATGAACCCATTTATTATTCGCAGTTACATTTAATATGAATTACTTACATTTGTGAGAATTTTAAAATATCCGTATGACTAAAACCATTCAAATTTCATTATTACTGGCTCTTTTCTGTGTGATTGGCTTCCAGTCTCAGGCACAGTTAAAGAGATTCAGCATTGGCCCCTATGTAGAAACAGGCGTTCCTACCGGTGACTACAAAGACATTTACAACGCTGGCTGGGGTGGCGGTCTGAATGCAGACATCAAACTGATTGCTGGTTTGGGTGTAACTGGTTCTGCTGGTTACATGCGTTTTTCCGGAAAATCTTTTGATGTTAATGGTGTAACAAATAAGCTTCCTACGCTGCAGGCATTTCCTGTGAGAGTAGGGGTGAAGTATAAGTTCCCTTTCCCTTTACTGTACGTGAAAGCGGAAGGTGGTACTGCTACCTATGTAGGTGATGGTAGTGGAACAGCTACACTGTTTGCGCCTGGTATTGGTATTCGTTTTCTTGGACTGGATGTGGAGGCGAAATATGAGGCGTGGTTTAAAGACGGAGACCATATGGGTTTCTTTGGTCTGAAGGCCGGGTATAATTTTTAGTCTTAGTTATTTATTTATATGATTGGCCTCCGGATGAAAATTCCGGGGGCTTTTTTATTAAAGAATGGTTTTTATGCCCGTTGGGGAGTTTCTATTTTCATGAATGTTTTATTGGTACTTTATTATCCGGAGAGGAATTGAATGTTAAAAAGAAAACTGTAGCCTCTTATCCCTGCTGTGGCGGGTCATTTCAAAACCTCTCAAATGGGGAGTCTTTCAAAATCTTCTGATGCCCGGTCATTTCAAAAACTCCCAAAGAAAGAAGCCCCCTGAAATTATCAGGAGGCTCCCAAGGTTTCCGTTTTGAATAAGAAAATCTTTCCGGTCATTTAATTATACCGGCATGTTCACTGTACTGCTACTGTTTAGGATGTTTCTTGTGTTTTTTGGCAGTAGTATCAGCAACTTGTTTGCCTGTAGTATCGGCTTTGGCAGCTGTAGTATCACCTGCATTTTTAAACGCAGCGGTGTCTTTTACAGACATGGCTGTATCCAGTTTGTGAGCGAAAGCGGCAGTATCTGCCTTTGCACTTGCAGTGTCACCTTTCATTTTGAAACTTGCAGTGTCTTTCATCATTGCTGCAACCGCAGTGTCTTTGCTAAAAGCTGTATCTCTTTTTGCAAAAGCCGCTGTGTCGCGGAAGTTGGCTGTGTCAGCTTTGAAAAGGTTGGCAGTATCTGCCTTGAAGTTGGCTGTGTCAGCTTTGACATTTGCAGTATCGGCCTTGAAGCTGAATGCAGTGTCTTTCATCAGCGCAGTATCAGCCTTGAAGAAAGAAGCGGTGTCGCGGATGCCTGCAGCAGTATCTGCCTTAAACAAACTGGCAGTGTCACTCATCATAGCGGTATCCGCTTTGAAGAAGTTCGCAGTGTCTGCTTTAAACAAATTTGCTGTGTCATACGCCATCGCCGTGTCTCTTACAAAGCTGGCTGTGTCAGTGCTGAAGTTCGCAGTGTCCGCCTTGAAATTTGCAGTATCTGCTTTGAACAAGCGCGCAGTGTCTGCTGACATAATGCTGTCGGCTGCGTTACCGCTGTTAGACATAACATTCTTTGCATTCACATTGGCCAGAACAAAAGCGCCAAAACCTGCCATAAGGCCGAAACGGATTAATTGCTTCTTCATGGTTTTTCAATTTTAATTGGTTAATAGAAATCAATAAATGATGGTTGCTTAGGATATAACCAAAACGGTGCAAGAATCCTCTAAGAAAATGTTAAAGACAATAAACAATTGTATAAGATATTGATAAGCAGGCGATTGATTGCGGTTCTTATTTAAGTAGTTTTTAAATCTCCATTAAACTTTACTGGAAATAGTAAGTCGCAAATCTCATAATACTGTAGATAGGAAGTAACATCACCGGGTACACGATTTCATACTGAGAATAGTAGCTTAAAAATGAAGCATCGCCGTTTAAGTAAAAAATTCTGAACTCGTTAAATTAATATCATAATTTCTTGTTAAGAAAGTCTACTTTTACTTCCATATCTGTGAATGTGACATCGTAATAAAAGTGTTCCTATTAATAATGTACATCACTTGAATGTAATGCCAGCGAACAGTGTGTATGCTTCCTTGAAAAGAATAAAATTTACGTTTTTCCAAAATCCAACTACTTACTTTGCTATGAGGTACAAACCATTGGGTAAGCTATGCTTCCTCCTTTTTATGTCATGTCTGCTTGCCACAGCAGCCCTCGCACAGCGCACCATCTCCGGGATGGTCAAAGATGCAGGTGATAGCAGCGGCCTTCCGGGCGTAAACATTACGGTGCCAGGTACCACCACTGGAACCATCACCGATGCCAAAGGTCACTTTTCTTTGCAGGTTCCTGAATCAGCAAAAAGTCTGACCTTCTCTTTCATGGGTTATACCCAGCAAACACTTGCTATCGGTTCCCAGACCACCTTTTCTGTATCACTGCAATCCACTTCCAAAGGACTGGGTGAAGTAGTCGTAGTAGGTTATGGTACACAAAACCGTCGCGACGTAACAGGTACTATCTCATCCATCAAAGGATCCGATATTAAAAACCTGCCCGTCAGCGATGCGGCACAGGCCATTCAGGGTAAGGTACCCGGTGTGGACATTGTGCGTTCCGATGGTTCCCCGGGTTCAGAACCGAATATTCGTATCCGTGGTACAGGTACCATCAACAATGCAGATCCACTTGTTATTATAGATGGTGTGCCTGCTACCGGTATGAGCGATGTAAACCCGAACGACATCGCAAGTATGGAAATTCTGAAAGACGCTTCCAGCTCCGCTATCTACGGTACCCGTGCAGCAAATGGAGTGGTGATCATCACAACTAAAAAAGGTGGCTATGGTGAGAAAACCCATGCAACTGTGAACGTTTACAAAGGTACTTCCAATGCACGCCGGTACATTCCATTGCTCACTGCACCTGAACTCGTGCAGCTGAAACAGGAACGTTATACAAATGATGGTGTAGCGATCAATGCGCTCTGGCAGGATCCTTACTACGCAGTGCAACGTACCGACTGGCAAAAAGCGCTCATTGGTACCGGTTCCACCACCAATGCAGACGTAAACCTGCGTGGTGGCAGCGCTGCTTCTAATTACCTGTTCAGTGCCGGTTACTATGATGAAAAAGGATTGATTCAGAATTCATTCTTCAAACGTTATAGCTTCCGCATCAATTCAGAACACAAACTGGGTAGCCGTGTGAAAGTAGGAGAGAACCTGCAGCTCACTTACCGCAATTCCAGGGGCTTTGATACCTATTCATCACAGACAGGTCTGATCTTTAGTGCCCTGCGTTTCAACCCGGCAATTCCCGTGAAAAACGAAGATGGCAGCTGGGGTACGGCCAAAGCCAGCAATGAACTGGGTGACATCAATAACCCCGTGTTCACGGTGGAAAATATCGATGCCTATAGTAAGAACTACCGCGTACTCGCCAGTGTATATGCAGACGTACAGATCCTGGATGGTCTTTCCCTGCGTGTGAATGGTGGCTATGATGGTGAGATCTACCAGCAATACAGTTTTACGCCTGCTATTCTCGATCAGACCCGCGTAAGCGCAAATGCTGACCTGTGGCAGCGGAACGAAAATAAAGGTGCCGCATTGGGCGAAGCCTTCCTCACCTACAACAAGACTTTCAACAACGTACACCAGGTGACCCTGACCGGTGGTTACTCTGCGCAGAAAACGCATGGTGACTTTTTCCGTGCAGAGCGCTGGGGTTATACTGACGAAGCAGCAGATCAGCGTGTACTCGATAACGGTACTACAGTATACAATGCGTCCGGTAACTACAATGCGGAAACAGCTATCGTATCCGGATTTGTTCGCGCATTCTATGGTTATAAAGGTAAATACCTCTTCACCGGTACTTTCCGTGCAGATGGTTCCAGCAAATTTCCTGCTGGTAACCGCTGGGGCTATTTCCCTGCCTTCTCACTGGGATGGCGCGTGAGCGACGAGACCTTCTTTAAAGATAATGTTGGTTTCATGAGCAACCTGAAACTGACCGGCGGCTGGGGCCAGCTGGGTAACCAGAACGTGAAAGATTATCAATACCTCGCGATCGTAACCAAAGACCGTAAATATTCTTTCGGTGGAAATCCTTACACCGGGATCTGGAACAGCTCTCTTGCTAATCCTTCCATCACCTGGGAAAAAGCAGAGATGACTAACATCAGTGCTGAAATGGGATTCTTTAAAGACGCGTTGAATGCTACTGTGACCTGGTTCAATAAAAAGACCCGCGATATGCTGGTGCCTTATCCTGAACTGGATGTACATGGTACAAGTACAATTCCTGATCAGAACATCGGTCAGATGAGTAACAAGGGATGGGAAATTGAACTCGCTTACCAGGGTGGTAAGAAGGATGTACATTACCACGTAGGGGTGAATGCTTCTTTCATCAGGAACCGTGTAACAAGACTTTACTCCGGTACTTATATCAGTTCTACGCGTTATGGCCGCCAGAACCAGGAGATTTCCCGTACTTACGAAGGGCAGCCTATCGCGTCCTTCTATGGCTGGAAAACGAATGGTATTTACCAGAACCAGGCAGCGATCGACAACGATCCAAACGTAGCAAAAGATAATAACAGGGCTGATATTAAACCCGGTGATGTGCGCTTTGTAGACACCGATGGCGATGGTAAGATCACTGAAAGCGATCGTACCAATTTGGGTAATCCCAATCCACGCATGACCTACGGTATCCAGGCGGGTGTTGACTATAAAGGGTTTGACCTGAGTGCAACTTTTGCAGGTGTAACCGGTCTGAAGCTCTATAATGCAGACAGGATGCAGGGCCTGGATCCTACCTATTCTTACAACATGTATGCTGAAGCAATGGGGCGCTGGCATGGCGAAGGTACCGGCAACAGCATGCCGCGTATGTCTCTCGAAGATGCCAATCAGAATGCCCGTACATCAGACCGTTTTGTAGAAAGTGGCAATTATTTCTCCCTGAGAAATGTAACGTTTGGTTATACGATTCCTTCCCGTGTATGGGGTAAATCCGGGATCTCTGATATCAGGGTATATGCTACCGGTCAGAATGTATTCATGATCACCAAATACAAAGGGCTGAACCCTGAATTGGGTTATGCATCAGATGGTAACCTGATGCGTGGTGTGGATGTGGCGACTTACCCACAGGCCCGTGTATTTACTTTTGGTGCAAGTATGAATTTCTAAACAAGCAAAACGAATTAAGCAATGAAACGAATGAAATACCTGCTGCTGTGTGTACCTGCGTTCTTTGCCTGTAATAAGGAACTGGATGTAGATAAAAAAGGTAGCTATACTACGGCCAACTACTGGCGCAATGAATCTGACGCGGTGGATGGCATCACCGGGATCTATAATATTTTACTGGAAGAAGACTTCACCGGTTTTGGTGAATTTGTATACGACAACTGTTCTGACGACCAGTACCGCGCAGGGGATCACCCTGAGCTGGCGGACCTGGAAGCCTTTACGTACGATGCTTCCAACTCTGCTGTGAAAGCACCCTGGAGGTGGAAGTATGAAATGCTGAACAGGTCAAATAGTGCACTGCTGTACATTCCTGCTATCACTAAAATCAGTGAAGACGTTAAAAACCGTTGCCTGGGTGAGGCACACTTTTTCCGCGCTTACGCTTACTGGCGACTGGCACTGATCTACGGCGAAGTACCTATGATTATGGAAGAGGATATTAAGAACGGCACTTACAATAAAGCAAAATCTACGATCGACGAAGTGCATGCACAGATCGAAGCAGACCTGAAAGCAGCGGCAATACTACTGCCTGAGAGTTACGATGCATCACAGGCGGGTCGTATAAGCAAGGGCGCTGCATGGGGCCTGCTGGCGAAATTGTATCTCTATGAAAATAATTTTGCAAATACTATTTTGTATGGTGATAGTGTGATTACTAATTCAAATTATGCATTGCAGGCCACTTACAAAATGAACTTCACACCTGCTACGAGCAATAACAGCGAGATGTTATTCAATGTGCAAACACTGGATGGATGGGGCTATTCCGACTTCATCACTTATCACGCTCCGCGTGCATGGGGTGGATGGGATTTCTTCGAACCTGTACAAGACTTAGTGAATGAATTTGAAAATGGTGATCCGCGCAAGGACGTGTGTATCATGAAACCTGGCGACGTCATTAATATCGGTACAGGCACAGCTACCTATACAGCGTCTTTGTCTTCTACCGGCTATCACTACAATAAGTTCTGTGCATGGATCGGTACAGGCGGTTTGAACTATTCCTTTAAGTATCCGTTGATGCGTACATCTGACATTTATTTGTGTGTGGCAGAGGCGAAGATTCGTCAGACCGGTGCCGGTGCCGGAGATGCAGAGATCAATGCGATCCGTACAAGAGTGGGGCTGACAGGAGTATCCGGTGCAGGTATGACTGCATTGATGCATGAAAGAAGAGTAGAACTGTGTGGTGAGAATGAACGTCATCAGGACTTAATGCGTTGGGATAAGGCGGGTATCATCGATATTACGACTATTTACAACAAGCCAAAGCTGACTTCATCAGGTGCGGTGATCCAGGCGGCAAGGAACTTTCAAAGACCTAAGCATTACTACTTCCCATTACCACAATCTGAGATCGATAAGAGTAACGGGGTGTTGATACAAAATTCAAATTATTTAAATTAGCGAAAAGGGGCTGTGATCACAGCCCCTTTTTTTTGTCCAAGCACATCCGGCTCAGTGTGCTTTTCCGGATGTAAAAATATAGCGATCGGGTTTGCCTGTAGGTTTGATTTTGAATAATAATAAACCATTGACTTTGTATTTGGAATGGGGGTAAATAAATAATTGTCATATTTACACACAAAGTTTACTTTTTTAAGCCTATATTGAGCTTCTGAATAATTCCTGGTTATGCGATACAAACTTCATCGCTGTCTTACAGCGCTATTATTGTCCGGAACAATTTCCGTGGCTCAGACGCTTACCGTCACCGTGAACACACCTCAACACACGGTTCAACCCACCATGTGGGGTATCTTTTTCGAAGACATTAATTTCTCGGCGGACGGCGGCATTTATGCTGAACTGGTGAAGAACCGCTCCTTTGAATTTGCCCAGCCTTTGCAGGGATGGAAAGTGATGAAGGAGGCCAATGCCGGCAAGATCCTGATTGTGAACCGTGCCCCTGAAAATGCGGCTAATCCACGCTATGCACACATTACTGCTGCGGGCAATTTCGGCCTTTATAATGAGGGCTTCCGGGGTATGGGCTTTAAAAAAGGGGAGACCTATAATTTCTCGCTGCTTGCGGGGAATGCGACAGGTGGCGTGGCGGTGAAAGTTGTGCTTGTTGACGACAAGGGCACGGCTATCGGTGCAGCTACCGTAGGTACCCCGGGCAAAGACTGGAAGTCTTACACGGCAAGCATTACTGCCAGCGAAACAGTGTCCAAAGGCGGCCTGCAGGTCTTCTTTGAAGGCAATGGTACCCTGGATGCAGATATGCTGTCACTATTCCCGGCTGCTACCTGGAAACAGCGCCCTGGTGGCCTGCGTTCCGACCTCGTTCAGCTCCTGGCTGACCTGCATCCAGGTTTTGTACGTTTCCCCGGTGGCTGTATCGTGGAAGGGAAGGACCTGGTGAACCGCTACCAGTGGAAAAAGACAGTAGGGCCGGTGGAAGACCGTACCCTGATCGTGAACCGCTGGAATACAGAATTCCCGTACCGTGCGCCGGGTGATTATTACCAGAGCTATGGCCTTGGTTTTTACGAATACTTCCAGCTGGCTGAGGACATTGGTGCGGAGCCCCTGCCTATTCTGAACTGTGGTATGGCCTGTCAGTTCAATACTGGTGAGGTCGCAGCTGACGAAGATGTCAATAATTATATCCAGGATGCGCTGGACCTGATCGAATTTGCCAACGCGGGTACGGATACAAAGTGGGGAAAATTGAGGGCAGACATGGGGCATCCTAAACCTTTCAATCTGAAGATGATTGGTGTGGGAAATGAGCAATGGGATAGCCAATACATTGTGCGCTATAAAATGTGGGAGACGGCCCTGAAAACGAAGCATCCTGAGATCAAACTGGTATCCAGCGTAGGACCCTCTCCTGATGATGAACGTTTCCATTATGGTTGGTCACAGTTAAAGGGGTCAAAAGCTGACCTGGTAGACGAACATTATTATATGGCGCCTGACTGGTTCCTGCAGAATGCTGCCCGTTATGATAATTATGACCGTAAAGCGCCTCATATCTTCGCAGGCGAGTATGCCGCCCATATCAGGGATAAGGAGCAGGATCAGCCTGAAAGTCGCAATACCTGGGGTAGTGCCCTGGCGGAAGCAGCTTTCATGACGGGGCTGGAGAGAAATGCGGACGTGGTGAATATGGCTTCCTATGCGCCGCTGCTGGCACATGTAGAGGCATGGCAATGGCGCCCGGACCTGATCTGGTTCGATAACCTGCGTTCCGTGGGTACGCCCAATTATTATGTACAGAAACTATTCGCTAATTATAAAGGTACCAATACAGTGCCTGTGCTGGAAAACGGCAAGGTATTGACTGGCCGGGACAGCATTTATGCCAGTGCGACGATTGATGCGGCGAAGCACGAGTTGTTGCTGAAGGTGGTAAATGCAGCCGGTGTGGCAAAACCTTACAAGATCCAGGTGAAAGGTGGTGTTGCAGGGAAGGATGCGGTGCAGCAGGTACTGACAGCTGCTGATAAACTGGCTATCAATACCCTGGACGCGCCTACCCAGGTAGCGCCCCGGCAGCAGAAACTGATTGTATCAAAGGGTGGCGCTAGTGTGACACTGCAGCCCTCTTCTGTGAACGTTTTCGTTATACCATACAAGTAATATAATACTGTTCCCATTCAGCCCATTTTTCTGCCGGTGGTAGAAAAATGGGCTTTTTGCGTTTTTTAAGTGAACACCATGGCACGTTTTTTAGTTAAATTAGTTACAGATGAGTATCTGTCTTGAAATGTTCCCATATGTTCAACAAACTCATAATCTTCTGTTTCTTTGTTTGTAAGTATGTTCCTGCGCTGGCTCAGGACTCAGCTCCACTTCGAGTGTGGAGTCTTCAGACCTGCCTGGATTATGCGAAGACGCATAACATTACCCTGAATAGTTTACGCCTGAACCGCAGTATATCTGAACAGGATCTCTTGTTATCCCGGTCAGCAGTATTGCCGGGCGTAAGTGCTTCCCTGGCTCCTTCGTTGACACATTCAAAGGTCACCGATGCAAATGGCAACCTCAGATCCCGGGCAACTGCTTCGGGAAACACCTCCGCCAGTGCTGCTGTAACATTATATAATGGTGGCTATCTCAGAAATGATATCAGGCAAAAGGAATTGCTGGTACAGGTAGCGGGTTTGGATCTCGCAGCTTCGGAGAATGATATTACGCTGAGTATTACCCAGGCTTACCTGAACATCCTGCTGGCAAAGGAGAACATTGTGTATGTTACGGATGTGGTGGCGACTTCTGAGGCACAGGTAAAACAGGAACAGCAGTTTTATGATGCGGGTTCAGTGGCCTTAAAAGACCTGATCCAACTGCAGGCGCAGCTGGCGAATGATAAGTATACGTTGGTAGCCGCACAGAATACGCATCGTCAGAATGTGCTGACCTTAAAGCAAATATTGCAATTGCCACCGGATACAGGGTTTGCAGTACTGGAGCCGGATACACTGATGTCTAATCCTATATTGACTTCCCTGTCGGAGGCCAGGCAAACGGCCCTGGATAAGAGGCCTGAGGTGAAGAGTAGTGAGCTAAGCGTGGAATCAGCGAAAATAGGGGTATTGAAAGCCAGGGCGGGGTATTTGCCTTCACTGAGTGCGGGTGCGGGGATTGGAACGAGTTATACGGATAATAGTCCGTATGCTTTTATGAAGCAGATGGATAATAACTTTTATCAGCAGATAGGTGTTACACTTTCGGTACCAATATTCAGCAGGCGGGCGAATAAGGTGAATGAGGCAGTGGCGAAGCTGGACGTGAGCCAGGCGGAACTTACGTTACAGAATACCCGAACGACTTTGTCTTATGAAGTGGAACAGGCATATATCAATGTATTGAATGCGCAGTCGCAATATGATGCGGCGGTGGAACAACTAAGGTATACACAGGAGAGTTACAGGATTGCGAATGAGCAATTGAAGATCGGGGCGACGAATACGACAGAGGTGCTGGTGCAGAAGAATTTGTATATCCAGGCCTTGCAGCGTTATATCCAGGCAAAGTATAGCGCGGCATTGTATATAAGGATTTATGATTTTTACAGGGGTGTGCCGGTGAGGTTGTAGGGATGTGTCGTTTTTCGGGAAGGAGTGTATGTTTGGGTTGTCTGTTTGCTGGGTAGATGCTGGAGTTTGCCTGTTATGTTGTTGAATTTTTGTTTGCAGGATAAGCCCTGTTTCATTATAAAATTTGTATAAACTGACATAGGATGAATAAAAAGGTCCTTATAATTATAGTGATCATAGTGGCCGTATTAGCTGTATGTTTTTTCTTTTTCAGGAAAAAAGAAAAACCAGTGGTAGTAGAAACAGAGAAACCCCAATATGGTCATATTTATACGAGTGTCACTGCGACAGGATATTTACAGCCGGTGGATACGGTAGCGGTAGGTACACAGGTATCCGGTACACTGAAATACATTTATGCAGATTTTAACTCGACGGTAAAGAAAGGGCAGTTAATTGCAGAACTGGACAAGGTATTGTTGCAGGCAGAGGTAGACCGGAATAGGGGAACTCTGGCGAGTGCCCAGAGTCAGTTAATTTACCAGGAGGCGCAGTTTAAAAGAGAGAAACAATTGTACGATGTAGGCGCAGTGAGTAAGGCGGATTATGATAATGCAACCTACCTGTACCAGGCAGCCAAAGCAAGTGTGGAAAGTGCCCGTGCATCACTGGCTACCGCGCAAAGGAATTTGTTCTTTACAGAAATTTATTCACCGATAGATGGAGTCGTTTTAAGTCGTTCCGTAAGTGTGGGGCAAACAGTGGCCGCAAGTTTCAGCACGCCGACCTTATTTATTCTTGCAAAAGATATTACAAAGATGCAGGTGCAGGCTAACGTGGATGAAGCAGATATTGGAAATGTAAAAGATAGTCAGCGTGTATCTTTTACGGTGGATGCGTACCTGGAAGACGAGTTTTCCGGAAGGGTAGAGGAGATCCGTTTGAAACCTACAGTATCATCCAATGTAGTAACTTATACAACCATTATCAGTGCCCCCAATGAGAAGATGAAACTGAAGCCTGGTATGACGGCAACGGTAACGATATATACGGCAGAAAAATATCATGCATTGCTGATACCGGCAAAGGCGCTTATGTTTAAACCAGATTCAGTGATGGCTCAAAAGTTTACCATCGTGAGTATTGCACCTCCGGCAACAGAGAAACATAAATCATCCAGGCCGGTGACGGGAGGTGAGCAGGATACGGTAAGAAAGCAACATGCAGATACATCGAAGGTGACGGTAAATTTTGTGTGGGTGAAGCAGGGAGATACGCTGTTGCAGAAGAAGGTGGTGATTGGATTGAATGATAATACGCGGGCAGAAGTGGTATCTGGATTGACGGAAGAAGATGATGTGATTACGGCCATGACGCAGGAGCTGGACAGTAAAGGAACGAAGACAGCGGGATCTGGTGGTAGTCCGTTTATGCCACAGCGCAGGAGAAGGTAGGCCTTTTATGTACGATGAATTTTCATCTTATTTTACGAAGGTTTTGACCTTGTCCGATAGTTCATTTCAGTAAGAAAAAATCAATGGACAAAAAGATATTAGAAATACAACAGATCAAAAGAGAATTCCGCATGGGTACGGAGATTGTACGTGCGCTGAAAGGCGTAACCTTCGACGTATTCGCAGGGGAATTTTTGACGATCATGGGGAGCAGTGGTTCTGGTAAAACGACCTTGCTAAATATCCTGGGTTGCCTGGACAAACCTACTGAAGGGAACTATCTCTTAGACGGGGTAAACATAGGGCAGCTTGCCAGGAATGACCTGGCTAGGTTACGAAATCGTAAAATTGGTTTTGTGTTTCAGGCATATAGCCTGTTACCGCGTACTTCTGCCCTGGAAAATGTAGAATTGCCCTTGCTTTATAATATGGAAATCAGCCATGAAGAGCGGCGGAAGAAAGCAATGCGTGCGCTGGAGGCAGTGAAACTGGCAGAGCGTATGGATCATACCCCCAGTCAGTTGTCTGGCGGGCAACAACAACGTGTGGCAATAGCGCGGGCCTTGGTCAATGAACCGGTGATGATATTGGCGGATGAGGCGACGGGGAACCTGGATACGCGAACGTCTTACGAGATCATGGCGCTGATGCAGGAGTTGAATAGAGAGCAGGGTAAGACGATTGTATTTGTGACCCATGAACCGGATATAGCAGCATTTAGTAGCCGGACGGTGATGTTGCGGGATGGGAAGGTGGTGAAGGATACGAGGAATGAAAATGTGCGGTCGGCAAAGGAGGCATTGGCAACCTTGCCGGTGTCGGATGATTATTAGGTAATGGTTCGATTTTAACGCTATAGTAGCCTTCGAAGCGCAGTACTATTCCCGGTAACAATTATTTCCTTGCCGGTTCCAGATGATATTAAGCGTATGAATGTAATAAACCTCATAAGGATTGCTTTCAAAGCCCTGCTTCGCAATAAGCTGCGCGCTTTTCTGACCATGCTGGGTATCATCATCGGCGTGGCGGCAGTGATAGCTATGGTGGCTATTGGGCAGGGGAGTAAGGAGAGCATTCAATCCCAGTTATCAAGTATGGGATCAAACATGATCACTATTTTGCCAAGCAGCAATGTAACCGGTGGCGCCAGGCTGGGAGGCACCTCTGTCAATACCCTTACGATTGGCGATGTAAAGGCTATCCGCAAACAGGCAGAAAACGTAAGCGCTGTTTCACCAGCTGCAAACAGTAACGGGCAGGCTATCAATGGCGCACTTAACTGGCCCACGACTATTTACGGCGTGAGCCCTTCTTACCTGGATATTCGCAAATGGTCATTGAAAGATGGCATTCCTTTTAGCGATGAAGATGTTCGGGCATCTGCTAAGGTTTGCCTGCTTGGCCAGACGGTAGTCTCTAATTTATTTCCCAATGGTGATAACCCAATCGGGAAAATCATCCGCTTTAACAATATCCCGTTCCAGGTAATAGGCGTGCTGGAAGCGAAAGGGCAAAGCTCCTTCGGCCAGGACCAGGATGATGCGATTATTGCGCCATATACAACGGTGCAAAAAAGAATATTAGCGTCCATTTATTTTCGTACCATCTATGCCTCTGCTGTAAGTGAAAGTGCTTCGGATGCCGCCACGAACGAGATCACCAGCATTCTTCGTAAGCAGCATCGTTTACGGAATGCTGATGAAGACGATTTCCAGGTACGTACAATGGCGGAACTGATCAGTGCATTGAGCTCTACCAGTAACCTGCTGACGATATTATTAACTGCGATCGCAGGAATTTCATTGGTGATTGGAGGGATCGGGATTATGAATATCATGTATGTATCTGTCACGGAGCGTACCAGGGAAATCGGATTGCGTATGTCAATTGGGGCAAGAGGGATAGATATATTGATGCAGTTTTTGATAGAAGCAATTATGATTAGTATTACCGGCGGGATTATTGGGGTAATACTAGGCATATCATCGGCGAAGCTGATAACAATGTTTTTGTCCTGGCCTACCCTGGTGTCAGAGTCTTCGATTGTGTTGTCTTTTTTGGTGTGTGCGGCGACAGGTGTGTTCTTTGGTTATTACCCGGCACAGAAGGCGTCAAGATTGGACCCTATTGAGGCCTTGCGGTATGAGTAGAGAATAGATGCCTTTATAAAAAGGCCCCCTAAGTCCTGAACTTTTGGAGCTTTTTAGGAGTAGATTTTGTACTTTCAGGAGGAATAATAGAGATTTTTAGCATAAGGATGTATCTCAGGTCCACATTAAGTCCACCTTTCCCGTACGCTTCTTCAGTGTTACACCTGTTTGCGGCTCATCTTACCTTTACCGGCGTATTTTTTGAATTTTATCTTTAAAAATAATTACACAATGCGGGTTAAATACGAAGAACTTAAGGATGTTTTCGAAGAGAAATTAATAAACCTCGGGTTTGACACTGCAAAAGCTGATATTGTTGCAGGTATCTTTGCCGATAATAGCCGTGATGGTGTATACTACCACGGACTAAACCGTTTCCCCGTATTTGCTCAGTTAATAAAGGATGGCCTGGTAGACCCCAACGCCACGCCTGAAATGGTAGAAAAACATGGCCTCATTGAAACCTGGGAAGGCTACAATGGCGCAGGCATGTTCAACGCTACTGTTTGCATGGACCGTGCGATAGAACTAGCTAAACAATATGGCGTTGGCATCGTCGGGATCCGCAATACCAATCACTGGATGCGTGGTGGTACCTACGGCTGGCAGGCAGCGCAATCAGGCTGTATCGGTATTTGTTTCACCAATGCAATGGGCAGTATGCCGCCATGGGGAGGTACAATGCCCCGTCTAGGTAATAATCCCCTGGTCATTGCAGTGCCCCGGACTGAACATCCAATTGTACTGGATATGGCGATGTCTCAGTATTCGTATGGCAAGATGCAGGAATTTGAACTGAAGCAACAGCAACTGCCATTTGAAGGAGGCTATGATAGCAATGGTGAACTGACCCGCGACCCAGCTGAAATAAGGAAGACCAAAAGAGCTTTGCCGATTGGTTTATGGAAAGGTTCCGGTCTGGCACTTATGCTGGATGTGTTGCTGACTGCATTGACAGGCGGACGTTCAGTGGAGCAGATCACAGCAAGTGGAAAAGAGTTTGGTGTGTCACAGTGTTTTATCGCGATCCATAAACCGGATCTGCATGAAAGTTTGATAACCGGGATTTTGGAATATACGAAATCAGAAAGTCCGGGAGAGATTAGTTTTCCGGGGGAGAATACGTTTAGAACAAGGTTGGATAATTTGCGGGAAGGGGTGTTGGTGAATGAGGAGATGTGGGAAAAGGTGAAGGGGATTTAAGGGTATTGTTTGTTTATGATTTTTTTTAAGAGAATGTATCATAGTAAAATTAAGGCCCTTAGAATGGCTTAGACGAAAACTTTCTCCATCAGGTATACGAATAAAAGAGGGCCGTCTCGAAGTTTTGAGACAGCCCCCTTTTTTTAGAAAATGGTTTTCATTTCTGCGGAGGAATTCCCTCTTTCATGAATGGTTTATTTCATCGTGTATTATTACTCAATATGAAAATCAAGTTTCTCCACTACATCCCCATCCTTCACCGGCCTTATTGTAAATGAAAGACTACCCGGCGCCGCCTTCTTCCGTATCTTCTTCAACTGCCCCTGATCTATACTTGCCGTATAATCCCCTGGTGGCAATCCAATATAATCATAGGTGCCATCATTCTCTGTCAAAGCCCTTGCCACCATCGCCCCCTTCATATCCCTGATAATCACCACTACCCGGCCCTGGGGCGCCTTATCCATATACACTCTTCCTGAGATCTCTCCCACAATATACACCGGTATCTCTACCATCTTCAGCTTATTCGGGTCAATGGCAATGCTATACGTCTGCTCCTTAATCCTCCACGCAATATTCGGCAGACTATTAGGATCTATCTTCACCAGGTAATTCACAAAGGGCTCCAGGCTAGTCACCATAATTATAGAATCCCGCTTACTATAAATCACGTTTCCATATTGCACGCTAATCTTCACACCTTCCACCTTCGGTTCTCCCTGATCCCTTTGTCCATTATTGTTCAAATCCAGGAAAGGCACCAGGGTCACTCCACCCGTTCCTACATTCACCCTGTTATTAAAATTTGCATACCTGGTAGGATGGTCATAAATAAAACTACCTCTCGCAGATTCTACAAAAGTATTGACACCGCCTCCCCGCCATGCATTCAGCGCCGTCTGCACCCCTCTGAAATCCCATCTCAGCCCAACTCCGATATTCGTCACATGACTTTCATTATTCTGCTCATATGTGAAGTTGATATAGCCTCTGCCTGAAAGGTATTTCCCTAACTCCGCCCTGTAATAACCCGGTTTATTGTAAGTATAACTATACTGCACCTGTGGCATAAAAACAATATCCGACGGTAGCCGGAAAGTCAAAGCCAGGTTACTGTAAATGTATTTATGCGTATTTCCCAGAAAGATCCCGTAAGTTGTCAGGTTCGTACCTACTCTTTTAATCGCCCCGGATATCATCCATTCTGCCGTTGTATAATTGATATTCCCTGGTAAAAGGATATGGTCCAGTGTCAATCGCGTATATGCTGCCATATTCCTGAATTTAACAGGCCTGGAAACTATCAACCGATGTTCTTCCCGGTAATTGAAATTGATAGCCTTCTGACCTTCTTTGTACCTGATATAATCAGCCTCCAGTTCCAAACCCGAACGGTGACGGTAGCTGAGGATCCCTCTTCCCCGCACATTGTAGGTATAATCCGCGGTGAACAGGAACCCTTTTGCAATCAGCATGGATATATTGGCAAAAGGCATGTATCTGCCTGTACGCACGGAAGAAAGATATTCAAAGCCTCCGCCGATGGTAATCTGTCTTGTCAAACCATAATTCCCCTGGATATGTGCAAACTGACTATGCGATGTATCCTGCACCATTCCCCCACTGGCGGAATATTCGAATTCATGGTAGGGGAGAAAATTGAATGGAACAATGATGTTCTCATCTTTATCTCTTTCTTCGCCCCAGGGGCCATAGTAGCGAAGCGTTACCTGCGTATTTCCATACACCAGTGGCACCTGGAATGTGAAGAACCCGGCCGGATCAGCCTTTGTATAATCCACTAAGGCACCATTTACGTACAACTCTACTGTCCAGTTAGGCTCGGTGAAATTACTGAGCGTATAGGTACCATAAGCGCGACGGATCCCTGTAGGCGTATTCGTTAAAGTAAGCCCGACGAGGGGGGAGAAAATTGATGCCACTGATTGAGCGTAGATCTTTCCTGCAATCACCTGTCTAAGGGCGGCGTGGTCATTATTCGCATATCGCCAGCGGTAGAATTGCTGACGTTCATCCAGGGGGCGGATATAATCGCTGTCATGCGAGATGGTCGTTCTGTATTGTTTTGAGAAATTATTATAGTTCAGCGAAACGATCGCCTCACCACCGGCGAGAATACCCCCCAATGAAAGATTGAGCCGGGTATCGGAGTTGCCGGGTTGTCTTTGAGTAGCAATGATCGCCCAATCGGCCATGCCGAAATGGAAGAGGGGATAACTGCGGGTAACGGTTGTATCGGCGATCATATTGCCTTTGAGTTTTCCGATGTTTTGCCGCATGAGTTCCTGTCGTAGTTCCCTTACGGCGGGCAATTCTACTTTGGGTTCCATGTTGATGGCGAGATTCCTGAAGTTGAATTTACAGGTCAGACCAAATACCTGTCCATAGATATCAGCGCGGAGGTATAGTTCATCGGCGACCCTGACGAGGCTTTGGTTTTGGAGGTGGTAGGTTTGGTTATTATAATGGATGAGTTTATGGGCACGGTCAATGAGGTAGACAGAATCCTGGTTGATGAAGAATCCGGAGATGGAGTCCAGTCCTTCGGAGGGGATATTACGGATTTTGAGGTAATTGAAAAGGGTGGATACAGGAAGGTAAACCGTATCGTTGTGGATGAGTGCGGGCAATTCGATGCCGCCCATGTCTTTTACGACAAAGGTGACGGAGATCTCTTCGTAGTCGAAATCGTCGTCGTCTTCGCGGCCCGGCCCCGGCCCGGCGTTCAGGTTGGCAGCAGTGGTGGTTAAAGATGTAGATAATAGCAGGAGCATCCCGATAAGTAACAGCAAACAATTCCACTTACGTCTGCAAGCAGACATACAATGGAGAATATTATTTGCGTGGTTCTTCAAGATCATTCCTGTATAAAAGTCACATTGAACGTTCCGCTATACTGCCCCGCCGGATTGCTCAGCAGGTTCCCTACTGTAAGTGTACCACCTATTCTAACAAGTGTTCTTGCCGGCGGAGTTGCGGTAGCAATAAAAGGTGTACCAGTACTTGAACTACCAATGGTCAGCAGCAAGGTTCCTCCATTACTTCCCGTCAACACAGCTGCTGGGCCATTTACGATTTGGATCAATGTGCCTGGATTCGCATCCACCTCAAAAATCGCCGGGGCAAATGTGTAGCCAAGTTGTAACAATACCACATCTCCGGTACTGGTTCTTGCACCACTTGAAGCGACAGCAACCGTTCCTCCAGTAGTGCCCAGAGTAAATGCCCCGAACCGTAAACCCTGTGCAGGATTTACAAAGATCGAAATTGGCCTTGGTGGAGGCTGCTGCCCCTTTGCCGGCCGGCAGACCAGTAATCCGGAAATAAATAATATGGTATATACAAATCCTTTCATGTTATTACTGATGCGCCACAAAAACTTTCTTCGTCCTCATTCCTTTTTCCGAATAAAAACTCACCACATACACCCCACTACTAAATGCTCCATTCAACTCCTTCACCCCGTTCCCAGTCATCTTTTGCTCAAACATCACCTGCCCTGCCATATTCGTCACTGCCAATTGTCCATCTTCCGGCAAACTCACGTATATTTTGCCATAAGCACTGTAAGCCTTAAACCCATCCATATCTCCGCTATCCACTTCCACCGTCGCCGGACTAAACACCAGTGAAAATCTCGTATCATCATCACCCGCATTCACCTGCACCTTATACCTCGTATCCTGCAACAACTCTTTCAGTCCGTGCTTCGCATCCTTCAGGTAAATATGCCAGCCCGCTGGCATTCTTAACAAGTCCTGCGTCCTGAATGTCAGTATCCCTGTCTTTTTTGTATACAAGCCCAGGGGAATCACAAAAGCTGTATCCGATAAATAAGGCAAAGAATAAATCGACAACCTGTTCGTATCGGTTGCCCTCATAAACAGGTTCGGCACATTCTCATCTGTATTCATCAACTTCAATGCATCCAGTGTAATATCAAAATGTGTCATCGCGCTGTGATCGAAATAAATCACGGCCGCATCTTCCCCAAATCCTTCATCAGTGAATCCCGCACTCAGTCGCAGCAAAGGCACTGTTGACGGTGCATCCCGATGATAATTAGGTGTAAGATTATTCACCCGGGCTGCATTATTTACTGCAAACGTGGCCGTCACCGGAAAACTCCCATTCGTTACATGTACAAAGAAACCCTGCATGGCTGCAATAATATTCGTCGCCACGCCATCGCTGGAAACTCCATTAATGTATGAGCTGTAAGTACCAGTATACTGATTGGTTGTACCCGTATTGAAATAATAAATGGCATCATCAATATTCGTCTTCGTCCATCCGCCCGAAGCATTCCAGTCTACCGGCGAGGGATAAGGATTACCGGCCAGGTTGAATCCCAGGGTATACGGTTGATTATTGTTCGTGAATGTCGGCGAAGTGATCGTTCCATTATTCACGACACCCGTTAAACTGAATATAGTTGCTGCCGTGCCACTACCAAAGTTTGCCGCATATCCCACCATTGGCACCAGAGGATTGGTAACAGTTGTATAGGTTGTCCAGCCGGAGTAGGAGCGGTTTTCTACATAGCTATAGAAAGTTGGGAAAGTCGCAGTCAGGTTGATCGCCGTAGCCATCTGTGCCACAGTCGCCGACAGGAAAGGAGAACTGATATACTTATACCCAAAGCCTGAAGGCAGGTATCGCTGCATGATCACATTTCCAGTCACACTGCCCGCACCACTTCCGTCGATCAGCGCAGTTTGTGTTGCGGAAGACAATAAGGTGACGAAACCTGCTGTAGCAAGGGTACCAGTCGTCGCTTTCAAAACACCTGTAATATTGAGGGTGCCGCCAATCGTGAGACCTGCTGTATTATTTGCCGTCAGGTTAAGGATCGTATTCGTAGCAAAAGTTCCTGCAGCAATGACCTGTGCCGTACTACCGTTCATCTCAATGGAACCATTGCTGGCTGTGAATGTACCGGTATTGGTAATCAACCCACTGATCTGCATGTTTCCGCCGCTCACTGTCACCGAAGCGCCGGCCTGAATAGTTATGTTATGTGTCATCGCCACACTGGTGTTGATGAAGGGGTAGTTTGTCAATGCAGCAGGGATGGTCGCATCAGTGGTAATCGTGGGTACTGTGGCCGCCGACCAGTTCCCCGAACTGAACCAGTTGCTACTTATAGCGCCAGTCCATACGTTGTTGGTGAGCAATTCGCCGGCAGCGATATCTCCGATACTGGTAAGACCAGTAGCTGTGATGGAAGTTGCCAATGGTGATGTCACGGTGGGGAGTGTCCAGGTACTGCCGTTATAATTTCCCACCTGGAAATAGGTGAACAGTGCACCGGCATCCAAATCAGCAGCCACCCAGTTAACTGTCACATTCGTGGTGGTGAATATGGTGCCTGAATTAGTGAATGACCAGTAACGGTTCACACTTCTGTTGGCATCCAGAGCCGAGGAGCTGATGTTGGGATGATCGGGTGTAAGCGTTAATCCTGTTAGGTTTCCGCTGGTAGTTACACTTGTCATTACTATTGTGGCAGGTGTGAAATTGCTTGCATCTCCTATTTGATAAGTGCGTGTTACATTGGTACCCGTACCAAAGTTCATTTGCAGCTTTCCATATATCCACCCGGAAACAGCGTTGGCTCCGGAAATCGTGCCACCCGCGGGAATGTTGTAAGTATTACTGCTGGTAACGATGAGTCCTTTTACAAACGTGGTGATACCTGCAGCAGCTACGTTGGTGACCAGGGTCACATTATTAGTTGTTTTATTAATGGTGATATTATTGAAGCCTCCTGTAGCGCTGACTGTCTGATTTTTGATACCATAAAACAGTATCGTATTCCCGGTGTTGGTAAATGTACCGCTGGACATTGTCCAGTCGCCTTCCAGTGTATCAATAAATGCTCCCGGAATAAAAGTGCCATTCGCTAGGGTGAAATTATTCAACATGTGTAAGTTCGCCGAGGCGGTTTTATTACCCGCAGTGGAGATCACTAAATTTCCGTAAGGAGTGGCGGAAGAAACAGCCTGTGTAGTACCATTGTAATTAACAGTACTCAGTGTGTCGAGATAATAAGTGTTGAATGCCGGCATACTATTCGTGCCGCCTATCAGCAGGAATGCATTATCCTCAATGCTTAGCAACCCATTATTCTGCGTGATGCTGAATGTACTGGCATCAAGTATGCCGCTGAAAATATGAAGATCTGTGACAGCACTTACATCTACGGCAAGTGTAGTGGAGATACCTGTACTCTTGCTGATTGCAAACTGCGCCAGGTTATATGGTGATGCGGTACCTTGTATGATCGAAGGCGTAGAACCAGAAAAGATCACCGTGCCCTGTGTTGCATTGAATGCATTGTTATTGGTGAAATTATGCGATACATTAAAATCATTCAGGGCTGACACGCTTCCGGAGACTGTATAATCGTAAAAAGTCGTCAATGGGTTGCCTGCAATATTTGCAGGGTTGCCATTCATTACAAACACAGATGTATTGCCATTGAGTGTACCATTACTTGTCAGGTCTCCTGCTATAGTAAATGTATTATTGCCCGCATTGAAAACAGCGTTACTGGTCAGGATGAAAATGCCTCCAATGTTCCAGTTAGACGATGGCGTAATAGCATTCGTATTAGCGAAAGTAACATGGGTTAAAGTGGTCGGTGTACCTGAGATATTCAGTGCTGCTGTTCCCCCAAATATCACATTATCATTGTTGGTAAAGTTAGTGCCGGTGATAGTGAGGTTCTGTGCAGCAGAGGGATTAAAATAGACCGTTCCTCTGCTGTTAAAGGTGCCGTTATTGGTAAATCCTCCCTGTATTTCCTGTGCGAAAAATCCACCATTGAAGATACCGCTAGCCCCGGTATTAAATGCACTCGTAACGAGCAGGTTCGTTACCGGGTTGACGCCTGCGGTGTTATTGATGTTCAATGTTGCAATACTGGGTAATGCACTGGCATAAAAAGCAGGGGAGTTGCTGCCGTTGAAACTAATGATATTGCTGGTGATAATGTTATTGAACAGGATATTTTGTACAGCAGTACCACCAAAAGCAAGTGTACCGGTATTGCTGAAACTGCCCGCAATGCTTACATCTCCATTGAGCGTGATAACACCAGCGCCGGTGGTGAAAGTACCGCCTGCGGGCACGGCAAGCTGGCCGTTGAAAATAAGGTTGATGCCGCTCGTAGTATAGCTGCCTGTTATACTCAATTTGTTGAAGGTAGTAGCCCCTGTAATGGTTTGACCTGTTCCGGAGAGCACGACTGTGCCAGTTGCAGGTGTAAACGTGCCGTTGTTAGTAAAGCCACCCGAAATGCTCAGGAGGTTGGTCGCACCGTTCAATGTCCAACTGCTGCCGTTGTTTAGATTACCACTGAGGATGGTGCTACCAGAGAGTGTTTTCGTGCCAGCGCCTGTGAAAGAAAGATTACCGTAGGTTAGGGGGGAAACTGTTTGTGCCGTAGTGCCGGAATAAGTCTCCGTACTTGTCGCTGCAAATGAATACAGGTTGTAATTGGCCGGGAAGCTGCTACCTGCCAGCAAAGATGCGCCGGCAGCGATAGTGCAGGAGCCGCCTGCGATGCTTCTGTTAGCCGTGAATGTGCTGAGGTCAAGGGTGCCAGCTGTGACAGTCAGGTTACCGTTGATAACGGCAACACCACCTAATGTGGCATTGCCGCTGGATTTATTGACAGTAAGATTGTTAAAGGTACTTGCGCTGATAGATTGTGCGCCTGTTCCGCTAAAAATAACAGTACTGCCGCCGGGGGTAAATGTTCCTGTGTTTGACCAGTTGCCACTAAGAGTAATGGTGGCGTTTTTAGCGTTGAGTATCGCTGCATTGGTGACATTGCCTGTCACGGTAAGGTTTGCATTCAGATCGAGTTGCCCCGCAGCAGTTGTGAGGGATAGATTTCCGGCAACTGTAATGGCGCTATTAATCCCTGCAATGGCTGCCGATTTGGCAATTGTGAGATTGTTATAGGGCACTGCGGCAACTATTTGCGAAATCGTTCCATTATAGGTAACGGTGCTGGTAGAGGGTGTGAAAGTACCGCTGCTGTAGTTGAAATCACCACTGATATTCAGGGCACCTGCGCCGGAGAAGGTGATGTTTGCACCGCCAGTTTGCCAGACATTGCCAGCTACGCTGACAGTGCCGGTACTAACGTTTAAGTTGATTGCATGGCCGGCAGTGCCGTCGCTGAGAAGCAGGTCTCCGCCAACGGTAATATTTTGCGCATCGGCGTTGATGGTGTGGGTTTTATTGGCACTCCAACTGGCAGTGATATTTCCGGAGGTGGTTAATGAGCCGCCGGAGGTGATGCTTAATGTGACTGGATTTGTACTGGCACTACCAAAATAAACGGCTCTCACACTGGCGGCAGCGCTGATGTTGGGTTGATTGGTAAAATTTGCACTTCCCAGGTCAGCAACGTCGGTAGTGGTAGGAACGCGGGCAGTGCCACCGCCTACTACGGTCCAGTTGCTGGCAGTGTTCCAGTCAGTGCTGGTACCACCGATCCAGCGGACTACGGGAGCGCCATCTGAGAAGGTGGCGGAGTTGCCGTTTACTGCTATCGACAGGGCATTGTAATTAACAAAATTGCTTGTTGAATTATTTGTGTTTTTACCTAGTACTGACCATGTACCACTTCCTGTTGTACCACTATAGATCTGCATGTTGTTTTCAACGTTGCCATTCAGCTCTATATCTTCATAGTGTAAGGACAGTGTAGGGAATAAACTTAATGAGATACCTGAAGTTGTAAAAGCATATGTCCTGTTGACAGAGGCACCACTTGGAAAACTGGTTACAGGCATTTTAGTGGTAGTTACTGTTATCGAACCGTTCAGTACTGTGGTGATGCCGGTAAGGTAAGTTAGGGAACTTTCAAAGTAAGAAGTGCCTACCCCTAATAGAGAAGTAAATAACCTTGTAATCGTTCCAATCACAATACCAGCCCCTGTTGTCCTTTCGCTGCCAGCAAATGTCATGACATTACTCCCCGTATAAATAATACCGGTTGTCAGTGTAGGCGTGCCATTAATAGTGACGCTGTTCGCCATTGTAACAGTATTCGTCTGGTTCGTTTTACTCAGTGTAAGATTATTAAACGTAACTGTAGCAGCCGCTGCTCCCGAAATAGTTGTATTCGTATTTCCAGCCAGTGCAATCGTGCTCGTACCAGGCGTGAACGTACCTGTATTGATCCAGTTCCCTGAAACCGTATGCGTATAACTGCCTGCTGCAAAAGTTCCTCCTGATGCAATATTCAGATCTCCGTTTACCGTCAGTGCACCACCCGCAGTCTTGGTATTACCTCCGGCTATGGTCAGGTTATTATAAGTACCGGTTGGAATCGTCTGCGCACTACTCCCATTAAAATTTACAGTATTAGGGATGGTTCCCGTTACATTTAATGTGCCTGTCAACGTCAATGCACCAGCCACGCCAAGGACGGCATTGGCAGCAAGTTGAAGTGAAGTACCACTTACTGTTACATTGTTCAGGTTCGGAGTGCCGCTCAAAGTACTTGTGCCTGAAAAAGTGGTAGTATTGGTTGTGGTCAGATTGCCACTTACATCCAATGCATTGGCAATAGTAAAGTTATTCGCAGCTGTTATGGAGCCTTGTATAAATAAGGTACTGAAGGTGGTGGTGCCTGTTCCGCTGATGGTTTTGCTGGCGCCTGTCATAGTAAGAATATTACTACTTCCTGTGTAGGTGCCATTTACTACAAGATTACCTGTCATGGCAAAATTGCTACTTGCGGTGACAGTGCCTGAAATTGTGAGGTTGTCGAATATGATCCCGGTACCGGTAATAGTGGATGTCGCGCCAGAGAGAGTAACGGTGCCACCGCTGCCATGTGTGAATGTTCCGTTACTTACCATATTCCCTGCCACATTTATTGCTGATGTAGCAGCGGCCGTGACATTCCCTGTGCCGATAGTCAGGTTGTTAAAATTGTTTGTTCCGGTTCCTGTTATAGTCGTTCCATTGCCATTCAGAATGACTGTTGAAGTATTGCCGGTAAACGTTCCGGTATTCGCCCAGTTGCCGTTCAGCGTATAGGTGAAGCTGCCACCATTCATGGTTCCGTTGATATTAGTGGCACCATTCATAGTCATATTTGCTGCCGGTGCGAAGGTTACACTGGCGGCAATTGTAAGGTCGCCATTGATCGTAGTTGGAGTTGCCGTGGTGACTTTGGTGCTGCTGGTAGTAGATAATATCAGGTTACCATAAGTCGCTGCTGCTACCGTTTGTGTTGTACCGTAGTATTCTATGGTACTATTAAGCTCCAGTTGTGTACTGGCGAAGCCGGTGGGCAGGGTGTTGGTTCCTCCTATTCTGAGCGTGGCGCCATTTCCTACATGTAACCAGCCGCCTGTTACGGAACTGCCTCTGTTTGCGGTGAAGGTGGCGACATCCAGGGTACCGGCAGTGACATCAATTTTACCTGTGTAGGCGGTAGATGAGTTCAATGCGCTTAGATTGCCCGGGAGCGTCTTTACCGTGCTGCCGCTGATTTTCAGGGTAGAGTAGGAGGGGGTAGCGGATATCGATTGTGCGACTGTATTAGCACTATATTCCACCGTGCTACCGGCGGCCAGGGTGATGGTACCGGAAAGACCGTAATTCGCCCCGAAAGTAGCTGCGTTTACTTTCAGCGTACCATTTGCACCGACATTTAGAGCGCCTGTTCCTGACACGAGATAGGGCGTAGTATTTTCAACTGGCGTAAAAGTGCCATTTACAGTCAGCGCGTTATTGACAGTAATATTATTACTGATGCTGACATTGCTGCCGGCCAGGATGTTTAGGTTACTAAACGTGGTGGTACCTGTGATGGTGGATGCGGTACCGCTTAATAGAACAGTGGCACCGGAGGCAGCAGTGTACGTTCCGTTTCTGATAAAATTCCCGGAGACGGTGAGTGGCCCTGAATTATGTGTCAGGGTGGCGCCTGCGTTGATTGTCAGGTTGCCACCTATGTACAGACTTTTGTTTTGAGTAAGAGTACCGGAAGTGAGCGTAAGGGATTTACAGGAGGCCGGTATGTTAACCGTTGGTTGAAATGAGCCTGTAAAGTTAGCGTCTCCGATGACGACGCTACTGTTGGCTGCAGGTACGCCGGCGGTCCAGTTGCCGGACTCGCTCCAGGAAGTATTGACAGTACCTTTCCAGCTTGTTTGTCCCATTATGGTAAGTGGAACAAACAAGCAGAAGGTAATGATGAGTAAATGAGTAAATAGTAACAGTTTTCGCATACTCAATACGCTTGCCTGAATGAGCAGTACAATTAGTTTTAATATCCTCAGCAGCTTCATTCTCCTTTTTATCCAGATTGATATTCCCTAAAAAAGAATACGAGACAATGCAAAATGAACCTGATTTATCCTCTCTTAATTCAGGGATATCTCCGATGTTGCCAGCACCTCTACTTTCGCGTTCATCTGTGTAGGCATTTCCTGGTAGGATAGCCTGAGTTTTCCCGCATGGTAATTCACCCCATTTACCCTTGCAAGTGCAACATGTAATTGCCTTGCCCGGTTTGGGGTGTACACAGCAACACCTTTCAGTGAGCCGATCGGTGTAACCTTTCCGGAAGGAGAGATATGGTCAACAGAAAGATCTCCATACACAGACATATTACCTTCCCTATGAAAAGTGAGATTCAGTTTGGGAATGGTATCTTCCATTGTAAGAGATATATCCGACATACTTGCAGCGGAATTGTTTTTACCCACCCTGATAATGACAGGAATTGTAATGCCATACACAGGTATAAGTTTGATGGATATGGTCTGTGGACTATCCGGTTGCTTTTCGTCGCCCAGTGGTTGTTGTTTGGGTACAGCACGGAAATAGATGTGAGAGCGGTACTCACCTGTATCCAGATCGGCAGTGTGTTGCAACTGCACCTTTACCACCTGTGCTTCTTTGGGAGGCAGGGTTACACTGTGCGGGAAGAACCGGAGGAAATTACTGGCAAATAATTGCCCGGAATCTGGCACATTAATAAACTCGAATGTGCCATTGTCTTTCATCCTGATTTCTACCAGAGAGATAACATATCTTGCCGTATCCGATCCGGAATTGGCAATATTAATCTCCTGAAGTTTACTACCTCCTTCAAATACGATCCTGCGGGGGGTGATCAGCAAATCTCCCTGTGCTTGTGCGTGTACAGGAAGATTGAAAATAGTAGTGAACAAAATTCCTATGCGAGGCAATAGTTGCCGCATTTGAAGCAATCTCATAAGTATAAGAGATCCTTTTATCAGTTATAATTTACAGTCACCGTGAATGGGGTAGCAGATGTATACACACCAGGAGCCTGGTTTGCACCCACATTAAGGGTTGCACCCACACGTAGGGTTTGTGTTCCATCGCCTGCTAGTGTGCCGATTGGTGTAGGGGAGCTTGTCCAGGTATCTACTGTCATAGTATTTGACCCATTTGCGATTGTAGTAGCAGTTGTGGGCAAGGTAATGGAGTAGGTGTAATCAGGAGCACCAGATACGTCAAAGATAGCAGGAGAGACGTCGCCGGTACCTC
This sequence comes from Chitinophaga sancti, assembly GCF_034424315.1. Taxonomy (GTDB): domain Bacteria; phylum Bacteroidota; class Bacteroidia; order Chitinophagales; family Chitinophagaceae; genus Chitinophaga; species Chitinophaga sancti. The sequence goes on from NZ_CP139972.1 coordinate 185,600, forward strand.
CGAATGAAGGCAGTGTTACACCTCCGGTGAATGTACGTGTTCCCGCAGGAGCCAGTACTACTGTACCCGCAGCAGCTGTTGCGGCGACGCGGCCGAAATTCATGTCGTTACTTTTGGAAATGGCGATTGGGGCGATGATGGTCGCTGATACGTTTGCAGTAGCAGAGGCTTGTCCATAGGAGGTTTTGCTGAAACCTAACAATAGGAATGTGCCGGCGAAGAGTAATGATACTTTTCTCATAATTCAGATTTTTTAAGTGAATGAACTAGACTTTGGTCATGTTTTTCATGGCCAATTCAAAAACTTTCATCTGGATTTATGAATAACAAATTATGCAGGTCGGGAGCAGACCTGTAAAAAGGGGGTAGTGGCAGTATTATTTATTGCATTCCAATTGTATGCATATTACAGCTATTTTTAGAAATGGACAATTAATAGTTTTGTATAATGTGGCTTAGAATGGTAACATGTTCTGTGGTTTGGATCGTAAAAGGTTCAATCTGGTATGGATTCATCCGGCCCCGGAGATATTTATACTCCGGCCAGGTAAATCACTCCGGTCTGATAAATACAATTCTTTCGTGCTCGGGAAATTTACACTCCGGCCGGGTAAATCACTCCGGTCTGATAAATACAATTCTTTCGTGTCTGGGAAATTTACACTCCGGCCGGGTAAATCACTCCGGCCTGATAAATACAATTCATTTGTACCCGCGAAATTTACACTCTGGCCAGGTAAATACAATCATTCCAGCTCGTTAAAAGAGCTATAGTTATACAATACTTACCAATTTCACATATTCTCCAGTCAGACATGTAAATACCAAATCATTTAATTTTCACTTCGGCTTGCTAAGCACAATTCCATGCACCTAAAAACCTGTTCTAAAGTTTGAAAGCATCAGCTGGAATCCAGCATACATTTACTTTAATTTTAATTAATACCTTTGTATTAACCTGTCAAACACATTTCGAGATTAAACAATTAGGACTCATTTCATAAATAGGTATTCCTAGCTGATAATCAATACATAAGTAGTGATTATGAAATGAGTTCTAGTAATTTGCCCTCGGTTTACAACTCATTTAATCATCAACCATCTATTATCAGACATCATCATTAATCATCAATTATCAAGCATTAATCAACAAACATTACTATCGATCATTGATCATCAAACATCATCATCAATCACCAAACTTCCCCCGCTAAAAATGAAAACGACACGCCTTCTCAACCATCCCGATTTAAGCTCCTCCGCTCATCGCTCCCACTATCTCTCCCTCCTTACGCATTTCGTCATCCTCGCATGCTTTATCGCCCAATCTTCCACCGCCCAAAACAAAGTCATCGTATACCAAACCGATTTTGGCTTAAAAGACGGCGCCGTTGCCGAAATGAAAGGTGTCGCCATCGGAGTATCCCCCTCCCTGCAATTATTTGACCTTACGCACGAAATCCCAGCTTACAATATTTGGGAAGCCGCTTACCGGCTTCAGCAAACCGCTCCATACTGGCCGGCCGGAACGGTATTCGTTTCCGTGGTAGACCCCGGTGTCGGTTCTTCCAGGAAATCAGTCGTGCTGAAAACAAAGAGCGGCCATTTCTTTGTCACCCCCGATAACGGTACCCTTACCCTCGTTGCAAAACAACTGGGCATTGCAGCCATTCGCGAAATCGATGAATCACTCAATCGCCGTCAGCACTCCGCCGGATCATACACGTTCCACGGCAGGGATGTATACTCCTATACCGCTGCACGCCTGGCTTCCGGCATCATCAGCTTTAAGGAGGTAGGCCCGAAACTGCCCGGTAGTGTCGTGCGTATCCCTTTCCAGGAGCCTATTTACAAAGATCATGTCATCAGCGGCAATATTCCTGTACTGGATATTCAATACGGAAATATCTGGACAAATATTGATGGGCCAACTTTTAATCAGTTGAAAGTACACACCGGCGATACGCTGCATGTGAAAATTTTCCATGCAGATACATTACTATATACCGGAGATATGCCTTATGTCACTACCTTTTCTGCCGTGCCGGAGCGCGCGCCCCTGGCTTATCTCAATAGCCTGTTGAATGTATCGTTCGCTTTAAATATGGAGAGCTTTTCTTTAAGATACCACATTTTCAGTGGACCTGATTGGACAGTAGCAATTAGTTCAAAAAATGAATAGGGATAAAATTTGCAAAAGAGAATGAACAGAATGAATATACTTTTTATCACGCTTTTTTGCGTAATTTCACGGTCATTCAAAACATTATATAAATAGCTCAACGTAGTACCAGCTTATGCCACAACCGGATCATTCCAATGACCTGTTTCACCTGGCGGCAAATTATATCAACGAAACAAACCGTCATATTTTCCTGACCGGAAAAGCCGGAACAGGTAAAACAACTTTTCTGAAATACATTCGGGAAAACACCATTAAAAATACAGTAGTCGTTGCGCCTACGGGCGTTGCTGCCATCAATGCAGGAGGCGTCACCATGCACTCCTTCTTTCAATTGCCTTTTGGCCCTTATGTTCCCTCCGGTGCCCACCTTTTTGGCGTAGATAACGGGGTAACGGATACGCATGCCCTTTTCAGAAATATCCGCTTCAATTATGAAAAAAAGGAATTAATAAAAGAAATGGAACTCCTCATCATCGATGAGGTCAGCATGGTGCGTTCCGATACACTGGATGCTATTGACGCCATTCTTCGCCATTTCCGTAATCAACCACTGGTGCCATTCGGCGGCGTACAGGTCCTGTATATAGGTGACCTGTTCCAGCTACCACCCGTAATGCCCGACGACCAGTGGCAATTGCTGAAAGATCATTATCAAAGCGTGTTTTTCTTTCACGCGCGTGTCATGCAACAGGCACCACCACTATATATTGAACTAAAGAAGATCTACCGGCAGAACGAACGTTCGTTCATCGATATCCTCAATGGCGTGCGTAACTGTACCCTGGACTGGGAAGGAATTACAACGCTGAACGAACGCTATGATCCACACTTTACCGGGGAAGGAGATCAATACATTGTACTCACTACACACAATCGCAGAGCAGATGAAATTAATGCCCAGCGATTAGCCAATATGCCCGGAGAGATCTACAGCTTCACCGGAGAGATCAAAGGAGATTTCAGTGACAAGGCTTTGCCTACTGATATGCTTTTGCAAATCAAACCCGGTGCCCAGGTAATGTTTATCAAAAATGACCTGGCAGAACCACGCCGTTATTATAATGGCAAACTGGCAACGGTAGAGCGCGTGATCGATGATAATAAAATAGTCGTTTTATTGGCCGGTAGTAACGAAACACTGGTGCTGGAAAAAGAGACCTGGCGCAATATCCGGTATTCCCTCAACAAAACGGAAGGAACCGTAGAGGAAGAAGAAGTAGGCAGCTTTACACAATATCCAATCCGGCTGGCATGGGCCATCACCATTCATAAAAGCCAGGGCCTGACTTTTGAAAAGGCCATTATTGATGCAGGAAACGCATTCGCTCCCGGACAGGTATACGTGGCACTCAGCCGTTGTACTTCGTTGGAAGGCCTGGTACTCAATACCCGCATTCATCCTGGCGCAATAAGAACAGACGAAAAAGTACTGGATTATTCAAACCGGGAAACAGAAGTAGGACGCCTCTTTGCCAACCTGGAAAAGGAAAAGCTTGTTTTTTGGGCTGCACAACTGATAAAACTATTTAGTGCGGAAAAGATTGCTGTAGAATTACAAATGCATGCCATCTGGCTAAGGGATAAGAAGATGAATGGAATGGAAAGTGCCCTGACCCTCAGCAGAAATCTGCAGCTAAAAGCAGTGCAGTTACAGGATGTAGGAAACCGTTTCCGAAACCAGCTGGAACCTTTACTGGAACAATTGCTGTCAGATGGAGATACCGCATTGCTGAAAGAACGGGTGACCAAAGCCGTTGCTTACTTTACCCAGGATATGTATGAAGGACTGATCCAGCCTATCCGTCGGGAATTAGAACTGGTAAAAGATATTCCAAAGATTAAGAAATATACTTCGCAGCTGGCTATGCTGGAGGAATTCCTATGGAACAGATTATTCCGTTTCGTAAATGCCAGTTATGGAGAACTGCGCTTTAGTGAAGGACTTCCTGATTACACCGCTATGCGCACTCCCGCAAAAGAAAAAGAGAAGGAGAAAGAAAAAGGTAAGAAAAGAGAGGCAGGGGGCAGCCGGAGAGATTCAGTAGAAATGTTCCGGGCCGGAAAGTCACTGGCAGATATTGCAGCTGCAAGAAACCTGGCTATGAGTACGATCGAAAGTCATTTAGCCGATGCCGTAGGGCAGGGTGAACTGCAATTAGATAAAGTGTTAAGTGAAAAGAAGATAAAGCTGATCCTGCCATTGGTGAAAGAGATGGGGGTGACAGCCTCCGCACCAATTAAAGCGAAATTAGGAGATGAGGTGAGTTGGGGCGAGGTGAGAGCTGTGCAACAGCATTGGAGACGCGAAACTGAAAAGGAATAGAACCGAAACAGAAGAATTTTCTTGTAAGCCTCCTTTCCCAACATATCGACCTTTTTCAATAAATACTTTCCCACCCTATTATATTTTCCCTTAATTTTGGAACGATAATTCTAAAATATATGCCAGATAGGAAAATAAGACTCAGCGTACTAGACCAATCTCCCATCCGCAGAGGCTCCAACGCCGTTGAAGCCCTCCAGGAATCCATCCAGTTAGCCAAACTCGCCGATCGCCTCGGTTTCACCCGCTATTGGCTCTCAGAGCACCACAACACCCGCGCCCTTGCCAGCGCTGCACCCGAAATACTCATTGCCCGCCTGGCAGCTGCTACCAAATACATCCGCCTGGGTTCCGGTGGGGTCATGCTCCCCAACCACAGCACCCTCAAAGTCGCGGAAAACTTCCGCCTCTTAGAGGCCCTCTATCCCAACCGCATCGACCTCGGCATAGGCCGCGCACCAGGCGGCGACCGTCTCACCGCTCATGTTCTCAACCCGTCCAACAGCTTCGAACCCAGGGAATTCGTTCAGCAAATCCATGATCTCGAAGGTTACCTCACCGATAGCGATGCCCTCGGCACCGTACACGAAAAGGTCAAAGCCATTCCTCAGATCGATACCTTCCCCGGTTTGTGGATGTTAACCAGCAGTGGGGAAAGCGGACTCCTCGCTGCACGGCAAGGATGGGCGCTCTCTTTCGCACATTTTATCTACCCGGTAGGTGGCCCCCAGGCCGTAAGGACTTACCGTGACCGTTTCCAGCCATCCGTCTTCCTTCCCCAACCGGAAGCAAATGTCGGCATCTTCGTTTTCTGCGCTGATACTCAGGAGAAAGCAGACGAACTCCAGGCCATGATGGACTACCGCCTCCTCAGCCTCGAAAAAGGCAAATTCGACGTATATCCCACCTGGGAAGAGGTCAGAGATTACGAATACACAGATATGGAATGGCAACGTGTCCTGGCAAACCGGGGTCGCATGATCTCAGGTACACCTAAAAACGTAAAGGTGAAACTGCAGAAATTAGCCGATGATTATCAGGTAGATGAGATTGTTATAGCCACAATGGCCGATAAAGCCGAAGATCGCTTCCGCTCCTATGAACTTCTTGCCGAACAATTCCAGCTGGAACCAAGGAACACAGATTAATTTCATCTAATACTAGGCGAAAAAAAATAATACATAATATGCGTATTATCCGGTATACTTGTTGTGGTATCCCGGATGGCTCCGATATCAGATGCCGGGTCGAATTTAAACTTACGCATGGAAAAGCAAACAGAAACTGGCACCTTCAGAGAGAATAATAATGAAGAATGGATGCGTTTTGCGCTCCAGTCTGCCGGACTGGGTACCTGGAACATGGACCCTGTGAACAAAGAAGTTAAATGGGACGACCGCTGCCGGGAACTCTATGGCTTTCCCGAAGGCCACGTAATTGAATACCAGGATATCCTGAAATATATTCATCCCGATGATAAAGTCAGGGTAGACCAGGCCGTTACGAATGCACTTAAATCTGAAAGCGGCGGCGAATACACCGTCCGTTTCCGTACCATTGGCGCACAGGATAAAAAACTGCGCTGGCTCGATTGCAAGGGCAAAGCCTATTTCCATCCCGATGGCACTGTTTACCGCTTTGCCGGCACCGCCCAGGACATCACAAGGGAAGTCGAAGACCGTGAAAGAGAGGAACTGATGATCGCCCTCGTCGAAAATAGCCCTGATTATATGGCCGCTGCCAACGTTCATGGGCACTTTTTCTACATGAACACTGCCGGCAAAAAACTACTCGGTATTTCCGACAATTTTGACATTACCACTCTTGTCAATAAAGACCTCTTTCACCCGGATGATTTCGCATTCATGAGCGGAGAAGTCTACCCGCATTTACTCGCCGGCCGGAAATGGTCAGGCAACATTCATATTCAGCATATCCAGACGAAGGAACGCATACCCTGCTATGGAGACTTTATCGTCATCCGTGAACCCGGTTCCGACAAGATCATCGGCCGCGGTGCCACGCTGCGCGATCTGCGGCCCGCCCTGCTGGCAAAACAGGAACAACAGAAATTATTGGCCCTCCTGGAAAACAGCCGCGATTTCGTCAGTCTTTCCGACGAAAATGGCCTGGTCTCCTACGTGAACCCTGCCGGCCTTCAACTCGTTGGCCTGGATTCCGTAGAAGAAGCTAAAAGATCCAATACGGATTTCCTCTTCCCCGAAGATGTAGCTTCCCTAATGAAAGAGATCAATAACAGCGTGGCCGAAAAAGGGCAGTGGACCGGTGAAGTGAATTACCGTAACTTCAAAACCGGAGAAGCCATCCCGGTATTCGTTACCACCATGCGCGTGATCGATTCTGCCACCGGTGTTTCCCAGGGCAAGGCTACCATTTCCCGCGATTTACGCCAGGAAAAGGCTATTCGCCAGCAACAGATTGAAAATAAGGCAGAACTTGAGCGCATGGTAGAAATGCGCACCAGCGAGCTGAAAAAGGCCAATATCGACCTGAATATTGTCAACCAGAACCTGGAGCAATTTGCCTACGTAGCCAGTCATGACCTGCAGGAACCTTTGCGCAAGATCAACATGTTCTCCGCATTGCTGCAGGACAAATACCAGGATCAGCTGAATGAAACCGGGATGCGCAACCTCGGCATCATCCGGAATGCCGCTACCCGCATGACAACGCTGATCCAGGACCTGCTGGCATTTTCAAGAGTATCCCGCCAGGATCACCTCTTCGAAGCTGTAGATCTGCAAAAAGCCATCCAGCAGGCACTTGCTGACCTGGATATTCTCATCCAGCAAAAAGATGCGGTGATCGAAATGGATGAACTATGTACCGTACAAGGTATTCCCCTGCACATGACACAGCTCTTTCACAACCTCCTGAGCAATGCCCTGAAATTTACCCTGCCTGATAAACAAGCCATTATAAAAATTAATAGCCGCAGACTGGCAGATGCAGAAGTAGCCGAACACCCGCAGCTGCAAAACGGGATGCCTTATTGCGAAATTCGTGTAACCGACAACGGGATTGGATTTGCACCTGCCTACGCGAAAAAGATCTTCGTCATCTTCCAACGCCTACACGGAAGGGGAGAATACGAAGGCAGCGGCATCGGTCTTGCCCTGTGTCAAAAAATTGTGACAGCACATCACGGAGTGATCTATGCAGCGTCAGAAGAAGGAAAAGGAGCGACCTTTATCGTGATTCTCCCGGTTTTTACCAGTTGATAGCCAGCTAATTCGGGTTTTCTGCTCATCTATTATTTATTTATTATAAAATATTCATATTTTTGTAATAAATAATAGAACCTTTCCTATGAAGAAACTCTTGCTGCCGGTTATCATGATCGCGATTGCAATCACAGCCTGTACTAAAGAAGGGGCTACGGAAGGGGGTTCAACAAATAACCCCGATACGACCGTTACTCCCACGCCTGTTGCAGGAGCTGACAGTGTTGTCCTTTTCCAGAACGTGAATGTTGGTTGGAGCCCGAATAGTAGTGTTTACGGACGTGTATTTTCATCAAAAACAGGAACTGTTTATTTAGACAATAGCATTCCTGATTCCATGGGTAAATATATTGATCTTGCATTCAATTACCTGGGTAGTATCCAGATGAATTTCCTGAGTGCAAATAATGCCTCTTTTGACCTGTCAATTTCCGGAGCAAGGACCACACTGGTACGTAACTATGTACCTGCTGACACCTTTGCTTTGTCTGCTTTTGATACCCTCACACATGCGGTGACTTTAAAGAAATTGTATGTGTCAAATGATGATAATAACTTTGGCGCAACAGACCTGCCATTGCTGGTGTTCTTTAAGAACGCAGATGGTAAAAAAGGAATCGTAAAAGTAAAAAGCCTCGCATCAGATCATATCATTGCTGACGTAAAAGTTCAATACTAAGATCTTATCAATAAGAAAGGCGCTTTCTCCAAACAGGGAAAGCGCCTTTCTATTTTATGTAAAATGTATTCCTTTATTATTGACTATACCCTGTATGAATATACGGTGCATCTCCTTTAATAAATCTTTGTCATGGTAAACAGCCTGCACCTGGTGATAGTACAGCCTCGCCATAAGCAGCTTGTCAATTCCTGATTTGTAAACATTCTCACCCAAACCCCGCTCTATATTACGTACCACAAAAGGAAAGATTTCCGTATCACGAAAATAAGATAACCTGAGCCACTGTTCTGTGTAATAAGTTTGTAATTCAGCAATAATAGTGGGTGTCAGACTATCAAGCGTTTCTTCTACAAAGGAGAAATAACTCTGCAGCTCAGTAACCGCATTAAAGGAGAATGAAGGAACCATGCGCAAATGCTTTCCACTCTTACCAATCCATTCAGCAATGATCTCGCGTATCAGCGCTTCCTTGCTTTCAAAATGAGTATAGAATTCCCGTTTTTTTATTTGACAATGACTGCTGATTTGATCGATGTTTATCGCTTGCAGACCTTGTGCAGCAAATAACCCGGAGGCAATTGTCATGATCCGCATCATTTCCTTTTTCATGGGATATGTGTTGTTTTTGCCAAAAAACTTTTATAAACTACCTATTGATTTCTTATAAACAGCCTCGTTGATCTTATATTCCACCTTTGCATCTATCAAACTACTATAAGCCTGTTGCCAGATGACCTGTGCTTCCTGCACATCCTTACCGGTGATCGTTCCCGCTTTAAAGCGGTCATTGGCCAGTTTCAGGTTCTCATCTGCCTGTTGTAATGAAAGCAATGATAAATTGACCTTCCTTGAAGACTGGTTCAGTGAAAGATAAGCCTGTTGCACTTCCAGGTCTACCAATTCTTTGGTGTCGATCAATTGCTGCTCCTGTGCTGCGATTTTCAGTGTCTGCTCCCTGACCTTTCCGGACCTTTTACCCCAGTCAAAAATAGGTACACTGATGCTCGCCAGGCCAAAATAGGAGCCCATGAAATTGCTGCCATCTTTCAGGTTTACACCTTTCCCCGCAGTAGCAAGCCCACTAAATCCTACACCAATAGTTGGCAGAGAGGCTGCTTTCAATAATTGCTTTTGCAACTGTTCTGCTTCTATCGCCTGGTTTAACAACCTGATCTCGGGTCTTTGAGCGCCATTTCCCTGCTGTGATTGTGCCTGGAAATCCCCGGAAATGCTATCCTTAACCGCAAAACCCGTATTGCCTGCCATCCCCGTGAGTTGTGCCAGCCGTAATTTAGCCAGTACAAGACCATCCTCCGCTTTTGTGATATTCAGTTCTGCTTCGTTCAGGTTCACATCTACCCTTAACAGGTCATTCTTATAGATCAGTCCTGCATCGTACGAGTTCTGTAAATCCTGGTGCAGCACCTGCAACATATCCCTGAAACGATTGGCCAATACAATCTTTTCCTGCACCTGTATCACTTGCCAGTAGGCCGTTTCGACATTTAATAATACCTGCGACGTGGCTAGTACCCCTTGTGTTTCTTTGATCTCTACTCCTTTGTTGGCCGCCGCTTTACCGGTTTTAATTTTACCACCTGCATAAATCGCTTCCTGCGCCGTCACCATCGCACTCCCAAAATAATCCGGTATCATGCCATTGAGCGCACCTCCTATTGGCTTACCTAAATACACACCCATCACAGATCCGTCTATAGTAGGATACGCATTGGCCGCAACTGATTTCGCTGCTGCTTTTGCCGCATCTATTTCATACTGTGCTGCTTTTAGTTGCCTGTTTTGTTCAAGTGCCATTTTACGGAAATCTGTAAGTGATAGATTGCCTGACTGTGCATGCAGTAAGAACGGACTGCAAATGATGCCTGCAATTATTAAGACCGCTTTTGCCGGCTTATACAGAATTTCCGGTGTGCCTGTCGTCTCATGGGGAGGACGTACAAATAAATAATATAACACAGGAATAACGAATAAGGTCAGCACCATAGACACGATCAATCCTGATGCCAGTACACTGCCCAATGGGGCCCATAATGGAGACTTCCCGACTATCATCGGTACTACCCCAATCGCTGCCGCAGCAGAGGTCAGGAAGATAGGCCGCATACGACGCTTGGCAGCTGCGAGTGCAGCAGCTTTAATGCTGTAGTGATGATCTCTTACCAGTTCATCTGCATAGTCAACGAGTATGATACCATTTCTCACCACGATCCCGATCAGGCTGATGATTCCCATGAAAGCCGTCATCCCCATTGGATTGCCCGTAATGAACAAACCTAAAAATGCCCCCAGCAAACTCAATGGGAATGTGGCGAGGATGATCAGCGTTTTACCAAAAGTCTTGAACTGGAAGAGTAATGTCAACAGGATTAATAATAAACTGGTGCCTAAAGCTAAACCCATACCGGGTGCGTTTTCTGCAGATGATTCCGCATCGCCGCCATATTCAATACGCACGCCATCCGGCAATGATAATTTCTCAATAGCTGGCTGTACTTTCTTTAAGATGTCAGAAGCCCTGATGCCACGTTGTGCTTCTGAAAGCACGGTGAGTGTACGTAATCCATTTCTGTGTGCAATGACACCCGTGTGCCAGGAAGGCCCGATATCCGCTACCTGTTTCAACAGTACCTTATTAATGTGCAGATTACCCAGATCACTAAAATTCCTTCTGTTTGCCGTATCTAATCTCAGGTAAACAGAGATCGGTTTATCGCCTTCCCACAATTGTGTAACTGCAAAGCCTTTCAGTCCAGCACCCATCGTTTGCGTAATGGCCTGGTTAGGCACCCCAAGGCGTGCAGCTTCATCTTCTTTCACCTTCAGAGTAATACCCAGGTAGTCATCTTCATAATCAGAGCGTACCCAGTTAGTACCTGCTGCATGTTGCAAAATATCCTTCACCTGCGCTGCTACTTTTTTCTGATCGTGCAGATTATCACCTACAATGCGCACCGCAATAGGTGAACCTTCCTGCATACTCAACTGACGCAGGCGAACGTAACCATCAGGAAGATATTTATCGAAGACAGGCAGGAACTTTGCCACCAGTTCATTTGTTGCCTCGCTGCTCACAGTATTGATAAATACCTGCGCGAAATTGCGTCTGGGCATTTCCGGCGCATAAGTCACATTGAAGCGCGGAGAACTCGTACCTATAAAACTGGCGGTATTCACCACACGATCATCCTTCTTCAGTTCTGCTTCTACCGCTTTCACTACCTTTTCGGTTTCTTCCAGGGAGGTGCCATTAGGCATCCAGATCTCCGCGTTGAATTGCTTGCTTTCACTCAACGGAAAGAATTCCTGACTTACCTTACCCGCCAATACCAATGCCAGTACAAGGGCCAGTACTGCTACTGATAGCGTAATTTTAGGAAAACGGAATGCGACTTCAATTCCCTTGTTGAAAGTTTCCTGTAATCTGTCTAAGAGACTTCGTCTGTTCCCCCTGTTACTCATCTTATGCTTTAAGCCCTGTTTGATAAACACATAACAGGTGTAAGGCGTTACGAGCAAGGCCACAGCCATAGATGTGATGAGTGCCACAGCGACCGTTACCGGCAATGCTGCAATAAAATCTTTCGCAATACCAAACATAAAGATCGCCAATGGCGCAAAGGCAAATACGATTGCCAGGGTAGCCGTGAAGATCGGCAAAGACAATTGTTTGGCTGCCTGCCATGCGGCTGTCCAGGGTGTGATATCTTCATCAAGTTTTTCGATATAATTATCTACAACTACAATGGCATTGTCCACCACCATCCCCAATACAATGATCAATGCAGCCAGCGTTACCTGGTGCAGTTCTATCCCCATGATATTGATAAGACCAAAAGTGATCAGAATGGAGATAGGTGCTGCTACAGAAGCAACTGCTGCCACACGGAAAGGTAACAACAGCATTACCACCAGGATCACGGAACCAATTGCCAGCCCGAATTCACGCATAAAGTGTTTGATGCTTTCATCTACTACTTCAGGTTGATTCACGATGGTATTGATCTGGATATCGCCCGGTAATTTTGCTTTAATTGCAGCGAGTTTTTCTTCAATTGTATGCCCGAACTGCACGATATTATTGCCGGGCTGCATTTCAATCGCCAGCATTAATACGCGGTCATTACCTACACGTATATATGAAGAGGGTTCCTCGTACCTGCGGGTAATCGTGGCTACATCCTTCAGTCTGACAACGGTACCGGCAGGTGTGGTGTAAATGATTTGTTCCGCAATATCGTTTTCTGTTTTGTACTGACTGTTTGTAAATACCGGGATCGTATTGCGGCTAATGGTCACTTCACCTGAATAGCCTGTCACATTTTCCATTTGCAGGGTACGTACAATTGCGGACAGATCAAATCCATACTGTTGCAGCTTCTCATCATTTACGGTAACATAGATCTGTTGCTGCTGTCCGCCGGAGCGATTGATCTTAGATACTTCTGGAATCACTTTCAGACCATCTTCAATCTTATCCATGTATTTTTCCAGTTCCGCGTAATTACGGATGGGAGAAGATACTGTAATGATCTGGGCAGTCACATCACCGAAATTACTGTTCACCACCGGACCAATTACCCCGGATGGAATATTGGATCGTAAAGTGGTATTTAAACCATGTTGCAGGGTGCTCCAGAACTTCTTACGGTCTTTTACCTCCGTATGTAAATTGACGGTAATGAATACCTGCCCATCCTTTGTCTGGGAAGTGGTTTTCTTCTTGTCAATTTCTTCGTAAGAGAAAAGAAATTGTTCAATCTTGTTTGTCACCTGTTTCTCCATCTGCACTTCATCAGCGCCCGGATAGAAAGCATATACCATCGCCACCGGCATATCAATTTTCGGATTTTCCGAGCGGGGCATATTCAGCAATGCATAAAGGCCGAGTAGCAACAGCATACCCATGGCTACCAGCGTGACCTGTTTATATTTCATGGCAGCTTCAATGAAGCTGATTCTTTGTCTTTTCATTGGGCTTGTTTAAATGATTATTCAACAATCACGGCACTGCCATCTTTTAGATGTGATTGTCCGTTTGTGATCAGCTGATCTCCTTCCTGCAAGCCATTTGTGATGATCACATCATTCGTTCCTGTGAGCAAGCCGGTAGTGATCCTTCTGCGGATCGCTTTGTGCTGTTCACTGGTCAGGAATACGTAAGTGAGATCATCTGCATCTCTCACAATGGCAGTAGCAGGAATGGAAATGGTATTGATCGCTTTACCTGTATTGATGAATACATTCGTCAACATGCCGGGTAAGAGCCGGTTATTGCTGTTATTCAGTTTGATTTTGATGGCGTATGTCCTGGATACAGCATCTGCCTGTGGATTGATGATCGTGATCTTCCCGGGAATGGTATCTTCAAGCGTAGCAATGTATACTTTCGCATCCATGCCATTTTTGATCGCACCTATTTCGCTTTCGGGAACAGTAATCTTTGCAGTGACAATATCTGTTTTGATAATTGTAAATGCAGGAATACCAGGAGCGGCAGTGCTCCCTTTTTCAATTTTACGGGCAGTAATGATGCCTGAAATAGGAGCGTACAATTTACTGTCTGCAATGTGTTTGGCATTGATGCTTTTGTTTGCCTGTGCCTGTGCGAGTTTGGATTTTATTTCGATGTAATCTTTCGCTGGCAGACTTCCCTTCTGGTACAGGTCATTGAGACGGCGGTACATGTCTTCTGCCTGTTCCAGTGATGCGTTGGCAATAGCCAGTGCATTATTGTACTCGGTGGCATCAATACTGGCGAGTAACTGGCCCTGTTGCACATGATCACCTTCCTGCACACTGATGTTATTAACGGTACCGGCTACTGCAAAACCAATGTCGGCGGTATTGTCAGGTTCGATGCTACCGGAATAACTGAACTGTTGGGGAAGCGGGTCTTTCTGAATGCGGATGGTCTTTACGCTAACAGGATCGGACTGTGTTTGCTTATCAGCCTTTGTACCACAGCCTGCAATCAGGGTAACCATTAGAAATAATGATGCCTGTCTTACAATCAATGTCATAAAATTGGTAATTGAGAATTGAACAGATGATTTCACATCGCAAAGTTGGGCGTAATTATGCGGGGAAAAAGGTTAGAAAATCGGTAAAAATGGTCTGAATGTCGGTTCACTTTTTCAGTAGTAGAAACAATAAAGCCGGAATATGATTATTCCGGCCATTCCTTAAACCTACAACTGTTACACTGTATTGTAACACTACACTTTAATATCTTCTTTGGATCTGCCTGTACTCTTTGGGAGAGTGGCCGGCAAATCGCTTAAAGTATTTTCCGAAGAAGGACTGATCACTGAAGTTCAGTTCTTCCGCTATCTGAAGAATACTGAGAGGCGTATCGCTGAGCATGCGTTTAGCTTCCAGTATCACGAAGTGATCGATAATTTCTCCTGCTGTTTTGCCGGTTATTTCTTTGACGGTTTCAGTCAGGTATTTTGGCGTTACATGCAGTTGTTCTGCAAATGCCTGTACGTTTCGTTGTTGTCTGAAATGTTGTTGAACAAGGGAAGTGAAAGCCATGACGAGGTTCTCTTTGCGGGAAAAATCGGCATGATTGATCTTTGCATATTTCTGCCCCATTCCACCTAATTCATACAGCAGGGTAGCAAAGGAATGATAGAAGAGTTCCTTGCCGTAAGTATGCGTATTGTATTCTTCAGTACGATGCAGGATCATGCTAAAGGTGGCAGCAATGGTGGCCGCATCTTTATTGTCCAGTTGCCAGTGCGGGCAATATTTGGTACTGAAGTAATTCATAAGATCAAGGAGCTTGTCAGCGAAGATCTTGCCCATAAAATCGACAGTGGCGGAAAGGCCACAGAGGATAGCATCGTTATCCATAGAGATCACCTGCTTCAATGCATGTGGTGTGGCAAGCAGCAGGCTATTCGGTTCCATGACATGTTCTTCCAGGTTAATGGAGATGGTCAGTGTGCCTTTTACCACCAGGATGATCCCCAGGAA
The DNA here is from genome assembly GCF_034424315.1 of Chitinophaga sancti. GTDB lineage: Bacteria > Bacteroidota > Bacteroidia > Chitinophagales > Chitinophagaceae > Chitinophaga > Chitinophaga sancti. Next base: position 201,034 of record NZ_CP139972.1, read on the forward strand.
GTCAGACCTGAAATTGTTACGCAAGGCAGGGATATCCATGAACTGGAGATTGCAGTTAACAGCAAAGCCGGGTACAGTAGACCTTAGGTCAATTTCTGTATCCTGCACTAGTTCTGCGTGTCTGTAGATATTCGCAGTCTGCTTTTTACCTGCCATGCTTCATAGTTATAGTCCTTGAATCTGATGTAAAGGTCTGGTATTAAAATTAAACCAAAAGGTTCATTAGTCGGCAAAACTGGTCTAAAAGTCGGTTATAAACCTCCTTTTTTCATCCCCCGGGGTTAAAGTTTGAATTGTATTTAATAAACTTGTTGCACCGTCTTTGCTGACAGGGGCTTATTGCACCGCTGATAAATCAAAACATGCTCCTGTCTTTTTCATTGTCTAATTGACAATTAAAAATAATATGCCTACCTTGGATCGAATCCATGTTAATAGAAATGAAACGGTCTCGCTTTACAATTATGCTGCTCATGACGGCTGCCTTTGCCCATGGCCAGCAGCGTATTACAATTGATGTCAATAAGAAGGCACAGGTGATAGATAATATAGGTTCTTCCGGTGCCTGGTTTTCGGAGGGAATAGGCAAATACTGGTCGCCGGAGATCCGGGAGCAGATGGCCCGCTGGTTATTTAGTAAGGAATTTAAGAAGGATGGATCGCCGGAGGGGATCGGACTGTCCTGCTGGCGCTTTAATATCGGTGGAGGTACCGCAGAGCAGGGAGATAGTAGTGGGATAAAGGATTTCAGAAAACGGGTGGAGTGTTTTTTAAAGCCGGATGGTACTTATGACTGGTCTAAACAGTCCGGTTATTTGTGGTTTACGAAGAAGGCGCGTGCCTATGGTGTAGAGACGTTGATCGCCTTTTCGAATACGCCGCCGGTGTGGATGAATCAGAATGGGCTGGGATATAAGACAGCCAAGGATTATCGTTCGAACCTGAAGGTGGATCAGTACGATGCTTATGCTTCGTTTTTAACGAAGGTGTGGCAGCATTTTGATAAGGAAGGATTGCATTTTGATTATATCAGTCCGGTAAATGAACCACAGTGGGATTGGAGTAATCCTTATGGGGAAGCTTCTCAGGAGGGCACTGCGTGGACGAATGAGGAGGTGCTAAGGATCGCCGGGGCCCTGGATACCGCATTGAGTAAAGCAAAAGCCAATACGAAGATTTTGCTTTCTGAGGCGGGGCATTTGGTCTCTCTGTATGCGCAGGAGGGTCCGGCTTCACACCAGATCCAGGCTTTGAAATCCGGGGCCGTTTATGGGCTTTCACATGTACCGGCAATCATTGGTGGACATAGTTATTTTACAGATAGCGGGGATAGTAGCCGGCGGGCGATCCGTGAGCATGTGAGGGATACTGCCTCTAAATATGGCTTACAGTACTGGCAGACGGAATACTCAATGTTGGCAGATGGATATAAGGATGGGCATGAGGGCCCTCGAACGGCGATGGATTGTGCCCTTTTCCTGGCAAAGGTGATCCATGATGATTTTGTGTATGGGAATGCCGCGGCATGGCAATTCTGGAATAGCTGGGAGCCGGGAAGAGCAGATATGGATACAAGGTATTATTTGGTAGCATTGCATCCGAAGGATAAAGCGTATAAAGAAGGTACGGTGACGGCTGTGAAGAATTTATGGGCATTGGGGCAGTATAGCAGGTTTGTGCGGCCGGGTATGCAGCGGGTGATGGCGGAAAGTGGGGATGATTCATTGTTGGTGAGTGCGTATGTGAGCAGGAAGCAGGTGGTGCTGGTAAGCGTGAATTATGGGGAGCAGGCGAAGAAGCTGAGTTTAGCTGTGAAGGGAAGGAAACCTGTAAAGGTGAGGTATTATGAAACAAGTAAGGAGGAGGATATGCAACTACATTTGGAGCGCTCTGGAAATGAACAGATTGAACAGAAGGGGAGGAGTGTGATCACGGTAGTGATGGAGTAGGGGAGTAGAAGAATATTTGGAGGCCTGTAAAACGTTGTTTTACGGGCCTTTTAATTTGGTGGAAAGTGTGAGTCGTGGGTGCTTTATTCCTTCCACCCCAACAAGTAGGAATGTATAGGACAGTTCCCCCAAGCCCATTCCATACATTTGATTGATTATATCGCGCAACCAGTAGTTAAATTCCACAGTCAAACTAGATAAAAACCACAATTCCACTATTTATGCAAGCTATTCTTGGTGTATTTTTTCATTTTATCGGAGGCTTTGCCTCGGGCAGCTTTTACATCCCTTTTAAAAAAGTCAGGAACTGGGCCTGGGAGAGTTATTGGATAGTAGGCGGATTCTTTTCCTGGTTGATCGTGCCCTTCCTTGCCGCATGGATCACCATCCCTGACTTCATGAGCATTATCCGCGCAACCGATGGCACTACATTGTTCTGGACCTATTTTATGGGCATCCTCTGGGGTGTCGGAGGCCTTACTTTCGGTCTCACCATGCGTTACCTCGGCCTGTCACTGGGTATGTCCGTAGCACTGGGCTACACCTCTGCTTTCGGGTCATTGATTCCGCCTATTTACCGGGATCTCTTTACCAGCGACACCGCCCACACATTTTCATCCATGCTTCACCACATCAGCGGACAACTTGTCCTTGCAGGCGTGGCCGTTTGTCTCCTCGGAATCGCCATCTGCGGAAAAGCCGGGATAATGAAAGAAAATGAACTATCTGACGATCAGAAGAAACAAAGTATCTCAGAGTTCAATCTGAAGAAGGGGCTGATCGTAGGTACGATTTCTGGTATTCTCAGCGCCTGTTTCAACTTCGGGATCGAAGCCGGTAAACCAATGGCCGCGATCGCCATTCAACAGGGAGCTAACCCGCTTTTCCAGAACAATGTCATCTTCGTGGTGCTGCTCTGGGGCGGCTTGACAACTAACCTGTTCTGGTGTTTGCTGCTGAATGCAAGAAATAGAACATTCAGTGATTATACCAATAAACAAACACCCCTGGCAGGTAATTATTTCTTTGCGGCATTAGCTGGTACAACCTGGTTCTTCCAGTTCTTCTTTTATGGGATGGGAGAAAGCAAACTGGGTAATGGCGCGAGCTCATGGATCCTGCATATGGCCTTCATCATTATGATCTCCAGTCTGTGGGGAATTACCCTGAAAGAATGGAAGGGCGTAAGTAAGAAAACCTTTGGAACAATACTGGCTGGTGTGCTGACAATTGTGATTTCAGTGTTGCTGGTAGGATATGGAAATTCACTCGCGGAATAAATTGTGAGAAATTAGAATAATAATAAAGTAGCCCCTTTTAAAACCGACACTCATTACATAAACAGGTAATCGTAATTGTTAATAATGAAATGAGTGCTGGTATTATCGTCGATCCTTTTAATTGAAAAGAAAATATTTAAACATACATACATGATTCAGTCTGTAAATTTCAAGCACGTAAGCTACTTATGGGATGAGGAAAAGGCCGCCGCACTGGCCGGTGACGAAGTTGGCCTGTTAATCTACCGCTCAAACCTCCTGGGCGCAGATCTCCGCTTAACAAACTATGGCGGTGGCAACACCTCCTGCAAAGCGATGGCCATAGACCCGCTTACCGGGAAACAAACAGAAGTGATGTGGGTAAAAGGCTCTGGTGGCGACCTCGGCACCCTCAAACGTAGTGGTCTTGCTGCATTATACGTGGACCGCCTGCACAGCCTCGAAAATATTTACAAAGGTATCCGGATGGAGGATGAAATGGTAGAACTCTTCAACCATTGCATCTATGACCTGAAATCTAAAGCCCCTTCTATCGATACTCCCCTGCATGGCTTCCTGCCATTCAAACATATCGATCACCTGCACCCTGATGCTGCCATCGCTATCGCTGCCGCGAAAGACGGTGAACGTATCACACAGGAACTCTTCAACGGCACCATCGGTTGGGTACCCTGGCAGCGTCCTGGATTCGACCTGGGGCTGCAATTGCGCCAGTGCCTGAAAGATAATCCAGGTATCAGGGGTATCATGCTCGGCTCTCATGGCCTTTTCACCTGGGGTGATACCGCTTACGAAAGCTATATCAATACCCTCGAAGTAATCGAGCGTTGCGCTACTTACCTCGAAGATAATTACAATAAAAAACGCCAGGTATTCGGTGGCGCTAAGATCAGCCCTGCCGCTCCTGAAGTACGTAAAAAACAAGCCGCTGCACTGGCGCCCGTATTACGCGGTCTCTGCTCCGGCCATACCCGCATGATCGGTCACTTTACAGATGACCCGCGCGTGCTTGAGTTCATCAATTCCAATGACCTCGCCCGCCTGGCACCAATGGGCACCAGCTGTCCTGACCACTTCCTGCGTACTAAAATCAGTCCGCTGGTACTGGACCTGGATCCCCAGGCATCCCTCGATGATGTAGCTACGCTTAAACAACAACTGGAGCCTGCTTTTGCAGCTTACCGCCAGCTATATACTGATTACTACAACACCTGCCGTCACGACAACAGCCCTGCACTGCGCGATCCAAACCCGGTGGTGATCCTCTACCCTGGTATCGGTATGTTTACCTTCTCAAAAGATAAACAAACTGCCCGCGTAGCTGCCGAATTCTATATCAATGCTATCAATGTAATGAAAGGCGCAGAAGCTATTTCTGAATACACGGCCCTTCCTCGCCAGGAAGCATTCGATATCGAATACTGGTTGCTCGAAGAAGCGAAACTGCAACGTATGCCGAAGCCGAAAGCCCTGTCCGGCCGTATCGCGCTGGTAACAGGTAGTGCTGGTGGTATCGGTAAAGCAATCGCAAAGAAATTCGCTGATGAAGGTGCTTGTGTTATTGTCAATGACAACGACGCCGGTCGCCTGGAAAAAGCGAAAGACGAATTCCAGAAACAATACGGTGCTGATGTATTTACCACAGCAGTACTCGATGTAACCAAAGCAAGTGATATCCACGAAGCATATGCAGCAGGCGCACTGGCATTTGGCGGTGTAGACCTCGTTGTAAACTGTGCGGGTCTGTCCATCTCTAAACCACTGGAAGCACATACCGAAAAAGACTGGGATCTGCTATATGATGTATTGGTGAAAGGCCAGTTCCTCGTAACACAGGCAGGCGTTGCAATCATGCGCAAACAGGATATGGGTGGCGATGTACTGAACATCGTAAGCAAAAACGCGCTCATGAGTGGTCCTAATAATGCTGGTTATGGTTCTGCAAAAGCTGCACAGCTGCACCTGAGCCGCCTGAATGCTGCTGAATTAGGAAAAGATAATATCCGTGTAAACGTCATCAACCCTGATGCGGTGATCGCAGATAGTAAAATATGGGAAGGTGACTGGGCTGCTGGTCGCGCTAAAGCCTATGGTATCACCGTAGAAGAACTGCCGGGTTACTATGCAAAACGTACCCTGCTCAATCAGATCATATTACCGGAGGATATTGCCAATGCCTGCTTCGCCCTGACTGGTGGCTTGCTGAACAAGTCAACAGGAAATGTGGTGAACGTTGATGGCGGTGTGGCAACTGCCTTCGTCAGGTAGCGGAAAGTATGGCAGTTTTTGTAACGGAATTTTTCGCTACACCTGCTGCAAATTTACCACCCCTTGTAAATCACTCCCGGCAAGGCTTGCCACACAACATGCAAGCCTTGCCATTACGGCACATTTTCGTTAAATTGAATCACGCGCAAAATTCTGGTTATGAACATCGAAAAATTCCACCTTTCTGATTTTAACGACGCCCGCAAACAAGCCCACGATCGCAATTTTCAGCATATCTCTGAAAAAGTCAACAACCTCAGCGAGGTCCTTGAAAAACTGGAAGAATTCCAGGTAGCCATCCCTAGTTGGGCCCTCGGTACCGGTGGTACCCGCTTCGGCCGCTTTTCCGGCGGTGGCGAACCCCGTAACCTGGAAGAAAAAATCACTGACATCGGCCTCCTGCACGCCCTCAATCGCAGCAGCGGCGCTGTGTCTCTGCATATTCCATGGGATATTCCTGAAAATACCGCTAGCATCAAAGCCCTCGCCGCACAATACGACATCCGCTTCGATGCCGTAAATTCAAACACCTTCCAGGACCAACCCGGACAGGAGTATAGCTACAAATTCGGCTCCCTCCACCACACGGACAAAGGCGTAAGACAACAAGCCGTAGAACACAACATCGAAGTCATCAAATACGGCGTTGAACTCGGCTCAAATGCCCTCAGCCTCTGGCTGGCTGATGGCTCCTGCTTCCCCGGACAACTGAACTTCCGCGGTGCTTTCAAACGCACTTACGAAAGTCTGCAGGAAATCTATGCTGCACTTCCTGAAGATTGGAAACTCTACATCGAATACAAGGCCTTCGAACCCAATTTTTATAGCACGACTATCGGCGACTGGGGTCAATCCCTCTTGTTCGCGAACAAACTAGGTCCTAAAGCCCAAACCCTTGTTGACCTGGGACATCACCTCCCGAACGCAAATATAGAGCAGATTGTAGCCCTCCTTCTAATGGAAGGCAAGCTGGCCGGATTCCATTTTAATGACTCCAAATACGGGGATGATGACCTCACAGTAGGCAGCATCAACCCTTACCAATTATTCCTCATCTTCAACGAACTCGTAGAAGGCATGGATGCCCGTGGTATGCACCACGCAAGTGATCTGGGCTGGATGATAGATGCTTCTCACAATGTAAAAGATCCCCTGGAGGATCTGCTGCAATCAGTAGAAGCCATCAAAATCGCCTACGCACAGGCATTGCTGGTAGATACCAAGGCACTGCAGGCCGCACAGCAGAATAATGATGCGGTTGCTGCACAGGAAATACTGCAACAGGCCTATCGTACAGATGTTCGGCCGCTGGTTGCTCAGGCCCGCCTGAACGCCGGTGGTGTACTCGATCCGATCGCGTTCTATCGCCAGCACAAGGTGAGAGAGAACCTGGTCAAAGAGAGAGGCTTAAAGACTGTCGCGACAGGATTATAAGTACCTGCATGCTATTATCAGTAATAGATCTGAATGATATTAAGAACTGAAAGCCGAAAAGATGTAGTGAATCAAAAATCTGCAGGACATAACAGTCTAATTAAAAAGACCTGAAATTCCCAAAGATTTGATTGAATCAAAAATCTCCGGGCCCTAAGTCGCTGAATGAAATAAAAGATCAAAATGAAGGCAAGCCATTTCTTACTGGTAATACCATGCAATCGCCCGGCGTTTCATCCGCTTCTAATGCCCATTTACATATTGAGATTGAGATTGAATTTGTCAATGTGCAAAAGGCATATTGACAAATTCTTTTTTAAACAGCAGCTATGAATTGTATTGCTATTTTAGATATCGGTAAGACCAACAAAAAGTTGTTCCTTATCAATGAACAGTACCACATCGTCTACGAAAGAGGCGTGAGCTTCCCGGAAACAAAAGACGAAGATGGTGATAACTGTGAAGACATCCGCCTGCTCACCCGGTGGGTAAAGGATAGTTTGATAGAGCTGACCACCCAGCCCGCATTCCATGTCAAAGCAATGAATTTTAGTACCTATGGGGCTAGCTTCGTATACCTGAATGAAAAAGGTGAAGTGATCGCTCCTTTGTACAATTACCTTAAATCATACCCCACTACCTTACAGGATGACTTCAACAATAAATACGGTGGCCAGTTGCAGATCTGCAGTGAAACGGCTTCGCCCGCATTAGGGAGTCTGAATGCAGGTTTACAGTTGTATCGCATCAAAGAAGAACAACCGGAATTATATAAACAGATCCGCTATGCATTGCATCTACCGCAATATGTGAGCTACCTGATTTCTGGGAAATTTATGACGGATATTACCAGTATCGGTTGTCATACCATGCTGTGGGATTTTGCAAACCAGCAATATCATCATTGGGTGAAGGAAGAAGGCCTGCTGGAAAAACTGCCTGCAATTTTTCCAGGCGATGAAGTCGTTAAGTGCAGGGGCAACGGGTTAGAAGAAGGCAGCAATAACGACGGCAGCAATTCCCCGCATGGCGTTTCTACAACCGCCCCCGATTACCTCGTCGGTGCCGGCCTTCACGACTCCTCGGCCGCTCTCATTCCCTACCTGGAATCCTTCAGGGAGCCTTTTATTCTCATCAGCACAGGTACCTGGTGCATCACCCTCAACCCCTTTAATACACAAACCCTCACCCCGGAAGAACTTGAACAGGACTGCCTCTGCTATCTCACCTACCAGGGCCGCCCTGTGAAAGCAGCCCGCCTCTTCGCCGGCAACGAGCACGAGCAGCAAGTGCGCCGCCTGTCAGAATATTATCAAACACCGGTAAATTACTACCAGCAAATCGCCTTTGACCCCGCTATATTTGCTCAGTTGCAGGCAACAGCGGTAAAGGAAGCACCGCTCTCAGGAAAAGACCTGTTACGGGCCTCCCGATTTGCTCATAGATCATTGTCAGATTTCACGAGTTACGAAATTGCTTATCACCAGCTAATAATGGACCTGATGGAACAACAGCAGCACTCCACTGCCCTCGTTACTACTGGTACTGCAGTGCGCCGCATTTTCGTGGACGGAGGCTTTGGTAAAAACCCGGTGTACATGCACATGCTCGCAGCTGCATTTCCTCAAATGGAGGTATTTGCCGCTTCCGTTGCACAGGCCACCGCCATCGGGGCCGCACTGGCTATTCACCGGCACTGGAATACCCAGGCCCTTCCCGGAGATCTGGTTCAAATGAGGCATTATGCAATGAACAGGGAATTGGCTTACAGGTAGTGCCTTATTTAAACGAACTTACATGAAAGTAGGACTCTTTATACCATGCTACATCGACCAGTTCTATCCGCAGGTGGGCATCGCCACTCTATCCCTGCTGGAAAAACTCGGCTGCGAAGTAGTATATCCGCAGGGCCAAACCTGTTGCGGACAACCCATGGCAAACTCCGGTTTTGAACACCTCACCGGCGGTTGCAATGAACTGTTTGTCAAAAATTTTGCAGACTTTGACTACATCGTTTCCCCTTCGGGCAGCTGTACGCTACACATCAAAGACCACCTGCATGTACATGACAAAGAAGATGCTGCGACACATATTCGTCAGCACATCTATGAATTATCCGAATTCTTGACAGACGTGCTCCAGGTCAAACACCTGAGCGCCCGTTTCCCGCATAAAGTTGGTATTCACCAAAGCTGTCACGGACAGCGCGGCCTGCATCTTTCCCAGATGACAGAGCTGGTTGCCGCTCCCTATTCCAAACCAGAACAACTCCTCCAGATGGTCGAAGGCCTGGAACTCATAGAACTCACCCGCAAAGATGAGTGCTGCGGTTTCGGCGGTACCTTCTGCGTGTTTGAAGAAGCCGTGTCCGTAAAAATGGGGAAAGACCGTATCGCCGATCACGAAAAGCATGGTGCCGAATATATCACAGGTAATGACGTGAGCTGTCTCATGCACCTGGAAGGTATTCTCAAAAGACAGCAGAGCAAGGTCAAAGTACTGCACATCGCAGAGATCCTGAATGCTGCTTTTTAAAACACCCAAACTGATCTGAATGGAACCAACAACTGCACATAAAGAGCACGCCGAACTGGCAGCCGACTTCAATAAAGACGAAGCGAGAGTAGACTGGCATGATGAAACCCTGTGGTGGGTCCGTCAGAAGAGAGATAAGATGGCCTGGTCACTCCCCGAATGGGAAGACCTGCGCGAAACTGCCTCCCGTATCAAATTCAATGTACTCGGCAATCTCCACGATTACCTGCTTGAATTTGAAAAAAATGCACAACTCAACGGCGCTACCGTTCACTGGGCGGCTGACGCAAAGGAGCACAATGAAATCGTGTTAAAACTTCTGAAGGAACAAGGCGTGCAGCGCATGGTGAAAAGTAAATCCATGCTCACAGAGGAGTGCCACCTGAATCCTTTCCTGGCAGAACATGGTATCGACGTGATCGACACGGACCTTGGCGAGCGCATCGTGCAACTGGCAAAGGAACCACCGAGCCACATTGTACTGCCCTGTATTCACAAGAAGAAGGAAGAAATCGGAGACCTGTTCCATATTCACTTAGGTACACCTGCCGGCAATGCGGATCCAAAGTTCCTCACTGCCGCGGCAAGGCTGCACCTGAGAAAAGAATTTATTCAATCCCACGTAGCGATTACAGGCGTCAATTTCGCTGTAGCCGAAACAGGGGAGATGGTGGTATGTACCAACGAAGGAAATGCCGATATGGGCGCTCACCTGGCCGATGTACATATTGCCTGTATGGGGATCGAAAAGATCATCCCGCAGCGTAAACACCTCGGTGTATTCCTGCGCCTCCTGGCACGCAGTGCTACCGGCCAGCCAATCACCACCTACAGCAGTCATTTCCGCAAGCCAGGAGCAGGCCGGCAACTCCACATCGTATTGGTGGATAATGGCCGCAGCCGTCAGCTGGGTAGGGAAGAATTCCGGAACTCACTGAAATGTATCCGTTGTGGGGCGTGTATGAATACCTGCCCGGTATACCGGCGGAGTGGTGGACATAGCTATCACAATGCAGTAGCTGGGCCTATTGGCGCTATCCTCGCACCTAACCTGGATATGAAGGAGAATGCAGACCTGCCATTTGCGTCTACGCTGTGCGGATCCTGTTCCAATGTATGCCCGGTAAAAATTAATATCCATGAGCAGCTCTATCAATGGAGACAGGTCATTGTGCAGGAAGGATATGCAAAAACAAGCAAGAAAGCCAGTATGGCGATGATGAATATGGTGTTGTCAAGACCAACGGTGTTTAAAACCGCCGGTGGGGTAGGGCGCTGGGTAATGCGACATTTCCCGGGCGTGGTGAACAATGGGATGAACCCCTGGTATAAACAAAGGGATATGCCGGAAGCACCGAAGGAATCATTCGCAGATTGGTATAAAAAGAACAAACAATAAAAAAACGCTTTGGCCGGAATAAGGCTAAAGCGTTTTTCTTTTATAGGTCAACAGTTTTATTTCAAATATTCCCCCCATGCCCTACAGCACCTTCTTCAAATTCTTTTTCTCCACTTCCTTCAGCCCATCCAATCCACCTTTCACACTCGCTGCAAGCCCCTCAAACACATAATTCTTCCCATCACACAGCACCTTCACCCCAATCTTTCCGTTCCCCTCATCATACACCTCATAACTTGCCTCCTCGTTCTTAAACGCCAGCCTCCCGTTACCATAGTTCATTACACCACCCACATTCTCCTGTTTCTTCTCATCATACACCACCTCCGGATATGAAAACTCTACACTTCCGTCTTTCTGACACAACGCATAAAACAAGAACTCACTCTCACCACCCACATGAAACACGACTACCTGCTTCCCATTCTTCGCCAATGTAAACGAAAACAGCGTATCCGCCTGCTCACCCATATACTGCTTCAACGTATGTTCTTCCTTCCCATTTACCCAGGTCTGCTGAGATACCTCCTCAAAATACGGTTCCATATTACTCAAACTGGATTCCTCTACACTCAGGGTTTTCAGTTGCCCGTTCTCCACCTTAAACCGTGAAAACTGATGCCAGCAACAACCACTCTTTGTCATCGTTTCCAGCACTTTATCCTTCTGGTTCACCACGAACATTCCACAATACTCCTGCGCCAGCCTGGTAAACGCCTCACTGCGCTTAAAACCCGCACCCTGTGCCAGCCACACCTGGAAAGAAGGCCCGTGATAGCAACTATTCTGCCCATCCATCAGCGCAAAATCCTTCACACCGTCAAAATTGAAGTCCTCATAAATGATCAGACTCTGCTCGCCATATGGCGCCTCCAGGATATTCGCTTTCGCCTGCCCATTGTGCAGATCGAAAGTTAACTCATCCGACGTCGTATGAAACAGCTCTTTCTTCGTCGTTTTATCGAATACCTTCACCGTGCCTGCCTTAAACACATCCGCCGTATCGCGAACGCTTACCAGCCCGTAGTATTTGTTAGAGAAACCATCAATTTTAAATGAAATGTTGTGCTGCGCAAATGCGCTGCTGCATACCAAAAGTAACAGCGTAAGGGGAGATCTTTTCATGGCAATAAATTCCACCACAAAGCTAATAACACTTAGCGAGGTGTGCAAGTTCTTCTGTAGCCTTCTTTCTACTTCCTGTAACCACCCTGGCACATGCCGGTTTTGTGTCTCATCCGTGGCAGCCTGCACCCACCTTTTCTTCCGGCACACGGCACGTTCGTTGTATATCAATACCTTGTTGACCTGCAAAACCATATCATTCACCCTTAAAATGATAAGATGATGTTATCAGATCAGTTAGTTGTAATGCAAAAAAACGAAACCCCACCCTGCATTTCCATTGTTGTAGCACTAGAGGGGGCACAAGATAAAAAAGCGGCCTTACAACTGGTAAATCAATCCATTGAGGAAGCCGCTGACCATCTTCGTACAGCCTGGCCCGATAAGGCAGCATCCCTTGTAAACGCATTTAATGAACTCTTAAACAATTACACTTACAGCCCGGTACACAAAGGACTTGGCCTGTACGTGGCCCCCAATTATAATAAACTTTTCCATTTTTCATTTCCCGTGCAGGCAAAGGTCTGCCTGGGAGAGAAATTTGCCGTACGGGAACTGTTGTACCAGGAACAATACGGTTTTGAGTACCTTGTACTTCACCTGGAAGAAAAGAAGGTACAACTGTACCGTGGCCAGATGGACCGCCTGCAACAAATCAAGGATGACAATTTTCCCCTGGATTTTGACAACGAATATGATTATACCCCTGCAACAGGCGGGGAAAGGGTAAAAGATAAATCCACCATCATCGGCCTCCGGCAGCAAAACTTTTACAGGGTAGCTGACCGGAAGCTGGAAGCCTACCTGCACGGACAAGTCCTGATCCTGACCGGCCCTACAAAAGACATTGGTTATTTTGAAGACGTCAGCACGCATAAAAAAGAGCTTACGGCCTCTATCCATGGCAATTTCTCTGGTGTACCTATGAAGACACTGGAAGACAAAGTCTGGCCGGCAGTACGATCATTTATCGAATTGCGGGATCAGCAGGTCATCCCCTCTTTCATGAATGTTTCTCCTTCACGCTAGTGAATTACGCCGTCGTATATGCCACAGCGATAGCAGGAATAACAGGGAATTAAAAATTACGAGACACCGCATCCCTGCCACTACACTATTTGCTGCAGCACTACCCTCATACCATCCGTTCACCGCTTCCCTTACCTGGTGAATTTAAACTCGTGGGTCATCGTTTGGCAGCTGATTTCTATCCCTGCATCATAAATTCTTCACAATAGATTGGCAAATTTTCATGATCTTAGTCACTCAATACAATAGCAATTATCATCATAAAAACTACTATTGTTTGAATAACTTTGATCAACATGAAGACCGCCTTTTACAGTACCCGTAAATTTGAAAGGGATTTTTTGTTACAGGCAGCCGGTGACCAGCATGAATTAGTTTTGCTGGAACCCGCACTCTCATTAGCAACAGCGCCTTTGGCAGCAGGTTGTGAAGCCGTCTGTATTTTTGTCAACGACGATGGCTCAGCGCCGGTGTTAGAGAAACTTGCCGCATTGGGCGTTAAATATTTAGCGCTGCGTTCAGCAGGTTTTAATCATGTAGACATACAGGCAGCTCATGCGCTGGGAATGCGTATAGCCCGTGTGCCGGAGTACTCGCCTTATGCCGTAGCCGAACATACAGTGGCGCTTATACTGGCACTGAACAGGAAGCTGGTAAGGGCACATAACCGCATCAGGGACCTAAATTTCTCGCTGGATGGACTGACAGGGTTTGACCTCCATGGCAAGACGGTCGGTATCATTGGTATGGGGAAGATTGGTAAGCTTGTAGGGCATATTATGCGGGGCTTTGGGTGTCAGATCATTGCATTTGATCGTTACCCTGATAATGAGTGGGCCAAAGCAAACGATGCTACTTATGTAAGTATCGATGAGTTGTGCAGCAGGTCAGATATTATATCACTGCATGCACCATTGATGCCGGAGACTGAATATATTATCAATAAAGAGAGCATTGCCAGGATGAAGAAAGGGGTCATGCTGATTAATACGAGCCGTGGCAGGCTGATTAATACGCTGGATGTGACGGAAGGTTTGAAATCAGGGCAGATTGGATATTTGGGATTGGATGTGTATGAAGAGGAGAGGGGATTGTTTTTTGAGGATCATAGTAGTGATATTGTGCAGGATGATGTGATCTCCAGGTTGATTACGTTTGCGAATGTATTGATCACGAGTCATCAGGCGTTTTTAACTGACACCGCATTAAAGAATATAGCAGCAACGACGATGTACAACTTAGATTGTTTTGTGAAAGGAGAGAAAGGGGTGAATGAATTGACGTAAATAATATCGGTGTAGATGTTTGAGTAAAAAGCCGTCTCCTTAAAGAGACGGCTTTTTAGTTTAAAGGGAAATGTTATCCTGATTTATTTCAAATTATCCTTGTTCATATTTTCATTCATTCACTTCCCGCATCAACTGCCGTTGTTAGCTTCGTCAACAGCTTACTGTGCTTTCTTCTTCGCATAATCAAATACCAACTGGCAAAAAACCTTCACCCCCACATCCAGTTTTGAATCATCAATATAGAAATCCGGCGTATGATGAGCTGCTACTTTTGAAGGATCCGCCCCTGCTGGCATACCACCCAGGAAAAAGAAAAATGCCGGTGCCTTATCTCCATAAAAAGAAAAATCTTCTGCCCCCGTTGTCCATTCGGTTTCGTTTACATTATCCTTCCCGGCTGCAGTCTCAATAGAAGGTAGCATCAGTTTCACCAATTCAGGATCGTTGTAGGTCACCTTGGTTTTGTTTTCAATCACCACATCGGCAGTTGCTCCGGAAGCCTCCGCTATCTTAGTTGCAGTGAGTTTCATTTTCTCATGCACCTGTTCCAGCATTTTGTTGTCAAATGTGCGAACCGTTCCTTCCATTGTCAATTCTTCCGGGATGATATTACTCCTTACTCCACCATTTATTTTGCCCACTGTGATCACAACAGGTCCTTTCGTCAGCTCTGCCTGGCGGCTAACGATGGTCTGGAGTCCCTGGATGATCTGGGAAGCCACCACGATCGGATCAATGCCATTCCAGGGTTGTGAACCATGGGATTGTCTCCCTTTCACTTTGATGGTAAACCAATCGCTGGACGCCATTTCCGCACCGGGTTTGTATTTGATCATTCCAACTGGTGTCTGTGAATTGATATGCAGACCAAAGATGGCATCCACCTTTGGATGATCCATAACGCCTTCTTTGATCATCAGCGGTGCGCCACCTTCTTCAGGAGCAGGTGCACCTTCTTCTGCAGGCTGGAAAATAAACTTTACGGTACCCGGCACGTCCTTTTTCATAGCGGTCAGTACATCGGCCGTACCGAGCAGAATCGCAATATGCGAATCGTGACCACAGGCATGCATAACTGGTACCTGCTGGCCGAGATATTCAGCGGTATCCAGTGATTTAAAAGGAAGGTTAGCCCTTTCATACACGGGCAGCGCATCCATATCCGCACGAAGGGCTACGACAGGTCCGGGTTTACCACCTCTCAGGATGGCGACAACACCTGTTTTGCCAATACCGGTATGTACTTCGAGGCCAAGTTTCTTCAGGTGTTCGGCCACGAATGCCGAGGTTTTGAATTCTCTGTTGGAGAGTTCAGGGTGCTGGTGAATGGTACGGCGCCAGCTAATGACAGAGTCTTTAATGGAGGCCACGGATTTGTCGAGGTTGGATTGAGCCATTGAGAGCATAGGTGCAAAGGCCAACAGGATCAGGCATCTTTTCATGGGTTGCATAGATTTGGTATAATTGTACATCGTACAATTTAAATTGCGTGATTAGATTTGGTCATGGTGTACAAAGTACAATTAATTTGATTGTTTGGTATTGGGAGGAGGAAAAATACCTGATCGTGGGTATGTGGGATCCGAATTGTGGAGATATTCCTTTATTATTTTATTTTCTCCCCGTATTTTGCATTGTAATTCAATGACAAACCATGAGTAGAGCAAGCATATTATCTGCCGTAAAACAGAACCAACCTGCACAACAGGCCCTTCCGGAACTAGATGCTTTCCACCACAGTGAAGCTGGCGATCCTGCTGCTTTTTCCAGGGTTGTAACGTTCCTGGGTGGTCAGGTAATAGCGATAAAAAGCTACGCCGATATGCTGCCCCTGATTCAGGAACATCCACTGGTAGTCGCCACTCACCCTGAATTTTATCCTGCTGGTATGCAGAACTGGCAGGAAGGGGATGGACGGCAGTTGGAAAAGGTGGATCTTGCGATTATACAAGGGCGTCTTGGTGTCGCAGAAAATGGTGCTGTTTGGGTAACTGACGATGAATTGCAGGTAAGAGCCCTGCCGTTTATTGCCCAACACCTGGCCATCGTTTTAAAGAGCACGGAGATCCTGCCTACCATGCACGATGCTTATCGCAAAATAGGCGGTCCGGATGCTGGTTTTGGTGTGTTCATTGCTGGTCCGTCAAAGACGGCAGATATTGAGCAGTCTTTGGTGTTAGGAGCGCATGGCGCAAAGAGTCTGACAGTGTTCCTGATGGACTAGATTTCAGATGAAATATCGGTAGGATAGAAAACTCATTAGCCCATAAAACTATCCGCCTGAAAATAGTATAGACTAAAATCACCCGTATGCAGGATACATTGCCTGCATACTTTAACCCACCTTGCCACGTATGAAAATTGCTTTCAAAATGTACCTCAAACCGGGGTATAAAGACGAGTACCAGCAACGCCATGCCGCCATCTGGCCTGAGCTGCAGCAATTACTCAAGGACGCTGGAATCAGCGATTACACCATTTTTCTCGACGAAGAAACGAACACACTATTTGGCGTTCAGCAGCAATCCGGAGATCAGTCCTCCCAGGAACTGGGCACAACTGACATTGTAAAACGCTGGTGGGCTTATATGGCTGACATCATGGAAACAAATCCTGATTTTTCTCCCGTCACTATCCCGCTCACATCGGTTTTTCATATGGAGTAGCGAAATCCCCATGCCAGTCATACCTGGACTATCCCATTCCCATCGCTTCACTGGAAACCGAAAAATTTGAGGGATTTTAAATCCCTCAAATTTTCTTCTGCTTTAAAACGCCCTCTCCCTCCATTCTCCGCATCTCCTCCTCCAGGATCTCCCCAACCTTATCTACCTCACTCTCCCTGATCATCCCTCTCACTTCATCTTTTATACTCCTCAGCTCCTCATGTTCCACCTCATACACTCCCAGTTTATTCCCACTCAACCAAAACCGCTCATTCATTACCTCCCTTCCCTTCTTCCTCCCCGCAAACACCTGGTTATTCACCGTTTTCAATACCGTCGGACTATTCGTCGCCATCATCACCTCATTACCTGTGTAATTCTTCACCAAGGCTATCAACTCCATCATATATCGCTGCGCCATTGGATGTAAATGTGCCTCCGGCTCATCTATTATCAGGAAATATTCATGTCCGCTCAGCAATACCGTAAACAACTGCATCATTAACCACAAAGATTCCTGCTGCCCCGTTGAGGCAAAAGGCATCTCAATATGCGCTCCTTTCTTTTCCACTATGATTCGCTCAGAATCCTGCTCACACACATAATCCCCTCTCAATATTAGCTTTATCAACGCCATTGCCATATCTATACTCTCCCTATCCCTGAAATTAAACGCCTTCTTCTTATTCACCATCTTCACCAGATCCTCAAAATATAATGGCCGCATCTCCGCTATCTGCTGAATGAACATCTTCATGGTATTATCCAGCCGCTCATTCAAATAGCGCCCGAAAATCCCATACACCATTACCCTGCCCGCAGGTATGTACACCGGTATCTTTTCCCGGTCAAACAACTTAAAAATCAGCTTATCCAACTCCGCATAATATTTCTCCTTGTGCTCCTTTGTTGTATGCTGATACTGCTCCTTTATAAAGGTCCTTAAGCCGACAAAAATATCCTTTATCTCCTGCTCCAGCGTGTTACTAAGCACCAGCTCAATCTTTTTTTTCTTCTGGTAAATAGTCACGATCTTATCATTCCCGTAATCATACTTTAAAAAGAAATCGCCATAACGGGAATGGTTATCCCAAAAACTTTTGAACTTGGTAATAATATGCTCCTTCAATTTTAATTCCGGCAGGGGATCCGAATCCATCCCTTCCACAACATCCGCTACCGTTCTGTAAACCTCCTCCTGCAAAGACCTGAAAATATATAGCAGTTTTAAAATCGTACTCTTCCCACTCGCTTGCGGACCAACAAAAATCATGTAATCATCTATGTTCAATTCCACCTCTTTCAGTGGCCCAAATTTTCTGACCTTTAATTGTTGCATGTTGTTTTTCATTTGCTATTCCAACACCAAATTACCAGAAAAAATGCGGTTTTAGAAATTTTTTTCTTACATAAAAAGTTGAATATCAAATAGAAACGCCTCTTGTCAAAGAGGCGTTTCTATTGTCATTATCGTCTTTGTCTTCTCACTAAAACCGCTGCTACAATCACCGCTATCAAACCTGGCAACACGCCCAACAACATCCATTTAATCACATTCACCCCCGCCGCTGATACCTTTACCTGATCATCACCAGGAGGCGCCCTGTATACATCTACCGGAAACTCCTTATTTGAAAACCAGTTAAACAGGTTCATCAAAAACGTAAAATTCCCCGTTTGTATATTACTCCTTAACAGCTCCGAATTACTCATAAAATCCACGTCACCTGCCACCAATATCCTTTGCTTTCCCTTAGTGAACGCTACCGCTACCGGGTACACACCTTTCTCATCCTTTAGCGCCTCATTATATACCACCGTCCTCAAACTATCATCTACCGGTGCTACACGGCGAATGGTATTTTCTATATTAGTTTCCACGAGCGGCATTGCTGT
Source organism: Chitinophaga sancti (assembly GCF_034424315.1). Lineage (GTDB taxonomy): Bacteria > Bacteroidota > Bacteroidia > Chitinophagales > Chitinophagaceae > Chitinophaga > Chitinophaga sancti. Next base: position 219,904 of record NZ_CP139972.1, read on the forward strand.
AAACCCATTATCTGCCTGCCAGGATACCGTGGCTGTTCCCGGAAATACTACACCGGCACTCAGTCGCGGACTTTCCTTCATCACATCTCCCGTATGTACCTTGCCGATAAACAGACCCGGCGCAAAATCCTCACTTTGCTGTAACACCATACCATTGTCCAGCCTTACTCCAATCAGGTCCAGTACCGGCTGCACAATCTCTTTTCTGGATGGCTCACCCGCTATCAGTACATTCCCGCCTTTGTCTATATATGTTTTCAATGCCACTAGTTCCGTTGCGGAATAAGGCGTACGCGGATCCGCAATGATCACTACGGCAGCATCCGAAGGTATTGCAGTCATCGATGCTTCGGTAACATCAAAGCCCTGGTTCACCAGCGAATACCGGAAGGTAATCTCCGAGGCGGGCAACTTAATATCCGCATCACCCATCCGCTTAATACTCCTTTCATTGTGCCCGCTAATGAATACCGCCTTCGGCACGTCCACAGCCAGTCGCTTCAGTGCCGCCGCAAATTCCTGCTCACCCGGCTGACGCATCAGGTCATTATACGTACGCAGGAAAGTCGTTTTATTTCCCCATTTTAACTGCCTGACAAGCCTGTTCTGTTCCCCGCTCAGGTCAACCTGCTTTTTGATCTCAGCAGGAGAAAGAAAGTCCTTAAAATCCAGTTTCATCGTTTCCGCCAGTTTCTTCGCTACCTGCTTTGCTGACAATCCCTTATTGCGCGTAAACAGCTCCACATTTGAAGACGTATCATAATAATACACGTACTTAATAGCAATGTCCGGCTTAAACCTGAAATACTGGTCATACCGCTTCAGATCATTATTCCGGGATATCGGTAACGCTGAAAAATAATTCTCGTCCAGCAGGTTCACATAAGTAGTAATCTCCAGCGGTCCTTTCAGTTTGCTTACTATCTCCCTGCTCGCTGGCGTCAGCGTTCTGCTCTTCGATGCCGTCATATCTTTGTACAGTACCCAGGCAGGTCTTGATGATACATATCCCAATAACAATCCGCATAATATCAAACCTGCATACCGGCCATACTTTACAAACCATGGTTTAGACTCCCTGTCACTCCGTAGTTTTAAAATTGTCAGTCCGACAAACATGCAGATCACAATCAGGAAATAAAACACATCTTTACTTGATACCAATCCGTCAATAAACTCATCTACTCTCCCTGAAATAGACAGGAAATAAGTCAGGTCTCTCACAAAATCCAGCTCCTGCCATAACTTCCCTACATAATTCAAACCCGCCAGCAAGGCCAATGTCGTGATCGCTGCCACTACCTGGTAAGTAGTCAGTGAAGACATGAATAAACCAATCGCGGCATAAGCACATACCTGCAAAAACAATCCCAGGATACCTGCAAATACCAGCCATATATCCGCATCCTTCACAATAAAAGCCGTCACAAATAACAATACTCCCAGGCATAGCATCAATAGAAAACTATAGAATACCATCGCCAGGTACTTTCCCCATACCACCGCACTTACTTTAACCGGTGACGAATACACTAACTTAATAGATCCACTTCCCATTTCCCGACTGATCAGGCCCATCGTAAGCAACGGAATATACAGATACAGGTACTCTTTCATTTTTGTAAAAATCCCAAAAAAGCTCGCGAACATGGTATTGGTCACACCCGGTGTGAGACCACCCATATCCTGCGCCCGCTGCATTCTCTCCAGCATGGAGCTGAACTCCCATCCGCCCTGTACCAGGAATATAATCAGTACCACCCAGGCCACTGGTGAATAAAACAGGTTACTCAGTTCTAACTTCGCTATCCTGAAAGTTGTTTTCATACTATTTTTTCTTGTTTGACAATTTTGCAAAGATTTCTTCCAATGAGCTTCTTTCCAGGTGTAGTTCCTGTAAGCGCCAGCCTCTCTCCACACTATATTTAATCATGTCTTCTGCAATCGCAGGAGTGGTATCAAAACTGACCCTGATCTTATTTCGGGCAATCACTTTTGCTGCGGTCACCCCCGGTATTGCCATCAGCTCTTCAATCGCTGGTGGTTGCTGCAGGTACAATACCAGCGCACCCGGCGCGATGTAATTATTAAAATCATCCACACTGCCGTCGAATACCACCTGCCCCTGTTCGATCATACGGATCGTATCGCAGGTTGCCTGCACCTCTGCAAGGATGTGCGAAGAGAACAATACAGAACGTTCTTCACCGATCTCTTTGATCAGTGAACGTACTTCCGCAATCTGGTTTGGATCAAGCCCATTGGTCGGTTCATCCAATACCACCAGTTTGGGTTTGTGAATGATGGCCTGTGCAATTCCCACACGTTGTCTATACCCACCCGAAAGGTTCTTGATCAAACGTTTACTGAAATGCGCTACACCACAGCGTTCCTTAGCCTCTTCCATAGCTGCCTTCACTTTGTTGTCCGGAATGAGACGCATATACGCGCAATGACGCAGGTATTCATCTACCGTCAGGTCCAGGTACAAAGGGGCATTCTGTGGGAGAAAACCAATGAGCTTCTTCGCCTCCAGCGGATGCTGCCGCAGGTCGATGCCATCGATTAGAACAGTGCCTTCTGTCTGGTTCAATACACCACACAGAATATTCATAGTAGTAGATTTACCAGCTCCGTTAGAGCCAAGAAATCCCGTTACACCTTTCTGGATAATCTCAAGGCTGATGTTCCTGATAGCCCATGCCTTGCTATACCGGTGCGAAAGGTGCCCGATCTTTACAATACTTGTATTCATAGCATTATTTTCAAAAAAGATGGAAAAAGGAAGGTATCTCAAAAGTAATGGTGTTCTGGTGGTACGAAATTCGTAATAAATGAATCCCCTTTCTTTTGAGATACCCCCGTTCCCGTTATGACTAATTATAGTCCGGGTTTTGAACCAGGTTTGGATTGGCGTTGATGGCACTTTGAGGAAGAGGGAAGTAAGCAGCTTTCGCTGTCCATGTAGATTTCAGTGCGCCCAGTACCGTGTTGATACGACCGGTTCTGCGCAGGTCAAACCAGCGGAGTCCGTATTCGGCGAACAGCTCATGCCGGCGCTCTGATTCTATTTCCAGGGCCAGCGTAGCAGCATCTGTAGAAGTGCTGGCACCAAGACCTGCACGAACACGAACGATGTTCATATCTGCTCTTGCAGTATCAGTCAGTTGCAAATGCAAAGATGCTTCTGCACGGATCAGGTATTGTTCGGCCAGTCTCAGTACCGCAGGCGCTTCCAGTCGGGTTGTACCAGTGGTATTATTCTGGTACTTGTATGGTTGGTAAGAGATTACGTTGTTGTAAGTCATGGTATGTATCCATTGCTGTCCACGCTGGTCATCAGCCGTGAAGCTATGACGGAGGGTATCCGCCATGGTATACTGCGTATAAGATGCTGCCAGTGCAAGCCCCATATAGGTATAACCTGAAGTGGCGCTCAGGTAGGAACCGAATTGCAGGATGGATTCAGTATTGTTTTTTACACTGATATTGGAGAGTGTGCCCATCGCAAATAACCCGTTATCAATCACATTCGTGGCCTCGTCAATAGCCAGCTGCCATTGCTCAGTATATAAATATACTCTTGCCAGCAATGCACCCGCTGCCCACTTTGTAATCACAGTACGGGATCCGCTTTGCGAAGTGAAATCTGCCGGCAGCACCTCTTTTGCATCTTTGAGATCTGCAATGATCTGTGCATAGATCTCTGCTGCTGTATTCCCGGGTTGCAGAGATGTTACATTCACATCTGTCTTCAATACCAGTGGAACATCCCGATACAGGTTCACGAGGTAGAAATAACATAGTCCTCTCATGAATTTTGCATTAGCGATGAGCTGTGTCTTTAAAGAGTCTTTCAGCGCACTGGATGCAGTTACCCCTTCGATCACACTGTTAAAGCGATAGATGCCTGCATAAATATCAGACCATAAACTATTCACCAGCGATGTACCGGAGGCCGCTGATAAAGGAGAATAGATATTCGTAGCGATTTCATCGTAGTTGGAGTTCGCTATATATAATAATTCATCTGCCGCCATGCCATTGACAACCGTCAGGTTGATAGCGAATGCCTGTGAACTCACTGTATTGCTCATCGCACCTGAAAGCGCAGCGAGTGCCAGTTTATCAGAACTGAATACCCTTTCCGACGAAGTCTCAGAAATTGGCGCAGGTATTTCAATCATCTTTTCGCAGGAAGCTAAACTACCAGCTACCAGCATACCTGCAATTATATATTTAAACATTGTAGTAGTCATTAGAGTGAAAGTTTAATGCCAGCAGTGAACGTACGGAGTGGAGGCAGTGTGAGCCCCTGTGATTCAGGATCGTACCCTTTATATTTGGTAATTGTCAGCAGGTTCTGGCCCTGCAGATAGATGCGTGCAGCTGTCAGATGCATGTTGCGTGCAAGATCCGATGGCAGTTCATAGCTGAATGCCATGTTCTTTAGCCGCAGGAAAGAAGCATCTACACGCATTCTGTCTGAGCCCATGTAATTACCTACTGCCGTTGAATAATTTGCACGTACATGTCGCTGATCTGCTGGTCCGTCAGCCAGGTATTTTTGCAGTGCATCTTCAGAGAGATTGTAGATGTATCCCGGTGGATAGAGTGAAGTTGAGAGAATATCTGTACCAATTTGTTTTACGAACTGGAACATGATATCCAGTGTAAACTGCTTGTAAGTAATCGTGTTGCTGAAACCACCATAGTACTTAGGATAGGCGGTGCCGTAAAAGTAACGGTCGCCCAATCCCAGCGGATATAAACCATAGGAGATGGTACCATTTTTATCCATGTCTTCTACTTTCGGCATCCCGGTTGTGCTGTCGTAACCCGCATATTTATATACATAAATACCGGAGATCGGGTTGCCTACCACATAACTGCTGTAGTAAGAAGTGCTTTTGATGTTTGGGAATGATTTTAGTTTGTTCCTGTTGAAAGAGATGTTGAAATTACTGGTCCAGTTAAAGTTTTTCTTTTGAATATTAGTCGTGTTCAGGGTAAATTCCATACCACTGTTCTGCACTTTCGCAGGCAGGTTCGCCTGGTAAGAGGAGAAGCCGGATTGTGAACTGATGGTATAGCTTACCAGCTGATTACCTGTCTGGTTATTGTAGTATGCCGGTGTGAAACGGATCCGGTCTTTCAGGAAGCCCAGTTCCATTGCAAGCTCAATCTTTTGTGTCTGTTCCCATTTATATTTGCTGTTAGCAATGCGGGAAGGCACTAAACCGGTATATCCATTATAGCTATATGAAGTGGAGGAATAGGAATCGAGGTACTGATAATTACCAATATTGTCAGATCCGGTAATGCCAAAACTGCCTCTTAACTTTCCGAAGCTCAGCCACGCGTGTTGACCCTGCATAAAGCTTTCATCAGAGAATACCCAGGCTGCACCAATCGCACCGAAATTACCAAAGCGGTTGTTCGGACCAAACCTTGAAGAACCATCTCTTCTGAAAATACCGTTCAGGATATACCGTTCATTATACACATAATTGACGCGGCCCAATATAGAAACAAACTTATAATCAGTTGAACTTGAATAAGTGCTGATTGTAGCTGCTGAACTGACGTTTTCAATGAAGTCGTCAGAGCTGAAATTGCTTGCGATGGTGTAATACGGTTGTCTTGATTTACGATATTGCCATGAACCACCTGCCATTGCAGAAATTTTGCCTTTACCCAGCACTTTTACATAACTGATCTGTGGTTCTATAATATAGTTGTTGGTATAGCTGTATACGAAAGCTGCTCTTGATACCGCGGTAGTAGAAGTCGGATCCTGTGCTGCTCTTGGTGTGAGTTGTGCCTGGTCCATATCAGCACGGCCAAAGCCGCCCATTACTTTCAGATCAAGGCCCGGGAGCAGTTTGTAACGGATGTTCAGACTGCTGTTTATATTGGAACTTTTATTCCTGTTGGTCACTGACATAACGCCCAGTGGATTGGAGAAATAAGTATTGAAATACAAAGAGCCATCCTTGTTATATAGCGGGAAGTCAGGCGACAACTGGTATGCCAGTGTCGTCAGATCCTGCAGCGCCAGGGTATTATTATCTGCTAAATACATGGCCGAAAAACCAATAGATAATTTCTGATCTAAAGAGCGGTGGTTGATGCTCACGTTTAAAGACCCACGATTATAGAACTTATCCATGTAGTAAACGGTGCTTTCATGGTGGTAGGTACCGCTGAGCAGGAAGTTGGTTCTTTCATCACCACCAGACAAACTGATATTGGCTTCTGTAGATTTGGCCGTATTACCGATCAGTAGTTGCTGGAAGTCAGTATAAGCGGTGGTGTCCCATGTTTTCAGATCCGGGGCATTGCTGGTGGTTGGCGTCAGACCAGCATTGGCAAAACCCTGTCTGCGCAACGCCAGGTATTTCGGTGTCTTTAAAGTATTAAGCATATGCGGCACGTGTGACATGCCTGTGTTCACATTGATGTTGAGGAGTGTTTTCCCGGCACGTCCCTTTTTCGTGGTGATGAGGATCACACCATTTGCCCCACGGGAACCGTAGATGGCGGTAGCGTCGCCATCTTTCAGTATTTCCACCTGTTCAATATCGCCTGGACTGATGCTGTTCAGCGGACTGGTAGCACCGTTTGCACCGTTGATCACGAAGCCTGTCTGGGCATTGATGGCGTCAGAGAGAAAGGGAACACCGTCTACAATATAAAGGGGCTGTGAGTTTTGCAGGAGTGAGTTCACGCCGCGTATCTGCACGGTGAATGCTGATCCTGGAAAACCATTGCTTTGAACGATGGTCATACCGGGCATTCTTCCCTGCATGGCCTGGAGTACGTTGGTAACGGGTTGTTTCTCGATGGCCCTGGCATCTACGCTGGCCGTACTACCGGTAGAGAGTTTTTGTGTCTCGGTATAGTAACCTTTGTTGATAATAATTTCGTTGAGGTTGCTGATAGCCGTTTCGAGAATAACCGTGAGTTGTATCCCGTTATTTTTTGTTACAATGACATTCTTATTGTAATTCGTGATCAGTGGTTCAGCGGTCCATTCTTCGCCTGATTTGCGGATGACTATTTCGATGGGCGCATAGCCTACCATGGAGAATTGCAGGATCATGCCTTCGGTTACAGCGCCGATGCTGAAGGTTCCTTTAGGTGTGGTAGTGGTACCACCTAATCCGATAACGCGTACGGAGGCACCTGGCAAGGTTTCGCCTGCTTTGTTTTTCACGGTACCGGTGATGTCTATTCTTGGAATAGGGAGCCCGATGGGGGTGGGCGCGAAGTCTTTTTGGGAGAGGTAGATGGTTTTGCCTTCGATGAGGTAGGTGAGGGGTTCTCTTGCGAGAACGAGGTCAAGGAAATTAGCCAGCGACATGTCCTGGACGGAGATGGATACGGGAGTGGCGGTTTGTAGCACATCTCTGTTGTAGAAAGCGACATAGCCGGTTTGTTTCTCGACGGCGTTAAGGACCTGCTTTAACGGGAGATGTTTTCCCGTAAAAGTAATGCGTTGAGAAAATCCTGTGGCCTGTACCTGTAGAAAGGCGACAGTTAATAAGATCACTGTTAATTTCATTGCTCTTACCAGATTTGGTTGAAGTCGCGATTGCTGCTGCGACCTTTGTGGCAGGGGTATAGGAAGCCCTAACCAATTTGCAGTTTTTTGCATAAATTGCATTGTTTGGCTGTTAAAAAGAAGTCTTGAAGCTAATTTTTACCGGGTCGGACGTTGCCGGGAGTGTTCCACCACTTCCGGTTTTGTTTTTTGAGCCCGGGTGTTTTATTGGTTGTTTGGGAGTGGATTAGTACTCCCGATGTGTGTAGTAAGGTGCCATGTGTTCACGTTGATTTTGGTTTGTTGATTGCATTGATTGTGATAATTATATTGATTTTGGCTTTTGATTGGCGATTGCTGATTTTTGATTGCAGTTGTCGTTTTTGACAGTTTTTGTCGGCTTTGCGGTTGGTTTGTTATTGCGTATTTCTTGCTAAGCGTATAAGGGCTTACCTGTTTTAATTCTTTTCTTATTTCTCCTATTATTTATACACCACCAGTCTCCGCTCTCCCTCCAATCTGAAATGCACTCCTGTCGCCTCCAGCCCTCTTAATAGCCCTGCCAAAGATACATCCCTGCTCATTTTACCTCCGAATACGATATCTGGTACATTAGGCGCGTACACCACTTCAATATCATACCACCGTTCGAGCTGTCGCATTATTCCCCGCAGCGATTCCCCTTCAAAATTAAATATGCCATTCTTCCACGCGGTAATTTTTTCGACGTCGGCGTTTACGATTGTCAACGTTGTGGTGAGCTGTGCGGTTTGTCCGGGCCGCAGCAGCGTGTTCTGTATTTTCACGGCTCCGTCTACCAGGGTGGTATTGATGGCGGATTCGTCAGTGTAAGCGTTGATGTTAAAGCTGGTACCCAGTACAGCTATTTCGGCCTTGCCTGGTATATTTACGAAAAATGGCTGGCTGGCGTTGGGAGCAATTTCAAAATATGCTTCGCCACAGATGTCCACGCGTCTTTCCGGACTGGTGAAGGCGGTTGGATAGCGGAGAGAGCTCTGGGCATTGAGCCATACTTTGGAGCCGTCAGGCAGGATGACGGTGAATTGCCGGCCTTTTGGGGTAGTCATGGTGTTGAACGCAGTGCTGTTGCCAGCGCCTTCATAATTGAGCTGTCCCTTATGTAAGGTGGCGTTAGTGCCGGAAACCTGACCATTTGCCAGGCTGTCAAGGACTACCTGGTCGCCATTGGCGAGGGTAAGAATAGCACCTTGTTTACCTGGCAGAATGTCGGTCAGTTGTATGGTTGGTTTAATAAAAGCGGCCGGGTGCTGATGATGAGACCAGTAGAAGGTGGTGCCTGAGATGAGCAGGGTTGCTATGGCAGCAGCTGCGGCCCACTGGTAGCGTATCTTCCTGACTGGCCGGCGTTGAGATTGGATTTTTTGTTGTACACGCGCCCATTGTTCATCAGGGGATACCTGATGGTAATATTGCAGATCATGGTGTGGCCACTGGCCGGAGATGATCTCGGTTAATACTTGCTGGTTGCGGGTATCGGCGGAGAGCCAGGCCTGGAGGGCCTGGGATTCTTCAGGCGAAAGTGCCTGTTGCGACCAGGATTTGTATAGCACACGAAGCAATAGTGAGTTTGGTTGCATATGATACTTAAACGAGCGGGAAAGGGAAGTGCAACAGGATGGTGAAAATTTATTTTAGATTTTTTGCCTATCTCTTTATCAAAGCCAGCAATATTACGACCACTTCAAGCAACTGCTTCTCCAGCAACAATTTCCTCAATTGTACCAGCGCCCTTGATTTCTCCATTCTTACATGGGCCTCGGTCATAGATAGCAATCGGGCTATTTCCCCTGTTTTCTTTTCTTTGAGGAAACTATATTCCAATATCTGCCTTGACCGTTCCGGCAGGCTTTTCAGCTCTGAAAGGATCAGCTGTAGTAATTCGGTTTGCAGTATCCTGGCGTCGATAGAAATATCTGGTTCATTGGTAATGTCTGTGATGGCCTCTTGCGCATTGTTCACGACCTGTCTGTGTTTGAGTAGGTCATAGCAGGCATTCCGGACGGTGATATATAGAAATGATTTAATAGCATTGCCATTATTAAATTGTACACGGCGCTCCCATAGTGCCGCAAACGCGGTACTGACTACATCTTCCGCTTCTTCTTTCTGCCCAAGTATTTTATGTGCGAAATAGCACAGTGGTTGGAGCTGCGCGTTAAAGATAGTGCGGAATGCATATTCGTCGCCCCGCGAGAAGCGTAGGATGATGTCCGGATCGTTATAAGGTGTAAGAATTGTCAAGTCAGCCGAAAGTTAGACACACGTTTTGCATTCGGTCAAAAATACTATTTTTTTAATAGGTTGATAGTGGGATTTGTTTTTTGGGCGGGCAGGATAGGGTTTGGTCTACCTGCTTTATACTATTTTGTCCGAAATTCCACCCACTTTGCTGGGAGCATGGTTTGGAAAGAACGGGCTTGAATTATCAGGGCGTTCGAATGGGATTGATGAAACACCCGTAGTACCTTATTCAGAGCAGAAGAGTATTTCGACCCAGGAAACTTTTAATAACGATACGATTGATATAACGTTTCTGAAAAGGGAATTGGTGCGGATGACAGAAAAGATCGGATTTGAGTGCTGGTGCTGGGGTATCTGGTGTATACGAAGGAGACAGTGACGAGGGGGAAGCGATGGAAAAGGTGGGGGTAAAGCAGCTGGAGACGGGGAATAGCAGCCCTAAACCGGCTCAATGATGCGGCTTTTCAAACCAGGACAAATGAAATAATTATTTAAAACAGGCAGTATTTATTCCAAATGGATTTCTCGCACGGTTTCATTTCCTGGCAGATCCACCGCAACAGCAATTAATTTCCCGCCAGCTGGCAGACTGGCGGCTTTGTAATACCAGTCCACTCCATTCCGGCCCGGGATGGCGGCTCCTCTTTCCAGGATTGTACCTGCAGAGTCGAGTACGCGCACTTCAACTGCTGCAACCCGGAATTCATCTTTTGCTTTTACAACAACTGTTGTGTCTTCGAATTGAATATGCTGTATTTCAGGCGAGTTATAGGCATCTTTAACTGCCATGTTGTAAGCGTTCTGTCCGGGGCCTGCTTTGGACTTATAATAGTCTTTAAGGACCGGATCCTTCAGCATTTGCTTTGCATAAGCAGCAGCAACCATCATCTTATAACGCGCTTCCTGTTGCTTTGGGGTCGGTTTTTTATTGGACCGTCCGCGTTTTTTAGCCATTATGATCTGGCCATTCCGTTCGTAAATGGTGATTTCTCCGCCGAGGGTGCCGCGTACGGACTGAAGGAGTATGTTGTCTTTTACAAGAGCCATGATAGCTGGTTTTGGGGTTATAAAGCAATAATAAGAATAAGCCGTGAAATATAGGTAAGTATCAATGCTAAATGAGTATTACTACTTCACTAAATGTATATTAGAAGGTCACTTCAATATCAAACCGATATTGAAGTGACCTTCTAATGTGCTTTTAATAACATCATAATAAACTTATAGCATTATGTCTTGCCTATAGCCTTCTTATAAGAGCAGGGAGACTGGGAACTTGCTGAGACAGGCAGGGAACTGTTCAGGCAAATAGGAAAAGTAATTGAGGATGCCGCCAATTAGGAAAAGACAGGACCAGGGAGGATTAGAAATAAGAAAGAAGATGCTTCCTAACCAGGCAAAGAAGAATTAACCTTGCACCATACCTGGGATTCAATCCGGTAAATAATTATAGTACGCTTTTGCATTATAAAAGAATGATCCAAATCCGGATCATTCTCCTACTACTTTCAATCCAATAATAGACCCGATCAATAGCGTAATAAAAATAATACGCCATGTATTTACCGGATCTTTGAATACAAAAATACCTACTAATACCGTGCACACAGTTCCTATACCGGTCCATACCGTGTAGGCTGTACCGATAGGAATGGTCTGTGCTGCTTTCATCAGCAAACCAAGGCTGAATGCCATTGCAATGACCAATGCCGTATACCAGCCATAGGCTGTAGTGCCGCTCACAGCCTGGGCTTTGCCTAAACAAAATGTAAATGCTGTTTCCAGTAATCCCGCAAGAACTAATATTATCCAATTCATAGCGGCAAAGGTCTGAATAGAGGGGGAGAATATTTTATACAAATGATAAAAAATGAAGCAGGAACATCGTAGTAAGAACCACCTGCAAGCCTACTGCTTTGTCCTGATCCTGCTCAAACTGACCTGTGTAATTCCCAGGTAACTCGCTATATGCCCCAGCGATACCCTCCTCAGCAACTCCGGTGTATCCTGCATTAAATCTCCATACCGCTCTGAGGCTGTTCTGAACTGCCTTGCTATCAGGCGCTCTTCTGTCTTTGCCAGCTCTTTCTCTGCCAGTTTACGTCCCCAGTTAGCAATATAAAGATCCTCATTATACAAGGCTTCCAGGGCTGCCCCATCAAACTGATACAGATCACTGTCCTCCAGCAATTCTATATCCTCATAACTCTTCTCCCTGCTTACGTAGCTTTTCATCGATAGCACCGGATCGCCCTCCATACCAAAGAAAAAAGTAATACTCGTATCGTCTTTCTCTGTAAACGCCCTTACAATCCCTTTTTTAATAAAATACAGGTCATGATCGATCTTATCTGCCCTGAATAACAAATGGTATTTTTGAAACGATACTACCTCCGCAATGCCCAGTAGTTTTGCTACCGCTGCTGCAGGTATCGGATGGATCCGGTGTATAATATCTGTCAAGGTCATCATGATGCAAAAATAGCTATTCTCTGGACTACCGGATATTTCCCTGCTGGCACCTGAAAAAAACCTTGAAATTACACACCTTTGTTCTATGTATATACCACACGATAACCTAATGGACAATCCTGCTGAAATCCTTTCTTTCATTCAGCGCTACAGCTTTGGAACCCTTGTTACGAATATAGAAGGGATCCCTGTTGCCACTCATCTGCCTTTTCATGCAAAAATGAAAGACGGGCAACTCATCCTCACCACGCATATAGCAAAAGCGAATAAACAATGGCAGGGGATTACAGACCAGCAAAACCTGGTTATTTTCTCGGAACCCCATGCATACATTTCTCCTTCCAATTATGACAGCAGGCAATCCGTTCCTACCTGGAACTACCTCTCTGTACACGCATACGGCAAGGCAAATATTATCGACGATAAAGAAGCGGTAATGGCACTACTGGAATCGGCCATCGAAGATTATGAGCCAGCTTATATGGCCCAGTGGAATGAATTGCCAGAGGCATTTAAATATAAAATGGCGAATGGTATTGTCGCATTTGAAATAGCGGTGACTACCCTCCAGGGGAAGAAGAAACTCAGTCAGAATAAAACTGATGAAGAGCGGAAACGTATTATCGAATCTTTGAAAAAATCAGGGGACACGAATATGTCGCAGTTAGGGGAGTATATGGAGGGAAAAAAATAATCCATTGCAATGGCTTCTTTTAAAGTGGTCATTGCAATGGATATTAATCCTAAAAGTTTGTTATAAGGAATTCCTCACTATCAGTTTAAAGTCATTCTTCACCACTTCCAGCTTCCTCTCCAGGATCATCCTTGCTGCTGCCTGGCCCATCGCATCGTGGTCGGTAGAAATAACTGTTATACCATCTAACAGGACCTCCTTCAACAAGGTTTCATTATAGCTTACGATGCCCACATCTTTCCCAACTTCCAATCCCTGATTGCGGCAAATTTTCACCAGATTGACCAGGTCCATTTCCTCAATGATCACATACGCCTGTCCTTTTTTTACGGGGGTGTTCAGCTCAACCCCGTCTATCACGGAATAATTAAAATCATTCATTCTGCAAAAGTACTGGAAGCCCATCTTGATCTCCTCGGGGTATGGTGTCATCCCAGGATTCGCGTATACCAACCTATCATACTTCAACAGTTGTGGTAATGCATCTGTCAATGAAGCATATATATCCTTCTCAAAATTCTGATATACCATTCCGTATCTTCCTTTCAGGCCAGGCAGGTCTCTGTCCAGTAAGATCAGCTGGTCTGCCGGTACCTGTTGTATGATCTCCAATACCTTCTCTGATTGCTCATAAAAATGAGGCATAATCACATAGAAATCATAATCCCCAATCCGGTTATTCATCAAACTTTCGAACAAAGCGACACTATGATGATGAATGTGCAAGTCTACAAATACATTATCCCCTAATGCATGCACAAATGCATTATACAACTGCTTCTTATAATTACTTATTTTATTAAATAAGAGTAAGATCCGTAAGGGGGTTGTGACATCGGTACGATTGATAAAATACCCCTTACCTTTTACTGATATAATTACTTTCTTATCCCTCAGTTCATTATACGCTTTCTCCACAGTACCGCGTGATAACAGGTATTCTTCACTCAGTTCATTTATAGAGGGTATTTGCTGGTCACGCTTTAATACCCCATCCCTCACGGCTGCCATTATGGAATGCACTATTTGCTGATAAACGGGAATTTTGCTACTTGTATCAAGTTTCAACCCTTTCATACCCTAAAGTACTTAAAACTTATATATTTAGAATCCTCAGGACGATAAGATCTAAAACAAACCTTCCATAAAAGCACCTGCTGTAAAGCAAGACACTGACCTAATATGACTATATAATTAATATATCCGTGTGAACATAATTTGCATAATTATTGTTCTTCTTATGGTTTACCCGCCTGCTGATTGTAAAAAGACCCATAGAATGGATGACTATTCGTATTAAAATGTGCGATATAGGTGGTAATACATAGATTCTTATAATGAAAGTTTCCGTTTATTTATAGACGTGGCGTGGATTTGGGATGTCCATCAAATTTTGTTAACAAATCATTATTGTTTTTGTATTATCGATAGTATTAATTTTGATTTATAAATAATGCGCATTTTATAAGTTTCTTTCCCCTCCAAAGAATTTTAACCATACGCCTTGAACGTTTTACCATAAATGGATGTTGTCGTTATTAACGGGTACGATTATATGTACACAACTTTTACTGATTAAATTATGAATCACAATCAACATGCTGCAATCCCGCAAACTAATGCTACTAAAAGAGTTCATCGTTGTCCGCGTTGCAAAGGCGGTATACTTGAGGATCGTGTGCCCCGTGGCTTTATCGTTAAGTATCTCCTGGGAGTTTTACCCCTGAGGCGATACATTTGTTATAAGTGTTTCAAAAAATCCTACATATGGCATAGAGACGGAGAATAATTTACTTACCCCGATATCCCCAAAAACGGAAACCACAAAATACATATACCGATAAATTACTGGCATAAGTAATAACCCTTATTTGTTATTACTTCATTGAGTTGTTTTTCTGAAAAACAAAAACAATCTTCTGTAAAAATTGTTATCTGTTCGATGCATATTCTTTGTAAAGACCTTCAATTGGTACAAAGTTTGTTTAATAAGTCATCACTGAAGGTTATTGTGAAATAGGAGGATGCCAGATTTAAATTTATTGGAATATATCTGACACAACAAGCTTTTAGAGTTAATCTAGCCTCCCAGGAGAACTTTTGTGCAGGCATTTCGTCGGATCATTTGTATCCCTGTTGATATTGGATACGATGCGAATTGTCATAAAAATCATTACAATTCCCGTTAAACGTTCAAAATAGGAACCTCCCTGATAGGTACGTATAAATACGTATTTTTTTAATAAATACATTTACTTCCTATTAAAGGCCTTCCAGACTAATCGACCAAAAATCGATACAAGTAATTATCTTTTATTAATTTATATTTACAAAATATATCTAAATTATGGATAATTTATATGATTAAAAAAAACATCTAATCTTAAATGCCTATTCTTAATGCAAAAGTTAATTTAATATATTTACTTTGCACGTTGTTTATCTCGTACGACATAAACATGATAATAAGGGTAAGTATTGGAGATTGGGACAATTTAAATCACTGGTACAGTTTTAACCTTATCTAATTAATTCGATGACTAAGAGATCTTGGATAACCCCGGCCTGGCTGATATTACTATTAGACCTCGGGTGTTCTATTGTTGCTATGAGCCTGGCTTATTTGCTTAGGTTCAATTTTAACCTCGAAGATTTTAGCCATTATCCCCTGAAAGATATCATGGTGGTAGTGCTATGTACGAACCTGTTATCTTCACTGATATTCCGTACTTATACCGGTATTGTCCGATATACTAGTATGTCCGATGTAGGCAGAATATCAGGGATGGGGTTATTTGGAAGTCTAATCTATTTTTCTGTGAACTATGCTGCTGTGCATAACAGCACTAGTGTCATGTTTCCATTGTCTATCATCCTTATTAACTTCTTCATTAGTATTTCCGCCCTTTTGTCTTATAGGTTATTCGTAAAGTGGGCTTTCCATTATTATGCCCGATACGGTACGATTAATAAAACCAAGGCTGTTATCTACAATGCTTCCTACTCAGGCCTGATGGTACGTAAGGCTATAAGTGAAGATGTCTCCGGGAGTATTCGTATCTGTGGATTTTTAGATGATATGCTGACCCGGGCTGGCAAGCGATTGGAAGGATTACCTATCTATGCCACAAACAGGGCTTCTCTGGAAAAACTGGCTAAACAGGATGATATAAAACTTCTCCTTATCACGGAAGAAGTAATGGACACCCAGTTATTAAATAACCTGGTAGACCATTGCCTCTCTCTCAATATTAAAGTTCAAAAAGTTTTACCTGTCAACAAATGGATCAATTCAGGCTGGAATTCCTCCAAGCTCCAGGATATAAAAATTGAAGACTTGCTGGATCGATCCGTTATTAAAATCAATAATGCGCAGGTTCAAAAAGAAGCAAAAGGCAAGTCAATCCTGGTAACTGGTGCTGCAGGTTCTATTGGTAGTGAATTAGTTCGACAGCTCGTAAAGCTGCAGCCTTCCGTTTTAATTCTCTGCGATAAGGCGGAATCCCCTTTGCACGAACTTGAGCTTGAGTTGTTGGATATGGCTTACAATGTAGCAATTGTGCCATTTATTGCAAATGTCTGTGATAGAACACGCATGCAGCAGCTATTTGAAGTTTACGCACCAACGATGGTATACCACGCAGCTGCCTACAAGCATGTGCCAATGATGGAAAAAAATCCGTCAGTTGCGGTGATTAATAATGTATTAGGTACCAAAATCCTGGCTGAACTGTCTGCGGACTTCGGCGTGGAAAAATTTGTAACAGTATCAACTGATAAAGCTGTTAACCCAACCAATGTGATGGGCGCATCCAAAAGGATTGCCGAGATCTTTACCCAGTCTTTTAACCATCACATGCACAAACATTACAAAAAAACCGGTCCTGTATATGGTCACCCACCTACCAGGTTCATCACAACCCGATTTGGAAATGTACTTGGTTCAAATGGAAGTGTTATTCCCCGCTTCAAACAGCAACTAGAGAAAGGAGGACCACTTACCGTGACCCACCCGGAAATTACACGCTACTTCATGACCATCCCCGAAGCCTGCCAGCTTGTTCTGGAAGCAGGCGCAATGGGTCAGGGAGGTGAAATTTTCGTGTTCGACATGGGACAGCCGGTAAAAATTGCCCACCTGGCAAGGAAAATGATCCAGATGAGCGGCCATGAACCAGGAAAAGACATCCAGATTGTCTATACCGGCCTTCGCCCCGGAGAGAAATTATATGAGGAACTACTTAATAATTCTGAGAATACTGTGAGTACATATCATGAGAAAATCATGATAGCCAAGGTCAGAGAGTACGATTTCGCTGAAGTAAATGCAAGAATTGAGCAACTGATAGAATCCGCTAATAAGCACTAGATTACACCAACAGTGGCACTAATGAAGCAATTGGTCCCCGAGTTTATTAGTAAGAATTCCGCATATGAGCAATTGGATAAAGATAAAATAAAATTGTCCTAAGTTTGCAGGCATAAATTTGCTTATAACGGAACCATCATTTTTAAACAATTATTTAAATAAATGAATCTAATTAAAAAGGAAGGGATACGCCAATATAGCCCTATTAAATATCTGTGGATAGGATGTATTGTTTTAGTTAGCTTGTTTTCTTGTTCCAGTCCTAAGAATATAACGTACTTTAAAGATATTCCAGATACAATTAATAATCGTAGTGTCGAGCTAGCCGCATTTGTAACTCCAACTATTCAGGCAGATGATATTTTACAAGTCACTATACAGACGCTGGATGTAGCCACAACATCCATGATGAACCCCGGGAATTCGATTTTAGCAACCAATGGTGCCAGCCCCGTGGCTGTTCCTGGTGTTCCTTCTACAAATACGCCTGTACCTAACAGCTACCTGGTTGATAAAAATGGTTATGTTGTACTTCCTATAATCGGGAAAATAATGGTAGCTGGTAAAACTACTGACCAGGTCAGAGATGAGATTAAGAAAGGCGCAGACCAATATTATAAAGATCCTGTTGTGGTCGTTCGTTTTGCAAATTTTAAGATTACTGTACTTGGAGAAGTAACAAGACCAGCTGCATATGTAATGCCCAACGAAAAGGTAAGCATTCTTGATGCGATTGGAATGGCCGGTGATCTGACCATTTATGGCAAAAGAGAAAATGTACTGCTGATCAGGGATAATAATGGTAAAAAGGATTTTGTACGCTTCAACCTGAATGATAGTAAATTGTTTTCCTCTCCATACTTCTATTTACATCAGGGTGATGTGGTATATATAGAGCCAAACAAAGCCAAGGTAAATTCGACTGATATGTCGCAGGTAAGAAACATTTCTATCCTGACCTCTGTAATATCTGTAGTGATCATTGCAGTTTCCAGAATCAATTTCTAGTATAATTTCATATAAAGTATATGAATAGTAGCGATAATATGCATCTGAATGGTCACGTTAACGGGCAGACCTTTAAAAGTGACAGTACAGATAGTAAAATAGTAGTAAGAAGGATTGTTGATAAAGTAATTTCCAACTGGTATTGGTTTGTTTTGTCTTTAATCTTAGGTGTCGGTATAGCCATGGCATATTTAAGATATGCCAACCCGGATTATAAAATAAATGCAAAGATCATTGTAAAAGATGATAAGAAAGGAGGGGATTTTCCCGGGCAGGAAATTCTTTCCCAGTTGTCCATGTTCAATAATAAGGATAACGTGGATAATGAAGTGGAAGTGCTGAAATCCCGCTCCCTCATGGAAAAGGTTGTGCATGACCTGCAATTGAATGTATTGTATACTGAATCCGGTCGGATCAAGACTGCCGAAATATTTGGAAATGTTCCCTTCAAATTACATTGGGTATCCCTGAGAGATACGCTTATTCCTAATGATTACCAGGTAATTACAAAAGGAGAACAGGGTTTTGAGATCTCCAGCAAGGGCATGGGAAAGATCAATGGCAAATGGGGTGATACCCTGAAGCTGACAGAAGGCGCCGCCGTTTTAACCCGTGAATGGCAATTCCCGGTAGATGCAGGTCATAAATATGGCATCCAGGTGATCTCTATCGATAATGCCGTTGCCAATTACCAGAAGAACTTTGCGATCTCTGTTCCAAACAAACAGGTGAGCGTGATCGATATGTCCCTTATTTCTACCGTTCCTGCCAAAGGAGAGTTGATCGTCAATTCCCTGATCAATGCCTACCTGCATGCAAATGTGGAAGATAAGAACCGTATTGCAGACAGCACCATCACATTTATTGACAGGCGCCTGGTAGTAGTGAGCAGTGAATTGTCAGGCGTTGAAAAAGACATTCAGCAATTCAAACAGGATAATAACCTCGCTGATATTACTGAACAGTCTAAAGCCCTGATCAGTGGTACCACCGATTTTGCAAAGCAACTGACTGAGCAGGAAGTTAACCTGAGCGTAATTAAGTCACTCGAATCCTATATCAAAGACGATAAAAATAATACCCGCATCGTTCCAACTGCACTGATCGTACAGGACCCGACATTTATGTCACTGGTTGAAAAGTACAATAACCTGGAGCTGGAAAGAGAACGTTTGCTGATGACAAATACAGAAGCAAACCCTGTGGTGAAAAATGTCGACATACAGATCGCTGGTTTAAGAGCAGACCTTCAAACAAGCCTCGGTACGTACAAACGCGGTGTGGAAGTGAGCATCCGGGAATTACAGACCCGTTCTTCCGCATTAAATAGCCAGATTCACCAGGTGCCTGGAAAAGAAAGGATCTTCCTGGACTACTCAAGGCAACAGGCTATCAAACAGGAATTGTACCTTTTCCTGCTGAAAAGACGTGAGGAATCTGCCATTTCCAAGTCATCCAATATGGCGATTGCAAGGGTGATCGATCCTGCAAAGAGCGAACCGATACCTTTTAAACCCAAGCATTCCCTGGTGATCCTGATCGGTTTACTGGTCGGTATTGCAATTCCTTCGCTTTGTTTATACCTGAAAGATATCCTGAGCACAAGGATCGCCTATAAGAACGATATCAAGGAAAATAGCCCTGTGCCTATCCTGGCAGAGATCGGACACAGCGAATATAAAGACCTGGTGGTGGTAAAGAAAGAAAATTCTTCCCTGCCATTGGTTGAGCAGTTCCGCGCTATCAGAACGAACCTCCAGTTCGTACTGTCCGGGAAAAATGAAAAGATCATTCTGGTTACATCCAGCATGAGTGGTGAGGGGAAATCTTTTATTGCGACCAACCTCGCAGCAGTTCTGGCTCTTTCCGGCAAGAAAGTCGTGCTCATGGAAATGGACCTGAGAAAGCCAAAGATCTCCCTGAACCTGGGAGTAAACAATCAAACGGGCTTCAGTACCTATGCTATTGGTAAGACCTTAATCGAAGATGTAATCCGCCCTTCAGATATTCACCCCAATTGTAGCCTGATCACTTCTGGTCCGATTCCGCCAAACCCGGCAGAATTATTGCTATTGGAGAAGACGGAAAAATTATTTGAGCATTTACGCCAGGAATTTGATTACATTATTGTGGATACAGCACCAGTAGGTCTGGTAACAGACGGTCAGCTGCTCGCTAAATATGCCGACGCCACCCTATACATTGTAAGACAAGGCTTCACATTTAAGGCACAATTACAGATTAGCCGTGACCTGTACCTGCAGCGGAAAATGCCAAAAGTCAACCTGGTTGTGAATGACGTGAAAATGGATCGTGCCAGCGGATATGGTTATGGATACGGTTATGGTTATGGCTATGGCTATGCCGGCGATACCGATGGTAGCAAACCATCTAAAGGATTGAAGTCAAGATTACAGAAATCTAAAAAAGCATAAAATAAACCTCAACTAAAATATCACAACTTTATGGTGCCAAACGCAAGATTAGCGGTAATTGGATTGGGATATGTCGGATTGCCACTAGCGGTCGAATTTGCCAAAAAATACCTGACCATTGGATTTGATATTAATCAGAAGAGGGTAGGAGAGTTAAACGAAGGAAATGATTTTACACTTGAAGTAGCCAGCAAAGATCTGTTGAAAGTCCTGACAAAAGACATCAATGCATCTTCCGGCCTGCTTTGTACTGCGAATTTAGAGGAGATACGGAATTGTAATTATTTCATTGTAACTGTGCCTACCCCAGTAGATAAGCACAACAGGCCAGACCTGACCCCATTGTACAAAGCCAGTGAAACTGTCGGCAAAGTATTGAAGAAAGGAGACATCGTCGTGTACGAGTCAACTGTATATCCGGGTGTTACAGAAGAAGAGTGCGTTCCTGTACTGGAAAGGGTATCTGGCTTAAAATTCAATGTTGACTTCTTTGCAGGCTACTCTCCTGAGCGTATTAACCCCGGCGATAAGGAACATACTGTATCAAAAATACTAAAGGTAACTTCCGGCTCTACCCCGGAAACAGCGGATAAAGTAGATGCATTGTATAACTCTGTGATAGTGGCAGGTACCTACAAAGCTGCATCTATCAAAGTGGCGGAAGCAGCAAAGGTAATTGAGAACTCTCAGCGTGATATCAACATCGCTTTTGTAAATGAACTCGCAAAGATCTTTAACAGGATGGGTATTGATACAGAAGATGTATTGAATGCCGCAGGTACCAAATGGAACTTTCTCAAGTTTAAACCTGGATTAGTAGGTGGCCACTGTATTGGTGTAGATCCTTACTACCTGGCCCAGAAAGCACAGGAGCTGGGTTACCACCCCGAAATTATCCTGGCGGGCCGCCGGCTGAATGACGGTATGGGTCAGTATGTAGCCATGGAAGTGGTAAAGCTGATGGTGAAGAAGAGCATTCCTGTAAAAGGAGCAAAAATACTGGTACTGGGTTTTACCTTCAAAGAGAACTGCCCGGATGTAAGAAATACCAGGGTAATCGATATTCTCACTGCACTGAAAGAATATGAAACCGAAATCGTAGTGTATGATCCGTGGGCAAATCCTGCGGAAGTAAAACATGAATATGGCTGGGATTCTGTGCAGGAACTGGATGGTACCTGTGATTATGATGCAGTTATTTCTGCCGTAGCACACAAACAGTTCAACGGCCTTGATATTAAAGGATTGTGTAAGGATACGAGTGTTGTCTATGATGTGAAAGGGGTGCTGGCTAAGGAAATAGTAGACGGAAGGCTTTAATTCAATATTAATTAATTCATGTATAATACAATTTATCATCCCGGTCAGCTTTCAGGACATTCTTTCCTGGTAACCGGAGGAGCAGGATTTATAGGTTCCAACCTGGTAGAATACCTGCTCAAACATGGTGCAGGGAAAGTGCGGGTGTTAGATAATTTTATAACCGGACACAGGAAAAATTTGGAGGAGTTCATGGATAACCCGGCCTTCGAACTGCAGGAAGGGGATATCCGGAACCTGGAAGATTGTAAAGCCGCAGTAAAGGGTATAGACTACGTGCTACACCAGGCTGCGCTTGGCTCAGTGCCACGTTCCATCAATGATCCTATCACCACCAATGATATTAATGTTTCAGGATTTCTGAACATGCTGGTTGCTGTAAGGGATGAAAATTGCAAACGCTTTGTGTACGCCGCCAGTTCCAGTACATACGGAGATCATCCTGGTCTGCCTAAGGTAGAAGAGCACATCGGAAAACCTTTATCACCTTACGCGGTGACAAAGTATGTAAATGAGCTGTACGCAGATGTATTCGGAAAAACGTATGGAATGGAGCTCATTGGTTTACGCTACTTCAATGTATTCGGACAACGACAGGATCCGAATGGTGCATATGCAGCGGTGATCCCTAAATTCGTTTCCCAATTCATTCGTTATGAAAGTCCTGTTATTAATGGGGATGGCGCCTTCTCCCGGGACTTTACTTATATCGACAACGTGGTGCAGGCAAATATTAAAGCGCTGTTTGTAGCTGTTGAAGCAGCAGTAGGACAGGTATATAACGTGGCATTTGGTGAACAAACATCATTGACTCAGCTCACTGACGCCCTAAAGAAAGAGCTACAGGTGTTTGATGCAAAGATCGGAGATGTATCTGTCATTTACGGTTCGAATAGAATAGGTGATATTCCACATTCACTGGCCTCCATTGAAAAGGCACGAAAATTACTGGGCTACCAGCCGGCTTATTCCTTTAAGGATGGGTTGAATGAAGCTGTAGCATGGTATTGGCGCAACCTGAAATAGTATGATCTTCCTTTCTATTCAGCATATCCGGATCATCGGCGCTTAATATCACACCTGAAAAGCAATTGCAGTTAGAAAGTAAATTTTAAATCGTTGAAAAAATTAGTTTCTGAGTTTTTGTATTTGTCGCTTTTTCAGGCTTCAAATTATATACTGCCCCTTCTAACGTTCCCGTATCTTATCAGGGTGTTTGGATTAAGTGTATTCGGAGAGTATACAGTGATACAAACTGTGCTTACTTATTTTCTGATCCTGGTGGATTTTGGCTTTAATGTAACAGGTGTTAAGAATATTTCGCAGGCTGCTACTGAGGAAGAGCAGTCGAAGGTATTCAACACCATAATGGCATCTAAAGGCTTACTGATTGGTATTTCTCTTCTCGTTCTACTGGTAGCCGGATTATTTGCTCCGGAGGTACGAAATCACTTCCTGGCATACCTGCTGGCGTTTCCTGCTGTAGTAGGTCAGGCTATTTTTCCCATCTGGTTTTATCAGGCCATCCGGAAAATGAAGGTGGCGACGATGATCAATGCGCTGATCAAGATCTTTTTCACCGGATGCATCTTTTTATTCATCAGGAGGGCCGATCAGCTGGCAACAGTATTCCTGTTCAACTCGATCGGGTTCCTGGCAGGGGGTATTATAGCTGTCATTCCTGTATATACTAAGTACAACCTTCGTTTTTTTGCGCCTAGCTGGCAGCATGTGAAGGCTGATCTGGGAGAAAGCTGGCGGATCTTTTTATCCAGGGTATTTATAACATTGTATTCCTCTACCCATGTGCTGGTTCTTGCCTATTTTAAAACACCGTTTGTTGTGGGGCAATATTCAGCCGCAGATAAGGTTTTCAGAGGATTATACAATGTATCTACCCCTTTTACGCAGGTATTTTTCCCTATGCAGGCAAAACTGTATAAGGAGTCAATGGTTGCCTATATTAAAGAATCAAAGAAGATCTTTTTTATACTATTGTCAGTTTGTACCGCTATAGGGGTTGGCGTATTTATTGCGGCTCCTTTTATCGTAAAACTGGTGGTTGGGCAGGAAAATGCAGTCGTATTGGCAGTGTTACGCGTGTTTGTGTTAAGTGTTATACTTTATCCTTTTGGCGCGTTCTTTACAAACATGCTGGCCATTCAGAATATGAACAAGGTATTACTTCGTGCGGTCACCTATTCTGCGGTGATGAACCTGGTACTTGTAGTGCCGGTTATTTATTATTTTTCTGTGATTGGATTGGCATGGTTGTCATTCGCAACTCAATTGCTGATCTTTTTATATAAAGGACTTTCCCTGGTAGCTGATTTAAAAAAATAACTCATGTGCGGTATCGCCGGATATATTCATAAGACAAAATTAAACTACAATGAGGGTATCATGGATGGAATGCTGGAGGTGCTTGCACACCGGGGTCCGGACAGTAACAGTCATTGGGGTAATGTGGAAGAAAAAGTGTTCCTGGGACACCGCCGCCTGGCAATACTGGACCTCTCAGATGCCGGCAAACAGCCAATGTTGAGCAATGATGAGGAACTCGTAGTGGTGTTCAATGGAGAGATTTACAATTTTGATGAGATCCGGAATGAACTGAAAACACTGGGCTATTCATTTAAGACCGGTAGCGACACTGAGATGATCCTCTATGCATACAAAGAATGGGGAATCGAAGCTGTATCAAAGTTCATTGGTATGTTTGCCATCGTGTTGTTTGACAGGAAGCATAAACAGGTGTATTTTATCCGGGATCGGTTTGGTGTAAAACCGTTGTTCATTTTTGAATCAGACAAGCTGTTGATGTTTTCTTCAGAGATCAAAACATTTTATAAGCACCCCGAATTTAAAAAGGACATCAACCGCGATGTAATTCCTTTATACCTGAAATATGGTTATATACCCACCCCATATTCCATTTTCACGCATGTGCGGAAAGTGAGGCCCGGCCATATCATACAGTATGATGTAGAGAAAGGGAAAGTAGTGCGTGAGGTCACATATTGGGAGCCGCTGGCTGCATTCAATAAAGAAAAATTCTACAATAAAACAGAAGCGGAAATTACAGCAGAAACGGTTGAACTGTTAAAGTCTGCGTTTAATTATCGCATGGTAGCAGATGTACCTGTGGGCGTATTCTTAAGCGGCGGTATTGATAGTTCACTGGTTACTGCATTGCTGACCAAACAGCTTGGATACAAGCTGAAGACGTTCACAATCGGGTTCGATAATGAAGCATACAACGAGGCGAAGATTGCGAAAGAAGTCGCGGCTTTGTTGAACACAGAACATCACGAATATATCTGCACAGAAAAAGAAGCGCTGGAGATCATTCCGCAGTTGCCATTTTATTATGACGAGCCTTTTGCTGATTCATCCGCTATACCAACGATGCTGTTGAGTAAGAAGGTTCGCTCTCATGTTACAGTTGCGTTATCCGCTGATGGTGGAGATGAGATCTTTGGTGGCTACACAAAATACTATTCAAAGGGCGGGCTGTATAATATGCTGCGTAATTCTCCCCGTATTTTAAAGTATCCTATCAGCTGGGGATTAGGGATGATGCGCCGGTATAGAAGAATGCAGGGCCGGTATGACCAGGACGCAATACTGGAAAGGGCACAGGAAATTGTGCTTGCAAAAGATAAAAGTGCTTCTTTTTTAAAGAAGATCGATTATAGGTTGTTCAGCAATTATGAGCTGAAGAAGCTGTTAAAAGGAAACTATAAAAAGGTGGATACTGCTTTTGATGTAACGGGCAATTTATCTGCGAATAATAGTGAAATAGAAAAAATGCAGTCCACCGATGTAAAAACTTATATGCTGGATGATATCCTGGTGAAAGTGGACAGGGCTACGATGGCATATAGCCTGGAAGGTAGGGAGCCATTGCTGGATCACCGGTTGTTTGAATATGTGACAAGGATTCCGTCCGGCATCAAGTTTAAGAATAATATTCCTAAGTACCTGCTGAAAGAAATTGATTATTCAATGCTGCCAAAGGAACTCCTTGACCTGCCAAAGCGAGGGTTTGCAGTGCCTATACAGCAATGGTTGCTGAACGAGCTGGCGGTGTTTTGTGATACATATCTTAGTGAGCAGGAAATTGCAGCAAGTGGAGTATTTGATTTTCAGGAAATTCAAAAATTACGCCGCCGTTTTCAGGACAAGCAGCGAAGGGCTGATGCCGACAGGATCTGGCGGATCTTATGTTTTCAAATGTGGTTTAACCACTGGATAAAAGATAGAGATTAATAATGAATCGGATCAATGTTTTATTGTTCTTATATGCATTTTCAGCGATCGTTTGTTTTGATTACGAGAGCCTGACAATCATTCCTAAGATCTTCGCAGGTTTGATGATGGTGGAATATTTCATTCAGACCGTACACATGAACCGACCCAGGGTAAAAGGACCATTTAACTGGGGCCTGGGTTGCCTGGTATTCATGTCAGTTTATTGTTTGATTTCGTTCGCCTTCTTCCCTTATGACCTCCCGGGAGAAGCAATCATTAATATTATGATGATCCTTGTATTGTCATATATCTTAACAAGGATTGTAGATAATGTGAGGGCTTTTGATATGGTGCTGGTTGGTTTAAGTTTCGGTTTATTCATTGGGTTTATGATGAATATTTTCGTTCCACAGCTGGATGAATTTGGCCGTACAAGTCGTTATGTCGGTACATTGGGGAACTCGAACCTTTTTTCACTAATGGTTAATTTTTGTATCTCATTCCTGTTGCAGCGTTATAAGCTATACTCAAAGTTCTGGCGGAGTCTTATATTAATCTTCATTATCCTGGCTGCCCAACAGGTGATGATGAGCGGTTCTAAGCTGGGTTTGTTCATGTACCTGCTAAATATTCTGTACCTGGTATTTTATATTCGTATCATAAAAAATACCACTACGCTCGTGTTGGTATCCATCCTGATCCTTTCATTATCTGGTTTTTTTATTACCAATTTCCTTATGGATAATTCTGAAGCATTCGACAGGTTCAGGTATTTGCAGGATGTATTTTCCGGAACCAGGGATTATAGTGATTCTGACTTGCTTCGGTATAACCTGGCTGTGAAAGGATGGGATATGTGGACGCAGCGGCCATTCTTTGGTTGGGGATATGGTGCCTTTGTATTTTTGGGTGGATATAATTTGTATTCGCACAACAATATTGTCGAACTACTGGCTAATACGGGAATTTTCGGATTTGTGATATTCCATGCAGCATTGATTCAATTGATCGTGATGGCATATCGTTCAGATATTCGTCGTAGAAACAGTATTGTATGGACCACCTATTTTGCGCTGATGATCATAGTCAGTTCTTTTGCAATCGTATTGTTTATAGAGAAGTTATTCTGGCTTTTGTATTTCACCATGGTCGCATATTTGAAAATGCATACTGTGCCGCGGGAAATTCCGGTGGTCACAGTGCAGCAATTAAATTAAAATTTGAGCTTTAGATATGAAGGTGGTTTTATGTATTGATGGATTAGGTTCCGGAGGTGCGCAGCGTCAAATCGTAATTTTGGCGGAGTTGCTGATTGGCAAAGGGCATACTGTGGAATTCATCACTTACCTGGATGACAACTTTTATAAAGAAGTGACGGATAGGTTGAAGATCAATGTAGTGACTGTCAAATGGACGAACCTGTTCTCAAGAACGTATAAATACCTGGTAGCTGTAAAGCAGGCGAAACCTGATTATGTCATTTCTTTTTTAGATAACCCTAACCTGATTTCAGAACTGGCATCGGTTCCCTTTCGAAAATGGGGCCTGATCGTGTCTGAGCGCACAGGGAAAGTCGGAAAAATTTCAACAAGAGACAAAGTCCGTTTTCATTTTCACCGGCTGGCAGATGTTGTGGTAACAAATAGCTATAACCTTTCTGAATATGTGGTCAATCATGCGCCGTGGTTAAAGAAGAAAATGCATACGATAGTGAATGCCGTCGATTTTGAGAAGTTCAGGCCAATGGAGGTAACTCCACCTGCAAATGGAGTTGTGAAAATTGTAGTAGCAGCCAGTTACCAGCAGCTGAAAAATTCTGAAAATCTTATAAAGGCAATACATTCCCTGAAAGGGCTGCCCGTAGAATTGTACTGGTATGGCAATAAGATGCTGGTTGATGGCGTACCACAGGGCACATCCCGCTACCTGGATGCTGCAGCATATGTGAAGGAACATGGACTTGAAAAAATGGTTTTCCTGGACGGGCCTTCCAGGGAAATTCCCCGCCTTTTCAATGAGGCCACCGTGGTATGCCTGCCATCCTTCTACGAAGGGTGTCCAAATGTCATCTGCGAAGCCATGGCCTGTGGCAAACCCGTTTTGGCCAGCAATGTATGCGATAATCCACGATTGATCAGAGAAGGGGTGAACGGGTTTCTTTTTGATCCGGCAGATCCTGCTTCTATTGCAGCTGCCATCAAAAGATTGATGGCTTTATCTCCGGCTCAGTTGCAGGATATGAGCAGGGAGAACCTGGCTTTTGCAGCGGCTGAATTCGACAAATCAGTCTTCTTAAATAAATATCTGAACTTATTGACGGTATGATCAGGATAATCAGTTTAATCTTCTATTACGGCTTTGCCTATTATCTGCCGCAAACGAATAACCGGTATTTGCTTTTTATCAGGAAGATCCGGGCGTTCATAGCCAGTGGTATCCTCGATAAAGCAGGTACTAATATCAACGTGGAAAGCCACGCAAATATAGGATCAGGAAAGGGGATTACTATCGGCCATAATTCAGGCATTGGGGTGAGAGCCCATGTAAGAGGCCCTTTAAAAATAGGCGATAATGTCATGATGGGACCGGAGGTGATCATCCTGACCCGTAATCATAAATTTGATGATCTGAGCATTCCCATGAATATGGAGAAAGGCTCTGTTGTGAAGCCGGTGGAGATTGGAGATGATGTATGGATTGGAACGAGGGTGATCATATTACCCGGTGTGAAGATTGGTTCAGGGGCAATAGTAGGAGCTGGAGCTGTAGTAACTAAAAATATTCCTGACTATGCAATTGTTGGAGGTAATCCTGCGAAAATCATTAAATACAGGAACCAGTAATGAAGATCTGTTTTTTATCCGCGGGCACTTTTACCCATATCCAGCCGTATATTGATTATTTTAAGGAACAGGGGCACGAAGTGCATTTTATAGCCCTGAGTCCTTCTCCTGAAAGAAATGTGCCTGTGCACAATGCATGGGAGGGAAAGGAATATGATGTAAGGGAAAAGTCGAATAAATATAAATATATCAAAGCGGCTTTCCGTGCCAGGAAAATTATAAAGGGCCTGCAACCGGATATAATCCATGCACATTATGTAACCAGCGGTGGTTTGGCCGCCTATATCATTCATCACCCCCATACAATAGTGACCGCCCATGGCAGTGATATCAACGCAAGTGTGAAATCTCCTGTGTGGCGATTCTTACTCAAACGTATCCTGGGTAGGGCTGCTGCGATCAATGTTGTGTCCCGGGAACTGTATGATAAAGTATTGCAACTGGGTATACCTGCTCATAAGCTCCATAATTTCAATGTTGGGATCAATTATGAAACTTTCTTTCAGCACCATGCTTCCCATGCAGCTCCGTACACATTAAAAATGGTATGTAACAGGCGATTTGAGCCTGTTTATGACCATATGACCATCCTGAAGGCCTTAGTGCTCTTAAAGGAGAAAAACGTGCCATTTGAGATGCATTTTGTGGGAGGAGGACCATTACAAGAGGCTGCTGAAAAATTTGTCCAGGAAAATGGACTGGATAAGTACGTTACTTTTTACGGCCAGGTACAAAATAGTGTTCAGCCAGGGGTGTTCGAAAAGTGCAATATATATATATCGTCCTCTTTATCAGACGGTACCAGCCTGAGCCTGCTGGAAGCAATGGCTGCCGGACTATTTCCGGTAGTGACAGATATTGTAGCAAATAAGGCTGTACTGGAACATAACAGATCAGCTTTATTCTTCCCTGTTGGTGATTCGGGAAATTTGGCAGAACAATTGATATATCTCAGGAGTGAATTTTTTGGCAGGGTGCCTGTTATCATTTCGGAAAATCAGCAATTTGTTGTGAGGGAAGGAAACCGGCCGGCGAATATGCAGAAACTGGAAAAAATTTACAACGAAATAATAAAACCTGCTAAATAAGTGTCAAAGAGAATAATTTATTTACACCAATACTTTGCGACTCCATCAATGTCCGGCGGCACCCGTTCTTACGACCTGTCAAAGAAATTCCTGGAACAGGGGCATGAGGTAGTGATGATCACGTCCAGTGCTTATTTAAAGAACGTGGAACTAACCGGCACATGGACTGTTGTAAATTATGAGGGGATTGAATTGCATATCTTAAAGCAGGAGTATAGCAACAAAACGCGGTTTTCCAAACGCATCCTGATCTTCCTTAAATTCCTGCTTTTTGCAACCAGGCGGGTGTTGAAAGTAAAAGGAGATGTGATGCTTGCCACTTCAACTCCCATCAGTATTGGAGTGCCGGCGCTGGTTAAGCGTTTACTACACCGTACCCCTTTTATCTTCGAAGTGAGGGATGTGTGGCCGGAAGTACCGGTCGCTATGGGTATTATTAAAAATAAGCTGTTGATAAACGTATTGAATGCCTTCGAAAAGCATATTTACCGGAAATCAACACATATAGTGGCGCTTTCAAGTGATATGAAGGATTCCATTGTAAACCGCACAGGTACTCCGCCTGAGAAGGTAACAGTGATCTGTAATATCTCTGAGATCAACAGGTTTTCAAATATCCCGGAAGGGGGGCCTATCCTGAGCAGATATACACCATCCGGCAAGATTGTACTCTATGCAGGCACCCTGGGAGTAGTGAACGGTATTAAATACCTGGTGGACCTGGCAGTAGAAACTTCCAGGATTGACCCGGAAATAGTGTTCGTGATAGTGGGAGACGGTATGGAAAAACAGGAAGTGCTCCGATATGCAGCAGAAAGGCTTGTATTGAATAAACAGGTCATTTTTGTAGACCCGGTACCCAAGCAAATGCTGCCTCTTTTATATGCAGAATGTACCATGGGGAGTTCCTTCTTTATCCCTGTAAAAGCAATGTGGGCTAATTCAGCCAATAAATACTTTGATTGCCTGGCTGCCTCCCGGCCCGTTTTAATAAATTATGAGGGATGGCAGGCCAAAGCGATCACCGAAAATGAAGCAGGATTAGTATTATCTCCGGCAATGAGCATCCAGGATGCCGCTCTTGCACTGTCCAATCATCTAAACGATTCATCAACCCTTGTGCAACAACAGAAAAATGCAATTAAACTGGCCAAAGAAGAGTATTCCCTGGAAATTGCAGCTGCAAGATACAAGGATGTGCTACAGGCTGTTTAGTATTGTTGACATTAAAAAACTAAGCAGGATGAAAAGGATTAGACTATTTTTTTTCATGTTGATGATTGCCGTTGGCGCTTGCAATATGGCTAACGGACAAAAGGATCTGGCTTTGAACAGGCCATATACATTGAGTGTGCCGCCCAACTATCAGAACACGGCTCCCGGGGATGACAGAACTGTGTTGACGAATGGCGTTTTTACTTCAGGATACTTCTGGGCTAATAAACAGACTGCTGGCTGGATTAAGGTAAACAAGGTAGCAATAGAGATCGATCTGGGAAAATCAGTTGATTTTAACCAGGTAACATTTAATACCGGAAGGAGAGAAGTTGCACAGGCATATTATCCGACAAATGTGTTTGTATTTGTCTCTGATGATAAGTCTTCCTATCAATATATTGGTGATGTAGTAGCCAGTCCGGATAATGTGTCGGGAGACTATAAGGTACAGAATTTCATTTTGAAAACGGGTACTGTACATGCCCGTTATGTAAAGCTGGTGGCTATTGTACAGGGAGTGTTGTTGTTTTGTGATGAGATCCAGGTCTTCAATACAGGTGGCAGCGCGCCGGCAAAAATGGCTTTCAGCAAAATCCCGGTGGATGACCAGGTTGACGACCTGTTAAATAAAGATGCATCCGGCAAGGCGGTGGCCGCAAGAGGCATGCAATACCAGGCAGCAATGGGGCCGGTTGGAAAAACTGGTAGAGTAGCATCAGGTGCTGATTTTGCAATGCAGCTAAAACAGCAGTTGGGTACTGATTTTACTGTAAATTTCTTCAACGCCTGGGATGGCCTGAATGCAGTATATAAGCCAGTCAAGCGTTCTTCGGATAATGTGACCGTCAGGACAGTGATCAATGGGCATTCATATGTGGGCTTTATTGTAACCAATCTCAGTCAGCGCAAAGCAAATTACACCATTGATGCAAAAAGTGATCAGCGTACGGGCGCCCTGGTTATTTATACGGCACCTTTCCTCACCTCTCATATGAATTATCAGCAAACTGCCGATCCGCTGCAGGTAGCAGATGAACAACTGAACCTGGATCCGGGAGAATCAAGATTATTCCTGGCAGAAATGACCGGCAAAGGAGTGGGTAATGGCAAAAACACAATAACTGTAAGTGATGGTAAAACCAGTCAGACAGTAACAGTAAGTTTGTCTGTGGCTAATATCAGATTTGATGAAAGTAAATTCGCTTTAAACACAAGCGTTTGGGCATATTTGAATTACCCGATGCTGAACACCAGGAAGACTGCAGCTGTAAAGGATTTATATGAACACCATATAAATACCGCAGCAATTCCTGCTGCTGCTTTGGGCGATCTTGCACATACTTCCGGGTCGAACCTGAGCCAGTATTTATCAGCTTTCGGTAATTATAAGCCCAGAACCCTGTTGTTGAACATAAACTTTTTGTCACAGGAAAACCTGGGTTATTGTAAAAAGAACGATTTCATGTCAGATGACTGGAAGGCAGATTTTAAAACATGGTTCCAGAATCTGAGTAAAATTATTACACAGAGTGGATGGAATATGCAGAATGTATATTTGTATCCATATGATGAGATTGCAGAAGAGAATGCTGATAAACTGCTGGCATTTGCCAAATGGGCAAAATCAGCAATACCCGGTGTAAAGCTGTATATGACAGTTGGAAAGCTTTCAAAAGACAAGATCGGACAGTTAAGTCAGTATATGGATATCATGCAGATCCATGAAGATGTGATGCCTGCAGTAACGCCGGTTGCTGATAAATACTGGATGTATGCAACAAAAGGAAACGCGGAACTACTGAGCCCGTATAGCTATTACAGGCTGATGTCGTGGAAAGCTTTTTCAAATGGCTATACCGGTGTTGGATTCTGGGCTTATGCCGATTCAAAAGATCCTTCTTTCAATAACATTCTCAAAACACGTTACTTTGCAGCATCCACAAATTACGCAGCAGTATATGTAGATGGTAATAACATAGTATCTTCCCGCCGTTGGGAAGGTTTTATGATGGGAGTTGAAGATTATGAGCTCCTGCAGTTGTACGCGAAGAAAGTAGGTGTTGCAAAAGCCAAAGCATTGGCAATGTCAGTGGCGGGTACACCCGGAGATGCATCACTGGCAGATGCAGCCAGGGATAAAATAATAACAGCCTTATCAGAATAAAAATATATGTCCGGCAAATTTTATAGCGTGTATGTAAAGCGATTGATTGATCTGATAGTTGCGGTGATCGCTTTCGTCGTATTATTCCCTGTATTTATCGTCATGACCCTCCTATTGGCCATCTTCAATGGTGGTACTCCCTTTTTCTTCCAGCGACGCCCTGGAAAGAAGGGGAAGATCTTTAAGGTGGTGAAGTACAAGACCATGAACGATAAAAAGGATGCAGCAGGGAACTTATTACCGGATGCAGCACGTTTAACGCCGGTTGGAAAATTTGTTAGAAAGACATCACTGGACGAGTTGCCACAGCTCCTGAACGTAATAACAGGGGATATGAGCCTGATAGGACCACGGCCCCTGTTACCTGAGTACTTACCCTTATACAATGAGGAACAGGCCAGGAGACATGATGTAAGGCCGGGTATCACAGGCTGGGCGCAGGTAAATGGAAGAAATGCCATCAGCTGGCAACAAAAATTCTCTTATGACGTATACTATGTAGACCATATCAGTGCCGGGCTTGATTTGAAGATATTGTATCTCACCTTTGCAAAAGTTGCAAAATCGGAAGGTATCAACGGTGTTAATGTAGCTACGGCTGAGCGGTTTACAGGCAATTAAAATACACCACCATGATTTATTTGTACGGCGCCAGCGGCCATGCCAAAGTAATATTAGAGATCCTGGAACACCAGGGTACTAAAGCCGCCGGATTGTTTGATGATAATCAGGAGTTACATTCGTTGTGGGAGTATGAAGTACACCGGTATGCTCCGGAATGGAACAGCAAAATTAGCGGAATGCTGATTGCCCTGGGGAACAATAATGTCCGTAAACTGATTGCAGAGAAATTGAATGTACCATTTATAAAAGGTATTCATCCTGGAGCTTCTGTATCCGGCAGGGCGGTACTCGGAGACGGATCGGTCGTGATGGCGGGAGTTACCATCAATGCAGATGCTGTGATAGGCAGACATTGTATTATTAATACCAATGCATCTGTAGATCATGATTGCGCAATAGAAGATTACGTACATATTTCACCTAATGTGGCGGTATGTGGTGGCGTTACGATTGGCGAAGGTGCTCATATTGGTGCCGGAGCTGTTATAAAGCCTGGTATAGTGATTGGCCGATGGGCGACAATCGGTGCAGGTTGTGTGGTAATCAGGGATGTGGCGGAAAACGCTGTGGTGATTGGTAATCCAGGAAAGGAAATGACACGACAATAATTTTAATCAGAAATAATGAACTCAAAAATCTGGCTTTCCTCGCCACATATGGGTGGAGAGGAACTGAACTTTGTAAATGAGGCATTTGCTGCGAACTGGATTGCCCCTTTAGGACCTAATGTAGATGGATTTGAGGCAGAGCTGTCGGGCATTACAGGCGTAAAGCATGTAGCTGCATTGTCCTCAGGAACTGCTGCACTGCACCTTGCATTGATACTGGCGGGTGTGGGAAGAGAAGATGAAGTAATTTGTCAGAGTATGACATTTTCTGCATCGGCTAACCCTATTATGTATGTAGGGGCCTTACCGGTTTTTGTGGATAGTGAAAAAGATACCTGGAATATGGATCCTGCATTACTGGAAGATGCTATTCTGGACAGGATAAAACAGGGTAAAAAGCCAAAAGCTATTATTGTTGTGCACCTGTATGGAATGCCTGCAAAGATGGATGAGATCCTCACCATCGCACGTAAATACGAAATTGCCCTGATCGAGGATGCTGCAGAAGCCCTGGGTTCTTCTTACAAAGGTACAGCATGTGGTGCGTTTGGTGATTATGGTATCCTGAGTTTTAATGGTAATAAGATCATCACTACCAGCGGTGGCGGCGCACTGATCAGCAATGATGAGAATGCTGTGAAGCATGCGCGTTTCCTGGCTACACAGGCGAGGGACAACGCTCCTCACTATCAGCATAGTCATGTAGGATATAATTATAGAATGAGCAATATCTGCGCAGGTATTGGTCGCGGTCAGCTGAAAGTACTTGATGAGCGCGTGAAACAGCGCCGGGCAAATAAAGCATATTATAGTGAAGTGCTGGGGCCGCTGCCCGGTGTCAGTTTTCTGGAGGAAGTTGAAGGTTCATTCAGTAATTTCTGGCTGACTACGCTAGTAATTGACCCAACGGTAAGTAAAGGTGTGACAAGAGAGCAGATTAGACTGGCATTGGATGCGGATAATATAGAGTCGAGGCCGCTTTGGAAACCTATGCATTTACAACCTGTATTTACAGGTGCACCAGCTTATGTAAACGGTAATTCAGAATCGTTATTTAATACAGGCTTATGTTTGCCTAGTGGGTCGAATTTAACCCGTGCAGATTTAGAACGTGTAACAAATATTGTGACAAATCTGTTCGATTAAAATAGCATATTTATCTGTTAAAAGAGGGCTTCCGGCAATGGAGGCCCTCTTTTTTCGTATTTAGAAGTTACCAAGTCATTATTTTTTATGGATTTTAATATTTAAAATTTTAATATATAGAAATATGCTATATTTTTAGGTTGGCATCAGCCATCCTATGTAAACTATTTCCTTTTAATGGTCGTGAATCCATTAATTGAGTGAACAGCTATTTTAATTATCCTATGAAAACACAAACTCAGAGCACGGCATCTGTACGTAATGTGTATTATTTTTTTATTCGTGCTATCTTAATTTTAACCATTATTAGTCCGGTATGCAAAACTTTAACGGCACAAGATATCGAAATCCGAAACCCTTCATTTGAAGGGCCTGTTGACAAGGCATTAGTGCCTCCTGAATGGCTGATTGGGAGTAAATCTCCGGATACCCAACCAGGTATTAATGGGGTTAATAAGGTCGCTTCAGATGGGAATACCTATGTAGGTGCCATGCATGGGAGTACATGGGATGAAACCTATGGGCAGAAGTTATCGACTCCACTAAAAGCAGGAAAGATCTACACGTTTAGTTTCGATATGGCATTTGCCCCTTTTTATTTCTCAAATATCTGCTTCGGTTCGCTTGGCATCTATGGGGGAAATTGTATCAACTGCAAGGAAGATACGTTGTGGACCTCCGGTGTGTTTTATAATACTGACTGGCAGAGAAAGGTAGTGACTATCCGGCCCCGAATGGATTGTGATTATTTATTGTTTAGCCCTTATCTGGAAGGTAACTGTGATTCTTCTTTTTATTCGGATGTGCTCGTAGATAATTTGTCACCCACCATAAAAGAGGTGCCTCAAATCGAAGTATCTGTCAGCAATGCCTGCAGGAGCTCTAATAATGGTTCTGTCAAAGTGAAGGTGAAGGGCGGAAAAGGTCCATATAAGTATGATTGGAATCCTGGCCGTTATCATGATGCTGCCATATCACATCTGGCATCCGGGAGGTATACTGTGAAAGTAACGGGTGCAAATGGCATAAGTGTTGAACAGGAGGTGGTGATTGGTGAGTATGTGGTAAAGGCGACCGCATCTTTAATTAATAGCAGTTGCTATAATTCTGATAATGGGGCCATTTATATGTCTGCTTCAGGTGGTGTGGTGCCATATGCATTTAGTATTGATGAGAACACAGGCTTTGTTTATAATAATAGGTTTACCGGTCTTGCTGCGGGCACTTATAATATGCGGGTAAGAGATGCTGCGAATTGCCTGGTAGAGGTTAATAACCTGTCCATTAAGGAACCTGATGAACTGAAAATAATGGCTGTCACGCCGACGAATATTTCGTGCAATACATTGCAGAATGGATCGATTACATTGAGTGTGAGCGGTGGTTCACCGGCATATACTTATGAAATAATAGGGAGTGAACCAGTGCAGACGGATAGTGTGTTCAGGGGTTTGAATGAGGGTAAATACAGGTTCAGGGTGACGGATGACAACCAGTGTTACGTGGAAGGAGAGGGGGAGGTTTCCAGGGATGCACGAGATTGTGCGCTGTACCTGCCTACGGCTTTTAGCCCCAATGGAGATGGAAAGAACGATCTGTTCAGGGCGGTGGTCCATGATAATGTGTCTTCATTCAGACTTGCGGTATATGGAAGATGGGGTCAGTTGATCTTTGAAAGCAGAAATCCGGATGTTGGCTGGGATGGCACGTCTAGAGGAGATATAATGCCGGCAGGGCATTATGTATATATGGTCACTTATACGGACAGTCATGGGCAGGATATGAAGCAGACCGGAACCCTGGTGCTGGTGAGGTGAGTTTGGACTATGTTGATAGCCGGAACCTGGTGTAGGATGAGGTGATAATGGGAATTATAGATCCAAATGGAAAAATGACCGATCTGGATCATGGTAAAAAAAAGATCAGCGAAACTATAGGCTGGCAGAAGTTTTGGCAGAATAGGGCAAAATATATATTTTTGCCTTGCCCCAATGCTATGAAGACTATTGGGGTTTTTTTAACTGTACCAAAAGCTCTGTTATGCTTTTTAACTCCTTTCAGTTCCTGATTTTTTTTCCACTTGTTACAATAATCTATTTTTTACTGCCCCATAAGTTGAGATGGTTTCATCTATTATTGTCCAGCTGTGTCTTTTATGCAGCATTCATTCCTGTTTACATTCTGATCCTTTTCTTCACCATCCTGATTGATTATTTTGCGGGTATTGCAATAGAGAATTCGCAGGGGAGCAGACGGAAACTTTTTCTAACCACCAGTATCATTGCAAATGTAGGTGTGTTGGCGGTATTCAAATACTATAATTTTTTCACGAACAATATCAATGAGCTGTTAAACCAGCTGCATATTACTGCACATGGTTTGCCCTTATTAAATATGATCCTGCCGATAGGATTGTCTTTCCATACATTTCAGGCAATGAGTTATACCATTGAAGTGTACAGAGGCAACCAAAAGGCAGAACGGCATTTGGGTATTTATGCCTTGTATGTCATGTTTTACCCACAGTTGGTAGCAGGTCCGATTGAGCGGCCACAGAATATTTTGCATCAGTTTTATGAAAAGCATTCGCCTGATGCAACCCTGATAGAATATGGGTTGAGAAAGATGTTGTGGGGGCTGGTCATGAAGGTGGTGATTGCAGACCGGGTAGCCATATTTGTGAATGCGATTTATAACAATGTACCTGAGAATAATGGTACTATGTTACTGCTCGCTTCTTTCTTTTTTGCCATTCAGATCTATTGTGATTTTGCAGGTTATTCATATATCGCTATCGGTGCCGCACAAGTGATGGGTTTTGACCTGATGACAAATTTTAAACGCCCCTATTTTTCCACTTCTATTGATATGTTCTGGAAGCGTTGGCACATTTCTTTGTCAACCTGGTTCAGAGATTATCTGTACATTTCTTTAGGCGGTAACAGGGTGCCTGTTCCAAGATGGTATTTCAATCTCTTTGTTGTATTTGTGGTAAGTGGCCTGTGGCATGGAGCCAACTGGACCTATATCATCTGGGGTGCATTAAATGGCTTCTACCTGATCTTTGCAATTGTATCAAAGAAATGGAGAGATGCCTTTAACAGGATGACCCTTATCAGCAAGAATCCGATTATTTTCAGGATCATACAAATCGTAACTACATTTTGTCTCGTCACGTTTGCCTGGATATTTTTCAGAGCAAATACGGTGACTGATGCATTTCTGATAGTGAAGAAGATCTTTACAGAATTAGGACCGCTTGCTTTGAATTCGAGCCAGGTACTTACCATGCTGTATGCATTTTCAGGTATTACATTGTTGTTCCTTGTAGAACTTTATATGGAGTATTCATCACGCGAAGTGCCTTTACTGCAGCATTCAAGTGTATATGTAAAATATGCTTCCTATGCAATGGGGATCGTGTACATCTTATTGTTTGGCGTTTTTGACGGCGGCCAGTTTATCTACTTTCAATTTTAATTCAAGAGCATGCAATCTACATCCTGGAAAGCTATCATTATAAGAGTTGTTGTGTTTATAGGAATTATAATCCTGCTGGATATAGGATTGGGAAAGGTATTGAAATATAATTACCTGAAAATAAGTGGGGGTGCTACTAAAGCCTGCACCTACGCGGTTAATGAAGCAAAGGACGATGTTTTCATTTTAGGATCATCCAGGGCCAGCCACCACTATAAATCCTCATTGATACAAGACAGTATGCATGTCACCTGTTTTAATGCAGGGCGTGACGGGGAGGGTATTTTTTACTCCTACGCAGTATTGAAATGTATTTTGACCAGAACTACTCCAAAGCTCATCCTC
The DNA here is from genome assembly GCF_034424315.1 of Chitinophaga sancti. Classification (GTDB taxonomy): domain Bacteria; phylum Bacteroidota; class Bacteroidia; order Chitinophagales; family Chitinophagaceae; genus Chitinophaga; species Chitinophaga sancti. The sequence goes on from NZ_CP139972.1 coordinate 259,801, forward strand.
CTGGATCTGACCACAGATGAATTTGCGGTGGATGAAAATGACTATTCTAAATTGTCTTTCCTGACACCTTATTATGATGCGCATCCTGAAATGCAGCCAATTCTGAACCTGAGAAGCGATTACGAATGGATAAAGGTAAAATCATCGCTCTATCAGTATAATTCTACAATTATAAAGATCATTGGTGACAGGTTGAGGCCATCTGCTTCAGAGAAGACAGAACTCGGCTATATGCCGCTTTTTAAAGAATATAAAGGAAGCCTGGAGCTTGCAAACAATCCGAAGTCCAAATTACCTTTGGACACCTTAAAGATCAACTGTCTGAAATCCCTGATAAGGGATATTAAACAGGTGGGATGTAAATTGGTTGTCATTACATCTCCTGTATACCTCAACATGGCCAATGGTACTAAATCTATGAAGGTTGTTAAAAGTATTTGTGCGAAGGAGCGCGTGACATATATTAATAATAGTCAGTTACCGGCTTTTATGCAGGATCCGTCTATATATGCTGACCAGTATCATTTAAATGATAAGGGTGCAGGGATTATGACGAATATGGTAATAGAGGAGATAAAACCTTTATGGAGCGAACAAGCGACTGATATTATAGATACAAATCTGCAAACTTCTGCTCTAAACAGAAAAGATACGTTGAACCGGTTGTAGATATTTTTCTAAATAGAAAGTATTACCAATTCGTATGAAAAGACATGAAAAGCGCCTCCCGGGGTGCTTTTGTTTTTATGTCTTTAATCAATAATTTTTGCTTGCATTTATTGAATAGTATGGAGTGAAGTGCTAAACTCTAAAATGGTCCAGTTCAATTCCTGCAAAATATTATTCTGTACTAATTGCTATTAATATTTTGTCAACCAGTGATCTCACGGAAAATAATTGCAGAAAACACGGTGTGTATTTAGTTGTACTTACCGGTATCCCCGGGTAATCGTATATATATCTTAGCGCCTGGCTACAGATAGCGTGGGATGACATACCCTAACGAAAATAACCCTGGATAAGGAACTCTGCAATATCCCATTAACGTGGGATGAAAATGAACGAATGGCAAAAATAATAAAAGAATAATTTCGCGTTAACCAAGGGTTAACAAAATCGTATCGAGTAATGCATTAATATTGCATAACAAACATTGCAAGGGTAGCCCCAGCTGCCTAACAAGAAACAGAAAAGTTCGACAGCTGGGGTTAACAAACAATGGATGAAAGACCGGCTTTCCATTCATGGTTGGCCGTTTTTTTTTGCCCATATGTGAGCAAAAAAAGCCCTCCGGAGGAGGGCTATAAATTAAAACACACTCAACAGGTTTGGTCAAACCTGGTTTTCCAATTTAAAGTCTTCTTTTATACTGCAATAGACAAGCATTGTCTATACTCATTCATGAACGCATGTTGAATCTGTTGCCTGGGAATATGCCAGCTTTTAAACCCGGGATAAGTTGCTGATGTAATAGCCTTACTTGCCAGTAATACATCCATCTTACAACCCATACCTCCTAAATGGAAATATTGCATTCCAGCGCTTCTTCCCAATCCGTCTGCGTCTGCAAGCAGCAGGTGTATGGGGGCATGCTGTAGATAATGCTCATGTGTAGCTGCCAGATGCAATTGCATCATATCATTGCAAAACGTGAGTAAGATCCCCGCTGTGATCTGCGTGCCCAGGCAGGCGAGCAATAACGTACTATCAAAACCACTGGGTCTGAGAATCTGTCTGAACCACGCTTTATCAAAATGAGTATTTACGGACTGCAAATGCGTACTATTCCTTTGATAAATATCTGCAAATGTGTCGACATCATGAATCGACACAGCCTGCCTTACCGTATATCCCTTTCGCCGGAGCAGGGATACGTTGTTATCGAAGTTTTCGCCATAATGCAATTGCTGTTGTTCGGGATTAATGGACAGGTCTACCAGCAGGCTATCGGCATGCTGTTGTAATCGCCCCGTGTGCATCGGTTTAAATGCCGCATGAATAAGGGGATGCAGCAGGATAGACGACTCTGAGATCTGCTGTTCTTTGAGATACTGTAAAAACGCAATTTCAAAGCGCTCCTGTACACCATTGTCCAGTACAGAAAAGCTTTTGCTGGAAACAGGCCCCGCAAAACCATTGATTGAACGTGTACCATCAGCACTGGTATATAGTACGACAGGTAGCGCGATGTAGTCATCACGTTCTTCATAAACCAATAAGAAAGGCTCGCCTGGAAATGTACTATGATAATGCCAGGTATGGTTAAAATCAAATGCATGGGCATTGCGGATATAACGATCCCACCGGGAATTGTCATAGATGGTCACATTGATAAAAGACATAATCTCTACTAGTTTTTCAATAAAGCATAAATAAATCAGCAAAAGCAACGGTTAAGTATCCTTTACTTCCACGATGGGGGTAAAAAAAGGATTATGAGTTTTAGCAAATGGCTTGTTTGGGCAAATCAAACACCTGGCGGGGCACAACAGTATGGTATTGTTTTTGTAAAACAGCCATTGAGATAGCGATAATTTGCCATCCCTATGAGAAACCAACCGGAGAGGAGTTATTCCCCATTCATGTTTGCAGAGACCATGACAGCATCACCAACCATACGGTGAGAATACTCAACTATCCATTCAATTTTCCACCTGGGTGACCCATTAAGAGTCAAGGTCTATGCCATAAGGGTAATCGACTGTGAATCAATTGTATATCATAATTGTCACGGCCATGCTAACTCCAATATATTGGAGTTCTCTAACTGCATGTACAAAATGTTGGAGTTTCAGCTTTTCATGCCCTGCATGAAAGCTTATCTGTTAATGAAAGTTGGGCCTATGGAGTTATTCGGTTTGTTACAATGGTTGTTGCCCGGGAACAATACGGGTTTTCAACCGGACCATGATGCTGTAAAAGGGATCAAAAATGAGGAGGAATTAATGGCGTTTATACAGTCAGTACTCAGGCCGTATTTACACACTATTTCCATGCTGATCGGCATTGCTGATGCTAATGGCGCTATCGCTTTTTGGTGGATGCATACTGAACATGCTTTCCTGTTTCCGGAACTACCGGAGCGGGTACCTGCTGCCTGGTTCTCCAACACTACCTCCAACATATTGGAGTTAAATGCCCCGGATCGTAGAGATGCTTTCCAGACCACTTTATTCAAAAATGGTGTAAAAGAGGTGTTGATCCACTCTTTACAAATTCAGCAGAAAAATTTAGGCTTTCTTTGTTTGCTCTCCGATACAAAAAATACTTTTCCGGTTGCAGTACAGGCAATCGTTAACACGTCTGCGGGCTTATTTGTCGCTGCCTGTCTGCAGGTACTACTCATACAGCTGACGGAGGAACACCGGCAAAAAATGACCGGCGCATTGCCCCTGGCAGTGATTAAAGCCGAAATGATTGGAGGTGCCGCTTTGCAACCGGCCCTGCGATTATTATCGCAGGTGGCACCAACCCCTGCTACGGTGTTACTGACAGGGGAGACAGGAACGGGGAAGGAGTTGTTTGCCGCGGCGATTCACCAGGCATCCCCGAGGCGGAGACAACAGATGGTAAAGGTGAACTGTGCGGCCCTGCCAGCGCAGCTGATTGAGTCAGAATTGTTCGGGCATGAGAAGGGGGCATTTACAGGAGCTTTGCAACGGAGGATCGGGAAATTTGAGCTGGCGGATAAAGGCACTTTGTTCCTGGATGAAGTAGGGGAATTGCCCCTGGAATTGCAGGCGAAACTATTACGTGCCATCCAGGAAAAGGAGATAGAGCGACTGGGAGGGAATGAAACGATTAAGGTGGATGTGCGGATTATTGCGGCGACTAACAGAAATCTGGAAAATGAGATAGCGGCGGGGAGGTTCAGGGAAGATTTGTATTACCGCTTGTTTGTATTCCCTATTAAGTTGCCGCCATTGCGGGAGCGGCTGGATGATATTCCATTGTTGTTGCAGCATATTGCAGGTAATGCAGCCAGGCGCTATGAGCGGCATATAAAAGGGATTGATCCGGCGTGTATACCCGCATTGTTAGCCTACCGGTGGCCTGGAAATATCAGGGAGCTGGAGAACCTGGTGGAGCGGGCAGTGATTGCGGCAACAGATCCATACATAATGATTGTGCCGCCGCAGAGCCGGCGGGTTGCATCATCGTCAGATACATCGCCGCCGCCCACTACCTCGCTGGCAGATGCTGAAAGGACAACGATTATTCAGGCATTGCGGCAATGCAATGGAAAGATCAGGGGCCCGCAGGGTGCAGCAGCGATGCTGGATATAAAGCCCACAACCCTGGAAGCCAGGATGAAGAAGCTGGGAATTGTGAAGGAGCATGTGTTGCGGTAGAATGAATGATTTATCTCATGGCGCCTGCATACCCGATGGCAAATTTCACCAGCGCATTAGGCCCTGACAATTGCAGTTTCTTTGTGATGTTATGCCTGTGATTGTCCACTGTTCGTACACTGATACATTTAAATGATGCAATATCCCGGCTACTCATCCCCCTGGCTATCATGCTTAGTATTTTAGCCTCCGTTTTACTCAGTCTGTCATTAATGGCGATCGTGCTTACTTCCTGCAGGGTTATCTTTTCCCTCGTATAATTTGGGGTATCCCTGATATGATGAAACCTGCTGATGCGGGAGTGGATACTTTTGAGTAGTTCCTCGCCGGTAAAGGGTGCGGCGAGGTAATCGTCAGCTCCCAGGTTCATGCCTTTACGCATATTTGCGGGCGTATTCGGGCGGGAAAAAAGGATGAAAGGAGTTGGCTTTAGCACCGAATCGTTTCTAAGGGTAATCAGGAACTGATAGCCTGTAGCATCCTGTACCAGTGCATCGCAGAGGATCAGATCGGGATGATGTTGATGTGCCATTTCTATCCCCTCTATAATATTATTTGTGCTGAGAAGGGCGTATTGCGGTGTAAGCAATTGCCGGATTTTCCGGGTCATGCCTGCATCGCCTGTTACTAAAAGAACTTGCTGGGTAACATCATTATTTACGCCAGGGTCGATATTAGGTGCATTCATGGTATATGGTTTTTCTCATACGGTTGTGATGAGAATAAACAATCGTTGTTGAATCTGATTAATGGTTTTAGGATCGGAATAGAATAATAACAATCTTTGGGAGGCTTTGCAGAAAAGATATGGGGTTTTTTTGAGTGCGAGACCTGCGTAAAGATATTGATTTTTTTTTAGAATGCGTCATCCACTGCGGAGAGCGGGGTAGGCTCCGGGATAAATAGTGGGCTATAAAAAAAGGCGAAGCATTGCTTCGCCTTTTTTTATAGCTGAGGAACCAGTTGGATCGTATTATTTTTGAATGGGTACGATTCCAGCAATTTCACCAGTTTTTTATCTTTTGCAATTGATTTGATGGCATGCAGGTGTTTGCTGTGATGCAGGTCTGTACCGATGTAATCAACCTGTTTATGTTCTATCAGCCATTCTGCTGCCTTCTGAATATGTCTGCCATAGTAGCCTGTGAGTGACAGCAGGTTTACCTGCAGGAGACATCCTCTTTGTTTGAATACCTTGTATTCTTCGGGCGTTGAATGGAAGTAATTATATCTTTCAGGATGGGCCAGTACGGGGCGGTAGCCTTGTGCTGCCAGTTCAAAGAGCCATTGATGTAACTGCGGGGGAGCACTCATAAATGAGATCTCCACGAGGATCATTTCGCCATTCAGCGTCATGAGGGGCGCTTTCATCAGCTCTTCAAAAAACTCATCCATGTAGTATTCTGCTGCATGATGAAACTGCACGGGAATATTCTTTTCGGCAAGGGCGTTCTTTACCTGCTGATAAGGTTCACTGAGTGTTTCGGCAGAGTTTGGATAACGATCCATCATGACATGGGGAGTCGTGATGATGTTCTGTATACCGAGGGAGTGGAGTGTTTCGATGAATTCTACTGAGGTGTCCAGGTCCTGGGATCCATCGTCCACGGCGGGTAACAGGTGTGAGTGAATGTCAGTGCCAATACCCGCCAGGAAAGGCAGGTGCAGTTCGACATTTTCAGGTTTTTTACGAAAGAAAAACATAATGTTTAATTAATCCTCAAAGTTCAGGCCGGAGATTATTTGTTCCAGGTATTGCTGGTCAATTTCGTCGAAATGAGACAGCTGTTCGCTATCTACATCTAACACTCCGATCACTTCGCCTTGTCGAATAATGGGCAGTACGATTTCTGATCTGGAGAGACTGGAGCAGGCGATATGGCCCGGGAATTTTTCCACGTCGGGAACGATGAGGGTAGCTGCCTGTGCCCAGCTGGCACCACATACACCACGGCCCTTTTTGATCCGGGTGCAGGCTACGGGGCCCTGGAAAGGGGCAAGTACCAGTTCATCATCTTTTACGAGGTAAAATCCTACCCAGAACCAGTTGAATTGTTCCTTCAGTGCAGCGACGGTATTGGCGAGGTTGGCCACCAGATCGGGTTCCCCTTCAATAAGTGCGTTGATTTGCGGTATAATCGACTGATATTGGGCTATTTTGTCTCCCTGTACGATACTTAAATCTTCTGCCATAAGCTGCAAATATACGGGAAAGTTAAGATATGGTTCTGACGGCCCCGACAGGGCTTACCACTGCTCACTTTAAAGATAAAATGAACAAATAATTGTCGTATATTCAGTTCTGATATTTTTTAACCTGGCCCGTTCTTCCTTAACGGTGCACCTATTGAAAATCCCACCCGTTTAATATTGTTTTCAAACACCTTTCGAACCTTAAAGAACAACAAAACATGAGCACCATTCATTCACCACCTCCACAGGCATGATGCTTGTCAGTCAGCATTCAAATTGCGGTAGTGTTGTAGTTGAATGAGACTACAGTTAAAGCACTTCAATTGTAGTGTCAGGAAAATTCAAGCTGCAGCGGTACCCAAATTTGCCAGTTGTTAATATGCCAACCGGGTTTTAGTATATTTGTTACGATTATGGAAGCACAGGTAATTCTAGTTAACGAAAAGGATGAAGTGACGGGGGTAATGGAGAAGATGGAAGCACACCGGAAAGGGCTTTTACACAGAGCATTTTCTGTATTTATCTTAAATGATGCAGGGGAGATGCTGCTACACCAGCGGGCACTTGACAAGTATCATTCGGGTGGATTATGGACAAATGCCTGTTGCAGTCATCCGCTGCCAGGAGAAACGGTTGCGCAGGCGGCCCACAGGCGCCTTTTCGAAGAAATGGGTTTTGATTGTCCCTTATCGGAAGTGTTTCAGTTTACCTACCGTACTGATTTTGAAAATGGCCTTATTGAGCATGAATACGACCACGTACTCATGGGGATTTATAATGGTACAATTAACCCGAACCCACAGGAAGTAAACGATTATCGTTTTATACCTGTAGAAACAATAACCCGGTTGTTGCAGGAACAACCCGCGCAATTTACCAGCTGGTTTAAGCTGGCGTTTCCAAAATTAATTGAGCATCTGGGCAAGTAAAGTTGTCGAAATGCAGTAGGAGGACAAGGGAGCTGTCATCAGAGCCGACAGCCCCGGGAACTTCCTTTCCTGAATGTATGAGGGTTTGATCATCCGGTGCCACCGGAGGTCGGGCCCTTCGTTATTTCTACGCCCTTAAATGCCGCAGATGCGTAAACCCACTTAAAATCCTCTTTAATTATGCCAACGATTATTCTGCCACGGATTACTTATCCGTTTCCCTCACTCATTAATCAGCATGTAGTAGCTGCACACGCCCAGAACCTGGACTTTGTCACTCAGTTTGGTCTTGTCAATTCGCCTGAAGGCATTGCTAAATTTAACAAGGCGCGCTTTGCGTGGCTGGCTGCAAGGGCTTTTCCGCATGCGGAGCTACATGAGCTTTGCGTGATTGCTAATTTTAATACCTGGCTCTTTATGCTCGACGACCAGTGCGATGAGGCACAGTTGGGCAAAAAGGCGGTATACCTGGAGAGCGTAACGGACAGCTTTATGCAAATTCTCCGTAATAATACGCCAGTGGATAGTATCCTGGGCCGCAGTTTCGCAGATATCTGGGAACGCATGCAGGCACTGGGCTCCCCGGGATGGCAATTGCGCTTTATCAGGAGCATGGAAGAGTACTTTACTTCCTGCCATTGGGAAGCCGGTAATCGCGCCGCGGGTGTGACGCCAACGGTTGCTGAATATGTAACGATGCGGCCTTATACAGGGGCTTTATTTGCAGATGTGGAGGCGATTGAGATCATCGAAAAGGTATACCTGCCTTCAGAAATTCTGCAGCATTTTATTGTTCAGCGATTGATTTTAGCTTGTAACAATATTGTATGCTGGAGTAACGATATCTTTTCCTGTGCCAAGGAAGCCAGGCAGGGTGATGTACATAACCTGGTGCTGGTGTTGCAGCATGAGCGCAACCTGTCCCTGCAGGAGGCGGTAGATGAAACTGCCAGGATGCATAATGAAGAAGTGAAATTGTTTACAGCACTGGAGAAACTGGTTCCGTCTTTTGGAGAAGTGATGGATAAGGAACTGGAAAGGTTTATTATGATCCTGCGCTCGTGGATCACGGCGAATTATGACTGGAGTTTTTATGATACAGGACGGTACCAGGTGAGAGAGGTGGAAATTGTGCATTAATTTTGAAAAAAGAAAGAGGTTGTATCTGTCGTTGGATACAACCTCTTTTCATCATGTTTTTTTTATCCTTCTTTCCAGGAGCTTTCCTATCCACCAGAAGGAAGCTGCCAGTATTGCAAAAAAGAGTCCTTTGTGCGTACGATCCCAGAGGTATTCGAAGTAGCGTGTATACATATCAAACAGCAGGAATAATACAGCCATATCCCTTACCATCGGATCCTGTTTTTTGATGCCAAAAAGTAAGGCCCCTGCACATAAGATCGTAAAGCCGATCACCCACCAGAGCAGGTGTACCTGTCGTACCTGCTGCCATTCTTCCCAGCCGGCGGTATTGCCAAAGATGGAGATCATCCAGCCGGAGAGCAGTAGGAGTAACCAGGCACCTGTCCAGGTAATGTCTTCAATGCGTCGGTAATGTTTGTTTTTATAAAACAGCGCATGGATGCCCATCATGATCAGTGCGAGCAGCACCATGCGGCAAGGCAGGTTCATGCCCCAGAAGTAAGGTTGTCCGTTGCTGAGAAAGTAGGTGAGTTTTACAAATGCAGGAATAAGGCAAATAAGTGTGGCCGACCACAATAGCCTGCTGGAAAGCAATACGCCGAGCACGCCATAACTGATCGTAGCAAGCAGCCAGAACATGCCATAATTCCCATTGAGGTAATGCAGGGACTTGCCCAGGTAGACTACGCTGACTCCTATACTGAGTATGGGGAGCAGCCAGAATAATTCCCTGTTCAGTGAGTATACGGGATAGCGTTGTTGCCGGCGATAGCCGTGGATACAGAGGATCACCGTGAGTACGGCAAAACCCAGTGAGATGATGCCATCGTCCAGTGCGTATTTTTGTCTGAGCACTTCAATCCATTTTTCATCGAGCACCAGGGCACCGAAAGCCATGAGGGCACAGGAGATGGCGGCGATGAAAATATAGAGCGTAATAGCCTGCCAGTCCGTAGCGCGGATGTGCCAGGTGCCCCGCAGGTTTTGTGCCTGTTCAGTGGAGATGAGGGAATCACTTTCCCACTGTGAGATGGCTCTTTCGAGCAGGTGGGCATCTTTTTTATCAACTTCCAGCATATAGGGTAAATATAATATAAATTGAAAAGCCTGCATTAATTCCGTATATTTTACTTTCTTTGCCCAGTTATAATTTTCCCTAAGGCCAATTAAACAGCTTAGTTGTAATGAAGCATTTACAGCAACTCGATTATATCGTATTCCTTATTTATTTTGTTATAGTAGCAAGTTATGGCTACTGGATTTACCAACGCAAGAAGTCTACCATGACGAGTTCCAAGGACTTCTTCCTGGCCGAAGGGTCACTGACCTGGTGGGCGATAGGGGCTTCTCTCATTGCTTCCAATATTAGCGCAGAGCATTTTATAGGTATGTCAGGATCCGGGTTTGCACTGGGTTTGGCAATATCGACGTATGAATGGATGAGTGCCGCGACCCTGATTATTGTAGCGGTGTTTTTTATCCCGGTGTACCTGAAGAACAGGATTTATACCATGCCACAGTTTTTGCTGCAGCGATATAACGCGACGGTAAGTACGATTATGGCCGTGTTCTGGTTGCTGGTATATGTATTCGTGAACCTGACCTCTATTATTTACCTGGGTGCACTGGCAATATCTGCGATTTCGGGGATCGATTTTTACTATTGTATTTTCGGACTGGCACTCTTTGCGGTGATCGTGACCCTGGGCGGTATGAAGGTGATCGGGTATACGGATGTGATACAGGTGATCGTGTTGATTGTGGGTGGGTTGGCTACTACGTACCTGGCTTTGCATATGGTAAGCAGGCATTTTGGTTATGGCGATGATATCTTTAAGGGATTGAGCCTGATCAGGGATAAGGCGGATACGCATTTTCATATGATCTTCCCGTCTACGCATCCGTATTATAAGGATCTGCCGGGATTGTCTGTACTGATCGGCGGGATGTGGGTAAATAACCTGAACTATTGGGGATGTAACCAGTATATTATACAACGTACCCTGGGCGCGGATTTGAAGACGGCACGGAGTGGTATTTTATTTGCAGCGTTTTTGAAATTGCTGATACCGGTGATTGCGGTATTGCCAGGTATTGCGGCATATGTACTGTATCAGAACGGGGTGTTTGGTGCGGAACTGCATGATGCTGCCGGCGCTTTGAAGCCGGATCAGGCATATCCTACTTTGTTGAATTTATTGCCTGCGGGCTTGAAGGGATTGGCATTTGCGGCGCTCACTGCGGCTGTGGTTGCATCTCTGGCGGGTAAGGCGAATAGTATTTCCACGATTTTCTCCCTGGATATTTATCATAAGTATATTAATAAAAATGCGTCTGAAAAGCAGTTGGTGAGGGTAGGGCGTTATGTGGTGATCGTGGCGATGGTGATTGCCGCGCTGGTGGCACCGGCATTGCGTACACTGGATCAGGCCTACCAGTTTATCCAGGAGTATGTTGGCTTTATTGCGCCAGGGGTGTTGGCGATCTTCCTGTTGGGATTGTGGTGGAAGCGGACTACGACGAAGGCGGCGATGGCGGGGGCTTTGCTCACGATTCCATTATCAGCGGTGTTGAAGTTCTTGCCGGTGTGGACGGGGGGAGCGTTTCCTGATTTTCCGTTTTTGGATAGAATGAGTATTGTGTTCGGCTTATTGATGCTGATTATGGTGGTAATGACGTTGTTGGAAGAGAATAGCAAATACCAGGAAGCGGTGATTATTGTAGATAGGAAGATGTATAAGGCAACGCCGGGTTTTGTGGTGGGGTCAGTGATTATTATGGGGATATTGACGGCGTTGTATACGGTGTTCTGGTAGCAGGAAATGATGTTGGAAAGTTTAGAAATAATAAAGGCAAACCAGTTCGGTTTGCCTTTATTATTTTCGACGGTGATGGTAGTTGATGTCCTGCCTTTTATTCTTGCTACATTCTGAAGTCTTCCCCTAATTCTATCCGGTTTAAAAGCCAGGGATTGAATCGAGAATTATATTGATTTTCTGACATTTGAGTACTGTTTAAAAAAATGCTACTGAATTTAGATAGTTTCTAAAGGGCGTCCAGATTTTGATAAAACTAATTTATATGCCGAAATTTTGAAGAAAGTTTAAAATTAGCTCATAATGAGGCGTTTTTGGGCAAAATTATTTGCGGAAATCGATTGAAATTTGTAAATTAAGGTTGTCAAGTCTGATTCCACTCTTTTATTTAAAACTACACGTATGAAAGCATATGATTTCTCCGGTGAGGAGCTGCGCCCACTGCAGAGTATTGAACAATGGGAAGATGATGTACTCCTGCGTTATCCGGATGCAGGTGAACCAGCCAAAGCCAAAGAAGAGTTTCGTAATTATGAAAACCCCGGCAGGGATACTGTTCGGGATTTTTATCGCCTTAATCATACCTATCAGACTTATGAGTTTGTGCAGCAGAAAAGGGCTGATTTCCTCCGGTTTAACAGGAAGGAAATGCCGGTGTGGGGAGCGATGGAGTTCCTGAATACTTTAGTGGATGATTCTGATCCGGACATTGACCTGGACCAGCTGCAGCATTTATTGCAAACGGCGGAGGCGATTCGGGCGGATGGTCATCCGGATTGGTTTGTGTTGACGGGTTTTATTCATGATATGGGCAAGGTGCTGTGTTTGTTTGGGGAGGCCCAATGGGCAGTGGTAGGGGATACCTTCCCCGTGGGATGTGCTTTCTCTGACAGGATTGTGTACCCTGAGTTTTTTGCATTGAACCCGGATACACGGGATGAAAGATATAATAGCAAGTATGGTATTTATAGGCCTAATTGTGGATTGGATAATGTGTCTATGAGCTGGGGACATGATGAATACCTGTACCAGATGACGAAGAATTATCTGCCGGAGCCGGCCTTGTATATGATCAGGTACCATTCTTTCTATTCACAGCATCGGGAGCATGCTTATGAGCATCTGATGACGAATCATGACAAGGAGATGTTTGAGTGGGTGAAGAAGTTTAATCCTTATGATTTGTATAGTAAGAGCCCGAAACCACCCGTTATATCTGAATTGAAGCCTTATTATGAGGATTTGATTGCGAAGTATCTGCCGGCAACGATCAGGTTGTAAAAGGCCTGGATTAATAATTCTTTAAGGAGTTGTCTGAATAAAAAATGCGGCCGTTTCAGAAATGAAACAGCCGTTTTTTATTCAGACAACTAATGGAAAATAAATCTTTGCTGAGGTTTTTTTCAGATGGAACAGGTACCCTCCGCTTGCCAGGAGGGGCCTGTTTTTTGAATGCGAGTTTCGCTTGCGTATGGGTTGGGCTATCAATGGCGAAAGACCGCTTATTTTATATTAATAAATCCCTGTTGATAGTGTTGCAGTGAATCATATGCTTTCTGCCCTTCGGGCATACTACTAACTAATTGCTGCATATTTACACAGGCAATTCTGGCCTGTACAAATGAAGTGAAAGATGTGAGCATAGTGATGCATAGTAACAGGATAACGAACGTAAAGTTTTTGCACATAGGCGTTGTTTGGTTAGGAAAAGGATAGCGAAGCAACAATGTCCTCATTAGCAATCCCTTCGGATCGAAACCGCATTGGCAGTTGATCCGCTACCGTGATAATGCTAAGGTGAAAAAAAGGGGCTTAATAAAAAGTTAAGATTATGATAAAGGAAAGTTAAGTAGGGAAGCTGGGGCATCTTCCATTTTCAAGTCCGTATCAACATAAACCCGGAAAGTTCCGTAGGGTTTGTTTTTCAGCCGGCCTGATGGCCGGCTGAAAAACAATATTATTTCGGTAAAGAAGGTCTGTTCACATGTATCGGCCTGTTAGACGCCGCATTCAGAAACGCGACCAACGCATTCCGCTCTTCCAGTGTCAGTCGCAATGGCCGTAAGATTGCATCCGTCTTAGGGAACATCGGATCATTTTCTAATTCAGGTCTTGGTTTAATGATCATCCCGCTGTTATATAACTGAATGATCTGTTCTAGTTCAGGGAACAATCCATTATGCATATAAGGCCCTGTAAATGCCACGTCTCTTAGCGACGGCGTGCGGAAACGACCCACATCCGCGGTATCCTTTGTTATCCCGTATCTGCCCAGGTCCTCGTATTTTCGCTTATAATAAGTAAGACCAATGTTATGAAACTGCTTATCTGTTAAGTAAGTGCCGTAATGACAATTCATGCACCTTGCCTTGGTACGGAATACATGCAGCCCTTTTATTTCCTGGTCTGTAAATGCACTATCCTTACCCTGCAGGAACAGATCGAAACGACTTTTTCTACTCCGGATAGTCTTTTCAAATGCAGTGAGTGCGCTGCTGATATTGTTCAGTGATATCCCGCTTTTGTATACTGTTTTGAACAGGGAATCATAACCTTTGATCGCCTGTAGTTTGGCAGGTAATAATGCCGTATCCATATCCATTTCATGATGTGCGCTCAATGGACCAAAAACCTGGTTATTGAGACTATTCGCGCGGCCATCCCAGAAATAAGTACCACCATAAATGAACACATTTAACAGGGTGGGCGTATTGCGTGTTCCCTGCAAATGATCATTGCCTAATGATACCCTTCTGCCATCCGTCCAGGCCAGGTCAGGCTCGTGACAACTACTACAGGAAATCTGACCGGACCGCGACAGGCGGGGATCGAAGAACATTAATTTGCCTAATTGTACCTCAGGATCCTTCATCCCCTCCGCCCAGGCATTCTCTTTTGGTAATGCCTGCATCTCCTCATATTTAATGCCGCTATCTACATCTGGTCTGGGCCATTCGGCCACCGGTTTACTATACAGGGTACGCAATGAATCTGTTTCGCTTTTAAAATGATTAGCGGTATAGCTGTTCAGTGAACATAAAATAATAAAACTTCCTGCTATCAGAATTGACCTTTTCATGTTGGTGTATTAAAAATAAAATTGCAGGGATATGTTGCCGTATGCCCTATCCTTGCCGGGTTTCATGGCCCCTTCCAGGAGCTGCTTACTTTCGTCAAATGCTTCTGTATAGGCTATTGTTCCTTTCAGGCCTGCATAAAACCCTTTGAAATGTTTATTGTACTGTAAAGAAAATGTGCCACCGGCACTGCTGGCCGCATTCAGGTAGTAATCATATTGAATCACCTGGTGTGTGAAATAATTAACATTCACAGACGTAGTGTAAAGGGTTGGATGAACAGAACCTGTATAATGCAATGCCAGATCAGCCCCCCAGTGATCTTTGTTTTTGGTGGTGTAGTTCCAGCCGATATTAGGTTGTACAGTAATATGCCCGTACTGCATATGATTTCCCGTAATACCATCCATCCGCTCTTCTGAATTATTATTTAGTAATACGCCGTAATTCATCCTGCGACCTGTATACACAGCACGTAATGTATAGCTCTTTGAACGGTACTGGTAGTTATTTGCATTGTAAGTTTCATGGAGATCTTCTCCTTTCAGCGCTTCATATGCAAAGGATACTGCGAAGCGCCGCCTGGACCATAACAGATTGGCTTTCGTTGCAGTCAGCGTGTAATTGGATAATGTATCAAATCCTCCGTCAGAACGATAATAGTAAAATTGCTTTTCTTTAATACGCTTTGCCGTCGCCGCAAAAATGCCCGATGTCTTATTCCGGTATATCAGCGAAAACCCTGCTCCACTGCTTCTAAAACGGGTCCTGTAATTACGGTTGCTTAACTTCGGATTCGGCTCCGCATACCCGTTGATCAGGTAGGTCACATAATCAGGATACACGGTATTATCACCATAGTTCACATTCTTATAAGCTACATTCACGACCTCTGCACCATAACCATAATACCCGTCAACAGTACCCCTAAATTTATTCCCCAGCGAATAACCAGTACCCGCGTTCATCGTAAACTGGTAATCATTGATCGCCCCTCTCGGATCATTCACAGAAAAGTGGTTGCCAATGCGGTAATCTGCTCCCACACCCAAGGGCAGGTGATTGTTTAAAAAGGTATGAGATAATCCTACCTTCGCCTGGTATAAGGTTCTGTGATAACTCACCGCTGCCGGTGATCCAAAGTAATAAGGTGCAGTCGGGTTGTTCCGGGTCTGATGACGGAAACGGGTGCTGTCTTCCACAATACGCTGGTAGTTGAAAGCCCCCCACAGGTCTGTCTTTCCAAGGGTTGTTTTCCCCTCTGTGCTAAACGTGAATGTTCTGTCAGCTGTCGGATCCTGCGCAGCTGCAAATTTCCCCCTGTGCGCCCCGTAATCTATCTTCACTGTATTAAAACCTGAAGGCATCAGCAGATGGATAAGCGTAGGCGAAAGCTTAGCTGCTTCATACAGGAGATACCTGGTAGAATCGCTTGCAAGGCGCATATTAGGGATCTCCATATTTCGTGGAGAGCCTTGTTTTTTCACAACAGGCATTTCCGGTTGTTGGTAGAAACCCAACTGTCCCATAGCAGGATTCACCTGCTGGGCTTGTGCAGGAACAACAGGTGAAAAACCTGCACTGATGAAAAATAGTATTCTTTTCATTATTTGAATCCTCCCGGAGTAGCTACTTCGAAATAATCGAAATCTTCAGTAGAGTTGTTGGTATCTTTCAATACAATCCGACCATTGATCGTCTTCAGTGTTTTACGGATCACGGATTGTGAAGAGTAAGCTCCTTTTGGTACGGAAGCAAAACCTGCATCATACATAGCACCGAATTTCTTAGGAATACGATCTTCTGCATTGATGGGCTGGATCTCTACTGCATCGATCACGTATTTCAAAGGAACCTGGTAGTATTTAGTTGCTGTGGAAGACGGTGTGCTGGTTGAAGGGAAGTTGTACATAGGCCAGTTTTTCACAGCCTGTGAACTGTCTACTTTGAAGATCACATAACCATCACGGCCATTATTGTCCATGATCCAATCATTACCGAAGTACTGGATTACTTCTACGTTTGGTACACTCACGTTATCAACATCTGATGCCAGTGGGGTGGAAAGGAAGCCTGCATAGTAAGTCTCAAAATTTGCCGCACTCAGGTCTACCGTCAGGTCCGGGTTTTTAACAGAAATAGTGGTACCATTCGCACCGGTCCAGGGAACTTTATGGTTCATTGCCGTTTGCGCTATCACGATGCTCTTACCTGGCTGTACCGGATAAGTAGTACCGGTACCCGGAATCATCAGCAGTGTACGCGTATATACGAAGTCGTTATTAGCATCGATACCAGTTGGCATATTTAATGATTGTGTCCAGTCCATCTGGCCATTTGTCTGTGTATAATAGTTGGAAGAAGTAAATGACTGTCTGCCAAACACCTGACCGATGTAAAGGCTGTCAGCATACAATACCTGGTCGCTGTTGTTATATACTTCGAAGAACTGGTCACGGAACAGTGCACCATCAGTACGGTTAGAACCGGCAAAGTATACCTGTTTGATTACCCACTCACCGGTACTACCTGCTACCAGTGTCATCGCAATGCTTACATCATTGCCTACTGCAATTGCCCTGTTTTTTTCAGAAGCGTTGAATGTGACATCTTCTGCCACATAAGTGCCGGTGATGGTATAGTAGTTATCAGCGCTGATGGTAATAGTCGCATCCACATCATAAGTACCTGCAGGAATACCGGCAAAGCGGGCTATACCTGAATCATTGGAGGTGGAAGATAAAATACTGGAGGTAGCAGTATTGGTAAGTTTTACACTCACACCTTTTACTGGTAAGGTATATTCACTGGAGTCCAGGGCATAAGTGAGGTTTACAGCCAGGTTCACAGGTTGGATCCCTGTAGTTACCCCATCTTCCTTCTTACAGGAAAACACAGTCGCGATAATCGTCAGTAGCAGAAAATAACAGATCTTTTTCATTATTCGGTATTAAAATTTTACAGAGACTTCAGCTCCGAATGTGGGAGCTGCGTTAGGAAATTCATATGTATTTCCGGCAGTGATATAATAAGGTTGATAGTTGAATACATTATACACGTTGAAGGCAAACTTGAAACGCTGGCGGATTTCCTTGCCCACACTCATGTGAAAATTCATAAGCGGACTGGGCGCCCTGTTTGAATTTGTTTCACTTTCAGGTTGATACAGGTAGCCATACCTCGGATCATCTTTATCAAATTCACTGAGGTATACCATGTCAAAATTATTCGTCAGATACCCGATAGGAATACCTGCCCTGGCTTGTGTACGTGTCTTACTGATCAGCGTACATTCAGCCGTGAATTGAATAATCAGGCTGATTTTTGGAATGTGCGTAACAGCAGTAATTCGTCCATTGCTATAGGTCGTGTATTCACTTCTCGGAGGATACAGACCCCGTAATGCATAATCCGGATTCGTATTAGTCACACCATTAGGTCGGCTAATCCAGCTATTCGCCGTTGTCGTGGATAGACTACGGTTGATGCCTGTACTGAGCGTAAATGAAGTCGCAATCGCTTTTACCTGTGGTGTGGAGATGATCAGCTCTGCACCATAGTGTGTAGACTTCAGACTATTTCCAAATGAATGTGTTTCGATCTGGAACCGCTTCATGCTGTCCAGTGTCACAATTGGTTTAGCTCCCTCCACGATAGTGGCTGAATACATGGGGAGTACTACCGGCGTGTATTTCACAGTTGTATTAATCCCATTTGTATTCCACTTGCCATACACGTTGCCTGATATATTCCATCCATTTTTATGATATTGGGTAGACAACTCGAAGGTTTGACTTTTGGAAGATTTCAGGTCTTTATTGGTCATTTCATAGCGGTTCACATAGATGAGTGAATAGCTCTCAGCTTCCTTGCCATTGTACGCATTCAATAAAGGTATTTCTGTAAATGAGGGCCCGGGATAACGCATAGAAAGCGCCGGTGATTTAAATGCCAGGCCGTAAGCCAGGCCGATACGTAAATGTCTGTTCAGTTCATAGTTAGTATTGATACGCGGAGATCCGCTTATTTTTCCGTTCTGTACATCTATTCGTCCACCTGCTCTTACATGCAGGTAATTATTCGCAACAGGCGTTTTAAACACATCTTCCGCATAAAAGCCGAAGTCTTGTTGCGGTACCACACGGGAATAGTCATAGTAACGCTCTCCCATTGTTTTACCACCTGAAGTTGTGTTGACATAGGCACCAATACGTGGCACACTTGGATCTGCTAACTGCCCCAGCCCTTTGTTGCGGCCATAGTTGTAATTACCGCCTGCCGTCAGATAGTGATTGATGCGGCCGGTGCGGAATTCATTTGCAACATCCAGGCTACCGTTCAAGCCAACCGGGCGGCCATCCACGATAGCCTGGGCCAGGTAAATTCCGGGCGCATAACTACCTTCATGAATACCTGTAGTTGTTGCAGTCGTGTACAACACATACGCACTGTTTACATTCCATTCCCTGTATGTATATTGATGGCCTTCGCTATAGCGTACATTGGCGGTAATGTTCTTTACAAACTTTCCATTCACGCGATAGGTCACTTTATCAGAGATGCTGAAATTCCAGCTGTCAAAACGGGCCCTGGTAGAACTTGCATCATCCGGGTCTCTTTTGATGCCATCCAGGTTCCGCCCGTAATCAACGATTGTCGTGTTTTTAAGACGGTTATTTTTACCATAGTAATTTGTCCAAATGATATTACCATTGATCCGCTCGTAGTTCTTTAACTTTTCGCGGCTGTCAAAAGTTGAGTTTACATAGTTGAAGCTGGCATTCATTACACCGGCTTTTGGAGAAAGCCTGAAGCCTTTACTGAAACTGGCTGTAGTAGCGGCATCGCGCAATTGTGTACGGAAATAACCTTTCGAAACCCCTGCCTGTCTTTCAATGATGATGGCGCCATCTGTGAGATCGCCGTACTTAGCAGAGGCGACACCGGAGATGACTTCAATACTTTCGATATTATCAGGCGGAATCTGCCGGAGATCGGTGCCGCCAAAAGTATAGTCGCCGGAATAGTTGGTCGTGCCGGTGCCGCTCAATCCCCAGCCGGAAGGACTGGTAATGAAAGAACCCGTCATTCCTCTATAACCGGGGTTATAGCTTTGCATATTCATGTTATTGGAAATTGCATTTCCATCCATTACGATAGCAACCCCAAAGGAATTACTCAGTTCATATGCCCCGCGATTATCGGTGGTAGGGGCGAAGCTTGCACGCAGGTTGATCTGCTGTACCTGCTGTAAAGAAGGGGCGGCAATGGCCCTGTTAGGAATCTGGTTCAGCAGATCATTCAGGCTCAGGGCAGGGGTTTGTTCAATCATCTCTCTCGTGATCATGAGTGAGGAGTTGGAACTACCTTCAAATGTGCGGTTGGCAGTGACTGCAATATCTTTCAGGCGTAGGCTGACTTCTTTTAGAAATACGGTTGGGAGTATGGTATCGGTTTTTAGCTGATCGATCCTGAGGGTTTGTTGCTGGAAGCCAACGTAGGTGATGTCGAGGGTAAAGGCGCTTGCGTTGGAGAGGATCATGGTGAAGTTGCCATTATGATCCGTGGTGAAAAACTGGTTGAGTTCCCTGAGGCGGATGCTGGCGGAGGGGAGCGCCGTACCATCTTCTGCAAGAACGCGGCCGGATATGATATACCTGTTAGCCGCGGCTGTGGGTGGTGGTACGATCCTCTTGGGTGCCGGTGTTGCTGATTTGTACACGACGAGGCGTTTGCCCTGAAGTCTGAAAGCAAGACCGGTACCATTGAGTAATGAGCTGACGATGCTTTCGATTGATTGTTTGTCAAACGATCGCGCTGGCACCGCGATCATGTCTGCATCAGCGGGATTGAACGCGATGTTCACCCCCGATTGCACAGACAGCGCCAGCAGCGCATGATCCAGCTTCCAGCCTTTTTCTGTGTGGAAGCTGATCGTTTGTGCATGGCAGATAGCTGTGATCAACAGCAGGCAGGCTATTTTAATTACATCCTTTACCATTTAATATAATTTCGTCCTGTTGGATTTTATAAGTGATTCCGTAGATCAGGTGGAGGTTGTCCAGTATGTCGGGTATCTTGTCGCCAGCGTTGAAACTCAGGGTGACACGGCATTGCAGGATTTCATCATTCTTAGTACTGAAGCGTACATGGAACTGTTCCTGCAATGATTGTAAGAGCTGGCTAAGCGGTACATTGTTCAGGATGAATTGCTGTTGCATCCAGGTCACATCTTCGGCAGGGATGAGCGTTGCCTGTTTGGTAGCCTTGTTCACTGACATGCCTTCACCCTGGTGTAAAAGTTGGTTTTTGACCATGACCACACCACTGCTTACGCTGATGTTTTCTTCCTTGCGTGCCTGGTAACTACGCACCTGGAAACTGGTGCCGATATCCGCGATCTTCAATCCTGTAGCAGTGGTAACGGTGAATGGATGATTGACATCGTGCTGTACTTCGCAGAAGATCTCACCTTCTTTAAGCATGATTGCCCTGCCAGCATATTGAATCGTTGTTTGTGCATTCATCCAGATCACAGAACTATCGGGCAGGATTATTTTTTTTACACTGCCCGCAGTGCTGAGGGTAGTCAGGGAGGATGGTTGCAGCAGTTTGTAACTAAGGCCAGCTGCGAGCAATAGGGCTGCTGCCACGCTTACACGTTTCATAAGGCGATGGATGGGCGCAGGTTTATTCATTTGTTTACGGAGCGCATTGGTAGCGAGCTTGAGTTCTTCGCTGGCGCCCCAGTGATAAATACCGATTACAATTTCGTTCGCCTGGGCTACCGTATCGGGATGTGCCTTACTGATAGCCTCCCAGTGACGGATGGTGGCTTCGTCTGCCTTGCCAAGACAGTATTGTATGAAGCTGGGGTCTAACAGTAATGTTTCTATGTCGAATGGCTGAATCATACTATATAGAGCAGGAGGAGTTTTGTTTTTACCCTTCGGTTTTGGGATGAGAAAAAAAGTGATCGTCTGAAATGACTTGTGGGTATGCATTTTAAGGCCAATGATCAATTTGGGAAAACTTTAACGGGTACATTTTTCCCGAATGCATAAACGAACGTTTTTTGAAGGCTGTAGCTTTGCCGCCTTAATATGCCAATATATGGGTGCCAGGGGTACAGAAGAAATCCGGGCGTTATGGACGGCATTTGTAAACAATCGTAGCGAACAGGATTTTTATGCATTGTACCGTCAGTTTTTCCCATATTTATTATCGATAGGATTGAAGATTTCGGCCGACAGGGATCTGGTGAAAGATGTATTGAACCAGCAGTTCCTGCAATTGTGGCAACAGCGGGAAAGCTTGCAGGATGTTGAGTTCCCGCTTACTTATGTAACGACAGCCTTCAGGAGAAAATTAATTAAGGAAGGTGGTTCGCTTTCGACGGTACAGGAACTGACAGACGAACATTTACAGTTATTCACTGAACCATCTCCTGAGCAGGCAAGCCTGCAACGGGAGGAAGGAGTATTGCTGCAACAGCGGATTACAAATGCTATTCAACGACTCACGGAGAGAAAACAATTATTGATACGGTTGAAGTATTTTGAGGGCTTGTCTTATGCGGAGATAGCTGCGAAGACAGGGTTGTCGGAACGGACTATTTATAACAAAGTGCATGAAGCGATAAAGGAGTTGAGAAAAGAGTTGAATTAAAAAAACGCTTTGGCCATAAGCCAAAGCGTTTTTTAATTTTTACTTCAATGCGTCGAATAAAATTTCGATCGGGTGCATTGCTTTTTTGCCTGTTCCATCTTTCACCTGGTGCCGGCAACTGGTGCCTGGTGCAGCGATGAGGGTTTCATTCGCCGCACTTCTTACTGCAGGGAATAATACCAGTTCACCAATCTGCATGGACAAATCATAATGCTCTTTCTCATACCCAAATGATCCCGCCATTCCACAACATCCTGAAGGGATGACCTCCACTGAATACTGGGCCGGCAGTGATAAAATATTCTTACTATACATTGCAGAAGACAATGCTTTTTGCTGGCAATGCCCGTGCAGTTTGATCTGTTTTTTATCTGTTGTAAATTGGGCTGCTTTGATATTGCCTTTCTCTGCTTCCTTGTTCAGGAACTCATCTATCAGGAATACATTTTTAGCCAGCGTTTTTGCAGATGCTCTCAGTTCTTCGCGCACCAGGTCAGGATACTCATCTCTGAAACTTAAGATAGCTGAAGGCTCTATACCTAACAAAGGCATATCATCATTAATCACTTCGCTAAAGATCTGTACATTCTGCTCTGCGAACACCCTCGCTTTGCGCAGCAGGCCTTTTGACAGCCATGCACGTGCACTTTCAGGATGATCGATCATCACTACATCATATCCTAAACGATAGAGTAACTGTACCGCTTTGATACCAATATGTGTATCATTGAAGTTGGTGAACTCATCACAGAAGAGGTATACTTTTTTTGTCGCCACAGGCAGCTGGGCTTTCATCGCCGGCCACGCCCTCTTAAACCAGCGACGCAGCGTAATCTTTTGTAAGCCTGGCAGTGAACGATCTTTTGCAAAACCGGAGGTTTTCTTTATCAGGTTACCGGTGGCTTTGGTATTGATCATCCAGTTGTAAATGCCTGGTACAAATTGTGCCAGTCCGTTCAGACGATTATAATTACTGATCAGTTTTGCTCTGAACGGTACACCATTCGCATCGTAATAATGCTGCAGGAATTCCATTTTCAGTTTCGCCATGTCTACGTTAGATGGACATTCTGATTTACAGCCTTTACAAGCAAGACAGAGGTCCAGTACTTCTTTGATCTCTTTATGGTCGAAGCGGTTTTCTTTGTTGGAATGTGTGAGGAATTCGCGTAAGATATTCGCTCTTGCACGGGTGGTATCTTTTTCATTGCGCGTAGCCATGTAGCTGGGGCACATGGTACCACCGCTCAGCTGTGTTTTACGGCAGTCGCCGGAACCGTTACACTGTTCTGCGTGTTGCAGAATAGTTTGTTCTGGAAAATGGAACACGGTCTGGATAGGCGGCGTTTGCTGACCCGGTGTATAACGCAGCATACTGTTCATACTTGGGGTATCAACAATCTTGCTTGGATTGAAGATGTTCTCCGGATCCCATGCATATTTCACATCTCTGAGCAGTTCATAGTTCTTGTCACCGATCATCTGGCGAATGAATTCACCACGTAAACGGCCGTCACCATGCTCTCCACTCAGGGAGCCTTTGTATTTTTTAACGAGGGTTGCAATCTCTTCAGCGATCTTGCGGAAGAGGGCATTACCTTCTGCCGTTTTCAGGTTGATGATCGGGCGAAGGTGGATCTCCCCACTACCAGCGTGTGCATAGTGTACGCAGTAGAGGTTATTTGCTTTCAGCACCTCGTTGAAGTCACGGATATAATCTGGCAGATCGTAGATGTCGACGGCGGTATCTTCGATTACAGGTACCGCTTTCTCATCCCCGGGCAGGTTACTGAGCAGACCTAAACCTGCTTTACGCAGCGTCCAGATCTTCTTAGAATCAGCACCAAAGAGGAGGGGGAAGTGATAGCCAAGGCCGGCAGCTTTCAGTTCTGCAACGAGGCGGTCGGAGATCGCTGTGACTTCTTCGCGGGTATCGCGGAGGAATTCAACAACCAGGATGGCACCGGGATCGCCCTGCACAAAGAAGCGGTTCTTGCTTTGTTCAATATTGTCTTTTGTACACTCCAGGATGTAGTGGTCGATTAGTTCACTGGCGCTGGGTTTATATTGCATAGCAATAATATTCGCACGCAGGGATTCATCTATATTATTGAAGTGCACGCAGAGCAGACCTGTCTCCTTCGGAGGCAGTGGATCTACGTGTATTTTTATTTCTGTGAGAAAGGCGAGGGTACCCTCGGAGCCGGCGATGAGTTTACAGAAGTTGAAGTCTTCTTTGCCAGCGGTGAAAGGCGCTGTTTCCAGGAGCAGGTCTACCGCGTAACCGGTGTTTCGGCGCAGGATGCTCGGCTTTGGAAATTCACGGCGTATTTCATCCTGGTTAGAGTGGTTGCCCAGCAGTGTGCGCATTTGTTTGTATACGGCTGTTTCCAGGCTGCCATCATTCTTTTCACAGCGGGCATGGAATTCATCAACGGAAATGCTGTTGAAGGTCACATCCGAACCATCGCTGAGGATGGCTTTTACTTCGAGGAGGTGTTCGCGGACACTGCCATATACAACGGAGTTGGAGCCGCAGGAATTGTTCCCTACCATCCCGCCGATCATGGCACGGTTGGCAGTAGAGGTTTCAGGGCCGAAGTAGAAGCCGTATGGCTGCAGGAACATGTTCAGCTCATCGCGGATCACGCCGGGCTGAACGCGTACCCAATGTTCATCAGTATTGATTTCGAGGATTTTGGTGAAAGTACGCGACACGTCTACTACGATACCGTTCCCAACAACCTGTCCGGCCAACGACGTTCCCGCGGTACGCGGGATAAGCGACGTTTTGTTTGCTCTCGCAAAGCGGATCAGTGTTTTGATGTCCTCTTCATTGGCTGGGATAGCTACGGCCAATGGCATTTCTCTGTATGCTGAGGCATCTGTGGCGTACAGAGTACGCATGGTGTCGTCAGTGTATAACGTTCCGGTAAATTGTCCGGCAAGCTCCCTAAGCTTTTCGCGCATATTAATCTTCCCTTTTCAGAAAGCAAAAGTAATGTTTTGATTGGTGGAATGCAAATAGGGGTGTTTGTTAGATTTTGTCTAATTTAATTGGTTGTTTTTTGAAATTTGTTGTTTTTAGGGCCTGGAAAAACCGCTTTTGCTGTAGGCGAAAGCAGTTTTTTCCAGGCAGGGGTTCCTGCGGACGGCTTATGAAAAATATATTATTCGGATTTTAATGAAATGATCGGATTGATTAACGCCGCTTTTATTGCCTGGCTACTTACCGTCAATAAAGCAATTACACAAGCCAATACCCCTGCATATGCAAACACTTCCCAACTGATGCCGATCCTGTAATCAAAATGTGTCAACCACTGTCTCATCAAAAAGAAAGCACATGGTGTCGCTATCATTGTCGCTAACACCACCAGCCATACAAAATCGCTGGAAAGCAATACCCACAGCTGCAGCAAATTGGCGCCCATTACCTTTCTGATCCCAATTTCCTTTGTTCTGCGTTCTGCCATGAACATCGCCAGGCCAAAGAGCCCCATACCTGAGATCAGGATTGCCAGCAAGGCAAAGGTGGCTGCTAAACTGCCTACCTGGTTCTCCATTTCGAATTTATGGGCAAAATCCTGGTCTGTGAATGTATAGGCAAATGGCTGATCTGTATTGTACTTTTCAAAAACTGGAGAGATGATGCCCAGCGTTTTTGAAAGGTCTGTTCCTTTCTTTAAACGCAAAAGTATCGCGTTCGCATCATCTCTTTCAAAGATGATCGCCAGCGGGTATGCAGTCTGGTAAGGATTGTACAATACCATATCCCTGATGACCCCGATAATGGTTAGTGTATTGGCTCCGGACCTGATCGTTTTGCCGATAGGATCGGTATAGCCAATCGTCTTAAGCGCGGTTTCATTCAGGATCACACCACTGGAATCTGTACGACGACCTGCCTCAAAGGAACGACCCTGTAAGATTTGCATTCCAGTTACCTTATCATAATCCCAGTCTGCCATGATCACATCCATCGAGATTTCTGCTTTAGGGTCTTTGCCCTGCCAGGAGAAATCGCTCCACTTGTTGTAATTGGCTGTCATGGGTTGGGAGGTCCTTGCCACCGCCTCCAACTGGCCGGTGTTCAGCAGTTCCTGTTTCAGGGCAGCATAGTTTTTATTAAGTGCCGCACTGGTTTGTACAGCCAGCAGGTTGTTAGGGTCATAGCCCATGGACCTGGTCTGTGCATGACGGATCTGCTGGAATACGATAGTCGTACAGATAATGAGGGCTATGCTGATGGCAAACTGGAACACGACCAGTACACGACGTAAGGTAACGGGGTTCCTGCCAGTCCTCACAGCACCTTTCAACACTTTCGCCGGAATGAAGGACGACAGGTACCAGGCAGGATAAGAACCTGCCAGCAGGCCTGTGGCAATACAAATTCCTAAGGCCATCCAGAGATGCTGCAGGGAGAAATGTACATGTGATACACCTACCTGGCCCAGGAAAGGCTGTATGATTAAAATAAGGATAATAGCAAGGAGAAAGGCAATCAGGGCGGTCATCACGGACTCACTGAGGAACTGACTGATCAATTGCGTACGTCCTGAACCGATAGCCTTACGGATGCCCACTTCTTTGGCCCGCTTCTCGGACCTGGCAGTACTCAGGTTCATGAAATTGATACAGGCTATGAGCAGTACGAAGATGCCGATGATGGTAAAGAGGTGTACATAGGTGATTCTACCCCCGGCTTCTTTCCAGTCTTTGAATTCATTGTGCAGGTGCATGCGTGTAAAAGGTTGCAGGTCCAGGAACTGGTTATCATGCCCCGGATCGTGCTCGTTTACCAGGTTGCGTACCTTTTTTGACAGGCCTTCCATGCTGGCACCTGGGTTCAGTTCAATGGCATTCCATGCAAAGTTGACCCCCCAGCGGGTATTGGCATCTTTTACAAATTGCGATTCCCGCTCCATCATGGCAAAGGGCATGAGGAAGTCAAACTGGAAGCTTGAATTTGGCGGCAGGTCTTGCATCACGCCTGTTACCTGCATTTCCATATTGTCTACTTTCACCGTTTGCCCGAGAGGGGAAGCATTCCCAAACAAAGCGCGCGCCTGTGATTGCGTAAGTATGATACTGTTCACATCATTCAGGGCAGTATTGACATTCCCCGCAATCAGCGTAAAGGAAAACATCTGTAGAAAAGCCGGGTCAGCACAGATCCCTGTTTTGAAGAATTTATTGGTGCCATAGGCAATACCCAGTTTATCCGACTGACTTATCCTCGTCGCACGTTTTACTTCGGGATAGTCATGTTGCATAAGGGCATAGATGGGCAGAGGCGTGGTGTATTGCGTGGTCTTTTCATCATTAAAGAGCTGGTGCTTGATGAAAATCCCTATACGATCACCGTTAGTATGAAACTGATCAAAACTCTTTTCGAACTGGACCCACATACCGATGAGGAGGGCGAAAGCCATACCCAGGGCGAGCCCTGTAATATTGATGGCCGACAGCGTCTTATTTTGTAGCAAGTTGCGCCAGGCAACACGGCAATAATTTCTGATCATGGGAAAATATTTACTACAATGATACCAGTTTACAAAGCCTTGTAAATGAATCAATTTCAGAATGCAGACTGTTCGTTTTCAGCAACTTGTGTCCGCTATTGAACGTTTTGACTGGCATGGTTTCTGGGCTATCAGTCTTATAATTATTCACCCAAAAATAGTGAGTTATGGAAATCAGAGACAGATCAATAGGTAGTACAGGCCTTGAACAGGGAGAACCTAATCTTGGAAATAATTATAGTCGTGATATCACGAGAGAAGTGACATCAAATGATCCGGAAAGGATCATCATTCCCAAAAAAGACAAAGATAAGAAAACACAAAACAAAGGAGATAAAAACCAGCAGCAGTAAGGTTAAGATGATGGCTGCTTTAAGTGGTAGGCAGATAAGGAGCATACGCTTTTTATCTGCCTTTATTGTATTGGGCATAGTCTCGCACTTGTCGTACAAAAGAACACCTACAGAAACTTTATGCAAACAATTAAAAGAGCGACTGTTGCCGGGGCTGGAATACAGGTTTCGGCACACTGATCCCACATACTTCTTTCAGTTTGTCAATAAAATAAATGCTGGCTTCTATATAACTCATATCATCCTGCATGTGCATGAAGAAGTATAACTCCTGCAAGCCATTCTTTACCCATTGATCAATTCGTGTAGCCCAGTCATCCATTCTTTTATAGTCTGTCGGATGCAGGCTATTCCCCACAAAGCGCACCATTGACCCCGGTGTGGGTAGCTGCATGTGCACACAGTCTCTCCGGCCGGCAGTATCTGTGATCACAGCACCGATTTTCAATTGCCTTAAATGACTGAAAAGCTCCTTTGTAGTAGCCGGGTTTGTGAACCAATCGGGATGCCTGAGCTCTACATACCAGGAGAGGTCGGTGGGCAAACTTTGCAAATAGGTAAATAATTTATCCCGCCTGTTAGGACTAAAGTTTTCGCCCAGCTGCAAAAAGATCGGCCCCAGGTTTTCTTCAAGTGCAAGTATCCCTTCGAGGAAGGCGGTGGTTTGATCCTGTGCATTGACAAGACTGCTGTAGTGACTGATCGACTGCGGTACCTTGGGGCAGAATTTGAAATCCTTCCTGTTTAAACGGGCCTTCCATTTCCCGATGGTACCGGGATCATAGATCTTATAATGTGTTGCATTGAACTCAATACAATTGAAGTGATGAGGATATTCTTCGAGGTAATTGGCTTCTTTGGTACCTTTGGGATAAAGGGTACCTACCCACTCTTTCATTCCCCAGCGCGGGCAGCCGATGTAAACATGCAGGTTAGCCGCAGGCTGACCTGGTAATACCAGTCTGTTATCAGCAGGATCAGGCAGGCTAAAGTCTATATTATTTAACAAGGAATCATTGACGCGACCAAATTGCATAAAACTAGTTGGAAATTAATAGCCTTCGAAGATAAGATTTTTCATTATAATCGCTTTTTCTGCATTCCGTGGTTGCATCGCCACATATCGTGGTGGATGAAATTGCCTTATGATAAAAAAACATCATGACTGGAAAGGCTTGCTACAAGCCGGATGGACGTGGCTTTGAAGACATCAGGCTGTACCAGTGGCGACTATACAAATAATACAAAGAAAGTTTGGATATTCCTTTGCAATATCCTTTTTCCAAGCTAATTTGATTACATACAAGAGCTTTATTTATTAACTGACAAGCATGGAAATTTTACACGTTAGCGCAGAATGTTATCCGGTAGCGAAAGTAGGAGGATTAGCCGATGTAGTGGGTGCGCTGCCTAAATATCAGCACGATCTGGGTTGTGTAGCCAAGGTAGTGATGCCCGCCTATAAGACCCGCTTTTTTGAGAACAACGAATTTGAACTCGTGCACCAGGGAGGTACCTGGGTGGGTTTCAACTGGTATCATGTCAACGTATTCCGCGAGAAGAACAATGTGTTGGGCTTTGACCTTTACCTGTTGGATATTCCGGGATTGCTGGACCAGGAGGGCGTGTACGGGCACTGGAATGATATGGAACGTTTCCTGGCATTTCAGATAGGCGTATTAGACTGGCTCAATGAATGGCAGCATCATCCTGATGTGGTGCATTGCCACGATCATCATACCGGGTTTATTCCTTTTATGATGACGCATGCTTATAAGTATGAAAGGCTGCGTACCATTGCCACGGTATTGACCATTCATAATGCGCAATACCAGGGGCAGTTTGGCTGGGAGCAGCTGTACCGCTTACCGGGTTTTGACCTCTGGAAGGCAGGGCTGGTTGGCTGGGAGAATGCAGTGAACCCCCTGGCAGCAGCGATCAAGTGTGCCTGGAGAGTGACTACCGTATCTCCCGGATACCTGGAAGAAATGTACAATGGTGCGAACGGACTGGAAAGTCTGCTCCGCAGCGAACGCCGGAAGTGCAAGGGTATCCTGAACGGTATAGACAACAAGGTATGGGATCCTGCAACAGACCCGATGTTACCTGTTCATTATGATGAAACTTCCTTTGTACAAGGGAAAAAAGAAATAAAGCGCCAGTTGTGCGAAGAGTTTGGCTTTGACCCCGAATTACCATTGTTCTCCTTCATTGGCCGTTTAGTAGGCGAGAAAGGAGCTGATCTCCTACCAGATATTATTGGCCGTTCACTGTACGAACAGCAAAAACAACTTAACTTCCTTGTACTGGGTAGCGGAGAATCTCAGACAGAATGGCGATTGCACCAGACAAAGGCCGGCACTGCGCCTAACTTCAATGTGCAGTTTGGATATAACGAGGGCTTGTCTCACCGCATTTACGCAGGGAGTGATTTCCTCCTGATGCCGAGCAGGGTAGAGCCTTGTGGCCTGAACCAGTTATACGCGCTGCGTTATGGTACGGTGCCCATTGTACGTAGTGTGGGTGGATTGAAAGATACAGTGAAGGACTTTGGAGAAACCGGTGGTTTCGGTATCCGCTTTATACAGGCTGAAGCCTGGGATGCCTGCCAGGCCATAGCCCGTGCTGTGGAACTGTACAATGATAGACAGGCATTACAGGAGATCCAGGAATATATCATGCAGATCGATCACTCCTGGGATAGCGCCGCCGCTGAGTATGTAAAATTATACGAATCAATAGTTATCAGACCTTAATTGGCACGGAACTTTCCACGTAGTTTGTAAACGGGACTTTCCATTTATAGTAATCATTATTTCAACGAAACAAAAGAATAGAAATATGTCTAACGCAGTTATCTCCCTTATCTTAGGAGGCGGTTCCGGTACCCGCCTTTATCCGCTCACCCGCAAGCGCTCGAAACCCGCTGTGCCGGTAGCTGGTAAATATAGATTGGTGGATATTCCCATCTCCAATTGTTTGAATGCGGATATGAACCGCATTTTTGTGCTCACACAGTTTAACTCCGCTTCACTGAATAAGCATATTAAGAATACCTATCATTTCAGTCATTTCAGTAAAGCGTTTGTAGATATTCTGGCAGCTGAGCAGACCCCGGATAACCCTACCTGGTACCAGGGTACAGCAGATGCGGTACGCCAGTGCCTCCATCACATTGAGAACTATGAGTACGATTATGTACTCATCCTCTCCGGCGACCAGCTGTACCAGATGGATTTCAGGGAGATGCTGCAACATCATATTGAATCACAGGCAGAGGTAACCATCGGTACCATTCCGGTAACGGCGAAAGATGCCTCTGATTTTGGGATTCTGAAAACAGACGATAAAGGCCTCATTACTTCATTTACAGAAAAGCCAAAGCAGGATGTACTGGCACCATGGGCCAGCCCGGTGAGTGACGAAATGCATGCCGCAGGAAGAGAATACCTGGCAAGTATGGGTATTTATATCTTTAGCAGGAATACTCTCGTGGAATTGCTGAAAGGACAGGAGGCTGCGACCGATTTCGGTAAGGAGATCATTCCCTACGCAATCAATGCAGCGCTGAAGGTAATGAGCTATCAATATACCGGCTACTGGACGGATATCGGAAATATCTGCTCATTCTGGGAAGCAAACCTGGCACTGACAGATGAAATTCCCCAGTTCAATTTATTCGATGAACACCAAACCATCTACTCCCGTGCACGTATGCTGCCTCCGGCAAAGATGAGCGGGTCTTTTAATAAGACCATCATTGCCGACGGTACGATTATCAGTGATAGCACACTGGAACGCTGCGTAGTAGGGATCCGTGCCCGTATCGGGAAGGGGTCTGTGATTACAAACAGCTATATTATGGGGAGCGATTTCTACCAGACCCTGGAAGACCTGGCAAGAGCGAAAGCAAAAGGCCATCCGCCAATGGGGATTGGAGATAATTGTGTGATCAATAAAGCGATAATAGATAAGAATGTGAGTATTGGAAATAATGTGAAGATAAATGTGGGGGAGGTGTTGCCCAATGGGGAGTATGAGCAGTATACCGTGAAGGATGGAATTGTGGTAATTAAGAACGGGATGGTCATCCCGGATGGCTTTGTTATTTAAGACATATTTATAATGCAATTATAGAATCGATTTCATCTTTGGGTGAAATCGATTTTTTTATGGCAGTAACTTTTGGTAATGGTCTTCACTATTTTCCTGATCCACCCTTATAAACGGTCAAAATAACTGTTAAAATTGAATTAATGATGACAAGTGGCAGAAAATGTTTTATCTTTGAAAGTCCTTGCCAGCAAAGGGTTTCAGCGGCAGGAATGTAAAGAATTATAAATTAATAACAGCGTTAAATACTGTTAAAATTACCCCTCATTTCAACGTTTATTTGCGCCCGTTTATCTCTCCTTTTTTATTAATCACCGACACCTTTTGCCTTTTGGCCGACATAATACAATCCTCCTTCCCCCGAAATCTACATTTGTTTTTTAGGTTCTCAACATAAAATCAATTTTGATGGTTTTGCTGGATCAAAGGGCAATACATATAACGGGGCTGTGTTGTATGTTGTTATTATCAGTCGCCTGCCATAATAAAAAGAAAACGGAAGATGCTAAATCACAGGGAAACCAACCTACTATCGTAGATGTCATCATTGCTGACACGCGTAGTGTCACTAACAACGTTGAAGCAAACGGTACCATCGTTCCCAACGAATTTGCAGAATTACACCCGGAAATCAGTGGCAGGATCACCTACCTCAACATTCCCGAAGGCAGCATTGTCGAAAAAGGCACCCTCATTGCCCGCATCAACGATGCCGACCTGCAGGCACAACTGCAAAAGTCCAAAGTCCTGCTGGACCTCTACCAGAAAACGGAACAACGCGACCGCAAACTCCTGGACCTCAACGGGATCAACCAGGCTGATTACGACCTGGCGCTGAACAACGTACACAGTACCCAGGCGGATATGGCATACACCCAGGCCCAGATTGACAAGGCCGCTATCCGTGCACCTTTTACAGGCATCATTGGTCTGCGACAGGTGAGTATCGGGGCTTATGCCACCCCCAATACCCTCATCGCCACTATCCAATCTCCCGACAAGATGCGGGTAGATTTCCTGTTACCAGAGAATTACGCCCATAATATAAAGAAAGGTGGTGTAGTAGACGTTGTGAGCGATGCGAACAACGGCACCCGCAAACAAGCCACTGTGATCGCCATGGAACCCCAGGTGAGCCAGACGAGCCGCAACGTAAAAGTGCGTGCCCTCCTTTCTGACGGCAAGGGGCGCCCAGGGGCATTCGTGAAAGTTTATTTCAATGCCGGTGCGGAGGCGAAAGCCATTATGGTGCCTACCAACGCCCTCATTCCAAACGATAAGAACAACCAGGTCGTGCTCGTCAAAGACGGTAAGGCCCACCTGTCTACCGTGCAAACCGGTGTACGGGAAGTCAATAACGTGGAGATCACCAGCGGGATCAGCGTCGGTGATACAGTGGTGGTGACCGGCGTACTCTTTGCCCGCCCCGATGCCCCTGTAAAGGTCAGACAAGTGAAGACACTGGAAAAACTCGTGGCTGCACAGCAATAATCACCCAACGGATTTTTACAAATGAATATTTCAGAACTATCATTGAAGCGGCCTGTCCTTGCGACAGTGATGAACCTCCTGATTATACTGTTTGGGGTGATTGGCTATTATTTCCTGGCAGTGAGAGATTATCCTGCTATCGACCCCCCGATTATTACAGTCACGACTTCATATACCGGTGCCAACCCGGACATCATGGAAAGCCAGATCTCCGAACCGCTGGAAAAGCAGATCAACGGTATTCCCGGTATCCGTACCATTTCTTCTAATAGCTCCCTGGGCAGCAGCGTGATCACGGTAGAGTTCAATCTCGGTATTGACCTGGAAGCTGCTGCCAGTGATGTGCGTGATAAGGTAAGCCAGGCCACCAAGAACCTGCCGCTTGACATCGATGCGCCGCCGGTGGTCACCAAGGCCGATGCGAACAGTGACCCGATCCTGATCCTGGCAGTACAAAGCCGTACCAAATCGCTCATGGAACTGAGCGACTATGTCGATAACGTATTGCAGCAGCAATTGCAGACCATCGACCAGGTGAGCTCCGTAAACATCTTTGGCGATAAGAGTTATGCCATGCGCCTCTGGCTCAACGAAGCGAAGATGGATGCCTATAACGTAGCCTATAATGACATCAGCACTGCACTTAAAACTGAAAACGTTCAGTTGCCGGCAGGGAAGGTATATGGTAACAATACTGAACTAACGATTAATGCCCTTGGCCGCCTGACCACGGAGAAGGATTTCCGGGACCTGATCCTGCGCGAAGACAGTACAGGTATTGTACGCCTTGGCGATGTGGCGCGGGTAGAACTGGGTCCGCAGATTGAAGAACAGGGATGGAAATACAATGGTGTAAATGCAGTAGGGTTGGCAATCATTCCCCAGCCCGGCGCAAATAATATAGCCATTGCCGATGAGTTTAAGAAACGTATGGAGGCGATCAAAGCATCCAATAAGGACGATATTGAATTTAGTGTGCTGGTCGATAACACGCGGAACATCCGGCAGTCACTGGCAGAGGTAAAAGAGACCCTGATCATTGCATTTGCACTGGTGGTATTGGTGATCTTTTTCTTCTTCAGAAACTGGCTGATTGCAATAAGACCGCTGATTGATATCCCGATCTCCCTTATTGCTACATTCTTCGTCGTGTACCTGGCTGGATTTACGATCAATATATTAACCCTGCTGGGGATTGTACTGGCCACAGGCCTGGTGGTGGACGATGGGATTGTGGTCACGGAAAACATTTTCCGTAAACTGGAGCAGGGGATGAACATCCGCACAGCCGCGCTGGAAGGAAGCAAGGAGATCTTCTTTGCAGTGATCTCTACCTCGCTTACACTGGCAGTGGTGTTTATGCCGGTGATATTTTTACAGGGATTTGTGGGCAGGTTATTCCGTGAGTTTGGGGTGGTGCTGGCGACGGCAGTTTTGATCTCTGCATTTGTATCACTCACGATTACGCCTGTATTAAATGTGTACCTGAATAAAAAAGATGCAGGACACGGTAAGTTTTATGAAAAGACAGAGCCTTTCTTCCAGGGAATGGAAAGTGGTTACAAGCGCTGGCTGGAAGCTTTTATGAAAGTGCGTTTCCTGGCGGTCGCGATCATCCTGGTCTGCGCAGGTATGATATGGCTGATCTTATGTAATATACAAAGTGAGATTGCCCCCCTGGAAGATCGGAGCAGCATTCGTATGACGGTGAGCTTACCCGAAGGTACGAGCTATAGCTATACACAGGCAGTGAGTGATAAGATTGCAAATTACCTGTATGATTCAGTGCCTGAACGAGCCTTTGTATTTGCAAGAACACCTGCGGGTTCTGTGATCAATAGCTCACAACCACGTATCGGCCTGGTACCTCCTGAAGAAAGAGAACGTAGTCAGTCAGAGATAGCGAATGATCTGAATAAGAAGCTGAAACGCTTTAACGATGCGCGCATCTTTACGATCCAGGAGCAGACGATCGCTGTGGGTTCCGGCTCCAAGACCAGTTTGCCAATCCAGTTTATCCTACAGAACCAGGATTTAAATAAACTCAAAAGCACGATTCCTTTATTCCTCGAAGAGGCACGGAAAGATCCAACCTTTGCTAACGTAGACGTAGATCTGAAATTTACAAAACCTACACTGGAAGTTAGCTTTGATCGTATGAAGATCAAGGACCTGGGCCTTTCTACGAATGATGTGATTGCTGCTATGCAAGCGGCATTCAGCGGTGGACGGCTGGCCTACTTCATCATGAACGGCTACCAGTATTATGTGATTGCGCAATTGGAAAGAACAGAAAGAAATGAGCCTGCAGATATCAGTCATATCTATGTACGCAATGCGAGTGGTGATAAAATTCCTTTGGATGCAGTGGTGAAAGTGGTGACGAGTACAAGTCCGGCAACCTTGTATCACTTCAATCGCTTCAAGAGTGCAACGATCTCCGCTTCACTGGCGCCGGGGCATACGATTGGGGATGGTATCGAGGCGATGCGGGCAATAGGAGACCGGTTACTGGACCCTGGCTTCCATACGGCATTGTCAGGCTCCAGCCGTGACTATGCAGAGAGCTCTTCCAATATCGTATTTGCATTCGCGTTAGCACTGGTGTTGATTTACCTGGTACTGGCAGCACAGTTTGAAAGCTTTATCGATCCATTGACGATCATGTTTACAGTGCCGCTGGCATTGGCAGGGGCCTTGTTGAGTTTGTGGATCTTTGGCCAGACCTTAAATATCTTCTCCGAAATCGGTATGATCATGTTGATCGGATTGGTGACCAAGAACGGGATCCTGATCGTAGAGTTTACGAACCAGAAGCGGGAGCTGGGAATGAGTAAGCATGAAGCCGTGGTGGAAGCGGCTTCGCAGCGTTTACGCCCCATCCTGATGACATCGCTGGCAACAGCACTGGGTGCATTGCCACTGGCTATGAGCCTGGGAGCGGCGAGTACGAGCCGTGTACCATTGGGAATTGTGGTAGTAGGTGGTATCATGTTCTCACTGATCCTGACACTGTTCGTAATTCCGGCATTGTATACTTATGTGAGTGGTAAGCATAAGGCGCATATACCTGGTGTGGCAGAATAAAAATAATAACATGAAAAGATTTATTATATACCTGACTTTCTTTATACTCCCAGGCTGGCTGCATGCGCAGCAGCTGACGCTGAAGGATGCGGTGAGTATTGCGCTGAATAAGAATCTGGGCCTTCAGATCGCGGAGAATAATGTAAAGATTGCGCAGACAAACAATAATTACGCGGTGGCAGGTGGTATGCCGGTCGTAAGTGCTTCAGGTACTGATGTGGAGCAGTTGACAAGCCTGGAACAGAAGTATGCGAATGCCGCTAACAATAAGAGTAGCAGTAATGCCCGTTCTAACCAGCTCACTGCCAGTATTGGCGCAACAGTGCCTATTTATACGGGTAGCAGGGTGGCCAATGCCAGCAAACGGTTAGAGGTGGCTGAGTCCATTAGCAATGATTATTTAAAGTCAAGAGTGGCGGCGATCACTTACAATGTGATGTTGAAGTACTACGACATCATCCGGCAGGAGAGTTATGCGGCTACCCTGGGGCGCTCCATTGAGGTATCCCGGCAGAAACTGGATATTGTAAAAGCACAGCAATCTGTGGGTGTGGCGAATAATGCGGATCTTTTTCAGGCACAGGTGGATCTGAATACCCAGGTGCAGAATTTGCAGGCGCAGCAACTGGTGATAGATCAGGCAAAGACGGATCTGCTGACCGTGCTGACTTTGAAGCAGGATTCGCTCATCGTTATCAAAGATACGATCGTCGTAGCTACAGATTTGCAGCTGGCGCCTATTTTACAATCTATGGAGCAGCACCCGGATCTGATGGCCGCAGGCAAACAGGTACAGGTAGATCAGTATTTGGAAAAAGAGACGGCGGCTTACCGCTATCCGTCTTTGACGGGGAATGCGGGGTATAATTTTAATTATACCAGGAATAGTGATGGGTTTTCATTGCTGAACCAGAACTATGGACCCTATGTAGGAGTGGGAGTGAATATCCCGGTTTTTAATGGGTCTGTGTATAAGCGGAGGCAGGAGATTGCGGCGATCAATACTTCTAACGATCGTTTGGTGAGGGATACGCTGGGAATGAATTATACGGGGAATATTGTGAAAAGCTGGCAGGCATATAATAATAATTTACAGCAGTTGCAGACGGCGAAGGATAATTATGAATTGTCCGGGAAATTGCTGGAACTGGTATTGCAGCGTTTTCAGCTGAAACAGGCAACGATTATTGATGTGAAGACGGCACAGCAGAGTTTTGAGAATGCGGGGTATTTATTGATAAATGTGAGTTTTGCGGCCAAATCAGCGGAGATCAGGTTGAAATATTATGGAAATCAGCTTAGTCAGCCCTGATAACTAATTTTTTAGCCGGCGGCAGGCCCATGCCGGCTTCGCGGAAAATTGGCTTTTACCAGCGGTGAAAGCCAATTTTTCGCATCCTTCCCAATTTACCACTCATGAAATTTCCCCCATCATCTCCCCCTTTTCCCCTAAATTCGTGCATTCAAAAGATCATTTGAGTGTAGTATGGAGCAACCTGTAAGCAATATATCGTATAGTCAGACGGGGTATTTCAATCAACTGGTAATAGACTTCCTCGCAGACCATCCGCATCTGCGTTCTTTTTACAAATATTCCTCCTTATCCCCTGATTTTGAAGCCGCTATTAAGGCTAAGAAATCGCATCCACAACAGCGTGGGGTATTAGTGTCTGCCCTGAAAGAACAGTATGAGGGCCTTCAGATCACAGATCATGTAAAGAATAATATCAACAGCTTAGGCGAGGCGAACACCTTTACGGTGACTACCGCCCACCAGCCTAATATCTTTACCGGTTACCTCTATTTTGTATACAAGATCCTGCAGGCCATCAAGCTTGCCGGTCAGTTACAGGATAAGTATCCGCAATATAAGTTCGTGCCTGTTTATTACATGGGTAGTGAGGATGCTGACCTTGAGGAGCTTGGCCATGTGTATATTGGCGGCAAGAACATCAACTGGGCTACTTCCCAGGAGGGAGCAGTAGGCCGTATGCAGCCAGAGGGCTTCACCGAACTTTTTGCCACCATCGAATCGGCGCTGGGTTACGGCCCGCATGCAGCTGAACTCATGGCCATGATGAAAAAGGCCTACCTGGAACATGAGAATATCCAGGAAGCCACCTTATACCTTGTAAATGAATTGTTTGGCTGTTACGGCCTGGTGGTATTGGTGCCTGATAGCCCGGCGCTGAAGCGTCTCTACATTCCTGTAATGAGAGACGAACTGCTGCACCAGCACTCCCACAAGATTGTAAATGAGACGCTTACGAGACTTTCTCAGCATTATAAAGTACAGGCGAATCCACGGGAGATCAACCTGTTCTACCTGACAGCAACAGCCCGTGAGCGTATTGTGCAGATCGGGGATACCTGGAAAGTGCTGCATATGCCGGTGGAGTTTAGCCGGGAAACGCTGGAAAAGGAATTGCAGGAGCACCCGGAGCGATTCAGTCCGAATGTGATATTAAGAGGCTTGTTCCAGGAGACGATTCTGCCGAACATCGCCTTTATTGGTGGAGGCGGGGAAATTGCGTACTGGATTGAGTTGCAGGATTTATTTGCGCATTACAAGGTGCCGTTTCCCATATTATTACTACGCAATTCTTTCCTGATGGC
The DNA here is from genome assembly GCF_034424315.1 of Chitinophaga sancti. GTDB lineage: Bacteria > Bacteroidota > Bacteroidia > Chitinophagales > Chitinophagaceae > Chitinophaga > Chitinophaga sancti. Next base: position 299,167 of record NZ_CP139972.1, read on the forward strand.
AGATCTTGCTTCGCTGGCCAGGTTGGAGAAACTGGGCCTGGATATGGCAGATCTGTTCCGGGATGCGGAGTCGCTGGTGAATGAGTTTGTGCAGAAGCATACAAATGCAGCGCTGGTGCTAAAAGATGAGTATGCGGCGATAGAGAAATTGTTTGATGAATTGTCGCTGAAGGCGGAAGATATTGATATTACTTTGGTAAAGTCGGTAGAATCAGAGCGGTCTAAAGCGATTAAGTCAATTGGGAAGCTGGAGCATAAGTTTTTGCGGGCGGAGAAAAGGAAGTTTGCATGGCAGACGGACCAGATCCGGGTGCTGAAGCAGCGATTGTTCCCGGCAAATAGTTTACAGGAGCGCAAAGAAAACTTCATGCCCTGGTATATTCAACAGGGGCCGGCTTTCTTTGATTTGATTTTGGAACACCTGGAACCGGTAACGGATCAATTTGGAATAATTTATACAGATTAAAAATAAAGGGCGTTTACCGAAAGTAAACGCCCTTTGTTTTTAATTATTTTGTTCCAGCATCTTCTTCATGTCCTTCAGCAGTGACATCACCGCATGCAACTGATCTCTCACCTGCTTCACCTCCAGGATCTCCTGCCTCAGATCCGAATCCCCCTTCCCATTATTCACTTCTTCCTGCCTTTTCTGGTAAATGGCTTCCAGCTTCATGTCCAGGGTTTCAAACGCCTCCAGGTTCGCCGGCGGCGAAGAAGGCTTCTCACCAGGTTTCTCCAGCATCTCCAGTATACACGTAAAATACGCCTGCAGATTATTACTCAATAACTTATACTCAGGCTGCTGAAACCGCACGCCATTATGCGTTGTCCCATAGTTAGCCAGTGCCGCTATATGTGAAATGATCGAATTATTCACCACCACAAAATGATACACCAGGGAGCCATTTCGCTGCTTGCTCTTCGGCTCCGACAGCATGCGCTGAAATGCCGACATCAGGTTCGCGGCACTTACATTCGAATCCTTCCTGGCCAGTTTATAATCATTCAGCACAAAGTTTTCCTGCGTATACAAATGCATCACCTGCTCAAAGTATTTCGCATTACTCTTCACCATCCTGATCATATGACTGGGCAGGGTATTCTTTTCCCAACTCGGCCATAGCAGCAGGTTGGCAAAGAATGCGATCGTACCACCAATAGTGGTATCCATCACCCTCCATCCTACATTATACAAATTTGCCGGGTGCAAAAAGTGCAACAGGAAGATCACAAAAGGCGTTACAAAAAACACACTCAGGGTATACTGGTGCGTCATGAAACTATAAGCCCCGAGAATACAAAAGAGCATTGCGATGAAAATCACCGTATTATTCGCTGTCAGGTATAAGATCCCTGCTGCAAATAGAGCCCCTGCCACCGTTCCATATATACGCTGGTAACTTCTTGCTTTTGTAATACTAAAACCCGGTTTCAGGATCACCACGATCGTGAGCAGAATCCAGTAAAGCCGGTCCAGGTGAAAGATCTGGCCAATCACGTAGCCCGTTACCGATGCGAGACTTACGCGCAGGGCATGCCTGAAAATGTGTGACTGGAAAGTAAGGTTATTCAAAAAGGTTTCCACATCATATGAACCATGACTCGTAAAACTTGAAAGCTGTAATCTCGGGTCAATGATCTCGTCTTTTACTCTTTCCAGGCGGGTCAGGCGGTGCAGGTTGTAAATCCTTTGCGCCATGTCTGACAGGTTATGGAGGATATTGGACAGCACTAATAAGCGCGTTCTTTCTTTTACTGTCGGTAATGTTTTCCTGATCTCGTCAACGGCCTTCTGCACTTTTGCAATTTCGTATCGCAGGTTGGCCTTTGGCAGGGAACGCTGGCCTGCGGCAACTGCCTCACCGATGATTTTCAGTTCTCCTGCAAATTCAAGGATCAGGGTATGGAACTTATCCAGGATGCCTGCGCTGTCGAAAGATTCATGAAGGGCCTGGTAATCTGTCTGGGCAGCCATGATCTGTTCCTGGAGATCGACCATGTCGAGGAAGATTAGTACCAGGGCCTTGTTGATGCTGGTCGTACCTTCCTGGTGAGAACGTCTTTTTAATAAGAGTTCGCGTACGGCTTCCTGTTTCTCATTGACGACCACCTGTTGCGCAAATACATCTTTATGGATTTTTTCGATCTTATCACCAGCATCGGGATCGTAGAAATGTGCCCTTGCCAGGAGGTATTCAGCCGTTTCGGTAATACACTCAGAGAGCATTTGCTGTACGCTCAGGTAAGGGCGGATCTGCCAGAGTAGTAATGACAGGAGGCCATACCATACGGCGCCTAATAATATATAGAAGCTGTGAAGAAAGGCTTCGTGAACCGGCACTGCCTTTTCGCCAAGGATGGATACCATGACAAGCATACAGCCGATACCAATGTTGCCGCCCCTGTTGCCATACACGAGCAGCATAGCACTCATGAAACAGCACACCAGGATCCCAAAGGCCATCAATACCGGGTAGGCCATGATGAGCGATGTACAAAGGGCCGTGTTAAAAATGAAGAAGATGGCGATGAGGGTACCGTTTCGCTTATGGATGGCGGTGCCCGGAACGTCCGAAAGGGCAGTAGCAAGGGCACCGAGGGAGATGACGATCCCAAGAGGGAGGTTTCCCAACAAGGAGCAGACTACGGAAGGCACGACCACACTGATGGTAGTACGTAACCCGGTACTAAAATGATAGCTGTAGATGAAATTCCTGACTTCCTGGATCCAGTGCCGCATGTAGAAATTTAATATGTGCAAAGATACGCATTCAATTATTATACCCGGCGATGGAGGACAAATGGGGGTTCTTTTTTAAGGGCTTATTAATAATAGGCGCTTTCCTGCTACTGCAGGCCATTTTTAAATTCTTCTTAAAATAGAAAAAATTCCTAATTTGTGCGCCCTGTTAGTCCATACCATATCGGCTAACCCAGCATTATTTTCATCTTAAAGCAATGATCATCAACAACCTGTCTGAAATTTATACACAACTGTGTATAATTAAATTTCCCCTGACACGTCTATCTATAATAAATTACTGCTTTCTTTGAAAAAATAATGACCAGGAACGTAATTGTGTTGTGAATGGTTAAATCTGATACAAGAAATCAGAGAAATCATAGTTATCTTTGACGGCTTTAAAAAAACAAAGAGGAGCAATTGTGCGTTTAAAAACATTAGAAATCAAAGGCTTCAAAAGTTTTGCAGACAAGACTGTCTTACACTTCGATGAAGGTGTAACCGGGGTTATAGGCCCCAACGGCTGTGGCAAAAGTAATATTATCGACTCCATCCGATGGGTTATTGGTGAGCATAAGATCTCCAATCTCCGCTCAGAAAACCAATCCGGCCTGGTGTTCAACGGCTCCAAAACCCGCTCTGCCAGCGGGATGGCTGAAGTAAGCCTCACGTTTGAGAATACCCGCAATGTACTCCCTACTGAGTTTACCACCGTCACTATCACCCGCAAATTCTACAAGAACGGTGATTCCGAATACAGACTAAATGACGTAGCCTGCCGGCTGAAGGACATCCATAACCTGTTTATGGATACTGGTGTCAGCACGGATTCTTACGCCATCATCGAACTCGGGATGGTAGATGATATCATTAAAGATAAAGAGAACTCCCGCCGCCGCATGCTTGAGCAAGCCGCCGGTATCTCCATCTACAAAACCCGTAAAAAGGAAGCCAAATCGAAGCTCGACGCGACCGAAGGAGACCTGAACCGTATTGAGGACCTGCTGTTTGAAATCAACAACAACCTCAAAACCCTCGAAGCCCAGGCCCGTAAAGCTGAACGCTTCTACGAAATCAAGAAAGAATACCGCGAAATCTCTATAGAACTGGCCAAAGCCGCCCTCGAAGGTTTTAATGTTGAATTTAAAGACCTGACAGACAGGCAACAAGCCGAATCAGATAAGAAACTGGCCCTGGAAGCCGACATCACCAAAGATGAGGCCTCCATCGAAGAAGATAAACTGCACTTCGTAGCCAAAGAACGCGAACTGTCCGTACTGCAAAAATCCTTTAACGAGCTGGTAGCCACCATCCGTACCAAGGAAAACGACAAGAACCTCGCAACACAACAACTCACCTACTTAAAGGAAAGAGAACGCAATATCAGCTCCTTCCTCACCAACGCCGAAGGACAGCTGCAAGGTCTCACCGATTCCATCGCCTTTACCGAAAACCAGGTTACAGAAGAACAGGATGTGTTCGACTCCCTCCAGGATCAACTGGAAGGCCTGCAGGACATGGTGGATGATAAGAAGGAATCCTTTAACCAAAAGAAACTGGCCCTCGAAAACCTCCGCCGCGATCAGCAACAATGGCAACGCCAGCAGTTCGAGGCAGAGAAAAAAGTGGCCGTAGCCGATACTTCGGTACAGAACCTCCAGCGTAGCATTCAGCAACTCCAGGAAGAAAAGGCCAACCGCCAGCTGCAAATCACGCAACTGGATGAAGAAAAAGGCATTTTGCAGGATACCCTGCTGGATGCAAAGGGCGACCTGGAAGAAATGATTGCTTTCCAGGAAGAGACCAAGAGCAAGATCCTCAGTACCCAGGGCGAAATTGAAGGCCTGCGTGATAAACTGGTGGATGAAAACCGTACCCTCGATCAGAAAAAGAACGAGTACGACCTGCTCAAATCCCTGGTAGACAGCCTGGAAGGTTACCCCGACAGTATCAAATTCCTCAGGAAAAATACCGACTGGAACAATAAAGCCCCAATCCTTAGCGATATCTTCTTTTGTCGCGAAGACTACCGCACCTGCGTAGAGAACCTGCTCGAACCTTACCTGAACTATTATGTAGTCAACAACGCTGCCGAAGCCATTCAGGCGATCAACCTCCTCGATGATAACAAGAAGGGTAAAGCCAATTTCTTTATCCTGGATCAGTTCCATCATCAGGGCGCTCAGCGCTCTACCCCTCCCAATACCATCCCGGCACTGGATGTGGTAGAGATTGAAGAAAGGTATCAAGGACTGGGTAATTACCTGCTGGGCAAGGTGTTCATCGCTGACAATGTAAGTGGCATTGAATGGGAGCAGCTCTCCGATCAGGATGTACTTGTGATCGAAAAGAGTGGCCGCATTGTACGTGGTAAATACAATATGAGTGGTGGTAGCGTGGGTGCTTTCGAAGGAAAGAAACTCGGCCGCGCCAAGAACCTCGAAAAACTGGATGAGGAGATCCGTGCACTGGAAACGATCGTCGCTACCCTGCGCGAACAGATCCAGGTGAAGCATAACGAGGTCCTGGGCTATAACACCCAGCTGAATGAAAACAGGATCAACCAGCAGCGGGAAAAGATCAACCAGCTGAATAACCAGGTCTTTGGTCTGCAGAACAGGATCGAGAACTTCCGTCACCTCATCGAATCCGGCGATAAAAGGCTGGCTGAAATGCAGCAATCCCTGGAACAGAACCAGGAAAGCATTGCCGGTGTAAGGGAAGAACTGGAAGATCTGAATGAGAAGGTACATGCACTGCACGACAATATTGTCAATGCAGAACGTGCTGCCAGCGATGCGGAAGCACAGTTTAACCAGGCGAATGTACAGTTCAACAACCAGAACTTACAACAGACCCGCCAGCAATCCAAAGTAGCGGCCCTGCGCCAGGAACTGGATTTTAAACGTAAGCAACTGACAGATCTGCACAACCAGATCACCAGCAATAAGAGCCAGCTGGAAGATGCGGTAGCGAATATTGCTGCTGCTGAAGACAAACTGGGGGCTGCAGAAGATGGCCTGATAGACCTCTTCCGCCGCAAAGAAGAAGAAGAGAAAGAACTGAACGAGAAGGACCAGGAATATTATAATTTCCGGAACATGCTGCAGGAAAAGGAAACCAGCCTCCGTGCCCGTACGCGTGCCCGCGAGGAGCTGGACCGTGCCCTGACCGTGATCAAGGACAAGGTGAATGAGCTGAAACTGCAACTGGCCTCCATGAAAGAACGCCTGAGTGTGGAGTTCAAGGTGAACCTGGATGAAATAATAGATGAGGTGCGTAGTTCTACATTGCCGGCAGACGAATTGCAGGGTAGTGCAGAACGCCTGAAAAAGCGACTGGAGAACATGGGTGAGATCAACCCGACTGCGATAGAGGCTTACCAGGAAATGAAGAAGCGGTATGAGTTTATCCTGGAACAAAAGAATGATCTTGTGACGGCGAAAGAATCCCTGATGGCCACGATCCAGGAAGTGGAGGCAACGGCGAACCAGAAATTTTTGGAAACCTTTAACCAGGTGAAGGAGAATTTTGTTAGAGTATTTAAGGCGCTGTTTACAGAGGAAGATCAGTGTGATATGATATTGAGTGATCCGGAGAACCTGGCAGACACAGGGATTGAGATTATAGCGAAGCCGAAGGGTAAGCGTCCGGCAGCAATTACACAGTTGAGCGGTGGAGAAAAGACCCTGACAGCAACAGCTTTGTTGTTTGCGATCTACCTGATCAAACCGGCACCGTTCTGTATCCTGGATGAGGTGGATGCGCCACTGGATGATGCAAATGTTGGGAAGTTTACGAATATGATTCGTAAATTTTCGGATAATTCACAGTTTATTATTGTAACGCACAATAAGCAAACGATGGCATCGGTAGATGTGATTTATGGCGTGACAATGCAGGAGCCAGGGGTTAGTAAGCTGGTGCCGGTGGACTTTAGAAGTCTGAACTAGTGGGGAACCTGGAATTTTAAAAAAAAGTTGAATAGCTGGAACTGAGGATAGAAAGGAGCGTGGTTCGATTTTTTTAGGTTGTTGCCTGAAATTTTAAAATTCATAAGCAGCACGAACTTTTAGATTTCAGAAGTCTGAATTAACTTTACGCAACCAAACAAAAAACTTACATAGCTATGGGCACATGGGGTACCAGAAATTTTGAAAATGATGGTTCACTAGACTGGGTATTTGAAATGATTGATGCTAAGGATGGAGGCTTGATCGCTGATACCTTGCAGTTTTCATTGAACAAAGACGGTCTCCTCGACACTTCTGAATGCGAAGATGCATTAGCAGCCGCTGAAACAGTAGCCGCACTAACAGGCAAACCCAGTGAAGACTATCCTGAAACTCCACTGGAAAAGCTGGATTCTTTAAATATTCTGGCTACCCTGGCATTGAGAAAACTTGCAATTTCGGTGGTTGAAAAGATCAAGCTGAATTCTGAAATGAAGCAGACGTTTACAGACAGTGGGGAGGTAGAAGCGTGGTTTGCTATACAGGATGAGCTGATCAAAAGACTAAGCTTATAACACCTGTAAATACCTGATTGAAAGCCTTTTGGACTTGTGCCAGAAGGCTTTATCTATTTGGAGTAATGGGTGCTGCATTTTGCCCGCCCTAAACCATGGGCAATAAAAAAGGGGGCGACCGTCGGCTGCCCCCTTTTTTATCCGAAAAAAGGTTTTCATTCCCTTTGGTGAATTCCTTCCTTCATGAAAGTATTATTATGCAGATTATATCAGGATACCAGCAATCGTTGCTGATAAATAAGAAGCCAAGGTACCGCAGAACAGGGCTTTCAGGCCCAGCGCTGCCAGATCTCCTCTTCTCTCAGGCGCCAATACCCCAATACCACCAATCTGCATACCTACACTACTAAAATTAGCAAAGCCACAAATCGCCACACTCACAATCAGCAGCCCTTTGGAAGAAACCACCGGGATCGTCTTGTCTGTCAGGTGCTTAAATGCAATAAACTCATTCACCGTCAGTTTCTGACCTAATAAGGTCGCCACACTATTCACATCGCCATTCGGAACACCCATTGCCCATGCTACCGGATAGAACAATTTACCAAAGATAAAATTCAGGCTCAGGTTAAACTCCGGGTTGAAGATATGCCCGATCTTCAGCAGGCCCCAGTCCAGGAACGCAATCAGGGCAATGAAACCAATGATCATCGCAATCACGTTCATCGCAATCTTAAAGCCGTCACTGGCACCATGAGAGATCGCATCGATCACATTTACATAATGACTTTTTACATCCAGTTTCACAACCCCCATGGTCTGGGATTCTTCCGTTTCAGGAAACACGATCTTGGAAATCACCAGCGCACCCGGTGCCGCCATCAGGCTGGCCGTGATCAGCATCGGTGCCAGGTCCATACCCGCAGATAATCCCATATTGGAATAAACCACGAGGATCCCGCCCGCAATACAGGCCAGACTACCACTCATCGAAGCCAGCAACTCACTTTTGGTCATATATGGTAAGTAAGGACGGATCATTACCTGGGCTTCAATCTGCCCCACAAAGGCACTCGCCACATTGCTCAGTGCTTCCGCACCACTCACCCGCATCACTACATTCATGGCTTTAGCTATCACAGCTACGATGCGCTGCATGATACCAAAGTGATAAAAGATCGCTACCAGCGCACATACCAGGATAATCGCAGCAGTTACATTGAACGCAAATACGAAACCACTCTGCGCGTAATCACTGATCGTATCAGGAGTAGGCTTTACCGCTATACCAGCATACACAAAAGCCGCACCTTCACGGGCAAACTGTTCCAGTTTCCCCATTGCTTTACCTAATAGCTGGAAAAATCGAAACACGGGTGGTACCTTAAATACCAGCAGGGCAATTATTACCTGTAATCCGATACCACTAAATACAAGACGGAAATTGATCTTCTTTTTGTTGTTGGAAAATAAGTAAGCAAGTCCCAGGATGAGGATAATACCAAAAAGGCCCTGAAAACGTCCCATAAGCTAATTTAGATCTAGTAAGGAGCGAAGATAAAAACAAATGAGGAAATTAATAGGGGGAAATTGGTACCATTCGGCTGCTAAGGGGCTGAAAAATGAGGATTTTTGGCTAAAAATGATGGGAATCATAAAATGGAGAAGATACATAGAAATCGATTACATGCAATGAAAGGAACCTGACCAAAATTACTCTTCCATCCATTTACCCCCCATCAAAAACACCCGCAATTAATATAATTTTATATCTACATTGTAATTTCAATCGATTTCATAAATGAAAAATTGGACACTTTTCCTGGCCGCCGCCTATTGGCTCTCCGCCTGTACCGGCCCAGGACCTGCGAAAGATCATGCAGATTCCACAGCTATGAGACAAAAACTCGGTCCATCCCCTGTACTGGATGCCAAAACCGCCCTCTCACACATGCAGCTGGAAAAAGGACTTGAAATCCAGCTTGTTGCGTCGGAACCCTTGATCACAACGCCCGTTGCCATGACCTTCGACGACAAAGGTCGTATGTGGGTGGTAGAAATGATGGGGTATATGCCCGATACCGTTGGTACCGGCGAAGAGGTACCCAATGGCAAAGTGGTGATCCTGGAGGATACCACCCATGACGGAATTGCTGATACCCGCAAAGTGCTCATTGACTCGTTGATCCTGCCCCGTGCCATCTGCCTGGTACCCGGAGGTTTCCTGCTGGCTGAGCCACCAAAACTCTGGTATGTGCCTGTCAAAAATGATGTTGCCGGCAAGCGCGTCCTGATCGATGATAAATATACTGAAGGAGGTAATGTAGAACACCAGCCAAACGGCCTGCTCCGTGCCATGGATAACTGGATCTATAATGCCAAGTCCGACAAACGTTACCGCCAGATAAATGGCAAATGGGTGAAACAGGATACCCATTTCCGTGGTCAGTGGGGCGTATCCCAGGATAATTACGGCAGACTATTCACAAATAATAACTCTGAAAATGTGCTCGGCGATTATTTCCCGCCCGGCCTGGGTGCCCGCAACCCTAACCAGAAAACAGTAGCTGGTTATGATGAGAAGATTGTTCCGGACAACCGCGTTTATCCTAATCACCCAACACCGGGTGTGAACCGGGGCTATATGAAAGGAGTATTGGATGATAGTCTTCGCCTGGTAGAAATGACGGCCGCCTGTAGTCCGCTTGTATATAGAGGCTGTCTTTTAGGCAAGCAATACGATAACAATATTTTCGTGGCAGAGCCCTGCGGTAACCTGGTTAAGCGCAATATCATCCAGGATAGCGGGTACGTGGTGAAAGGCCGCCAGGCTTACCAGAAGAAGGAGTTCCTGGTTAGTGATGATGAGCGTTTCCGCCCCGTTAGCCTGTACGATGCGCCGGATGGTGCCCTTTATATTGTAGATATGTACCGTGGGATCATTCAGCATAAGACCTACCTGACGCCTTACCTGAAAAATGAGATCAAAAGCCGTAACCTGACCAACCCGCTCAATTGCGGTCGTATTTATCGCATTATTCCTGCCGGGGCGAAAATACAACCAGTAGCGCTGGACAATAATCCTGACAAGCTCCTGGCATTATTAGATAGTCCGAACGGCTGGATCAGGGATAAGGCACAGCAAATGATCATTGACCATCACTATACCCAACTGATTCCGAAACTGAAAGAACGCCTGCACCAGGATGGCAGTATTTACGGTACCATGCACGCCATGTGGACCCTGGAAGGTCTGGGGGCTTTGCAGGCAGCAGAAATAGAATTCCTGCTGCACCAGCAGAACCCTTACTTACAGGCGACGGCGATTTCAGCCCTGCCTTCTGTAAAGGTGCCGGCTGCCACCGCTGCGCTGACTGCCCTGCAGGAGAATGTATTCCTGGCACCTTACATCGCGCTGGTTTTACCATATCTGCCTAATAGCGCAGACCTGCAAACGAAGTTGATGACACGGTATGCCAATGACCGTTATGTTGCAGATGCGATCATCAATAATAACAGTGGAAAGGAATCACAATTGCTGGCGCAGCTCATTAAAATTAATGGGGATACTACACTGGCAATGCGTCGGCATCTCGATGCTATCATGAAGGATATTGAAGTACATCGCAAAGCAAAAATGAGCGACGCGCTCGTGAAAGAATACCCGAAAGGAGCGAAGTTATTTGCAAATATCTGCCAGACCTGCCATGGAAAAGATGGGGATGGAATCAAATCTCTGGCGCCGCCACTGAACCAGTCACAGTTAGTAACTGGAGACAAGAAACGGCTGATTTCCATTGTGTTATATGGCCTTACCGGACCTGTTGATGTAAATGGAAAACACTATAAAGCACCTGAGATCAGTGCAGATATGCCGGGGATTGGTAGCAATGATGAGTACAATGATCAGGACATTGCGGAGGTAATTAGCTTCATTAGAAATTGCTGGAGTAACCAGGGATCGAAGGTAACGGATAAGGATATACAGGAAGTGAGGAAGAAGTATAAAGGCAGACAAAAGCCGTTTACGATAGCAGAATTGAATTAAAAAAACTACGGGTTATGATTATACGTCAGTACAGTCATAACCCGCCTTAAAAAAAGAGGGCTGATTGCTAAGCAATCAGCCCTCTTTTTTTGCTTTCTATTTAGCCATTAATTCTTCGTCAGAAAAAACGACATCTGTATAATCTTTTATCTCATTGTAAACAGTATCTCTCTCCACCGGTCTTCTACCTGCCTGCTTAATCAGCATTGCCAACTGTGCGGTATTCATACTTGGATTCTGTTCCTCTGCACCCGCCATTGAGTAGATCTTGGTGGTATCATCAATGGTGCCATCCAGGTCATTCACCCCGAATGACAGCGTAAGCTGCGCACTTTGTCTGCCCAGCATTGGCCAGTAAGCTTTCAGGTGCGGGAAATTATCCATATACAAACGCGCGATGGCGTACAAGCGCAGATCCTCAATCACAGATACCTCACCCACATGCTCCATTTCATTATCCTTATTCCTGAACTTCAGCGGAATAAAGGTATTGAAACCACCGGTTTCATCCTGCAACCGGCGCAGCCTTTCCATATGATCTACCCTGTGCCAGTACTGTTCCACATGGCCATACAGCATGGTCGCATTTGTATGCATACCCAGGTTATGCGCTGCCCTGTGAATATCTAACCAGCCGTCTGCATCTACTTTATCATGACAGATTTGTGCACGGATATCAGGATGGAAGATCTCCGCACCACCGCCCGGCATTGACTGCAGGCCGGCATCATACAGCTTCTTCATCCCTTCCTGTACGCTCAGTTTGGCTTTGCGGAACATATAGTCCAGCTCCACCGCCGTAAATCCTTTGATATGTAAATCCGGACGATGTGCCCTGATCTTTTCCAGCAGTTCTACGAAGAAGTCCAGGTTCATTTTCGGATGCACACCGCCTACGATGTGTACTTCGGTAACCGGCTGACCATCATATTTCTTTACGATGTCCAGCATCTGGTCTACGCTCAGTTCCCAACCTTCTTCTTTATGCTTATAAAGCTTTGAGTATGAACAGAATTTACAAGTGAAGATACAAACGTTTGTCGGCTCAATATGGAAATTCCTGTTGAAATAGGTTTTATCTCCATGCATACGCACCCTAACGAAATTGGCCAGCGCGCCCACATAGCCCAGTTCGCCTTTTTCAAACAGCAGTATACCTTCATCAGTAGTCAGCCGCTCTTTGGCGAGCACTTTTTCTCCAATGTTCTTCAATGCTTTATCCAGCCTGGCATCCTGCAACAGCGTTTCCACTGCAGGATAATCGTTTTGAGTAGTCATCCTTTAATTCACTTTTATGATCTTGTAAGTCTTTGCCTTAGTATTCCGGTAAATTAACTTTACAAAATAAACACCATTTGGCTCATTTACCAAATCAAAAGTAAAACGATTGCTGCCGTCGATATTGGAGCCACGCTGATTGGCGATCATTTGCCCCGAAGTATTGTATAAACCTATGTAATCCAGGTTGTCCGGCTTTTCCAGGAAGGTCACGTAGAGTGCCCCGGAAGTTGGCACCGGGCCTACCGTAATGCCCTTTTCTTTCAGGTAAGGGAGGGTAGACTTAGTGACGATATTGATATTGTCCAGGTAAATATTGTTTTCGCTATTCGCTATGTTCCTGAATACCACCCTGAACTGTCCTTTTTTTATAATACTGGTCAGGTTGACGGAATCCCGGCGCCATTGGCTGGCGGTAGGTACAAATTCAGATCTCACCGGTGCCTTGACGCTCACCAGGGCTGGATCCAATTTGTTGTACAGGGTATCGTAGGTGAGGGAACAGTCGGAGGTGGTCAGCACCAGTAACCCATCCCAGAAATGGTTGGAGGTATCGGTGATGTTGGTATAACTCGCTGCGGCCACATCGAAGAAGAGGAAGATGGAGTCCGCGCCTCCCGCGTCAATGGTGGGGGTACGGATATCGTCAGCCTCCCCGTTCACTTGGTAGGCGAAATTGCGTAGCACGAGGGCATAGTAACTACTATCGCCACGGCTCACAGCTGTTCTTTCCCAGGTATAAGAACCATCCGGATTATTGATTTCCCAGCCGGCAGGCGGGAAGGTGCTGCTCTCGAATCCTTCTTTCAGCGGGAAGCTGATATTGTTATAATAGCTCAGAGTAGTCCAGGCAGTATCGTTGGTAGCATCATTATCAGCAGCACCGTTCGGAAGGGAGGTCCATGATTGCAGGATATGCTCACCTACATCGAGAGAACTGGTGGAGAGGGTGACGGTGTCTGTTTTCAATGCTGCGAGGCTACCTGCCCAGGCAGTGGTATACACGCTGCCATCGTCTGTCCGATAGTTGATATTGACTTTGGTGAGGGTGGTCAGCCCCATATTTTTCAGGAGTACAGATGGCGTAATGCTGGCATCACATTGTTGCTTATAAGGTGAGATGACGTTTTGTACTTCCGCATCCAGTGTTTTCAGGTTCAGGGGGGTACAGCCTTCGGAGCTGAGCAGGGTAAGCCTGTCGCTCGCGAGGGTGGTACGGATCACGTCTACCTGTTCGGTGGTGAAGAGTACCAGGCAGGCATCGTCTGAGTAGTCCATGTAGTTTTCGAACATATACCCTGGATTGCTGCTTGCACACATGTCAACCTGTGGCCACGCAGGACAGCCGTAGGTGGCTTTGGCCTGCTTGGGGGTATCGTCGATACCGTCATCGGCGGCACAGGCATCTTCATCCCCCCAGATGTGGCGGAGGTTGAAGTAGTGCCCTATTTCGTGGGTAGCAGTACGACCCTTATTATATGGAGAGGTGGCGGTACCTGTGGTACCGAAACCGGCATAATCAATTACGACGCCCTGCTGGTTGCTGGCATATAAACCGGGGAAGGTAGCGACACCGAGATAGCCACTTTCGAGGTGGGTAACCCAGATATTGAGGTAGCTATTGCCATCCCATTGGGCAGCGCCACCGGTGCTGGTGAACTTTACTGCCTTGGCTGCAGAACTGATACTAAAGCTTGATTTTGTAGTAGTTATACGCTCTATCCCATTCGTTACCTCACCCGCAGGAGTACGTTGTGCAAGGCAAAACTGGATTTTGGCGTTGCCGATCAGCTCTTTCCAGACAGCGGGGAGAATGCTGGTATCGGTATTGAGTGCAGCATAGTCCTTGTTAAGTACATCGATCTGGGATTGCACCTGGGCGTCGGTTACGACATTTGGATTTTGCAATACAATGTGAACGACTACAGGGATGGTAACGGTGTTGTAGGTAGCGGTAGTTTTGGCTGCTGCTCTGGTTGTTTTGAGCGTAGTGATTGTTGAGCGGTTGCGTGCTTCGATCTTGTCACGCAGTACCTGCAAAGAAGGATTTTCCTTAATCTGTTCCTGCGCGGCAATTTCGGAGCCACACTGGCGCTGGCCCAGGGCAGGTAATGACAGGAAGACGGTTAGGATAAAAAGGGTAAAATTGCGCAAAGTTCAAGTTTGAAAGTTAAAATTAGCGGCTGTTTTTCCGAAAATTCGGGGAAAGGTACAATCTTTTGTTACACACCTTGGCTATAATTTCCAAAAGTTAGGGTGTCATATTGAATAAATTCCCCACTATTTATAGTACGGAATTATCCAGGAATGGTTGCCTGCGATTTAGAAAAGTGGTTCTGTAGCAATTAATTGGCTCTCGACAGTTTGACCGCGTTTTTTTCCTATTGTTTAAAACGGTGTTGGCTCATTTTGCATTTTAGTTCCCCGAAAATGGCCGCCGCTGATGGCTGGTGCTTTCGGCTTCAGCCATCAACGGCGGCAGGAGTGGCTTGTGGCCGGGGGAAATGAATTTGAGTCACGACCTTTTAAACGCGATCCTGCAGTATTTCGTATTGAGTGTTTTTAAGGAAGGGGAAATGGCCTGAGGAGGGCCATCGTCTTCAGTGCGAACCTTGTTCATGTATTACATTATCAGTTCATTAAAAGATCACCAGTATATCACTTCAATATCCCTGGGATAATGAAGTGATATATTGGTGATATAGAAGTGTACTTATAATGAACTGATCTAAGCGAAGCTTAGGTGAAGACGGAGAGCAGAAGAAGCGAATAAGAAGGGAGAGGAAAACAAGGTCAATAAAAAAGGGCGACTCATCCGAGTCGCCCTCCTTACAATTAATTTATTGCCAAAGATTACAGATTCGCCTGAATCTTCTTTTCTAATACTGAACGAGGCGCAGCACCTACCTGTTTATCTACCACCTGACCATTCTTAATGAACAGAATTGCAGGAATACTTGTAATTCCGTAGTTGATAGATAACTGAGGGTTCTGGTCAACATTTACTTTACCAACATTAACCTTACCAGAGTAATCTTTAGACAGCTCTTCGATCACCGGACCGATAGCGCGACAAGGACCACACCATTCTGCCCAGAAATCAATTACGCTCAATTTATCTGAGCTCAACACTTCCGTTTGGAAGTTGGAATCAGTGAATTCTAATGCCATGTTATTAGTATTTATAAAATTTTTAAAATCTTGTTATTAACTCTGCAAGAATCAAACCGGGCGCAAATTACTGCTTTTTCGGCATGTTCTGCAAATCGTTATATCGATTATTTACGATGCAAGTTACAGTATTTTTTACCGGATACTTATTGATAGTTTCTATACATATATCAAGTTCCGGCGAATTGGTTCTTTTGTCCGCATTATTGGTTTTTGGTACCGTGTATTGCTGCCATTTTTTACTTTCAAAAAGGACCGGATCCACTGTGTAATTACCGTAGGCAACTGTATAGCGGATCCGATAAGTGCCTGCGGCCTGGCTAAATAAATACCTATTTCGCAGTCTCTATATACACATCCATATCCGGCTGCTTGGATAAAAAGTGCGCCAGCTCATCATTCATCTCAATATGCTTATTGAACGTATGCATCTTTACCTGCAAATCATTATCCCTATCCACCAATTGCAAAAACAACTCACTCGAACCAGGATACTTATTAATATTATCTACCAAAAAGTCTACCAGATCCCGCGTTATAAATTTCGGCATGGTTACCAGGCCCACCTTTTTCGTATGCGTTTTCTTCACTTCCTGTAGTAACTGGATGCTATTCACCTTGAACTCATACTCACTATCATTAAATCGTCTTGCCTTAAAACCTCCGTTGATAAACAGACATAAACCCGTTTTCAGATAAGGCGCATACCTGATAAAGTCCTCGCTCCACAGCGCAAACTCAAACTTCCCGCTATAATCCTCCACCGTCATGATACCAAATTGCCTGTTGTTACGGGATATGCGCTCCTGCGCCCCTGTTACATACACCGCCAGCCTGAAATTCTTTTCCCTGCCCGGCTTGCCACCACCCGGAGCTGTAATATCCGCCTGGTATTCAACCAGTTCTGATACCCTGTTCATGTTGTAAAACCTGCTCTCGAAGCGGTAATCATCCAGGGGATGACCGGAAATATAGATCCCCGTCACCTCTCTTTCATTGTTCAGCTTCAATATCAGCGGCCATGGATCACAATTTGGCAGTTTCGGTGGTTCGATGGCCGGCATATCCTCATCCCCAAACAAGCTACCGATATTGGATGCACCCGCTGCTACCTGGTTACCAAATTTCACGATCTTATCCAATCCTGTGGTAGTATCGTTCTCCGGCTTGAAGAAGTACTGTGCTCTGTGCAATGCCGGGAAACAATCAAAGGCTCCGGACATGGCCAGGGCTTCCAGCGATTTCTTATTGACCGCACGCTGATTCACGCGCTTGATCAGGTCAAATATATCTTTGAACGGACCGTCCTTTTTACGCTCTTCCAGGATGTTTTCTACCGCAGCTTCACCTACACCTTTCAGGCCAGCCAGGCCAAAACGGATCTGTCCCATTTTGTTTACCGCAAAACCTTTGAAAGATTCATTCGCATCCGGCGGCAATACGTCGATTCCCATACGCTTCGCCTCTTCCATGAAGAAGGTGATCTTTTCAATATTGCTCGCACAGTTCAGTACCGATGCCATGTATTCAGCAGGGTAGTGGGCCTTGAGGTAGGCCGTCTGGTACGCTACGAAGGCATAACAGGTGGCGTGCGATTTATTGAACGCGTAGGATGCAAACGCTTCCCAGTCCGTCCAGACCTTCTCACATATTTTCAGATCATGGCCGTTCTTTTCACAACCTTCCATGAACTGTTTCTTCATTTTGTCCAGTACCGCTTTCTGCTTCTTACCCATGGCTTTACGGAGGATGTCCGCATCACCTTTGGAGAAGTTTGCCAGTTTCTGACTCAGCAACATTACCTGCTCCTGGTATACGGAGATCCCATAAGTATCCCGCATATATTCCTCCATCGCCGGCAGGTCATATACTGTTTCTTCCAGGCCATGTTTACGGCGGATGAACAATGGAATGTACTCCAGTGGCCCCGGACGGTACAAGGCATTCATCGCGATCAGGTCATCGAACCTATCGGGCTTCAGTTCGCGGAGGTACTTCTGCATACCGGGAGACTCGAACTGGAATGTAGCGTTCGTTTCACCTTTCTGGTACAGCTCGTAGGTGCGGACATCGTCCAGCGGTATTTCATCAATGGAGATTTCTATGCCGTGGTTTTGTTTAATCAGTTCCAGGGCACCTTTGATGATGGTGAGGGTCTTCAGACCCAGGAAGTCCATCTTAATTACACCGGCGCTTTCGATGATACTACCTTCGAACTGGGTGACCAGCAGGTCGGAGTCCTTGGCGGTAGATACCGGGATCAGGTCGTACAGGTCCTTGGGGGCAATGATGATACCCGCCGCGTGGATCCCTGTATTTCGTACAGACCCTTCCAGTACGCAGGCCTCGCGGAGCACTTCGGCCTGCAGGTCTTCGCCTTTGATGATCTCACGGAGTTTTCTTACGTTTTCAAGATCTTCCGGACCCAGGCCTTCTTTTTCAGCCAGGCTCTTATCCCCTTCATCGATCGGGGCATTGAAGATGCGGTCCAGCTGGATACCCGGCTTATCAGGCACCATCTTGGCCAGCATATTGGATTCCACCAGCGGCAGGTCCATTACACGGGCTACGTCTTTGATACTCATTTTGGCGGCCATGGTACCATAGGTAATGATCTGGGCTACCTGGTTCTTGCCATATTTATCTACTACGTAGTCAATTACTTTCTGACGGCCTTCATCATCGAAGTCCGTATCAATATCGGGCATGCTCTTACGTTCCGGGTTCAGGAAACGCTCAAACAGGAGATCGTATTTGATCGGGTCTATATTGGTGATACCGATAGAATAGGCTACCGCCGATCCTGCTGCCGATCCACGGCCCGGACCGATGAATACGCCCAGATCGCGGCCTGCCTTGATGAAGTCAGATACGATGAGGAAGTAACCGGCAAATCCCATATTCTCGATTACCTGGAGTTCGAAGTTCAGGCGTTCTTCCACCTCGGCTGTGATCTCCGCATACTTTAAACGCGCACCTTCGAAGGTGAGGTGGCGCAGGTACTGATCCTGGGTAAAGAAACCCGGAGGGATTGGGAAGTTCGGGAGCAGGATGTCTTTTTTCAGGTCCAGCAGTTCCACCTTGTCCACGATCTCATTGGTATTGTCAATGGCCTGTGGCAGGTCGTGGAAGAGGGTAGACATCTCATCCGTGGTCTTGAAATAGAACTCGTCGTTATAGAATGCGAAGCGGGTATTTTTCTTACCGCCTTCGTCTTCATTAAATTCTTTGTTGGTGGGGGTAGATTTCTTCTCACCGGTGTTGATACAGAGCAGGATATCATGTGCGTTTGCATCGGCCCTGTCCACATAGTGGGAGTCGTTGGACGCGATTATTTTTACATTGTACTTCTCTGCAAATTTCAGGAGCACCACATTCACTTTGTCCTGTTCCGGGATACCATGGCGCTGCATTTCTACATAGAAATCCTCTCCGAAAATGTCCAGCCACCATTTGAATTCCTTTTCGCCGGCTTCTTCGCCATGCTTCAGGATGGCACGGGGCACGGAGGCACCGAGACAGCAGGTGGTGGCAATCAGTCCTTTATGATATTGGAGAACGAGTTCTTTATCGATACGGGGATATTTACCGTACAGGCCCTCGATGTAACCGAGTGAGCAGAGTTTGATGAGGTTACGATAGCCTTCCTCGTTTTTGGCGAGGAGCACCTGGTGGTTACGGATATCTTTCTCATCGCGGGTAAAGGCACGTTTAAAGCGGTTTTCTACCACATAGAATTCACAGCCTACGATAGGCTTTACCTTTAGACGCTTATCTTTTGGATCTTCGGGGTTGAGACGATGGTTGTATGCTTCTGCCACAAACTGGAATACGCCGAACATGTTACCGTGGTCTGTGATAGCAAGAGCTGGCTGGTTGCTGGCCATTGCTTTTTTGTACAGTGACTTGATATCTGCGGCTCCATCCAGGAGGGAGTATTGAGTGTGAACGTGTAAGTGGGAGAAAATCATGGCACAAAATTCCGTTTCTTCAGGCACAAAGTTAGCTAAAAATTATCCACAAGAGATGGATGTGCCTGCGGCGGTGCCTTTCAGATTTTTGCGGTACAACACTTTAAAAACAATTATTATTAGTAATTTAGCTCAAATATTAACGCTAAGCATATATGCCAGGAAGAAATGGATTTATTTGGATGATCGGTATTTTTCTGTTAACAGCAAGTTCGTGTTCTGTTATTAAAAATGCTTCTACCGCCAAAAAATCCAGCAATACTTCTTCCAGCCGTTCCCCGGAATTTCTTGATGGCTTCACTACTTCCAGCAATGCTAAGACTACCAGTGTCAGCTATGCGAAAGTGAGTTTTTCCCAAGCCGCCAGTACTTATGTCGAAAATGCCCCTTTGTGGCAATTCAAATATGCGCAGCTGCTGGATGTACCGGTAGAGACTGTGTTGAATGCCAACCTGTTTTACTTTATTGAGGACTGGTGGGGTACCCCTTACCAGTTAGGTGGTCGTTCCAAGACAGGGATAGACTGCAGTAATTTTGCCAATCAGTTATTGACCACGGTATTTAGAGTGAACGCTTCAGGCACCTCTTCAGGATTGTATGACAAATCAAAGAAGGTGAGCAATACGCAGATGAAGGCGGGGGACCTGGTGTTTTTCAAGATCAATCAATCGCAGGTATCCCATGTTGGCGTCTACCTGGATAATTCTAAATTCGTACATGCTTCGACCAGTTCGGGTGTGATGATCAGTGATCTGAATGAGACTTACTGGAAGAAGTATTTTGTTGGAGCAGGGAGGATTAACTAAATGAATATTAACCCGGTTCGCCCCAGGGCGGGACTAAAATCTTACCTTCGCGAAAATTAAACCAAAGAGGGAGATACACTTTTCTATTTTTACACTGTTTACTTATTTCCACCTACATTGTTAAACTTAAATTGTTTACTGCTTCATGCTTTCTATCGTTATCTGTTCTATTGATCCCCAGCGCGTGCGCACGGTTGTTGCAAATATCGATGCCACTGTTGGGGTTGAACATGAAGTGATCATCATCGACAATGCCAAAGAGTTAGGGGGCATGGGGGCGGGGTATAATACCGGTGCCGCCCGTGCGAAGTATGATACCATCTGCTTTATGCATGATGATGTGGAATTCCTCACTGCCGACTGGGGTAAATGTGTGCTGTCGCATTTTAAGTCTGATACAGAACTGGGCCTGATCGGTATTGCCGGTAGCCGTTATAAAAGTAAAACGATTTCAGGCTGGTGGACGAATCAGCCCAAAGCAGATTGTTGTAATATATATCAAAGACTGCTCACTGGAAAGGACCGGAAATTCCTGCTGCGCCCTGTTGGGAAGAATGGAGTGGCGGTGCCGGTGAAATGTCTGGATGGAGTATGGTTGTGTACGCGTAAGAAGATCTGGGAGGAGTTTCCGTTTAATACTGCGGATCTGAAAGGGTTTCATTTTTATGATCTGGATCTAAGTTTGCGCATCTCCCAGGCATATACGGTGGCAGTTGTGTATGATGTGGATCTTTTGCATTTTTCAAACGGAAACTTTGGGGATGAGTGGGTGCGGAATGCCATCTACTTTCATGAGCAGGTGAACCAGGTGCCATTGCCGGTGAGCCTGGATGTGCCGGCAGAAAATGCGGAGGCGCATGTATGTAAGTCGTGGTTGCAGCGATTGCAGATTGAAAAGATCAGTTGGGAAAACCGGAGATTGTGGGTACAGGCGGCGAGGGGGATGGATTTCCCGGGTGCGTGGTTCGCAGTTTTAGGGTTTTATTTTCCTTATGTGGAGAAGGCGAAGGTGAAGTTGAAAGCGATGATATCATAATGAGTTTATAAACAATAAAGTATAGTAATGGTGCTAGCCCGGTTAAGTTTAAAGGTGAAATAATTACATGAGGTATTTATTATTTATGTATTTGTTGATAACTACTACCGTCGCTACTGCCCAGCGCAAAAATGATGCTGCGGAAGTGCTTGTAATGCCTTTACATATTGATCGGGCAAAGGGAAGAGAGGATAAATTGGTTTTATTGGCTGATAGCCTCAACAATTATAAAGGAGGAATATTGCCTGATTTTCTTTTTGATGCTTGCATCGATTGGAACGCATCTTACTGGAAGGATTTACATGCAGCGACATCTGTTCGTTGGCTTATTTTAAAACATGTCACAAATAAGCAGTCGTTGAAATTAATAATTGATCAGCATGATAAAAGGCTAGATGAATTATGCAGAAAGAAAGCTGAAAACGTTTATCCCTACCTTAAAATCCCAATGATCAAAAAGTCTTTTTATCAGCTTATAAAAGATAGGCGTAAAGAATTAAGTCATCAGTAAAGATTACAGCGCCACAACAAAGAGAAAGAATGGTTATGGTCCAAAAGTAAAGCCTTCAAATCTTTCGATTTGAAGGCTTTACTTTTATTTTATTAAAGAAATTTTCCCCTTATCGTATTAAGGTAACAGTTCCTTTTTCCATTTGCGGATGCATCTCATCTCCGTAATACCCATACTGTATCAGGTACACATAAGTACCAATTGGTGCTACTTCATCTTTCACTTTCCCATCCCATCCGCTACTATAATCTGAGGACTGGTAAACCACATTTCCGATCCTGTTAAAGATCTTTATATTATAATAAGCAATCCCCAATCCTTTCACCCTGAACAGATCATTCTGTCCATCACCGTTCGGTGTAAATGCATTTGGAATAAACAGTCTTTTGAAATGTGTGACCGTGATCGTTACCGTGTCAGCCGGAATACAATTCAGGCCAGTTACTGTACTTACTATATATGTAGTGGTGGAATCGGGGGTTGCCCGCGGCGAAGCGCAGTCCACACAACTTAAGCTCTCAGCGGGTGTCCAGATATAGTCTACACCGTTGGCTGCATTCAGTGTTACAGACTGCCCGATATTAATAGTGGTATCCTTATTCCAGATATGAATAGGATCTATATTCTTGTTCTCGATGGTCACGATAGAATCCAGCCGGCAGTTATGTGCATCCCGGATCAGGATGGAGTAGGTGCCGGCACTGAGATTGGAAATAGTGGTTTGCTTCATCAGGTCACTGCCCCAATAGAATTTATAAGGAGAGGTACCACCTGAAGGATTTACTTCCACGGCACCATTCCCTCTTTCACAGAGTTCATTGGTGATGGATACGCCTGTTTTCAGTGGTGCTGGTGCCGGCAGTTCAATGCTTACGCTATCGATACAAACGGCATTCCGGATATAAATATGATAGTTCCCCTGCATCAGGCCCGTGATCACAGGTGTGGTCTGCGAAGTTTTGAATGTATCGATGGTATATTCAAACGGAGGTACGCCTTTATTGACCTGGATAGTAATAGACCCGTCGATAGCATCGTAACAACTGGGCTTTGTGCCGCTTGCGGTGGCCCTGATGATGTTAGCCGTATGTTCTACTACTGTAAAGGTCCGGCCCAGTTCGCAACCTAGGGCATCTCTGACTTTCACAGCATAAGGCCCCGGGTCTAATTTGGGATACAGGGAATCCTGGCCCTGGTTGATGCCTTTAAAGTAATAAGTGTAGGGGTAGGTGCCACCGGTAGGCATTACCTCGATTTGTCCGAGGGCGATACCACAATCAATATTGGTCACCACGGTATTGGACAGGTCCAGGGGTTTGTTGATAATGACATGTACGGTATCGCTGCCTTCGCAAAAGCCATTGCTCACAGTAACGATATAGTCACCGGTATAACTTGCTACGATGCTTCGGGTCGTCTCACCGGTATTCCATTTATAGGTACGGCCAGCAATGCCTGGATCCAGGGTGACCGGGCTTGTGCCGCAGCTACCGGTATCTTTACCCAGGTTTGGTTTTGGTGGTGCCAGTACCACTACATCTTTACAAAAAGAAGACTGGGTAGATAAACTTTCGTTGGTGAGCAGGTGAATATTGTAAGTACCGGCTGTATTATATTTTATGGGAGACGGCGGTGTGGCAATGGTAGAAGACGGGGTGCTGGAATTGGTACAGCTGTTAAACTGTAATCTGAAGATCTTATGCGAAGCCGCATCTGTAATCATTGAATACAGGTTATCGCCATCTCTGAACATGGTAGAGATAGAGTGGGGAAATGTAAGACCCGAAATATTCAGCTGGGAGCCGGTAATAGCTCCTTCCACGCCGTTCGGGAAATCGACCCTGACAACATCGTGGGTGACGTTGTTGACAACAATGCCGTAAATGTTACCGCAATCGTTGATGATCGTGACATCCCTGGGTTGGGTGAGCACGCCTCCGGCATTACCGAGGTCTACGCTGACCGGGGTATTACCTATAGAAGATCCAAAGTCCATGCGGACCAGGGTACCTGAGTAGGTGCTGGTGACGAAGATGTAATTCTTGTTGTTGTATTTAGCGGCGTAGATACCGGAAGGCCAGTTCAGGGTACCGGTAACGTTGCCTAAGTTTTCTGCGGTGGGGGCGTTGGTAAAGTCCTTACCGAAGTAAAAACGGGTGATCGTGTTGTCGTCGGCGTTTGCTGTGAGGCCCCAGTATTCATCACCCTCCTGGATGATAGTGAGTTCTGCGGGATAGTTCAGGGTGTTGCCGATATTGCCCCAGTTGGTCGCGGTCAGACTGGCTTTGGCAGTACCCAGGCTGCTGCCGAAGTCCACTTTGATGATGCGGGCTAAGGCTTGGGTATGACCGCCTACGACGATCAGGTGCCAGCCGTTTACGTCTTTTACCACTTGTAGCCCTTCGGTAAATTGCGGAACGATTCCATTGAAAGTACCCAGGTCTTCGGCGGTTGGCGTGTTGAGCAGACTATTCCCATAGGTAAGGCGTACGAGGCTATTTACTCCGAAATTGGATACAAAGCCATACCACACGCCATTGTCCTGCTGGATGGTGATGAAGGTAGGGGTATTGAGCAAGTTGCCGGGGTTGCCAAGATCAGTAAGTGTAGGAGTACCATACAGGTCGTAACCGCAGAAGTTCCAGTAATAGGTACTGGCTCCTGTTGAAGTATTGGTAATATAGACTGGATCATTGATACATACGGTATCTGGTGCTGTAAAACTTGCCTGTCCGAAAACGTTCAGCCGTACTAACAAACAAAGGCTGAAGATAATGAGATGCTTCATGTTAAGGTATAGATTGAATACAAAGTGCCCTATTGGCACAGGTTGTCCCTAGAGTTAACTTCTCTTAAATAAAGGTAGATTTATTTTAAATAATAGCCATTAAATTTTCCTGTGCTTAGTCGTGATGAGTGTAAGAAAGCCAGTTGGAGCCCCCTTATCGGCCTATCAGCGCGAATGCTCTTTTTTTGACGGTACCCCATACCTGCATTACATCTTCGGATACGTTCAGTTGCAGGAGCAATACGCCATAGATCGCTGTAAAGGCCGTTGATCTTGCGACTAAGCCCAGGAAAGGATCTTTGAGATGAATCGTATAGGCTACCAGCGGGTACACGGCCATAGGCAACACGAGGGCCACGATGGTCTTCTTTGTAAAAGGCTGTAAATTAAAAGTTTTGTAAAGGAATATGTACCTGATGATATTAAAAATGGTCCTTGAAATGAGAATAGCGAGTGCTGCCCCGACCATGCCATATGATTTGATGAGTACATAGGAAAGCGGTAGTGTGAGGGTCAGCAGAACGATGTTTGAATACAATTCAAATTTCCATTTCCGGGAAGTAATGATGATTGCACTATTCATCCCCGTACCCAATTCAATTACCTGGTAGAGACCCAGGTAGAACATCACGGGTTTCCCCAGGTGATACATTGGATCTGGTTTTACCCAATCCAGCAGGTCATCCCAGTTCAGCATGATGATGGCAAAGATAAAACTCGCTGCGATGAGCAGGTTGAGCGATGTTTTCTTATAGATCCGGTCCAGCTTGAGCATATCCTTATCTTTCCAGGCCTGCGAAATAGGCCCGGCGGCCATGCTCAGTGCCGCACGGAAGGGAACCACTATAAAGTTTGAAATATATTGCGTATTAATAAATACCGAAGCAAAAGATAGGCCCATTAAGCTCGAAATGATGATTGAGTCCATGGTGGTACTCAACAGGGAAATCACATTACTGACAAAGGTGACAGCGCTGTAAGGCAGCATTTTTTTCCAGAGCCGTTTGGTGAGCCTGCTGATCTTAAACGACATTTTTAACTGTCTTACACACAGCAGGTAAATAATCAGTGCTGCAAAGATCGCAAAGTACTGAAGGCTGAAGAGATTGGCATAGAGGGGGAACGAGATGATGCCCGCGATGAAGAGCACATTCAGGACGCTATTGAGCCCTCTGAACAGCAGTTCCTTCATAAAATTGGCCACATGCCCTTTCTGGATGGTCCAGGTTTGAGATTCGAGTACCTGGAATAAGGTAGCGAATAAAGTGAGTGGAAATACGAGATTGAAATATTGTACCAGGAGCGGTGATTTTCCGACGAACTTCTGGATGATCAGCGGTTTCATAAACGTCGTGAAACTCAGCAGGATAATCAGGAAGCCAATGGTCGAAAAGAAAAATGAGATGGTGAGCAGCTCACTATTGTTCTCCTTATGATAGTTCTTGTAATAGGGAAAAAACTTGACCACGATCGTATTGCTACCTAGCAGGGCAAAACTGCTGAAAAGGAGGGAAATATCAAGCAGGACACGGGTTAAGCCTGTCTGATCGGGTATAAAATACTTGGCGTAAAGGTAGGTGTTCAGCGCTCCAAATAAGAATCCGGCATAAATGAAAAATGTTGTGATGATACCTTTTTTCCTGATGGTACTCATATATTTAAAGCTAGCTGTGTTTTTTAAATGTGACCCAAAATCCTTTACTACCAAAAATTAAAGGTATTCATAATTTCGGATTATTATATCTTGCGCTCTGTCTTCAAATATAATGCCTTACTATAAAGGCTATGCAGCTATAAGACAATATTGAATATGGAGAACCCTTATAAGATAAAAGTCTCGGTATGTATTCCTGCCTATAAACAGGTGGATTACCTGCGTCGTTTGCTGGATTCACTGACTACCCAAACGATGAAGGAGCTGGAAGTGGTGATTACTGATGATAGTCCGGATAATGCGGTGGAGCAGCTGGTGAATGAATTTAAGGAGGAGTTGCCAATCCGTTATTATAAAAATATACCGGCGCGGGGTATGCCGGGTAACTGGAATACCTGTCTTGATCTGGCGAAGGGGGAGTATATTAAGATCATGCATGACGATGACTGGTTTATGCATCCGCATTCACTGGCTACCTTGTGTAAGGCCCTGGATGATCATCCGGAACACGATTTCGCTTATTCTGCTTACTATAATTACTACCTGTTTACGGGTGAGAAAAAGGAGATGACTTCCCCGGCCTGGTTCAGGAAAGCCTTTGCCAAAGCGCCTGTAAATGTATTGTTCGATAATCTTGTGGGGCCACCGAGTGTGGTGATCCACCGGAATAAGCCTGCCTACCGCTACGATGAAAAGGTGCGCTGGACCGTGGATGTAGACTTTTATATCCGTTTGCTGAATGCTCATCCGGGATTTACGTATATCCCTGAGCCTTTGTGTTATGTAGGGATGGGCAAGGAACAGATTACAGAGGAAGTGCATGGTGTAAAGGAGGTGTTTATACCGGAGTATTTTTATGTGTTGCAGAAGATGGGGGATGGGCCTTTCAGGAGTGTGCTGGTATATGATTTCTTCTGGCGCCTGATGCGGAATATGAAAATTAAAGGTGTGCAGGATATACGTCGTGCGGGCTATGAGGGTCCTTTGCCCCTGGTAACGGATTATGTGTTGGGCTGGCAGCGTATTTTCCCGGAAGGATGGTTGAAGTTTGGGCCATTGTCTAAACTGGTGAGTGGATTATCTTTTTTGTTTGCACCTAAACCTTAGTTCATGCAGTTATCTGTCATTATTGTAAATTATAATAGTCATGGGCTGATCAATGATTGTATTGATACGATTGTTAGTCAGACGAAGGAGATCAGTTACGAGGTGATTGTGGTCGATAACCAGTCGGCAGCTGGAAGCATGGCGCAGATTGTAGCGAGGCATCCATTTGTGAAGGCGATCGAGATGGGGTATAATGGTGGATTTTCACGGGCGAATAATGTGGGCTTGCGTGCAGCTGGTGGTGAGTATTTATTATTGTTAAATCCTGATACGCTGATATTGAATGGTGCGCTGGACAAGTGTGTGCAGCGGTTTGCTGCGAGTGAGTTCGCGGCTTGTGGCGTGCAGCAGTTGAACGCGGATCATAGTACGCAGATCTCCGGGAATTATTTTATGAAGGGAGGATTGAATCATTTGCTACCATTGCCGTATTGGGGGAAGGTGCTGAGATGGGTGGCCTTTAAAATGAAGACAAAGGTGCCAAATGTGCAGCAGGCGGGTAGTGTGCATGAGGTGGATTGGATCAGCGGAGCGTATTTGATGATTAGGCGGAGTACGCTGGAGAAAGCGGGGTATATGGATGAGGATTTCTTTTTGTATGCGGAGGAAGTGGAGTGGTGTAGCCGGATTAAGCGGATTGGAAAGCTGGCGATCTTTGGTGATATTAATATTGTGCATTTGCAGGGAGAGACGACGGGAGAGGCGTTTGATTCGGAGGAGAAGGGGTACCAGGGGTTGTTCGACAGGAAGGCATTGCAGGTGATGTTGTCAAATCATGTAAGGGTGAGGAAGCAGTTTGGGGTATTTTGGTTTTTGTTTTTATTATTGAATTATAGTTTTGCCGTGCCGGTGTTCTTTTTTGGAAGTATGCTGGAAAATTTATTTAAGGGAAGGAATCCCTTTAAGTATATGGCGCAGGTATGGGGACTGACAAAGAATGTGTGGGCCTTGTGGAAGTATAGTCCTTTGATCATCAGGAATAAACCTCATTTTTATAAAGTGTTATGAGAGTAGCGTTATTTATTTTTTTTGTTTTGGGCCTTTCTGCTGGTGTGTTTGCCCAATCATCTGTAAAGGTGGTACATGAATATTATGCTCATGTTTTTGAGCAGTATAATGCTTCGGTGGTGAAGGTATTGCAGCTAAAGCCCGATTCGGTGAGTGAGGGAGAGGCGACACATAAATATTTCTCTTTTAAGAAAGGAAATCGTAAGGTGAGTGTGGCGTACCAGTTGTATGAAGATGGCCGGATTATTTCGGTGCAGGTAAGCGGACAGCGAAGGGATCTGGAAAAATTGTATCGCACCTTTTATGAAAAGAACCTTAAGAAAAGGTCAGTCATAAAAAATGATGAGTGGGTGCGGATGAAAGAGGGTGAAGGCAAGATAATCGTGCAGGCGATTATTTATTAGTGCAGAAATATTATTTCAGAAATAAAAAAGGAGATCACTTATAAGGGTGATCTCCTTTTTTGTTTCTGAAGATGGGTTTCATTACCGTTGGTAAATTCCCCCTTTCATGTATGCTTTATTTGCAGTGCTTTATTAAGCGGCTACTTTCTTCTTTCTAAACTCCAGTACTGCTGCGCCAATCAGCAACAACATTACTATGAGGGAACTGACGAAACCGATCTGGTCGCCCAGGTAGAAACTCTTTGGATGGAATTTGAATACGATTTCATGTTTGCCAGCTGGAACGCTTAAGCCTCTCAGTGCATAGTTTACTCTTACATATTCAGTTTCTGCACCGTCAATATATGCTTTCCATCCTTCTTTATAATATACTTCACTGAACACGGCGAATTGAGGCGTCGCTGCATTGGAAGTATAGCTGATCTCATCCACATCGTTCTTTACTAATGCGATGGTGGCTGCTGAATCGTACACCGGTTGTACTTTTACAGCAGGTTTGAAACGCTGATCTATTACAACAGAATCCTTTGTATTCAGGTTGTCCAGTGTTTTCATTTCCGCATCTGCATTTGGTGCCCATACGATGTCTTTCACAAACCATGCATTACCCAGTGCCTGCGGATTGCGCTGTACCATTTGCTGGCCGCCCTGACCCGGTACGATCACATACTTTGCATTCAGCATATTCAGCACATTGAGGTTATTCCTGCTGATCTGGTTTTCGATCAGGTCCTGGTAGAGGATCAGTTTCGCGGCATGATAACCACCTACAGAGTTATGGAAGTAAGAGGTCATTGCATCGCTGAATGGATCGCCCTTGGTCACGTTGAACACCCTGTAATAAGGATCTTTATCTTCAGCGATCTGCTGATCAGCGGGAGATGCGCTGAAGTTACCCTTGTATTTGGATTCTTCTTCGTAGTTATTGGCGTTCAGGTAACGGGTATCTACCTGCAGCAGGTCAAAAGATACCAGTACAATCAGGCCAGCAGCGAGCCATTGCAGTTTGATCTTATCTTTCAGGTAATACCAGATCAGGCCGAATGCCAGTGCAAACAGGATGATCGCTCTGAATACATCGCTTCTGTAAAGGGAAGCTCTGTCTGCATGCAGTGCGCGCATCAGCTGGTTTGCGATATCATCGCTGCCACCTGCCATTTGCTTGAACTGCTGTGCCATCATCTGGTCTGAGTTATTAGACCAGCTCAGGGTTACTGACAGGATCAGTAAGATACCGAGGATAACGCCCATGATGATCCCTGATTTTTTCAGGTTGCTGACCAGGTCAGCTTTCTTCAGTTCCGGGTTGAGCAATGCCTGTAATCCCAGTACCGCCAGGATTACCAGGGTGAGCTGGGGAATGATCAGGACCATACTGGGTGCCCTGAACTTATTGTAGAATGGGAGGTAGTCGAACAGCGCATAGTTAAAGAATGCGAGGTTGCTACCGAAAGACATGAGTACAGCCAGGATGGAGATCGCGAGGATCCACCATTTATGCCATGATTTGATCAGGCGGAAGCTGAATATTGCCAGGAAAACAATGATGATACCCAGGTATACCGGACCGGAGGTACCTGGCTGGTCACCCCAGTACATAGGCCATGCTTTGGTCATCCGGGTGGCCTCTTGGTCAGATACGTTCAGGCTTTTCAATGTTTTATAGGTCTCGGAGTTGTCGGTCAGTTCACCTTGTGAGCTACCACCGTAGAGGTTAGGCACTACGAATGTGAAGGTTTCAAAGATACCGTAGCTCCAGCGGAACGCGTATTCTTTATCCAGACCACTGCCTTTGGTATCAGCAGCTTTCTGTGTGAGTTCTGATTTACCGCCGCGAATGGTCTCTTTAGAGTATTCGTAGGTAGTCCACATGGACATGGTATTTACAGCAGCGCTCAGACCAATGGCAGCGACTACGAGTACACCTGTGATGATGAGGTGTTTGAAGTCTTTTGCTTTGATCATGAATACGGCAAATACGATTCCAAGTACGCCCAGCAGAAGGAGGAAGTAGTAGGTAACCTGCATGTGGTTGGATGCGATGAGGAGCGACATGAACAGGGCCGTGACGGCAACGCCTATGGTGTATTTCTTTTGCGTGAGCAGGATAACACCGGCGAGTACCGCAGGGATGTATGCGATGGCCATCATTTTGGTGTCGTGACCGGCGCCAACGATGATGGGATCATAGCTGGAGTAGGCGTAGGCCACAGCACCGAGCAGGCCGATCCAGGAGCGGGTGCCTAATACGGAGCAGAGCAGGTAAAAGGAGAGGCCCGCCAGGAAGAAGAAGTTGATCGGCTTGGGCATCCAGAGGGTGAAGACTTTACCGAGATCGGAGATATTGAAAGGCTCGCGGCTTTCAAGA
This sequence comes from Chitinophaga sancti, assembly GCF_034424315.1. GTDB lineage: Bacteria > Bacteroidota > Bacteroidia > Chitinophagales > Chitinophagaceae > Chitinophaga > Chitinophaga sancti. The sequence goes on from NZ_CP139972.1 coordinate 330,528, forward strand.
ACGATCTGGTAGCCTGGCATTCCGCCGAACATGCTGTTGGTCCACAGAGGGGCCTGGCCGTGGGCGGCTTTATAATCAAGCGACTGCCTGGCCATGGCCTGCCATTGGATATTATCGCCCTGTGCGAGGACCTGGCCGTCCAGCACTGGTTTACAATAGATGATTGCCAGCAACAATAGTACGCCGATAGCGATGATATGTGGCAGGAATTTCTTGGACCAATCAGGTTTCATATAGTAATGTACTTATTTATGAGTGCGTAAAGGTAATATATTATGGAATATGTAATAGGTGGAGGATTCCAGGTTAAAAAAGGGCAATGCATAAAAAAGATGCTTGTTTTTAAATGGAATACGTTTTATAAAGCTTTCTTTTTTTAGTGTGATTCAGGCAAATGCACTGGTTCCCAGAACCCTTTCAACACATCGATCCTGAACTGGATCACCGGCCATGACTTGGCTGGTCTGCCCTGTAACAGGTAATATCCGCCTATCACCACACTTGCACCTAACTTAAATAAGTACTCTATTCCTTTCTTAAAGGTTGCTCCGCCGCCTTTTTCCTTCATCCGCACCTTTTCGCCGCGACCGATGCCGGAAGCGACCCGGTACATATACTCGGATGTGAGTTTCTTCACTTCTACCACATGGTGAACAATCACTGTAGGGTCATACCATATAATGCCCCCTCTTTCAATTAATTTATAAAAAAATTCCTTGCCTTCGCCACCGATCCTCAGGGTACCTTTTACCCCTGGCAGACTGGTATTGAACCCTTTTATGGCAAAGAAATCCTCTCTTTTTACGATCATATTGGATTCCAGTGGATAGCGGCCGTTGTCAAACGGTTTTGTTTCCGGGCTATAATCAAAATTCCCTACCAGGGAGGATACGTAATGCGACATCCACTTTGGCTCGGCGGGAATATACCTGGGGATGATACGGCCGCCGAGACCGGTTGCGTCGGGGTGGGTGTCAAAGAAGGTGATGATATTTTGCAGGTAGCCGGGCATTGCCACGGCATCGTCGTCCATACAGCAGATCAGGCGGCCGTGGGAGAGTTCTGCCCCGGTATTGCGTGCGTAAGACGCGCCCTGTCTCTTTTCGAGGTGATAGGAGAGCTGCATGTCCGGATGTGTAGCGATATATTCTTTTACTTTCTCAGCGGTGTTATCCTGGCTGTTGTTATCGACCACAATCACCTCATACAGTTTTTTGTCAAGGTCCTGCTGGTACAGGCTATCGATGGCCTGTATAATATAGGCTTCCCTGTTATAAGAGCATATGACTACTGAAATGGCAATTTGCATGGACTGTTGTGTTTTTCTAATTTAGACCAGCACGGAATAAACCATGCCAATCACAAATTTTTTTTGAAGAAAGCAAAATAACTGTAATTTATCCGAAATTTCAATATGGACAGGTTACGATTCTTTTTAAAACTGGCTTTTATCTGCAACCTGTGTTTCGCGCTGGCTGAGGTGGCACAATACATTGATTTTAATGGGCAATTCAGTGAGCTGCTGAAGTTTGTGCTGCCCATGGGGCTGATAGTGGCGTTTCCATTGAATTTGATCACGCTGGTTATTGCGGTTGTTATGTTGCTGAGGCATAAAGTGAGGCTGGTAGAATTGCCGGCTTATGTGTTTGTGTTGAACCTTTTAGTATTGGTGTTTCAATTTTATTTCCTGTTTTAGCGATCAATCTTCTTATCTTTCTCTTTCAACTCTACTTTCTTTTCTGATGATTAACAATTTACTAAAGGATAAGCCGACGAGACTCTTCGTGATCTTCTGTAGTTTCTTCGTGGCAAATGCATTGATTGCGGAGTGTATAGGCGGGAAGATCTTCTCCCTGGAAAGGTTGCTGGGGGTGCCCGTTCATACCTTTACGATATTTGGGTACCCGGGTTTGTCCTTCAACCTCACCTGTGGTGTATTATTATGGCCCCTGGAGTTTGTATTGACGGATGTGGTGAATGAGTACTTTGGGCCAAAGGCGGTGAGAAGGATCTCTTACATTGCGGTGAGTTTGATCTCTTATGCATTCCTGATGTTTTACATTGCCATTAAAGTGCCTGCGGCTGACTGGTGGCTGGGTTCCAGTGCGCAGGACGGGGTACCGAATATGCAGGATGCATTTGGGAGTATATTTGGTCAGGGTATGTGGATCATATTTGCGAGTATCATGGCATTTTTGGTGAGCCAGATTGTGGATGTGACGGTGTTTCACAGGATCAAGAAAGCGACGGGTGAAAAGCATGTGTGGCTGAGGGCTACGGGATCTACAATTATCAGTCAGCTGGTGGATAGTTTTATCGTGTTATTTATTGCGTTTAAGATAGGGAAGGATTGGAGCTGGCAGCAGGTGCTGGCGATTTGTGTGGTGAATTATACGTATAAGTTTATTATGGCGATAGCGCTGACGCCATTGATTTATTTTTTGGAGGGAAGAGTGGAGAAATATTTAGGGAAGGAGACAACGGAGCGGATGAAAAAGGCAGCGATGGGGCAGGAAATGGCCTGATAAAAGATATTTTTAAAAAGCATCCGGGCTTTTCGATAAGGTGGATTTTATCTTATTGAAAAGCCCAAATTGTTTATTGGTATTTTGATTTTATCAAAGTAGCTACTACTTTATCAATGGGCAGGTGTACTGATGCCGCAGAAAAATCATCCCAGTCAATCCAGCGTGCGGCTTCAACATCTGTTACACCTTCGGGTACGACGAAATCAAAAGGTTTGCTCAGCAGCGGCGCAACAAATGGAGAGAGTGGTTTGACCAGGTAATAAATTGAAATGATCTGAGACTCATTATCAAAGGCCGAGATCTGGAAGAAGTCCGTGGTGTAAAGGTGTTCTACTACGCTTACATCCTGGTTTAATTCTTCTTTCCATTCACGGATGATGCATTCCAGGGTGCCTTCTCCGAATTCCAGCCCGCCGCCGGGGAATTTTGTAAAATAGTTGCCTTTGATGTATTCATCAGTAACGAGTACTTGTTTGTTGTCATTGATCATAATGCCATAAACCCGTACGTTGAAAATAGCTGCCATAAAAATGTGTTGTGCCGGGCAATTAAAACCATTTCTTCTTCATGAAATACCAGCTGATGATCACAGATATGATAATGGAGATCATTACCGGGATGTAAAATGCATGTGCATTCCGCTGAAACGGTATGTCCACATTCATTCCATAGATACTTGCCACCAGCATGGGAAAGGTCAGTACGATCGTAATTGAAGTCAGGCGTTTCATCACGATGTTCAGGTTGTTCGAAATGATACTTGCAAATGCATCCATAGAACTACCCAGAATGTTCGTATATACGTTTGCCATTTCAAGTGCCTGGGAGGTATCTACGATCAGGTCATGCAAAAACTCTTTCTCATCTTCGTTCAGACCGAGGATGTTTGTCCGCTCCAGTTTTATCAGTAAGAGCTCATTACTCCGCAGGGCCGTTACAAAGTACACCAGGCTTTTCTGGATCCGCATGATATACAGCAGTTCTTCGTTTCGGTTACTGTCGTAGAGTTTCTGTTCCAATACATTTCTGCGCTGGTTAATTTCCTTGAGGTAGTCGAGGAAGTTCATGACCACTTTCTCAAAGATCTTTAGTACCATCATATTCCGCTTTTCTGGGTGGCGGTTATGGAAGGTGTTCAGGAACTTATTAATAGCGGCATTATTGAATGAATTGACAGTGATAATCTGGTTATGCGTAAGAATGATCACAATAGGGATCGTGATATAATAAGCATCACTTTCATTGATCGAGTTGTTTTCCGTCGGCGTTTTGATAACGATGAGTTTCACGTTATCTTCCACCTCATAGCGGGATCTTTCGTCAATATCGAGGGAGTCGGTGAGGAAGTCAAGCGGAATGTCCAGCTCATCGGAGAGCTGTTCAAACTCAGCTTGTTTGAGGGGCGGGGTAATGTTCACCCAAACACCGTTTTCAGGGGTTTTTACCTCAACTGTGCGTGCGTCTATATTTTTGAAGTATTGGATCATCCGGGCGCAAAGGTAGAATAATTAATAGGAAAGCATATTGCTTTATTATTAATTAATGGCGTGGATGGTGGTTTTATAGCGGTGGAGGAAGCGTGGGTAGCGAACGGTACGGGTGCTGAGGGGAATGATGGCTGGTTCCCGGGTGGGGATAGGCAATGGATTTAAGGTGCCGGCCTTTGTTGCGGCGGCGGGAATTATATTAATTGGTAGAATGGCGGCCTCTTTTGGCGCAGCTGTCTCTTTAAATGAATCAGGTACCAGTACGGTACACCCGGTGAATCCACTAAGCAGTCGCAGGGTCTTTTCCTTCAAAAGTATCAAACATCCTGTGCTCTTCTTTTTAAAGTGCATAGACAGTAATACGGTGCAGGCGCTGATCCGGCTTTCCTTTTTCAAGACCCTTTCCCTGTCTGGCATAAGAATGGTGCATCCGGCTATTTTACTCAGCCGGATGAATGCCTCCTCCTTCAATGAAGCAGGAAGCAGCACTGTACAACCAAAATTCTTATTTAGCCGGTGTAGGGATCTCTCCTTCAAAAACGAGGGTAGCAGGACCACACAGCCAGATGTCTTCATATTCACGTTCGCCGGTTTTGGTAAAGCGCACTTCCAGGCCTCCGCCGAGGGTCTGTACGGGTACGGTATAAGTTTTTTCTTCAGTGCCTGAAGTCATGAGGGCAGCGGCAGTAACGCCGGTACCACAGGAATAGGTTTCATCTTCCACGCCTCTTTCGTAAGTGCGTACAAAGATGCCATTATCAGTAGGCTGAACGAAATTTACGTTGGTGCCAACAGCTTTGAATCGATCGTTATAGCGGATCTGCCTGCCTTCTTCGAATACGTCGAGGGCTTTTACATCGTCTACAAACTTTACAAAGTGAGGCGAGCCGGTGTTCAGGTAAAAGTAAAGATTGCCGATTTCTACTCCCTTTACGTCCTGCATTTTCAGGTTCACCCAATCGGTACCTTTCATGGTGGCTTCGTGCGGACCATCAATTGCCATGAAGCGGAGTACTTCGCTGTTCAGCCCCATCTTGCGGGCAAATGCCACGAGACAACGGCCTCCATTGCCACACATGCTGCTTTCGCGGCCATCAGCATTATAGTATTTCATACCAAAGTCATAGCCTTCGTAGTTATTGAGTAGCATCAGGCCATCTGCACCGATGCCGAAGCGGCGGTCGCAGAGGAAGTGAACCTGCTCTTCAGTGAGAGAATCATATTGGCCCCCGCGATTGTCCATAATGACGAAGTCATTGCCGGTACCCTGGTATTTGTAGAAATGAATTGCTGACATAATGATACAAATCTACTATTCTTTGAGATAGTGTGCAATAGTTTAATACATATGGGGCATTGTTTGGCTAATGAGCTGCTGATTTTTTAACTAAGAGGCACCTCTTCGTAGCATGCTGTACTTTTTAGGCTTCATGCCAATGTATTCTTCGAATGCCCTTGTGAAGTGGCTCATATTGGAGAATCCAAGTTTATATCCTACCTCTGACACAGAAAGCTTTTCTTCGCTTAGCAGGCGGGCAGCTTCCTGCATGCGAATGGATTGATAATAATTAAAGACATTCGTGCCAAAGACCTGTTTGAATAAACGCTTCATTTTAGATTCACTCATATTGGCCATCTTTACCAATACAGGGATGGAAGGAAAGGTATCGCCTGCTGTAACCAGGGCATCCTTTACCTTATAGATTGCTTTGATGTCTGCCATATTCAATGAATACACCGGTACCTCTTCTCTTTTTACCAGTTCCATGAACAATGCCCCGATCAGCTCTTCTGCTTTTACCCTGAAGTAATATTGATGAAACATGAGGGGAATATCTTCCCGCATCATCTCCTGCATTATTTGCTGTAAGGCGGGGGAGATGAGTTGTTCAAAAAATAGGGGTTGTTTATTCTCCAGTATTGTTTTCAGAATAGGGCTGCTAAGTTGCGCCCCCATCCGCATTTTGAGATAGCCGGCATCAACGAGCATGGTGATTGATTGCTGGCGGATCTTGCGTGGTACGAACATCTCTGCATTGATACCCTGCGTGGTGATCTGTACTGATGAGGTGATATACTGAAACTGGAAGAATAACAGATTAGAGGGGTGTTTCTCAAAAGTGCGTTTGATGACAAAGTCTTCATTCACTTCATAGTTCCTGATCATTAGCCGGATCTGTTCATCAAAGAAGAATCCTTGCAGGAAGCCCTGCCCGTATTTAGATGGAATAACCACCTTCCCATTATCATAAGCGGCTCCTAATTGCCTGGCAAAGGATTCCAGGATTCCCGTGCGCTTCGATGCATCTATTTTCATCTTTGACCTTTTAGGGCTATTTTTTAGCCGAAGGTAGATATTTTAATAGTAATCGTGCAAATACTTTTGTGTCAGTAATTGAAAGTTATGATAGCGCGATTAATGAATGCCAACAAAGTGTATGATTCACCCGCGGGGAAATTTACGGCCCTGCAAACGTGCCAGGTAGACATGCATGCCGGTGAATTGCTCCTGATCATAGGTCCATCGGGTTCAGGCAAAACGACTTTATTATCCCTCTTAGGTTGCCTTATCAATCCGACTGAAGGCATCCTCGAAATTGATGGCCGGCAAACCAATCATCTCTCAGCGAAAGAGATGGCGAAGCTCCGCCTGAATACTATCGGGTTTGTGTTCCAGCAATTCAATTTATTGGCAGCACTAAGTGCAGAGGGGAACATCTCTTTCCCACTACAAATGCAGGGATTGGGCAAAGCCGAAATTAAAGCGAGGACGCGGGATGCGCTGGATAAAGTAAACATGCTGGAGCATCGGAAGAAATTGCCGAAGCAATTGTCCGGCGGACAGCAGCAACGTATTGCCATTGCAAGGGCGCTTGTCACCGACCCCAAAATCATTCTCTGTGATGAGCCTACTGCCTCCTTAGATAAAGAGAGCGTATACCTGGTGATGGAGGAACTGAGATTCCTTGCCCGCAGCGGGAAAGCCCTGGCGGTAGTCACCCACGATCCCCGCCTGGCAAAGTACGCAGACAGAACAATTGAAATTAATAATGGAAAAGTAACACAACTATGAAAACGAAATTATTTTATATCCCTTGCCTGATGGCATTGTTTTCATGCGGCGGAAATGAGCAGCCGGCTAAGATAAAAACGGATGCGGATAGTATTCATCAAATAGCCGGTATTGCACGGATTGAACCCGAGAAAGGGTTGCTGTACGTATATGCGGATGCCAGTGGCTGTATTACAGCGATTAATGCACTGGAAAACCAGCTTGTAACACAAGGTACTACGCTGCTGACTTTGGAGAGTGCGACAGATCAGGCATTACTGGAGGTGGAAGAAAGTAAAATCCATACGCAGGGATCGGCCGTCACTTCTGCTGAAAAACATGCTGGCAGCGTGCTTAGTGAGCTGAATAAGGCCAGGGCTGACCTGGTTTTGAATGAGCAATTATATGCAGCTAAGGGGATAGCAGAACAGACATTGAAAGACAGTCAGGCAAAGGTAGAGAAGCTATCTATCGATTATGAAAAATTGAGGTCAGACATCCAGCAGGAAAAAGGCAAACTACAGGAAATCAATGCTAATATCAGGTACCGTAAAAGCATTTTGTCTGATAAGGTGATTAAAGCGGCTTTTGATGGGAAGGTTTTACAATGGGATGTACATAAGGGAGACTTTATCACGCAGGGCCAAAAGCTGGGGCAGTTTGCACCGGGAGGACCCCTGATCGCGTGTACGGAGGTAGATGAGTTATTTGCAGACCAGGTGCACGAAGGGATGAAAGCAGCTGTGTTTTCACAATCCAGCGGAGCAAAGATGGCAGAAGGTACGGTGATCTATGTAGCCGGCTTCTTAAAAAAGAAATCCCTGTTTTCTGATGAGAACACTGTCGAGGACAGGCGTGTCAAAGAAGTAAAGATCCGCTTGTCTGCACCGGTGGGTATTAATAACCGGGTGGATTGTGCCATATACCTTAAATAAACGATTATGTGGAATACAGCGTTTCGTTTTCTTGTATACGACAAGACTAAACTGATTGGCATCCTCTGTGGTATTGTGATCTCTATTTTCCTGATCGGCGCGCAACTGGGCTTTCTCGATTCCATCCTGGATCAGTGTCTGGGTATTACCAAAGACAATGAGGAATACATTTATGTGGTGGATCAGAAAACCACTTCTTCCGGTTCATTAGTGAATATTGACAAGCGGGTCGGGTATGAGTTGCAATCTATTCCCGGTGTAGCACATGTTTATCCTGTGATTGTGACAGGTGGTACCTGTAAGTTTAAGTCAGGTGCCACAGGTGCAGTATCTGTTGTGGGCGTACAATCTCCGGAGATGGCAGGTGCGCCAAAGCATTACAATCCCGGTTCAGCACTGCATGAAGGGGAAATCATCGTGGATGCGGATGACCTGGAGAATATGGAAAACGTACAGATGAATGATCAGCTAATGATCAATGATCTCAAAGTAAAGATCAGCGGTATTTCTTTGAATAATGCAGGTCTGGGTGTGATGAACATTATCACAACTATCGATTGTGCAAGGCACTTAGCGAAATTTAGCCCGAATCATGTTAGTGCCTACCTGATCAAAAGTAATACACCTGATACGATCCTGCAACGCCGGATTGTGAATGCGATTAACCGGACTATTCCTGCTGTGAAAGCATATACGGGCAAAGATTTCGCGTTTACTTCCATCGAATATATCAAAAAAGCCAGTGGCATTGTAGCGAATTTTATGCTGATGGTCGGTTTCTCATTAGTAACCGGATTGATCATTGTGGGCCTGACTATGTTTGCTGCTATCAATGACCGCATTCGTGATTATGGTACGATCAAAGCCATAGGAGGAGGAAACCGCTTGATTGCCTGGTTTATTTTTCAGCAGGCTGTATTGTATGCAGTGATTGGTTTTGTGATCTCAATGGCTACGCTGTATGGTCTGCAGGCACTCATGGCGATGGCAAATAAACCCATTGTTTACTCTTCCGGAACGATCCTCTTTTTATTCATCTCCACTTTAGTGATCAGTCTTGTTGGTAGTTTATTTTCTATGAGAAAGATCATCAGACTGGAACCCGTTCAAATTTTTAGAATGTAATGAAAAAGATAATTATATTATTGCTGGTGGCTGTCAATTCTTATGGGCAGACTGGTATTTCACTGAATGCGGCATTGGAGACCGGGCTTCGCAACCGGTTTGATGTGCAGGCGAATAAACTGGATGTAGTACTGGCGAAAAATAACATTACCAGATCGCGCGAGGCCTGGTTGCCTGATCTGCGTGCCAATGGAGAAGTGCGGTATAATACAAAGCTGGAAACCATGGTGCTGGATGGTTTTAATGGAGCCGGGAGTGAGAAGATTGAAGTGGGTACTAAGAACTGGACGATGTATAGCCTGGAGCTCTCACAACCCTTATTTAAGCCGGGATTAAAGATAGATACGAAGATAGCCACGATGGAAGTGCAGGAAGAACAGGCAAAGGAATTGGAGAAGGAGCTAAGCATCCGGAATAAAATTGTGGAAGCCTACCTGAATGTGATCCTGAAGCAACAGGAGTTGAGGCTGGTGCAGGAAAGTGCAAACCGGTTCCGGGAATACTTAAATGTATCGCTGGATAAAGAACGCTTACATACTATCCTGGCGTCTGATGTATTAAAAGCCCGCACCGATTATGAGAACGCGGGTATTAGCCTACAGGATGCACAGCAACAATATGAGGGAGCTATCAGGGCATTGAAGTACCAGTTGAATATAGATACGGATCTGGTATTGACGGATTCATTGGAGACATTGCAGGCGGCACAGCTGGTTGTTTTCAATATAGAAGACCGTCCTGAATTAATGCGGCTTTCTTTTATGAAGAGAACAAATCAGCTCCGGGTGCAGAAGAGTAATCTGTTATGGTTGCCCTCAGTATCCTTTATCGGTAATTATACCTCCCAGTTTCAATCCGCCCGATTTGATTATAGTAAACCTTTATGGTCTCCTTATAATTATATAGGTTTGAAGGCCAGTTTGCCACTTACTGAATTATTCAAAAAGAGCAGGCGGGAATACACCATCAGGGCAAAGCAAATTCAATTGCAATATGATCAGCAAAAGGCAGATCTTGGTTATGAATATAGCAAGATAGAAACTGACCTGGTGAATAACAAAGGGAATATCATGGCTGCAAAAAATAACCTGGCGCTGGCAGGAAGCCTGTATGATAGCCAGCTGGCGCTGTATAAACTGGGCACGGTATCTTATAGTACGCTGCTAGATACGGAGACATCTGTGAATACGGCTGCGAAGAATTATATAAAGGCAGTCTATAACTATTTGGTCAGCTATTACAATTTTAGAAGAATGCAATGAGGTTGGGTCAATGGAATCATTTGCGCAAAATGATATTGTTTAGCTTAACTTGCAGGACTTTTTAACAATTAAGTATGACAAGTCCAATTGAGATAACAGCCGCTGTGCAGATGCTGATCGATCGTGTAGGATCGGAATATGAATATGAAATTGTACCGGTGCAGCCAGGCATTGCCACGAATGGTGGTCGCATGATAAGCGGGTGGACCGTATGGTTAAGTGAGTTCATCTGTGAGGCAGAACCTACTGAGGTATGGGAGAATGAAGAAGGCGATCTGATTGCTGTAAACACCCCACATGTTTCAGTTGAAAAGATCCTGTTTATTCCTGATGATACGATCAATCTTGAAGCGAAACATATACGTGTCAGCGTTAGTAACAACCCCCTGGTAGATCACCTGATTGCATTGGCAGATCTGAAGGATTTCCTGCTGCCTTATGGTACGGAGCTGGAAGATGGTAAAGTGAACTTCAATACCTATACCGGTAATGTATATAATCACTACGATGCCCTGTTCAATAACCTGCTGCTCTTCCTTTCAGAAGGGAAAAAGATTGGCGCAAAATGTTACTGTGGCAGCATGAAACCTTATAGCCAGTGCCATGGTAAGAACCTGCCTGCGGCAATTGAAGAAGATAAGAAAGCAGTGAAAAAATTCAATGATGCCCTGAAGGAAGAAGAAGTCGTAGTTCAGGAATAGCCTTTTCCGGTTCGTGATCCATTTTTTCCGGTTCAGGGAGCTTGTAAAAATATACCACTTTTTCAGTTACATCTTTGTTCCGGGCAATGTAAAAACTGCCCGGAACAAAGATGATGACTAACAGTAAAATGCAGGTAATATTGGCGTCATTCCTGGTCTGTCATGTTGCAGGCGGATGCCAGTCCGGCAAGGCAAATGGTGAGAAATACGAACCCGCACCGACCCCGGCACTGCCTGTGCTGCGCATAGACACCACCACTGCCCGTACTATCAGAGACTATGCCGCGCAGCTGGAAGGTAAGGAAAATGTAGATGTACGTTCACAGGTAGACGGTTACCTGGATAAGGTATTGGTAGAAGAAGGGAGCTATGTTAGAGCAGGACAGCCCCTTTTTAAGATTAATGACCGTACTTACCAGGCGCAGTTGGAAAAAGATGTCGCTTCCCTGCGGGCTGCACAATCAGCAGAAGCAAATGCAGTACTGGAAGTTGAAAAGATCAGACCCCTCTCAGATAATAAAGTCGTTTCAGACATACAGCTCAAAACAGCATTAACCTCATTACAGGCTGCCAAAGCAAATGTAGAACAGGCAAAAGCCGCTGTGGCAGCAAGCCGGGTGAATCTGGGATTTACACTTATCAAAGCCCCGGTGAGTGGTTATATCGGCCGTATCCCCAGGAGGACCGGTAACCTTATCAGCAGTTCCGATGCGACTGCTTTAACCACACTTTCAGATATCAGTAAGATCTATGCATATTTCTCCATGAGTGAAAATGATTTTATTGCTTTTAGTAAGCAATTGAAAAATCTGCCTTCTGTAGATCTTATCCTCTCTAACGGAGACACCTATGCGCACCAGGGGAAAATAGAAATGATCGATGGGCAGTTTAATAAAAGTACTGCTGCGATCAGTATCCGCGCTACCTTCCCTAATCCTGAAGGCTTATTGAGATCCGGTAATACCGGCAGGGTAAGGGTGAACCAGCTCGTTCCTCATATTATGCTGGTTCCACAAGCGGCTACCATGGAAATGCAGGATAAGCGATTCGTGTATAAACTGGATTCGGGTAATGTGGCGAAGCGACAGGAGATCCTGACTACCGGTAGCACAGGTAAATATTTCATTGTAACAGATGGCTTGCATCGTGGAGACCATATTCTAAGCACCGGCGTTGAGACGATTAGGGAAGGTACCACCATTCAGCCGGTCATTAAGAAATAAAATTGGCGCTTTTCAAATCAGCTACAAAGCGACTATTCTCAAAGTAATAATCTATGCATAAAATAATTCAGCGGCCGGTACTGGCAACCGTACTTTCCGTGATCCTTGTCATATTAGGTGTGGTGGGCCTGAGCCGGCTGCCCATCACGCAATTCCCGGACATTGCACCTCCAAGTGTGGTGGTGTCTGCAAGTTTTCCGGGTGGTAATGCTGCCACTGTTATGCGCGCAGTGGTAACACCTATCGAAGAGGCGGTGAATGGGGTGGAGAATATGACGTATATAGAATCGAATGCCAGCAATGATGGTAGTGCCAGCATCTCCATTTATTTCAAACTGGGTACTGATCCTGATCAGGCAGCAGTGAATGTACAGAACCGCGTGGCCCAGGTGACCAGCTACCTGCCCACAGAAGTTGTGCAGGCAGGGATTTCCACGGTCAAGCAGCAGCAGGGGCTCATTATGATCTTCAACGTATACAGTGAAGATGCAAAGCAATATGATGAGAAGTTCCTGCAAAACTATGCAAAGATCAACCTGGTACCGGAGTTGAAACGCATACCCGGTGTAGGCCAGGTACAGATTTTTGGTGCCAAGGATTATTCTATGCGCGTATGGCTGGATCCTGAAAAACTGACGGCACACAATATTACAGCTGCGGAAGTGATCAGTGCTATCCAGGATCAGAACCTGGAAGCCGCGCCGGGTAAGTTTGGCGAAGGTAGCCATGAACCCTTGTCTTATGTCATCAACTATGGCGGGAAATTTAATCAGCCGGAGCAGTTTCAGCACATGGTTATCAAAGCTGCGGCAGATGGTTCTGTGCTTTACCTGGAAGATGTAGCCCGTGTAGAACTGGGTGCTGCCGGTTATAATACAGATACGAAGATGGATGGCCATGAAGCTGTGACCCTTGCCATTACCCAGAATAGCGGCTCCAATGCCAACGAGATCCAGATAGCGGCGCAGAAGTTAATGACGAAGGCCTCTGCTGGTTTTCCGAAGGGTGTAAAATACGGTGTGATCTATAGTACCAAGAACCAGCTGGATGTTTCTATCGGGCAGGTAAAACATACCCTGATAGAAGCGTTTATACTGGTATTCATTATTGTATTACTGTTTTTACAGGATTTCCGTTCTACTCTTATTCCTGCCATTGCAGTGCCGGTATCACTGATAGGTACATTCTTCTTTTTGCAGCTGCTGGGATTTTCCATCAATATGCTCACCTTGTTTGCATTGGTGCTGGCTATCGGGATTGTTGTGGATGATGCGATCGTGGTGGTAGAGGCGGTGCATGGGAAGATGGAGCGATTTCACCAGCCGGCACCTGCGGCAACGGTATCGGCATTGAGTGAGATCTCAGGTGCGATCGTATCTATCACCCTGGTAATGGCCGCTGTATTTTTGCCTGTAGGATTTATGGAAGGGCCGACAGGGGTATTTTACCGGCAGTTTGCCTTTACGCTGGCGATTGCGATTTTGATCTCTGCTTTCAATGCATTGACATTAAGTCCGGCGCTGTGTGCTTTGTTTTTGAAAAATAATCATAGTAGTGGTAAGAACAGGTTTTACCAGGCATTCAATGCGGGTTTTGCTGCGCTTACCAGTAAGTATGCCCGGAGTGTCAAATTCCTGATCCGGTATAAATGGATTGGCCTGGGTGCATTGGCCTTGATTACCGCATCATCTGTCTGGTTGATGAATACCACTTCCAAAGGATTTATACCTAATGAGGATGATGGTCTTGTCGCGTTTTCACTTTCTCTGCCGGCGGGAGCAGGCCTGGATCGTACGACGGAGGTATTGCGGAAAGCAGATAGTTTGTTTAAGCACAATGACGCAGTTGAATCTGCCACGAGTGTGTCAGGATTTGACTTGTTGAGTAACAGTGCCAGCCCTGCTTATGCACTGGGTTTTGTCAAACTGAAGCCGATGGCAGAAAGGGGCGCGGTATCCAGCAGGGATGACATTGTCAATGAGATGAACGCCCGGCTGTCAACAATTAAGGAAGGTACCTTCAATGTTTTTACAATGCCTACAGTACCGGGTTTCGGTACTTTCAATGGTCTTGAGCTGATGTTGCAGGACCGTACCGGCGGATCTGTAGAAAAATTCAGTGCCACTACGAACCGCTTTATTGAACAGATGATGGAACTACCTGAAATAGAAATGGCTTTCACCATGTTCAGGGCTGACTTCCCTCAATATATGATAGAGGTGGATGCGGTAAAAGCCAAACAGCTGGGAGTGAGTATCAGTAGCCTGATGAGCAATATTCAAACCAGTTATGGCAGTAGCCAGGCCTCAGATTTTAACCTCTTTGGGAAATACTACAGGGTAATGGTACAGGCAGCACCAGAAAGCCGCACAACGCCAGCAAGCCTGGAAGGCATGTTTGTAAAGAACGAACAGGGCAGCATGGTACCCGTGAACAGCATCATTAAATTAAAAAAAGTATATGGTCCGGAGGTATTGAAAAGATATAACCTGTACAATGCCATCTCCGTGAATGCGGCGCCGAAAGCGGGTTATAGTACAGGGGATGCGATTGCTGCTGTAGAAAAACTGGCAGCAGAAAAACTTCCAGGTGGTTATAGTTATGAATGGACGGGATTGAGTAAGGAGGAAAAGACGTCCGGTAGTCAGATGCTTATGATTTTTATACTGGCATTACTGTTCGTGTATTTCCTGCTGGCAGCGCAGTATGAAAGTTATATTCTGCCATTAGCGGTATTGTTGTCTATACCTACAGGTTTACTGGGCGTATTCTTTTCAATCAGGATAATGGGGATCGATAATAATATTTATGTGCAGGTAGGCCTGGTGATGTTGATTGGATTGCTGGCGAAGAATGCTATCCTGATAGTGGAGTTTGCAGTACAGCGCAGGAAGGCTGGTAAGGCCCTGGCAGCGGCCGCGATTGAAGCAGCTAAGCTGCGCCTGCGACCGATCATCATGACATCGCTGGCATTTATAGTGGGCTTGTTGCCTTTGATGACGGTGAAAGGGCCGTCCGCACAGGGGAACCATTCCATCAGTATCAGTACTGCCGGCGGCATGTTGACGGGCGTAGTGCTGGGTGTTTTCATCATACCTGTTTTGTTCATCGTATTTCAATATTTGCAGGAGAAAGTTTCAGCCCATGAGTAAGTATTTATATGTTACGGGCCTGGCGCTCATGGCCATGGCCTGCAGGGTGGGGAAGGATTATTCCAGACCTGGAATGGATCTGCCTTCTACCTATAAAGGGTTTTCGTTAGATACGAATAATATCGCGGTTATACCGGTACAAGCTTTCATTAAGGACCATACATTGCAGCAACTGGTAGATAGCGCGCTGCACAGGAACTTCGATATCCGGGTGGCTTTGCAGAACATCGCATCCGCTTCGCATTCACTGAAGGCCGCGCGCATGGGAAATTTACCGGACGTGAATATGTCCGTGACGGCAACGCGTACCTGGAATTCCAAAAACAGTCTGAATGGATCACTGGCAGACCAGCTTACCAAAACCAGCTATTTAGACGATTATAACGCCGGTTTATCCCTGAGTTGGGAACTTATGAGCTGGGGAAAGATCAGTCGTCTTAAAGAGGCTGCTTTGGCTGATTATCTGCAAACGACAGAAGCTTCGAGAGCTGTACAAACGAGGGTGATCAGCGAGGTCGCCCAGGGTTACTACAATCTCCTGATGCTGGATACGCAGCAGGAGGTGGCGCAGCGGAATATTGAACTGACGGATAGTACCCTGCAGATGATGCAGTTGCAGTTTAATTCTGGTATCATCACCAATCTTGCATTGGAGCAGACGGCGGCACAGTTACATGCTGCACAGGCCCTGGTACCGCAGATCATGCAGCAGATCACTATACAGGAGAATGCCCTGAAATTACTGACGGGAGAGATGCCTGGAGGAGTATTGCGTACTAAGCTGCAACGCCTGGAAGCAGATACTTTGCCGGTGGCGGGTATTCCTGCCCAGTTATTACAACACAGACCTGATGTACATGCGGCAGAGCTGGCGCTGAAAGCAGCGAATGCAAGAGCAGGGGTAGCACAGTCGGCGCTATACCCGGCCCTGACAATTACGGCTTCTTTTGGTGCCAATTCATTCAAACCTGATACCTGGTTTGACCTGCCCGGAAGTTTGTATAAAACGATCGGTGCAGGGATCACACAGCCCATCTTTCAGCGGGGAAAATTAAAGGCTGAGTGGGAGATAGCAAAGGTTGCTGTGGAAACAAATACAATAGAATTTCAGCGGTCGGTAGTCACAGCGGTGCAGGAGGTAAGCAATGCACTGGCGAAGGTGGAGCAACTGAAAGCGCAGTATGCTTATACAAGTCAGCGGGTAGCACGCCTGCAGGAGGCAAAGCAGAGTGCATATTTGTTGTTCCGGAATGGGATGGCAAATTATCTGGAGGTGATCACGGCACAGAGCAATGCATTGCAGAGTGAGCTGGATCTGGCAGCGGTGAAACGGGATCAGCTGAATGCGACGGTGGAGTTGTACAAGGCCCTCGGAGGCGGGTGGAAGTAGAGACCCGATAGACAGCATAGCCCATGACCCCGGGTGGTAATAAATACTTAATTTCGATGAATGGAAATGGAAAGGGATAAATTATTTTACAAATATTATAGGTTCATAGTCGTACCACTGGGCTTCCTGCTCTACCTGGCACTCTCATATTTCATGAATCCCTTTGGGAAATATTGGGAGTATTTGAACCATAGTTCCTTTATGACGCATGTAGAAGAAGCTGGTTTTGGCCTGCTCACATCTTTTTTTATTACCGAAGTGAGCCTGGCTTGTGCCCGCTGGCTGGACAGGTGGTTGCCATGGGAAAAGCAACCTTTGGTGCGCGTGCTGACCCAGACAGTGTTGCTGATCATTGGGGTGTTCATGATCCTGAAAGCAGAAGACCTGTTTTATTCCACTTTCTTTCCCTGTGAAGAAGGGGTAGCTCCTGTCATCGATAAACTTGATGAGTGGCAATTTCCACTGGTCTGCGTGATCGTTGCTTTTGTAATCAGTGCCGTGCATACCGGTAATTATTTTCTGAAGCTCTGGAAGTCTTCCATGATGGAAGCCGCCGAATTACAGCTAAAAGCTGCGAGGCTGAACGAGATAGCCATGCAGGCGCAATTGCAGTCGCTGAAGTTACAGCTGGATCCTCATTTCCTTTTTAACAACTTCAGTACTTTATCTGCACTGATCGAAGACGAACCTAAACTTGCTGCATCATTCCTGGAGAAGCTTGCCAAAGTTTACAGGTATATGATTACAAACCTGAATAGTGATGTAATCAGCTTGTCAGAAGAACTGAAATTTATAGAGGCTTATCGTTTTTTGATTAAGATACGGCATGGCGAGAATGTAGACATTCATGTGAAGATCAGCGCTGCGAATCAAAACAGGGAGATTCCGCCTATTACCTTGCAATTGCTGATAGAGAACGCGATCAAACATAATATCGCGTCTCCTTCGCAGCCTTTGTATATCCTGATTACTGACGAGGAGAATGAGCTGGTAGTGCGGAATAATATACAGTTAATTGCAAATGAACTGCCTTCAACAAAAATGGGTCTTGAAAATATCAAAAAAAGGTATGAACTACTTTTTGGGCAATCTGTTACAGTAAATGATAAAGATGGTCAGTTTGAAGTAAGATTACCATTAGTAGATTTAAAAAGTATATAACGATGCAGGTAGTGATTATTGAAGATGAGCGGCCTAACTCTACACGATTAAAAAAGATGCTGGCAGAACTGGATACTGAACTGGAAGTACTGGCTACACTGGAGACAATTGCCGATAGTGTGGCCTGGTTCAGGCAACATCCCCATCCTGATGTTGTATTGATGGATGTAAGGATCGCAGATGGCTTGAGCTTCGATATATTTCCACAGGTACAGTTACAGTGCCCGGTGGTGTTTATCACAGCTTACGATGAGTATGCGGTAAGGGCTTTTAAAGTCAATAGCTTGGATTATTTACTAAAGCCTGTGGAGAAGGAGGACCTGGGTGTTGCGCTTGAAAAGGTGCGGTCAAAGAAGATGTTGCAGGATACGGGCGAGTTGGTCAAACAGTTGCTGGGTGTTCTGCAGCGAAGGCAGAATACGTATCGTACGCGTTTTGTGATTCCTGTCAGAGATGAGTTGAAAACGGTGCTCAGTGCTAATATTGATTTCATTTATTATTCAATTACGGGAACGCACCTGGTATTGAAAGACAGGGAGCAATTGCAGGTGAATATGAGTATGGATGAGCTGGAAGAGCAACTGGACCCGGATGTTTTTTTCAGGGTGAACAGGCAGCATATTGTGCATATAGATAGTATCCAGGTGATCAAACAATATGCGGTGAGTAAACTGCGGGTGGTGTTGAAGCAGGATACGGAAAGGGAAATTATTATCAGTAAGGAAAAGGCGCCATTGTTCAGGCAATGGCTGGATAGATGATTGATGTGGCAGGTGGGGTTGCTTTATATAGGGCAATAATTAAATTAAGAAAGGCCCGGTAAATACCAGGCCTTTCTTATCAGGATATAGTAAATGTGTATTTCGTTTTAAAATTAAGTTCTGCCATATCGGTCCAGTTGTTGTGTAATAGCCGGTAATTTGGCCTATCATCTTATTCCTTCCTGGTCTTTTACCTGTGTGGCTGAATAATGATTGTAAAGTATAAGTATATTGCAGCTGCTGAAATGACTGCCGTCAGATGGGGTGGTGATGCCTGTCATGAGGGGGTAGGGGGCAGTCATAGTTTGAAGCACCACTCATGAATACTTTTAGATTTACACACAAAGGTCAATATTTTAAATTATGCGCAGCTTTTATCTATCATGCTTATGCGTGCTGCTGTCTGTTTTGTCAGTCAGTGCACAGGAGCTGAAATCACCAGATGGGAATTTTATTTTAGATTTCAAACTGAACAATGGAGTACCCGTATACACTTTACAGTATAAGGGCAAAACAGTCGTCAATGAAAGTAAACTGGGTTTTGAACTCAAAGGATTGGGATCACTCAGTAAGGATTTTACAATCAAAGGAACTTCCGCTAAATCAGCCGATGAAACCTGGCAGACGGTGTGGGGGCAGCAAAAAGAGATCAGGGATTACCACAATGAATTGTTCGTACAACTGACGCAGTCAGGCACCGGCAGGACATTGGATATCCGGTTCCGTTTATTTAATGATGGCCTGGGTTTCAGGTATGAGTTCCCGATCCAGCCGGATCTGCGTCACTTCACTATTGTGAATGAAATGACTGAATTCAACCTTGCTAAGGACTACAAAGCATTCTGGTTGCCGGGTGACTATGACACGAATGAATTTGAAACGGTGACTTCCAAAATTTCGGAGATCAGTTCCCTGATCGCGAAAGCCAGGGAGCCAATGGCAGCAAATTCTCCAACACCTAACCTGGCCGTACAAACACCGCTCATGCTGAAATCAGATGATGGCCTGTATGTAAATATCCATGAGGCGGCGCTGGTGAATTATCCTGCAATGTGTCTGAATGTAGATGATCAGCATTTTGTATTAAGTGCGCACCTGACTCCTGATAAACTGGGGAACAGGGGATATATCCAGACCGGTAGCACCAGCCCATGGAGAACTATTGTGGTGAGTGATGATGCCCGCCAGATCCTGGCCTCTACCCTGATCCTGAATCTGAATGAGCCTTGTGCTATTGCAGATCCAAGCTGGATTAAACCAGTGAAATATGTAGGTGTATGGTGGGAATACTTTACCGGTGGCGGATCTACCTGGCAGTATACTGATTACCAGGATATCACGATTGGTAAAACCGATTACAAAACTTTAAAGCCAAATGGTCATCATGGTGCCAATACAGCACATGTAAAAGAAATGATCGACTTTGCTGCAAAGAACGGATTTGATGCCGTGCTGGTAGAAGGCTGGAATGAAGGTTGGGAAGATAATACAGCAAATGTAAAGGAGCATGTCTATAGCTTTACGAAAGCGTATCCTGATTTTGATGTAGCGGAACTGCATAACTATGCATCACAGAAAGGTGTGAAGATCATTATGCACCATGAAACGACATCTGCTGTTACCAGCTATGAGCGTCAGCTGGACGATGCTTTCCAGTTTATGGCAGACAATGGTTACAATTCAGTAAAGACTGGTTATGTAGGTCCAATTCAGCCACATAGCGAATACCATGATGGTCAGTATATGGTGAACCATTACCTGCACGTGGCACAGACAGCAGCGAAGTATAAGATCATGGTAGATTCCCACGAAGCCGTGCGTCCAACCGGATTATGCCGCACCTGGCCTAACTGGCTGGCACAGGAATCTGCGAGAGGTACAGAGTTTGAATCATTTGGCGGTAACAGGCCTGACCATACCTGCGTATTACCATTTACGCGATTGATGGGAGGACCGATGGATTATACCCCAGGGATCTTTGAAGGTAACCTGTCTGTATATGGTAAGAGCACTGCGAAACTGAGCACAACACTTGTAAAACAGCTGGCATTGTATGTTACTATGTACAGCCCTTTGCAGATGGCAGCAGATCTGCCTGAGAATTATAATAAGTTTGCCGATGCTTTCCAGTTTATCAAAGATGTAGCGGTAGACTGGGATCAGTCTTATGTCCTGGAAGCAGAGCCGGGTGATTATATTACGATTGCCAGGAAGGCGAAAGGGAAAGATGAGTGGTATATTGGTGGTATTACCGATGAAAATGCACGTGAGGCGGTGATTAAGTTCGATTTCCTGCCTGCGGGTAAGAAGTATACGGCGACTGTATATGCAGATGATAAAGACATCAGCTGGAAGGTAAATCCACAGAAGTATACGATAAAGAAAATTGTAGTAACGAATAAGACGGTGTTGAAGCAAAAGCTGGCACCGAGTGGTGGGGTGGCGATTAGTGTGAAGGCATAAAGAATGATGCCATAAATATAAGGGGTTGTCTCAAAACGTTGGGGCAGCCCCTTATTATTCGGGTTCCTGATGGAGAAAAAATTTTCATAAGCGATTCTCAGGAACTTCATTTTACTTATGATTCAACCTTAATTCTTAGCCACCCGGAATAATGGTATAGCACATACCGTTATTGCTAATCCCGTATACAGCGCCACCGTTCCACCTGTAGCAACGAATCCCAGGATCGCAATACCAGCGCCTACTACTGCAATCGCTGATGCGATTACTTTCATTCCAAATTGATTCTGCGCTTTTGCATCTTTATTTTCATTTTCAGTATTTGTCACTGTTATTGGTTGTAATAAATGTGGAGCCGCTTCCTTATTGGTAAGGCTGTAATAGATCTCCCAAAGCAATAATACAATTATTGGAATACCTACTCCTAATGCCGTTTCCCACACCCGGTCCATCCTGCCTCCAAACAGTTTCAGACCGAGGCTAATTACCAGTCCACACAGAGATGCACTGATCACTGAAGTAGCAGTTTGCCGTTTTGAATACAATGTCCAGATAATGGGCGCGAACAATGCACCACCGGCAATGGAGGCCGTGGCCAGCACCATTTCCACAATTCCCCCTATCATGGGTACCATCATTGCAATCCCGATGGTGATTGCACCAAATAATACGGTGAAGAACCTTGCCGCCTGTACCAGTGATTGCTCACTTGCATTGCGATTAATTGCTTTCTTGTATACATCATGGGCAAACACGACGGCCATGATATTGATCGTTGTATTCGCCTTACTTGCGCTGGCAGAGATCATACCAGACAATACCAACCCGATCAAACCAGCTGGCAGTACCTGCTGACACAGCATCATATAAGCACCTTCTGGTTGCAGTCCACTCAGGGTAGGATTGATCACCCTGTACAACATAGGTGGCAGCATCCATATAAACGGACTTACAAAATATAATAAGGTGAACAGCCAGGCCACTTTCTTCGAATTACGTTCATTAGATACACTGGTATATCGCTGTACATAGGCCCAGTTGCCGCCTATGTATACCGTTTGATAAGCCAGGAAGGCCAGGAAAAATCCAAATGAATATTCTGCATTGAAGAAATTGAAAAAGCCATCAGGTGCCTTGTTGACAAAGGAGTGGATGCCACCTGCTTCCCTGAGTGCCATTGGAATCACGATCATCACTGCTGCAGTGAGAATTACGAACTGTACCACATCCGTTACCAGCACAGCCCATAAGCCTCCTGCGGAGGTGTACAATACGATGATGCCACCGATAATTAATATACAGGTATTCAGGGAAAGGGGAGTGGCCACGCTCACCATTTTCCCTACAGGGTACAATACAGAAGCGGTCGTAAACAGGCCGTGCAGCATAATCAGGAAGGTATAGAACTTTTGGGTATTCTTTCCCAATCGTTTCCCAATGTATTCAGCAGCTGTTACTGCGCCGGTACGTTTCCATCTGGCAGCAATAAAGAGGGCCACCAGCATGCCCCCGAATACCATAGTCAATTGAATACCATTGGCTACAAAGCCACTTTTATAAGCAATAGAACCCCAGACTACAAATGTACCTGCTGAGAAATAGCTGATGAATAACGAGATACTATTGATCCACCAGGGCGTAGCACCACCGGCTTCAAAGAATGCAGATGAGTTCCTGCTGCCTACCCGGGTAAACATCATCCCAATACCCAATACCAGAAGAGCAAAAACTCCCATGACGATAAAATCCAGTTGCGACATTCGAATATTTTAATTGTTATTGTATCATCAATACTTTTATTCCATAACCGGGCATCACCATATTTAAATCACGGATCTTTTTCCCGGTTTGCATATCTGTGATTTGTGCCGCGGAGGTATTCACCTTAATCTTTGCTGTTACTTTTTCTCCCAGGTCATTCAGCAATACCACAAAGGTCTTTTGCGCATTCTTCCCTATGATATACTCCACATTCGGATTATCACACTCCACCAGTCCTTCCTGTAAAACTAATTTAGCTTCCTCTCCATAGATCTTTCCTGCTGCAAAGCCATAGGATTCATGCGGTCCTACCTTTGGTGTTACGAAGCCTCTTGGAAAGACGATCTGATTCCCTGATCTTAACTGTGCCTCTGACAGCAGGTAATCAGTGATCCATCCCACTTGCCACCAGGCATGATGAGGATAGGGGCCAGCTCCTTTGTTCATCGCATTCCAGTAGTAAGTGGCGACACTTGTAGCTGAATCCACAAAGGCATCTCTGCCGATTGCTGCTGCCCTGGCCATTTCAATAAAAAGACTATCACCGGTCAGCTGAAACATTCTTACAAACATCCCTGCATGACTACACAACATGATCGGGCCTGCACCATTCGCAGAACCAATGATTCCTCCATGCTCAAAACTCAATCCCGCCTGTGAGATCTGCCAGTCTTCGCGTGGCACACCTTTTACTGTTTTTATCTTTGAAGAAGGCAGGGGCTGGGTATAAACAGCAGTCAGGTACATCCTTGCTGTACGAATTGCTGCTTCCTGGTATTTCTTATCCCCGGTCAGGTCATACAGATCTGATAGCGCCTGTGCCGATTGTGCTGTTGCGAAATCCGGTGCATACCGCGCATCTCCGCATACCCCGATAAAGTGGCCCTTGTTGACAGCATTTTCAATAAACCAGTCAGCACCTTTCCGGGCAGCTTTCAGGTATGCCTCCTTGTGAAGGATCCGGTAGGCTACCATCAGGCCATAAAAAGTAGGTCGCAGGTCTTTGAGGTCGGTAAATAAAGGTTGCAGTGTATGCCTGTCATACGCCACCTCCCAGCTGCCGTCCGGTTTCTGCCATTTCAATAAGAGATCGGCTCCCAATGCCAGCCTGTTTTTCAACGTGTCATTCCCAGGCTCAAACAGTATGATGTTCCCGAGATCCAGCATTACATAATAGGTAAGGCTTACCGGCTCTACAAAATCTCCCCATTCTTCTGTAAATACCTGGCTTGCTGAAAGGTAATACTGCCCCGTGGCAGCCCCCTGAAAGAATCCGGGATTAGTCTGCTGCTGTGCCAGTTTGAAATTCAGAGCATAAGGCAGCACACTATCTTTTAAAAACTGATCCCCGCTGGTATTCGCGAGCATCCACATTGCTCCGTAGTCCGCATTTTTGATCGCATCTCCCTTTGATCCGACCACTCCTCCCAAATAAGATTGTCCCCCGATTGTCAGTCCATGAAAATCTTTGATATTCCATAATGAAGTCTTCCTATCCCGCAGGTAATGATGCATCTGTTCAACCCTGCTGGTGAGGGTCTGCTTGTTTTTACGCAGAGAAAGGGCCTTTTTAAACCCGTAAACGTCGTTTACGGCATGAGTGAGCAAATGATGCCATTCGCCTTTTTGAAGGCTGTAACGGTAGCTATAATTGATTTTGTCGCCTTGTTGCTTCAATGAGCCGGGTTCACCCAATACCGGGTAGTACATTGTAGGGGAAAGCGCTGCCCGCCTGTTCAGATGTGAAAGGGCCAGCTGCCATAGCTGGTGGGTATTATGATCGCTTTCCCAGGGGTCGCGTCCGGAACCGGGATCGGGAATCACAGCGAGGGAAATATTTTCCTTCGTGGTAATGATAGGGCAGAAGGAGCTGGCGCAGCGTTCCCTGTATAGCACAGGCATCTCTGGTATACCCTGGCCATAGGCATAACTCAGCACCATATTTTTCCCAAATTCATTCCCCTGGAAATATCCCGGCATTACAGCCCAGGCCAGGTCTTGTTTATCGATGGTTACCGCGCTGGGGCTGCACACAGAATAATAGCCGGGCTTTTTGCATTCCACATGCAGGGCTACCCTGATATCCCCTTCATATTGAGGATCCAGGGTCCAGGTGGCGGTTAGTGTAGCCTGATCCGAGGCCCAGGTAAACACGACTTCCGTTGGTGATACCTGCTTTGCCTGTGAAGGATAAAAATGGATGGCTTGCCCGGCAGTATTCAGTGCCACTGGCGTAGTCGCTTGTTTCCATGCGTTGATCTGGTAATGATAATTTGTATCCGGCCAGGGCAGTCCGTTAGCCCGCTGAAAGTGAATGCCGGATGTATCTGCTGGTTTATCTGCTGAATATAATATGGTATATTCTCCAGAAGGTATTGCTACAGGCTGATTGGCATAACGGAAATCCTTAACTTTCCAGCCCCCGGATGTCTGCTGCCATACAATGCGTAATTGCTTACCGGTCAATGTTACCGTCTGCGCATTTATAGCTACACTATAAAGCAGACATATCATGAAGAGGTTGATCTTTTTCATAAACGCGTGGAATTCAAAATGTCTAATAAGCCCTCACTTCAAAAACTGCCGCCGGCGTATGTTCCGAAGGATGTGTGAACCGGATGCTGAGACTACTTGTATTCACTGGCTCCGGAAATATAATTACATTCCTCGTCTGGTAATTCCCTTTCTTTTCATATATCGCTTCCCCCGCATCATCATAAATTATATAGTCTCTCACACAGAACACCATCACATTTTCAGGATGCGTCATTAACACGGATTCCATCGGATGATCAAAATCTGTATCAAATGATAAGATAAGCTTTCTAACAGGTTTCTTCTCATTCCAGGTTAAGGTTAATGTGGGTGCTTTATCTGAAAGAGCGGCCACCCATGCATTTGCCTGCGTAGTGGGTCTTGCTGTGCCATTCCGGATATTTTCAGCACCAAAATCAGTCAATGGCCTGTCCAACGACAACGCTATATTCTGGCCCGCAGGTCGGCGCTGCGCTACCCAGAACTCAAAGCTATCTATCCCAATTCCAGCTGGTGCAGCCTGCTTGCCATAATTAGATACCGCCGGGTTAATCGTATTGAATACAGATAAAATGCCAGTTATTCTTTTAAAAGATCTGCTCACCCGCACTAATGGATTCTTATGCAATAAGACGAATATATACTGTCCTTCTGTTATTACTAAATCATTTGCCAGTTGAATGTTATTTTTCCCGGGTACGAGATTGAATTCAAAAGACACCAGGCTTGTATCTGGTGTATAGCTCCCCCTGCGCGAGCAAATCCTTATTTCAGCCAGCAATGTAGCCGGTACATCACAATAAGCATTCAAACCAAATACAGGGAGTGATCCCGTCTGCACTGGTAACATCTGCGCTACCGCAATTTCCAGTGGCTCCGGCTCACTATCTTCCTCCAATCCATCTAATGCCAGCTCACTACTTGCTTTTATTGTAGCCGTCTGTACCAGGTCTTTTGAATCCTTATAGGAAAAAAAAGGAATGTACTGTCCACTGCCCGCCAGTCTTTCCTGTAATAAGGGAACATCTACCGTAGCCGGCACAACGCTTTTTTCCGTGCACAACACGGCTGCCATACCTGCTACCTGCGCCACATACGCACTTGTCGCCATCACCCTGGATGATCCAAAGGCCACATGTGATGCGCTGATAATACGACCTGCTAAAAATAAGTTCTTAATATTCTTTGAATACAAACAGCGATAAGGTATCTGGTATACTCCTTTGCTGTGCCACTGCGTACAGCCCGGCTGTGCAGAATATACACCGTCTGAAGGATGCAGATCGAGGCTCCAGCCACCAAATGCCACTGCATCATTATGCATACGCTGCTCTATTACATCCTGCTGCTTCAGGATATAATCACCTTCAAAACGCCTGCTTTCGCGTTTTCCGGGAATCATTCCCACCCATTCCAGTGTTAGCGTCTCTGCCTCCGGGAAGTTCCCGCTGTTCTTGATATAATTCCATACACCATATACAATTTTCCAGAGTTCCCATTTGATTTTCTCCGTATCATGCACCGTATCCATTCTGCCCCCATATTCAATCCACCATAATTTACAGCCAAACTCCTGTGCATTGAAGCTTTTGAACTTCGGAATTTCCGTAATATCCATCAGCGCAAAAGATGGTGGCACGAATCGTACCGGCTTGCCTGTATCTTTAGAGTAAAAGTAGAGGGAATGTCCTAACAACTCGCCATAACTTTTTGATGGGGCAAACAGTTCATTGAATTCTTCCATCGGCTCTGCACCCATTCTGAATGCCGCCCCTGAAAGAAATCCAACAACTCCGTCACCAGATGCATCGCAGAAGAGGGAGGCTCTCAGCTCATACGTTGTTTGGTTCTGGCTGCAAAAGGCCTTCAATGAAGAGATCGTTTCAGCATCTTTTTTCTCTACATGATATACTACTGTATTCAGGAGTAGGGTTATATTGGGTTCTGCCGTTACCTTATCTAACAGTATTGAATCCAGTATTACCGGATTTCCCTCCGGGTTCCGATATGTATTTTCCACGAGGATCTCATCTACTACGCCACCTTCTCTGGCCCAGCGGTTATTATTCCCCATATGCGATGTGGCGCCCAGTATCCATAAACGGATTTCACTACTTGCATTTCCGCCCAGCACACTTCTGTCCTGTACCAGTACGACTTTCAATCCTTCCCTGGCAGCTGTTACCGCACAGCAAATGCCTGACAAACCTCCACCCGTGACAATCAACCCGGCCTCCAGTATTACGAGGGGGCAGGAACGTTTTTCTGTGCTTTCTGATCTGATCATTTATTTAAGTGTTTTTTGCATGATGGTATAGCCGCCCGGTTTGATCAGGGTGATGTCTGCCGTTGCTCCCGCCAGCGGGATGTCAATCAGCATGCTCTCTCCAGGATGCAGTGTATTGAGGGTATATGATGTACCATTGCATGTTAACCTGTAACCTTTCATCGTATAAGCAGGGAAATCTTTTCTTGCTGTGATACGAATATTAGCATGGTCTCCGTTGTTTTTAATCAGTTCAATTGTAGCGGGGGCAAATTCTTCCTGCCAGGCAAGGTACATGCCCCGGGGTGTTCTGTCTGGTTCTACCAGGCCCCAGGGCCGGTAACCATTGGGGTTTGTGCCGGGGAAACGGCTAAAGTAATCGTTAAAGGTCCACACAGAAGCGCCGATCAGGTAATCACATTTCCTGAAATCTTCCATCGCTTTTTGCAGGTGTGCAATGCGTTCTTCTTCTGATTTTACTGCATCGGTGCGGATCCCGAATTCACTTACATAAACCGGTTTATCAGGATAGAGCTGGTGTATATGCTGCAATACTTTTAAATGATTGCTGTAGATATTTGCACTCACAAAATCTACATATTGAGACGCCTCATCTTCTGCTTTTGTCAGTTCCTCATGCCCTAAGAGCATGCTTGCAAAGGTGATCAGTCTTGTATTGTCCAGTGTTTTTACATAAGCACTCATATCCCGTACCCAGGATTTTCCTTCTTCCGATTGTGACTGAAATTCGTTGCCCACGCTATATGCTATCACACAGGGATGGTTCCAGTCGCGCTCCATCATTTCTCTTAACTGTGATTGATACTTCCGCCGCATACTGGTATCATTCATTTGCTTTCCTGTCATCTGCCAGTTGCCCGCCTCTTCAATGATCAGCAGGCCATGTTCATCTGCCCATTCCAGCAGGGCTTCTGATACCGGGTAGTGACTGATCCGGGAAAGCTCCATACCGGCGCTCTTGATCATGGTGAGGTCTTTTGCTAACACTTCCTGCGGATCCATAGAACCATAACCTGGATAATCCAGTGGCCGGTTACAGCCGCCCATTTTAATTGGTTCACCATTCAGCAACAGTTTTGTACCACGCAGTTCCACTTTTCGAAATCCAAAGCGGGGTTGAACAGTATCCTTACCACAGCTAATGATGGCCGTGTAGAGGTTTGGTGCGTCCGGTGACCAAAGGTTGATCTCAGCGGCAGGCAGGGTGCCGGAAAGCTCCACTGTTTCCGATGCCCCTGCTGCTACTTTTACTTCATACGATGAAAATTTATATTTCAGCACATTCACATTCAACTTAACATTTGCGGGTGTCTTACCGCTATTTCTGACAAAGGCTTTTATATGAACAGCGCCATCCGGCGTAGCTGTGATTTTTGTATTACTGATATGGACAGCCGGTTTGCTGATTAAATGCACCGGCCTTGTAATGCCCCCATAATTGATCCAGGGAAATACCTGTCTTTGTGCTGCAGAAGAATAAGGCGCATAGGTCTTAGCTCCCGGAATGGTCGTTGTATCCCAGCTATTATCTACCTGTACGGCCAGTGTATTCCGTGTTTTCAGTAAAGTGGTCACGTCAAATTCAAAGGGCGTATACCCGCCTTCATGCGTACCTAGCAGGACTCCATTGAGCCATACTTTTGATTGATAAAATATAGCATCAAAGCGTAAAAATACATGCTCATCTCCGGACACACTACCTGTAAATTGCTTAAAGTACCAGGCCGTACCTGTATAGAAAAAGCACCTGGGGTCGGTAGAAAAGCAATGAGGCACTTTGACTTTATCAAAACTGCCGGAAGCAAAAGCAGTGTCCTGCCAATGTTCCTGTTCGCCCACCTTTACAGGGTCTGCTGCAAAGCGCCATTCACTATTCAGGCTATGATCATTTTTTCGCTGCCCAAAGAGCAGGAATGGCATACATATCAGTAAACATATTAGTCTCATGTTTTCTTTTTTTCTTTAAGTACAACCTGTCGTGCCATCACCGCGCCAATCTCATTCAATGCTGTCTGGTTATAATGGATAGGATCCTGCATCCAGCCTTTTTTCTCAAAGTCTGTTGTCTGAGAATACACGATGTACACATTTTTCAAACGGGTGGCCACGTGCTCCTGGGCTTGCCTGATACCATCAAAACCAACATTGGAATGCCCGGTGAAATGTCCCGTTTGTATGATATAAAATGGCAGCTTCGCTCCCAGTTCTTTCCTGAAGCGGCCAATCAGTTTTACAAACTGTTCCTCGTATTCGGCTGGTGTCAGCTGGCTTGCATTTACTGCATTGGCATCTCTTTCTCCCTGGCTCCATAGGATCCCTGCTATTGGCTTTTTACAAAGTTTCATCGCAGCTCTTGCCTTAACCAAAGCACTATCAAATAGGAGCAGCCGTCCTGTTGTATCCCAGGTGCCATTTTCTTCCAGTTCAGCTTTGTAGGAACAGGAGCTACCTCCTCTGGCGGCCGGTACGATCACTACTTTTTTACCTGTCAGCTCATGATAGGCTTTGGCAAATGCCGGCCATGCACTTCCCGTTTGCGCGTTTTCAAATTTCAGGTCAGGAGCGCCAACAGGATCCTTTAAGTGGACCAGTGTGTTCGCGCCATACCTGTATTCAAAGGCCGTACCGGGCACACATTGTACGGAAGCCGCGCTATCTGCCATACCCACTGCATTACTTTGCCCTGCGGCTAAAAAAATCGTTTGCCCCATCGCATTTACAGAAAAGAGCATTGAGAATAAGATCCATTTCATTTCCAATCAGAATTTTGTTCCAATTTAGGATTTGCATTGATCTCATCCAATGGAATCGGGAAGTAACGGTGCTTTTTCTGTGGTGAACGGGTAGGAAATACATCATTAACTGCTGATGGTATGACCTGTAAAAAAGTATTCGTTCTCGTTAGGTCATACCAGCGGTCACCTTCGCCAAAGAGTTCCCAGCTGCGTTCCTGTAATACGGAGTCTACAAACTGCGCCTTGTCCAGCCCTGCGGTCAGATCAGGTAATCCTGCCCTGGTTCTCACAGTATTGATATAACCATAAGATTCGGTAGACGGCCCATCCTGGCGGGCTGCCGCTTCGGCCGCGATAAGATACACATCTGCCAGTCTGAGAATAGGAATATTGGTTGCACCACTACCACCTACTGAATTCGGGTCCATGTATTTCCTGAGTAATACACCGTGTTTGGTGATAGGGGTAATGTCTTTCTGCGCTACTACCTGGCCGAGTTTATTGATATAATTTGTATCGAGGAGCTTTCTCCTTTTGTCGAGTGGATTAAATGAATCAAAGAAAGCCTGGTAAACAAACGCGGAACCATAGGAAGTAGCTGCATAAGCCGGACCATCACTGTTCTTAGGACCATACAGACTAATGATCTGTGTAGAGAAACCCGGTGAGGTACTCTCACATTCGAAGGCCCACATGTTTTCCTGTCTTGCCGCATCTTCTTTCGATACGTCGTATACATCCAGTACATTCGTCATCAGGCTATACTTTCCTGAGCTCAGTACCAGCTTTGCCTGGTTCAGCGCTGTTGGCCAGTCTTGCGCATACAGGGCCGTTTTGGCATAGAGTGCCAGGGCTACCTCTTTGGAAGGTCTTCCTTTCTGAATATTTGCAGAATAAGATGGCAATCTGAGGATCGCCTGGTCCAGGTCAAGGTATACCTGTTTGAAGGCTTCTGCCTGTGTAGACTTGCCTACGATTGCAGTATCAATACTGGTGCTTGGTGATGTCTTTACGACTATATCTCCGAAGTTTCTTGCCAGGGTCCATAAATAATAGGCACGCATATAATAAGCCTCGCCCAGGATCACACTTCTGCGTACTGTATCCATATTTGTAGCGGGCACTTTCAGCAATACCCAGTTTGCTTTCTCAATTCCTGAATAGCAGGATTGCCAGATTTGCTGGGGAGATTCCGCCTGCCTGCTAAAGCTCTTTTGGGTTGTATAATTCGGGTCGTAACTGAATAGGGTATAAGTATCCCTGCCTACTACCGGTCTTGGATAAATCTGATCAGCGCTGAAGTCAGACGCTGCTGTACCTGCGGTGTTATACAAATTGACCATCGGCCCGTACACCGCTGTCAGTGCGGCTTCTGCATCGGATGCTGTTTTGTAGAAGTTCTCTGTGAAGATGCTGGAATATGGCGTTTCCTCCAGCTTGTTACACGAAGCACACACCAGGAAAATGAAGATATAATATTGGATGTTTTTCATAATAGTAATTTTTTAAAGGCCCACCTGTAAACCAACGAGGAATGATCTTGCCATAGGGTAAACGAGGTTGTCCACGCCTATCAAAGTATTGGATCCGCCAAAGGAGTTTACTTCCGGATCATACCCGCTATAATTGGTAATCGTAAAGAGGTTGTTACTGCTGATGTAAATTCTCGCACTTGTGATGTGCTTAATATTTGGCAACCTGTATCCCAGCGTAATATTCTTCATCCTGATATAAGAACCATTCTCAATAAAGCGGTCAGATACAGGTAGTCTGCCTCCCTGAAACCCGCTGGCGTATTCATTGTTAGGATTGGTAGCCGACCATCTGTCCACCAGTCCTGCCAGTACATTTCTGCCACCAAGCCCGTTCTCAAAGGTGTACCGGCTTAAATTGAATACCTTATTTCCCTGCACACCCGAGAGGAAGAAAGACAGATCAAAATTGCGGTAACTGAAATTAGAAGATAAGCCAAAGATGAAAGAAGGATTTGCATTACCGGTAATGGTCTGGTCGTTCCCCGTGATCTGTCCGTCTTTGTCCAGGTCGGCTACTTTCACTCCGCCGGTTCTGCTGCCGCTGCCGGGCAGCACAGTTTCTCCGGTTTGATAGATCCCATCAAATACATAGGTTTTAAAGATCCCCAGGGGCTGGGCTACGCGCAGCACACTATAGGGGCTTAACACATATTCATTCACGCCGCCTTCCAGGCTTAGCAACTCATTCCGGTTTACTGATACGTTCGCGTTCATGTTCCATTTGAACCTGCCGGTAAGGATCCTGCCATTCACCGCGAGTTCAATACCCTTGTTTCGGATGCTGGCAAAGTTGCCCGTGATAGCACTATAGCCTGATGACAGCGGGAGGTTTTTTACAAACAGGAGATCCTTCGTTTTCTTATTATAGATATCAGCTGTCAGCGCTAACCTGTCTTCAAAGAAGCTCATATCCAGGCCGATATTTGCCTGCGTGGATTTCTCCCATCGCAGGTCTACGTTCGGTATGCCGGAAGGACTGATGCCTACGGTATAGATATGATTGAACTGGTAATTGCTACCGGAACCTTCGAGCGCGAGCGATTGATAAGGAGAGATTGCACCTGCATTACCTGTCCGTCCATAGCTGACTCTTAATTTCAGGTCACTGAATAGGCGGCTGTCTTTTACCCAGGGTTCTTCGATGATGCGCCATGCACCGGCTATCGCAGGGAAGAAGCCCCATTTATGATTTTCCCCGAATTTAGAGGCGCCATCATAGCGGGCTGTCACATCCAGGAAATATTTATTGGCATAGCCATAGTTGATACGCCCCATATAAGAGTTTAGTGACTCTTTAGAGCGGTTGCTGCTCACTGTTCTGTTCACGGCTAACTGCACAGCTTCATTGGCAGTGGCATCGTTAGGAAAGCCATTTGCATTGATGCTATTGTCATTGTATAAATTACTTTGTATAGCATATACCCCGGTGAACTTAATGTTGTGTGCACCGAGATCATGGTTGTAGGTAAGGATGCTTTCATGGAGCCAGTTGGTCGTATTTACATTCCCTTTGGCAGCCTGACCAGAGTTGGCATTCACTTCTGCTTTTCCCAGGATGTAGATGGGGGAGTAATAGTCATTCAGCGTATTCGCCACGTCAGCATTGAAGGACGCGCGATAGGTAAGCCCGCTAAGGATCTTTGCCTCTCCATATACATTTGCCAGGGTACGCCTGATGATATTACGGTTTGTGATCTGTGCCAGCCCTACCGGATTGCTCACTTCCCGGTAGCGGCCCTTGAACTGGTCCGCGAACGGATACACGGAGCCGTCTTCTTTATAGGGCACGAGGGTAGGAGGTGCGCCTAATGTAGCGCCCACAATACTCTGGGTCACCAGTGGGCCGTCGATAGAGTTGATCCCTGTAGGGATATTATTATTGATCGTATAACTTGTAAGCACGCTGGTTCCCACTTTAAAATGATCACTGATGGTATGATCGAGCGTGGTTCGTAAGGAATAGCGTTTGAATTCTGAAGAAATAATAATACCTTCCTGATCGAAGAAATTGCCGGAGAGGGAGAACTGGGTTTTGTCTGACCCGCCGCTTACGGAAGCCTGGTAGTTCTGCACATTTGCCTGTCGGTAGATTACATTCTGCCAGTTCGTACCTGCACCCAGGGAAGCCGGATCAGTATAAATTTGTGAGTTATAGATATCGTTTTCCAGTTTTGCAAACTCCGTTGCGTTGAGCATGTTCAGTTTTTTGGTAATATTTTGAATACCTCTGTACATGTCCAGTTGAACACGTGTCGCGCCGCTTTTTCCACGTTTGGTGGTGATGAGAACCACCCCGTTTGCACCTCTTGCGCCATAGATGGCAGTGCTGGAGGCATCTTTCAGGATCTCGACAGATTCGATATCGTTTGGATTGATCGTAGAGAGGGGACTTACATCGCCAACGCCACCACTATTGGAGATCTGGATACCATCGATAATGTAGAGTGGTTCAGAGCTGCCATTGATAGAGTTTGTACCGCGTATGCGCACACTGATATTACCACCGGGGGCCGCATTGTTCTGCGTGATCTGTACCCCGGGTACCCGTGCAGCAAGACCCTGCGCCACGTTAGTGACTGGTGTTTGAGTAATGTCTGCACCTTTTACAGAAGCGATAGACCCGGTGGAAGCGATCTTTTTTTGTGTACCATAACCTACTACTACCACATCGCCCAGTTTACTGATATCGGCTTTTAATGTCACTGTAATTTTAGCCTGACCGCGAATGTCAACCGTAGTATTTTCATAACCCTGGAAGGTGATGAGGAGGATTGAATTGGCAGCTACATCTTTGAGTGTGAACATGCCGGTATTGTTGGTTAGGGTTCCTTTGGAAGTACCCTTTATGGCAACAGTAGCACCAGGCAATGCCTGTCCTTTTTCATCCGTCACTTTTCCTGTAATGACAGGTACCAGCGATTGTGCATGGATGCAAAGTGGAACAAGGATAAATAATAACAACAACGAAAACAAGGGGCTTGTTTTTTTCATAACGAGAACATCTTTACGTGATTCATAAGTGGTAATGCAATGTTATAGAAGAATCTTAAAGAATGGAAGGGTCAGGACAATGGAATCTACCGCAAACGATTCCGGTAGGCATCTTTAAAATTTAAATATTCTGAATGATAAAATGTATCAGGTGCAAGCATGTGCACGCGATTACCAAGTCGGGGATCGTAAGGGGAAAACAGCGATATTTTTGTAAAGATTGTAATATCTATTTTACCCTGCCGCATGAAACGACAGCAGACATGAAGCATAAGAAGCACATGACTACCATCGTTGATATTGCCAAAGCACTGAACGTTTCTAAATCTACAGTGTCCAGGGCATTGCATGAACATGCGGATATTAATCCGCAGACCCGCGACGCGGTGCTCGAGATGGCGAGACAACTGGATTACCAACCGAACCTGCTGGCTAAAAGCCTGGTGAACAGTAAGTCTAATACGATCGGGATTATTGTACCTGAGTTTCTTACCTATTTCTTTCCCACTATAATTATGGGCGCACAGCAGGTGGCTGCGGAGGCGGGGTATCATGTAATTATTATGCAATCGCAGGAGTCGTACAAAACAGAGGTGGCGAATGCCAATGTGTTGCTGGCAAACAGGGTAGATGGTGTACTGATCTCCATGACAAGGGAGACGAAGAAATTTGATCATTTTAAGGCATTTGAAAAGCATGGAATACCAGTAGTGTTTTTTAACCGGGTGTGCGATGAGATGGATACTTCGAAGGTGTTGGTGAATGATTATGAGGGTGCGTTGAAAGCAGTGGAACACCTGATTAAAAATGGGTACAGGAATATCGCGCATATCGGCGGACCTCCGGCATTGCTGATCACGCACAACAGGCTGAGGGGGTATAAGGATGCATTGGCGAAGTATAAATTGCCTTTTAAGACGGAGCTGGTGGTGCATTGTAATTTGTCGAAGAAGGATGCGATCAGCTGTGCAGAACAGCTATTAAACCTGAAGAATCCGCCGGATGCAGTGTTTTGTGTGAATGACCCGGTGGCGATACAATTGATGTTGGTTGCGAAGAAAAGGAAGATAAAGATACCGGCAGCATTAGGGATAGTGGGTTTTAGTAACGAACCAAGCGGGGAGGTGATAGATCCGGCATTAACTACAGTGCAGCAGCCGGTGGCGGATATAGGGCGATCTGCGGCGGGGATACTGCTGGAGGCGATCGCGAAGGGAGAAGAGTATAAGCCGGAGAAGAAAAGTTTAAAGACAACATTGATTGTGAGAGAATCTTCGATAAAATAGTTTATGTAAGCGCTCTAACCAATCACCAACACCATTCGAAGCACCTGCTCCTGAAATGCCCTATGATAAAGCGGTCATCATTACGGATACTACACCTATTGTATTCGGAGGTAGTGTAAGGTTTCGGTTATATTAACAGCCCCGATCTTGGATCGATAGGTTGACCATGCTCCTTATATACGTTCACGCTTCGTTGCTACGATAATACAAAATTTCGTAATATACATCTATGAGGATTGCTTTATTAGCTGATATTCATGGAAACAGTGCCGCGCTGGACGCGGTTTTACAAGACATTCCGGATGCAGATGCCTATTGGGTACTGGGTGACCTGGTCGCCCTGGGGCCTGACCCTGTTGGTGTCATGGAAAGATTGCACACCTTAAACGGTTTGCAAATGATCCGGGGCAACACCGATCGCTATGTTACCCACAACGATCGTCCGGCACCCACTATTGAAGCTGCAAAGAATAACCCCGGATTATTACCAGCCCTTGTGGAAGTCG
This sequence comes from Chitinophaga sancti, assembly GCF_034424315.1. GTDB lineage: Bacteria > Bacteroidota > Bacteroidia > Chitinophagales > Chitinophagaceae > Chitinophaga > Chitinophaga sancti. The sequence goes on from NZ_CP139972.1 coordinate 367,404, forward strand.
CAAATACTTTTGCCTGGACACAAGGGATGATCACTGCTGGTGGCTGGTTCGATACCATTAGTCAGTTGCCACTGGACTTTGAATACACCTTGCCCGATGGTACGCGTTTCCTCGCCGTTCATGCTGCGCCGGGAAAAGATGATGGCGATGGTATAAAACCTGAAACTGCACCAGGTGATTTATTTACAGGCTGTAAGGCAGACTTCGTTTGTGTTGGTCATACACACATACCTTTTGAAAGGGATATTCAGGGTATCTACGTTGCCAATCCTGGTGCCATCAGTCTCTCGTTACTCCCTAACCGCAAAGCCTGTTACGCCATTCTGGATGCTAACGAAAAGGGTTATAGCATTTCATTCAGACAGGTTGATTATGATCGTGCTGCTGTAGTACACCAATTACATCGTTTAAAACACCCTGCCCGGTACTTTATTATTAAGCATATTACTATTGCTTAAAATTTAAGCAAAGGCTTGCGGTTGTATGCATAATTGCATATTATTGCACTTTATTCAGGTCTCAACTCTCTTAATATGCAATTAAGACGGGCACGTCATGCCACGCAATTAATATTTCTCGTTTGTGGGTTAGGAATCGCCAGCTGGGCACCTATGGTTCCCTATGCCAAGGACCGTCTTGGTCTCCACGAAGGCCATCTTGGATTATTGCTCTTATTTCTTGGTTTTGGTGCCCTCCTGATCATGCCCCTAACCGGTATCTTCATCAATAAATATGGCAGCAGGATTGTCATTACTGCTTCTGCGCTTTTAATGGCCTTTTTTCTGCCACTTTTGGTGGTCGTGAGCTCTGTATACCTCATGGCTGTATTACTCTTCCTGTTCGGTGCCTCAGTAGGTTCTATCGATGTAGCCATGAATGCCCAGGGCGTACAGGTACAAAAATTGTATGGCCGGAAGATCATGTCGTCCTTACATGGTCTTTTCAGCGTAGGGGGCCTCGCCGGTTCACTGGGCCTGGGTTTCCTTGTCAAAGGTGGCCTGTCTCCTTTGTATGCGGCCATTAGTATCTCTATTTTACTTATTATAATTGCGCTCTTTCAGCATAAACATCTTTTAGAAAAAGAAACGGAACAAACAACGGAATCCAAAGTCCAGGCCCGCAGATACGCCTGGCTTCGGGGCAGCGTAATCTTTCTGGGCATCATGTGCTTCTCCTCGTTTTTATCCGAAGGGGCCATGCTGGACTGGAGCGCCGTCTACCTGCGCGATTATAAGGGAATGTCAGCCGCATTTAGTGGTGCTGGTTACGCTGCTTTTTCTGTTGCCATGGCCGTCATGCGTTTATTGGGAGACGGCCTGGTGGAGAAATTCAGCAGCCGGGTGATTGTAGTAGGTGGAAGTTTGATTGCCGCTGGTGGATTATTATTGGCAATATTCAGTCCTACTGTGTATCTTGTACTGGTAGGGTTTATTTTATTAGGTATTGGCGCTGCTAATATCGTTCCTGTATTCTTTAGTGATGGGGGTCATCTGCAGACAGTTCCTGCAGCCGTAGCAATTCCAGCTATCAGTACGATGGGGTATGCCGGCCAACTGGCAGGCCCCGCTTTATTAGGGTTCATAGCACACCACGTTTCATTGTCGGCAGCATTTGGCTGTTGTGCTTTCCTGTTTTTATTTATTGCAATTGCATATGGTGCAATGATGCACCGGCTGCGATAAAATATATTCATTGCGCCTATAGGCTCCTGATGCACATCCTGCATTAGCGATGTCTGCGTGCGCTCATAGTTCGATCATGCAAAAATTAAATCACCAGATGAAAAAACTGTTTTATTTGTCCTTTTGCCTGTTTGCAGCATGCAAAGGAACGCAACCACCAACTGAAGACTATACAAAGTATGTAAAACCAAACATTGGGACTGCTCATAGCCGCTACTTTTTCTACACACCCGCCGCTATCCCCTTCGGCATGGCTAAACTCGCACCATCTACCAATGGTAGCTATGGCAACAAAGACGGCTGGGAAGCTGTAGGTTATGACGAACGTCATACCTCAATCGAAGGCTTCCCTAACTTCCATGAATTCCAGGTCGGCGGTATCGTATTTGCCCCTACTACCGGAAAATTACAAACCACGCCAGGGAAAATGGAAGACCCTGAAAGCGGCTACCGCTCCCGCTTTGATCACAAAGACGAAAACGCTACTGCCGGTTATTATAGCGTCTTATTAAAAGATTACAACATCAAAGCAGAATTGACCGCTACTGCCAGGGTAGGTTTTCACCGCTATACTTTCCCGAAGTCTGATTCTTCCAACATTATTTTTGACATTGGTCACCGCATGGGCGAAAGTGGTCCAGTTGTGGATGCAGAAGTAAAACTCGTAGACGGCAACCGCATCGAAGGCTATGTCATCACCAAACCTGAATACGTAAAGAAATACCAGGCAGATGCGACCGTACCTATGTACTTTTCCGCCGCACTGGATAAGGCACCTGCTGCTTATGGTACCTTCATTGACAGCGTCGCTACACCCAATTCAAAAGAAGTAAAAGGTAAAGGTGCTGGCATCTACCTCACTTACAAAACCACTGCTGATGAACAGGTAAACATCAAGGTAGGATTATCTTATACCTCAGTTGAAAACGCAAGACTGAACCTGGATACCGAAGCAAAGGACCTCACTTTCGATCAGGCAAAAACGAAAGCTCATGATCAGTGGAATGAGAAATTGGGTCGTATTGCTGTAGAAGGTGGCCTGGAAACTGACCGCGTAAAATTCTATACAGGCCTCTTCCACGCCTTATTAGGCCGTGGTCTTGCCAGCGATGTAAACAACGCATATCCAAGAAATGACGGTACCATCGGTAAGGCGGATCATGCTTTCTATAACACCGATGCTATCTGGGGCGGCTACTGGAACCTCACACCAGTGTGGGCCATTGCTTATCCTGAATACTATGCAGACTTCATCAAAGGTCAGCTACTTATCTACAAAGAAACCGGCTGGCTGGCAGATGGTCTGGCTGCAGGTAAATATGTATCTGGTGTAGGTACGAACTTCACCGGTCTTGTAATTGCTGCTGCTTATAATATTGGCATCCGCGATTTCGACGTGAAACTCGCTTACGAAGCTGCCCTGAAAAACGAAACCGGTTATGTAAACAGGGCGCCCGGTGCTGGTAAAATGGATGTAGGTGCATTTGTAAAAAGAGGTTTCTGCCCCTACATCAACAATGAAGACCAGGCTACAAGAGAACTGACTACTGAAGGCTCTCAATTTGGTACCTCTCATACCCTGGAGTATTGCTTCAGCAGTTATGCCGTAGCGCAGTTCGCAAAGTCACTCGGCAAGCATGAAGATTACGAGCAGTTAATGAAACTCTCCCAGGGCTGGAAACTCCTGTATGATTCCAGTATCAAGTTTATACGTCCCCGCGATCTGAAGGGCGACTTTATAAAAAACTTTGATCCGGCCGCTCCATGGGTAGGCTTCCAGGAAGGCAATGCATGGCAGTATACCTTCTTTGTACCACACGAACCGGAACAACTGGTGAACCTGATCGGCAAAGATGTATTTAACCGTCGTCTTGACAGTATCTTCACTATCTCACAGGAAAACATTTTTGGTGGTGGCAAGGAGATCGATGCCTTTGCCGGATTGAAAGGATTATACAATCAGGGTAACCAACCTAACCTGCACATCTCCTGGTTGTTCAATTTCTCTGGCAGACCTGATCTGACGCAGAAATGGGTACGTGCGATCTGTAATGATTTCTATGGTACCGAGGGTATTCATGGTTATGGGTATGGTCAGGACGAAGATCAGGGTCAGATGGGTGCCTGGTATGTGCTGGCCGGAATTGGCCTGTTTGATGTAAAAGGGCTGACTGCACCGGATGCGTCTTTCCAGCTGGCAAGCCCATTGTTTGACAAGATCACGATTAATGGTGCGAAGAAACCTTTTGTGATCACAGCAGAAGGCAATAGTGCGAATAATATGTATATACAGGAAGCCAGTTTAAACGGCAAGCCTACAGATAAAATCCCTTACAAGGATATTGTAAATGGCGGAACGCTTCATTTGAAAATGGGCGCACAGCCTCATAAGTAAAAATTTAGAAAGCCTTTGGACGACTGCTCCAAAGGCTTTCTAAATCTTATTTCCGGAATAATAGTCGTGGCAAAAAATAGCCATCTATCCAACAGCCGCCTCAGAGAGAAACTATCCACCAATATCACCGGGCTTAAAGAAATGTTGTAAGGATTAATATCCATATGAGAAGCCAGGAATAAGTAAGTTAACTTAAAACCTGATCCTCATATCCCGCCACACTTCCCCGCCGTGCGCGGAGGTGGAAATCCCCCCGTCTGCAAAGCCAAATTTTTCATAATAAGGTACAAGCAACTCCTTACACGTCAGTGTGACACCTAATCTCTCTTCCGCTTTTGCTTTTTCAATTAAATGCCTGATCAGCCGTTCTGCATGGCCCTGTCTTCTCCATTCCGGCGCGACTGCCAGTCCAAATACGCTCTGCCATTTCCCGTTATCATCATGCAAATTCGCATTTGCAAACATTTCATCTTTAATCGTCTCATTATTTGTCACCATCCCATTGATAAACCCTACCAGCACTCCATCAATCTCCAATACCCAGAAATGATCGGGGAAAGACTGTAAGCGTTTAATAAATGTAGTTCGGCTTGCCGCTTCATTTGGAGGAAAGCAAATATTTTCAAGGGCAGTGATAGCATCTAAATCTGTTAGGGTGGCAATTCTGAGTCTCATGTATTCAAAGATATAAATAATGATTCGTTTGCTTGTATTTCATGATTATTTTAATTTAGCCCCGGTAGACCGTTTGGGTATAAAGGGGTCATACTCTTTTTAGCCCCGCTGGATGGATTCATAGTTAATGGTGGCTTGAAAATCAAATTGTAACTTTAACCACATAACAGATACTTTCCACATAGTAACATTAGGAATATGGAAGAACAATATTCACTCAGACAGCTATTTCCGGAACTGGAAGAGGAATTATATAAAGAAATAGAACAACACGGGGAAATCCGCGAGATGCCTGCCGGCACGGTACTTTTAAAAAAAGGCCAGACCATCCGCTATACCATGCTCATCTTAAAAGGTATTGTAAAGCTTTACCAGGAGGACGATGAAGGCAATGAATTCTTCATGTATGATATCGAGCCTGGCGAAGCCTGTGCTATTTCTATGGTCTGCACGTACAGACAGGAGAACAGCCAGGTACTCGCAAAAGCGATGACTGATGTAAGTGTATTGATCATCCCCTTGGAGTATATGGATGAATGGCTGGGCAAATACAAAAGCTGGCATTACTTTGTGATCAGAACCTGGCGTGCCCGATATGAAGATTTGTTGCATACTGTCAACGCCATTGCTTTTAAGAAGATGGATGAGCGACTGGAACATTACATCAAAGAACGGGTCCGCACCATGGGCCGGCATATAAAGCTTACCCACCAGGAAATAGCAGCAGATTTAAATTCTTCCAGGGAAGTGATCAGTCGCCTCATGAAGAAGATGGAGAAAGACGGCTGGATTATTATTCATCGGAATGCATTTGAATGGATCAGATAAAAAAAGATTGTCTCAAAAGTCATCTGAACTTTTGAGACAATCTTTTCTTCTTTTATTGGCTTTCTTTTTTAACTCTCTTTCATACAGATCTTCCAGGTTCTGAACCCTCCTGACATATTCCACACCCTGCTAAATCCACTCTGCAATAAGATCCTTTGTGCCAGGTAGCCTCTCAATCCTGCCTCACAATAAATATATATATCCTTATCCTTTGGTATCTCTGACAGTCTTCCCCTCAACTCATCCAGGGGAATATTCAATGAACCTTTCACATGCCCCATTTCATATTCGTCCGGTGTACGTACATCAATCAATGCATCTTCATAGAAATCCAGGTTCTCCAGGTCATCCCAGTAAATTACCTGCAATCTCTTTAAGAGAATATTTTCCGCTACCATACCCGCAATATTAATCGGATCCTTTGCAGAAGAAAACGGCGGCGCATATGCCTGCTCAAACTCAATCAGGTCATAGATGGTCTTGCCCTGCTGTATAAGGGTAGAGAATATATCCAATCTCTTATCAACACCATCATAGCCGGCAATCTGTGCTCCGAGCAACCGTCCGTCAGTTGGCGTAAAGGAAATCTGAATGGTCATCTGTTTGGAGCCGGGATAGTAACTTGCGTGAGAAACTCCATGTGTCGTTGAAACAATATGCTCGGTCTCAGCGGCCTTCAGGTGTTTGGATGCAATACCAGCAGTACCCACTGTCATATCAAAAACCTTGAGGATAGCTGTATTGATAGAGCCATTATATTTCTGCGTATTTCCAAATGCCAGGTTATGCGCCACGATACGGCCCTGTTTATTTGCAGGTCCGGCAAGTGTCGTTACACTGGCATTGCCTGTCAGCGGATTGTCGAACTCGATCACATCGCCTACAGCATAAATATTAGGATCAGAGGTTTGCAGGTATTCATTGACAATTATTCCTTTATTGGTTTCCAAACCTGCTTCTGTAGCAAGATGCAGATCCGGCTTCACACCGATAGAGAGAATTACCATATCTGTTTCAATCACATCCCTGTTATCCAGCACCACTTCGTTTCTATTGAAAGCAGCCACCGCAGCATTCAGGTGCATGGTGATTCCTTTCTTCCTGATATGTTGCTGAATGATTGCTGCGATGGGGAAATCCAAAGGTGCCAGGATCTGCGGCCCTCTTTCCACGATCTCAACTTCAATACCGAGACCATGAATATTTTCTGCCATTTCCAGCCCAATAAAGCCAGCACCCACAATGACTACTTTCCTGATATTTGCCTTTGTAATGTGGCTTTTGATCATATCTGTATCTACTACATTCCTGAGCGTAAATACATTTTCGTTATTAATCCCTGGCAGCGGCGGACGAATAGGTTCCGCACCTACAGAAATTACTAATTTATCGTAAGTTTCTTCGTAAGTATTACCCGATGGATGGTGAAAAACAGTCAGGGTCTGACGGGCAGGATCAATAGAAGTGACGATAGAATTGACCCTTACGTCGATATTAAAACGTTTTGTAAAAGAAGCGGCGGTTTGTACAAAGAGTTTATTCCTGTCTTTGATCACATCTCCGATGTAATAGGGAAGGCCGCAATTAGCATAAGAAATATATGCGCCTTTTTCAAAAATAATAATTTCAGCATGCTCATCTAATCTTCTTAACCGGGCGGCAGTTGATGCTCCTCCTGCTACTGCACCAATAATCAGATACTTCATAAATCAAAATGGTGGTTTTAATTAAATAGTTTTCATCTGGAGACAAAACTATCATCTGGCGAAGATGCTGAAAGTAACTTTTGTTACATATAGCTATAATCCTGTTTGTAGATGACTTTTATCATGATGTGATATTTGTCACTGAACGAAATCAGGAGTGCGGATATGTTTTCCGGGAAAAAGAATGATTGATGTTTTAAGGGCGGCCTGGCCATGGTATGTGGCGGGGTCATTATTAGGGCTGCTTGTACCCCCACTTTTGTTACTGCGAAATGAGCATTTTGGCATTTCGGTTAACCTTCGTCATGGATGTGCAGCTTGTTTCCCGGCAGAAATCCCCTTTTTTCAGTACAAATGGAGGAAGGAGCGCTGGAATATGCTTTTTGTAGCAGGGATTGTAATTGGGGCGGCCCTGGAAGGTGGATGCCGGGAAGGATGGTTATTTTAAGGGTCAATTGCCTCAGCAAGTGGGGGCAGGGTATCTGGAAGTATGGCTTGTTTTAGCGGTAAATTGCTTTTTTAGCTATTGACAAGTGGATACCGGGTGTCCGGAGTATGGTTATTTTATTGGTAAATTGCTTCATTAACTTATTGGCAAGTGAGAACCGGGTACCTGGGTCATGCTTATCTGAGGGGTAAATAGCCTCATTAACCCTTTGACAAGAGGGTATCGGGTTCCCGGAAATATAGTTATTTGAGGGTGAGTTAACCATGCTAATCCGCCATGGGCTTGAAAACAACTGGAAGTAGCGTGAAAACAACCAATAGTTGTGCGCAATATATCCCCGGTTGTTTTCCCCGCCTATATCTTCGCCATATCCAAAAAAACATCATTATGATCGGTAACAAAATAGCCCTGGCCCGTAAGAATATGAATATGACCCAGGCACAATTGGCGAAGCAATTATTCATCACCCCACAGGCTGTGGGCAAATGGGAACGGGATGAATCCATCCCTGATATTGCAACAATGAATCGCCTGGCTGAGATATTAATGGTAGATCTTAATTATTTCTCTGATAATGAAGTCAATTTTACCCCAAAAGAGAAGATTAAAGCAAAACCCAGCTGGGATATGTCTCTGGGCAATTGGGTAGATGCTGACTTCTCCGGAATCAACAACCTGCACGAGAAATTCAGTACCTCCAATATACTGCGCTCAAAATTTGTTTGCGCAGAGCTGGCCGGTATCCACATGAAAGGCAATAGTATCGATAAGTGTGATTTACGGGGAGCAACCTTTGATGATGGGCAACTGGAGAAATGCTATATCATTAATGACAATTTTAAAGACTGTAGCCTCAGGGATACGCAACTCATAGCCTGTTATTTGAAAGACTGTGATTTCTCCGGATCAGATTTCACTGGTACTGTATTTACCTCCTGTTATTTGCAAAAAGTGCTGCTGTCCGGTGCTGTGTTGAATGGTACATCCTTCAAGGGAACGAGCCTTGCAGATATTGTATTTGAAGGACTGGTTGAGAATTGTGTGTTTGATAATGGAAGTTTTTCGAAGGTGATATTTCAAAATGCAACCCTGGTCAATACTTTTTTTAAATCTAAAAGCCTGAAAAAGATCAAATTTGTGGATTGTAAGGCAGATAAATTGACATATGAGTTCTTGAAAAGCGGCCAGGGAGATCTGAATGGGGTAACCTTATTGGAAGAAGAACCACTTATTTGAAATCTCTCGAATCCGGAATCACCGTCATATTTCGTAATAGCTTTGAGAAATTATAACATTTCTTAACAATTACATGTACTACCTGCTCCTCCCGCTGTAAAGTACCTTCTACCATTAGCAGTTTCGACTGCACGATATCGCTTTTGAACTGGGTGAAAACGTGCTGGAATACCACCAGGTTACTACACCCTGTTTCATCTTCAATAGTGATAAAACATACGCCCGATGCGGTACCGGGGCGTTGCCTAACCAGCACCAATCCGGCTACCTTCACGGGGGTACCGTTGACAGCATTGTTCACATCCTGTGTAGTGGAAATGTGCAGTGCGGCCAATTGTTCTCTTACAAAACTGACAGGATGGGCTTTCAGTGATAGTGCTGTCGTGGCATAATCCTGTACTACGTGTTCCGGCATACTCATGAGTGGTAGTTCGATCTGTGATTCAAAAGTAGTTTCAGAAGGTTGTCCGGCAAATAAGGCAATAGGGTGGTCATGTAATGCAGACACTTCCCAGAGCGCTTTTCTCCTATCTAATCCAATAGATCGGAAGGCATCCGCATTGGCCAGTTTTTCTAAAGTGCTTAGCTTAATACCGGCATCATATAGTTGATTAACCGAGTTGAATCCTTCTGCGCGGTGTTGGAGGAGCTGTTTGATATCGTCTGCCCGTAAACCAGTCACCTGTCTGAACCCTAGTCTCATCGCGCAATAAGCGCCTGACTTTTCTTCTAATGTATTGTCCCATATAGAATGATTGATATCAACAGGTCTTACTTCCACTCCATGTTTACGTGCATCAGAAACGATCTGCGCGGGTTGATAAAATCCCATCGGCATACTGTTCAGCAGGGCGCTGGCAAATACATCCGGATAAAAGCATTTCAGCCATGAAGAAACATAGACCAGGAGCGCAAAACTGGCTGCATGTGATTCAGGAAAACCATAGGCACCGAATCCTTCCAATTGTCTGAATACCCGTTGTGCGAAATCCTGTTTGTATCCCTTTTTCACCATACCATCGATCAGTTTTCTTTCAAACTGTGTCACCTGGCCCTGTGCTTTGAAAGTGGCCATGCTGCGCCTTAGCATGTCCGCTTCGGCTGGCGTAAAGCCTGCAGCCACGATGGCGATTTTCATAGCTTGTTCCTGAAACAGTGGTACACCTAGTGTCTTACCAAGAATATCTTCCAGTTCTTTGGATGGATATTCAACGGCTTCTTCTCCGTTCCGTCTTCTCAGGTAAGGGTGCACCATGTCTCCCTGAATAGGCCCGGGCCGAACGATAGCGACTTCGATCACCAGGTCATAAAATTTTTCAGGGCGTAGCCTGGGAAGCATAGATTGTTGTGCCCTGCTTTCAATCTGGAATACGCCAATGGTATCCGCATTGCTGATCATTTCATACACCCGGGGATCATCCTGGGGAATATTTGCAAGGGTCAGGTGCAGGTCATAATGCTCCCTGGCCAGCACAAAAGCTTTGCGGATACAGGTAAGCATACCCAGCGCGAGGATGTCAATTTTCAGAAATCCCAGGGCATCAATATCGTCCTTATTCCATTCGATATTTGTCCGGTCTTCCATGCGGGCATTCAGGATAGGGCAGAGGTCAGTCAACTGATCCTGGGTAATGATGAAACCACCGGTATGCTGCCCTAATTGTCTTGGAAAGCCGATCATCTGGTTGGTGAGTTCCACTACTTTTTTAAGATTCGGATCTTCAGGATTAAGGCCTTGTTCAACCAGCAACCGGGCATCAAAGGTTTCAGTATGCCTGCTGATTGCTTTGGATAATTGTTGCAGGGTATCGACAGAGAGGCCCATAGCTTTGCCTACATCACGAAGGGCTCCTCTGAAGTGTTGCTGGGTAACGGTGGCGACGATAGCCGCCCTGTTACGGCCATATTTATTGTAGACGTACTGGATCACTTCTTCGCGCCTTTCATGTTCGAAATCGACATCGATATCGGGTGGTTCATTACGGGCAGAGGAAATGAAGCGTTCGAATAGGAGATCGAATTTGGTAGGATTAACGGCAGTAATGCCGAGGCAGTAACAGATGGTAGAATTAGCGGCGGAGCCTCTTCCCTGACAGAGAATACCCTGGGAGCGGGCGAATTTTACAATGTCGTAGACCGTGAGGAAGTAGGAAGCGTAATTCATTTCTTCGATGAATGTAAGCTCGTGGTTGATGGCGTTGGAGATGGAATCGGGAATGATGTCTCCAAAGTGTTCATGAGCACCTTCCCAGGCAAGGTCGGTGAGCTGCTGGAGAGGTGTTTTGTTTTTATCAAGAATTTCTTCGGGGTAAACATATTCTAATGTATCCAGGTCGAACTGGCAGGCGTTTGCGATCTCGATGGTTCTTTCGATGGCGTTGGGGTATTGCCGGAAAAGTCGGATCATCTCTTCCGGCGCTTTCATATAGCGTTCGGCGTTGGAGTGTAGTTTGAAGCCGGCCTGGGTAATGGTGCATTTTTCTCTGGTGCAGGTGAGGACATCCTGGAGCTGGCGGCGGGATTTTTCATGGTAATGGACGTCGTTGGTGGCAACGAGGGGGATGTTGTGTATTTGGGCTAATTGGTGTAAACGAAAAAAGCGTTTTTGATCCAGGCCATGATAGGTACGCACGGCGGCGAGGGAGAGGGCATTTCCCAATGTTTCTTTGTATTCTTTTACAGCTTGTTTGAATGGGGGGTCGAAATCAAATTTATCATTTAGTTCCTGGGGAGGGATGATGATGAATTGGATATCTTCTTTGTGGGCGTAGACATCTTTTTTATAGAGTTCGCATTTACCTTTTTCCGTGCGGAGATTGCCGGTGGTAAGAAGTTTTGAGAGGCGGCCATAGGCGGTTTTGTTGGTGGGCAGGGCGAGGAGGGAGGGGCCATCCTGGAGCTTAAGCGTGGCGCCGGGGATGATGCGCATACCTTTGGCTTTTGCGGCTACGTGGGCACGAACAACGCCGGCAAGGGTGTTGTGGTCGGTGATGGCGATGGCAGAGTAGCCGTATAGAGAGGCTTGCGCTACGAGTTCCTCTGGATGGGAGGCACCGCGGAGAAAGCTGAAATTGCTGGTTATTTGTAGTTCGATGTAGTTCATTATTGAGCAGAATCTCTGGGTGGTTGTTATGGAGGGTGATGAACCGGATGAAAGATTGCTAAAGCAAAAGAGGCTTAATGCAAAAAGAAATTAATGACCGGTAGAAATGTTCTTTGCGCAAAAGCGCTTTTGTGTAACCAGTAGAAATGTTTTTATTAAAAAGCGCTTTGAATAATCAGTAGAATAGGTTCTTTATTCAATAGACCTTTGAATAATCGGGTAAAGATGCCTGGCGCAAAAAAGAGCAATTAATGAAAGATCTTTTAAGCAAAAAATCCATGAATGAACCATTGTGATTGATTAACTGCATAATGTCCAAGCCGGAAAATCCAATACCGTCTGCCTGCTGCATCTTCTACGATGTAATAATCCCGGTGTTCTCCATCATCCAACCACCATTCTCTTTCTATCCGTTCCGGCCCGTCAGCTTTTTTAATTTCATGCAGGCGGCCGAGGAAACGGAAATTCATAGGTGGGTAGTCCGGAATTGGCGCAGTGACTTCAATTGGCAGTGGGGTAGGAAGGAGCTTTTCCGGGCGGGGAGTAGATAGATTTAATAGTAAATTCTTGTCCTGTAAAAGATTTACCTGTTCTTTATTGTCACCCGCATTCATCATTTTTTGCTCCTCTTTCACACCTATTACCTGCACCGACATCTCAGGCCAGTAATGCTCCACTACCTGGTACCTTTTTACACTCCCAACTCCAATCTTACTTTCAATTCTGTCCAGTAACTTCGTTATATTATTATCGGCCGACCCCGTAGCTGACCAGATCTTTTCCTGCGCCGCAATCACATCTTCCACCAGCGATGCCTGCAAAATAAATAGATCAATCCCCGGCCCCGGAGCCAGCGTTGGTATTTTTAATTCAAATAATTTAAGTAGATGAGCTGCATTATTTGAAGCCCCATTCGTGCCAATCGTAATTTGCACCACCTGGTCATCTATTCTGTAACATAACAGCGTAGCTGTACGGATCCCTTTCCCTTCCTGCTGTAATTTATGACAGATAACATCCAATAAATTAGTCAGCGCGATGATAATGGCCTTCGCTGTTTTAATAGGATCCTGACTGGAAAGCCGTTCTTCATATACAGGCGGCACACCAATTGGAATAATGTCTTCCCTTTCAGCTCCCAGTGCCTGCTTTAATCGTAAAATAAACACCTGCCCAAATCTTCGTTTCAAGGCATTTAAAGGCAAATGAATAAAATCCTCAATTTTATGAAAACCCAGCTGCTGTAATTTAGCCAGAAGTGCTTCTTCCAGTCGCAAAGAAGCAGGTGGAAGTGGCCGTAACGCCTTCCTTTCAAATCCGCCAGCTACAATGATCGTATCGCTGCTATACCTGGATACTGCCCATGCAGTGCCAATCGTATCTGCCATAGCACCCCGTACATCGTACCCGTAAGCTTTGAGTTTAAGAATAATTTCAGTGAGGTAATTTTGTTCACCACCCCATAGGTGAGCACAACCGGAAGCATCAATGAGAAGGCCATCAGGCTGGTCGATGGCAACTACGGGCGAATAGCGTATGCACCATTGGCCAAGCGCGTTGAGTAATGTATGTTCCTGGTCGGGTGTATAAGCAGTGACCTGCAGTTCTGGGAAAATAGCTTTGGCATCGGCTACAGCCATCCCCATATAAATACCCGCATCTTCGGTTTTTTTGGAAGTGGCGGTTATTACCTGCTTACCCCGTTGATTTATTGAAAATACAAGTGGCAGGTTGCCGCAATCAGGATGTTTGCGGATATACCAATCGGTCAGTAGGTGACGAAACCATATGGCAATATATCTCTTTGCCATGCTTAAATTATTTTTGATTGAAGGTGGCTTGCTTTTAATGGCGGCTTTTGCAATGGATTTAATAAATCCCCCTGACGTAAAAGCTCCCCATCCATTCCCATTACTTCAAACCCTTCCAACATCCAGGCCACTTTCCAACTCCCCGGTTTCCCATTCCTTACCTTCACCAACTCCACCTTCCACTGCGGGAACCCCACTCCCGGCATCCCATCCAAACACAAGCCCGGCAATGGCGAAATGTGCCACTTCGCCACACTCGCCAACACATGCTGTGCTTTAAATGACCGAAGCAGAAATCCCGTTACCTTACTTTTCTCTACCGCCAACTGCAATCTCCTGGATTGAGAAAATGAAATCCTCGGAATCTCTCCCACCACCACAGCAATCCCATCACATTTCAAAGCCTCTTCCATCACCCACAAACTCTCCTGATCAGTCGCCGTCTCAATAAAAATAATCCTCGTCGTTTCTATATTAAATTTCTTCAAGGCCAACGGAAACAAATTGCGACTGGGGCAAACCCAGATACACGGCCTTGCATCCGTCATTAATTTTGATAATACTCCACTCACAAACCCAAATGTAGCTGCCGTCTCCTCACTACCCTCACTTACAAATTCATGTATCACACCAGTCGCAAAAATCCCATTGGGAAATGCCGCCTCCACCGGGCCTAAACCCAATAAATGCTCCTCACTGTTTTTTGATTTAAATCCCTGAAGATGCAATATATCCTGCTGCAGGCGTTTAATCACCTCAGCTTTATTTGTTAGCATAGACATGGGTTTTAAATGAATACTAAAATTATTAGCAAGTATACTACAATTTTTAGCTAAAACTATTTTTTTCTTCAGAAAACAATCCTTAAATCCCCTTGAACAATTCTATGAAACAAACCCTGATGCGCAATACTTTATTGGCACTCCCTGCTGGCTGTTGCTAAACCCCTACACCGAAAATATCCCTGCATCCAAACCCTTAATCTGAAACAATTACTGCTACCCGTAACCCGGACAGTTCTCCCGGCAAGTATCCCGTAAACAAGAACACTTAGGAGTCAGAAAGGGCTGCAAAACATACCACCCTGAAGGGGCGTTTCAATGGAATCCCCGTACCGTGCAAATGGAAGAAATAATACTGCTGACCGACCAGCATACACTGCCTTCATTGGTAGCCATCGATTCCCTCGGTAATTAAGGCAATAAAATAGAAACAGTGGTGCTAAAACGGCTTGCCAATGTGAAAGAAAAAGATACCTCTTAAATACACATAACGATTTTAGTATTAGTGCCGGCTGGCATGCGGAGCTAAGTGGTTGGTATAATTCAAAAGCGATTTATGATATTACGACTGTGCAGCCTGGAGGTGCGCTGAGTATGGGGGTAAAAAAAGAAGTCGTTAAAAAGAAAGGAAGTATAAGTCTGGATGTTGCTGATCTGTTCTGGATAGATTTTTTCCTGCATACGGATGTTTATTTAAATTCCTATTCTCCATCAAGGAAAGTTACCCTGAGTTTCAGCTATAGATTCGGGAAGGTGATCAGTCAAAGCGGAATAGCTCCTGAAGAGGTAAACAGGGTGCAGAAATAATGGGGCTGGCTAAAAAGCAAAATGAAGGCGCTGTGAATTGCGTTAAAGCCATTTGGTCTCCATCCTCCACCTGGGAGGGGGTACCCTTTTTAGGCAGCCCCACCCTTACTTTTTCAATTGCAATAACTCTCCATAAGCTACGGCTGCTTTATGCACCTGCACCAGCCAATCCTCCGCAGCATTATCATCCGCACCATCAGAAATATATTTCAAACAAAGAAAGGGGATCTTTTCTTTCATCGCAATCAGTGCAATCGCATATGCTTCCATATCCACCACCTTATAAGCACTGGAAGAATGCCCCATTTCAAAATTATCTCCTGTTCCGCAAGTCGCTACATTTACTCCATCCATTGTCAAACCATATTCAAGTAATGGTGGTACACCAGATAAGGGTGTTTCATACTGTGCATATCCCAAACCTCTTACATCCATATCCCGCTGTATAAACTTCGTGCAGCAAACCACCTCTCCTTTCTTAAAGAAATTACTCCCCGCAGAACCCAGGTTTACAATCACTGCCGGTCTTTTAACCTGTATCGCTTTCGTCAGTTCATAAGCTGCATTCACCTTTCCAATCCCTGTAATCAATGTATGATGACTTTCAAATACCTCTGCCGCTTCAGCTGCCAGTGCAAAAGAGAACAATACATTTTCAAGAGGGAAAGAATATTCCTGATTGATCTTAATCATTCGTTTTTTCTTGATTTGGGCGCAAAGTTATCATTTATTCGTCATTTTCACGAATGAAGAGGTGCTTACGCTACCCTATATTCCTGCTGGCTAATTTCCCCCATTTTCACGAATGAACCAATGCCCTCAACACTTCAATGCAATTTTGCAAAATGAATAGCGTATACTCGTCTATCAATTTCATAAGTTCACCCCGGCCCAAAATATGAGCGCCTGCCTGGCAGGCACTCATAGCAATCTTATCGTTGCAGATAAGTACCACCCAATATCGCTCCCGGTGCAAACGTACTATTCAAAATCTCCAGCTCAGCTGGTGTAAACACAATCTCCATCGCCTGCAAATTCTCCGGCAGACGTGATCTCCTGCTCATACTTACTAATGGCATAATATGATCACCCTGTGCATTCACCCATGCAATTGCCAGTTGGGTAGGGGTAAATCCTTTATCTTTCGCCATCTTCTTTAAAACCTCTACCTTTTCCAGGTTCTTCACCAGCTTTTCTCCCTGGAAACGTGGAAAGTGCGCCTGGTAACTACCCGCCGGCAGTGGAGCCTTCATATCACCTGTAAGCAGCCCTTCTGCTGTGTTCGCAAATGCCACTACACCAATACCCAATTCTTTCGCCGTTGGCAACAACTCATTTTCTATCTGCCGGTCCGCCAGTGAATAACCTATTTCCAGCGCACTTACAGGATATACGCTATTTGCTTTGCGCAACTGAGCCGGCGTGATCTCAGATACTCCCAGGTAACGTACCTTGCCTTCTTTGATCAGGTCGGCCACTGTTCCAATTACATCTTCAATGGGCACACTATTGTCAAGTCTGCAGGGTTGATACAAATCAATCGTATCTATACCCAGGCGCACAAGGGAATAGTTAATGAAATTCCTGATTGCAACCGGACGGATATCCAGCCCTAACATATGTCCATTGTCGAAGATCGCACCAAACTTTACACTGATAAATGCATCGTCTCTTCTGCCTTTAATAGCCTTGCCTACGAGCAACTCATTGTGTCCCGCACCGTAGAAATCACCGGTATTGAGAAAATTAATCCCGCTATCCAGTGCCTGCTGAATCGTAGCCACGCTCTCAGTCTCGTCATTGGTAGGGCCTCCCCATACAGAAGACATGCGCATACAGCCCAAACCGATTTTGGAAACTAGCGGACCGTTTGTACCTAATTGTATTTTTTCCATTGTGCTTGCATTGTTGATTAATAAAACAAAGGTCAGACATAAATTGTTAAGCAGTATTGCACAGAAAGCTCAATTTACTTTCACATACGGCTCATCCCTGACTACAATCAGGAATTTATAAGACGTCATTCTTCCTTTCCTAAATAATATTATATACTTTCGCAGGAACTATTGTACCCGCATTGCGAAAACTAGCCGTCATATTGAGTCCTTTCCTGTTTTTAATCTTCCTGGTTGGGAGTATGAAAACCTCAATATTATATGCTATCTACGAATACGATACCCAACTCTTTGTCAGTGCTTTTTGTGAAAATAAGAACAAACCAGAGTTACATTGTAACGGTAAGTGCCAGCTGGCAAAAATGCAAAAGGAACAAAGAGAGAACAGTACCGAGAAATTATTAAAAGAACTACAGTCAGAAGCCCTGGCCTGCCCTGTTCCTCCTTGTATAAACTTCACCAGACAAGAGTTTACACAAATGGGAGAGAGGAAATATCCTGTCTTTACAAATCCTCAATATACTTACCTGTTTACTGACCCTCGTAAGAAACCTCCACAGGCTTAAGTCATTTCAGTTTTTCAGTTTTCAAATCAAATATTACAGAATGCCCTGCGCATGCTGCGTGAATGTGTATTGCTTATTAAAATATTGCAGGCACATAAGGGTAAACCTATACCCATTACTTTCTAAATATTGCAACAATGAACTTACTTAAATCTCTTTTGATATTAATATCCTTTTCCTGTTTTGTATCCTGTAGTAAAAAAGACGATGCTGTGGTAACAAACGATCTGGAAGGATTCACCCTGGTAACTACACTGAATAATAATACCCACAAGATAGAGCTGTATACTACCAGTGGCAAATTCCAGACAGGTTATAATGAAATATATGTCCGGATTAAAAACGCACAGGGCAACACGGTAAACAATGCAACTATTACCTGGACACCAACTATGCATATGATGGGTATGACACATTCCTGCCCGGCTTCCACTATCAGTAAAAATAAAGGATACATCGTTTTCCAGATGGCCGGTACAGAAGAAGAATACTGGGATCTGAAGGTTAATTACACCATTGACGATGTTGCTTATACTGTAACAGATACCATACAGGTTGCCGCCTCAGCAAAGCGTGTGGTAGAAACATTTCAGGGTAGTGATAATAACCGTTATGTGCTGGCACTGGTCAACCCTGTTAAACCTGCCGTAGCAGTGAATGATATTTCTGCAGTGTTGTACAAAATGGAGTCTATGACAAGTTTTGTGGTAGTCAATAATTACACTATTAAGATCGACCCGAGAATGACCGGTATGGGCAATCATACCTCTCCCAATAATGTTAATCTTACACAGGGAACAGCTGGTATGTATTATGGTAAGCTGAGTTTGACAATGACTGGTTACTGGAAGATTAATTTGCAACTGGCAGATGCTACGCAGACAATCATTAAAGGCGAGGCAGTAACTGATACAAATGAAGGTAGTAGCATCTATTTTGAACTGGAATTCTAAAACGGGATTGTATGTTTCGCCTGACTCTTTTATTTATACTTTGCAGCATTACCGTTTATTCGCAGGATACCATTAAGACAGATTTGCTCAAAGAAGTTGTGATCATTCACAAGCGCTCATTATCAGATCAGACAGATAAACCATTATCTACACTGGATAAATACCTGGAGAAATCCAATATGGTAAACATGGTGAGGCGTGGTGCTTATGCCTGGGAACCTTATTTAAATGGTATGACGGCAGAAAGAAGTGTGGTAACTATAGATGGTATGCGCATCTATGCTGCTTGTACCGACAAGATGGACCCTGTTACATCTTATGTAGACATCACCAACCTGGCAAAGGTGAATGTGCACAGTGGCCAGTCCGGTTCCGCTGGTGGTGCTGCCATTGCAGGCAGCCTGGACCTTGTGAGAAACAAAGGAACCTTTGGTGAAAAGAATTTGTCCGGTATGCTGTTCACTGGTTTTGAAACGAATAGTCAGCAACAGGTGATCGGTGGCGCCATGGCATATGCACAACCTAAGTTGTTTGCCAATCTTGACTTTACTTACAGGCATGCCGGTAATTATAAAGCAGGCGGTGGCGAGGAAGTTTTATATTCTCAGTATACCAAATACAATGTATCTGCGATAGCTGGTTACAAAGTGAATGAACATGCCCGCCTGGAGGCTTCCCTGATCTATGATCGTGCGGTAAATGTCGGTTATCCTGCATTGACGATGGATGTGGGGCTGGCAAGAGGGGTGATTGCTTCACTGGCGTATATTCGTCATGGATGGGAAACGAAAGTATACTACAATACAATCACGCATGTGATGGACGATACGAAACGACCTGTGGTCGCTATTCGTATGGATATGCCGGGATGGAGCAAGACAGCGGGATTTTACTCCTCCTTACAGGGACTTAGCCAAAAACATAGCTGGAAGGCAAATATCAGCGGGCATTACAATAAATCCCTGGCTGAGATGACGATGTTCTCCAATACCGCCGGAGAAAAGGATATGTTCATGCTTACCTGGCCAGGTGTGCTTACTTATTACGGTGATGTGTATGGGGAAGATAATTACGCAATTTCTAAACATTGGCGTGCAACGATCAATGGAGGAGCTGGTGTGCAGGATAACATAGTGGATGATCACCTGGGATTGGAAAGTTTAAAGATCTTTTATCCCGGCATGGAGCGTAGTAAACTTCGATTGCTAAAGCGCTTGTCTACTGCCCTGAATTATACAAATGACCATGTTCAGTATACGCTTGGCGTCGCTTATGGCGAGCGTGCACCCAGTGTATCAGAAGGCTATGGCTATTATTTATTCAATAGTTTTGACCGCTATGATTACATTGGTAACCCGGAAATGAAGAATGAAAAATCAGTTAGTTTAAATGGGGCTGTGTTGTTTCATCGATCATGGTTTTCCGGAAAACTGTCAGCGTCTTATTTTCACCTGATGGATTATATCATTGGAAGACCCCGTGCAGGATTGAGTGTGATGACGATTGGAGCCGCCGGCGTGAAAGTGTATGAACAGCTGGCCTATGCAAATATTTTCAATATTGGTGTAGAGGGAGATTTTAAACTAAATAGAAATTTCACCTGGAGCAATCGTTTGGGCTATCGCAGTGGTTCGGGAGAGAATGTTAAGCATTTGCCTTTGATACAACCTTTCACCTATAGTTCAGGATTAGCGTTTAGCTTGAAATCATTCACGGCAGATGTGACCTGTAATGGGGCAGCAGCGCAGGATAGGTACAATCCTGAGTTTGGCGAACAGGCTTTGCCGGCGTATGCGGTATTGAATGTGTCTGCTTCATATAAGTTTAATTTTGGAAAGCAGTCATTGATGCTGAAGACGGGTGCAGAGAATTTGTTTGATAAGAAGTATACCACCTTTGCGGATTGGAACCGGGTTCCGCGAATGGGGCGGAATGTATTTGTAAATATAATCTGGAGTTATTAGGCGTATAGAGGTTGTATCAAAGGCAATTTTGAGGCATTGAGAATTTCATAAACACTCACTCACTCCCTCATGTATCCGGATAAGATCCGGGAAATTTCACCTTTGATACAACCTCTTTTTATTTACCATTTCTTTAATCCTAACAATTTTTCTCCCAGCTCCGTCAGTGTGGCTAAAGGTTGTTGTTTTTCCCTCTTCAAAGGATCACCCGGGAATGCATATCCATCAGGTGCCACTTTTTCTCTCCAGGAGCGAATACGCCATTGCCTCATTTCTTCATTGCTTTCATCGGCTGGCATCATGGAAATATATTGTGCAATGCGCACTTTATCCTTACTGTTATTGGCTCGTATGCCATGTGGCTGAGCACTGTTAAAGATGAGCAGATCTCCTGCTTCCAGTTTCACTTTGGTTGGTGTAAACCCGGTCGTATCAGGTTTAAAATGATCACGCCCTTCAGGCTGGGTCAGTTTCCAGGTATCATAAGTTCTGAAGAGCTCCGGGATGCATTGAAAGCCTCCCATATTTTCGTCGGTCTGATCTGCGAGAGCGAGTACTCCCTGAACATTTTGTGGTTTGGTTTCCGGATCATAATCCCAGTGAATGAAGCCTTTGTATTCATGACCAGGGCGGATGGGAAAATTGAGGTTTGCGCGGTCAATGGTCACCCAGAGTTCCTCCATGCCCCAGATGTCGGCAAATGCCTGGTGAATACGGGGAAACTGGCGGTTATCCCAAAGGTATTGATGCTGGTAAATCTCTACCATGCCGGTATTGGTGAGTTCCGTCATTTTCATTTGTTGGGTTGGTGTGTACCAGGTATCCGGGTTTTGTGGGTCCTTTCCCTCAAATTCCCAGAGGTAATTGGCAAGGCGGGTAGCTTGTTCGCGGGGAACGGCCTGTTTGACGATGATGTAACCATTTTCTATCCAGAATTTCCAGTCGGCTTCGGAGAGGATGCGTAATTTCCCGCCATGGGGGCGGGTATTGAGTTGACGAGTGCTGGTGGTGGCAACGGAGGGGTTACCAGGAATAGCTTTGTGCGCGGTGTTAAGTGTGTGATTCATAGACGTGATTTATGTCAAAATTCCGGAATTGGCGGCAGGGAAATTCTCCCTGTAATGACTGAAAATTGCCCTGTATTGATTATTTTAATGCTCATGAAGATCAGGAAAGAGAAAATAGAGATCCAACTTGGGCACTCCTTTAAATTGTTCTCGCCCAGCATGCGGAAGAATTTTTACTGGCATTTCCATCCGGAGATTGAATTGGTGTATGTAGAGGCCGTGAGTGGGATCAGGCATGTAGGGAGGCATATTTCGGGGTATACAGGGAGTGATCTGGTACTGATAGGGCCGAATGTGCCACATTTGAACTTTGATTATGGGTTGGAGACGGAGTATAAGCAGATCGTGGTACAGCTGAAGGTCGATTTCCTGGAGGCATTGATATTACCAACCGCGGAATTTGGGGAAATAAGGGCTTTATTTGAGCGATCACATAAAGGGTTGGCTTTTTATGGAGACACGAAGGAAAAGGTCGTAAAACGGCTGAAAGAGGTGGATATGGAGCACCCGTTTGAGGCCTTGCTGGGGCTGTTGGAAATTTTTCAGTTATTGGGCAGGTCGGGGGAGGTAGAAGTGTTGAATGAGGGGGATACGGGGGTAAAGTGGTTGTTGAATGATAAGGTGAGGATGGGTACGATTTATGACTATGTGCATGAGAATTATGATAAGGAGCCGGATGTGAATGAGATAGCGGCCAGGGTGCATTTGGGTACAGCGGCATTTTGCAGGTATTTTAAGCGGCAGACGAAAATGACTTTTACAGATTTTGTGAATCAGTACAGGATGAGTAATGCGAAAAATTTGTTGTTGCAGGGGAAGAGTGCGGGGGAGGTATGTTATGAGGTGGGGTTTGAGAGTGTGAGCTATTTTAACAGGTTGTTTAAAAGGGTAGTCGGGGTCACGCCGGCGGTGTTCAGGAGAGGGTATAATGGATGAATTTTATCCTTAATTTTGCAGCAAATTCAAATCTATGCAGGATACGAAAGGGATGTTAGAGAAAATCAGGCACCACGATAAATTATCAATCGCGTTGAATCAAAACTGTGCGATACCTTTACCGGAAGATGTGATGGAGATCTTATCCCAGCCGCATAGGTTGACCTTTTATTATTTCCAGTTCATAGTAAGTGGTGCGGCCACCTTTGTGACAGATCTGAACGAATTCAGTATTGCAGATGGCGGGTTGGTATTTGGCTTGCCAAACCAGGTGTTTACGAAACTACCTTACGATAAAAATAATTTTCAATATGCGTTATCATTTGATGAGCGCACGCTGATGTTGTTGCCGGGAACTTATCCTTTCCTGGTGAATCCTTACAATGTAAATGCGATTTCCTTTGATCCTGCGTCACAGTTGCGGGTGAAGAACTTATTGTCTGGTTTGTTCCAGTTATTGCATGCGCCGGGCAGGCAGCGGAAAGCGGAGGTGATACTGGCACATTTGCATACGGTGCTGACAGAGTTTAATACGGCATATTTTGAGCAGTATGGAGAGCAGGATGTGCATACGGGCGCGAAATTGTCAAAGTATATCGCTTTTAAGATGGCGGTAGAAACGAATTTGAGTGAGCAGCATGATGTGCAGGGGATAGCAGATCAGTTGGCATTGACATCAGGAACTTTGTATGGGATAGTGAAAGAGTTTGCAGGGGTATCACCGAAGGAATGGATAACGAACAGGTTGATGTTGGAGGCGCAGCGGAAGCTGCAGTACACGAAGGTGTCGGTGAAAGAATTGGCTTATGAGTTAGGGTTTAGTGATCCAAGATATTTCTCCAGGGTATTTAAAAAGAGTACGGGGAAGAGTGTGAGTGAATATTTGGAAGAGTTGCAGGAGTTGGGGAATAATTAGGACTTATCCGGCAGTAATTATATTATTATTAGAACTTATTTCATAGATAGGTATTTCTAGCCTGGAATTCATTTCATAAATAGGCATTTTCAATTGATAATCAATACTTAAATTTCAATTATGAAATGAGTTCTAATTAGAAAGATACCGCCTTCTACGATTTATCCCGCAATCATAAATTATCTCCTAATCTGATTCATCCTCTAATCATAATTTATCCCACAATCATAATTTATCTCCTAATTTGATTTATTCTGTAATCATAATTACCCCGCAGTCATAATTTATCTCCTAATCTGATTTATCTCCTAATCTGATTTATTCTGTAATCATAATTACCCCCGCAATCCTGATTTATCCTCTAATCACGATTTATCCCACAATATTAATGATTTGTCCTCATTGGCCTGTTTCTGCGGCGGTACCTTCGTTTCATAAATCGAAATTATGAAATCAGCATTAGTAACTGGGGCCAATAAAGGTATTGGCTTTGAGGTAGCAAAAATACTTGCGCAAAAAGGATACTTTGTTTATTTAGGTAGCCGCAATCCTGAAAATGGCATTGCCGCAGTTGAAAAATTGAAATCCCAGGGCTTGCAGAATCTTTCTGCTGTTCAATTAGATGTGAGCAGCCAGGCATCGGTGGATGCAGCCAGGAACGCCATTCAATCCTTGGATATATTGGTGAACAATGCCGGTATTTCAGGCGGCCTGGAGCAGTCTGCTCTTAGTTCTGCCGCGGATCAGTATCTATCTGTGTATGAGACGAATGTATTTGGTGTAGTAAGAGTAACGCAGGCTTTTATTGATTTGCTAAAACAATCATCGGCCCCCAGGATTGTCAACGTCAGTACAGCGATGGCGTCTCTTTCACAGGCAGCGGATCTGGATAATGCTAATTATCCGAAGCGTTACGTCATCTATCAGTCTTCCAAGTCTGCATTGAATATGTACACGATAAACCTGGCTTATGAACTCCGGGATACTGCATTTAAGGTGAATGCGGTGTGTCCGGGGTATACACAAACGGATTTTACGGGCCATCAGGGAACGAGTACACCGGAAGAGGCTGGGCAAAGGATTGCTAAATACGCATTGATAGGAGAGGATGGGCCAACAGGTAAATATTTTAGTGAAGAATATTTCCCTGCACCGGCGACTTGCCCCTGGTAGCTGGAACTTTGATTATTGAAAGGTGAGAAGGAATAATTAGGAACCAACTCACCTTTCGGATTTTTAATTCATCTTTCGTTCCCCACTCATCGTTCTTCGTCATCCATCACCCATTCTCCATTCATCCTCCTCCAGCCTTCCTTCTCCATTCCCTACTCAAAAATATTTATTTTTGTCGTTGAAAAAACTCAAGTAACTAGAACTCATTTCATAATTACTATTTATGTATTGATTATCAGCTGGGAATACCTATTTATGAAATTAGTTCTAATATCGAGGAGCCAATTAGAGGGGGATTCGCATTATAGGATTAACATGCTCAAAATGCGTGATTGGAAGGCTTCCAATGATCTTCCTGCTTTCAATTTACTGAAGTTATTCTAACCTATTTTTATTTACAAATTTTTTCCTAATCAAAACGATCCTGCACGATATTTTTTTAATTCCCGTATTTCATCTCCCTCCAGGAATAAGCAGTCCTTAAAATACCCCGGTAATTTTTTAAAATTATTACTCCCTATTTATAGTAGCCAGCTAACTATCACTCCAATTATTCACCTATTCCATTTTCCTAAGACATCTCCAGTAATCCTCCCAATCCCCCCACCCATCACCTCACCTGTAAAACCCAACTCCCTACTTGACACATAATAATTAAAATCATAACTTCGTCACCCTATGGGAGCGACACTATTACACAAACTAAATCACATGCCACAGCATATCCTGCTGTCTTTCACACTTGTGCCAATATTACTATCCTCCTGCCCGCTAAAGCGTGCAATCAACACCCGGATGCTCTTCCCTGCAAAAGAAGAACTTTCATTCCAACCGAAAACTGCCCCCAATTATTTACCTGCTATATGATGATAGCCAATAAAATCATCTATGCTCAACCTGCACAATAGACGAATGAATATGAAAATAATAATTGCAGTTCATACACTCCTGATGTTGACCTGCTTTACAATAACAGCGAGTGCTACCAGCATTTCCACTTCAGACACTACCACTACTCCGGATTTCTCCCTTATAGACAGCAACGGGAAAAATATCTCCATCCATTCCCTCCAGGGCAAAGTGGTATTTATCAACTTCTGGGCTACCTGGTGTCAGCCTTGTGTACAGGAAATGCCCTCCATCAATGAATTGAAAGAGTCTTTCAATGGAAACGACCAGGTCGTATTTCTGACTATAGATGTAGATGCAGAATTGCCAAAGTCAAAAGCCTACATGGATAACAAGCATTTCACCCTCCCCGTATATGCGGCCACCACTGCGATTCCCCGGGTGTTTTATTACCATTCCATCCCAACCACCACCATTCTGGATAAAAACGGAGAGATCATCTGGCATGTGGAAGGAGGGAAGGACTATACCTCTCCTGAAATACGCAGGATCTTAACTGAGCACATAGAAAGTAAGTAACCCTATGAACAAACAGAACATCCTGCGCTTTCTAAAAAAGAACCTGAATACGATGATATGGGGCCTCCTGATCATCGTATTAGTCACCAATACAAGCGCAAAAGCCTGGGTACTCAGGAGAATGATGGATCTGGGCATCTTCAATGCACATATTAAACCAGGGCCTTCGCATGAAATCGTTTCTTTTAATTACCGGGATGTTGCGACTGGCAATGTGGTTAATACATCTTCGCTTCGGGGAAAGGTGGTGTTTATCAATTGCTGGGCTTCCTGGTGCCCGCCATGCAGGGCGGAATTTTCCTCTGTCATGTCTTTATACAATCGTTTCAAAGATAACCCCCAGGTGGTATTCATCCTGATCAATGAAGATGATGATTTGGCAAAAGCAAAAGAATTCCTTCAAAAAGAGAATTGTAATTTACCCATATACAAGGCTCTGGATATTGTTCCGGTATCTGTGTATAATGGTACCTTGCCAACGACTGTAATCCTTGACAAAAAGGGTAAGATCAAGTATCATCACGAAGGGCTGGCTGATTATGGCAGGGAAGAATTCGCCAACCAGATCAATGAGGTCATCCGCTCTTTTGAGTAATTTGATCATCGGTTTTTTTAGCAAATTTGCAGTAGAGTAATAAAAAGACCATGGTAGTTTCTCTATCCTGAATAAAGGGGGAAAGAATCTCTACTTTTCCTTAATTTCCCACCATGATAAGAACAGCCATCCTATTATTACTCACAGGAATATTTCCATTCCACGCCAACTTAGACCTCATCAGAGTAGATGGAGGCACCATTTCAGGCACCCACGCCGGCGACATCCATATTTACAAAGGCATCCCTTTTGCCGCGCCTCCTGTCGGAGACCTGCGCTGGAAAGCGCCTCAACCAGTAATCCCCTGGTCTGGAACTAAACAATGCAGCACCTTCGGCCCAAGTGCCGTACAAGGCGCCCCCCTGCCATTTGGCCCATGGAGTGAAGAATACCTGATACCCAAGGAGCCCATCAGCGAGGATTGCCTCTATCTCAATGTCTGGAGCGGCGCAAAATCAGCTGCCGAAAAACGCCCGGTATTGGTCTACATTTATGGTGGTGCCTTTGCCGGTGGCGGAGCCGCCTGCCCGATCTACGATGGCACGGCAATGGCAAAGAAAGGAATCGTATTCGTAAGCCTGAATTACAGGGTCGGCATCTTAGGTTTCATGGCTCATCCAGATCTAACTGCTGAGTCTAAAGACCACGCCTCAGGGAATTACGGCCTCCTGGACCAAATCGCTGCATTGCAATGGGTACAACGTAACATCGCATCATTTGGCGGAGACCCTGAAAATGTAACCATCGCAGGACAATCAGCAGGATCCATGAGCGTACATTGCCTGGTGGCATCCCCTTTAGGAAAGGGCTTATTTAAGCGTGCAATTGCTGAAAGCGGAGCCATGTTTGACGAATCCCCGGCCACATTAAAACAGGCAGAAGAAAGAGGGGCTGCTGTAGGTGCTAGCATCAATGATCTAAGAAAACTATCCACCGCAGAATTATTAAAAAAGCAATGGCAGGGCCGTGGTCCAATTGTAGATGCTTATGTATTACCTCAATCTGTTAGTGCCATCTTTGCGGCTGGAAAAGATAATAAGGTAGACTTGCTGACTGGCTGGAATGAAGACGATGGTGTTGATTTTAGCAAAAAAACGGCGGCAACATTTACAAGAGAAATAGATAATGAATATGGTGCTGATGCGGCGAAATTGCTAAATTACTACAAGGTGAAGAATGATACTGATATACCTGCAGCACAGACGCACTATTCGAGAGATATTGTATTTGGCGTGCAGAATTACACCTGGGCAGGCGTGCAGGCCGCAAAAGCGGGCAAAGTGTATGTCTATAATTTTACGCGTAAACTGCCAGCCTCCGGAGAATATATAAAATACGGGGCATTCCATACAGGTGAAGTAGCATATGCTTATAACAACCTGAACTTTGTAAAACGTTGTAATTTCACAACAGCGGACTTCAAACTGGCAGATATCATGAGCGGCTATTGGGTAAATTTTGTAAAAACAGGAGATCCTAATGGAAAAGGCTTACCTGAGTGGCCGGAATATAATACAAAGGAATATTCCACCCAGCTCCTCGGAGAAAAAATAGTAACAAAACCTCTGCCAGGAAAACAAGTATTAGATATAATAAAACGACATGCTAATCTGTAGTAAATATGAATATTGAATAGACAGCCCTTGTCTATTCAATATTTTCCCTTCCCGAACACTTTGCCTGCCCACCCCCCATGAATAATCTCCAACCCCACTTATCAAGGCAATGACAAATAAACCACCTCCGGCTCCTTCCCCCAGCTCTTAAGCCCTTCCCTCTTCAATAATTCCGTACCACCCAATTCCCCACAATAATTACTATACACCACCGCTGCAATCTTATAATGCCTGATCACATAAGCACAAAGCATACAAGGCTCCATATTCGAATACAAAACCGCCCCCTCACAAGACCCATACCTATGCACCGCATCCAGCACCGCCACCACTTCCGCATGCCTTGTTACATCTTTCAGCCTGCGGCTTTGCTCCGTACCTTCGCCTATAATAAGCCCGTCTTTTACAATGACACAGCCAACAGCACTTTCCCCTGCCTGCGCAGCTTCCCGCGCTAATGCAAGACAACGCTCTAAATAAGGTAGATGATTTTCCATGTCCTGCAAAGATAGGTTTATTATATTTGCTCATATGATGTTTGAAAACAAGAAAGCCGTAATTTTCGATATGGATGGTGTTGTTATCGACAGTGAAAGATTTTGGTCGATAGCAGAGCGCGAAATCTTTACATCATTAGGTGTGAAAATAACAGCAGAAAATTGCCGCTTAACCCAAAAGATGACGGTGACGGAAGCCTCGAATTTCTGGTTCGGAATATGCCCCTGGAATAAGGTGTCTATCCAGGAGGCCGAACAAATGGTTGTAAACAGGGTGATTGAGCTGATTAAATCATGCGATTGCGAAATAGCCCATGTAAGAGAATTTATTAAACATCTGAAATCCCGGGGCTGTAAAATTGGCCTGGCTACCAATTCCCCTGCATACTTTATTCCCATCTGCCTGGAGCGTGCCGGCATTGCGGACCTCTTTGATGCAGTCGCGTCCGCAGAAGATGAAAAGAATGGGAAGCCACACCCGGATGTATACCTGACCGCCGCCAGAAAACTGGACGTAAAACCAGGTGAATGTGTAGTGATCGAAGATTCCTACCATGGCATACTGGCAGGAAAAAAAGCCGGTATGACGGTGATCGGCTTCACTAACGGAAACCCGGAAATATCATTCGATATTGCAGATTATATGTTGCATAGTTATGTACGTTGAACTACCACCTTCACCGGATCTGGCCCCGTTCATTAAATGCTTTTGGTTGTTTGATAATAATTCAGGCGCTGATCTTAATTATACCACATTGCCGGATGGTTGTCTTGAACTGCTTGTCTTCTACCAGCATGGCCTCCTTAAAAGCATTAGCGTATTCGGTATACAATCCGAAGCCTATGATATACTGATGCCAGCGCATGAACTCAAAATCGGTATTCGCTTAAGACCACTTGCGAAGGAATATTACCTTGATAAATGCACAACCCTGGACCGCTTTGCTGACTTCACGAAAACCTTGTCACTGCAACATTTTTCAGAGCTGGTAAGCGCAGATATTCGCGCTATGTCTCCTGCAATAGATAACCGGAAACAGCTCCTCTTTGATCTGCTGCAAAAGCACGCCGGTAATATTGAGGTAGAATCCCTGGCCACACAATGCTTCTGGAGCTCACGCCAAATCAACCGTTATTTCAATAAGCAACTGGGCCTGTCATTAAAAAGCTATTGCAATATTTTGAAATGCTACGCATCCTACAAAGAAATCAAAGCCGGCGATCTCAACCCCGATACAGGATTCTATGATCAATCACACTTCATCCGGGAAATAAAGAAACATACAGGCACAACGCCCAAAAAGCTCCTTAAAAACGAAGCACAGCGCTACGTACAGTTTAACTCCCCGGAAGATGTCTGATTTATCCTATTTTCAGGTAAGTCCACCCGCTAATTTTGTATTCTAAATTTGAATACAATGAGACTGAATCACCTGAACCTTGTCGTGAGTGACATTGCCAAAGCCATCGGATTTTTTGAACAACACCTCGGCTTTACATGCATCGAAAACAGGAAAGATGCCATCGGCGTACTAACGAATGAAGACAAATTCGTATTAATTCTATGGGCCGCAAAATTAAACAAAACCCAGGCAGTCAGTTACCCGGAGAACTTCCACATTGGTTTTTACCAAAACGATCAGGAGGCTGTCATAAAGATCTATGAAGGCCTGAAATCCGGTGCTGACGGCCTCGTATTCGACAGCGAACCCCGCAAACTAAGAGATACCTTCGGCTTTTACTTCCATTTCGACAATTTGATGATAGAGATTAGTGTATTGCCTGCATAGTTCTTTGTAAATTTGCACTGCTATCAATTAAGTCGCGAATGAAATTTTTAGTTCAGGTACTACCTGAACTTTATTTCAAATAAATAAGGCCATTGCTTCCCCGTTACCAAAAAACTTCCCCTCGCACTATCATACGCAATTCCATTCAACACATCTTCATTCGGATCCGGCAACAACGCAGGCTTATACACCTTTCCTCCATGCGCAAAAATATCAGTCAGGTCCGCCTTGGCTACCACCTTCCCGGTTTCAGCATTTATCTTCAATATATTATTCGTCAAAAATTGATTGGAATAAATAAACCCATCCACATATTCCAGTTCATTAATATTATTCACCGGGCCATTCTCATCTGTCACAGGCAGCTTCTTTTGCACCTGCAGCGTATTCGGATCCAGGTATTGCAGTTCTGAAGTACCCGTACTTGCTATCAGGCTCTTCCCATCATGCGTAAGTGACCAACCCTCTCCAGGCCATGGATACTCCGCAATCTTTTTAAAATCCTTCAGGTCGTAAACGAATACCTTGTTACTACGATAGGTGAGCTGGTAAATCTTGTTATCAAAAATCACAATACCCTCCCCAAAAACAGCCTTATCAATATAATGCTCCCTTACCGCCTTACCGGTGCTAAGATCTACCTGTGCAATCTTACTGAACCCTTCACGACCCGTGCTCTCATACAGTTCATTGTTATGTACTAACAGCCCTTCTGTATACGAAGATGTATCATGTGGAAATACATTCACCACACTATATTCCATAAATGCAGGTGAAGTGACAACACTTGAACTTCCTTCCTGTGGCTTATTGTTATTATTACACGCTGTGAAAATTAAAGCTATGGCTAATCCGGTTAAAACATGTTTCTTCATGCCACTAAGATATAAAAAACCTTATTTATGATATCGCTCATTCCTCGCATCCCTTATCACCCCTTTCCAATCCAGTCCATACCCAAAATCATAACTATGCCCATCCGCATCCTCATAACAATCCATATCATACGGAACATCCTCATTTTGTTTCTCCACCGTCGCCATATCCTTCGGCATCTGCAATGGCAATAAACCAGAAGGCGCCGTCTTCCCTGAAATAATCTCCATCAATGCACCCGTAGACACCCCAAAATGCACCAGCAATCCATCCACCCGTTTCTCAAACTCCCCAAACACCATCGGCTTACCTACATTAACTGCCACTATCACAGGTTTCCCATTCATCACAGACCGGGTATCCAATATCGTTTGCAGATCCATAAAATTATTGGCCATCACCTCCTTGTTTTTATAAGACCTGTTCTTCACTGCCGGCGCTACTACCGGGTCTCCCGCGGCAATACTCTGTTCCCGTGCTTCCACAGCCTTGTACATACCGTATTGCAGGGTGATAGGCTTGTAGCCATTCCCACCTGCTTTCCTGTCTTCCGCACTATATCCATTATCGCCACTCACCGGGCTGGCCACAAACACGATGGCAAAATCTGCTTTCTCAGGTGCATTCGTGATGTTGTAGTACTTTTTGATCGTATTGGTATCCACTGGGTAATCGAAATGTGGCAAAGTGGCCATTCCCCACCAATTCTTCGACATCGGGTAATAGATCTTCGGAATATACACCGTTTTCCTGCCTGTTACAGGCAACACATTCCCATGATTCTTCAGCAGCACGACTGATTTCAGCTGCGCCTCAAAACCCGCTTTCATAAATTCCGGGTTGCCAACAAGCGCCTTACTTTTTTCACTATCCAGGTAGGGGTTTTCAAACAATCCTACCCTGAAGATATTCTTCAGTAAGCGCACGGCTGAACGCTGAAACCGCTCTTTCATAAATGCCTCCCCATGTTCTTTTACGCCCATCTGGTAAGCAGCCATCACCGGTTTCATATCATTATTCCCTCCAAACTGATCCACACCTGCCATCAATGCCTGGTAATGCCTTTCATCCACCGTCTTTGTCTCCATGCCCCATGGCTTTCCCTCAAATACATCCGGCGCAGCCCCTTCATTCCCCGTAATCATCCAGTCTGTACATATTACCCCATCATAATGATACTGGCCCCTGAGCAGGTCCGTAAGCAGGTATTTACTATACCCGTTACCCACGCCTTTGGGATCAATGCCATAAGAGATCGTATAATAAGGCATCACCGCCGCCGCTGCTTTTGTTTTACCCCCCAGTTTTAAAGCACCATCCACAAAAGGTGAGGTATGTGCCGCAAAATTCTTTCCCGGGTATACTGCATACTTCCCATATGCAAAGTGCGCATCCCTGCCACCTTCTTCCGGACCGCCGCCAGGCCAGTGTTTCACCATGGCGTTGACACTGGTCCATCCCCAGCCATCTTTAATTTCATCTCCACCCACAGATGTCTGGAATCCATCTATGTAGGCCCGTGCCATGTCTGCAGACAACACCGGACTTTCCCCGAATGTTGAGATTAGCCTATACCACCTGGGTTCTGTGGCAAGGTCCACTTGCGGAGACAAGGCCGTTGTTATTCCCAAAGCCCTGTATTCCCTGGCGGCAATGCTCCCAAATTGTTTTACGATACCCGGATCAAAAGTCGCTGCCATCCCCAGTCCATCAGGCCATTGAGAGATTTCACCTCCTGCCCCTGCATTGAACTCAGCATTGGCCTGCACCACATGCCTGGGATCAGAACTGTTATTTACCGGGATACCCAAAGGCAATCCTTCCACATAGGCCTGCACGTTATTGTTCCATGCTGCCGCTACTGCCGGACTCGCAACTGTTGTAATTAATATATGCCGGAGATTATCAGATTGCAGGAACTGTTTCTGCTGGTCGCTGATAGCTGAAGGTGCCTCCCCACTCTTGCTGAATGGCTGCCCGTTATACGTGCCGGCGGCAAAACCTCCCTCATGAGAAGGAATGGCCTGGTGAAGACTATACAACATCAGACCCGCCATTTGCTCTACCGTCATCTTCGATACCAGGTCTTTTGCCCGCTCTTCGACAGGCAGGCGCCAGTCCTCATATTTATCCAGTTTCCCGTTCTTGTTTAAGTCTTTAAAATACAATTTCCCGATGTGCAGGATCTTTACGCCCGAACTGCTGGCATAACCTAATGCAGGGCCTTTCGGGTTCGCAATGGTCAGGTAATTTTGGCCTTGTACATACATCACTCCCAGTAAAAGTGATAACGTGATAATTCCCTTTATCATTTCGTAGGATTTTTTCATAAAACGTAGAATCTGTGGGCATTAGCTATCAATGCCTCGGTGCGAAGCAATGATAAAGATATTTTCTGGATTTTCAAGATTAATGTGTCGTCCACCGCTTTTTAAGCAGCCTCATATTGACCCGGAAGAAATCGTAGAACATGGCAATGATCAGCACACCGCCAGCGATATAAAAACAATGATAGCTGAATCTTAAAAAGGCGAAGCCGCCAATGATACCACCCAGCAGGAAGAAGAGGATTATAGTGCACCTGAGCAGGATCTTTTTGCGCACCCTGGGGAATTTCATAAAAGCGGCTGCCAGGTCAATCCCCAGGTCAGTAAACATCCCTGTGAGATGGGTCGTTCTGACCACGGACCCGGAAATCATGGATACCAGCGCATTCTGCATACCCATTGCAAAAAGCAGGCTCCCGGCAAAGTATTCTGTTTTCACCACACTCTTGTCAAAAGTGTGCCCGAAATATCCAACCAGGGCAAGGATCACAATTTCTGCCAGGATAGGCAGGGTATAGGCATTGGTTTTTGAAATGTACAGGCTGGAACAGAATGCCCCCGAAAGAAAGAGTACCAGCCAGAGCGCCACCATTCTTACTGCACGCAAATCTCCTTCGGTGATCTTTACGGCCAGCAGGGCAGCATGACCGGTAATGTTGGTAGTCAGTACAAAGAAGCCTAAAAATCCTGAAGCATTGACAAAACCTGCGGTTAAACAAAGCATAACGGCTAAGCGTATATTATGCTGAAAGCTTCTTTTCGGTCCACGATGCCTGAACATTTCCTATTCTGTTTTGATCCAGCAACTAAATAAGGTGTCGATATCACACTTCACCAGTTGATACGAGGCCGGAATTCTCGTAAGTGAACTCTGGTAGGTGGCCAGCCGGGTACCAGCAGGTCTTTTATCCAAAAGGTTATAGAGGTAGGTTGCATAGTATTCATACAAACTCTCCGAGTGGTTAATGCTGTCATCTATATGCAGACTCTCATCTACCAGGTTCTCATAGAAAGGGTTGTAGAAATAGAAATGATCGAAAGCAGAGAAATCCAGTTGGGTGAAATCGCCGTGAATGAAAGAGGTATTTTTCAACCCCAGTTGCTCCTGTACCTGCCTGGCTATGCTGACCAGGTTACTCCTTTGCTCTACCCCGTAAAAATTGCAGTCATTGAAATAATACCCTGCATTCAGGCAGAACTTGCCAACACCGGAGCCGATGTCGAGAATGTTTGAACCGGGGGTAACTGCCAGGAAAGAAGCAGCCTGTTGGGCGATTTCTATAGGGGTCCAGTGCAGGTAAGATATGCGGCGAATAGGACCGGGATATAACTGATCAAAATTCTTATTTGTCGAATAGACGCTCTCTTTTGTAGTATTACTTATCATACACTGTCCTGTAATAAAATTGTACCTTTATTCCGCCGCAAAATTACCAACTTCCGGGGGCAGTAACTTTGCAGGTTGTCAATTTGAAAGTTGATAAAAATTAACTTTTATGAGTTTAAAGGGGATATTTCCGATAGATAAGTGGATCTTTCGCTCCAGGTCAATCATGGAGAGCTTGTCAAAGGAGGAGATGGAAAGGTTGTTATCGGACATGGTAGAGCAGGAGTACAAAAAGGGGCAGATCATATTCAGGGAGAATAACCCCGCTTTTGGTATTTATTACATCAAACAGGGCAAGGTTAAGAAATACAAGCAGGACAGGAATGGCAATGAGCATATCATATATGTGGCAAACGAAGGGGAACTGATCGGCTATCACCCGGTATTAGCGGGGAGCACTTACCCTGACTCGGCTGCTGCGCTCGAAGATAGCAGGATAGCATTTATACCCAGGGAATCGTTTTTGTCAGCCATGGAGTGGGCACCAGGCCTTACCAAACACCTCCTGAGCGCGCTCAGCTACGAATACAGTGTGCTGGCCAACAGCCTGTCAATCGTAGCGAAACATTCTGTGCGGGAGAGGCTGGCGATCTCACTGATTGTATTGAGAGAAAAGTACAAAGTCTCCGCCCAGGATACCAGTGATGTGTCAATTAATATTTCGCGCAAGGACCTGGCCAGTATGACCGCTACAACAGAGGAAAATGTGGTCAGGATCCTGAAAGAACTAAAGGAAGAAGGGATCGTTGGTACGCAGGGAAGAAAGATTATTATTCATGATGTAAAGGCATTGGTGGAGATGGCGCATTACCAGTGATGTGATCCCACCCGGCTTATTAGCTGATAGCATCCGGCATGTATTTAAAGAGGCTATGCAAACCTTCACTAAGAAAAATCCTCCCTAATTATTATTTTGCTGCAAAATCCAAAGAATGCTGAGAAAGATAAAAATAGTACTGTCCTTGTTAGTTTTTATCAGTGCTGCCGTACATGCGCAACAGTACAGTGGAAAGCTGAAGATTGAAAAATTAGTGGACACCAGCCAGAATAGTATTGGCCAGAAGATTGTTTATCCCCAGTTTAAAGATCCGAAGGTGACGATGTGTAAGATTACCTTTCCTCCCGGTGAGAATACGGGCTGGCATAAGCATTTGATCCCGGTGTTTTCATATGTGTTACAGGGAACATTGACGGTGGAGATAGAAGGGAAGGGTACTGTGGAGTATAAGGAGGGGAGTAGTTTTGTAGAATCTTATGATACTTACCATAGAGGGATTAATAAGGGAAATACGGATGTGGTGTTGTTTGTGGTGTACCTTGGGGGAGATGGACAGCGCCTGGCGATAAAGAAACAGTAAATCTTTTGGGTATAAGGGGGGTGGTTTCTCGTGCTCCCTTTTTAAATTCAAGCCGATACGCCACCAAAATAACCTTTACCCTCAAATAAAATTAGAACTCATTTCATAATTACCGTTTATGTATTGATAATCAATTGAAATGCCTATTTATGAAATGAGTTCTAGTCAATAGATTCAATGTAAAAGTTCATTCCCATGCTTTTAAAGTAATCTTTTGACGATTCGTCCAGGCGTTTGAAAAATGCGTCGGGATCGTTACGTAATTCTTCACTTAATTTAGCGCGCGTTTTTCTTAACTCTACTAAAAAAGGTGGTTCTTTTTTTCTCTTTGACATAACTTATGGATTTAAAATGGCATGGGGCGTTTTGATTTTTATTGTTCTTAACCCCATATTTGTATTGATTTTATTAAAACGTTGAATCCTGCTTTCATTGGCCATATGCTTAAAATTCCAACTAGCTACTACATCTGCGTTTTGCAAAGTAGCAGTGGCAATATGCATGGCGTCTACCTCGCTGTCATAACCTAAAATACCTTCTGCTATATACCTGTTTGCAAGTAGGCGCGCTTTAAAAGGTGCCTTTGTCCAAACACAATGCATCAATGGAACCTGGAGAGGCTGATTTCTTACTTCATTTCTGGCGGCTTTTAGTTCTTCAGATACAAGATTGGAATACATCATCTTTTTACTTCCCCGCTTAAATTCCTCCATCAATTTTAAGCTGTCTTCCATAAACTCTTTGTCAAAACATCCCCCAAATACAGAGGTGTCTACATAAATTATTTCCTTCACAAAAATACTGTTTTTTCTATATGGTTAACAATCTAAAAATGGCTGGAAATCCCCAATAAGAAAGGCATTCACAGAATTGTGGTTAACGAAATCAATTTTGTAATTGGAGTATCTTTTCTGAACTTCCTACGCTTAAATTAACAAAAAATAATTGCCTATATTTTTTTCTCGCTGTTCATTTTCTGTTCATTCCTGTTCAATATAATTTCTCACCGCTCAGCCGCAGGCATAAATTCTTCCTTTTCGTAAAGCAATATGATCCGTTAAGGATTTTTAACGCAAAAATGGATGCTCTTTACCCATAAAAAATACTGAATCGCTATTGCGTTTTGCTACCATATCCCGCGTAAACGCTCAAATTTCTCCGGGTGTTTAAAAAAAATGTAATGCCTGAAAATCCCTCGTCCAATTCGGGAAATTCCTCCATCCTTCCCACTATCCCCCCCATACCCTCCCGAAAACCCAGACATATACCACCCCAAAATATCCTCCATCCTTCCCCGCAGCCCCCATTCCATTCGGCTATTCCTCCATCCCTCCCGAAAATCTCCCCGATACCCTTCTTCAATTTCCCGCTATCCCCCTCATCCGCTCCCAAAAATCCTCCAAAAAAATCTCCCCCAAATCCCCCCTCATCTCGCTTTTCCTTAATATATTGCCGCCTGATTCTTGTAACTTCTCCGCGAAGGGGCTAAATTTGTACCGGAATTGAACAAGATATATCTAATACTGATATCAAATTATGATCATAGAACCAAAAATGCGTGGCTTTATTTGCCTGACAGCTCACCCTGCTGGCTGTGCTGAGAACGTAAAAAGACAAATAAGCTATGTCGAATCGCAAAAACTCCCGAACGGACCCAAAAAAGTACTGGTAATCGGCGCTTCCACCGGTTTCGGCCTCTCCTCCAGAATAACTGCTGCTTTTGGCGCCGGAGCCGCCACTATCGGGGTATTTTTCGAAAAAGAACCCCTGGAAGGCAAAACTGCTTCAGCAGGTTATTACAACACCGTCGCCTTCCACGAGGAAGCTAGCCACGCAGGCTTATACGCTAAAAGTATCAATGGCGACGCCTTCTCAAAAGAAGTAAAGCAGGAAACCATCGACCTGATTAAACAAGACCTCGGCACCGTTGACCTGGTTATCTATAGCCTGGCATCCCCGGTACGTAAACATCCTGAAACCGGGGTTTTGCACCGCTCCGTATTAAAACCTATTGATCAAAGCTATCAGAACAAGACCGTTGACTTCCATACCGGCATCGTTACAGACGTGTCTATCGAACCAGCGACAGGTGATGATATTCCTAATACCATCGCTGTAATGGGCGGGGAAGACTGGCAACTGTGGTTAGAAGCCTTGCGGGGCGCCGGCGTACTGGCACCAAACGTGATAACCGTTGCTTATTCCTATATCGGTCCTGAACTGACCAACCCGGTTTACCGCCATGGTACCATCGGTAGGGCAAAAGATCACCTGGAAGCAACCGCAGCCAGGATCACCGAACAGCTGAAAGACCTGAATGGCAGTGCTTTCGTATCTGTGAACAAGGCCCTGGTAACACAGTCCAGTTCTGCGATTCCGGTAGTACCGCTGTACATTTCCCTCTTGTACAAGGTGATGAAAGAGAAGAATATCCATGAAGGTACCATTGAGCAGATGTCCCGTTTGTTCCATGATCACCTGTATGCGGCACAACCGGCAGCAAAAGATGCGCAGGGTCGTATCCGTATCGATGACTGGGAACTACGTGAGGATGTACAGGCAGCAGTGGCAGAGCTGTGGAAAGGGGTGTCTACTGAGACCATTTCCCAGATCGGTGACCTGAAAGGGTATAAGGATGACTTCCTGAACCTGTTCGGCTTTAGCGTACCTGGTATCGATTATACCAAAGAGGTAGATGAGATGGCAATTATCAAATAAAGTCATTATAAATAACAAAAGGGCTTGGTAATCATAGATTATCAAGCCCTTTTGTATAAACAAATTTATAGGCACCCATAAATCACCTTATTTTATTTATAGCTTCCCGGTACCGAAATTTGTGTAAAAACACATGGAGATCTTAGCTCAGGTACAGGATGCCCTGGACTTTATTCATTCGGTGGATGTGTCGCATATTGACGATCAGTTACTGGCAAGGAGGGCGTTTTATGATAGCCTGGCACCCCTGGCAGGGCAGGTTGAAGCGGTTTGGCAGGTAGATGATACAATGACCGATACACAAATAAAACTACGCATATACCGGCCTGCTGATACCCCCATTCTGCCGGCAGTGGTCTTTTTTCATGGGGGTGGATTCAATTCCGGCAGCCTGGTTTCCCACGATCGACCTTTGCGGCAACTGGCTAATTCATCCGGGGTAATTATTATTGCTGTGGATTACAGGTTGGCTCCTGAATACCCCTTTCCTGGCGGATTGAATGATTGTATGGCGGCGACCAGGTGGGTGTTTGATCATGCGACTGAATTGGGGATTGAGCCTTTACGCATTGGCGTGGCAGGAGATAGTGCAGGGGGGACCCTGGCGACAGCGGTTGGGGGGAAAATACCAGGTCTGAAGTGCCAGGTATTGATC
The DNA here is from genome assembly GCF_034424315.1 of Chitinophaga sancti. Classification (GTDB taxonomy): domain Bacteria; phylum Bacteroidota; class Bacteroidia; order Chitinophagales; family Chitinophagaceae; genus Chitinophaga; species Chitinophaga sancti. Next base: position 407,594 of record NZ_CP139972.1, read on the forward strand.
TACCCGGCTATTGATCCTGCGCTGGATACAGGCTCCTGGAAAGCCTTTGCAAACGGACCAGTGATAACATTGGAACGGATGAGAAAAATATGGGCGGAGTATGCTGCTGGCAATAAACAGGCTGCCCCGGTATTTGAAAAAGATCTTTCAGGGATGCCCGATACATTTGTGATAATGGGGGAGTATGATCCGCTGGTGGATGAAGGGAAAGCTTATGCGGAGAAATTAAGACAAGGCTATGTGCAGGTAACGGAAAAAGTATATCCGAAAATGATTCATGGATTTTTCCAGATGGGAGGAGTGATGGCGCAAGGGCAGGCTGTGATCAAAGAAATAGCCGGTTATCTAAGATATAAATTAGAACTCATTTCATAATTGCTATTTAAGTATTGATTATCAATTACAAAGGCCTATTTATGAAATGAGTTCTTGTCAATGCCCTACAATACAAACACCGCCTTCCCAACAATTCCCCCTCTCTTCACCTCCTCATAACCCTTTCTAAAATCCTCCCATGCATACCTCTTCCCAATCACCACCTTCAACCCACTTTTCGCCAGAGCCTTCAACTTCTCTGCCGTTGGCTTCAGCAACAACACCTTGTACCTTCCTGAAACAAAACTCCCAAGGATATCCAGGACCCCAGGCGAGGTATTCACGTACACCCCCTTCGCCTTCAACATTCCCCTGGCCCCAGCAAACCTCATTTTCCCCGCCAGGTCCACCACCAAATCAAACCTGCTCGCTATTTTCTCTACATCCGAAGATCTATAATCTAACACCACGTCACTACCCAACTCCCTCACCATTTCCATTCCAACCGCTCCAACCACAGCCGTCACCATCGCCCCCTTCCTTTTCGCCATCTGCACCAAAAAAGGCCCGATTCCCCCTGCCGCACCATTCACTAACACTTCCATCCCTGCCTTTACCTTCCCAATCTCTTCCACTATCTGCCATGCTGCCCCACCTGCCACCGGCAAACACGCTGCCTCCTCAAATGATAGACCCTCCGGCTTCAAGGCGATATCCGCTGCATTTACATCCACAAATTCTGCCATCGCTCCACCCTTAAAAATCGTCGCCAGGCCAAACACTGCATCGCCTTCCTTATACTGCGCATTTCCCTTAAAAACCACCCCGGCAAAATCGATTCCCAGCTCTTTTGGAAACTTCTTACCACCCATCATCGTCATTTCTCCCTGCCACAATTTCCAATCCAATGGGTTCACTGAAACTGCCTTCACTTTTACAATGATCTCTCCCGCCGGCATCGCCGCCTCCACCATCTCCAATACTTCCGTACCGCCAAATTGTTTATATATTATCTTTCTCATAAGCTTGCATAATCCGTATAACCCACCGGACCAGGTGTATAAAGTGTATTATAATCAGGTTGATTTAATGCAGCTCCTTCCGCAATTCTTTTTTCCAGATCCGGGTTTGCCAAAAAAGCCCGTCCAAACGCTACCAGGTCCGCAAAACCTGCCTGCAACGCTGCCTCCGCAGTCTCTGGTGTAAGCCCGTTGCAAAGAATGATCGTGCCTTCAAATCCCGCTCTGATCGCATCCAGGGTCCGTGCTGGTATCGCTGCGGACACGCCTACATGCACATACGCAATATTCAGTTTGTTCATTTCCTTCGCCAGCAAAGCGTAGGTATCATGCACCACCTGCTCCCCGTAAGCAGGCAAATCGCCCAGTGTTGAATAAGGTGAGAAACGTATGCCTATCTTCTCCGCACCAATCGCAGCGGCCATTGCCGATACAATGCTGATCGCGAGTTTTGCCCTGTTTGCGATGCTACCTCCCCATTCATCATTCCTGTTATTGACATGCGGATTTAAAAACTGTTCTACCAGGTATCCATTTGCGCCATGCAGTTCCACCCCGTCGAAACCTGCTTCCACCGCATTCTTTGCTGCGTTCACAAATTCAGCAATGAGTGATGGGATCTCTGCTGTTTTCAGCATTTCAGGTGTGGGATAAGGTTGTTGCCCCAGGGTGTCCGTCCAGATCTCGCCCTCTGCTTTAATCGTTGATGGTCCTACCAAACGCGCTCCCGCAGGCAGGTTCGCCGGATGGCCAATACGCCCGGTATGCATCAGTTGCAAAAAGATCCTGCTACCGCCGGCATGTACTGCGGCAGTGATCTCCTTCCACGCATTTGTTTGTTCTTTGGAAAATATACCCGGAATCCTGGAATAACCCAGTGCATCGGGTGATGGTGCAGTGCCTTCGGTAATGATCAATCCCGCACCGCTTCGCTGCGCATAATACGCCGCCATCAGTTCATTGGGTAAATTATTGATAGCCCGGCTACGGGTCATAGGAGCCATGACCAGGTGATTCTTCAATTGTAAAGCGCCTTTATGATAAGGCATCAGCAATTTGTTCATATCATTGTCGTTTTGATGACAACACAAAATTGCTCCATTGGGCAGGGTTAAAATAGTTCCTTATGTCAGAAAAATAGTCTTATCCGCCGCTTGCATATTTTTTAGGCTTCACACCATGGTATTTTTCAAAGAGACGACCAAAATGACTAAGATTCGCAAAGCCCAGCTGGTAACCGGTCTCAGATACAGATAAGCCCCCATGTTTCAGCAAAAACGCCGCTTCTTCCATCCTTGCCTGCAGGTAATAGTTATAGATCGTATCTCCAAATACCTGTTTAAACAGGTCCTTCATCTTCGTTTCTCCGAAGCCCGCCATTTTTGCCAGTTCCGGCAGACTTGGAGGCACAGATAAATCTGCCAGTATTGCCGTTCTGATCAATGATAACTTTTCTGCATCGTCCTTATGGATAATATTATGATTGATAGCTTCCCGTTTTTGCAGTTTCTCAAATACCAGGTATAATAATTCCTGCACCTTTACCCGCTGATAAAAATTCCCCAGGTCATTATCTTCACGCGCATCTGTCACCTGTTTCAGGAGCTTATGAATTTCCACTGTCATGCTTTCATAATACAGAAATCCAGGTGCCGCATTCAGTATGGTCTGTACGACAGGATTCGGGTTTTTAATCATGAGTAGTTCTTTCAGGGTGTCTTTCATGATGCCCACTACCATGAAATATATATCTGTATTAGCTGGAAAACGGATCTGGGAATTGAGATCTGTAGAGGCGATTTGTATTGCGAATGCGCTGCTGCGTGATAGGGGATCTGCAGTACCACCGGTATTCACACTGGCCCCATCTTCATTGCTGTGGAAGATCACGCTGACAAGGTCATTAGGTCCGTCAATGCCTATCCGGTTGAGAACGAAGTCCTGTTTTAAGCGGTAATGATGTACAATGAGTTTCAGTCCGGGAGATAAGGCGATGCGACGGATACTGCCGTTACCCATTACAGGAGGAAGGACCAGGCGGTCTCCTTCAAGCGGGAGGTCGAACTTGTTGGCAAAGCTTGCCAGGAAGTCAAACTGAGGGTTGGGTACGAATTCAAAATACATCCGTAAATATAGTCAATCCTTTCGCTGCAAGTCAAACCAGTTGAGCAGCTTTCTTTTATCCGCATATTGATCTATTATTTAATACATCCATAATTAGGGTCTGCTGAATAAATTCCCGATCTGTTATTTTTCATTTTTACACCGAACCGATTTACCCTTCTTAATGTCTCAGATATCGGGATATAAATTCCTTTTCCCACATCAGATTTTTTGCAAGTTCGAATCCAGCTTCTTAGAAGCTGGATTCATTCATAGTTCCAATTTAACATTATTAGGGAGTTTAAAACAGAGGCATCAAAATTTGAAAGATGAATTCTTTTATGAAGCAAGATTATATTTTGGGGTATCAGTTAGTACTAATGAATTTAATCACACGCTATGGTTACGGCATAGTCATTAGAGTTAATAAGAAATTTTGCGACATCTTTCAAAGTGAATCAAAAATTACAATATTGACAGTCATCGTTTTATAAACTACAGTTGTGTACAAATTGATTTGTCAAATACTTTTTGATGAGATAATTTCAAATAAAATTTCCACTATGAATGAAGTTCAGCCTGGCTACATAGAATTTATCACGAGACTAAAAAGGGTAATTCATGATGCAAGATTGCAAACAATTCAAACAGTAAATCAACAATTACTAATTCTATATTGGCAAATTGGAAACAAGATTCTACAAATGCAAAATAAAGAAGGATGGGGTACCAAAGTAATAGATAGAATCAGCAATGACCTGAAAAGAGAATTCTCTGATATGAAGGGGCTTTCCTCTCGTAATCTCAAATATATGAGAGCATTTGCAGAGACCTATCCGGAATTTCAAAAATCATTATTAATTGATAATCAATATATTGTTGACGATGAGTCAATTGTGCAAGCACCACTTGCACAATTGACCTGGTACCATCATATTACCTTACTAGACAAGGTAAAAGATTCAGAAGAACGTATCTTCTATATTTACCAAACTGCCCAGCATGGTTGGAGCCGCAATATACTCGTGCATCACATAGAAAGTAATTTATATCATAGACAAGGGAAGGCTATAAATAACTTCACCCACACTTTACCGTCAGCCCAAAGTGATTTAGCCAGGGAAATCATAAGAGATCCGTACAAGTTTGATTTTTTGACTATGGGTGAAAGGTACCATGAAAAAAATTTAGAAGATGCATTGATAACTCATATCACAAAATTCTTACTAGAATTAGGCGCAGGTTTCAGCTTCGTAGGACGTCAGTATAAGATAGAGATGGGAAATCAGGATTTCTATATTGATTTATTATTCTACCATCTTAAGTTAAGATGTTTTGTGGTTATAGAATTAAAAACGGGATCTTTCATACCTGAATATGCAAGCAAACTAAACTTTTACTTAAACGTTGTAGATGACAAACTTCGACATACCTCTGATCATGTCACGATAGGAATATTGATATGTAAAGAACGAAATAAGATCATAGCAGAATATGCACTTCGCGGAATTAATAATCCCATAGGGATAGCGGAATATGAATTAACCCAATCCATACCTGATAATCTAAAAGGCGATTTGCCGTCAATTGAGGAGCTAGAAAGAGAATTGGAAAGGTAACTGATTATTGAGAATTCGCAAGTTGTTAATAATTAAGAACATGTTTAAAATTCCGAACGACTCATTTTAGAAGTATATTAATGAAAGCTACCTGGATGAATGAGTTCAGGATAGAATTTTAAAAGGATTTCAGCCCGCCAGAAGACGGGCCGGTTTCAAATTGTTTATTGTTATAAAACTTCGCTAGTAATTATTATCTGGGGCGAAATTATTCCCCAATTCTGTTGAAATTCTGAATTTTCATCATTTCCCTATCAACAGCGCTTCATTTTTTTCCTTCCCCCGCGATAACTCCTTCAAACAATAAGTCGTATAAAACTGGTGTTGCTGCATAAACTTCAAACTCATCGCCACTTTATTCTCAAACTTCCGCCCTTTTCTTGCCTCCAGTTCCTGCCACACCCGCGCATCCTCCCGCCAGAACTCCTTCGTTCCCAAATGCCAGGTATCTGCATCACAAAGTATCATTTCCAATAAATTCATGGGGTGCACCGGCATTTTTGTAGCCATAATACATACCTGTATTTTCTCAATAATATGCGCAGGCAAGGTCTCCCCCAGGAACTTCATCATCACCTCTGTACTTCGCTCCTCATGCTTTTCCATCTCCCCGAATAAATGCCCTGTATCATGAAACCATGCTGCCGTCATCAGGATAAAATGATCGCCTTCACCCAGTTGATAATATGCAGACATAATCGCTGTGTGCTCCGCCACCCTCTCTGTATGTGATAGGTTATGATAGTATAAATAACTTTGCTGATGAATGGCAAATAAGTTCCGTACGTAAGATTCAATTTTCATCAGCAATATTGCATTTTCCATCTCAAGGATTTTCGAAGTGAGTAGTGTGCTTACCCCATTTATACTGGTGTGTCCAATACGCAACTTTCATAGAAAGGATCCCAATTCCGGCACCCAGCAATACATCAGAAATGTAATGACGGTTATTCGCCATGCGCAGCATACCTACCCCACTCGCCAGCCCATAGGCCGCATAAGGCATCCAGGGTAAGCGGTCTTTATATTCCTCACTGAGCAGGGTTGCAGCAGCGAATGCCTGCGCCGTATGCCCGGAAGGGAAGGAGTTATACGTAGACCCATCCGGCCTTAACTGATGGGTATACTTTTTCAGTATTGACACACTCCCCATCATCAACAGCTCTCCCTTCACGAGGATGGCAGATCTGTTCAGCAGGTCTGTCTTCGATTTCACGCCAGCAGCATCCAGGCCATAAGCTATCGCCAGTGGAGCAAACTGCAGGTAATTATCTACGCTGGTATGAAACTTTGCCATATGCTCATTCCTCTCTTCCGCTACTTCCTTTTTGAAGGACTCACGGCCATTGCCATTGGCAGCAATACCCAGCACAGCCAGCGTGAGCGGAAGACTTAATTGACGAACTGTGAAGGAAGGATAAGGTGGGGCAATGATGCTATCCCGGATCTGCGCATGCCCAAACGATAGGAAGGAGGTACAAAGGAAAAACAGTAACCACTTTTTCATATGATGCTTAGTTATGAGCACAAAAGTGAACCACAATTTGGTAGAAATTCTGAATTGCCTGCCCGGTATTGCTACAACATCAGCTGCAGCCCTGCAACCCAGGAACTACACACAAACCTGTATGACAGGGCTTTTCGTACTAAGTATGGTGCCTTTCTTACCCGTAAATACGTTTCAGCAGACAGATATAGAAATGTTAAAGTTTGCCTCCCTAATTTCAAATTGATTCTCCGGGATAATTTCAGATCTTTATCCGCGGGTAATTTCCCGCTCATAAAATGAATATATTAATCATCAACGGCTCTCTTCGTGGTACTTCCGGCAACTCTGCCGCTCTTGCAAAACATGCTGCCGCTATCCTCGGTAAGCAGGCCACCATCCTCACTTTATCAGACCCGCTGCCAGGTATCCGTGAAATGTACCAGTTGCTGGCATCCAGTGCAGGATTCCTGGTGATTAGTGGTGTTTACTGGAACAACTGGAGCTCACCGCTGCAACGCTTTATTGAAGTCGTATCAGCTTTTGAAAATACACCCGCTTTTTTCGGCAAACCAGTAGCCTGTGCCGTATCTATGGACTCTGTAGGAGGCATTGAAGTAGCTGCCCGATTACATGGGGTATTTGGTGGATTAGGATGCTGGACACCACCTTGCTCTACCCTGGTCATATCCCGAACAGGGCAAGAGGCGATTGCTGCCAGTGCCGGTAAAGAAAATGACCCGAATGAAGATGTATGGCGGCTGGATGATCTTTCCGTAGTATTACACAACCTGCAGACGGCGGCTGCTATGCCACAACCCGCCTGGAAAGCCTGGCCGCACAGAGAATTGCAGATTGCAGACGGTCCATGGCCGGGAAGTGGTGCACTGGATTTGGAATCACCGAAGTTCTTGTAGAAAACAAGTTTTTACAAGGTAAGAGCGCTTTATAGGTAAAATAAAATCTTTACCGAAAAAAAATGGATCCTTTCAGTTTAATGAATCTTAAACCTATTCCTGAAAAAGCACCCCGGATTCTTTCAGCTCAATGAATCCTAAACCTAATCCTGAAAATGCACCCTGGATTCTTTCCAACCCACTCACTGATCTCCCCAAACAAAATCGCCTTATCCGGCGCTAAACCCGGATAAGGCGATGCAAATATGTGCTATAATTAAAACTTAATATTCAATTTCACAGATACCAGTTTTTCCTCTTTATAATATTCAAAATACCACTCTCCATTCCTCTTAAACACGATCCCTTTTGCTACACCATCATCAGCAATAAAACTATCCTGCTGGGAGGTCTTTAACAGGGTCATTACTTTTTTAGGAGAAGTATCTATCAGCTGGAACCCATTGGCATTCGCCTGTGCATACAATATATCCTTACTATCACTCACGGATGCCGGTGTAGCCGGGCTGATTACCGGTGCTGCAGCAACAGGCGCAGACATTGCCGGTGCCGCCGTATTCGCTGCTGGTGCACTAACAGTAGTGGCTGTACTATCATATTTATATTGCGCCGCATTCAATGATACAAACGCATTCCTCAATGCCTCTGTATAGGCTGCCTGCCATTCCTTTTCCCTGCTCTTCCCTTCCTGGCCTTGATACACAATTGTACCCTGGCAATCTTTCAATATCAAAATAAGCCCGGTAGCGAGAAACTTTTTCTTCTCCACCAACTCCGCTTTCAATGCCCCACACTTATTGTTTGCAAGATCCGCCGGCAGTTGCTCATCAGTCATGTATGCTTTAAAACCCACCCCTTCCAGCAGAGATTTCGTCATCGTGTTCATCCCATACTGATCCTCATTCTTAAAGATATCAAACCGCTCAGGTACCAATACATACCTGTAATGATTAATCGTATTCTGTGCGGATGCTACAACGGAAACAGCCATAGCAAGCAATAAGGTAAATACTTTCATGCAAATTGATTATCAGCGAATATACATAAATCACCTGTAACCCATTAATGTATATACTCTTTTTTTATCCCTAATTTCTTCATCTTCGATTTCAGTGTAGAAGGGTTCAGGTTCAGGATTTCTGCCGCAGCACCCGGCCCCCAGATCCTTCCATTACACTTCTTCAATACTGCTATGATATAATCCCGCTCATTCTCAGCAATCGTTTTCATAGCCGCCTCTTCCACATCCGCTACCCAGTCCTTTTTTTCTACCGTAGGCAAAGGCATTTCCTCGATCACAGATCCCTTCGTCAATAACACACTCCTTTCCATCAAGTGCTCCAGCTCCCGGATATTCCCCGGCCATTTATACACCATCATTTTTTTAAGCACACTCTCTGATATACCACTGAGTTTTCGGCCCGCCTTATCTGCAAAGTGATTCATAAAATGATAGGCCAGTGCAGGAATATCTTCCTTCCGCTCCCGCAATGCCGGCAGGGTAACCGGGAATACATTCAGGCGATAATACAGGTCCAGCCTGAATCGCCCGTCTGCCACCTCTTTCTCCAGGTTCTTATTGGTCGCCGCAATGATACGTACATCTACTTTGATCGTTTCCCGTCCACCCACTCTTTCAATTTCCATTTCCTGCAATACACGCAGTAGTTTTACCTGCAATTCCACCGGCATGTCGCCCACTTCATCCAGGAAGAGCGTACCTTTGTCTGCCCGCTCAAAGATCCCTGGCCTCTTCTCATGCGCCCCGGTGAATGCCCCTTTCTCGTGACCGAATAATGCTGACTCGATCAGGTCCGGAGACAATGCTGCACAGTTTATTTTAATAAAAGGCCTGTTTCTCCGGTTTGATAAATCGTGTATACTACTGGCAATTTTTTCTTTTCCCGTTCCGGTTTCACCTAATATCAGTACTGCCGTTTCAGTGGGCGCTACCTGTGCCAGCTGATCAAATACATTTAAAAGCAGGTGACTTTTACCAATGATGCCATTCAGCTCTTTTGGCGGCTTTGCAGATGACGTAGCCGGTTGGGCCGTATCCTGTAACAATGCCTCAATGGTCTGAATCAAAGTTACCTGGATGCTTTCAAAGAGTTCGAGTTGCTCAGCAGCATATGCAGCCGGTCTCTTACTATATAGCCCTATACTAAATGCCTGTCCATCGCGGATCCGCAAAGGTATTTCAAACCCTGATTTTAGCTGGAAGCCGGCGAATGTCTGGATCGCTGCTTCATCGTAGTACATCGCCTTTGCTGGCAGTGGATGTACAGCTGCTGGCTTACCCGTGATAGTAGCCAATTCATGAACCCCTATCGCCTGGTATTCATCAAAGCCTATTCTATAATAGCATTTTAAAAACGCCTGCTCAAGGCTGGTTGTAAAAAGATCAAAAGGGATGAAAGCCTGTAAAGCCCTTACTACTTTCAATAATTTTTGTTCCCAGTCACCGCTATCGCTGATGATTGCCTTCAGCTGTCTGCGTATAAGCGTTTCCTTATGATACCTGGCCGCTACATGATGCGCATGCCGGTACCTGGCTATTTCCAGGGCTACCAGCAGGTCCTTTTCCCTGAAAGGCTTGACCAGGAAACCATAGGGCTGCGTTTGTTTGGCCGCATTCAATACATCTTCGTTGGAGTTGGCAGACAGGTATACAAAAGGAATATTGTCAGCGGCTAATAAGATAGCGAGATCAATACCCGTTTGCTTCCCTTTCAGGAAAATATCCAGCAATACAAAATCAGGTCTTTTTTGTTGGATCATTTCCTGTGCCTGTGGCACCGACCGGGCAATGCCGGTGATGCCATAACCAGCCTGCTCCAGCAGCAATCTTAAATAGTCTGCTTCTACAAACTGATCTTCTACTATAAGGATTTGTTCTTTCATGGTTTTTCGCAAATAAAATCAATGAGTATTTCGGTACCCTCATCACTGTTGATCATCAGGCAGGCTTCCAGGTCATCTCCCAGTCCCCGCATCAGTTTCATACCCATAGAAGCCTGCTCCCTATGTTCAAATCCTGGCGGAAGGCCAATGCCATTGTCTTTTATAGAAAGTACGATATGTTCGTGATAAGTCCTTTTTAATACAATCGTGATTACCGTAGGAAATGCATGTTTTATCGCATTCGTAACTGCTTCATTCAATATCAGGCCCAGGGGCACACAATGCGATACATCCAGCTGCACCGCCTCAATATCCAGTTTATATTGAATCCGGGTACTGGTATGAAAACTATCCTTCAGGTAATCGATCAGTTCATGAATATAATCAGCCATGTTAATGGCCGATAAATTGTCCGACTGGTATAATTTCTGGTGTACCAGCGACATAGCCTGGATCCTTTGCCTGCTTTCCGTTATCGCTTCTATCGCTTCCTTTCCCTGCAGGTATGCAGCCTGTGTATGTAACAATCCCATTACAATATGGAAATTGTTTTTCACCCTGTGATGGATCTCTCTTACCAGCCATTCTTTCTCTTCCACGAGATGCTGTAGCGAAATATTCTTTTTCTCAATGAGTAATTGCGCTCTTTGTTTTAGGCGTGCCCTATTCACCAGCAAGCCAATAATTACAATCAAGAGCAAACTCACGCCAATGATCCAACGTTTTGTATTTTGTTCTTTCGTTAATACAGCCTGCTGAATCCGTTTCTCCTTTTCGAGTAAGTGGATACTCTGTTCTTTTTTACCGGTTTCATATTGTATAGTCAGTTCCTCAATCTGCTTGCTCTTTCGCTCGGTATAAATTGAATCATTCAGGAACTGGAATTGCTCCAGGTTCTTAATCGCAGCAGCATAATTCCCGATGGCAGAATCTGCAGTAAACAGCATATGATACAATTCCTTCTGATCTACAAGACGGTCATCAAACCTATATTCCAGGGCAGTATCCAGGTAGCGGTGCGCTCTTGCAAACTGGCCATGTTGCAGGTAAAAGCGACCGGCATCCATATTCACGATAGAGATCAGTTCAGCGCCGGCATCAATCCCTTTGAACCAGGCAATGGCAGCCAGGAAATTTTGTTCTGCCTCCGGGTACCGTTTCAGGCCATCAAAGCAATAGGCATAATTCTGTGCTGCAATTCCTTTTTCATACCTTGACTTAGCCGGTATTTTCGCAATCAGGCTATCCATCAGCGCCAGCGCAGCCCTGCTTTTTTGTAGTTTTACCAATTGGCGGATCAGCAGGCCTGCTGTTCTGAAAATTACCACCGGGTCTCCCTGGTGTGCGATCCTTGTAGCCAGTGTTTTTCGATACCATTGACAGCTCTCTTCTGCGCGATCCATTTCATCATATACCAGGGCCAGCTCTCCGGAATATACCTCCATTCTCAGTGTATCATGATTGTCAACCGCATTGTCCACGCACTTCGTTGCATAGGAAAGCGCTTTCTCATAACTGCCCAGGTAGCGGTTGTTCAGTGACAGGAAATAATACACATTCGCCAGTTGCCGGCTGCCTGCCTGGTGCAGCAAATCCAATGTTCGCAATAGTTCTTTCTCAGATTGACTATACCGGTTTGCGCGGTATAAATAGTCAGCGTGATGCAGGCGGGCTGCCGCCTCCTTCTCCATATTATGTGTCTGCTGGTATAATGAAATTGCCTTTGCAAAAAAGAGCTCCTGCTGCCGGTTTATGTTTTTGGCTAGTTTCAGCCAGGTATCTGCTTCCATATCCAGGTCGCCTTTGCGGTGATAAATATCTGCTGCTTCCTGCAGGATCTTTTCGCCCTCCACCTCTTTTCCCCCTGCACAGTAGGCGATTCCTTTCAGAACCATGCTTTTGTTCTTTAAATCTTCCAGCTGCAGGGTATCACTCAGGCGGATGGCATGGTCAAAGATCTCAATGGCGGTATCAACCAGCAGTTGCTTTATAGGGCTAAAATTTTGAGCCAGGTAACTTTTACCTAATTGATGCAGGGCGATAATCCGGGTGCTATCCTTTACCTGGGCGTAGGCTGGTACAAGTGTTGTCAACAAAAAGAAAGTATATAAAAAATACCTGCGCATTATCTGAGATTAAAAATTTACCGCGATATTTCACGGTCCGGATCGTACAAACCATGAAATATCATTAGCTACAATACATTAGATCATTAACCCACAATTACTTATAGAAAAGGCACTGTAATTGGCATGGCATTGCCATAATTGCTACACATGGAAAATAGTCGTTCTAAAACAGTTGTGTTTATCACTGGCGCGTTTGTTCATCATAGTTGCTGGGATGAATGGCAAACCTTTTTTAAAGATAAAGGTTACCGCACAATTGCACCGCCCTGGCCACATAAAAATGCTGCTGCCGAGACACTGCGCAATAGTCATCCTAACAAAGATATTGCATCTAACCGGCTTTCTGCACTAATTGATCATTATGACCAGATTGTGCGGGAGCAGGCAGAGAAACCGATATTGATTGGTCATTCTATCGGGGGGCTGATTGTACAGTTGCTTTTACAGCGGGGATTGGGTGTGGCTGGCGTTGCTATACATCCAGTGCCACCACAGGGGATTATGACATTCAAATTTTCCTTCCTGAAAGCGGGCTGGGGGCCGCTGGGCTTTTTTACTTCTACCCGACAGAGTTTCCTCATGTCTTTTAATCAATGGAAGTATGCGTTCACCAATGGGATGGATTACGAGGCGCAGAAAGAGGCGTATTACAAATTTGCGATCCCGGAATCGAAGTTGATCGTGAGGGATACGATTACCGCAGCGGCTAAAGTGGTTTTCGAAAACCCGCATGCGCCCTTGCTGATCACCTCGGGTAGTACGGACCATACGATACCCGCCTCCTTAAATGAATCGAACTACAGGAAATACCGGAACAGTAATTCTGTCACTGCTTACAAGGAATTCCAGGGCAGAAATCACTTCGTGTTAGGGCAGCCTACCTGGAAAGAGGATGCCGCGTACATCCTGGATTGGATTAATAAACTACCATAATATGATGAGAACACTAATTATTGCAATCGGACTTTTATTCGCGGGTTTTAGTAGTAAGGCTACTTCCCCCGCTAATCCCCCGGCAAATTTTAAGCATGCTTATGCGAAGGTGAACGGGATTGATATTCACTACGTGATTGGTGGAACCGGGGAGCCGCTGGTATTACTCCATGGTTTTGGGCAAAACTGGTATATGTGGAATCGTTTGTTGCCCGAATTATCAAAGCATTTTACGGTCATCGCCCCTGATTTGCCCGGTCTGGGAGAATCCGGAAAACCGGAGAGTGGGTATGATAAGAAAACCCTGGCCATTTATATACATGGGGTGGTACAGAAGTTGGGCTACCAGCAAATTAACCTGGCAGGCCATGATATTGGGTTAATGGTTGCGTATGCTTATGCGGCGCAGTTTTCAAACGAGGTAAAGAAACTGGCGCTGATGGATGCCCTGTTGCCGGGTGTGGAGCCGGTATGGAGCCAGGTGAAGGGGGCGGCCTGGTGGTTTGGGTTCTTTTCATTCCCTGCATCAGGAGAATTGGTAGCTGGTAAAGAGCGGCTGTTCCTGACCAATTTCTGGCCGGTGGTAGGGCATGTAAAAGACCCGTTTACGCCTGAAGAAATAAATGAATTTGTGAGGGCTTATGAAGTAAAGGGTGGTACGACGGGCGCTTTCCATTGGTTTGGGGCATTTGAGCAGGATGCGAAGGATAACCTGGAATTTATGAAAACGAAGTTAAAAATGCCTTTGCTGGCGATGGGCGGAGAATATTTTGGTGCCGCGTTCCTGGTAGATCATTGCAAGCTGGTGGCGGAAGATGTAAGGGGGTCTAATATCAAAGGGGCTGGCCATTGGGTGGTGCAGGAGAATACGGCGCAGGTGCAGCAGGATTTGCTGGATTTCTTTCTCAGTAAATAAAGGGGCTGTCTATAGTTCCAGATAGACATTATAACTACATTAGAAGGTCATCTCAATATCTAATTGGATATTGAGGTGACCTTTTAATGTAATATTTATACCTATTTAGTATAGAAGATGTACTATATCTTCACTATATTCAGTAACATTGTTATTATAATCTCCAAATCATTTTTATGGCCATTGTTGTAGATAACCTATTGCTTAAACTCGTTCGGGGCAGCCTCGGCGATGAAATCACTATTTATGAGCGTAACGGCCAGATCATCATGGCTAAAAAACGTGGTCCTTCCCGGAAAAAGCCAACAAAGAATCAGCTGGAAGCCCGTTACAAAATGAAGGTAGCAGCTGCCTATGCGAAAATGATGCTGGAAGACCCGGAACTGAAGGCGTATTATAAATCCAAAGCAGGCCCTGGGCAGAATGCCTGGAATATGGCCATAAAAGATGCCTATAATTCTCCGGAAATCCAGCATATCCAATTCGAAGACACTACCGTGATCGTGACTGCAAAAAACGATTTCAGGGTTGCAGATGTGACGGTAATGATCATTGATGGTGCAGGTGCTATTCTTGAAAGGGGAAAGGCTGCTTTATCCTGGAATGGAGTGGATTGGCATTACAAGGCACTGAGTCTGTCGCCGGGAAGCACGATCCGGGTCATTGCAGAGGATTTGCCAGGAAATACCTCGATTAAGGAGCTCAAACTGGACTGATCATTTTTTATTCTGACTACAGTCATTAATTTTTCCGGCTGATTGATTGCTGAAAGCGTTTTTATTCTTTTAGCTTGTGACAATGTATTGTGAATGCTTATTCGTTAGCTCATAAGAAATTATGGGAGGTAACTTATTGCCTATATTTTTCATCACTTAGGACTCATTTCATAATTACTGTTTATGTATTAATTATCAGTTGGAAATACCTATTCATGAAATGAGTTCCAGTACTTTTGAAATTGAACTGGTAGAAGGAGCCTTATGATTTCTTCATGGATCCTGGGCAGGAAGAATATTGGAAGCCAGCATATCTGTAACGGCTAAGGCATCCGGATCATAAGAATGCAAGCATTCCACGATTTATTAATGTAAAATCCAGGATTCCTTAAATTTGCAAGATGAGGTGTTTCTTGATTTTTTTAATAGCAATTTTTGCCAGCTGTACGAGGAGGTCTAATATAAAGACTATTCAAAAAGAACCGGAGGATTCCATTTCTTTTTTCTGGACATATAAGGATTCGGTGACTATCCTGAAATTTGGTTTTAACCGGGAGAAAATGCAATACAGCTGTACTGATCCCAGGGAGTCTTTTACTTTATTTTATGACTCGGTGCAGCAAAAATGGTTATTTAAAGATAGGGTGGATAGTTGTACAATGTACGTCGAAAAAGAAGATGGATACAACGAAAATGGAACCTGGTATCATGTAAGCAAACTCATTTTGGATAAAGGTGTAACGGATGGAGAGGTTACTTATGTTGTTGAAGAAAAGGCCGGTCTGCTGGCCAGAAAATCAAATACATGGCGGTATGCGATGTTCCGTAAAACGGATGATGCTCATTTGGCAGCGATTATGTACAGGGTGATTTCGGATCGTGATTTTTATGATAATGATACAGCGGGTATGAGGCAGAATTTAAAATAGCATATGAAAAATAAGTTGCCCGGGAATGTAATTAACAGCGCTCTTATACTTTATCCAGGGTAGGGTTAATGATGAACATCATTCTTTTCCTGGGAAAATAATTTTTCAAATAGCCCTGGTGTAGTAGCGATAGCATTGTATACTGGCTTGTCCGCAGAGAGGTAGCCAGGAACGGCGTTCCGTTTTGAAAGATATACAACCGGGGTGAGTTTTCAACCATTTTTGTATAAATTTGCAATCACTTATACCTATTATTATGGAACTGAATACTTCCCGTGAATACCCTATGTTCCTCATAGATATCACCCGCTTTCCGATATTAATCTATTTATTTCCGCTTTTCTTTTTTGATAAAAATGTCTCTTTTATTGGCTATCTTTTTATTTTATATATCGTCCTTGCGCAGCTGAATTATAAATTCACAACAAGGGTTCATCTCGATGAAGGGAGACTGATCATTCAGTACAGGCGGTTTTTTATTAGGAGGGAAAAGGTGATTGGGTTGAAGGGAATGGTGATGACGATGCAGGATTACGAGGATGTGTTAGTGAAATTGTTTTCTTCGCGTCGGGTAAATCAATTGTTGACGATTAAAGTGAATGGAGACAAGTTATACAGATTGGATACGAGAGAAGGGTATACTAAAGAGGCATTTTTGGAATTGATGCAGGCGGTAGGGAGAGCTCCGGTACTGGAATAAATGAATCCGGGAGCTGATTTGAATCATTAAGGAGTATGGAATAATGCTAAAAATATAAGTGCTGCTTATTATCTTTAGCCATTATGGTTACTCAGAAATTATTTTTTTGCATTGCATTATTTGCCACGTTTATTTCCACAAAATGCCTGGCACAACAGCCGTCTATATTCCTGGCTGATCCAACCATTTTTAAGGACAAAGGAAAATACTACCTCTACGGAACGGGCAGTCCGAATGGATTTCCTGTGTATGAGTCAGCGGATCTCAAAACCTGGAAACCCGCAAGAGGGCATGCAGATAGCCTCGCGCTGACCCGTGGCAATGCCTATGGCACAGAAGGCTTCTGGGCGCCCCAGGTATTCCAGCACAAGGGCGTTTATTACATGGCCTATACTGCCAATGAACAGATTGCAATAGCGACTGCTAAGCACCCGGCAGGCCCTTTTAAACAGGATAGCATCCATGCACTCAGGAGCAGGGGAAAGCAGATTGATCCTTTTATATTTTTTGATGACAACGGCAAGGTTTACCTCTATCATGTTAAGTTAGAACATGGTAACCGCATCTTTGTAGTAGAAATGAAACCTGATTTGTCTGATATTATTCCCGGTACAGAAAAGGAACTAATTGCAGGCACTGAGCCATGGGAGAATACGGCAAAAACTGACTGGCCTGTAACAGAAGGGCCGACTGTTATTAAAATCAAAAAGACCTATTACCTGGTTTATTCTGCAAATGATTTTCGTAATAAGGATTATGCAGTAGGATATGCTACGGCCACCTCTCCATTAGGGCCCTGGGTGAAGGCAAAGAATAGCCCGTTTATCAGCAGGCATAATATGGGTGAGAATGGAACCGGGCATGGAGACATTTTCTTTGATCAGCAGCACAATATGTACTATGTGTTACACACGCATCGTTCTGCAGATAAGGTTTCCCCTCGTGCTACGGGAATGGTTAAACTGAAATTGGTAAATCCGGCAAGATTGGTTGCTGATTCAACTTCTTTCCAATGGTTAAAAGCCGGGTAGAAATATCATCAGCGTGGTAGCCAAGCTACCACGCTGATCAAACTATTAAATCTTGCCAAATGACCCGAGCATTTCCCCTTTTGTCACTGTCTTTACCTCTCCGGCCTCGTTGTACAATTTACATGTAAACCGGATCTTTGTTTTTAAATACAGGGTGCCTGTAACATCTCTTGCATCTTCAATACTGATAATACTAAAGGTGCTACCCGTCTGATCTCCGCTACCATTATTCGATTGCCATTGTACACCATTGGGGTCTTTCCACCCGATACTAACACCATCCATAGTGGAGAAATCTTTGGTATAATTGCGGGTGCCTGCAGCAAAGAAGGCCCTAAACTGACTGTCTGAAGCTTTAAGATAACCGTGCATGGTACCGATCTCGATTCCGAAGCTGGTGGAGTTTGCGGGAGCATCATCATAGCCATAGATGATACTGGCACCGAAGCTCACATCATCTACTCCATTCAGGAAGGAACCGGGTTGCCAGTTGTTATACATCGTTGCGGACTGGGAATATTCCTTGCCATCAATGGTAATGGAATAGTGGTAATCCGAACTACTTCCACTGTTATCATTGCCGATAGCGGTAACGGTTACACTACAAGAGGTAGTGCCTATTTTATAGGAAATAGCGTTGGAGCCGGCGGCGATGGGCACCCCTGTACCCTGTAAGGTAATGGTTTGCGCACCGGTGGTGCTGAATGAGCCGGCACCCACAAAGACCATCCCATTTACGGCGCCGGTGGCCATGGACCAGTCGCCGGCTTTAGTAACATTTAGTTTAATTTTTATCAGGGCATCTGATCCTAAAGCTTTACCCACCTGGTAGGTACCGCTGATGCTGGCATCTTCGCAGCTGCTGATGTTATATTGGGCTGTTCCTCCCGTTACTATTCCTGTCGTGTCAGATCCTCCTGTTTGTCCAGTCGGCGGATCGATAGATTTTTCTTTTCCACAACCAAAGCTGATGACCAGCATGATGGCTATGAATGGCCGGAAAAGCCATTTGAGATCACAAAACATACTTTATTATTATTGTTTAATGCTAATACGGAACAATGCCAGGGGCACAAGATATCGATAATCGCAGTGCGAATGTATTAATTTCATGGTGAAATAGGAAAACAGGGTAGGGGTTGAAGTGAGTAAGGGCGTATTTTTTTAAGCTCTTAGGAAAGGAGATCTGGATTTAAATTATTGATTGCCACATATAATAGGAGTTCCCCGGGAGTAGCAAAAAAAAATTACCAATTACTGTAAGTTTTTGAGCGGATACGCTACTAATGAATAAACACTTAAAATGAAAGGACTGAAGTATTCCCAAACCATTGTAATCTGTATTGTGTTCTTATTAGCTGGCCTGAATGCGGCTATTGCCCAACAAAGGAAAGGCCTGTTGTGGGAGATCTCAGGTAATGGCCTGAAACAACCTGCTTATTTATTTGGTACAGTACACGTGTATGATACGACCCTGTATGCCTTGCCTCAGTTGCCGGCCGGCCTGGTGGATAAAATTGATAAGGTATATTTTGAAATGGATTATTCAAAGATAGACCAGGCGGAATTGATGGCGAGTATCCTTATAAAAGATAGTGCACAGTATTTGAATAAACTATTAGATACCGGAGCGATAGCAAGTCTTAAAAAGCTATCGGCATCGTCTCCTATGTTGAAAATGATGGGTAACCAGATTTATGCGGTTAAGCCATTCATCCTGATGTCATGGATTTCGGCGGGTGGGACGAAGGCAGCTACGGTGGATTTTGAATTGTTTAAGATGATGGTTGCGCAGCAAAAGCCCGTTGGCGGATTGGAAACGGTCAAAGAGCAGATGGCGGCGGTAGATGCGGTGCCACTGTCTAAGCAGGCGGATATGCTGGCGAAAGCGCTTGATGGAAGATTTTCGCTGGAGCAGCAGGTAAGCCGGGTGACGGAGGTGTATACAAGGCAGGAACTGGATAACCTGATGACAGTATTGAATGATAATATACCAGTGGATGCAAGTTTTGATGATGCGATACGCTTAAACAGGAATGTGACGATGGCTGATAAGATAGCGGCAATTCTTCGTACTGAGCATCCATTGATAGCTGTTGGGGCGGGGCATTTTGGTAATAATGATGGATTGATTGCTTTGTTAGAGAAAAAGGGGTATAGCCTGAAGAGTGTTCCGGTGCTTATCAGGAAGGTGAGGGAGTAGAGATTGATTTAAAGAGCATTCTATTTGTCATCAAAAGGTAGTGTGATAATAGTTAAATTGAATAATTATTAATTCCAAAATATGAGATCTAACCTAAAGAGCATTCTATTTATCATCAAAAAGGCAGTGTAGTAATGGTCAAAACTGAATTTCTACAATTGACTATGCCGCACCAGGGGATCATATTTAAGGTAGTGAATATCTATGCTGATCATAAGGAGGATAAGGATGATTTGTTGCAGGAAATATGGTTGCAGTTATGGTTAGCCTACCCCCGGTTTAAAGCGGCGAGTAAAATTTCAACCTGGATGTACCAGGTAGCTTTGAATACAGCACTTACGTATACACGTAATTCTGCAACGAGAAGTAAACACCTGCAGCATTTAGCAGCGGCACCGGCGCCAGTGGCAGATGACGATGATAAAGTGAAGCATGAGCAGGAGCGGCTGCTCTGGGAAATGATCCGATCGCTTCCGAATGCAGAAAAGGCACTCATCCTTTTGTACATTGAAGGGATTGGGTACCGGGAAATCGCGGAGATCACGGGAGAATCGGAGAGTAATGTAGGGGTGAAGCTAAACCGGATCAAACAGAAAATGAAGAGTAATTTGAATACTAACACTAAAAAACAATAGTGATGGAAATGCAGGACGACTTCGAATCTCTGTTAAAAGGAGCGGCCGGTAATTTTGGCCAGGAATCGCTTTCTGAGCAGGCCCTAAGTGAGATGATTGATGATAGACTGATGGAAAGCAGGAACAGGTTGAGGGCTGAATTCCGTAAGGAGATCATGTTGATTGTAGTCACGTTGGTGTCGATCATTTATTTACTGGTGCAGTTGTATCGGCATCCACATCAGTACCGGCCACAGTTTTATGATAGTTTAAGGGTGGCAATACTGGGCGGGGTGGTATATTTAGTGGGTAGTTTTGTATTGTTCCTGCGCCTGGTGCAGGTTGCGAAGACACAGAAAGATATGGGTGTAAGGGGGTATATAAAGGGGATCTATACAAAAACGGAGCGGGCTTTGCTAACGTATCTGTGGGTTTCTACGATTGCATCTACAGGTACGCTGGCGACGGTATTGGCATGGAATCCCAAATTGGGGTGGTATTGGATGGTAATTGGTATTTTTTTGATGGGAGTGGGGATGTATTATTTGAATAAGATATATACGGATAAGAGGTTTGGAAAAAGGTTGAGGGAGATGAAAGGATTGCTGGAGGAGTTTGAATGACATCCCCTTCAGCCGTTCATCACGCCGCAGTGCAGGGTTGAAAATATTTGCCTATCTTAGGCTGGAACTCATTTCATAATTGCTATTTATGTATTGATTATCAATTGAAAATGCCAGTTTGTGAAATGAGTCCCGATAACCCATATCAACCTTACAATTATGAATTCCCGTCGTGTATTCCTGCAAAACGTAGCCATGGCTTCTATGGCCATCCCGTTCACCAATTTCAAGCTGTACGAAGAGAAAACCCTTCGCGTTGCCATCTGTGGCCTAGGTAGCTACGGTACCCGTGTAGCCGAAGCCATCCAGTCCTGTTCCCGCGTCAAGCTGACCGGTGTGATTAGTGGCACGCCTTCTAAAATTAAGAAGTGGCAGGAGAAATATAATATCCCCGATAAGAACTGCTATAGTTACGAGAACCTCGACAAGATCAAAGACAATCCCGATATAGATGCTGTGTACGTCATTACGCCGAATGCCCTGCACCATGTCCAGGTGATCCGGGTAGCCAAAGCAGGGAAACATGCTATTTGTGAAAAGCCGATGGCTGTTAATGCGAAGGAAGGGCAGGAAATGGTAGATGCCTGTAAGCAGGCGAATGTAAAGCTGTTAGTGGGGTATCGCATGCATTTTGAACCAAATACCCTGGAGGTGATCCGGATGCGGAATAAAGGAGATTTTGGAAAGGTGCTTTTCTTCCAGGGATTGTGTGGGTTTAAAATAGGTGATCCTTCCCAGTGGCGGCTTAATAAGCAGTTAGCCGGCGGCGGATCGCTGATGGATATAGGCATCTATGCCATCAATGGTGCCAGGTATATGACAGGAGAAGACCCTATATGGGTGACTGCGCAGGAGAGCAAAACGGATCATGTGAAGTTTAAGGAAGGGGTAGATGAAACTATCCAATTTCAGTTTAGTTTCCCCAGTGGAGCGACTGCTTCCTGTTTGTCAACTTATGCAATGAATAACCTGGATCGGTTCTTTTTGAATGGTGAGAAGGGCTTTGCCGAGATGCAGCCTTCTACAAATTATGGTCCTATTAAGGGGCGTACTAATAAGGGAGAACTCGATAAGCCACATACGATTCATCAGGCGGTACAGATGGATGAAATGGCGGCTATTATTTTTGATAATAAGCAAGCGGTGGTGCCTGTGAATGGCGAAGAGGCGGTAAAGGATCTGAAGATTATTGATGCGATTTATGAGGCAGTGCGGACGGGGAATAAAGTGAGTTTGAAGTTATGAGATAATGGGGAGGAAGAATCAGGGAATTCTGAATTTGTATAGCAGTGAGGAGAGAGAATAAAGTAATTCTGAATTTATGGGATAATGCGAACCAGGAATTAAGTAAGTCTGAATTATAATGCAATGCGCTCAGTGCATTATATAATGCCGAATTCATAATTATTGTTTCAATCCAGACTGTAACTTGCATACAGATAGCTACAGTTATTTCGAATCGTAGCTTCGGAACAAAATAATCTACATTCCCGCAAACTATGTGGAATCAATTTTCATAAGCCTGTATTTCATTCATTAATGATGCGTCTGCGGATGCAATAGCTTAAACAACTCCATCTTCAGATCTTCATCCTTGTACTTATTCAGTTTCTCGGTCTCAATCTCGTACCAACCCTTCTTAGTGCCTAAGGTGCCGATAACGAATGTATGACCAGCCTGAGCGGGTTCTCCTGTTTGGGGGTGCTTTTTGGAAAGCGCAACCACCACATCTTTGTATTTTGACATATCGTGAATTTACTATTAAATCACCAGATGCAGCGCATGATTCCAATCAGGCTAACTTCACTTCATTCATATATGGATCTAATACCCGGTATACCTTCCCCGGCCCGAACTCCGCTATAATATAGCGTGAGCCGGCGGCCCGCATCGACAGCCCTCCTCAACTTGTAGCATCTCATGGCAATTATTTGAATTAGTTGTATTTTCCCTCCTTATGAACTTATCAGGTACAAAGCTGGGATTTTTGAGTAATAGTGAAAGGGCGCTGAAAATTTTAAACAGGGATTGGTCCAACCACCCCTTAGGTGCTCCCGAAGAATGGCCACAGAGCCTTTGCACAGCTATTTCAATGTGCCTGTATGCCCCCACGTCACAATTGATCTTCTGGGGAGATGAATGTTTTCAGTTTTATAATGATCATTATAATGGACCGGCTGCCATCGGAGAGCCATTCCGCGACCCTGTGCAACTGCCATTAATCAGGCAGGTCATGCAGAGCGGCGAACCTGTTATCGCAGGAACCCGCCATTATAGTCCTATTCATATTGAAAACGGAAAGCCGGGGGGAGTTCTCTGCACGATCACCCAATCAACAGGCAACATCTACCAGCAACAACTACTTCGTGATATTATTAAGCAGGCATCAGATCCTATTTTCATCCTCACGGGTGATGAGATGGCGCTGACCATCGCTAATGAAGCGCTTTATAAACTATGGGGCATTGACAGCACCTCCCTGGGTAAACCCCTGCCAGAGATCTTTCCGGGCACCAACGGACTGGAGATTGCTGCTATGTTTGAAGACGTGTACCGGAATAACAGGATCGTGAAGGGGCATGAAAAAGCCTTCGTTGTAAAGAACGCAGAAGAAAATCTGCAGACCTCCTACTTTAGTTTTATTTGCCTGCCCTTTGTAGACATTGATGGTACCATTACCGGCGTAACGGTCATTGCTAATGACGTGACCGCCCAGGTGACCGCGAAGAAACTGCTGACCGAAAGTGAACGTTTATTCAGTGCATTGGTCAGGGCTACCTCTACCTTAGTATATCGCATGAGCCCAGACTGGATCGTCATGCGCCAGCTGGAAGGAAAAGGTTTCCTGGAGGATGCTGGGAACCCCATCCCGAACTGGATTGAACATTACATCCCGGAAGAACAACATGAAAGTGTATGGGCGAAAATCAGGGAAGCGATTCAGCAGAAATCCGTTTTTGAAATGGAACACCAGGTGATACTGGCTGATGGCAATGTGGGGTGGACCTTTACAAGAGCGATTCCTGTGCTGGACGAAGCGGGGGAGATCTTTGAATGGTTTGGAGCGGCTTCTGACATTACCTACCGCATAAATACCGAAAAGGAATTGCAACTGGTCAAGGATGAATCTGATCAGACAAAGCGTTTATTGCAGGCCGTGTCCAACAGTACGCCAGACCTTGTATATGTATTCAATCTCAATTACGAGTTTACCTACGCAAATAAGGCCCTGCTGGATATGTGGGGATTGACCCGGGAAGAGTCTATCGGCAAGCGTCTGCTGGAAATTGGCTATGAGCCCTGGCATGCGGAGATGCATGAACGGGAGATCGATGAAGTGGTGGTAACGAAGAAGAGTATTCGTGGAGATGTGTCTTTATTAATGCAATTCTTACTGCCTTCAAATTACGTTTGCTACCACCTCATAGTTCCTTCCTGATCGCTTTCAGGTATTTCGGTTTATTGGATTTCGCAAATACAATTTCTCTGCAGCCATTGAATTTCATAAATTCCTGCAGGGATTTTATCAGCTTTTCAAGAACCGTTTCATCCAGCGTGACATCCTCGAAATGTAAATTGTGCACCATCAATATTTTCCCTTTACGATCTGCTTTTGCATCCATCCTGGCAATGAAAGTTTCGCCTGCCAGTATTGGCAATGAGAAATAACCATAAATGCGTTTGGGTGCAGGTACAAAACATTCAATCTGGTAGTCGAAATGGAAGAAATCTTTCAGGCGGTGACGGAATACGTTGAGGATATCAAAGGGAGATAAAATAAAGACCTCGTTAGATAATTTTACATTGATCTTTTGGTCAGGCAGCATATAATAAGGCCCTTTCAAACCTTCTACAGTTACGGACTTTACTTCCCCTGAAGCAACCATTTTTTCAAGCTCTTTCTTTACCAGGTTGCCTTTTACCCTACGTGCCCGCCAGGCCATTTCTTTCGGAGAAGCGATACCGAGTGCGCCAATGGTACGAAGAATCACGAATCGCGCATATTCTTCTGCGCCAGGCATTGTTACATCCGTTTCCTGCGGCACCAGGTTGATCGGAAGATCATATACTTTTTGAAATTTCTTTGTACGGCTGATCATCAGTGTACCATACATGTACAATCTTTCCAGCGCCACTTTTGCCGGCCGCCAATCCCACCAGCCGGTGCTTGCTTCCTGTCTGTCGTTTTCAAAGTCTCCTACCATGACCGGGCCATCGCGTTCTATCTGGTCGATCATTTGTTTCATCAGCTTGCTTTCTGCAAGACTAGCTGTTTTACTATGCGCTTTAAACGCTTCTTTTACAGGGAGCGTAAACCGAAAATCGTTCATAGGAAGGAAGCCTGCATCGGAAGTGAAGTATTCAAAGACGCGCCCATCTTCACATAGATCTGCCAGCCATTCAAGCTGATAGCCGGGTATACGTGCCGCCATCACGTGATGGTGGGCACGCTCCACAACGTAGTTGGTATCGAGTTGTACAAACCCCAGGTGGTCTATGACCTGGTAAACGGCTTCAATACCTTTTCCGAATTGGGCTTTGCGGGCAAGACCTGCTGCTTCAAGAATGATCTTTCTGGCCTGGCTTTTTGTGAGGGCAACTGCTTCCATCTTACTAAGGTAAAAAAATCTTTTTTGGAGGGCTGCATATTATTAATGATTAAATTTAGATAGAATACTTTAACCTATGGCACAACAAATACTGATCCTGGGGGAACTAACTTCATTGGCAGAAACCTGTTGGAAAGATCGGTGGAGTTTCCGCAATACGAAAAAAGACACCATTGCATGTTATGATGAACTGGGATGGCCCATGCATCAATTTTAATCTTTACAAGTATGAGATACCTTAGTCTGCTGTTCCTGTTTATTACAGTTCATGCTTTTGCCCAGGATTGTAATTGTAGCACACAATTTAAATTCGTTAAAAAATATTATGAGGAAAATAACCCTGCCTTTCAGCAAATAAAAGCGGATCGGAAATTGTTGAACGCATATAACGATAGTGTCCGGTTCATCAGCAACCAGCTTTCGAAAATGCAGGGAAATGATCTGTGCAATATTTACTTTAGCCGGTATGTAAATTTATTAAAGGATCATCATAGCGGGATAGCCTTACAATTGCAGCGGGTTGTTAGTTTTTCTTCGCAGGCGGTGATCGATAGTTTTAAACAATCAGCGGCATATCGTGCGTTTGAAATAAAAGCCATTGATACCACGCAGGTATTGGAGCACTTAAAAAGTAAATCCCGGGATGCTATAGAGGGGATTTATACTTTAGGCAATAATATCAGGGTTGGTATTTTGGAAAACGGGAAGGATCATTATGAAGCAATTGTATTAAAGAAAACGAATTTACTGGAGCTGGGGCATATCCTGCTAACGCTGGATAGAATAGGTGAAAATGCGTATTCCTGTTTTTATAATATGGGCTTGTTAGGTTTTAATTTTAACCAGGTTTATACTGATCAGATTCACCTGGTGGATGGGAACTTGCCCCAGTTGGGCTATTTTAAAGCAGGTAGTGCTGCTGTTACTAACCAGTGGGAGTTTAAGATCCTGGATAGCAGTACCTGTTATCTCGCCATCCGGTCTTTCCTGGGAGAGCTGCAGCCACAGCTGGATTCATTGTACAAGGCCGTGATACCCGAGATACAAAAAAGAAAATACCTGGTACTGGATGTGCGGGATAATGGAGGCGGCGCCGAGCGGAATTATTTTGATTTACTGCAATTGATGTATACAAAGCCACTGGAATTGGACCAGCTGTCCGTTTGGGTCAGTCCTGACAATATCAAGGCATTAGAGACGCAGCAGACACCTGATACAAGGCTGATTGCGGCAATGAAGAAGGTGCCTTTATACACCTTTCTATCGCTCAATAAAGGTAAGCAGGAAACCTGGACAATGCAGGCTTCAGATTATCCTGAAAAGGTGGCGCTGATATATAACCACGGTACCGCGAGTGCAGCGGAAGGCCTGATTGTGTATGCTTTGCAAAGTAGTAAGGTAGTGACGATGGGGGCGCATTCCGGGGGATATATGGGATATGGAGATGTAACGACGGTGGACATTCCCTGCGGGAAGTTTGTGTTGCGGACCACGACTACGAAATGGAAGAATAAGTCAAAATATGAATTTATTGGAATACCGCCGATGGTTGTACTAGAGGAGGGAACGGATTGGGTGAAGAAGGCAGGAGAAGTGCTTTCCCGAAAGCACTAGCACCTTCATCAGCGGAGCCATCTATCCATATGCGGATAAGGTGTTTGCCCGCGTGTAGCGGAGGTCATACCGAGACTATCCAGCATCAGCATGCCTACGTATTCATTCTTGTCACAGCTATCCATAATGTCAATACTGCCGCCTCTATAGCCTTCTTTGTGAAAAACAAATGCGGGGTCGATATCCAGGTGGATACAGGCTGCATAAGACCAGGCGATTGCCATTACTTCTTCTGCTTCTCTGTCTTTTCTTTTGATGAGGGCGGTAGCACTGAGACCTGCACGGTCTTTGGAGGGTACAACAGCGATGTGCCCGGCTTCGTGAAGGAGATCTCCCGGGTATTGGAGCATGTTGGTGTCGATGACGATATTGCCGTTTTCTATCTGCAGGCCCGGCAGGAAGCTGGAGTCGTCAAGGGCTCTGAAAGAGGTGTTGATTCCGATGTCGTTAAGAAAGGCGATGCATTTGTTGAAGTCGTTTTGCTCGTTTTTTATCATATGATTACTAAGGTACGAAACAATGTTGGAAGGGGCGTACTTATTATCAGGGCGCATTTACTTGCAAAGCGGATGTCTCATGCAGGCAGGAGACATCCGCTTCTTTTATGCAGGAAATGCATACGTTTCTGCCACCCATTCAAACTCATTTCCATTTGTACGCACATGACCTAAACCCGGCCATGGTAAATGATACCCGATCGCTTTTGTCCTGGAATCAGCCAGCGCTTTCATCACCCTTCTCCTTGTTTTCGTTGCTAATTCAATATCTGTATCTCCATTAAATCCCCATTCGGGATGCGGGAATAATAACACATCAGAGTGGACCAGATCTGCGATATGTACCAACTGGTCACTGCCGGAATAGATATGTGTGACACAATGCCCGGGAGTATGACCTGGAGCCAGTTCCATCCGGATACATCCCAGTATTTCAGCTTTGTCTTCGAATAAGTGTAGTTGTGACTGTAATAATTTGAATGTTTGCTGCGTAATGGCAGTGAATTTGGCCAGCAGGTCCTTATCCTGGAATTTGGATTTTGAAAAGTCCTGTTTTGCAGCCATCCAGAACGCATGTTCTATCCTGGAGAGATGAATAGTAGCGGCCGGGAATACGGATTTCTCTGCTTTCACTAAGCCTCCTATATGATCCGGGTGCGCATGAGAAATGATGATGTGCGTGATATTTTCAGGTTTGATACCAGCATCTTCCATTGATTGTAACAGCCATCCGGAAGAAGGACCGAAACCGCTACCGGTGCCGGTATCGATCAATATGAAGTCATTTTCTTTTTTAACCAGGAGGATATTCATCCCAAGATCTACTGCATCTGTGGAACGGAAACTTTTTTGCAACAGTTCTTTTTCTGCTTTTTCAGTACCATTAGGGAAATTCGGTTGCACGGGGCTGAGGTTAATATGTCCGTCTGCCAGCACCATCAATTCCAGTTCTCCGAGTTTGAATTGATGATAAGGTCTTTTTGAGTACGAGGGAAATGCAGCAAGTTTTCTGAAAGGAATAACCGCTGCGGCTCCCAGTAGGGCCAGGCTTTTTAAGATTGTTCTGCGATCCATATGCTTTATTTGGTTCAAAAGTACCGGTAAGCTAACTTTTACCAGACGAATGATAACACATAATCATTATCCGTCTTTGCGGCTGCTATAAATTCTTTCAGATCTGCAAACTCCCTGGCCAGGTGTTTCCTGGTAAATGCCCTGTCCGGGGCGCCTTCTTCAATCCACACATTATACGGGTACACGCCGTTTTCATTTAATTCCTTTGCGTCGTAGAGTTGCTTGAATTGTTCTACGGAGATATTGCTGAGGAAGGCGTGCATATCAGCTACATCTTCTTTATCATTGTAATAAATGGCGGTGCTTTCCAGATCCAGGTCTTCAGACAGCGTTTCCTTGCTGTCTAAGTCAATCTCTTTGCTGATATAAGTCTCAGGGTAAAAGATCTGCTCCAGTAAAGAAACGGTTGCTTCATCCTGTTCTTTAGATAAGATAAATTTAAGTCCTTCGAAAGTTTGCGGAAAGACCAGGTTCTCTTTAGAAATGTTCAGTATCTCGGTTTCGGCTGGGTTGGCTTTCATCGCTTCGAAGTCCTCCTGGGAAACCCGGTACAATGTTATGCTCTGACTCATGAATTAAAATTTGGCTGGCAAAACTACGTAAAAAATGTTGATAGCTAATTGATTACGTAGTTGTGTTTATCTTTTTCTGCCCCTGTTACTGCCTGATTTTCCCGGCCCGGATGGTTTGTTAGCGCGGGAGGGTGCGGCGTTACGGGATTTATCACCCTTGTGAGCTGGCCCGGAATGGTCGTTTTTACCCGGTTTAGACGCTTTTCCGGGGCGTGCCGAGACCTTATCGTTCCTGGTTGGATTCCCGGTTGTTTTAGGCCTGCCTGAGGCGTTTTCCTTTTTACCAGCAGGGGAGGGTTTGCCAGTAGTACCCGGTCTTCCGGCGCTATTGTCTTTTTTGCCTGCAGCGGAGGTTCTTTCTCCAGCACCAGGTCTTCCGCTGGTATTGTCTTTTTTCCCCGTAACGGAAGTTCTTTTCCCGGGTTTATCTCCTTTTTTATCACTCCACCACGCATTTCCGGATGATTTCTTCTTTTCCCGGAATTTCTCAGCCGGCTTTTCTTTCACGATGCTTTCTTCCTCCTCATCCTGCAATGCTGGCTTCACCACTTTTGCTCTTTTCCCTGCCACTTTGCCTTCTGCACTGGAATCAGCAATACTTTCCTTAATCGCCGCCAGTTCTGTTTCTGTCAGATGCCTCCATTTACCTGAAGCCAGTTTATCCAGCTTTACATTCATGATGCGCACACGCTGCAGGCCCGTAACCGTATAGCCCAGGTACTCACACATTCTCCTGATCTGCCTGTTCAATCCCTGTGTCAGCGTAATCCTGAAGGATTGACGCCCCACCATCTGCACCTTGCAGGGCAGGGTAACGGTGTCTAATATGGGAACCCCCTGTGACATTTTCTGTAAAAAGGCTGTGTCAATAGCTTTGTCCACCCTTACCACATACTCTTTCTCGTGGTTATTTGCCGCCCGCAGGATCTTATTGATGATATCGCCATCATTGGTCAAAAAGATCAGGCCCTCAGAATCCTTGTCTAAGCGCCCAATAGGGAAAATCCGCTTTGGATAGTTGACAAAACTGATGATATTATCTTTGACATGTAATTCTGTTGTCGTCGTAATGCCCGGCGGCTTGTTAAGCGCCAGGTATACCAATTTATCTTTTTTGGCAGCGGTGATCAGGCTACCATCCACTTCAACGGTGTCTCCCGGCTTGTAGCGGTTACCCAAAACTGCCGGCCGGTCATTTAATAATACCCGGCCCTGGGTGATGAGATTGTCTGCCTCCCGACGGGAACAATACCCGGTATCACTGATAAATTTGTTTAAACTGATTGATTGGTCCAATGTAGTAATTTGCGTTTTAAGTGGATTCCGGATGCAAAAGTCGGAAATTGAGAGGAAAAAAGACACCTTAGCCTCTTATTCCAAATAAAAACCTGCTTAACCTGAATTTTTTGACCAATAAATAGAAGGGAATGGAGAGTAAAACCGTCAGGCTGACGATTAATATAAATTGCAGAATGCCGTTTTTCACCAACGCTATGATGTAATATCCCCCGACCACGATGATCGTTTGATGCATGATATAAACCGGCAATACACTTCTGTTAAATTCGGGGAGTAATTTGCTGCTGAAATTGAACCTGCGGGAATACAAATTTACAAAGTACAGCGGCCAGCTAAAGGCCGATATGCCCAGCAAAACAGCTACAATACTATGATTCACCGTATAGGCCGGATGAAAAGCGGCTTCTTTTAAGGAGGGCACCAATAAACAGCCGATCAGTAATATTGAGCTAAGGATCCCCGCTACTAAGAGGCGGAGGCCGTTTTTGTGCAATACCGGCAGGGCCTGCGCATGTTCCTTTATAAACACGTAACCATACACGAATAGGAGCGCGTAGGTGATGAAATCTGCCACACTGGTATACTCCGGGAAAATGGGTTTTAACAGCATAAATGTGAGCATGACAGGTAATGCAAATAACATAAGCAGCGAAGGTCGTTGTGTGAGAACATGGATTGTCCGTGATGCATTCATATGTTTTAATAATGGGTACAATACTATCGTCATGATATATAATGAAGGCAGGTACCACAGGTGAATGCCCAGTTCCAGCAACCATTGAAAGAGATCAAATCTATAAGGCCGGGTTGCGATGAACCGGGGGTAATGTGCCATGAAATCCCAAAACAACAGATCCGGTTGCTTCTGGAGTTTCTGGTAATAATACTGGCAGGGAATAATAAAGATGATCCCGAACAGGAAGGGGATGATCAGGCGCTGGAAGCGGTCCTTTAGAAACTGCTGTTGGCGGGATTTAAGCGCCAGGAAGGTACCGACGCCGGATACAAAGAAGATCAGGTACAATCGCCAGGTATGAAAGAAAACCGTCAGAATATCTGCCAGGACTGTTTTGTAAGGGCTTTTGATCAGCCAGTGAAAATGATTAAAGGGTTGCCAGGAGTGAAAAAGGATTAACAGGGCGAAGGCTGAGATCCTGAGCCAGTCTAAATAATGGATTCTCTCTTTTGGGTGCATAGGTGGATGTTTGCATTAAATTTAAGGATTGCCCGCTAATCCTGTGAGTTTTACTCAGTGCAATACCCAAATCTTCCCTTTTGGACACAAGTTTAATACTTTGGGCTACATCCGTTTCCTGCCAGCACACGAATTTTGCTTTATCAATAAAATAATATGAAATTAGAGCATAGCACTATCCTGATTACAGGAGGCACCAGCGGAATCGGCCTGGAGTTTGTAAGGCAATTAAGCAAACAGGGCCTGGCAAAGATTATCATTACAGGCAGGGATCCCCGTAAACTGGAACAGGCGAAGCAGCAGTTTCCCGATATTCATACCATACAAAATGATGTGAGTGATCCGAAGGATATTGAACGGTTGTACAAAGAGGTGACTACACAATTTCCAGCCCTGAACCTTATTATCAACAATGCCGGCATCATGCGGAATATTAACTTGCAGGATGAAGGGATGGACCTGGAAAACATCACCCGGGAGATAGATACGAATCTCTCAGGAAGCATCAGGATGGTACATCAGTTCCTGCCACATTTAAGAAAGCAGGCTGCTGCAGCGATCGTAAACGTTTCGTCCGGCCTGGCATTTGTGCCATTCCCACTGTCACCTGTTTACAGTGCAACGAAGGCGGGGATTCATGCGTATACGCAGGTGCTGCGTTTGCAATTAAAGAACACCGCTGTGAAGGTATTTGAACTCGCACCGCCAGCTACTGATACGCCGCTGATGAAAAACTTTGGTGATGAGAAGCTGGAGAAGGCTGTGCCCACGATGCCTGTAGATAAAATGGTACGTGCGGCCATCCAGGGCATCCTGAAAGATCAAATGGAGATCTTGCCGGGCATGGCCAAAGCATTGAAGTTAATGGGAAGAGTTGCTCCCGGGTTTTTCCTGAACTTTATGAACAATACAATAGAAAAAGCAAGATAGTATGCCGAACGGAACACCGCTCAGCGTGAAATCAATCACGCAATTGCACCGGGTGCTGGATTTACCTGCACCGAAGCATCCTTTGATCTCTGTGGTAGATTATGCAAAGATCGAAGCGCCGGCAGGCGTGGCTGCTGTTTTTGATCTGTATTCTATTTCCTTGAAGAAGGGCGTGAATAAATTAATTTATGGACAACAGCAGTATGATTTTGATGAGGGCGTTTTGTATTTCTTAGCACCAAACCAGGTGCTGAGTGTGGAAGACGATGCGGCACCTGATCGTTCTGGCTGGATTTTGTTTGTGCATCCTGATTTTTTATGGAATACGCCCCTGGCGAAAAAAATAAAGCAATACGAGTTTTTTAATTATTCTGTTAATGAAGCATTGTTTCTTTCTGAAAGCGAAGAAGCAATGCTGAATGGCATTGTACAGTATATCCAGCAGGAGTACCATGCGAATATTGATAAATTTAGCCAGGATGTGGTGATTGCACAACTGGATTTGCTGCTGACTTATGCACGGCGATTTTATGAGCGGCAGTTTATTACAAGGAAAATTACGAATCATAAGGTGCTGGAACGCCTGGAGGCATTGCTGAATGATTATTTCGAGCAGGAGAAGGGGCTCCCTGCTGTGCAGTATGTGGCAGCGCAGTTGAATATCTCAGTGAAGTATTTAAGTAGTTTGGTTAAGCAGCTTACGGGCCAGACTACGCAGCAGCACATTCAGAATAAACTTATAGAGAAGGCGAAGGAGAAATTGTCTACAACTGATTTATCTGTGAGTGAGATCGCTTTTTATCTGGGGTTTGAACATTCACAGTCGTTTAATAAATTGTTTAAGAAGAAGACGAATTTGTCGCCGCTGGAGTTTAGGAAGCTGTTCAATTAATGAGGAATCTCCCCGAACAGGTCTGCTCTCTGCGCATTTGCTTTGTCAGTTGGTCATCGTAAAAAATGATAGCATTAGGTGGTGTCAAAAATCAGCGGAAATGCATTATGTTTATCTTCCGCTGATTTTTGATATAAGCTCTTTATTCTACTCCCTTTACATTCATCTGCAAAGTATACACTGCCTCAGATGCGGTTATAAACAAGGTCTTCCTGTCCTTTCCGCCAAAGCAAATATTCCCTGTCCAGTTAGGCGATACGTAAATATTCCCTATCCGCTTTCCCGTTTTATCAAACACTGTCACACCGTTACCAGTGATATATAAATTACCATCACTGTCCAATGTCATCCCATCTGAACCCATCGGTGCAAACTCTACCCGATCTTTCAATGAACCGTCCGGATGAATAGCATAGCGATATGTTTTACCCGCTCCAATATCAGCCACATACAGGTACTTGCCATCCGGTGTGCCCACTATCCCATTCGGCTTTACCACCTGATCTTCTACTATCACCGGCACACTGCTTCCTTTGGATAAATAATACACCTTTTGCCCGGGTATATCCGGTTGCTTCCGCTCCCAGTAATCGCGCTGATAATAAGGATCCGTAAAGTAAATGCCACCCCTCGCATCAATCCACAGGTCATTCGGCCCATTCAGGTGTTTTCCCTCATACAGCCCCAGTAACACGGTTACTTTTTTATTCGGATTGATTGACCATAGCTCGTTTTTTTCATCCGCACAGGCTATAAGATTACCTTGTTTATCGAAATAGAGTCCATTGGACCTGCCGGTCTTATCCATGAATAAACTAAGTTTACCATTTGTATCGTATCGCCATATTTTATCATTAGGCTGATCAGTAAAATAGATATCGCCTTTCTTATTTACGGCAGGCCCTTCAGAGAATGAAAATGTAGCTGGCAACTTTACCAGCTGCGCACCGGGTGCCACCACACTGAGTGGCGGAGATTGCTGTGCAGATGCTGATACGCAGTTGAAAGCAAGTGCAAGGAAAACGTGGATCCTCTTCATTTGGATATTTTTGGAACATTAGAATTTATTAACTTTATTTCATGGAGCCTACACAAGCACACAATGAAAAAATCGCAAAACTGACGTTTGCTGCAGTCTATCCTGCTTATCTCACAAAAGTAGAGAAAAAAGGGCGTACTAAAGAAGAACTGGATCAGGTAATCACCTGGCTCACCGGCTTTGATCCTCAACAACAACAAAACCTCATAAAAGAAAAAGTCACCTTCGAAACCTTTTTTCAGCGGGCAACACTCCATCCCAATGCCAGCCTCATTACCGGTATGATCTGTGGATACCGCGTAGAGGAAATAGACAATCCATTAACTCGACAGGTCCGGTATTTAGATAAGTTAGTAGATGAGCTGGCAAAAGGAAAGAAGATGGGAAAGATCTTACGCACTAATGCATCCTGAATTTAATCCATTGACTAATATCTTCCAGCACCTGTGGTGAAAAGGTTTGTTCAATCCCTGCATACTCTGAAGGGCTCCCCGTTTTACATTCCTGGAACAGGTGATTCAATTCCTTGTATTCCTTCACCGTTACATCTTTATTCCCTTTCAAGGCCTTCCTGATATAAGCCAGGTTCTCCTTTGGCGGCACCTGTAAATCCTTTTCTCCATTCAATGCCAGTACAGGACAATGCACTTTCTGCAACGATGTGACCGGGTCATATTGCAGCAGGAACTTCAGCCATGGCCATGGCGTCATACATTCCTTTACCCGGGCTGCTACATACTGTTCTGTAGTGGTGCCTGCGGGTACTTCAGCCGGATGATCTGCTGCGTATTTATTAAAATAGGTAATCAGGTTATTTTTAATAATCGTGTCATTCTGATTGTTGACAATGATGTCAAACACACCTTTATTGATCGCCGTGGTTTTGGCAATTGTACTATCCGGTGCACCTTCTGCCCGTGCAATCAGTTCAGTTTGCAGTAACAGTAATTTATCACCCCTGATTCCAGTGCCAGCCAGCATGACAATAAACGCTACGTCTTTATTTTTTGCTGCTACGATGGGCGCAATCAAGCCTCCTTCGCTATGGCCAATCAGTCCAATTTGTTTAATCTCCTTCCGTGTTTTCAGGTAAGCCACCGCACTCTCTACATCACTGGCAAAATCCAGGGTGGTAGCAGTTTTGAATGAACCCTCGGATTTTGCGAAACCACGGTCATCATATCTCAGTACTGCAATTCCCTGACGGGTCAGGTAGTCTGAAATAATGAGGAATGGCTTATGCCCCAGCAGTTCTTCATTCCTGTTCTGTGGTCCGCTACCTGTGATCAGTATGACAGCAGGATAGGTACCGTTTTGCTGTGGTAATGATAAGGTACCAGCCAGCTTGATATGTGCGGAAGGATTCTCAAAACTAACTTCCTCAGTATAGTAGGGCAGGGGCAATACGGGTTCCTGCGGGTGTTTCAGACGCTCGACAACACCTCTGTGAAAGGTTAATGGAAATGAACGCCCACTCTGTGTAAACGTGCCCGTTATACTATCGGTTTTATATTCACCGGTATAAGATGCACCTATTCCCTTGCTTGTAAAACTTACAGCAGGTTCATGATAAATAAACTCACTGATCGGAATGTTGGCTGCACCCTGGTCAGGACTTGCCAGGTTTACATTAAAACCCGTATCAGTTTTCTCTATATTCAGGGCGATATGCAATTGGAGCGGGCCTCCAATTTTAAGCAGTCCATTCCAGCTACCGGTAATGCTTTGGGCGAATCCGCTACCGGTCAGCAGCAGGGTTGTAATAGTTGTTATAATAGTCTTTTTCATGGCTTTTTCTTTCTTATTGCTTTTAATATGGTGATGATAAGGAAGTATAAAAGGATACTTAAAATAATCACTAAGGGGATAAAGAAATTACCTGCTATTTCATGAATGCCTGCAGGGTTATTGTGAACAATTCCGAAAAAGAAAGTATATGGACCCACCCAAAGACCGGTTTTAGCAGGCATGATCAGTTTCATCACAATCAATACCGGGAATGTCACCAGCATCACAGTCATAATGGCAAGCAATACATACGCCACTCCGTTTCTAAGGTTTAGAAACAATGCCTGGAACAGGTGCTTGATATTATAGGTCTTGATGGCCTGATCTATTTTCTTACTGGCCACTACTTCTTTGAGCGTTATCTCTGGATCACCTAACCTGTCTAGTATATTCAACAGGCCTGTCATCTCATCCCCGTGATGATCATTTATAAACTCATAGATATAGCTGTTGATCTCCATCAGGCATTCCTCCTGGTCTTGTTCAGAAAGGATCTTTACCACCCGCTTACAACGCGCTATATAGTTATTGTACACCCGCTGGCTGGCAGGGTCTTTAAATTCAATTGCTTTCATGCAAATTTATTTTGTCAGGTTTTCATCTATAGATTTCTTCATCTCCGCCAGGTTCGCCCTGCCATGATCCGATATGTAATAGTACTTGCGGGGGATCCCCGTCGGCTGTTCTATCCATTTCGAAACCAGTAATTCCTCTTTTTGTAAACGGGTTAAAAGAGGATACATGGTACTTTCGGTGACCTCCGTGTTGAAATCATCTTTCAGATGTTGTATTAATTCGTAACCATACCGTTCCTGGCCCTCGAGCGCCCTGAGAACGAAGTATGGCAACAAGCCTTTTTTCAATTGGGTTTCCCAATTTTTTAAGAATTCGTTTTTCACAGGAGCAAATATATAGCATTAGGATGTACTATGCAATACGATGTATTATTAAATTTCACAAATGACTGGTTATCAATAATAAATATTTTTCGCCTTTCGACTAAGTAGAACTACCTGGTTATGTAATTAAGTTCTTTCCCGCTTGGCACTTCTTAAAACTTTACCTTTTTTTGTGATATCAAATCTCCTTCCACTAAATCAAAAATGGAAATAATGCTACCACCAAATCCGGGGAGTACACCTGTTGGAACTGTACTTATGTATGCCGGCGCCACAAGCGGGTCCAGTATTTTAAACCGCCATGCTGCAGGCTGGATTATCTGCGATGGATCTACCTATCCCTTTACCCAATTTCCTGACCTGTACAAAGTAATTGGCCATACTTATGGCGGAAATGAAGAGGTGTTTGCTGTTCCTTCTTACCAGGGCTTGTTTCTTCGCGGTATAGATGCAATGGCTGGCCCTGGCAAAGAAGCGGGTCAACCCACAGCGCCAGGGGCCGATCTTCCCCTCAGTGGTAACACCGGCGGTAGTGCAAGCCCCCTGCAAATGGACGATTTCGCTGCTCACATGCATGCTTATGGTTATTATAATAAGTATAGGGAAAGCATTCACAGCCTGTCTCACAAAAGCCTGAGCGGTTCGCAGCAAAACGAATTTAATTCCCCTGTTGACAATGAAACAAGGCCGGTGCATCAGCGTGTAAACTACATCATTAAAGCGGTGGCTTCGCCGGGTGCAGTGCCTGTAGGTGCTGTTGTGCCTTATTCGGGGGATATTAAAAATGAAGGAAACTTCCGGGCGGCCGGCTGGTTGCCATGTATAGGCACTAACCTGAAAATAAGGGATTACACCAACTTGTTCCAGGCTATTTCCAATTTCTATGGCGCGGAAGATGAGCATTCTTTTCGCCTTCCGGATTTCCGCGGACAATTCATTCGTGGCGTGCAGGGAGAAGTGCCTTCCTCTGACAACTCCAATGCCCTGAACGAGACAAGACCCAATAATATCAATGTCAATTACCTGATCAAATGCTGAATTCCCTCAAAAAAGGCAATCCGTGTCTAAGTTATTTCCAATCGGAAAGTCACTTCCATATAGCGGCGGTGATAGCCAGCAGCAAAAAGAGCATGGAACCGTATCTAATCCATCGGATGCTAATCAGGGTACTGCTACAACCAGTACGCCTATTGGTAATATTGTGCTCAGTTTTAACTTTGATACTGGTCAGGCACCGGTAGCTTATACAATTGAAAAGAAGCCATTTATCGAATCCGGGATGGTATTGAAGACGCGATCAACGGTTGTAAGAAAGAGCTGCATAATTGATCTTTGACAAGAAATTGAATCCTTGGCCTGTACGGGTTTGAAACGCGCGCTCTTTTTAGTATTTTGTGCGTTCAAGAGCTAATGATTATGATAAATAAAGTCAAAGTAATTGCGTTTGATGCGGATGATACTTTATGGATCTGTGAGCCATATTTCCAGGAACTAAACGCGCAGTTCTTACATATGATGGCCGATTTTATTCCCCCGCAATTAGCTGCCCGGGAATTGCATCAAACCGTTGGCGAAAACATGGCTTTGTATGGATATGGAATCAAGCCCTATTCGTTGTCAATGATTGAAACGGTCATACGAATAACCGGGGAAGAGCGCTCCGGTAAATACGTGAAGAAGGTGATTGAACTGGCACAGGAAATGCTGGCCAAGCCGATAGAATTGCTGGAGGATGTAGAACTGGTACTGCAGTCTTTACGAACTGATTATCGTATTGCTATTGCTACAAAAGGAGACCTGCTGGATCAGGAAAGGAAATTGAAAAACTCAGGGCTTGAACATCTGTTTCATCACATTGAAATAATGAGTGAGAAGCATGAGGATGATTATAGCAGGATGATCAAAAGACTAGGTATAGCGCCGGATGAATTCCTGATGCTGGGCAATTCACTGAAGTCGGATATTATTCCTGTACTTTCATTAGGAGCGCATGCAATACATATTCCTTATTATGTAACATGGGAGTTTGAACGGGTAGAGGAAGATGTGATCCATCCCAATTTGAAAACACTAACTTCGATCAAAGAAGTATTACCAATGTTAAAAAGGAATTGAGCCATCGCTCAATTCCTTTTTTGTTTTCTTTATTTGCTGGCTGTAGCGTTACAGGGCGCATTATATTCAGGAAAATCTGTGTAACCATATCGGCCGGCGTTGCTAACGCCTTGCCTAATTCACCATTGATCAGCTTACCCATTGCACCTTTGTCCTGTGCTGATCGTAAGTACCCAGCTGTTCTGCCACAGCAAGACAATCGCACACCAGTTTCTTATTGTCAGCAGCAGAGAGTTCTCGGCTTATTACTTCTTTTCTTTACCAGGATATACGGGGTGTCGATATTTCATCGGCATCGCTGGTAGTATTCCTATTGTACAAATGTATTTACAGGAGTATAGAGGGGAGAGTAGCCATAATAGTTGCTTCTGCTTACACTGATGCTACCGGAAATGGAGAATGTTCTGTCATTGCTGATGTACATAACACCGATCTGTGCTGCCGGATTGATACCAAAATTGGTATTGTTGCCGCGTAGGGGGCCATAGCTTTTGCCGGTTGCAGGCTGGGCAAGAAAGATGCTGTTGGAGTGAAAAAGAGTGGGGGTAGCAGAAACATTTCCAAAGGCAAAGAGGTTATTCGTGAGCTGACGGTTTAGCTGCAGGGCCAAAGGTGCGGACAAAAAGCTGCCGCCTCCTCCTTTAAATGCCACAAAACCGGTGGAAATTCCGCTGTATTTGGTTACAAACCATTTGTTAGAGCGATGGGTCGTGTCATTTGCGTGATTGAACAGGGAAGGCCCCTGTTGCGCTTTCGTTGCAAGGGCAAACACTAAGATCGCGATAAAAAGGCTGGTTCGTTTCATACTATGAAGGTAACTATCCTTTTTATAATAAAATCATAAAAAAGGGATGAATCATAGGTAAAATGAGGTTCCTGGGAATCGCTTGAAAAAATTTGCGCTATCAGGAACCGAATAAAAAGTAGGGCCGGGGCAATTATATACATTTGCAGTATGGAAGATTATGTAATTATCGTGAATCGTATTGAAGACCTGCAGTTAACGCAGGACAAAGATGAACTGGTACGGATCCTGGACAGGGCCAGGCGGACCATTGTAGGTGGTATGGATGTGATCCTAGTGAGGCAGAACAGGAACGGGCAGCAGGAGAAGTTTCAGACTATTTCCAATGAACAGGATTTTGAGGATTACCGGAAACAGGTGTTGCGGTTTTTGTGAAAAAACATTCCGAATGCGGAATTAACTACTTCTTAATCCACAGTATACTATTTGGAAAATCTTTGCGTGCAAGATCATTGTTAGGTATCAAAAAGTGGGCAAAGTTTCTTATAAGTGAGCAACTTGCTGTAGCCGGATTTCACATTATTATAGTCTAAATGAAATCGCATTACATTTAATCTAAAAACCATGATCAGACACGCAGCTATAGAAGACCTGCCAGCTATTAGAAAGTGGGCAAAGTTCCTTGTAAGTGAGCAACCTGCTGTTGCCGGATTTCACATTATTATAGTCTAAATGAAATCGCATTACATTTAATCTAAAAACCATGATCAGACACGCAGCTATAGAAGACTTGCCAGCTATTAAAAAATGGGCAAAGCTCCTTATAAGTGAGCAACCTGCTGTTGCCGGATTTCACATTATTATAGTCTAAAAGAAATCGCATTACATTTAATCTAAAAACCATGATCAGACACGCAGTTATAGAAGACCTGCCAGCTATTAAAAAATGGGCAAAGCTCCTTATAAGTGAGCAACCTGCTGTTGCCGGATTTCACATTATTATAGTCTAAAAGAAATCGCATTACATTTAATCTAAAAACCATGATCAGACACGCAGCTATAGAAGACTTGCCAGCTATTAAAAAGTGGGCAAAGCTCCTTATAAGTGAGCAACCTGCTGTTGCCGGATTTCACATTATTATAGTCTAAAAGAAATCGCATTACATTTAATCTAAAAACCATGATCA
The DNA here is from genome assembly GCF_034424315.1 of Chitinophaga sancti. Classification (GTDB taxonomy): domain Bacteria; phylum Bacteroidota; class Bacteroidia; order Chitinophagales; family Chitinophagaceae; genus Chitinophaga; species Chitinophaga sancti. The sequence goes on from NZ_CP139972.1 coordinate 449,207, forward strand.
GACACGCAGTTATAGAAGACTTGCCAGCTATTAAAGACATTTGGAATTATTATATCCTGAATACGACCTACAATTATGACTACGAGCCAAAATCACTGGAATTCTTAGAAGAATGGTTTCATAAGAAGGCAACACTGAACCTGCCGGTCTTCGTTGTGGAAGAAGAAGGAAGGCTGGTAGGATACGGTGCTTATAGCCAGTTCCGGGAGCGCAATGCATATGCGCATTCTGCGGAGCATGGACTTTATTTTCATCCGGATTTTCATGGCAAAGGCCTGGGAAGGGAATTATTAAATACACTCCTGGCAGACGGGAAAGAGAGAGGTTTTCACACTTTTATAGCAGTCATTGACTCCTCTAATGAAGGCAGTGTAATCTTTCATGAAAAGATGGGTTTTGAAAAAATAGGGCAGATAAAAGAAGTGGGTCGTAAGAATGGACAATGGTTAAATCTTGTCTTATTACAAAAGATAATTACCGGGTCGTTTATTATTCCCAATGAAGCAATTATTCACTAATTTTTTTTACTGTACCTTTGCCGGCCAATCAGTAAACCATACCTAATGTTTCCAAAACTAGCATTACCTATGGCCGCCAGCATCTTGTATGCACTGACGCTGCCGGCACAGGATAAAATAAATGAATTAGACGCTGTAACCGTTACTGCCACTGTAAATCCGGTAGTCAGCTCAAAAACCGGCCGCAACTTATTCGTAATAAAAGGAGAGGACATTGCCAAAATGCCTGTCCACTCAATAGATGAGGTACTTCGCTTTATACCAGGTGTAGAAGTACAGTCCAAAGGCCCTATGGGCGCAGGTAGCGACATCGTGATCCGTGGTGGCACCTTCCAGCAGGTATTAGTGATCCTGGACGGTATGCGTGTAAACGATCCCAATACCGGCCACTTCAGTAGCTATATTCCCATCAATCCTGCAGAAATCGATCATATCGAAGTGCTGAAAGGCGCATCCTCCGCCATCTACGGCTCTGATGCTGTAGGTGGTGTGATCCACATCATCACAAAGACATTTGCAACTAACAAGCATAGCGTACCCACCAGTCAGTTCACCGCAGGTGCTACCGGTGGAGCATATGGTTTATTTAACGCGAATGCAAATGCTTATTATACCACAAATAAACTGGCGGTTAATATCGGTGGCCAGACGAATAATGCCGACGGTCAGCCACAACGTGGTATTGATGGCTATTTCCATCTGCACACGATCTCCGGCTCTGCCAGCTATCAGCTGAGTGATAACTGGAAACTCTCTTACCGCCTGAGTTATGACGATAGAAAGTTTGCCGCGCAGAACTTTTATACCACCTATGCCAGTGATACTGCCAGCGAAAAATTGTCTACCTGGTGGCAGCAACTGAACCTGCAATATCGTAAGAACAAAAATGCATTCAGTCTGATGGCGGGTTATAAAAACATGAATGACCACTACGTATACAATCCTGTTTCCATTGCAAATGATAACCGTAGTAAGTTATACCAGTCACTCGCAATTTACGAGCATACATTCAACGAAAATATCAGCTTTGTAGCAGGTGGTCAGTTCCAGCAAAAGAGCATCGTCTCCAATGACAGGGGCAACCATACCGTAAACCAGGCAGCTGGTTTTACTTCCATGACCGCAACGATCTGGAATGCTCTGACACTGAGTCCAGCATTACGTTTGGACTGGGATGAGCGCAGTGGTGCTGAACTGGTACCTCAGCTGAATGCCAGCTATAAAGCAGGTCAGTTCCAGATTCGTGGTAGTGCAGGTAAAACCATCCGTAATGCGGACTTCACCGAGCGCTATAACAACAATAACAAGACCCTCGTTACAAGTGGTAAGATTGGTAATCCTGACCTGAAAGCAGAGCGCTCTTTTAGCTATGAAGCAGGTGCAGATTACTTTGGTAAATACATCCGTGTATCCACTACCTTATTCCAGCGCAGGTACAATGACCTGATCGACTGGACTACCACCTCATATGATAACATGCCTTACAAGCATAACCTGTCTCCAACAGGTACCTATTCCCTGGCATCCAATATTTCTAAAATGGTAACCAGCGGGGTAGAAGGAGATCTCCAGTTTACGAAAACTTACAAGGAGAAACATACAGTGAGTGCTACTGCCGGTGTTACCTGGTTGTACTCTGATATCCAGGAAGGGCAGCAATCCTTTTACATTGCCTCACATGCACGTTTTCTGCTGAATGGTATGTTGTCTTACCGCAACCAGTTATTCGGCGTGAGTGTAAATGGACTGTATAAAGTGAGAGACCCGCAGGCTGTAAAAGGTATCAATGGTGCGGTGACGAAGGAGTATTTTGTAGCGAGTGTGAAAGCTGATGTATTCGTGATAAAGAATAAACTGAGCTTGTCAGTAGAAGCGGACAATGTATTCAATAAGAATTATGCAGATCTTACAGGCGCACAGATGCCAGGAAGATGGTTGATGGGTGGCGCAAGGATTACATTATAGGAAAAGCATCGCCTTAATGGAAAGTATCACTTTTAAAGGAAGGTTTCACTTTTAAAGGAAAGCATAACCTTAAACAGAGTGCATTACCTTTAAAGGAAAGTATCACTTTAAACAGAAAGCATCACCCATTAAGCCCCCCCTTACAACAAAGCCTCTCCTTATAAAACAAGGGCTTGTATCAACAGTAACTTCATGGCATTGCGCATTGCATTAGCAATCCCGCTCTCCGCCAGTCATCCGGATTAGATCCTGGAAATGTTACCCTTGATACGAGCCCTTTTTCTATACAATAACCTCGCAATTGAAAACCCTGCGACGATACACAGCAACCACAATGGCCGGCTGTCCAGCGCTGCTGACCCATGCGACATAAATATCGAAATCAGCGGCAAGCCTATACCACCTCCCACAAAGTAAGCCGTATTAATCAAACTGGCAGCAATCCCCAAATGTTCTGAAGGCACATGCTCCATGGCAATAACGGTATAGCCGGTATAACAAAGCGTCATCCCTATACCAGCTATCCATGCACCACCTGCCAGCAGAAAAGCCAAACTATGTATCTGCACGGCGAGTACCAATGACAATGCACCTGCGAGCATCGCTACCGCCCCACCCATGGCTATCTTTTTAGGCGAGAACCTTTTTGATAATGCAGGCAATCCAAACCTCCCTAACAACATAGAGATGATATTAAAAGGCATCATCAAAAAACCTGACTGCGCCGCAGTAAAACCAAAGTTTTGCTGCACAAGAAAACTCATTAAAAACAAGTACCCGGTGAACAGGACGCCCAATAAAAAGAATAACAGCGTACCCTTTCGCAGTGATGATAATAGCAGTACCCTGAGATCTAATAATGGATCCCCCTGTGTGTTGAGCCGGTAATATAAAAACCAGGCAGATACCGATAAAACTATTATTGAAATAATCAGGTAATTCCCTTCTGTGATCTTAGACAAACAGAGCATGCCCAGCACCAATGCAATCGCAGCAGGAAGATCCGGTAATTTGGCCGCCGTTTTTACATCTTTTTCCAGGTAGATATAAGCAATCACCAGGATCACCAATAATATCGGTACATTGATGAGGAACACCCATGGCCATCCCCAGTAATTCGCGATAATTCCACCTACAGACACGCCACCCGCAGAACCCGTGGCGGCAAAGGAACCAAAGATCCCCATCGCCTTTCCGCGTTCATGTGGTTCAGAAAAGTAGTAATTGACAATTGAAAATGCGGCAGGCATTAACAAGGCAGCACCCAGGCCCTGCAATGCCCTGAATAAAATTAGATGATGGAGGGTATGCGTCAAACCCGCACCCAGAGAGGTCAGCAGGAAGATGGTACATCCTGCCATGAAGATGGTTTTCCTGCCCAGGTAGTCAGATAATTTTCCTCCTAAGATTAAAAAACTACCATAGATCAGGATATAAATACTTTGAATTTTGTACCCGGAATCGTTCGTCAATCCCAGGTCAGCTTCAATTTTCGGCAATGCCAGGTTTACAATCGCGATGTCGAGGGCTTCTACAAATATGCCCATAGAGGCGATGGCTAAAACAAGATGCTTATTCAGTGATCGCATATGGTATCGGAAGTAATTTGGCTAATAAAAGTTTCCACCCCTCCCTGTATGATCACTGGTTTATTCAACACATCCCGGCTTTTACCAGGGTAGGCGGTGGGAACCGTGTTTGCTGTGATTCGCAGCGCGGTTTCCGGCATCGGTAAGGTAAGGGCCTTTACTCCATGTCCATACCGCAACATATGGGCTATTTCGGTCTTAAAAAGCTCTTTGGCGCTAAGGTACGCTGGCCGGAAATTTTCAGGCATAGTGGTAAACTGTTTTTCTGCCCCGGGGAACCCGGTTTCATTTACCCATAGATTATCATCCGCATCCCATGCGAAGACATTAATATGATGATGCATAAATTCTTTAATTTTTGGCGATGATGGCAAAACTATTATCTATTTTTGTTCGAAACCAGGACATTTGTCCTACCTAGTTAATATGCTTAGAACAAATCCATATTTCTTGTCATTTGCCAATAGCCTGGAAAGTCAGCCCGTAAAATGCTTTAACGCGGGAGAGCGCTTGATGGTTCAGGATAAAAATGCCAGGGAGATCATGATTTTGAAGAGTGGGGTGACAAAATGTTATCGCTCGGAGGAGAATGGGAAGGAATTGATCTTTGAGTTCCTGGGGAAGGGGGAGATCCTGGGAGATCTGGAAACGATCCTGCGCAGGGTATGCCTGTGTAGTGTGGAGGCGATTACGCCGGTAGAGGCCTATGTGTTTTCACTGGCGGATTTTGATGGGTTGATCGATTCGGATAAGACTTTTCACAGGAAATTGCTGGAAGAACTGGCACTTCGTATTTATCAGACATCTACGAGGGCGTCCTACCAGCAAAATTATCCTGTTGAGTATTCCCTGATAAAGTTTTTGATGATACAAAAAGAGCAGCAGTTGTCATTCAGCAAGCAGGACATTGCTGATTACCTGGCAATCACTGTACGGAGTTTGAACAGAACTGTCAAGCAATTGCGGGAAGGGGCGGTGAATCCTGAACTGGCGGAAGGAGAGCTGAAACAATTGCTGAGTGATTTATAGATCACTGCTCCGCATGCAAGCCCACCTTATTCCCTTCTGAATCTATAATAATCCCGATAAACCCTGCCGGAATCAGCGTTTTAGGCACTACCACTTTCCCGCCTGCCGGCCCCACCTTATCCAACACCTTTTGCAGATCCGGACTGGCATTAATATACACAACTGTGCCATTCCCCGAAGGCTGATTCCTGTCCGATTTAGACAATACTCCTGTTACCCTGCCCGATGTCGCCTGCACCACTTCCGGGTTATACGGGAAAAACAGCGCCTCAACTCCACCATCGTTCCGCTTCACCAGCTCAATGTCCAGGATCGTTTCATAAAACGCTTTCGCCCTTTCAATATCCGACACGGGAATTTCAAACCAGGTAACTACATTCGTCTGTGCATCAATTTTTTTCAGTAAGGACATAATGATTCGTTTTTTGTTACTGCAAAATTGTACAATAACAAAAAGCAGACCCTGTGACGATCGTCACATAATTCTTCTTTTCCGGATCCGGCTCAGCGTTTCTCTTGCCACGCCCAGAAAGGAAGCCAGCTGGGAAAGCGGTACCCGCTGAATCATAGCAGGGTGATGTGTTTCCAGGTATTGCAGGCGATCCTGTGCGGAGTACAGTTTAAAGAGTGTAGAAAATTCTTCCTGTTTGCTGGCAAACAATCTCACACAATTTCGCCCAAGATGCTCAATTTCTATATATTGCTGTGCAATGCTGAAAAGCCTGCTTTTATCAAAAATAACCACGCATAGCGGTTCACAGGCAATGAGATTGTAAGCAGATACCTGCCCGCTACCAAAGCTGCTGATATTGGTGGCAATATCATTTTCAAAGAAAAACCCTGTATTCTTTACAATGCCATCCAGGTTATAGTAACTTTTACAATACCCACTTTCAATGTAAAATAGTGATTGACAAACCTGCCCTTCTTTTAGTAATAATTCATTTTTTGCAAAGGTTTTTGCTGTCAGTGCGGGTTGCAGGGCTGTCCAGCTTTCGTCAGAGAAATCAGTCAGGGAACGGATATAGGTTAGAAGACGGTTCATTTTATTTTCTTTTTCACCCACTCTTTTGTCGCGGCACTGAGCACAGGTATCATATCCTTATTCTTCCCGGCCTTAAAGGAATGATCTGCTCCTTCCAGTTTCACAAGACTGGCTTTTTTTAATGATTGGCAAACGGATTCAATCATATCCCAGTTAGCCAGCGTATCTTTGGTACCCTGAAGGAAGAGCATGGGTACCTTTACATCCTGTAAATGTGCCGCCCTGTCTATGGAAGGTTTGCCTGCAGCATGCAAAGGGAAACCATAAAAGATTAAACCTGTGACGTCTTTCCTATGATTGGCAGAGAGATATTGAGAAGACATACGTCCGCCAAAACTTTTGCCGGCTACAAAGAGGGGGAGGGCCGGGTACAATTCCCTGGCCTGATCGATGGCCGCGGCAATGGCCTGCCAGGCAACAGCGGGAGAGTCAGGACGCTTCTTTTGTTGTTCTGTAAACGGGAAATTAAATCTTAACGTCGCAATCCCTGCACCTGCCAGCGCGGTAGCCAATGCTTCCATAAAAGTATGCTGCATATTAGCGCCTGCACCATGTGCTAATGTCAGGATACATATAGGCTTTTCCGGGAGCATGCATATTGCGGAAACAGCCCCGGGAGCCGCTGATACGGGCAGCGATAGATTTTTAATCTCCATAAATCACGATTGAAACAGTGTTCAAAGATAATAAATAGCTACATTTACTTATGGTTGTTAACATTCAGGAAGTAAACGATCCCCGTGTAAGGGAAAAAATTATTGAGCATGACGAACTAGGAGGTGTCTTAGGGATCTTTGTGTATTCAATATCAGCCAATTATGAGGGGAAAATGCCTGCTGAATACGAGGCTCATATGATGGTTGCCCGTCAAACGATGGCAAAGATCATTTATAATTGGAATCTGCACATCAACAAGGTAGCACCCAAAGGGCAACGCGAAAATATCCCTAACCTGCCCGTACTCAATTACAAAATGCTGGACGAAAGTGGTACTAAAATAGACCTCGAAACATTCCTGGGGCCCTGTTTTGATGTGGACAAAATGAAACCCATCGTTCGTGGAGAGCTGGGGAATGATACCATGAATTCCTACTTTTATTACGATGGGGAAGAAACCCCCGCCGACGTTCTATACATGCATACCCGGCCCGATGATGGGGTACATGGGGCATTTATCTATGCCCTGATCGAGCCACCCTATTCCATGAAGTTCGAACAAAGCATCCTAAAGAAAGGAGCATATGTACTTGACTTTATCAACTTTTTCTTTGACGATCTGCACCAGCTGGAAATCTACACCTGGAGCACAGATTGCTCTAATTTCTTTGACTCGGGCAAGGAATGGTGGGGCACCTATTTCTGGACAGTTTACAACCCGGTAAAGAACCGTTATATAGGTATTGTAGGGTCCTCGACGGACTAAAACGTATGTACATAACAGGTACATGTCGCTGGCGAATCCAGGTGCAATCATTGAGGAACGATCAACACCTGGATCCATTGAATCAATGCCTGTTTAGTATGCTGCATTCGAGTTATCTCAACTGGCAACCCGATGCAAATATCAGAAAGGAAAGACTGGCTAAGCTGAAAGCGGAAGCCAGTAGCTATCCTGTCTATATCAGTGCAGTCATCAACCGGTTAAAATAATGCAGACAACGGCTTCGTTGACAATATATCAAAAACCGTCTGACCCGGTAGCACCCGGTATACAGGAATCTTAATATCGTATTGCCGGCATAATGCTACGATACTACTATCAATCTGTTCATTTGAATACCTGGAAGAAAAATGCCCCAATATCAGGGTTTCTATATTGGTCTGCTTAACACCGATCAATACATCTTCCAGCCTGCTGTGCTTATTCCTGTGAGACTGACTCTCTACTTCATCACCCAGGAATGTCGCCTCATGGATCAGTACTTTCGCATTGTTCCAGTATTCAAAATTCTCCGCGGGCGTATCCCCTGTGTAGCATAACAGGACCGTCTCTACTAAGATATGTGTCGCTTCCCTGCCTAAGTGATCAATCACCTTTTTAATCTCCAGTGGCGGGAGCGACAGATATGCTGCCTTTAGTTTGTACCTCACCTGCACTACTTTGAATCCAAAGCTTTTGATTACCTGCGCAGGTGCAGGCACATGATTGTTGCGCAGGGCTTCTACATACACATCCTTCTTAATCCAGACACGCTCCCTGTCTGCCAGCGGATGCCATACCGTGCCAACTACATGCGGATCAAATTTCACAGAGAAATCCCTGAGGGCAGGAAAGGATTTGCTGTCTTTCGGATAATGGATAATAGGAAAACCCTCCCTGGCATTCAGCTGGTTAACCTGCAATAACCCGGTGATGTGGTCTCTGTCAGGATGAGAAATAAATATGTTTTCAATCTTCCTGCTCTTTTGTAACATGGCAGACATCATCCCGTCTCCACAGTCAAACAGTAAACCTAATTCTTCAATAAAATACCAGGTAGAAAATAAAGCAGTTGAATATCCGGAAATTGTCAGGGTCATAATGCCTAAAATTAGGATATTAGCAACAATAAAAGGAAATCCATGATAACATATTTCGATAAGATCAGGCATTTATACGGCATTGCTGCAGCTGAAAGGATTGGTTTTGAGGCAGGAGAATTCAATCATCCCTTACCGGAGGTGTTGATGGCCTACTACCTCAGTTTAGGCAAACAGGAGGCGATTAATTATACGCATAACAGGCTTTTACTACCCAGTGAGATCGACTTTTCGCAGGATGATTACCTGGTGTTCTATGAAGAAAACCAGGGTGTGGTGTATTGGGGCATTAAAAAGGCTGATCTTGCTTTGCCGAATCCTCCTGTATACGGGAATTATTCAGGTGATGAAATGCAGCCTGACTGGCATCAGGAATGTGCGACTACAGATGGATTTTTGTTATTGATGGCCGTATATAACGGCGTACTTGGCGGACTGACATTCAACGCCAATTCGCTGGAACCAGTGCCTCCGGAAACCGTTGCTTATGTACAGGAAACCTATGAGGAACTAAAAGAAATCTCTCATGCCAACCAAAGAGTCTATACGCGTGATTTCGAAGAAATGGTAAGTTTGTCTTTCGATAAAGAAGGTCATTGCACCGGGGCATTTATTGGTACCAATGACGCGGACCGCTTTGATGAAATGCTTGACAACCTGGAAATAGAATGGAATTATATTTCCCTGGAGGATGAAGACGAAGAATAGTGAATCTATTCACCGGAACTCATTCCCTGGATAGGTATTTGTAATAGATACATGAGTTCACATAAAATCAGTAAATTAGGATATATATTCTGCCTATGTATTTATTTGATGTCATCCTGATCCTTGCAATAATTTTCCCCTTTGTAGCGGCCTATTTTATATCGCGTTCCATTTATCGCAAAGTCCGTGCAGCAGGGAAAAAAGGCCCTGTTCTCTACCGGGTTATTTCATTTGTAATCAGTTACCTGGTGATTTTCGCCGTATTTGTATACCTGGTCTTAATGAATTTACGGCTGGAGCGATAAATCCACCATTCAGCAAAGAGTAAATTGGGAACAAATCCCATCCATGCATCTATCATGTACAATGTGAGCGGATCAGGATGGAAGGTTTGGAGTAATATTACCTTCCAGGTTCGCAGTGTTATGGCCGAAAAGGTCAGCGCATAACTGCGGATCATGTATCTTTTATGCGCAGCAATATCTCCTTTTTTAACCTTCACCAGGGCCTTGTAAGTAAAGTAAAACCACAGGCAATCCAGCAGGATAAAAGCTAGTTTAGAAGGCCATAATCCATTGGCATACGCACCCATGATCAGCCCCACCGGGAAGTTGATGATCAAAATATCAATCACGTAGATTTTCCCTATTAATTTATGTGCCCTGCGATAGTGGTGCAGAAAATGTGCTGAGAACTGTGTGAATCCTGCTGCCAGTGCCAGGATACTGGAAAAAACATGGATGTAAAAAGCCGTTTTCCATATAGGAATATGGAGGTACTCCTGTTTAAATTCCAGGAAATGAATATTCGTCTGGAAGCTGGAGTAATCAATGATCATGCGCAGCATCAGGAAGGTGCCCACAGAAAGTACCAGGTAGGCAATAAATGATTGCACAATGCGAACGATCATGGATTAAATATACATCCAATTTTCTTTACAGGTTATATAATTCATACCCCCCGTTCCAGGTAGAACCCCAACAACCCGGCAAAAGGCATCGCCGGCTTTTCAGTCATCCCTCTCATTAAAAGTAACAGACCATTCGTCCGGGAACTTGCTTTACCGGCACATGCCATGCCCATTCCCCTAAATGGGCGAAACCGGGGTTGACAAAAAAATAAAATGAAGGCGCTGAGAATTGTGTAAAAACCATTTCGTCTCTGGGAGGGGTACCCTTTTAATCAGCTTCATGACCTGGAAGGTAGGAGTACAAAACTGGTCAAAAAGTAGGGTATCCGGGTAATAACGGGCAGATAACCCGTAGATAAGCCGCCTCTTTTAAGATGCGGGTCATAGGCGGCTTATAGGCGGGATATCTGCGGGATATCTGCGGGATATCTCTCTTTTTTACCAGTCTTTGGACTGGCCCCGATATAGGTTTACATGTGGGCTAATTACTCCTCTTATCAGCCTATTGGATTTACCCGGCTCTTAGCTCCTGGGGTAATTAATCCTTTACCGGTAGATAGTTTTTCACCAGTTTAAAGCTGTTATCATTGGAATCCACCTCATAAAAGAAAAGGGAATCGTGTTCCATCATCACCCTGTTTTCCAGGTCCTCATCTGGTACAGGGGCTCCCCTGGTAGGAATAAGAAGTAATGCAAACAAGGTCTTCCAGTTATCACTTTTGGAGGTATAGGTGCTCCTATCATAGGTATTTCCATTCATTAGTGCCTGGAAGCATCCGCTCATCATAGGGATTAATGAATGCTAAAAATATTTACTTTATATTGTATTGTTATGAAAAATTGTACCCTTTGTTTGTTCCTGTTGTTCCACACATTTGCAGGAATTGCCCAGAAAGCCGACTTAATCGAGCAAACATCCTATAACGACGATAAAAGGGGAACAGCCAGAACCTTGCAATATCATCCGGAAGGAAAGGAATTCGTTTGTATAAACGGTAAAAACCGGTATACAAGGGCATTATATGGCGGGCCTACCGCTTTCAGGCTGGAGACGGGTGACCGACCCGTATTTGCAGCCTATATAGACAAAAACAGCCAGCATATCAGTTTTTGGGTAACTATGCCGGGAAAGGGGAGAAAAGCCCTGGATTCCACCTCTTTTTGTGAAGCACGGTACCTGGCGGGCAAACGCAGCTACTTACTCAGGGATTCATCCTGGGGGAATGGGGAATTGCGCATCAGTGTACTGGCATTTTATGACAGGGAAGGAGCTGTATGGAAAATTGATTATAGTAACATGCCGGCAGGAAGCATCGTTTCTGCAGGGATGACAAAGATCCGTGCACAAAAACTTTTTCGTTCCGGAGATATGGGTGCCGATCCGCCGGGGGTATTTGAAGCACCTGATAAGCCGGTATATACAAATATTTGTCAGCTGGAAAAGAGTGCCTGTATTGTTTTCAGTGACTTAAAATTAAGTGTTGTCAATACATCCGCACTCTTTGATACCACAGAAAAAGAAAGAGCACAACTCGCTGATCGTATGCAGCTTACAACACCTGATCCCTTTATTAATCCCATTGCCGGCGCATTGGTAACTGCGGCAGATGGTATCTGGGATGGCAAAAGCTGGTTGCACGGCGCTATTGGCTGGCGGATGCCGCTCACGGGTTGGCGGGCTGCCTATGCCGGCGATTTCCTGGGCATGCATGATCGTGCCAGGATTCACTTTGATGGATATGCTGCCAGCCAGGTGACGAATGTACCCAATACCATTCCGCACCCTGCACAGGATACTGCGCTCGACCTGGCCCGTGCTGTCAAAAAATGGGGTACACCCATGTATAGTAATGGCTACATTGCCCGTAATCCGGATCGCCCCGATCAGATGCATCATTACGATATGAACCTAGTGTACATCGATGCGTTGCTCTGGCATTTACAATGGACCGGTGATCTTGCTTACGCAAAGAAAATCTGGCCTGTGCTCAGCAGGCACCTGGCCTGGGAGAAACTGAATTTTGATCCCGACAATGATGGTTTATACGATGCCTATGCCTGCATCTGGGCCAGCGATGGCATGTATTACAATTCCGGTGCCGTTACCTATTCTTCTGCTTATAATTGCCGGGCGAATAAACTGGCAGCCCTCATTGCAGAAAAGATAGGAGAGGATCCACTGCCTTACCGGGCAGAAGCCACTAAAATACTAAGTGCCATCCAGGCACGTTTATGGCTGCCCGAAAAAGGGCACTGGGCGGAATACCAGGATTATATGGGGCTGAAACGGGTACACGGAAGTGCGGGTGTGTACACAATTTATCATGCCATTGACAGTGATGTACCTGGTGCTGTACAGGCCTTTCAGGCCACCCGTTACCTCGATACACAGATCCCTCATATCCCTGTAAAGGGAATTGGTCTGAAAGATGAGGGCTATGCCACGATTGCTACCAGTAACTGGATGCCCTATACCTGGAGTACGAACAATGTGGCTTTTGCGGAGGTAATGCATACTGCACTGGCCTATTTCGAGGCCGGCAGAAATGAAGCTGGTTTCCAACTGTTCAAAAGTGCCATATTGGATGGTATGTACCTGGGTGATAGCCCGGGGAATTTTGGCCAGATCTCCTTTTACGATGCCGCCAGGGGAGAGTGTTACCGCGATTTCGGCGATGCTATCGGGGTGGCTGCCCGTTTGCTGGTCCAGGGATTGTTTGGCATCCGCCCGGATGCATTGAATAAGCGGATCATTATCAGGCCTGGTTTCCCTGCGTCCTGGCCATATGCCTCCTTAAAAACCCCTGATCTGTCTTTTGATTATAAGAATGATACCTACCATATTGTTACTCATTTTCCGGCTATTGAATTGCAGATCCCTGCAAAGAAAGATCATATTAAAAAGATCACTGTAAATGGTAAGGCGGCCCCTTGGCAAATGTCTGCTGCCGTGGCGGGCACCCCGCTTATTTCAATCAATATTCCTGCCGGTACCTGTGATGTGAGGATCGAATGGGCAGGAAAGGACATTGTCATTCCACCACTGACCGGTGAGCAAACTACCTTCAAAACAATCAGGCAGGGGGAGATGACATGGCTGGCAGCACAGGGTGTCAATACACCATCACCCGATATGACGGCTTATACTGCTTTCTCCCGGCTACAACCTGGATTATGTGAGCAGGTCAACATAGATACCCAGTTGAACGCAGCCCTGAAAGATATTTTTCAAAACGAATATCGCTCTCCCCGTTCACCCTATACCACCTTGCAGATTCCCCTGCATGGAATAGGAGAGTGGACACATCCTAAAACAACAGCAGCAATTGCAGCAGATATAAAATACGATTTCCCGGTTCCTTTCCGCATTTCCCACAAAGAGAAAAACGTTGTATTTACATCGCTTTGGGATAATTACCCAGACAGTGTACAGCTGGCCATAAATGGCAAAGCAAACCATGCCTATCTTTTATTGGCAGGCAGCACGAATTCCATGCAAAGCCGTATTGAGAATGGCCGGGTCACTATTGTATATAAGGATGGTTCCCGGCAGCTCACAGCGCTGGTCAACCCGGAAACCTGGTGCCCGGTGGAACAGGATTATTTTACAGATAGCCTCGCTTTTAAAATGAATCAGCCAAAGCCCTGGCGCCTTCATTTCAAAACGGGTTTAGTGAGTCAGGACCTGGGCCGCGACCTGAAAATTAAGGGTGTATATGGCCGTGAAATTGATGGAGGAGCGGGGATGCTGCTGGATATTAAATTGGACCCGGAAAAAGAATTGAGTACCCTCACCCTTCAGGCATTGTCCAACGATGTGGTAGTTGGTTTAATGGCGCTTACTTTGCAACGCAGCAGGTAAGGTAACTCACAATATCGTACAATTGATAATATACTACCACAATAGGGGCTTTTTTTACCTCAAAAAGCCCTTTTAACCTACTCCCAAACGCAAATATTATAAAAATTATTGCATTCTAAAAAAGCTTTATAAGTTATTGACTTATAAGGCTTTTGCTGCTCTCCTCGTGTCGTCCTGACTTTTGTTATCAATTTGTTAAAAACTCGTATTTGTTTGATTGCCAGTTGTCAAGGAGTTTTATCAATTATAATATATTAAAATATATCAAACTTATTTTATATTTGCTCGTTCGTATATAATTATCATTGGCCTATGAAACACATTTACAAACACCGGCTTGCCATCAATAGGATGGACTTTCGCCCTCAAAATTATGAAAATGCTAAACGGGTGACAACAGCCTGAAACTGAAGACACTCTGATAGTAATTTTTCAAAAAGTACGAAGATGAAGAAGATTCTAATCCTATTATGCGGCTGTTTGTTGCTATTTACTGGTATTGCGAGGTCTCAAACCTGGTATGTAAACATGCCCGATACGGTTTGTATGTCTACCAATACAGGCTCTGGTGACCAGGTTAAGTTCACCAGTATGAACGCCCAGCTGGCAAGCGGCAAAAATTCAAAGACCACCTGGACCGTTAAGACTCCGAACAACTCAGAGTCTGATTATAACGTCCTATATACGCAGAACCCATCGGGGGCTACTAAGACAGACAAGCTGAAACTAACGGATCTGCTCACCCTGCAGTTCCTGACACCGGGTAAATATGTATTTACCCTGACTGTAAGTTATAAGCCTGGTAGTACTGCCACAACAATTACCACCAAGGATAGTCTTTATGTGGTAGACTGTACGATGTCCACCTGTAGTGGTGGTGATGCACAAATGCCCGGGTTTACTGAGAACTTTGGTACCCTGCCAAGCAATGCCACCCGTATGGCCTATTCCCCAAGCTCTGCCATTACTTATCTATATTCTGCATCCGGTGACCCGGCAGATAATTATTATGCGATCTCTAATTCAACCCACCTGAAAGGTGACTGGATCACGACCAACGACCATACAGGTACTACCCGTGGTGGTATGCTGGTGTGTAACTCCGGTTTTACAAAATCTACCTTCTTCCAGAAGCAGGTAGATGGACTTTGTCGTGGTTCAGTATATAATTTTAGTGCCTGGTTTATAAATACGGATAGTTCGCAGGTAATGACGCAAACCTGTGCTTCGGGCTTTATCTATGCCGGGGTAACTTTCCAGATTCTGAATGCGGCCAATACGAGTCAGGTATTAGCCAGCTTCAAGACCAATGACGTTTCGCCCAACTTTGACAAAGCCACCTGGCAGAAGTTCGGGGGCTCGTTCACCGTGCCATCTGGTGTGAGTAGTGTAATTGTACGAATTGTCAACAACCATCCTGGAGGCTGTGGTAACGATATTGCGGTGGATGATATCCAGTTCTCTTATTGTAGCCCCATCATCCAGGCCGGAATTCTTGGTTCTGCCAGTACCCTGAAAGAGGTTTTGTGCGAGGGCGTTGCTACGACCCTCGTTTCTTCATATACACCAAAAGCTTATTTTACGAGTCCTGCTTACCAGTGGGAAATGTCTGATGACCAGGGTATAACCTGGTTTAATGTTCCTTATGGTACTGCCAATAAAGATACCCTCGTCATTAAATCAGGTGAACTGAAAGGTACCAAAGATGTATCTTATGATTACCTGTTCCGTGTCAGGATCTTTGAGGCCGGAAGCTCTGCGGCTACCTGTGCTGCCCCTTCATCAGCGGTCAAGATCACAATCCTGCCGATGCCTGTCCTGAACCTTACCAAGGCGCAGGTCTGTGTGGGTGATGAGGTGCTGCTACATGCGTCAGGAGGTTATGATAGATATAGCTGGAACGATTTGGATTCTTCTATCAATACACAAGACAGGTCTATAAAGGTTATTAGTGATACAACCATCAAAGTATATGGTTACCTTACTTATAGTGTGGAAAATAAAACCTGTAGGGATTCGAACCAGGCTTTTATCGGTAAGAATGATAAGCCAGTTGTGGAACTTGCAGCTTCTGATACAGCCATTTGTTTGGGTAACAGGGTGACACTGAGTATTGCGGATGGGCTGGCGCCTACTGCTGCTAATGGTATTCATATAAAATGGTATAGGGGTTCGAGTGTTGCTACCGGTACATATTACCCGGATGGTGATGACCAGACAACTGTTGTTTTAAATACAGAAACATTGGCTGACAGCACCTGGATTGTTGTTGTCACGAATAGTACGTGTACGGTTACTTCAAAACCTCTTACTGTACACCTCACGGAAATACCGGTACCAGATCCGGGCACACACGTCACTCATTGTGCGGAAAATCCGACTGATGCAGATGGGTATTTCACCATGACGCGTCCTACCATTCCCAATACTAATTCATATTGGACAGTCATTGATGTTTCCGGTCCAGGTCTGTCAGGTGATCCTGCCAGTATCAATTTTGGTGATTACGTTCGTTTCGTAACCTCCAATAAAAGGGCTGATGCCACCATTAACCTAACTACGCCAGGCATTACCGCTATTCTTCAATATAGATTGCAGGCTGCGGGAAATGCCAATTGTTTGGGTTATGCTTATGATACCCTCACACTGATTACCGGCGCAACCACAGCTAACGCTGGTCCTGACAGTACCCTCTGTGGCACATCCAACACGTTCGTGATGCAGGCAAATGAGCCGAATGTAGACCTGACGGATGATTTCGCAGAGAGTGGCGCCTGGACAATTGTAGGCGGACCTAATGCTGATGTAACCATCGCTGACACAACCGCTTATAATACGACCGTTAAAATAAGCAACGGTAAGTACCAGGATGTGACCCTGCGCTGGACCATTAGGAATGTATCAGGTTGCGGAACTAATTATGATGATGTAGTATTACATTATACTGCACCGCCAACCATGGTGCTGAAACCAGATACAGTTTGTAACACACTGGGTTATTTCGAAATGGATACTGTTTCTACTACAGGTAATCCTACTTATTATAGTGTAACCAGTGCGGTACCTGGATTCTCTGCAATACCTGAAACGCAGATCACCTCATGGCCGATCACCGTTCCTATTCCTACAGGTTTAACAAATGCTCAATATACCTTTACTGTCAACTTCAGAAGCGATAATGGGGGTTGTGCCGGATCTGCTACAATCAAAGTAAATGTTGAAACGCCTCCAACTGCGCCAACCGGTGTAACAGTAGGTTCTCCAAACATTTGTACCAGCGGTACGACTACACTGACTGTTGTCGGTGGTACACTGGGTAAGAATGCAGATGGTACCAATGCTGGTAAATATGTATGGTATGCAGGTGGTTGCGGTACAGGTACTGCAATCGGTACGGGTGCAACTATCACTGTTCCTGTAACTGCAACGACTACTTATTATGTAAGAGTAGAAAGCAATGGTCAGTGTGGTGTTACTGCCTGTGCAAGTGGTACGGTTACTGTTTATACAGCTCCGGCTACTTCCAATGCAGGTCCTGCACAAACGCATTGTAACGACTCCCTCTTTATAATGGCGGCTAATGCTGCTACCGTAGGTGCAGGTAAATGGACAGTGACCAGTGGTACTGCCACCATTCCAACTACTGACTCTGCACTTGCTACTGCTAAAATATTTGTACTGGCAGGAAAGACAGCAACGCTGACCTGGACAATTACCAACGGCGCTTGTACTACTTCTTCTACCGTTGTACTGACTAACTATATGAAACCGGTACCAGCAGATGCGGGTCCGGCTTACATTGAACAGTGTGCGAATCCTTCATTTACAATGAATGCTGTTGCCGCTTCCCCGGCTACCGCAAGCGGTTCATGGTCAAAATTTGCCGGAAGTAAAGCGAACTTCACAGGTGCAACCAATATTCCAAATGCCCCTGTGACTTTGACAGTTGGTGATACAGCAACATTGATCTGGACAGTGACTAACGGTACCTGTTCTTCTTCCGATTACATTACTTTATATAATTACGCAACACCGACCGCTGCAAATGCCGGTCCGGATCTTAGTCAGTGTAACAACGATAAGTTCACCATGACATCCAATACACCAACTATTGGTGTAGGAAAATGGTCAGTGAAGAGTGGTACTGCAACTTTTGCAAGTACTGATAGTACTAAGACCAATGCCGTGATCACCGTACCTGTGGGTACGACGGTTGTAATGACCTGGACCGTTAAAAACGGCACCTGTTCATCCGCAGATGATGTTGTATTAATTAACTACCAGCAACCAGGTACAGCGAATGCAGGCCCTGATTCACTGGTACAGTGTAATAATCCTGTGTTCACCATGTCAGCGACCAGCCCTACTCCAGCAACAGCAGTAGGCAAATGGTCACTGTTTACAGGTAGCAAGGCTAGTTATACTTTAGCTGATTCCAGCAAGACAAATATCGTATTCAACCTGGCAGCAGGTGATTCTGCAACAGCCATCTGGACAGTGACGAACGGTGTCTGCTCCAGTACTGATTACATCATTCTGAAAAATTACAAGGCACCAACTGCCGCCAATGCAGGACCACAGATCAGCCAGTGTGCGAATCCAAGCTTTACGATGGCTGCGAATGCAGCAAGTGTAGGTATCGGCACCTGGACCCTGTCTAACACAAGGTCAACTATCACCGGTAATGTGAATCTCCCGAATACGACCATCAATGTACCAACAGGTGATAGCGTGATCGCTACCTGGACGATCGTAAACGGTGCATGTTCTACATCTTCCACGGTGAAACTGGTGAACTATGCAACCCCAACGAAGGCAGTTGCCGGTCCGGCCATCCACCAGTGTGCGAATGGTTCCTTTACGATGGCCGCGAATACGCCTGTTGTAGGTACGGGTACCTGGACCAAGCCAGCCGGATCAACCGCAGTCTTCTCAGGGAGTGCTAATTCATCAACGATGGGAGTTACCCTGCCTGCAGGTGACAGCAGTAAATTATACTGGACGATCACCAATGGTGTATGTTCTTCTGTCGATTCAGTATGGATTGTAAACAACCTTGCTCCTGCAGCAGCAGATGCGGGTCCTGATACCATTAAACATTGTAACAGTGCTCCATTCGTAATGACAGCGAACGCACCATCTGTAGCGGGTGCTACCGGATGGTGGAGTGTGGTATCTCCTGTTTCCTATACTATTTCAGGTGCCCAGCTGAATAACCCAACTGCAACATTTAATGTAACAGCGGGTCAGACAGTGGTACTGAAATGGAACATCTCTAATATTGGTTGTTCATCTTCAGACAATATAGTACTGATCAACTATGTACAGCCGACCGCTACTTCTGCGGGTTCTAACCAGACACATTGTAACGATAGCATCTTTACCGTTACGGGTTCAGCACCAATGGCAGGAGCTAGTGGAACCTGGTATATCCGAAGCAACAATGCCAGCTTCGTAGGTATACCATCAGGTAATACAGCAACCGTAAAAGTACCAGCTGGCCAGACAGCAACATTACGCTGGGTAATCACCAACGGTGTCTGCGCAGACTCCAGCACAGTTACGCTGCTGAACAACATGCAACCGGTAGCAGCAGATGCTGGTCCGGCTTACATTGAGCAGTGTGCGAATCCTTCATTTACAATGAATGCAGTTGCAGCTTCCCCTGCTACTGCAAGCGGTTCCTGGTCAAAATTTGCGGGAAGTAAGGCCAACTTCACAGGTGCAACCAATATTCCAAATGCCCCTGTGACTTTGACAGTTGGTGATTCTGCAACTTTGATCTGGACAGTAACTAACGGTACCTGTTCTTCTTCCGATTACATTACTTTATATAATTACGCAACACCAACTGCTGCAAATGCGGGTCCGGATCTTAGTCAGTGTAACAACGATAAGTTTACCATGACATCCAATACACCAACTATTGGTGTAGGAAAATGGTCAGTGAAGAGTGGTACTGCAACTTTTGCAAGTACTGATAGTACTAAGACCAATGCCGTGATCACTGTACCTGTGGGTACGACGGTTGTAATGACCTGGACCGTTAAAAACGGCACCTGTTCATCCGCAGATGATGTTGTATTAACTAACTACCAGCAACCAGGTACAGCGAATGCCGGCCCTGATTCACTGGTACAGTGTAATAACCCTGTGTTCACCATGTCCGCGACCAGTCCTACTCCGGCAACAGCCGTAGGCAAATGGTCACTGTTCACAGGTAGCAAGGCTAGTTATACTTTAGCTGATTCCAGCAAGACAAATATTGTATTCAACCTGGCAGCAGGTGATACGGCAACAGCCATCTGGACAGTAACGAACGGTGTCTGCTCCAGTACTGATTACATCATCCTGAAAAATTACAAGGCACCAACTGCCGCGAATGCAGGACCACAGATCAGCCAGTGTGCAAATCCAAGCTTTACGATGGCTGCAAATGCAGCAAGTGTAGGTATCGGCACCTGGACCCTGTCTAACACAAGGTCAACCATCACCGGTAATGTGAATCTGCCGAATACGACCATCAATGTACCAACAGGTGATAGCGTGATCGCTACCTGGACGATCGTAAACGGTGCATGTTCTACATCTTCTACGGTGAAACTGGTGAACTATGCAACCCCAACGAAGGCAGTTGCCGGTCCGGCCATCCACCAGTGTGCGAATGGTTCCTTTACGATGGCCGCGAATACGCCTGTTGTAGGTACGGGTACCTGGACCAAGCCAGCCGGATCAACCGCAGTCTTCTCAGGGAGTGCTAATTCATCAACGATGGGAGTTACCCTGCCTGCAGGTGACAGCAGTAAATTATACTGGACGATCACCAATGGTGTATGTTCTTCTGTCGATTCAGTATGGATTGTAAACAACCTTGCTCCTGCAGCAGCAGATGCGGGTCCTGATACCATTAAACATTGTAACAGTGCTCCATTCGTAATGACAGCGAACGCACCATCTGTAGCGGGTGCTACCGGATGGTGGAGTGTTGTTTCCCCTGCTGCTTATACTATTTCAGGTGCCCAGCTGAATAACCCAACTGCAACATTTAATGTAACAGCGGGTCAGACAGTGGTACTGAAATGGAACATCTCTAATATTGGTTGTTCATCTTCAGACAATATTGTACTGATCAACTACGTACAGCCGACCGCTACTTCTGCGGGTTCTAACCAGACACATTGTAACGATAGCATCTTTACCGTTACGGGTTCAGCACCAATGGCAGGGGCCAGTGGAACCTGGTATATCCGAAGCAACAATGCCAGCTTCGTAGGTACCCCATCAGGTAATACAGCAACAGTAAAAGTACCAGCGGGCCAGACGGCAACATTACGCTGGGTAATCACCAACGGTGTCTGCGCAGACTCCAGCACGGTAACGCTGCTGAACAACATGCAACCGGTAGCAGCAGATGCTGGTCCGGCTTACATTGAGCAGTGTGCGAATCCTTCATTTACAATGAATGCAGTTGCAGCTTCCCCTGCTACCGCAAGCGGTTCCTGGTCAAAATTTGCGGGAAGTAAGGCCAACTTCACAGGTGCAACCAATATTCCAAATGCCCCTGTGACTTTGACAGTTGGTGATTCTGCAACTTTGATCTGGACAGTAACTAACGGTACCTGTTCTTCTTCCGATTACATTACTTTATATAATTACGCAACACCAACTGCTGCAAATGCGGGTCCGGATCTTAGTCAGTGTAACAACGATAAGTTTACCATGACATCCAATACACCAACTATTGGTGTAGGAAAATGGTCAGTGAAGAGTGGTACTGCAACTTTTGCAAGTACTGATAGTACTAAGACAAATGCAGTGATCACCGTACCTGTGGGTACGACGGTTGTAATGACCTGGACCGTTAAAAACGGCACCTGTTCATCCGCAGATGATGTTGTATTAACTAACTACCAGCAACCAGGTACAGCGAATGCCGGCCCTGATTCACTGGTACAGTGTAATAACCCTGTGTTCACCATGTCAGCGACCAGCCCTACTCCGGCAACAGCCGTAGGCAAATGGTCACTGTTCACAGGTAGCAAGGCTAGTTATACTTTAGCTGATTCCAGCAAGACAAATATTGTATTCAACCTGGCAGCAGGTGATACGGCAACAGCCATCTGGACAGTAACGAACGGTGTCTGCTCCAGTACTGATTACATCATCCTGAAAAATTACAAGGCACCAACTGCCGCGAATGCAGGACCACAGATCAGCCAGTGTGCAAATCCAAGCTTTACGATGGCTGCAAATGCAGCAAGTGTAGGTATCGGCACCTGGACCCTGTCTAACACAAGGTCAACCATCACCGGTAATGTGAATCTGCCGAATACGACCATCAATGTACCAACAGGTGATAGCGTGATCGCTACCTGGACGATCGTAAACGGTGCATGTTCTACATCTTCTACGGTGAAACTGGTGAACTATGCAACCCCAACGAAGGCAGTTGCCGGTCCGGCCATCCACCAGTGTGCGAATGGTTCCTTTACGATGGCCGCGAATACGCCTGTTGTAGGTACGGGTACCTGGACCAAGCCAGCCGGATCAACCGCAGTCTTCTCAGGGAGTGCTAATTCATCAACGATGGGAGTTACCCTGCCTGCAGGTGACAGCAGTAAATTATACTGGACGATCACCAATGGTGTATGTTCTTCTGTGGATTCCGTATGGATTGTCAATAACCTTGCTCCTGCAGCAGCAGATGCGGGTCCTGATACTATTAAACATTGTAACAGTGCTCCATTCGTAATGACAGCGAACGCTCCTTCAGTAGCGGGTGCTACCGGATGGTGGAGTGTGGTATCTCCTGTTTCCTATACTATTTCAGGTGCCCAGCTGAATAACCCAACTGCAACATTTAATGTAACAGCGGGTCAGACAGTGGTACTGAAATGGAACATCTCTAATATTGGTTGTTCATCTTCAGACAATATAGTACTGATCAACTATGTACAGCCGACCGCTACTTCTGCGGGTTCTAACCAGACACATTGTAACGATAGCATCTTTACCGTTACGGGTTCAGCACCAATGGCAGGAGCTAGTGGAACCTGGTATATCCGAAGCAACAATGCCAGCTTCGTAGGTATACCATCAGGTAATACAGCAACCGTAAAAGTACCAGCTGGCCAGACAGCAACATTACGCTGGGTAATCACCAACGGTGTCTGCGCAGACTCCAGCACAGTTACGCTGCTGAACAACATGCAACCGGTAGCAGCAGATGCTGGTCCGGCTTACATTGAGCAGTGTGCGAATCCTTCATTTACAATGAATGCAGTTGCAGCTTCCCCTGCTACTGCAAGCGGTTCCTGGTCAAAATTTGCGGGAAGTAAGGCCAACTTCACAGGTGCAACCAATATTCCAAATGCCCCTGTGACTTTGACAGTTGGTGATTCTGCAACTTTGATCTGGACAGTAACTAACGGTACCTGTTCTTCTTCCGATTACATTACTTTATATAATTACGCAACACCAACTGCTGCAAATGCGGGTCCGGATCTTAGTCAGTGTAACAACGATAAGTTTACCATGACATCCAATACACCAACTATTGGTGTAGGAAAATGGTCAGTGAAGAGTGGTACTGCAACTTTTGCAAGTACTGATAGTACTAAGACCAATGCCGTGATCACTGTACCTGTGGGTACGACGGTTGTAATGACCTGGACCGTTAAAAACGGCACCTGTTCATCCGCAGATGATGTTGTATTAACTAACTACCAGCAACCAGGTACAGCGAATGCCGGCCCTGATTCACTGGTACAGTGTAATAACCCTGTGTTCACCATGTCCGCGACCAGTCCTACTCCGGCAACAGCCGTAGGCAAATGGTCACTGTTCACAGGTAGCAAGGCTAGTTATACTTTAGCTGATTCCAGCAAGACAAATATTGTATTCAACCTGGCAGCAGGTGATTCTGCAACTGCCATCTGGACAGTAACGAACGGAGTCTGCTCCAGTACTGATTACATCATCCTGAAAAATTACCAGGCACCAACTGCCGCGAATGCAGGACCACAGATCAGCCAGTGTGCAAATCCAAGCTTTACGATGGCTGCGAATGCAGCAAGTGTAGGTATCGGCGCCTGGACCCTGTCTAACACAAGGTCAACTATCACCGGTAATGTGAATCTCCCGAATACGACCATCAATGTACCAACAGGTGATAGCGTGATCGCTACCTGGACGATCGTAAACGGTGCATGTTCAACATCTTCTACGGTGAAACTGGTGAACTATGCAACCCCAACGAAGGCAGTTGCCGGTCCGGCCATCCACCAGTGTGCGAATGGTTCCTTTACGATGGCCGCGAATACAGCTGTTGTAGGTACGGGTACCTGGACCAAGCCAGCCGGATCAACCGCAGTCTTCTCAGGGAGCGCTAATTCATCAACGATGGGAGTTACCCTGCCTGCAGGTGACAGCAGTAAATTATACTGGACGATCACCAATGGTGTATGTTCTTCTGTGGATTCCGTATGGATTGTCAATAACCTTGCTCCTGCAGCAGCAGATGCGGGTCCTGATACTATTAAACATTGTAACAGTGCTCCATTCGTAATGACAGCGAACGCTCCTTCAGTAGCGGGTGCTACCGGATGGTGGAGTGTGGTATCTCCTGTTTCCTATACTATTTCAGGTGCCCAGCTGAATAACCCAACTGCAACATTTAATGTAACAGCGGGTCAGACAGTGGTACTGAAATGGAACATCTCTAATATTGGTTGTTCATCTTCAGACAATATAGTACTGATCAACTATGTACAGCCGACCGCTACTTCTGCGGGTTCTAACCAGACACATTGTAACGATAGCATCTTTACCGTTACGGGTTCAGCACCAATGGCAGGAGCTAGTGGAACCTGGTATATCCGAAGCAACAATGCCAGCTTCGTAGGTATACCATCAGGTAATACAGCAACCGTAAAAGTACCAGCTGGCCAGACAGCAACATTACGCTGGGTAATCACCAACGGTGTCTGCGCAGACTCCAGCACAGTTACGCTGCTGAACAACATGCAACCGGTAGCAGCAGATGCTGGTCCGGCTTACATTGAGCAGTGTGCGAATCCTTCATTTACAATGAATGCAGTTGCAGCTTCCCCTGCTACTGCAAGCGGTTCCTGGTCAAAATTTGCGGGAAGTAAGGCCAACTTCACAGGTGCAACCAATATTCCAAATGCCCCTGTGACTTTGACAGTTGGTGATTCTGCAACTTTGATCTGGACAGTAACTAACGGTACCTGTTCTTCTTCCGATTACATTACTTTATATAATTACGCAACACCAACTGCTGCAAATGCGGGTCCGGATCTTAGTCAGTGTAACAACGATAAGTTTACCATGACATCCAATACACCAACTATTGGTGTAGGAAAATGGTCAGTGAAGAGTGGTACTGCAACTTTTGCAAGTACTGATAGTACTAAGACAAATGCAGTGATCACCGTACCTGTGGGTACGACGGTTGTAATGACCTGGACCGTTAAAAACGGCACCTGTTCATCCGCAGATGATGTTGTATTAACTAACTACCAGCAACCAGGTACAGCGAATGCCGGCCCTGATTCACTGGTACAGTGTAATAACCCTGTGTTCACCATGTCAGCGACCAGCCCTACTCCGGCAACAGCCGTAGGCAAATGGTCACTGTTTACAGGTAGCAAGGCTAGTTATACTTTAGCTGATTCCAGCAAGACAAATATTGTATTCAACCTGGCAGCAGGTGATACGGCAACAGCCATCTGGACAGTGACGAACGGTGTCTGCTCCAGCACAGATTACATCATTCTAAAAAATTACAAGGCACCAACTGCCGCCAATGCAGGACCACAGATCAGCCAGTGTGCGAATCCAAGCTTTACGATGGCTGCAAATGCAGCA
The DNA here is from genome assembly GCF_034424315.1 of Chitinophaga sancti. Classification (GTDB taxonomy): domain Bacteria; phylum Bacteroidota; class Bacteroidia; order Chitinophagales; family Chitinophagaceae; genus Chitinophaga; species Chitinophaga sancti. The sequence continues at coordinate 475,242 of NZ_CP139972.1, forward strand.
AGTGTAGGTATCGGCACCTGGACACTGTCAACAACCAGGTCAACCATCACCGGTAATGTGAATCTCCCGAATACGACCATCAATGTACCAGCGGGAGATAGTGTGATTGCTACCTGGACGATCGTAAACGGTGCATGTTCAACATCTTCTACGGTGAAACTGGTGAACTATGCAACGCCAACGAAGGCAGTTGCCGGTCCGGCCATCCACCAGTGTGCAAATGGTTCCTTTACGATGGCAGCGAATACACCTGTTGTGGGTACCGGTACCTGGACCAAGCCTGCCGGATCAACCGCATTCTTCTCCGGCAGTGATCATTCATCAGCGATGGGAGTTACCCTGCCTGCAGGTGATAGCAGTAAACTATACTGGACGATCACCAATGGTGTATGTTCTTCTGTGGATTCCGTATGGATTGTCAATAATCTTGCTCCGGCAGCAGCAGATGCAGGCCCTGATACCATTAAGCATTGTAACAGTGCTCCATTCGTAATGACAGCGAACGCACCATCTGTAGCTGGTGCTACCGGATGGTGGAGTGTTGTTTCCCCTGCTGCTTATACCATTTCAGGTGCACAGCTGAATAACCCAACTGCTACATTTAATGTAACAGCGGGTCAGACAGTGGTATTGAAATGGAACATCTCTAATATTGGTTGTTCATCTTCAGACAATATAGTACTGATCAACTACGTACAGCCGACGGCTACCTCTGCGGGTTCTAACCAGACACATTGTAACGATAGCATCTTTACCGTTACGGGTTCAGCACCAATGGCAGGAGCCAGTGGAACCTGGTATATCCGAAGCAACAATGCCAGCTTCGTAGGTATACCATCAGGTAATACAGCAACCGTAAAAGTACCAGCGGGCCAGACGGCAACATTACGCTGGGTAATCACCAACGGTGTCTGCGCAGACTCCAGCACAGTAACGCTGCTGAACAACATGCAACCGGTAGCAGCAGATGCTGGTCCGGCTTACATTGAGCAGTGTGCGAATCCTTCATTTACAATGAATGCAGTTGCCGCCTCTCCGGCTACCGCAAGCGGTTCATGGTCAACCTTCGCGGGAAGTAAAGCTGCTATCACTGGTGGCGGTACTACTCCAAATGCTACCGTAACAATGGCAGCAGGCGATACCGCAACATTGATCTGGACAGTAACTAACGGTACCTGTTCTTCTTCCGATTACATTATTTTATATAATTACGCAACACCGACTGCTGCAAATGCAGGACCGGATCTTAGCCAGTGTAACAATCCTAAGTTCACGGTGGCATCCAATACACCAACTATTGGTGTAGGAAAATGGTCAGTGAAGAGTGGTACGGCAACATTTGCAAGTACAGATAGTTCCTTGACCAATGCAGTGATCACCGTACCTGTGGGAACGACCGCAGTAATGACCTGGACCGTTAAAAACGGCACCTGTTCTTCTGCAGATGATGTTGTATTAACTAACTACCAGCAACCAGGTACAGCGAATGCAGGCCCTGATTCACTGGTACAGTGTAATAATCCTGTGTTCACCATGTCAGCGACCAGCCCTACTCCAGCAACAGCAGTAGGCAAATGGTCACTGTTCACAGGTAGCAAGGCTAGTTATACTTTAGCTGATTCCAGCAAGACAAATATTGTATTCAACCTGGCAGCAGGTGATTCCGCAACAGCCATCTGGACAGTGACGAACGGTGTCTGCTCCAGTACTGATTACATCATTCTGAAAAATTACCAGGCACCAACTGCCGCCAATGCAGGACCACAGATCAGCCAGTGTGCGAATCCAAGCTTTACGATGGCTGCAAATGCAGCAAGTGTAGGTATCGGCACCTGGACCCTGTCTAACACAAGGTCAACTATCACCGGTAATGTGAATCTGCCGAATACGACTATCAATGTACCAGCAGGTGATAGCGTGATCGCTACCTGGACGATCGTAAACGGTGCATGTTCTACATCGTCTACGGTGAAACTGGTGAACTATGCAACCCCAACGAAGGCAGTTGCCGGTCCGGCCATCCACCAGTGTGCGAATGGTTCCTTTACGATGGCCGCGAATACAGCTGTTGTAGGTACGGGTACCTGGACCAAGCCAGCCGGATCAACCGCAGTCTTCTCAGGGAGTGCTAATTCATCAACGATGGGAGTTACCCTGCCTGCAGGTGACAGCAGTAAATTATACTGGACGATCACCAATGGGGTATGTTCTTCTGTCGATTCAGTATGGATTGTAAACAACCTTGCTCCAGCAGCAGCAGATGCGGGTCCTGATACTATTAAGCATTGTAACGACGATGTCTTCGCAATGACAGCAAATGCTCCTTCAGTAGCTGGTGCTACCGGTTACTGGACGGCAGTATCTCCTGCTTCCTATACCATTACCAGTGCCCAGCTGAATGATCCAAATGCAACATTTAATGTAACAGCGGGTCAGACAGTGGAACTGAAATGGAATATTTCAAATATCGGTTGTTCATCTTCAGACAATATAGTGCTGGTCAACTACGAACAGCCAACTGCAGTAACTGCGGGTCTTGATCAAACCAAGTGTGCGGGTTCTGCCTTCGTACTGGATGGTTCTGTACCAAATGTTACCGGTGCGATCGGTACCTGGTATGTCCGCAACGGTATTGCGACTATCAATACCGGCGAAGAGCATAACACTAACGCACATATTACCCTGCCAAACGATGCTTCTGCTGAATTACATTGGGTAGTAACAAATGGTACATGCGCTGACTCAGCAGCTGTAATCCTGACCAACTACCTCACACCGGTGAAAGCTGATGCAGGTGTAGATTCCATCAAGCATTGTGCGGATAGCGTATTCGTTATGAACGCGAATGCGCCTGATGTAACAGGTGCTGTTGGTGTATGGACATTCCTGAATCCTACTACCATTCCGCTGCCAGCTGATTCAAATAATCCGAATATTACCTTCATTATCCCTGCAGGTGATAGCGTGATCGCTGTATGGTCCATCGGCAACGGTACATGTTCTACCAGCGACCAGATCAAACTGGTGAACTATATGGCACCGACTGCAGCAGCTGTACCAGCTGATATGCAACAGTGTATGACTACCACATTCCCTGTCACAGCGAATGCGCCTGACGTACCTGGTGCAATTGGTTACTGGTCAGTAGTGAAAGGTAATGCTACCTTCCCGACCACGGACTCCAGCAAGAACAGCACTACTTTCACTGTTCCAAATGGTGACAGTGCATATGTAACCTGGACCCTGACCAATGGTCTCTGTAGCAGTTCTGCAACTATTAAACTGTACAACTATCAGCAGCCGGCACCGGCAGAAGCAGGTGCAGACTCACTGGTACAGTGTAATAATCCTGTGTTCAACATGGCAGCGACCGCGCCAAACCTTGCTACCGCAGTAGGTAAATGGTCTCTGTATCCGGGTAGTAAAGCAAACTTCAGCCCTGCTGACTCTAACAATATTAATGCAGTTATTAACCTCACTCCAGGTGATACCGCAACAGCAATATGGACGGTAACAAATGGTGTCTGCACTACTTCCGATAAGATTATGCTGAAGAACTACCAGGCACCAGCACCGGCTGACGCGGGTCCTGATTCTATCAAGCATTGTAGTAATCCGGTATTCACAATGAGTGCTACTGCTCCAAGCCTGGCTACTGCGACTGGTAAGTGGACATTATCTAACCCGAAGGCAATAATGGCTGCTGCTGATACCAACAAGATCAATGCGGTGATCAACGTACCTGCGGGCGACAGCGTAATAGCTACATGGACTGTAACAAACGGTGTATGTGCTACATCAGATGTGATCAAACTGGTGAACTACCAGCAACCAACAGCAGCAGCTGCAGGTAGCGATACCCACCAGTGTGCAGTGAAGGACTTCGTGATGACAGCTAATACACCTGATGTACCGGGTGCCGTTGGAACCTGGACTTTACCAGCCGGTTCTACTGCTACCATGCCAATAACTGACATTCATTTACCTAATATTAAAATTACCGTACCGGAAGGTGACAGCGTAATAGCTACCTGGACCATCACCAATGGTGTATGTACATCCAGCAGCACGGTGAAACTGGTAAATGATAAGATGCCAACGCCGGCGAATGCGGGTACAGCCCAGACACATTGTGCTGACTCTGCCTTCGTGATGACTGCTAATGCAGCATCCATCGGTACAGGTACCTGGTCATTCTACACTGGTTCCAAAGCAAGCATTGCTCCGGCAGATAAAAACACGCCAACTGCAACCATCTATGTTCCGGCGGGAGATACAGCCACTGCTATCTGGACGATTACCAATAACTCCTGTGCTACCAGCAGTACTGTCTTCCTGAAGAATGACATGATGCCTGAAACCGCTAATGCAGGTGCTAACCAGGTTCATTGTAATGACTCTGCGTTTATCATGAATGCAACAGCAGGCCTGCTCCCTGGTTCTAAGGGCACATGGACTGTCCTGAGCGGTATCGCATATATCAATAGCTTAGATCTGAATAATCCAACTGCCAAGGTATTAGTATATGTAAATACTTCCGCTACCCTACAGTGGACCCTGAGCAATGGTACATGTACCGGTACTCCGGCTACTGTAACACTGACTAACCTCGGACCAGTAGTGGGTAACACCATCTCTGCTGATCAGACAGTATGTGCTGCCGAAACACCAGCCATGCTGAAAGGAACGACTACCCTGAGTGGTGGTAATGGTACCTTCAGCTACCAGTGGCAGATGAGCACTACAAATGCAACAAGCGGATTCACTAACGTTACAACAGGTACCGGTGGCACCGCTGCCAGCTACACACCAGCTACACTGAGCGCTGATACCGTATGGTTCAGAAGAATTGTAAGCTCAGGCGCTTGTAGCACTACCATGAGCAACGTGGTGAAGATCAGAAGAGTCACTACATCTCCGGTGGTTGTATCTGTACCATCCGCAATCACTACTGATTGTATCCTTGGTAAAGACTATACTACCATGTTCGGTACACCGGTATTCAGCCATGCGCCATTTACAAGCGAAGCGCTGACGGTTACCTACACTGATAATACAACAACGCCGGATGCGTGTCATACACTCATCAGCCGTACATGGACAGCCGTTGACCGTTGTGGTCTCACAACGACTGCACAGCAGACCATCACCGTGGTTGATACCAAGGCACCGGTGTTCACTGGCACAGCACCTGCTGATGTGACTGTAGAATGTGATAAGGTGCCTGTTGCTGTCAACCTGTCTGCAAACGATGCATGTATGGGTGTGCTGACGATAGCGCCAATCGAAACAAGAATTGATATAGCCGGTCAGTGTTCCAGCAACTACTACCTGGTCCGTAAATGGGTGGCTGTAGATAATTGTGGTAACGCCAGCGATACGCTGAAACAGACCATTACCGTCAGAGACCTCACCGGTCCTGTATTCACCGGTACTGCGCCTGCAAACATGACGGTAGATTGTGATAAGGTACCAGCTGCGGCTCCACTGACCGCTACTGACAACTGTACACCTGGTGTCATCACCGTAACACCGGTAGATACAAGACAATCTATCTCCGGTGCTAAGTGTAACAATACTTACCAGCTCACCCGTACATGGACAGCTACCGATAATTGCGGTAACTCAACCATCCTGAGACAGGTGATCACCGTACAGGATACGACCAGGCCAGCGTTCTCAATGACCTTAGTTGCTGATACAACTGTGAACTGTGATGCAGTACCTGATATCCCGACTATCACAGCTAAAGACAACTGTTCTGCAAGTGTGAATGTAAAAGTATCCCAGACGAAGGTGTTCCTGAGCACTACCTGCTCTAACAACTATCGCCTGACCCGTACATGGACCGCTGCTGATGATTGTGGTAACACCGCAACTATGAAGCAGGTGATCACTGTACAGGATACGACCAGGCCAAAATTCAGAACGGCACCTCCTGCTGATACTACCGTAAGTTGTAGCGCTGTACCAACACCGCCTACCAACATATCAGCTACTGATAACTGTAGTGCTACCAGCAATGTGAAGGTGACCTACTCCCAGACGCGTCAGGCGATCGCCGGGTCTTGCGCAGGCAATTACCAGCTGATCAGGGTTTGGACAGCGAAAGACGAGTGTGGTAATACAAATATTGTTCGTCAGGTAATCACAGTGGCAGACACCACCAAACCAGTGATCGATCCGGCTCCGGCTGCTGTCACTGTAAGTTGTGGAGGTACGATACCAGCTGCTGCTACCCTGTACGCAACTGACAACTGTGATGGCAACTTCCCTAAGAAAGCGACCATGACTACCGATCCATATACTGTGGATGCTTGTAACGGTTACACCATCACCAGAAGATGGAATGTAACAGATGCATGTGGTAATGCCGCTATCGAAAGAGTACAGGTGATTACAGTAACAGCATGTCCGAAACCACAACTGGAAGCGAACCTGCCTGTTAACTGTTCTGACAATACGAAGTTCTCTATCCAGTTGCTGACCAAAGTAAGCAAACCAACATTTACACTGCAGAGCGTATATCCTGCAGGTGCCATAACCACACCGAAGGTGCAGACCAGCAATGTGTTTGACCTGCCAGGTGTAACCCAGGCTACCTTCATCGTAACTGATGGCGTAACCGGTTGTGTATCTGACCCGGTAACGTATACCCTGCAGTTTGTACAGAAACCAACTGTGAACCTGGGTGCTGATGTAGCTATCTGTGAGGGCGGTACCGTAACCCTGGATGCAGGTGCGGCCAATGCAAGCGCAGGCTACGCCATCAAGTGGAGCACAGGTGCAACTACCCAACAGATCACTGTATCTGCTTCCGGCACATACACTGTCACGGTCACTAATAATGGTTGTTCCGCAACCGGCTCTGTGAAAGTAACGGTGAACAAACCGCCGGTGGTTACACTGAAAGATGCAACTATCTGTGCCGGCGAAACAGTGAAACTGAACGCTTATGTACAGGGCGCATCTTACGTATGGAGTACAGGTGATACCGGACCATCTATCGAAGTAAGTACCGCAGGTACCTATAGTGTAGATGTATCACTGAATGGTTGTACCGTAACAGCTCAGGCAAACATCACCGTGTCTGCACCGCCAAACATAACCGTCACACCTGATCCATCAGTTTGTCCTGGTCAAACAGCAATGCTGCAGGTTGAACCGGATGGTGGTAGTGTGAAATGGAGTGATGGCTCACTGACTAATTCAATCGTTGTATCTAAACCTGGAGACTACTGGGTAACTGTAACGAAGAATGGTTGTGTGGTGACCGATACCCTGCACGTGACCAACAAGGCAAATCTCAACATTAACCTTGGACCAGATAAGGATATCTGTATCGGAGGCCTGGTAGTACTGGATGCAACCAATCCTGATGCGATCTCTTACCTCTGGAACGATGGTACAACAGATCCGGTTAGAGAAGTAAGCACACCAGGTACTTATTCAGTAACTGTTCTTGACAGGAATTGTAACCTGACATCTACCGCCAGCGTAAAAGTAACGGTAGCTGGTATCGGGAATATTTCCCTGGGCAATGATACTACGATCTGTATCGGTCAGACCCTGACCCTGAACGTAGATGCCGGTACCGGTAACAGCGTAAGATGGCAGGATGGTACAACTACTTCTAAATATGTAGTAACACAGACCGGTTATTATAAGGTAACTGTTTATAATGATTGTGGTTCTGTTACAGATGATATCACAGTAACTTACAAGCAATGTGAAGCGAAGCCAGACTTCCCGAATGCGTTCACGCCGAACGGTGATGGTCATAACGATACGTTTAAACCACACGTAAACGGTCCGATGTACGATTACGATCTGCGCGTCTACAACCGTTGGGGCCAGGTAGTGTTCCTGAGCAGAGATCTCACCAAAGGATGGGATGGTCGATTCCAGGGCACGTTGGTAGATGTAGGTACATATGTGTATCTGTTGAGCTATAAAAATACGGCTGCTGGTGAAACGAGGATTGTGAAGGGTGAAGTGTCCGTAATCAGGTAAAGAGAAGTGTAAAGTAGAAATAGGCTGAAGGCGTCCCGGAGTACCCACCGGGGCGTCTTCCCTTTTTAAGGGTGTTGCAGGTTTTGTCAACTCCTTTGCCGCGGTTGATGGCTTCGTCATCAACCGCGGTTTTTTTATTACATTTGTTTAAATGAGCAGGATGCTATGGAATGAAAGATATACGAAAGGACTACCTTCGCTGGATATTCCGGATCCTTATTTCCTGGCCATGTATGAGCAGTTTCCCGCTGCCGGCAGGGCACTGGATCTGGCAGCTGGTACAGGCAGGCATACCTTGTACCTGGCCGAAAGAGGCTGGGAGGTCAGGGCCGTAGATTTTTCAGAAGTGGCCATGGCGCAGTTAAGCACCGCAGCCCGGGGGCTGAAAGTGCAAACCCTCTGCACCGATCTGGCTGAGTTTGTTATACCCATAGAACACTTTGACCTCATTATACTGTATTATTATTTCGACTTTTCTGTATTCCCTGCTATTATCGAAGCCCTCAAACCAGGTGGAATATTGATTTTGAAGTTAGCCATTGAACATGCCGGCAATGACCAGGTGTTGCCCCTGTTAAAAGGACTGCAGCAACTGAACTACCAGCAACGGCCGGTAAAGCATAGGGGAGTAGCAGAAGGTCTTTTTAGAAAACTGTAATATGAACCCATTACCCACAGAATTTCCCGTGCTCCACACCGGGCGCTTAACCCTGAATGCCATTACCCCTGTAAATCTGCCTGATTTATACAGGGAGTTCAGCAATCCCTCGGTTACCCGTTATTACAACCTGTTGCCTTTTACCAACCAGGAAAAGGCCGCCGAACTGCTCAGTTATTTTACGAAGCGTTTCGAAGAAAAAGAAGGGATCCGCTGGGGCATCTTTTTGAAAAAGGACAATTCCTTTATTGGTACCATTGGGATCAATTCCTTTAATCCGGGCGACCGTTGTAACATTGGTTTTGACCTGTTGCCCAATTACTGGAATAAAGGCTATATGTCCGAGGCACTGGAGATCATTTCACTGTATATTTTTGCCAGCCTGGAAGTAAACCGTATAGAAGCGGAAGTGATACCGGAGAATGAGGGCTCCTGCAGGGTGCTGGAGAAGACGGGGTTTGTAAAGGAGGGCCTGCTGCGGGATTGGATGTATTTTAACGAGAAGTATCAGGATATGTATATGTATGCTTTGTTGAAGCGGGATTTTAATAAAGTGTAAGCAAAGAGGTTGTATTAAAAGTAATGAAGGCATGAATCAAAAAAATTCGCTCCGCCCGGAATCCGGATTTAATCCGGAACATTACTTTTAATACAACCTCTTTCAGGTATTATTGTTTCAGGATCTTCACAGTTTTCTGCGTTCCGTCTTTACGGTCAATCCTGATAATGTAAACACCCGTTGTCAGTGATGATACATTGATGTTTGTACCAGGATTGGTGGTCTGCAAGATGGCATGGCCGCTAAGATCGTATACGGTCAGGGTTCTCACCTTATCATTATTACGGATATACAGCTGATTGCTCACCGGGTTTGGTGACAGCGTTACAGTGGTATGTGTATCTTCTGTAATAACGTTGCTTGTTGCAACTGCAGCAATCTTTGCACCTGAAGTGCTGGTAATAGTCAGGTAGTTCAGGTTAAAATTGCCGGTAGCAGTAGCAATACCAAGGCTATAAGTACCTGCAGGCAAAGATACGGTGTGGGATACATTGCCCCATACCTGCCATCCACCTGTATTTGGAATGGTAACAGTACCCAGCTGTGTAGCACCTGCATCTTTTTCCAGGCGCAGTGTATTGCCGGAAGAGGTACTTGCCACACGATAATCCACTACATAAGAACCGGTAGCTGGAATGGTTACTTCATAAGACATCCAGTCACCTGCGTCGATATAGCCTACATTCAGTCCGCCACCAGCATCAGTAGTAGTTTCGGTCTGCACGCCTGACATGTAATTGTAGTTCTCTGCTTCTATCTTGATAGAAGTAGTAGAACCGGTAGTGGTTTCCACTTTTAAAGAAGAAGTAGAATCATTGAAGATGTTGTTTACCAGGCAGGAGTTATCAGCAGTCACGACAACAGATCTGCCGCTGAAATTGTCATCCTTGTACAGGGTTACTTTGTAACCGGAACCTACTTTCAGGGAAGAAATGTCATCGTTCAGTATACCCAATGCATTCAATTGTGCCAGGGTATAATTGCCTGTGTTCAGACCCACTGCAGTACCGGTGTAGTTACAATCTTTGTAAACAGTCACCGGGCTGCTGGAACTTAAGCCGGCAAAGCCACCGATGGTGATGGTAGCACGGGTGGGGGAAGGTGCATTGATGGTAGAAGACTGGTTGAATACATCGTCGTAGCAGAAACCATAGCTCCGGCTGTTGAGCGTGATATCGCTGCGGTGCCAGAATTTGGAGTACCAGTTGTAAGGAGTGGTCTGGTAGTAAGCAGATGGTGTAGAGAAGTCCTGTGTTACACCGGTCGCCTTGTTCAGGTCGATTACGTGGCGGTTGATAGCCGCGCAGATCTGTGCCTGTACAACTTTATCCCACTGACCGCCGCTGGCCATTACACCGCTGCCTTCCATTACTTCGATCTGGGAAGGTTTGGCTGCAATGGTACCTACAGCGCCATCGGAACTCCTGGTAAAGGTGAATGCACCTCCAGATACTTTACCGCTCCAGGTACCTGCATCACCTGCATTGAAGACCAGGTTACCGCTGGTGTACTTAGACCAGATTGCATCTACATAGCTGGCAAAGTAGTTGGCCTGTGCGCCGCCGGTTTGGAAAGCAGTGGTTTTGGAAGGAAAGTGGATAATGGTGTTGGCTGCATCATAACAGGCTGCGAACTCAGTAGGTGCAGTTGCCTGCCACTGGCTGAGGATGTAGCTGTGAGATACGGTTTCTCCCACTTTTTGATAGAAGCTGCTGTTGCCCCATACTTCCAGGCCCATTGGGTACTGGTAAGCATCTACCCGCGTAGTGTTTACCCAGAGACCATTGGAAGCATTTGTCAGCTCAATGTTCTCATAACGGATGCCCTGGTTGGGATCGGTTGGGTTTGCGAGGTTGGGTGCTGCGTAACCACTTGGGGCGCCGGAAGCGCCGAAGAAATAGAGGAACAGCTGCGAGTTGAAGGAGATAAGGATACGACAACCCGCGATGCCGGGAATGTTGATCACCTTGTTTGGAATTTCACTCAGCTTTGCGAAGCAGGCGGCGTATTTGCCATTGCCTCCGGGGCCGTAGTTGCCATTAATGACAGGTCCTGATACTGTATTATAGGATGGACTCATAAGATTGACAGCCCCTGATTTAGGGTCAATCCATACGTGGTTGCCATTAATAATACCAATTACAGCAACATAGACGTTAGCATCAGTGTAAGCTGAATTGTTGTTCAGTGAGAAGGGAACCGTGGTTTGGGCGTGTACTGCGTTTCCAATAGACATGGAAAGGCCGAGCAGTACGACCAGGCGGGTACAAAAGACCCTGAGGGAAAAGAAAGGTCTGATTTTCATAGAGATTATGGATATTGAAATTTAAAGAACTGCTACAAAGGTAGTTTTTATTCTGAAAAAGTAAATACTGCTTATTTTTGGTTGTGTGTCACATAGAATGTGCTGTTTCCCGGCAGTAGACTTCGGTAAGTTTTGGTGAATCCGGTAACGCCGGCGGGCAGCATCATTAAATGATAGGCCATTTTATTTTAACTGGTAAAAGTCATGGGATGGACCGGGAAGCCGTTATGAATACATTTTTTACAGCACTGAATACTTACCATGCTTTAGAGGACGAAACCCGGCGGGCATTTGAGAAACTGGTGCGGATAAGGGAAATTCCTGCGGGTACAAAATACCTGTCTGCAGACGAGGTACCCGTGTTTGTTTCATACATCTATAGCGGGCTTTTTTCTTATTATTTCCAGTATGAAAATGGAGATACGGTGATTAAGAAATTCTTCCCGGAAAATACCTTTATGGCATCTACATCGGCACTGATCCAGCATGATAAAAGCCGGTATGCGATAGATGCGCTGGAGGATAGTATTGTAGTGGAATATTCTTTTACAGAGTTTAAGCATCTTTTGCAGAAGCACCATGATTTAGCCCTGTTCTGGATCAATTACCTGGGCAGGCATTGGGTGGTAGAAAAGGAGCACCTGGAGATAACGCATAAGTACCTGTCGGCAAAGGAGCGTTACCAGGATTTTTTAGTGGCTTCACCTACGCTGGCCGGGCGCTTACAATTACAGCAAATTGCTGCTTTCCTGGGGATCACGCCGACGCAGTTGAGCCGTATAAGAAAATCCATGTAGATGGAACTCAACATATGTAAAGCAATGGGATAAAATTAGCATCGACATTTGGGTTATGAAAAAATTGAAAGGAATTAGTTTCATCATTATTGGGGCGGCGAGTTATGGTATTCTTGCCACGTTTGTGAAAGTAGCGGGGCAGGAGGGGTTTAGTACGGCTTCCGTTACACTTTCACAGTATATAGCAGGATTTTTAGTATTAGCATTACTGGATCTTAAAAAGAAACCTGTAGCAACGGGGAGTGGGAGTGATAAGTATAAACTATTGCTGGGTGGTACCTGTCTGGGTTTGACGAGTACATTTTATTACCTGGCAGTGCAGTATTTGCCGGTATCGGTTTGTATTATATTGCTGATGCAAACGATCTGGATGGGGATACTGGTAGACTGTATGCGGGAGAAGAAGAGGCCGGAGCCCGGGCAGTTATTGGCCATCGTGGTCGTGTTGGGAGGCACGTTTCTGGCTACCGGGTTTACGGGTGGGGGAAGCTGGAGTTTTGTCGGGGTGTGCTGGGGACTGTTGGCAGCAATGAGTTATACGGGGTCGATGTATGCTGCGAATCATATAGCGACAGACAGGCCTTTATTTTACCGGTCTAAATTGTTGGTGCTGGGTGGTATGCTGGCGATACTGGTATTCTGGAATGTGCGTATAGCAGAGGGTTTTAGGCCGGAAGTATTATGGCGATATGGATTGATATTGTCTTTATTTGGAACGATCCTGCCACCGATCTTTTTCAACAAGGGATTTCCTTTGGTGGGGATGAGCCTGGGTAGTGTGTTGGCGGCGATAGAGATCCCGGTATCTATTGGTACGGCGCATATAGTATTGAGGGAGCAGGTATCTTCTTTGCAGATAGTGGGATGTGGGCTGGTGATAATGGGGATGATCATACCGAATATCCGTTTGAAGAAAGTATGGCTGGCGGCGGTGTTATTATTTGCTGTTGTACCGGTGAAGGCGGCGGCGATTGATACGCTGAAGGTGTATTCGGCGGCAATGCATAAAGAGATAACAACGCTCGTGGTACGGCCGGCAAAGCAGCAGGTGCCTTCGGTGTATGTATTGCATGGGTATAGCGGACATCCTTTCCGCACCTTGCAACTGGATATTCCTTCCCTGCCGGCAATGGCTGATCTGTACAATATGGCGTTTATATTGCCGGATGGGCAGTATGATAAGTGGTATCTGAATAGTTCTTTGGTGCCGGATGTGCAGTATGAGACATTCCTGGGGAAAGAGTTGCCGGAATATATAGATCAGCATTATGCTTTTGTGAAGAACAGGTTTGGCCGGGCGATCATGGGATGGAGTATGGGTGGTTATGGTGCCTTGCATGTGGGGATGATGTATGCAGGAACCTTTGGTGCGATTGGGAGTATGTGCGGGGCGGTGAGTATCGTGCCGGAGGTATATAATTTTGGCATGAGTAAATTGATTGGAACAGATACGGCGGTGTGGAAGCGGTATGATGTGTTGTCGAATGCAAGGCAGCTGGCATTTTCACAGCAGGAGTTGATAATGACGTGTGGGATCAGTGATCCGTTTTTGGTGTATAACAGGGCATTGGATGCGAAACTGAATGAATTGAAGATTCATCATACTTATATAGAGCAGGAGGGAGGGCATAATTTTCAGTATTGGTCGGCTGCGGCGGAGTACGAGGTGTTGTTCTTTCACAGGTATTTTGAGGGGTATAGGAAATAAGGGTTATTAGTTGAACAAATTCGACAAGTTAATTACTGAAAACGGGCACTTTCATTTTTGAATGGAAGTACCCGTTTTTCGTATGTTTATGTCATGAAAAATATTTTGTTAGTTATACCTGCAATATTGTGCTGGCAGTTCGTACGCGGCCAGCATTTAAACAAGAAGATAATTGTTTATAAGATAGAAAAAGGTTGCCACAGGTTAGTCATTCCTGATAGTACATTAAGCTGCGGTGCAGATGCACTCGCGTTTTCTCTTGAAATAGGAAATGGGAAATTTCATTCCGGATATGATATTTATTGGCCGGCTCCCCTGATAGATGGTCGGTATTCATTGGCAGTCACAGAGAAGCAATTATATTTCCGGTCTCATCACGACAATCCCAATCCCGACTGTTTATTTTGGCTTACCAATATTTCGCCAGCTGAATATAGGCTGATCTGTAAAAAAATAAAGGCAAGCAAAGGTATATTTGGCAAGCCTTTTAATTCAATAGAGCTTGCTACAGGTCTAAGCTACAAACATCCAGATCCGGGAGATGAATATGTGACACTGAAATCCCTGATTAACCTGTTCAATGAAGCGCTGCCCGCTGATGAGCAGATCGCATTTCCTGACAGGGAAGCTTATGATAGTATAAAAGCTGTCCGGATTATCATTAATACGGATGAACTGTATGATTCGGAAGAGGTCAGTACACTGCCTTAACAGTATCTGAAATCCTGAAAGTTAGGTTAATCCTGGCGCCGATTTTCCGGCTGGTTTTGGGAACGTGGTGTTCGTAATGGTCCTGCATACTTTCACCCATCAGCAGGAAGCTGCCGTGGGTAAGTGGTATATCCAGTGGAAGGATATCTTTCCTGGTTTTATGCCTGACTTTGAATAACCTGGTTTCTCCGAAGGTGACCGAGGCAATGGGGTGATGTCTCCCATCTGCTGGTAGAGTATCGCTGTGCCAGGCCACAGAATCATTTCCATCC
The DNA here is from genome assembly GCF_034424315.1 of Chitinophaga sancti. Classification (GTDB taxonomy): domain Bacteria; phylum Bacteroidota; class Bacteroidia; order Chitinophagales; family Chitinophagaceae; genus Chitinophaga; species Chitinophaga sancti. The sequence goes on from NZ_CP139972.1 coordinate 490,265, forward strand.
CTGTAATAGTTCAATAGCACTCTGTTGAAATGAAGCCCGCAGGCTACCTCAACCTTCGTTTTAATGTCCAGTAGTTCCCCGGTCCATTCAAGTCCATTATCGCCTCCGTAATAGGCAATAAGACGTGGATCTGGCAGTACTTTGTCATACATCTTTCGGTTGTGCTGTTTCCAGGGGGTATTTTCTTTCAGCAATTGGTAATACCTGTCCGATTCTTTCCTGGAGAAAAACTGCTCCCGGAGTTCGAGGTTCGTATCGGGCAGCTCATAGTTAACATACCTTATTTTCCCTTCGTCAAACAGCTCATTGTCGTCAAATAATAGCATAGTATACAAAAATACTAAAAATATTAGCAAACTGTTGTTTCCCTTGTATTTAGGACACCTATCGTAAGGGAAATAAATTCTTGAGTAGTGTTTAATGAAAATCAATATGTTTTAACATCCTTTACAGGTAAGAATATTCATAAATTGTTTATTTTAAATTATTTTTAATATAACTTGAAAATGTAATACTTTTGCCGCGGGTAGGTCCAGTTTATAATTGATTTCCGCAACTATGATGGATACTCAGGTCAAATTCCTTTGACAAATTAGCTTTGGATGTAATTACAAAGTTTGGTGCTCCTGATGCCCCCTGTTTCCCTCTGGATACGTGACAATTGGTTGTACCCTGTGCCTGACTCTTTATCGCTTGTTCGTAACGGGCGCCTATCTCTATCTTTATGAGGAATATATTTCTATTAAGCTTCGGCTTATTGCTTTGTTCGTTGATAACGTTTGGTCAGATGCCTACCAGCCCATGCAGCCCCAGCGGAGGAAAAAAGGCAGACATTTTGGGAGTGGAAGCTAAATACAGGGCACCTGGAGGTGCTGCACCTGTGTTTACAATACCGGCAGGTACTTCTTCGATCAATGTGTATGTTTCTTCTGAAACTGGTATTGCTACAGGTAGCGATAACCCGCAGGGTGATGAGGACTTTATTAATATCAGTGCTGTGATCGATATTTCGGCCGCAACATCATCGGGCTATGTGAATGTGGCAAAGAATACGAATGTTGATGGTTCGGGTACGAATGTGTATGGTTGGCAGAAGGTTGCCCTCGGTAGTTTTATCCCTGCGGCCAGTAAGGTCGGCGACGCATTGCCGGCAGACCTGAACAACGTGAAATTTGTGATATCCGGTAGCACCCTGACCATTACAGAAAGCATTACAACGACGCATTCTTCCTACTATGTAGAGTATTGTTCTCCTTATAACAATTCACTGACCCCACTCGATCCCCAGGTAAAAGCATTATTACACGGTACCGGTACAACCTATACAGATCTGGTCATCCCCATTCCAGCAGGTGCCAATATCATCAGTATTCAGGGTAAGGGTACGAACTCCAGTAGTGCGGATTTAAATACTGCTTCCGGTACAGAAGAAGGTTATTCCAATATGCGCTTTACCATTGACCTGGATGCAGGATTGACGGATGGCGTTATAACATTGGCGAATGGTGGTACTACGGACAGGAGATCTACTTATGTGATCAATAATCTGTCCAGCGCATCGACCATGAGTTTTCTTTCATCAGCAGCGATTACGGGCGATTATTCCACTAAACTCGGTACAGTCGGTGCAGTGGGTGTGTACAATCCGCAGATGTATATTTCAGGTACTAATCTGGTCATCAAACGGGATGTAAACTATGCGAGGGATTTCGACGATGCGTATGTAGTAGAGTTCTATAAGAGAGTAGGGCAGGGGATGAGTGCAGAGTTTTTCAATTCTGATTTTGCATACATCGCGAAAGGGCAGAGTTCCTCCAGTGGTGTGTCTAAGACATTCAATATTCCTTTGGGTACCACTTCCATGTACCTGAATGAAACAGGTAATGCGGTAAATACTGACCGGGAGAGTAATGAAAACTCACTGGCAGCATATGCTTATATCGATTTGGCCACTAGTACGGCAACGGGGTATTTTTACCAGCAGGTGGGTTTGGAAAATGCGACGAGGAGGGATGATAACTTTGCTTTCAAGAGTTTGCCCCTCACAGGTACGAGTGCACGCAACCATGCGAACACCGTCGGTTTCAAAGGGAGTTATGGGTATGATATGTCCTTTACACTGTCTGCCGATAAGACAACGCTGACGGTCACCAATAAAACAGGTCTTGCGAATCCGGATTACCAGATCCTGTTATCCATGGATTATTATGGTGCGAGGCCGGACATTGCTTTTAACGCGGCAGATATTTCATTTACAAAAGGGGCATCCTGTAATTTGGTGACGGCAAATGTGGAGGTGTGTAACCCGGGTGCAGGCAATGCCAGTGCGGGAATGCCGATATCCATCTATCATGGGGATCCGACATCGGATCCTGCAGCGATTTTATTATATACGGGTACTTTTAACCAGGCGATCCTGCAGGGAGAGTGTAAAACGTTTTCCTATAACATGGACCTGAGTGCGTTTGATAACCTGGATTTCGATGTGACGATGATTATCAATGACAATGGTAGTTTTGTGAGTGGTGGGGTTGGACATGCAGTGGGAACACCGTTTATCTTATCTTCTCTGGCGAATCAGAATACAGGTTATAAGGAGTGTTACTTCGACAATAACCTGATCACGAAGACGATGAACGTGAATAATTGTCCGAAGGCTAATTTGGATGCGGACAATAGTTCAGGCGCAACAGGCAAGTATAACTACCTGAATTATTTCAATGCAGGAAGTGGGGGGGCCAAGATTGTGGATATGGATCTGGGTATAGTAGATGTTGATGGAGATAATATGGCGAAGGCGGTGATTACGCTGACGAATGTGCTGGATGCGGGGAATGAAGGTTTGTTCATCAATGGTGTTTTGCCAGCTGGTATAACGGCTACGGGCAATGGTACAGCTACGATTACACTCACAGGAGCAGCGTCTCAGGCGGGTTACATTGCCGCCCTGAAACTGATAGAATACAGGAATGCAAAGAGTGCGCCGGCAACAGCGAATCGTATCATTACGACGACACTGAATGATGGTACGGAAACGGGGCCGGCTTCAACGACTACGATTGTGATCACGACAGATCCGCGGATCAATGTAACAGGTAGTGGAACCTTGATCAATGATAATAGTGTTACGGTAAGTACGGTGGATGGATCTGATTTTGGTACGGTGACGACGGGTACGGTGGTACATTCATTTGTGATTAATAACGTGGGCACGGGAGTGATTAACCTGACGGGCACGCCGCTGGTGGCTATTAGCGGGGATCCTGGATTTACGGTGAGTGCACAGCCATCTGCCTCTTCTGTAACAGCGGGTGGTAATACTACCTTTACAGTCACCTTCAATACAGCATCACATGCAGTAGGTACGTATGCGGCAGTGGTGCGCATTTTAAATAATGATGCAGATGCAGACAGAGCGGATTATAGTTTTACGGTGATGGCGACCGTGAATAATTTGCCAGTCGTGTCAAATAGCACGGTCACTGGCGTGGAAGATAATACGCTGGCATTTGCGACTACGGATTTTACCGCGCAATATGCTGATGCGGATGGAACGGCATTGAATAAGGTTCGTATAGTTACTTTGCCATTGAATGGTAGTTTCCGTTTGAACGGGGTGGTGATCACAGCGGGGCAGGAGATCCTGGCATCTCAGCTGGCGAATATTACTTTTATTCCGACGGCGAACTGGAATGGTACGACTAGTTTTGACTGGCGGGCATCAGATGGCACGTCTTATTCCACAGCGGCGGCGAAGATGACGATTGTGATCACAGCGGTGAATGATGCGCCTGTGATTGGTGTGCCAACGAGTATAGCAGTGACGGAAGATGTTCCGGCTTCTTTAAAAGATATTTCGTTTTCAGATGTGGATGCGGGTACTGGCAATGTAATGGTAACGTTTTCTGTGCCGGATGGGTATGTGAGTGCGGCATCCGGATCTGGTGTAACGGTGAGTGGTACGGGCAGTGCATTGGTGCTGAATGGAACGATAACTGACATCAATGCATTTTTGGTAGCTAATAAGGTTACTTATAATTCATCTCAGAATCCGCCGGCAACGGTTACATTGACGGTGAATATAAATGATAATGGGAATACGGGTAGTGGTGGTGCGAAGCAGGATACGAAGACGGTGGTGTTAGGTATAACGGCGGTAAATGATGCACCGGTGGCGGTGGATGATGCGTATACGGTGGTGGAGGATACGCCGTTTGGCGCGAATGTGTTGACAAATGATACGGATGTGGAGGGGAATACGCTGTCAGCTACGGTGCTTGTTGCTCCTGTACATGGTACCATTGTATTGAATTCCAACGGCAGCTTTACTTATACTCCGGCGCTGAACTATAATGGCCTGGATAGTATGAAGTATAAGGTGTGTGATAATGGAGTGCCTTCTATGTGTGATACGGGAACTGTTATCTTTACAGTTACTCCGGTGAATGATGCACCTGTAGCAGTAGATGATGCGGTAACAGTAGTAGAGGATACGCCAACTAGCTTTGAAGTAAGAACAAATGATACTGATGTAGAAGGCGATGCGCTGACTGCGACTGTGATTGCTGGTCCTGTCAATGGAACAGTTGTTCCGAACCCGGATGGTAGCTACACTTATACACCTGCATTAAATTACAATGGCCTGGATAGTCTGAAGTACCAGGTATGTGATAATGGCACACCGAGCAAGTGTGATACTGGCACAGTGATCTTCACAGTTACTCCTGTAAATGATGCGGCGGTAGCAGTAGATGATGCAGTAACTGTGGTAGAGGATACTCCAACTAGCTTTGATGTAAGAACGAATGATACCGATGTAGAAGGTGATGCACTGACTGCAACTGTGATCACGGGTCCGGTACATGGCACAGTATCTCAGAACCCAGACGGTAGCTACACTTATACACCTGCATTAAATTACAATGGCCTTGACAGTCTGAAGTATCAGGTATGTGATAATGGCACCCCAAGCAAGTGTGATACAGGCACTGTGATCTTCACAGTTACTCCTGTAAACGATGCGCCGGTAGCAGTAGATGATGCGGTAACAGTAGTAGAGGATACTCCAACTAGCTTTGAAGTAAGAACGAATGATACTGATGTAGAAGGCGATGCGCTGACTGCGACTGTGATTGCTGGTCCGGCACATGGTACCGTATCTCAGAACCCAGACGGTAGCTACACTTATACACCTGCATTAAATTACAATGGCCTTGACAGTCTGAAGTATCGTGTATGTGATAATGGCACCCCAAGCAAGTGTGATACAGGCACTGTCATCTTCACAGTCACTCCTGTGAATGATGCGCCAGTAGCAGTAGATGATGCGGTAACAGTAGTAGAGGATACTTCAACTAGCTTTGAAGTAAGAACAAATGATACCGATGTTGAGGGCGATGCACTGATTGCAACTGTGATTGCTGGTCCTGTAAATGGAACAGTTGCTCCGAACCCGGATGGAAGCTTTAAGTATACCCCAAATGCTAACTATAATGGCTTGGATAGCCTGAAGTACCAGGTATGTGACAATGGCACCCCAAGCAAGTGTGATACGGGTACTGTCATCTTCACAGTCACTCCTGTGAATGATGCCCCAGTAGCAGTAGATGATGCGGTAACAATAACAGAGGATACTCCAGCTAGCTTTGAAGTAAGAACGAATGATACCGATGTTGAGGGCGATGCACTGATTGCAACTGTGATTGCTGGTCCTGTAAATGGAACAGTTGTTCCGAACCCGGATGGAAGCTTCACTTATACACCTGCATTAAATTACAATGGCCTTGACAGTCTGAAGTATCAGTTATGTGATAATGGTACCCCAAGCAAGTGTGATACTGGCACTGTGATCTTTACAGTTACTCCTGTAAACGATGCGCCGGTAGCAGTAGATGATGCAGTAACCGTGGTAGAGGATACTCCAACAGACTTTGATGTAAGAGCAAATGATACCGATGTTGAGGGTGATGCACTGATTGCAACTGTGATTGCTGGTCCAGCACATGGTACAGTATCTCAGAAACCAGACGGTAGCTACACTTATACACCTGCATTAAATTACAATGGCCTTGACAGTCTGAAGTATCAGTTATGTGATAATGGCACCCCAAGCAAGTGTGATACAGGCACTGTGATCTTCACAGTTACTCCTGTAAATGATGCGCCGGTAGCAGTAGATGATGCGGTAACAGTAGTAGAGGATACTCCAACTAGCTTTGAAGTAAGAACGAATGATACTGATGTAGAAGGCAATGCGCTGACTGCGACTGTGATTGCTGGTCCTGTAAATGGTATCGTGTCTCCGAACCCGGATGGAAGCTTCACTTATACACCTGCATTAAATTACAATGGCCTGGATAGCCTGAAGTACCAGGTATGTGACAATGGTACCCCGAGCAAGTGTAATACAGGCACTGTGATCTTCACAGTTACTCCTGTGAATGATGCACCTGTAGCAGTAGAAGATGCGGTAACAGTAGTAGAGGATACTCCAACTAGCTTTGAAGTAAGAACGAATGATACCGATGTAGAAGGCGATGCGCTGACTGCGGCTGTGATTGCTGGTCCTGTCAATGGAACAGTTGTTCCGAACCCGGATGGAAGCTTTAAATATACGCCTAATGCTAACTACAATGGTTTAGATAGCCTGAAGTACCAGTTATGTGATAATGGTACCCCAAGCAAGTGTGATACTGGCACTGTGATCTTTACAGTTACTCCTGTAAACGATGCGCCGGTAGCAGTAGATGATGCAGTAACCGTGGTAGAGGATACTCCAACAGACTTTGATGTAAGAGCAAATGATACCGATGTTGAGGGTGATGCACTGATTGCAACTGTGATTGCTGGTCCAGCACATGGTACAGTATCTCAGAAACCAGACGGTAGCTACACTTATACACCTGCATTAAATTACAATGGCCTTGACAGTCTGAAGTATCAGTTATGTGATAATGGCACCCCAAGCAAGTGTGATACAGGCACTGTGATCTTCACAGTTACTCCTGTAAATGATGCGCCGGTAGCAGTAGATGATGCGGTAACAGTAGTAGAGGATACTCCAACTAGCTTTGAAGTAAGAACGAATGATACTGATGTAGAAGGCAATGCGCTGACTGCGACTGTGATTGCTGGTCCTGTAAATGGAACAGCTGTTCCGAACCCGGATGGAAGCTTCACTTATACACCTGCATTAAATTACAATGGCCTGGATAGCCTGAAGTACCAGGTATGTGACAATGGTACCCCGAGCAAGTGTAATACAGGCACTGTGATCTTCACAGTTACTCCTGTGAATGATGCCCCAGTAGCAGTAGATGATGCGGTAACAATAACAGAGGATACTCCAACTAGCTTTGAAGTAAGAACGAATGATACCGATGTAGAAGGCGATGCGCTGACTGCGGCTGTGATTGCTGGTCCGGCACATGGTACCGTATCTCAGAAACCAGACGGTAGCTACACTTATACACCTGCATTAAATTACAATGGCCTTGACAGTCTGAAGTACCAGGTATGTGATAATGGCTCCCCAAGCAAGTGTGATACTGGCACTGTGATCTTTACAGTTATTCCTGTAAATGATGCACCAGTAGCAGTAGATGATGCAGTAACAGTGGTAGAGGATACTCCAACTAGCTTTGAAGTAAGAGCCAATGATACCGATGTAGAGGGTGATGCACTGACTGCAACTGTGATTGCTGGTCCGGCACATGGTACCGTATCTCAGAAACCAGACGGTAGCTTCACTTATACACCTGCGTTAAATTACAATGGCCTGGATAGCCTGAAGTACCAGGTATGTGATAATGGTACACCAAGCAAGTGTGATACAGGCACTGTGATCTTCACAGTTACTCCTGTAAATGATGCACCTGTAGCAGTAGATGATGCAGTAACAGTAGTAGAGGATACTCCAACTAGCTTTGAAGTAAGAACAAATGATACTGATGTAGAAGGCGATGCGCTGACTGCGACTGTGATTGCTGGTCCTGTCAATGGAACAGTTGTTCCGAACTCTGATGGAAGCTTTAAGTATACCCCAAATGCTAACTATAATGGCTCTGATAGCCTGAAGTACCAGGTATGTGACAATGGTACCCCAAGCAAGTGTGATACAGCAACAGTAATCTTCACAGTCACTCCTGTGAACGATGCACCTGTAGCAGTAGATGATGCAGTAACAGTAGTAGAGGATACTCCAACTAGCTTTGAAGTAAGAACGAATGATACCGATGTTGAGGGAGATGTGCTGACTGCAACAGTGATTGTTGGTCCGGCACATGGTACCGTATCTCAGAACCCAGACGGAAGCTTCACTTATACGCCTGCATTAAATTACAATGGCCTGGATAGCCTGAAGTACCAGTTATGTGACAATGGTAACCCAAGCAAGTGTAATACAGGCACTGTGATCTTCACAGTTACTCCTGTGAATGATGCACCTGTAGCAGTAGAAGATGCGGTACCTGTAGTAGAGGATACTCCAACTAGCTTTGAAGTAAGAACGAATGATACCGATGTAGAAGGCGATGCGCTGACTGCGGCTGTGATTGCTGGTCCTGTCAATGGAACAGTTGTTCCGAACCCGAATGGAAGCTTTAAATATACGCCTAATGCTAACTACAATGGTTTAGATAGCCTGAAGTACCAGGTATGTGATAATGGTACCCCAAGCAAGTGTGATACTGGCACTGTGATCTTTACAGTTACTCCTGTAAACGATGCGCCGGTAGCAGTAGATGATGCAGTAACAGTAGTAGAGGATACTCCAACTAGCTTCGAAGTAAGAACAAATGATACCGATGTAGAAGGCGATGCGCTGACTGCGACTGTGATTGCTGGTCCTGTCAATGGAACAGTTGTTCCGAACCCGGATGGCAGCTTTAAGTATACCCCAAATGCTAACTATAATGGTTTAGATAGCCTGAAGTACCAGGTATGTGACAATGGTACCCCGAGCAAGTGTGATACTGGCACTGTGATCTTCACAGTTACTCCGGTGAACGATGCACCAGTAGCAGTAGATGATGCGGTAACTGTGGTAGAGGACACTCCAACTGACTTTGAAGTAAGAGCGAATGATACAGATGTTGAGGGAGATGCGCTGACTGCGACGGTGATTACAGGTCCGGTAAATGGTACAGTATCTCAGAACCCGGATGGCAGCTTTAAGTATACGGCCAATGCTAACTATAATGGTTTGGATAGCCTGAAGTATAAGGTATGTGATAATGGTACACCGAGCATGTGTGATACAGGTACTGTGATCTTCATGGTTACACCAGTAAATGATGCGCCAGTAGCAGTAGATGATGCAGTAACTGTGGTAGAAGATACCCAAACTGACTTTGATGTAAGAGCGAATGATACCGATGTTGAGGGAGATGCGCTAGCTGCGACTGTGATTGCTGGCCCTGTCAATGGAACAGTTGTTCCGAACCCTGATGGCAGCTTTAAGTATACACCAAATGCTAACTATAATGGCCTGGATAGCCTGAAGTACCAGCTATGTGACAATGGTACACCAAGCAAGTGTGATACGGGTACTGTCATCTTCACAGTCACTCCTGTGAATGATGCGCCAGTAGCAGTAGATGATGCGGTGACAATAACAGAGGATACTCCAGCTAGCTTTGAAGTAAGAACGAATGATACCGATGTTGAGGGAGATGTGCTGACTGCAACTGTGATTGCTGGTCCTGTAAATGGAACAGTTGTTCCGAACCCGGATGGAAGCTTTAAGTATACCCCAAATGCTAACTATAATGGCTTGGATAGCCTGAAGTACCAGGTATGTGACAATGGCACCCCAAGCAAGTGTGATACGGGTACTGTCATCTTCACAGTCACTCCTGTGAATGATGCCCCAGTAGCAGTAGATGATGCGGTAACAATAACAGAGGATACTCCAGCTAGCTTTGAAGTAAGAACGAATGATACCGATGTTGAGGGCGATGCACTGATTGCAACTGTGATTGCTGGTCCTGTAAATGGAACAGTTGTTCCGAACCCGGATGGAAGCTTCACTTATACACCTGCATTAAATTACAATGGCCTTGACAGTCTGAAGTATCAGTTATGTGATAATGGCACCCCAAGCAAGTGTGATACAGGCACTGTGATCTTCACAGTTACTCCTGTAAATGATGCGCCGGTAGCAGTAGATGATGCAGTAACAGTAGTAGAGGATACTCCAACTAGCTTTGAAGTAAGAACGAATGATACTGATGTAGAAGGCGATGCGCTGACTGCGACTGTGATTGCTGGTCCTGTCAATGGTACCGTGTCTCAGAACCCGGATGGTAGCTACACTTATACACCTGCATTAAATTACAATGGCCTTGACAGTCTGAAGTATCGTGTATGTGATAATGGCACCCCGAGCAAGTGTGATACAGGCACTGTGATCTTCACAGTTACTCCTGTAAATGATGCGCCGGTAGCAGTAGATGATGCAGTAACAGTAGTAGAGGATACTCCAACTAGCTTTGAAGTAAGAACGAATGATACTGATGTAGAAGGCGATGCGCTGACTGCAACTGTGATTGCTGGCCCTGTCAATGGAACAGTTGTTCCGAACCCGGATGGAAGCTTCACTTATACACCTGCATTAAATTACAATGGTTTAGATAGCCTGAAGTACCAGGTATGTGACAATGGTACCCCAAGCAAGTGTGACACTGGCACTGTGATCTTTACAGTTACTCCTGTAAACGATGCGCCGGTAGCAGTAGATGATGCGGGAACAGTAGTAGAAGATACTCCAACTAGCTTTGATGTAAAAGCAAATGATACTGATGTAGAAGGTGATGTACTGACTGCGACTGTGATTGCTGGTCCTGTCAATGGAACAGTTGTTCCGAACCCGGATGGCAGCTTTAAGTATACACCAAATGCTAACTATAATGGTTTGGATAGCCTGAAGTACCAGGTATGTGACAATGGTACACCGAGCAAGTGTGATACTGGCACTGTGATCTTCACAGTCACTCCTGTGAATGATGCGCCAATAGCAGTAGATGATGCGGTACCTGTAGTAGAGGATACTCCAACTAGCTTTGAAGTAAGAACGAATGATACCGATGTAGAAGGCGATGCGCTGACTGCGACTGTGATTGCTGGTCCTGTCAATGGAACAGTTGTTCCAAACCCGGATGGAAGCTTCACTTATACACCTGCATTAAATTACAATGGCCTTGACAGTCTGAAGTACCGTGTATGTGATAATGGGACCCCAAGCAAGTGTGATACTGGCACTGTGATCTTTACAGTTACTCCTGTAAATGATGCGCCGGTAGCAGTAGATGATGCAGTAACAGTAGTAGAGGATACTCCAACTAGCTTTGAAGTAAGAACGAATGATACTGATGTAGAAGGCGATGCGCTGACTGCAACTGTGATTGCTGGCCCTGTCAATGGAACAGTTGTTCCGAACCCGGATGGAAGCTTCACTTATACACCTGCATTAAATTACAATGGCCTGGATAGCCTGAAGTACCAGGTATGTGACAATGGTACCCCGAGCAAGTGTGATACTGGCACTGTGATCTTTACAGTTACTCCTGTAAACGATGCACCAGTAGCAGTAGATGATGCGGTAACAGTAGTAGAAGATACTCCAACTAGCTTTGATGTAAAAGCAAATGATACTGATGTAGAAGGCGATGTACTGACTGCGACTGTGATTGCTGGTCCTGTCAATGGAACAGTTGTTCCGAACCCGGATGGCAGCTTTAAGTATACACCAAATGCTAACTATAATGGTTTGGATAGCCTGAAGTACCAGGTATGTGACAATGGTACACCGAGCAAGTGTGATACTGGCACTGTGATCTTCACAGTCACTCCTGTGAATGATGCGCCAATAGCAGTAGATGATGCGGTACCTGTAGTAGAGGATACTCCAACTAGCTTTGAAGTAAGAACGAATGATACCGATGTAGAAGGCGATGCGCTGACTGCGACTGTGATTGCTGGTCCTGTCAATGGAACAGTTGTTCCAAACCCGGATGGAAGCTACACTTATACACCTGCATTAAATTACAATGGCCTTGACAGTCTGAAGTACCAGGTATGTGATAATGGCACCCCAAGCAAGTGTGATACTGGCACTGTGATCTTTACAGTTACACCTGTAAACGATGCACCAATAGCAGTAGATGATGCGGTACCTGTAGTAGAGGATACTCCAACTAGCTTTGAAGTAAGAACGAATGATACTGATGTAGAAGGCGATGCGCTGACTGCGACTGTGATTGCTGGTCCTGTCAATGGTACCGTGTCTCAGAACCCGGATGGTAGCTACACTTATACACCTGCATTAAATTACAATGGCCTTGACAGTCTGAAGTATCGTGTATGTGATAATGGCACCCCGAGCAAGTGTGATACAGGCACTGTGATCTTCACAGTTACTCCTGTAAATGATGCGCCGGTAGCAGTAGATGATGCAGTAACAGTAGTAGAGGATACTCCAACTAGCTTTGAAGTAAGAACGAATGATACTGATGTAGAAGGCGATGCGCTGACTGCAACTGTGATTGCTGGCCCTGTCAATGGAACAGTTGTTCCGAACCCGGATGGAAGCTTCACTTATACACCTGCATTAAATTACAATGGTTTAGATAGCCTGAAGTACCAGGTATGTGACAATGGTACCCCAAGCAAGTGTGACACTGGCACTGTGATCTTTACAGTTACTCCTGTAAACGATGCACCAGTAGCAGTAGATGATGCGGTAACAGTAGTAGAAGATACTCCAACTAGCTTTGATGTAAAAGCAAATGATACTGATGTAGAAGGAGATGCGCTGACTGCGACTGTGATTGCTGGTCCGGCACATGGTACCGTGTCTCAGAACCCGGATGGTAGCTACACTTATACACCTGCATTAAATTACAATGGCCTTGACAGTCTGAAGTATCGTGTATGTGATAATGGCACCCCAAGCAAGTGTGATACTGGCACTGTGATTTTTACAGTTACTCCTGTAAACGATGCGCCGGTAGCAGTAGATGATGCGGTACCTGTAGTAGAGGATACTCCAACTAGCTTTGAAGTAAGAACGAATGATACTGATGTAGAAGGCGATGCGCTGACTGCGACTGTGATTGCTGGTCCTGTAAATGGAACAGTTGTTCCGAACCCGGATGGCAGCTTTAAGTATACCCCAAATGCTAACTATAATGGTTTGGATAGCCTGAAGTACCAGGTATGTGACAATGGTACCCCGAGCAAGTGTGATACGGGCACTGTGATCTTCACAGTCACTCCTGTGAATGATGCGCCAATAGCAGTAGATGATGCGGTACCTGTAGTAGAGGATACTCCAACTAGCTTTGAAGTAAGAACGAATGATACCGATGTAGAAGGCGATGCGCTGACTGCGACTGTGATTGCTGGCCCTGTCAATGGAACAGTTGTTCCGAACCCGGATGGAAGCTTCACTTATACACCTGCATTAAATTACAATGGTTTAGATAGCCTGAAGTACCAGGTATGTGACAATGGTACCCCAAGCAAGTGTGATACTGGCACTGTGATCTTTACAGTTACACCTGTAAACGATGCACCAATAGCAGTAGATGATGCGGTAACAGTAGTAGAAGATACTCCAACTAGCTTTGATGTAAAAGCAAATGATACTGATGTAGAAGGTGATGTACTGACTGCGACTGTGATTGCTGGTCCTGTCAATGGAACAGTTGTTCCGAACCCGGATGGCAGCTTTAAGTATACACCAAATGCTAACTATAATGGTTTGGATAGCCTGAAGTACCAGGTATGTGACAATGGTACCCCGAGCAAGTGTGATACTGGCACTGTGATCTTCACAGTCACTCCTGTGAATGATGCGCCAATAGCAGTAGATGATGCGGTACCTGTAGTAGAGGATACTCCAACTAGCTTTGAAGTAAGAACGAATGATACCGATGTAGAAGGCGATGCGCTGACTGCGACTGTGATTGCTGGTCCTGTCAATGGAACAGTTGTTCCAAACCCGGATGGAAGCTTCACTTATACACCTGCATTAAATTACAATGGCCTTGACAGTCTGAAGTACCGTGTATGTGATAATGGTACACCGAGCATGTGTGATACAGGTACTGTGATCTTCATGGTTACACCAGTAAATGATGCGCCAGTAGCAGTAGATGATGCAGTAACTGTGGTAGAAGATACCCAAACTGACTTTGATGTAAGAGCGAATGATACCGATGTTGAGGGAGATGCGCTAGCTGCGACTGTGATTGCTGGCCCTGTCAATGGAACAGTTGTTCCGAACCCGGATGGCAGCTTTAAGTATACCCCAAATGCTAACTATAATGGCTTGGATAGCCTGAAGTACCAGGTATGTGACAATAGTACACCGAGCATGTGTAATACAGGTACAGTTATCTTTACGGTTACACCGGTAAATGATGCGCCAGTAGCGGTAGATGATGCGGTAACCGTGGTAGAAGATACCCCAACAGACTTTGAAGTAAGGACAAATGATACCGATGTTGAGGGCGATGCGCTGACTGCAACTGTGATCACGGGTCCGGTACATGGCACAGTATCTCAGAAACCAGACGGTAGCTTCACTTATACACCTGCATTAAATTACAATGGCCTTGACAGTCTGAAGTACCAGGTATGTGACAATGGTACCCCAAGCAAGTGTGATACGGGTACTGTCATCTTCACAGTCACTCCTGTGAATGATGCCCCAGTAGCAGTAGATGATGCGGTAACAATAACAGAGGATACTCCAGCTAGCTTTGAAGTAAGAACGAATGATACCGATGTTGAGGGCGATGCACTGATTGCAACTGTGATTGCTGGTCCTGTAAATGGAACAGTTGTTCCGAACCCGGATGGAAGCTTCACTTATACACCTGCATTAAATTACAATGGTCTGGATAGCCTGAAGTACCAGGTATGTGACAATGGCACCCCAAGCAAGTGTGATACGGGTACTGTCATCTTCACAGTCACTCCTGTGAATGATGCCCCAGTAGCAGTAGATGATGCGGTAACAATAACAGAGGATACTCCAGCTAGCTTTGAAGTAAGAACGAATGATACCGATGTTGAGGGCGATGCACTGATTGCGACTGTGATTGCTGGTCCTGTCAATGGAACAGTTGTTCCGAAACCAGACGGTAGCTACACTTATACACCTGCATTAAATTACAATGGCCTTGACAGTCTGAAGTACCAGGTATGTGATAATGGCACCCCAAGCAAGTGTGATACAGCAACAGTAATCTTCACAGTCACTCCTGTGAATGATGCGCCTGTAGCAGTAGATGATGCAGTAACAGTAGTAGAGGATACTCCAGCTAGCTTTGAAGTAAGAACGAATGATACTGATGTAGAAGGCGATGCGCTGGCTACAACTGTGATTGCTGGCCCTGTCAATGGTATCGTGTCTCCGAACCCGGATGGAAGCTTTAAGTATACCCCAAATGCTAACTATAATGGCCTTGACAGTCTGAAGTACCAGGTATGTGATAATGGTACCCCAAGCAAGTGTGATACTGGCACTGTGATCTTCACAGTTACTCCTGTGAATGATGCGCCAGTAGCAGTAGATGATATAGTAACCGTGGTAGAAGATACCCCAACTGACTTTGAAGTAAGAGCGAATGATACCGATGTTGAGGGAGATGCGCTGACTGCAACTGTGATTACTGGCCCAGTGCATGGAACGGTATCTCAGAACCCGGATGGAAGCTTTAAGTATACTCCTAATGCTAACTATAATGGTTTGGATAGCCTGAAGTACCAGGTATGTGATAATGGTACACCGAGCATGTGTAATACAGGTACAGTTATCTTTACGGTTACACCTGTGAATGATGCACCAGTAGCGGTAGATGATGCGGTAACAGTGGTAGAGGATACTCCAACAGACTTTGATGTAAGAGCAAATGATACCGATGTTGAGGGTGATGCACTGACTGCAACTGTGATTGCTGGTCCGGTACATGGTACCGTATCTCAGAAACCAGACGGTAGCTACACTTATACACCTGCATTAAATTACAATGGCCTTGACAGTCTGAAGTATCAGGTATGTGATAATGGCACACCGAGCAAGTGTGATACTGGCACTGTGATCTTTACAGTTACTCCTGTAAACGATGCACCAATAGCAGTAGATGATGCGGTACCTGTAGTAGAGGATACTCCAACTAGCTTTGAAGTAAGAACGAATGATACTGATGTAGAAGGAGATGCGCTGACTGCGACTGTGATTGCTGGTCCTGTCAATGGTACCGTGTCTCAGAACCCGGATGGTAGCTACACTTATACACCTGCATTAAATTACAATGGCCTTGACAGTCTGAAGTATCGTGTATGTGATAATGGCACCCCAAGCAAGTGTGATACAGGCACTGTGATCTTTACAGTTACTCCTGTAAACGATGCGCCGGTAGCAGTAGATGATGCAGTAACTGTAATAGAGGATACTCCAACTAGCTTTGAAGTAAGAACGAATGATACTGATGTAGAAGGCGATGCACTGACTGCAACTGTGATTGCTGGCCCTGTCAATGGAACAGTTGTTCCGAACCCGGATGGAAGCTTCACTTATACACCTGCATTAAATTACAATGGCTTGGATAGCCTGAAGTATCAGGTATGTGATAATGGTACACCGAGCAAGTGTGATACGGGCACTGTGATCTTCACAGTTACTCCGGTGAACGATGCACCAGTAGCAGTAGATGATGCGGTAACAGTAGTAGAGGATACTCCAACTAGCTTTGAAGTAAGAACGAATGATACCGATGTTGAGGGCGATGCACTGACTGCAACTGTGATTGCTGGTCCGGTACATGGAACAGTATCTCAAAAACCAGACGGAAGCTTCACTTATACACCTGCATTAAATTACAATGGCTTGGATAGCCTGAAGTACCGTGTATGTGATAATGGTACCCCAAGCAAGTGTGATACAGGCACTGTGATCTTCACAGTTACTCCTGTAAACGATGCGCCGGTAGCAGTAGATGATGCAGTAACAGTGGTAGAGGATACTCCAACAGACTTTGAAGTAAGAACGAATGATACTGATGTAGAAGGCGATGCGCTGACTACGACTGTGATTGCTGGTCCGGTACATGGAACAGTATCTCAAAAACCAGACGGTAGCTTCACTTATACGCCTGCATTAAATTACAATGGCCTTGACAGTCTGAAGTACCAGGTATGTGACAATGGTACCCCGAGCAAGTGTGATACTGGCACTGTGATCTTCACAGTCACTCCTGTGAATGATGCGCCGTTAGCAGTAGATGATGCGGTAACAGTAGTAGAGGATACTCCAACTAGCTTTGAAGTAAGAACGAATGATACTGATGTAGAAGGCGATGCGCTGACTGCAACTGTGATTGCTGGCCCTGTCAATGGAACAGTTGTTCCAAACCCGGATGGAAGCTTTAAGTATACCCCAAATGCTAACTATAATGGTTTAGATAGCCTGAAGTACCAGGTATGTGACAATGGTACCCCAAGCAAGTGTGATACAGGCACTGTGATCTTCACAGTTACTCCTGTAAATGATGCGCCGGTAGCAGTAGATGATGCAGTAACAGTAGTAGAGGATACTCCAACTAGCTTTGAAGTAAGAGCCAATGATACCGATGTAGAGGGTGATGCACTGACTGCAACTGTGATTGCTGGTCCGGCACATGGTACCGTATCTCAGAAACCAGACGGTAGCTACACTTATACACCTGCATTAAATTACAATGGCCTTGACAGTCTGAAGTACCAGGTATGTGATAATGGCACCCCAAGCAAGTGTGATACAGGCACTGTGATCTTCACAGTTACTCCTGTAAACGATGCGCCGGTAGCAGTAGATGATGCGGTAACAGTAGTAGAGGATACTCCAACTAGCTTTGAAGTAAGAACGAATGATACTGATGTAGAAGGCGATGCGCTGACTGCAACTGTGATCACGGGTCCGGTACATGGCACAGTATCTCAGAAACCAGACGGTAGCTACACTTATACACCTGCATTAAATTACAATGGCCTTGACAGTCTGAAGTATCAGTTATGTGATAATGGCACCCCAAGCAAGTGTGATACAGGCACTGTGATCTTCACAGTTACTCCTGTAAATGATGCGCCGGTAGCAGTAGATGATGCAGTAACAGTAGTAGAGGATACTCCAACTAGCTTTGAAGTAAGAACGAATGATACTGATGTTGAGGGTGATGCGCTGACTGCTACTGTGATTGCTGGTCCTGTCAATGGAACAGTTGTTCCGAACCCGGATGGAAGCTTTAAGTATACCCCAAATGCTAACTACAATGGTTTAGATAGCCTGAAGTACCAGGTATGTGACAATGGTACCCCAAGCAAGTGTGATACAGGCACTGTGATCTTCACAGTCACTCCTGTGAATGATGCACCTGTAGCAGTAGATGATGCGGTGACTGTAACAGAGGACACTCCAACTGACTTTGAAGTAAGAACGAATGATACCGATGTAGAAGGCGATGCGCTGACTGCGACTGTGATCACGGGCCCGGTACATGGCACAGTATCTCAGAAACCAGACGGTAGCTACACTTATACACCTGCATTAAATTACAATGGTCTGGATAGCCTGAAGTACCAGGTATGTGATAGTGGTACCCCGAGCAAGTGTGATACTGGCACTGTGATCTTCACAGTTACTCCTGTGAACGATTCACCGGTAGCAGTAGATGATGCGGTAACAGTAGTAGAGGATACTCCAACTAGCTTTGAAGTAAGAACGAATGATACTGATGTTGAGGGTGATGCGCTGACTGCAACTGTGATTGCTGGTCCTGTCAATGGAACAGTTGTTCCGAACCCGGATGGTAGCTTTAGGTATACACCAAATGCTAACTATAATGGTTTAGATAGCCTGAAGTACCAGGTATGTGACAATGGTACCCCAAGCAAGTGTGATACTGGCACTGTGATCTTCAAAGTTACACCTGTAAATGATGCACCGGTAGCAGTAGATGATGCAGTAACAGTGGTAGAGGATACTCCAACCGACTTTGATGTAAGAACGAATGATACCGATGCAGAGGGTGATGCATTGACTGCTAATGTGATCAGTGGCCCGGTGCATGGTATAATATCTCAGAACCCAGATGGAAGCTTTAAGTATACGCCAAATGCTAACTATAATGGTCTGGATAGTCTGAAGTACCGTGTATGTGATAATGGTACACCAAGCATGTGTAATACAGGAACTGTGATCTTCACAGTTACACCTGTAAATGATGCACCAGTAGCTGTAGATGATGCAGTAACAGTGGTAGAGGATACTCCAACCGACTTTGATGTAAGAGCAAATGATACCGATGTTGAGGGAGATGCATTAACTGCTACAGTAATAACTGGTCCTGTCAATGGTACTGTGTCTCCGAACCCGGATGGAAGCTTTAAGTATACCCCAAATGCTAACTATAATGGTTTGGATAGCCTGAAGTACCAGGTATGTGATAATGGCACACCAAGCATGTGTAATACAGGAACTGTGATCTTCACAGTTACACCAGTAAACGATGCACCAATAGCTGTAGATGATGCTGTAACCGTAACAGAGGATACCCCAACTGACTTTGATGTAAGAACGAATGATACCGATGTAGAGGGTGATGCATTAACTGCTACAGTAATAACTGGTCCGGTAAATGGTACCGTGTCTCAAAACCCGGACGGAAGCTTTAAGTATACTCCAAATGCTAACTATAATGGTTTGGATAGCCTGAAGTACCAGGTATGTGACAATGGTACCCCGAGCAAGTGTGATACTGGCACTGTGATCTTCACAGTCACTCCTGTAAATGATGCACCAATAGCAGTAGATGATGCGGTACCTGTAGTAGAGGATACTCCAACTAGCTTTGAAGTAAGAACGAATGATACCGATGCAGAGGGTGATGCATTAACTGCTACAGTAATAACTGGTCCTGTAAATGGTACCGTGTCTCAGAACCCAGATGGTAGCTTTAAGTATACACCTAATGCTAACTACAATGGTCTGGATAGTCTCAAGTACCGTGTATATGACAATGGTACATCAAGCAAGTGTGATACAGGCACTGTGATCTTCACAGTCACTCCTGTGAATGATGCGCCAATAGCAGTAGATGATGCGGTAACTGTAACAGAGGATACTCCAACTAGCTTTGAAGTAAGAACGAATGATACCGATGTTGAGGGAGATGCACTTACTGCAACTGTGATCACTGGCCCAGTGCATGGAACGGTATCTCCGAACCCGGATGGTAGCTTTAAGTATACCCCTAATGCTAACTACAATGGCTTGGATAGTCTGAAATACCAGGTATGTGATAATGGCACACCAAGCATGTGTAATACAGGAACAGTAATCTTCACAGTTACTCCTGTAAACGATGCACCAATAGCTGTAGATGATGCTGTAACCGTAACAGAGGATGCGCCAACCGACTTCAATGTACTGGCAAATGATACCGATGTTGAAGGCGATGCGCTGACCGCTACGGTGATCATAAGTCCTTTACATGGTACTATTACACTGAAAGGTAATGGCCTGTACACCTACACACCAGCAGCTAACTACAATGGTCTCGACAGCCTGAAGTACCAGGTATGTGATAGTGGAACACCAGGCAAGTGTGATACCGGTACCGTGATCTTCACCGTGACCCCTGTAAACGATGCCCCAGCCGGCACCGACCAGACAATCACCATCCCTAAAAACACCACTTACACAGGCACCATTAAAGGCTCCGATGCAGACGGTGATGTACTCACCTACAGCCAGGCATCCAGCGCTGCCCATGGCAATGCTTCCGTAAACCCGGACGGCTCCTTCACCTACAAGCCAAACACGGATTACGTAGGCAACGACAGCTTCACCATCACCATCAGCGACGGCCACCTGAGCACCACCGTGACCATCAATATCACCGTCACCCAGGTAGTCGCCCACCCAGGCATTACCCTGGTAAAAACCGCTGAACTGAAAGGAAACGTCATCACCTACACGTTCACAACCACCAACACCGGCGACGTCGCATTAACTAATGTCATCCTCGCCGATCCAATGGTCAACCTGAACACCACCATCTCTACCACCCTGCAACCAGGCGAAGTGGTGACCCAAACCACCACCTACACCATCACGCAGACCGACAGAGAAAACGGATCCGTTAGCAACACCGCTTCCGTAAGTGGTACTAGCTCCGATCATAAAACTGTAGCCGACATCTCCGGTACCAGCGCCAACAATGATATACCAACAACGATCACTGTTCCAGGCGTAATAAAAGCCAATGATGACGAATACGATACAAGGATGAATACCCATATCAATTTCAATCCTTTAAATAATGATAATCTGGGAACGTCCACCTTGCAAACCATCAACACCGTTACCACCGTACAACACGGTACCATCACGTTCGATGTTAATGGTAACTTCGAATACACGCCTGATCAGGGATATATCGGAGACGATACCTTTACTTATACCATCACTGATGCCGACGGATACGTATCCAACATCGCTACCGTGACCATTCATATAGGTGCTGTCTACATAAAAGTACCAACCCTGTTCACGCCAAACGGAGATGGTAAGAACGACGTATTCGAAATCGTCGGTCTCGACAAATACACAGATAATGAACTGATCATTGTAAACCGTTGGGGTAACGAAGTATACCGCCAGCATAACTATTCCAATACCTGGAACGGCGACGGATTAAGTGAAGGCACCTATTATTATTTATTACGCGTGAAGAAGCAAGACAGTGCAGAATGGGAAGTATTCAAAGGATTCACAACCATCCTACGCAAACTTAACAAATGATGAAAAGAGGTTTTATATTGTTGCTATGTATGGTGTTGGGCAAATCGACATTTGCCCAACAGGAAGCGCAGTTCAGCCAATATATGTTCAACGGCATTTACATCAACCCGGCGTATGCAGGTTATAAAGAAGAATTATACCTGCATGCGTTCTATCGGGCCCAATGGACCGGAATAGAAGGAGCTCCCCGGAGCTTCTCTGTTTCTGCCGATAATATTGCCAACGATGGTAACGTAGGCTGGGGGATCCAGGCTGTCGCCGACAAACTCGGTGCCCAGACCAACCAATCCCTCTACGCCAGTTACGCCTATCGCATACGCATGAATGAAGATGGTACATCCCGTCTCGCATTCGGTATCAGCGGCGGGCTGGTGAACCTTGCCGTGAACACCTCTCTCCTTACCACAACCAATCCTGAAGACATGCCGGAAGGCACGCTTGCCACTACGGTACCAGATGCCAGGGCAGGGATCTTTTATGCTGATGACAGGTTCTATGCCGGTTTCTCCGTAGACAACCTCGTAGCTCCACATATCAGCAAGTCGAAATACGTTTACATTCCTACTCCCCGCCCGCATTATTATATTACTGCAGGCGCGATGTTTAGACTAAATGAACAGCTTTCACTCAAACCATCTTTTTTACTCAAAGACGACAGGGGAGGACCTACCAGTTTCGACTTCAATGCTTTCCTCCTCATCTCCGAAAAACTCTGGATTGGAGGATCCTACAGAACCAGCGTAAGTCTGTACGATAAGTCTTACCTGCAAAAGACGCTCCTCACCAGGGATGCTGCCGTCGCTGCCATTGAAATTTTCCCAATGCCCACGCTCCGTATAGGCTATGCGTATGATTTTTCTATCGGCCCCTTGCAAAGCTACAGCAGCGGATCGCATGAAATTTCTATTGGATTTACCATTCCTACAAACAAGGAGCATGCAGATTTGCGTAAACTGGGTATCTTATGTCCGAAGTTTTTCTAAAGATTATGGGGCGAGGATGTATGATGCGCAGATTGGTAGATGGGGTGTGGTGGATCCTTGAGGAGAAAAAGTGAGAC
The DNA here is from genome assembly GCF_034424315.1 of Chitinophaga sancti. Classification (GTDB taxonomy): domain Bacteria; phylum Bacteroidota; class Bacteroidia; order Chitinophagales; family Chitinophagaceae; genus Chitinophaga; species Chitinophaga sancti. The sequence continues at coordinate 513,175 of NZ_CP139972.1, forward strand.
ATTTTTCACCCTATACTTATGCTTTTGATAATCCAATAAAGTTTACTGATCCTGATGGGATGGCTCCAACAAATATAATTATTCAAGGCATTGGAAGCCAAAAGGCGCTGGAAGACCTTCAAAAATCAGTAGCTGGGAAACTTACGTTGACAATAGATAATTACACCATACAACTGCCCTTACCGTTTCGCCCCCATAGGAAAACGATTATAGTAGCGGTTTGAATTATGCTGCAGGTTAGTTGATTGTATTAATGAATTGGGTGTTTCAATTCATATCTTGAACAAAACCGGGTGTCCTGGAAAATTTTCTATCTTTATCCAGGTTTATGTTTTGAGCGTGGTAAGCCCAAAATGTAAACTTTGGGGCGTAATTGCTCCTTTCTTATTTTTAATATCAATATTTAGAACTCATTTCATAATTACCATTTAAGTATTGATTATCAATCATAAAGGCCTATTTGTGAAATGAGTTCTAATCAGACAACCATCAATATGAAGCTTAATTCTCTCGTACTTTTATCAGTGATGTTTTTTTCCTGTACATCCCACCCATCTACAAAAGAAAAAAATCCTAACCCTATTCATAGTAGTACTTCAATAAAAATTGATACAACTTATCTACGCACCGGGTTTTATTATCTAGCAGCAGGAAGTGATGGTATAGGAAAAAAATGCGAGGGTGATGACCAAGTGTATTCTCTTGCTAAAATTCCGTTTGTATCTGTCGATAATGTCAGTCAGTGTAATATTAAAATGGAAAAGATTGAGAATAAGGTTTACCCAAATTTGTGCTTGCAGTTTGATAAAAAAGGAACGACGGATTTAAAAGAAGGTACCGGGAATCCGTTACACCCCCAAATCGCGGTAGTAATAGCGGGGAAGTTAATTTATGTGGTGGAGAATAGGCCAGAATCGAATATAACGACCGGAAACGTATGTATCATAATCATGGGTTCGGGAATAGGAGTTTCGGGGCTGGAATTGGAGGCAATGAAGCGGGCAGTGGATAACAAACGGTGAGGAACCGTGATCAGGTTTTTGCCAAATAAAACAATCATAAAAGGTTTATTCTCCAAAGAGAATAAAAACCATTTTCAAAAAAATACGCTGCCAGGTCTCATTATAATCATTTGAATAAAGGCTGGTTTATTCCCCAAAGGGAATAAAAACCATTTTCAAAAAAATACGCTGCCAGGTCTCATTATAATCATTTGAATAAAGACTGGTTTATTTCCAATGGGAATAAAGACCACTTTCAGAAAAATGAACAGTAGGTCTCTTTATTATCATTTGAACAAAGACAGGCTTATGCCATTGCCTATAAAACGGTAACCCAGTTCATTAGGATGAAGAAAGTCATTCGCTCCGGATTGCATTTCATATTGTAAAACATCCTTGTCACTGGGATCTCTCATCAACTGATCAAAGTCGATGACTGCATCGAAAAGGTTCGAATTCCGGATCCATTCATTGACCTTAATGCGTGCGGAATTTTTGTAACGCTCATAATAGAAGCTTTTTTTAAAAGGCATGATGGTGGCACCATACACTTTTATTCCTTTTGCGTGTGCCAGATCTATAAACTGTTGGTAAGCGGCGATGAGATCTTTGGCTACGTCATCTGCTGCCAAACTGTCCTGCGCACCACCAAGGTCGTTAATTCCTTCCGCCAGAATAAGCCATCTGACGCCTTCCTGGTCAAGGACATCATGTTCGAAACGTTGCAATCCTGTAGGCCCTAATCCTCCTTTAAGAATGCTATTGCCACCGATCCCCATATTGATTACACCCACTTTGCTGGTTACCGGGTCTTTTAGCAAATTCTCCGATAAAATATCGGGCCAGCGATTCTGTTTATTTGTTCCCGAACCTCTTCCATCAGTGATTGAATCACCGAAAACGACAACCGATCCCGTACTATTTTTGGCTTCTACCTCAATTCCTGCAATGATGTACCAATGGTCAATTCTAATCGCATTCCTGAAGTGATCACCGGGTTGGGGAGCATTGTCGGCAAACAGATAAGAAGTTGTTCGGGAGCCTCCATGTCCTGTAAGAATGGAAGGAACTTCTCCAAAAGAGATCGTGATGGCAATCCTGGCCCTTGGCTTTAGCCCAAATGATCGCGGGTCTGAATAAATTTCGGTACCTGGCTGTAAAGTAACATCCTGTTGGCCATTGAAGGTTAACAACGAAATTGTTGAGTCCTCAATCACGCCGCTGTCTTTCGCAACGGCAATATTTACAGATCTGATCGTCAATTGACTATTACCAAATTTGTTGGAGAACTTAAGTCTAAGTTTATCACCACCGATCGAGACGCAGACGATCTGCCTTAAGACATGATGAGCAATTCCCGGCTTAGGTGGTATGTCATTAGGAGCTATCGCCATAACCGCAGTTCCCCAGGTTCCCACCCATTTCGGTTTGTTGTCTGATTCATGTTTATCAACAGCTGGATAAGCTGATACAGAAATACAATACAGCAACAATAGCGTGGTCCATCCAATGTGCAAAATTCCGGGTGTTTGGTATCGTTTTGTCATGATTGCTAATTTATATTCGATAGTTAACGGGGGCAGGTGCAAAATCATTTTGATTAGTAGTTATCGGGCAATAAGCGAGGAACGTGGTAGCAGTATTGATCAGACAATCGAAGTAATTAAAGAGTTCAAACTTCCATGTCTAAATTTATCAAAAGAGATGAGCATATACGGGTTAATTTAAATGTCATGCCGCGTGATTTTAGCTGCAAAGAAAAATAAACAGCATAAGTCCATTGTTCAACTAATAGCATTCAATAGTGAAGGCAGGAATCGAATCCGTACTATCTACCTGATGACTGCACGTATTTCCAATTATACGACCTCTCTACTGATTTGTGGAGAAGCAAGGACTCTAACCTACACTTCCGTTATGACGTAACGGCCTGTTTCCAACTAAACGATCCCCGTATACAATGCAGTCGGCGAGACCCGAACCCGCATCCGCAAACGAGCTGTAAGCGGTTTCTCATTTAAGTATACCCCCATTGCATTAGCAAAAAACAACTAGAACTCATTTCATAAATAGGTATTTCCAGTTGATAATCAATACATAAATAGTAATTATGAAATAAGTTCTAATATTTACCCAGGAACAACAACTGCTGCAACAACATATCTACTTTCGACATATAATACCCCGCCGCCTTCGCCATCGCTACCGGGTTCTCATATATGTATTTCAGCTCCATCGGCCGCTTTGCATCATAATCCAGCTTCATACTCGGTGCATACGGCCGCATGGCTATCGTAAACTGTAGCATATCATACACCATCGACTCCGGCAATGCCGCGCCACAGGCATTCGCTCCCAGTATCACCTCATGCATGATCTCCTTTGAAAGATTATATGTAGCGCGATCCGCCAGCAGTTTATTGGCAGTCGTATTCAATACCACACACATACCATTGAAAGTGATATTCCAAACCAGTTTCTTCCAGCGCAGGGTGTTTAGGTCTTCAGCTTTTCTTGAGATCAACCCGGTATTATCAAATGCAGCAACTACCTTATCAATAATCGTTGTATCCTGGACATTGTAATTCCCTATTTCAATATCCCCATAATCCAGGTGATGCATCTGGCCAGGACCGACTTTATATACAGAGACCAACGCTGTCGCACCTGCCACCCCTACACCCGGAAACATCGCCGCAACATCTGCTTCTACACCCAGGCCGTTTTGTATGAGGATAATGACCGAGCCACTGTGTAAGAGTGGCTGTACCAATGAGGGCAGGAGACTGGCATTACTGGTGGTTTTCAAACAAACGAGGATCACATCACAGGCAGGCATATCAATGGCATGCTGGTACGCATTTAGCTTCTCTAAATGAATATCGCTGTATACTTCTGAAATTACGTGGAGTCCTTCTTCCTTTACTATAGCATAGTCACTGTTTAATAAAAAATGTACTTCCTCGCCGGCATTGGCTAACTGGGCGCCATAAAATCCTCCGATGGCACCAGTTCCTATTATCGCATATTTCATTATATGGAATTATATTGTGGCCGCTAAGATACAATCTATTACCTTCTCCGCCTTACACCCATTCAAACCTGCACCCCAACTGGCATTAAATTCCAACACAAACCAGCCAAGCGCCTCATTAAAACCAAGATCCACCACCACCGTCGCCGGTAACTGCTCATTATACGAAGCTAAAAAACTCAGCAAAAACTCCCTTCCACCTGCCAGATCAGCATCCCCCTCATACAAAGCCAGGTCCTTTATGGCTCCCGCCAAAACAAAGGCCCTCAGCTCTGCCTGTATCGGCTTCACAATCTCAGACGTCAATACCTCCTCCGTCTCATCCTGGCTGCCAATGGCCTGCCTGAAATAAGCCAGATCAGGAAAGATGCCTGCTGCAAATAATTTAGGAATAACAGGTTTTATAAAAAGGGGAAAATCTGCTGCCTGCAAGGCCCCAATGGTCGTATGATGAATGACCCGCTTTACCCACTGTGGTTCCAGTCTGGCTATCAGCGTATCGTCAGGAGAAATAAGGGTTCTTTTATAAATCTGTGCCAATACCATGGCGAATGTCTGGTTGCCATAAATGGCCAGTGGCCGGTCAATGAGAGTCTCATCCTTTATCCAATATTTACCCAGGCGTTTTATCTTTCCACCCATGGCAGTCAGGACGCGGGCGACGGCTTCAAATTCTACATCCGTTTTTTCCGGAATTAATAAGATCATGTCATTTCATTTCAAAAAAGAAGAACACGACAGCCGCCCATTCTTTTTTAACCCCACAGGCAGTGCCAAGCGTAGCGTAGTTACTGCCCTGAACTGTGCCGTCGTCTTTTATATAACCTAAAGTTGAATAACTGCCGTTGGTCACCTTCCCGTCTTTATTGATGTAGCCTACCGTGTTATAATGGCTATCTTCTACTTTGCCATCTTTCACATGGCCGATGGTGTTATAGCTGCCATCCTGGATCCTGCCATCACTTTTGATATAGCCTATCGTCTGGTAGCTGCTGTTCTGAATTCTTCCATCGCTATTGATGTAGCCTTTTATGGCATAATTGCTGGCCTTGATGGTCTGTGCCCGGGCCCCCATGCTACATAAGATCGCTATCAGGTACAGATATAGATACTTTTTCATAACTGAAGTTTAAACTGGAATGAAACCAAAACCCGAATTTCATTGATTCAGGCAAAAGGTTATGCTCAAAACACGCCCCTTTTAATTCTCCTGTCCTTCAAAATTCCCCGATCACCCATCCAATCTCCCCCTATTTCAACGTAATCAACTCATTCTTGATCGCAAACAACACCAATCCCGTCCTGCTTTTGATCCCAAAGCGCTGAAACAAATCCTGCCTGTAATTATCGATCGTGTGCGGACTCAGATTCATCTGATCCGCTATCTCCTTATACGTATACTCTGTACAACACAATTCCAGGAACTTCACCTCGTTACTACTCAGCTTCTCCGGCACACTGCCACCAGCCAGGTGCCCCTGGATATTTCGCAATAACTTAAATGACACCAGCTCATTAATAAAGAAGCCCTGTTCATTGATCGCCTTGATCGCATGCACCACATCCGTCGTCCGTGACTCCTTCAGCAAATACCCGCCTGCCCCATTCTTCAGCATCTTAATAATCGGCTTCTCCTCTTCAAACATACTCAATGCTAACACCTTCACATCAGGATAATGCTCCCGTAACCAGCGCGTACTTTCAAACCCATCCATTACGGGCATACTAATATCCATCAAAATCACCTCAGGCAAAGGATACTGTGTGATCTTAGCCTTCATATCCTCTCCATTCGAAGCATCAAATACAATAGAAATCTCCGGGAATTCTGATAACAGGCTTATCATCCCCTGCCTGAACAAGGTATGATCATCAATAATGGCAATCGTGGTCTGCTTTTCCGCCATAGGTTTATCTAGGTTGTGTTGAAGTTTGAATCAATATCCTAAGAGCAGGATTGATGGATTACACCAAACGACAACACGACCTTTATTTAGTAAGGAATCGTAATCTTAATGGTGGTGCCGGCACCCGGTGTTGATAGGATCTGTGCCTGGCCGCCAATCATGCCGGCCCGTTTCTGGATATTCTGTAGCCCCATGCCTTTGTGCTGTTTCATGATTTCAGACACATCGAACCCGGAACCATTGTCCTGGATAGACAAGGTTAACACATTACCAGCAAACGCTAAGTTAATAACAATTTCATTGGCCTGTGCATGCCGCACAATATTATTCAGGATCTCCTGGAAGAGGCGGAAGACGATGGTAACTTTGTCCGCGAGCGGAGGGAGGGGAGTATCAGGATGGGTATAGGTGATTTTGAAAAAATCGGAACGCTCCAGGTACTCCAGTTCAAATGCAATGGCATCGACAAGGCCCCTGTTCAGCAGTTCCTCACCATGCAATAACCGGGACAGCGCCCGCAGTTCTTTCACCGCCCTTTTGGCTAGTGCTTCAGCTGCGGCCACCTTTTCACCGGCTTTTTCAGTATCCTGCATGTTGATGGAGCCAAGCGTCATGACCGTAAGGCCTAACAACTGTCCGATATTGTCATGCAAATCATATGCGATAGTCTTCAGGGTTTGCTCCTGGACTTCCATCTGGGTTTTCAATAATTCGGTATCAAAAGCCTGTTTCAGGACTTCTTTTTCTTCCGCATGCTTTTTTTTCCGTCGGTTATAGAGGTTGACATATACGATCAGAAATAAAGGGGCAATCAGAAAAATTACAGTTGTGATGCCGATGAAGAATAATATTTCCTTTGAAGAAATCTGCATATAAAAGCGTATGACCAGCAGGCATACAACAACACATTCAGGATCGAATAAGTAACATACCGGATCGACATTGTAATCGACTTGATTTCATGCACCAGGTAATCATTGAAGATGTTGGTCGCTGTACTGCCAAAGTAAAATATAAGGGTTCCGTTTACCCACCAAAACGGGGCATACGTGTTCAGCACGATATATTTATCGTCCCGAAGTATGAGGTAATAAAAATAAAGACTTGCCAGTACAAATACAACGGATTCGGTAGAGGCAGTGAGGTTTACGAACTTTGCAAAATGAAATTTAAGACCTTCCAATACATACATCACCAGGAATATGCAAAGCCAGATGATGAGCAGGCTGCGTTTATTAGTGTATTGCAGATATAGTTGGTAGAAGAAGCAGCTGATAAAGCCGCATTCAATCAGCAGATAGACATTATAAAAGGGGGCATTAGATAAAGACGTCATTTCCCGGATATAAACACCGGTCAGTTCTGTTGCACAGGTTAGTAATAAATAGACGATAAAATACCGCCATATAGGCGTTTTGTCTTTTGCAAGACAAAACGCCGCTACCAACAGGCAGATCATTTCTGCGACGGTATTCAATGTAAAGTAATATTTCATGCTTTATAGTCAGAATCATTGAGTAATCAACAAAGCGCCCACTGATTTACAGGTTGCAGGCGGAGGACATAATTCACCACGGTTTTCTGCAGCTGCCAGTACGATTCTACCTTTGCCTACAGTACCTCTTGGATCGTTGTTGAAATAATCCCAATGAAAAATGCTGTCATTCCTGGTGGAATCCCTGGTAGTCACCATCACAAGGGTGTTACGATTCCAGTAAGGGCGCTCTGGAATGTGTGTATGAGAGCTGTCGTACTTGTTGTAAGTGCTGTCATATGATGCAAAGTAGAAACGGATCCCGTCGCCACCTTCAGCTTCCAGCTGATCAACAAGGGCTTTCAGTCTTGAAGCGCTGAACCATACAGTACGGGTGTTGGAGCCCATTTTATGTGGCCTGCCATCAATAGATTCTGTATCGCAGGCATCACAGTCGGAAGGGTCAACAGGAATTTTGCCGGCACGACTTGCATAATTCTTTACATACATTTTTGCAAACTCAACACTGATGGTGTCTTTATCCAGCAAATTGTTTGTAGATACTCCTTTGTGGTCATCCTCCGGGATGGAAGGAGACTGTTTGGATTGACAGGCAGTCATAGTCATAGCTACCATCGCTATGGTAATAATGGCAACAGGGATGTTCATAACATTAAATGATTTAAGGTGTACCTAAATGTATAAAAAACTATTTCAAATTTCATGTAAGGCCTGCAACTACTTTCAAAAGGCAGTGGAGGGTAGCTACCTAGCCCTTGAGCTACCACGTCCACATACCTTTCTGAAAGTAATGTGCAGGCACTGGTTGTAGGGTTATGTCTGAGGGGGAAGTATAAGGATGAAAGGCCTGAACGATGAGTAGGCTGTAAAAATTTACCATTACAGCCCGGTTATTTATACCTGATGATATAATCCACATTTACATTAATCGGCCTCGACTCGCTGTCTCCACCCGCCACATCATGACTATGCTCGCCATCCTCCGATGTTGCACTCTCTTCTCCATTAAATGCTGCCAGTTCCCAACCTTCCTCTGAATCTATCGCATGCCGCTCTGCCGGTACCCTATAAATAGCATGGGTATGTTTGCCATTCGTTGTCGTTCTGATAGGATTCGCCGGTGAACCCGTTGTAGAAATCACCTGTATTGTACCCACCTTCAGTTTGCCGGCACCTGTTACGAAATACCCTCTCAGATCAGGTATTGCAAAGGTCAGTGGTGCACCGCCGTAATGTGTGCCGATTACTTCGAACAGCTCCCGATAGGTATGCCTGCGCAGCGAACTCCCGTCACAGGGGAACCATCCTGCTGCCTGCAGTTTAATTTGTACATCCCTGTCCGTTATATCCCCGCCAAATGGCATGATCGTACCAATAGGAGGGGCGGCCCCTGCTATGTCTTCCACGGCAATGAGAAAATCTGTATAGATATTCTCAGGCCTTGTCTCCTGGTCGCCCCCGGTAATGGTATGCAGGTGTTCTCCGGCAGTATTGGTCTGCCCGCGATCATCGATCCATGCAATACAGTTGTAGGCAATAAATCCTGTGGCTCCTTTGGCCGCAGAGTGGGAAGACACGGGCACACTTTCCACCTGGTGACTGTGTGCACCGGCTACTGTGGTTGTTATGCCGGGGGGAGAGGCTGTGGCATAATACTCCACAGAGCCGATGTTGTCGCCCGTGTTTCCACCTTTGTGAAGGGCATGGCGGGTATCCGCATCCGGGTCCCTGTTTGTTAAGTGACTAGTACCCCTAAGAAAATATCCTCTTAAGTCCGGAACATTAATAATTCTAAGACCATCTCCGCCAAAATTGCCGAGGATCGTATCGGACAATGCCGGGTAATCCGTATATGCATAAGGTTTACCATCACAAAAGAGCCATCCTGCCGGGATACGTGGCAAAGGACCTCCAAAGGCGGTAATGGTGCCTGCCGGTAAGATGCCGGCAGGCGATTGTGGTGTACGGCATTTTATGACGAAATATAAAGCCACATTAATAGGAAGGGTCGCATTATCAAATCCTGTGAGTGTGTGATAGTGTGCGCCCGCTGGTTCTGTGGCAATTGTTTGATTACCTCTTGCCATTTCGTGCCTGGAGCCACTCCATGCCCTGTGCATATTGGCGGTGAGCCTGCCGCAGGTATGGCTGTGGGCACCGGTGATAGAGAGCGACCAGAGCGATGCAGGAAGGCCGGTAGCGGTCTTTTGCAAAGAACCGGTGTGATTGCCGGTGGCGCCGCCCGGTGCTGCTGCAACCCTTTTGGGTGCATCGGGGTCGGTGCCTTTGGCTTTGTGTAAGGTACCTCTCAGGAAACGCCCGATCAGATCAGGTACGTTGAAACTGTATTCATCGCCGCCATGTGCATTGCCGATGGCGGCATAGAGTTCCGGATACGTATCTGTAGGATAGGCGCTGCCGTCACAGAGTAGCCAGCCTGCTGCTGTTAATGCACGCAACTGATCACTGTTGGAGAGATCTCCGCCAAAGGTGGTAATAGCACCTATGAGAAGTCCATTGGATACAGTTTTGGCATTTTGCAAAGTCATTTCCCTTTTCGTTTTATTGATGGTACAAAGGTCATTCAAAACGAATTGAGAGAACAGGCCGGAATGTTCCCTTTTAACAGCTGTTTTTAGGGGGTAGAAAAGGCGGTTTTCAGCCTTGCGGATAGTAAGTTGTTGATTTTCAATTGGAATGCCCCCCGGTAAAAATATGCTTTCATCTTCGGCGAAAGCATATTTTTACCGGGGGCTGGGTAGGCCTTGGGAAATGGAAGGGTAGTATCGTTGCTTATGGACAATGAAATTTGCCCGAAGGCCATAGGGGAGGGCCTTTAATTTTTAGAATCATACACCCTGCTCAGGCAGCCCTGGAGGCAAGCTTCGCCTGCACAATCCCCACCAGCAAGCCAAGCACTGACAATCCCACCGTGAGATAATAACCAATACTTAAATGCCCAATGAACTCCCTGTCATACCTGGCGATATAATAATAAAATGCCCCGGTTAACACCAGGCCCGCCACAAATTCAGTGACTACCGGTATTAACCTGAAACCCGTCATATCCCTGACTAAACTTAGCACACAAAATATCGGGATCAAATAGAGAAAAATGGCAATCGAATAGGATTGGAATTCACCTATTGTCAGTTTACCGGTGAAATAAAGTGTATTGATGATTGGAGGCAGCTGATACCCGCTATATTTGAAAATACTCCACCTGATCCAGGGTATAAAAAATGACATCAACAGACCTGCTGAGATAGCAGTCGTATATTTTATATCGATCTTCAAGGAATGATATTTTAATTCAAATCCATAATTGGTTTCCACGGCGCCGGAAACACACCTACTCTTTTCGCATAGGCATTCCAGATAGCACTCATTTCCTTCACTTTCTCAGGGTACATTTCTGACAGATCGTGTAACTCACTTCTATCTTTTTTCATATTATACAGCTCCCATTTCCCTTCCCTGTAATGTTCCTTATCCTTCAGTATTTCCCCCTTTGACACCAGTTTCCAATCGCCCAGTCTCACCGCCTTATTCATTTCATGCTCCCAGCAGATGGCCTTTCCCCTGTCGAGGGATTTCCCTTTAAACAAAGGTACCAGGCTCACACCTTCCAGGGAGATACTGCCTTCGTACTTTGCGCCGGTCAACTCTACAATCGTTGGCATTATATCAATGATATGCCCTACAAAAGGTGTTATCTTATTCTTCCCGCTTATCACACCCGGATAGTTTACAATCAGTGGTGTTGAAATTCCCCCCTCATGTACCCAGTGCTTGTATTCTCTGAATGGGGCATTTGATACATTGGCCCATGACTTACCGTAAGAGATATACGTAGAATCAGGTCCGCCACTTATTCCTTTCCCTTTCTTTACCAGTTTCCCTTCCCGTGTGATATGTGGAATGGTGGCATAAGAGATCTCATCTTTCTGCAAAGGTTTTAAGGTTTCAGGATGCGGTGCCCAGTTGCCCGTAGGGCCGGTGGCCCCAATATCCTCTGCACAGCCCCCATTATCCTGCATATACATGATCACTGTATTATTATCAATACCCTGCTGTTTCAGGATTTCCCGGATTGCCCCGATACCCTGGTCCATATCGTCTATGATGGCTGCATATACTTCCATGCGGGCCGCCTGCACAGCTTTGTCTACACCATTATCCCAGGCAGGATAATCAGCAGGGGCCAGTTCTGTATTGTTAGTGAGTAAACCTTCATGTCGTAGTTTATTGAACCGGGCATCCCTGATCACATCCCAGCCTTTATCATATTTTCCTTTATACTTTGCAATATCCGCTGGCTTTGCATGTAAAGGCCAGTGTGCCGCTGTATATGTTACATAGAGGAAGAATGGTTTGCTGGCATCTCTTTCTTTGATGAACCGGATCGCTTCGTGCGTAATTGCATCCGTATAATAGAAACTATCCGTTTTGTACAATGGGTCCGTCCATGGTGAGATCAAATGGTTATCCCTGCACAGGGCCGCCGGATCAAAATAACTACCTGCTCCCTGTATCGTTCCGTAGTACCTGTCAAAACCACGCTGGAGGGGCCAGCTTGTCTTAGGTCCGTCTTCTTTGATATTCTGACTCACATGCCATTTCCCCGCCAGGAAGGTGGAGTATCCCGCAGATTTTGCTACTTCCGCCATCGTAGTGGCTTTAGGATTCAAATCGCCCCTATAGCCTGGCACCTGGTAATCCGTATCACGCATCCAGCCCATTCCCGCCTGGTGTGGGTACAGCCCTGTGAGCAATGATGCCCTGGTAGGACAACAGCGTGCACCGTTATAAAACTGCGAGAACCGTAGACCCGATGCTGCCAGCTGATCGAGATTGGGCGTATGGATCTCGCTGCCATAACAGCCAATATCAGAATACCCCATATCATCACTAAGGATCACGATGATATTCGGGCGCTGCTGCGCCTTCAAAGATGACTTCACAGAAATTCCCAATAATAAGAACAGTAAATGGGCCAAACGAATTCTCATGTCAGAAAAGGATTAAATCAATCCTTAGGAAATTACAATTATTTTCCTGGATTAAAATTCTTTTTCCAAAACTAATTATCGCTCCATTGGCAAAAGTTTTCCAAGGTTAATTATTACAAAAAGTTGTGGTTGTGTTGGCTATGAAAGGCTCGGTGCAGAAGGAACTAACAGGCATGTGTAGCAATAAAAAAAAGAACAGCCGGTGCTAAGCCGGCTGTTTGCATTTGATCATCTGATCTCTTTTACTTATTGATCGCCTGTGTTTGTTATCAAACCAATTAGATAAAAAATTATCCCGTTGGGTTATTTATTTGTGAGTAATTCGAATAATTATCTTTGCGAAGGTAGGGCGGTATGGCTCAGTGGGAAATGATCGTTCTCAAACAAATTGATGATCGTCGTCAATGGATAACGGACTGAATTGTGGCACAGTATTTTATATCCTTGTTTGTCATGAAGGGACTACTAATAATTATATTACTGACGCTTACGTTTGATGCCATTGCCCAGGATTCAATCCCCAGAAGGAGAAGAGACTATGGTTATGATGTTGATACTGTACCCAAACTCGACCTGATCGACATCGTCAGCAAGACATTTAATATTCATGGTAAGAAGATGCCAAAGAAAGGTGATAAGCGGGTGTACTATTCACTGGTACCGATCCCTACTAATATTCCGGGTGGTGGTGTCGCGCTCATCACCAGTACCAATGCGGCTTTTTACATGGGGCCGAGGTCATCCACCAATTTGTCCAACGTATCATTTGCCCCCTCTTTTTCATTCAATGGCCGGTTCTCTTTTAGTTTTCACAGCAATATCTGGCTCACGGGTAACAAAGACAATGTGACCGGTGATATGCGTTTCATCATCAATCCACAGTATACCTGGGGCCTTGGAAAGGGCGTTCCGGATGACCAGAAAGAATTATTATACAGCAACTATTTTAGGTTTTACCAGACCTGGTTACATAAGATAGATGGCGGCAAATGGATGGCTGGACTGGGTTACATGCTGGACTGGTACTCGGCTATCAGGTTTAAAAACACTGACAGTATAACGCTGCCTGAGTTTAGTCACTATACATATGGCACCGAGCCAGGCAAGCATTCCGTGTCATCAGGGCTCACCCTGAATGTGCAGAAGGATGCCCGCCAGAACTCTATCAACCCCCAGGCAGGATATTATTTTAATTCCGTGTTGCGGTATAATTTCAAATGGTTGGGCAGTACTGATAACTGGCCTTCGCTGTATGTAGACTACAGAAGATATTTACATTTTGGTGATTCCCGTAGTCAGAATGTGTTGGCATTGTGGGGTTTTTATTGGACATCATTGAGTAATAAAACCCCATATCTCGATTTGCCGAGTATTGGCTGGGATCCTACCACACATAGTGGCCGGGGAATTACACAAAACAGGTATAGGGGAAAAAGTTTGTTGGATCTGGAGGCGGAATATCGCAGGGATATTACACCCAACGGTTTCCTGGGCTTTGTGGTTTTTGCCAATATGAATACAGTTACCAACCCGGATAATTACCGGTTCACCGCGCCTCATCCTGCTGTGGGTGCGGGTTTGAGAGTGAAGTTTAATAAACGTTCCAATACCAATATTGCATTTGATTATGGGATTAGCAGTGCCGGCGGCTGTTTCAGCATAATGCTGGGAGAGGCTTTTTAGGCGGTATTTCAGCTTTACATCAGTTTTCCTGATGATGATCAGTTATTCTCCTCCAAATCTTTGCAGCATTTCCGCAAATACAATTGCTGCTTTCTTTCTATAAGCATTGGCCGGCCAGGAGATGGTGGCTTGTCTGCTCATCTCTTTTCCCGTGATCCTCACGGCCTGTACCTCAGTTTGTCCTACCAGCGATGCGGTGGTCAATACCGTATACCAGCGCCCTGTGGCCACCAGTTGTAATAATATACTGATGTCGCTTAGTTCCATTTTAATATCAGGATAGATCTTATTCTTCTCAAACACCAGGTCCAGGAAACTCCTGGTATTAAAGCCTTTGGATGGCATTAGCAGTGGCAGCGTTTCCACTTCTTTTATATCTACACTTTTTCTTTGTGTGAGCGGATCATTGACAGGAACAATGAGGGATAAACGGGATTCGAACAGTGTTTGTGAAATGAGCAGGTCATTTTTTTGCGCGGGGGTGAAGGAAAGTACGAAGTCCAGCTGTACCTGCCGTAGTTTCTCCAGTAAATCCTGGGAAGGACCGGAGGTCAGGATGATCTTGATCTGGGGGTAGCGGGCAGAGAACTCAATAATCGTGCGTGTAAGCAGCGACTGCAAGCCATAAGTGACCCCGATAGCCAGCTCGCCGGTATGCAGTTCCTGCAGGTCTTCCAGCAGGTGCTGACCATCTTCAGCATTCTGAATACTCTGCCTGGCATAGGGGAGGAAGAGCTTCCCGGCCTCTGTGAGCATCACTTTTTTGCCAATCCGGTCAAAAAGTGGGGTGTTCAGTTCTTCTTCCAGTTGTTTGACCTGCTGAGAAAGGGTACTTTGACTGATATAAAGCATACTTGCCGCTTCTGTGAAGTTCAGAATTTCGGCCGTTTTCACGAAATAGCGCAACTGTCGTAGTTCCATGGAACAAATGTAAATCATCGATCGGTTTTATCAATGGTAACCATAGAAAAATACCATGTTTACTAATCGAAGAGCCGTTATAAATTTGTGTCATAAATACAAGGATTATGCAAGCGGTAGCAGACCCCAGGGTGTACAGAATGCGCCCTGACAGACAGAAAGCGGTGAAAGGATGTTTACGGTATACTCGTATCAAATTTGGTATCTTTTTGTCAGGTTTGTCGGTTTTTGCGCAATTATACCTGTTTCAGCCGATGCTGACTTTATTGTGCAAGGAATTTGACATCACGCCTGCCCATAGTAGCCTGGCAGTATCTGCCTGTACTGTGGGTATGGCGAGCGGCTTGTTTTTATTTGCCTTTAAAGCAGACCGTTTTCCAAGAAAAAAACTGATGGTGAGTTCAATGATCCTCTCTACCATCCTTACACTGATATCAGCGACTGTCAGGAACTTTGAATTGCTGATTGCAATTAATTTTCTGAAGGGGATTGTATTAAGTGGGGTATCTGCGGTGGCGCTGGCTTATTTATCAGAAGAGGTAGATGCGAAATCATTAGGTCAGTCTATCAGTTTATACCTGGCCGGTAATACAATGGGTGGGATGATGGGACGTGTAGGCGCCACCCTGATGTCTGGCTGGTGGGGATGGCAATGGGCAACAGTAGGTATCGGTGCAGGTAGTTTGATATTGGGTCTTGTGTTTGCACATGTGTTCCCTGAATCCAGGCACTTTTCTCCCGGAAAGGTACAGACCCGGAAGAAACTGGAACATATGGGTCAGTTTCTGCGTGATCCCCTGATCGTTCGTTTATACTTTGTGGCGGCCCTGATCATGGGTGCGTTCGTAAGTGTCTATAACTATTTAGGGTTCCGTTTGGAAGGTGCGCCTTTCTATTTACCACATTATCTGATCGCATTTATCTTTTTGATGTATACAACTGGTGTAGCGGGTTCATTGGTAACAGGAAAATGGTCCGACAGGCATCCTGCAGACAAAATTCTTCGTGTGTTCATGTTGTTGCTGGTACCTGGTTTATTATTCTTACTGACTAAAAGTGTCGGCTTGATAATTATAGGATTGGGCATCTTCACATTCGCTTTCTTTGGTGCACATACCATGGCGAGCAGGATGGTAGCGCAACAGGCAAAGCATGGGAAGAGTACGGCAACATCTTTATACTGGTTGTTCTATTACCTGGGATCCAGTCTGGTGGGTAGTACTACGGGTTTGGCCTTGCAGAAATGGAACTGGGAAATATTTATCGGGGTGTTGTTCCTGCTGGTGCTGGGATCCCTTTTATTAGTAAAGCCTAAAAAATAAATAATAAATACATATTAATTATTCAACACGCTTTCTTTTTTAATATTTTTTGGTTATATTTGTTACCCTCTCTATTTATAGAGAGAATTGAGCAGTAAGGCTTTGTGAATGCAAAGGATGCTGACGTTGAGTTAATTGTAAAGTAATATTTTACAGTAATAGATATCAAGCCTTCTGATGCTTCAGGAGGCTTTTGTATTTTTTGTAACCAAACCAAGAAAGTGTATGTTGGAAATTGTAGAAGTAAAAAAGGAAGATGTAAAAAGACTGGAGCAGGTAAAAGGCCTCTTCAGAGAGTATGCTAACTGGCTGAGTGTAGACCTGAGCTTTCAGCGTTTCGAAGAAGAATTAAGTAACCTGCCGGAACCAGCTTATGTAGCGCCAGAGGGTGCAGTGTTTTTAGCCCTGGTAGATGGGCTACCTGCCGGTTGTGTTGCAGTAAGGGCTTTTGAGAATTCAACCTGTGAAATGAAGCGCCTGTTTGTAAGGGATGCTTTTAAAGGTCATGGTGTAGGCAAAGCGCTGGCCGCAAGTGCCATTGAAGCGGGTAGAAAACTGGGTTATAAAAGGATACTGCTGGATACCCTGGCCCATATGCGCCGTGCAATTGACCTCTATACAGGATTGGGTTTCAGACCGATTGCGGCTTATTATGACAACCCGATCAGCGACGCTGTATACCTGTCTATGAGCCTTGAGACAGAAACTGAGAGTACAGGCAACGCAGCCTAATCCGCGTTGCTTTTTATAGAATCCTGCAATGGTAATACATGCCCAATGATTACCAGGTACTCGTTATGTGACATTTACGCGTTGATGCGTACCTACCCCCTTGTGTTTTCCATCTTTAGAATTTTGCAAAAAATTGAATGCCGGTGGCATAGCGGGGGAGGTTTTTTTTGTTGGGAAAGGTATTTGAATAGATAGAATACCCCCTGGTTAGCTATAGTCCGTCTTCACTTACCTAAGTTCATTATAAGTTCACTAACAGTACACGAAGAGGTCACTTCAATATCCAATCGATATTGAAGTGACCTCTTCGTGTACTTATGATGATGGTATAATGAACTTAGGTAAGTGAAGACGGAGCGAAGACAGGGTGTATTTTAATTAGGAATGAGGCAGGTGATAACCGTTATGGTAATCGGCCATTATCAGCTTATTTCCGGCTTTTTCTTTGAAACGCTGGCGCTCAGTGTTCCAATGGAGTTTTAAGCCCGTTTTATAGGCTATATTGCCCATTTGAGCCACTTTAGCTACATGTGCGCCAACCTGTATCGGGGCATGAAGGTCTTCCAGTTTGCGGGACTTAATTACATCCAGGAAATTCGTGGCATGCTTATCCAGCCCGTTATCGGATTTCAGCCTGCGGGGCACGGCCTCCATTTTGTCCTTTCCGTCTTCTTTTTCGGGAATAACTTCCCAGCCACCCCTGTCCAGTACCAGGGTACCTTTGTTGCCGATGAAGGCAATGCCGTGATCCCTGCCGTAAGGACCGCCATTGATACCGGTGGCGTGTTCCCACTGGATATTGAAGCCTTCGAACTGGTAGACGGTGGTGAGGGTATCCGGGGTTTCGGCGGCATCATCCGGGTAGGCGAATTTACCCCCGGCAGCCATGATGGAAATGGGCTCGGTGGCTTTCATACCGAGTAAGGCATAATCCAGGAGGTGTACGCCCCAATCAGTCATCAGGCCACCTGCATAATCCCAGTACCAGCGGAAATTGAAGTGGAAGCGGTTAGGATTGAAAGGTCTTTTCTCTGCCGGGCCTAACCAGCTTTGGTAGTCTACGCCGGCAGGAGGCGCACTGTCGGGTAATACGGGGATGGAATGCATCCAGCCCATATAGGCCCAGGCTTTTACGAGGCGGATCTGGCCCAGCTGACCGCTGTGGACAAAGGCGATTGCGTCATTAAAATGCTGCATGCTGCGCTGCCACTGGCCTACCTGCACCACTTTTTGGGTGCGCTCCTGTGCTTCGACCATGGCCCGGATTTCGGAGATAGAGTTGCCGATGGGCTTTTCGACATACACATCTTTGCCGGCAGATACGGCGTCTGCCATCTGGATACAGTGCCAGTGGTCTGGCGTACCGATGATGACGGCATCAATGTCTTTGTTGTCCAGCAATTGGCGGTAGTCGCCGTAGGTTTTGACGTTGATGCCTTTGGCAGCCAGTTCGGCAGCTCTTTTGTCCAGCACGTTTTTGTCTACATCACAGAGGGCAACGCAGGCGGCGGCCGGGTTTTTCAGCATGGCGCTGAGGTCAGACCAGCCCATGCCATTGATGCCGATGGCAGCGATGTTGATCCGGTCACTGGGGGCCATGGCACGCAAGGACGATGGCAGGGCGGTGGCTAGTCCGGCACCCGCTACAATGGTGGTGGCGGAGCGGAGGAATTTTCTACGCGATGTGTTCATAAGTGGAGATTGAGACGGTATACAAGATATAAAAATATCTTAGAGGATGGTATTTAAAACACCGCCATCTGCGCGGAGCGCTGCGCCGTTAGTGGCGATGGAGAGAGGGGAGGCCAGGTAGGTGGCTAACTGGGCGATTTCGGAGGGTTGTAAAAATCTTTGTAATAAAGAACCCGGATTGGTTGCCGCAAAAATATTCTCCTTTAGCACTTCAGCAGATAGGTCTTGTGCCGCTGCAATAGCTTCAATTGTCATTTTTACACCATCAGAATATGTAGGTCCCCCCAGGATCGTATTGACCGTTACTGCGGTACCTTTTGTTAATTGCGCCAATCCGCGGCTGATGGATAGCATGGCGGTTTTAGTCATCCCATAATGAATCATATTGGCAGGAATATTTACACCTGATTCACTGCTGATGAAGATAATTCTGCCCCAGTTGTTCTCAAGCATGGCTGGCATTAATGCGCGAGACAGTCTTACACTACTCATTACATTTACATTGAAGAAATGCAGCCATTCTTCGTCGGTGAGATCGAAGAAAGATTTCAGGTCAAAGATGCCAACATTATTCACAAGGATGTCAACAGGAGGAATTTGATCCGCGATCACCGCAATATCGCCTGCAATGCCTTTGACTGGGCCCAGTGGCTGTAATTGTGCTACTGCCTGTTGCAACTTTTCTTCGTTCCTGCCATTGATAAAAACGCTGGCACCTTCTCTTAGTAACTGTTCCGCTATGGCAAAACCGATCCCCTGGGAAGAGCCGCTGATGAAGGCGGTCTTGCCCTTTAATTGTAAATCCATGTATGTATTTTTTAATTGAGTATTTGAAGTTGCATCTCTATTTGTTTCGCTAGAATGGTATTGTCAGGATACATGCGTCGTGTCACATTGATACCATTCCAGAGCGTGATGAGATAGCGGCCAAGGATGGCGGGATCAGCCTGGTTTTTGATGTGGCCGTCCTTTTGTGCAGCTGCGATGGTGGCGGTGAACATGGCTTCTACTTCTTTAAGAATAGCCACGGCTTCGGCTTCCAGTTCTTCATCCAGGTTCGCCATTTCCACCACTGTATTGACGATGATGCAGCCCTGCATATGGGTTTGCTGATCGGCAGCGGCAATACTGCGGAAGAAATCTTTGATCAGATCTAAAGGAGCAGAAGCTTGTTTCAAAGTTGCTTTAAATGCGGCAAACGCTTCTCTGCGCTGCTGAATAGCCTTGCTGAAAAGTTCTTTTTTCCCTCCTTTATAGGCATTGTAAAAACTCCCGGCACCAATGCCGATGGCCTGTAGTATATCCGGTAGGGAAGTGGCAGTATAGCCTTTGTTCCAGAATACCTGTTGCGCCTTAGCGAGTGCTTCGTTATTGTCGTAAATGCTTGGTCTGCCTCTCATTGCTATTTTTGTAATGATCACTACAAAAATAGAAAAAAAAAGACTTCCACCAAACGGGGAAGTCTTTTTTTTCTGTTTGAAGGCATTTTATTTGGATGCCTTTCATTATGAATGTGTTCTTAAAATTTCCTGGGTTTAAAAATCCTCACTTTCTTCTTCTTCCTCATCACCGGCACTGGTACCGAAATTCATCATGGTACCCAGCAGGTCGCTGAAGCGGGTTTCATTTTCCACCACTTTCTTGCTGATTAAGGAATAAGAGGCCAGGCCATGCAGTACGAATTCCATCAGGAGTAATGCTTCCTGTTTTTTCGCCTGCGGGAAACGGCCTTTGATCAGTTCTTTCAGGCCATCTACTTTACTGAGTGCAGTTTCGTATTGCTTATCGCTTACATCCTGCAACAGCTGTACGGCATTCCCTTTATCAAACCACTGAATGACTTGCCTGTAAGGATTTTCGGCCTGCTGTACCTGTTTGCTGCGTTTCTTGAAAGAATCGGGATTCGGGAAGTAAGTGGCGAATAAGGTACGGATAGATTTGTCCAGGAGGTTTACTGCTACCTGCAGCGGACCTTCCTGTTCGCCTTCGTACACGAGTTCGATCTTACCGGTGATGGCTGGAATGATGCCCTGCAGATCTGCGATGCGTACAAAGGTTTCTTTCTCTCCGTTGATGATGGCCCTGCGTTCACCGGCACTCACTGCATTTTCGTAGGCGGCGATGGTGAGACGGGCGGAGACACCGGATTTCTTATCTACGTATTCGCTGTTACGTGCTTCGAAGGCAACCTGTTCGATCATGCGCTTGATCATATCACTGATCTGTACGTGTTGTTGTTCCGCATGTACATTGGCTTCCTGTTCGGTGATGAGCAGGGAGTTCTCCACGTTCTTTGGATAGTGGGTGATGATCTGGCTTTCGATACGGTCTTTCAGTGGCGTAACGATGGAACCACGGTTGGTGTAGTCTTCCGGGTTAGCGGTGAAGATAAAGAGGATGTCCAGTGGCATCCGGACTTTGAAGCCACGGATCTGTATATCGCCTTCCTGGAGGATGTTGAACAGGGATACCTGTATACGTGCCTGCAGGTCGGGGAGTTCGTTGATTACGAAGATGCCGCGGTTAGAGCGGGGAATGATACCGAAGTGGATCACTCTTTCATCGGCGTAGTTTAGTTTCAGATTGGCCGCTTTGATGGGATCGATATCGCCAACGAGGTCGGCAACGGATACATCGGGAGTAGCGAGTTTTTCGCCATAGCGGGCATCTGCTGGCAGCCAGGAGATGGGGGTGGCGTCACCGAGTTCGGAGACGAGGTCCCTGGCGTATTTTGATAAAGGATCGAAGGGACTGTCGTTTACTTCGGAACCTTCCACAATAGGAATGTATTCGTCCAGCAGGGAGATCATTTGCCTTGCCATACGGGTTTTAGCCTGTCCGCGGAGACCGAGGAAGAGGATATTGTGCCTGGACAGTAAAGCTCTTTCTGTGTCGGGGATGACGGTATCTTCGTAGCCGATGATACCTGGGAAAGTGATCTCTTTTTGCTGTAATTTTTTAATCAGGTTTTGCCTGATTTCTTCTTTTACTGACTTTGGTTTATATCCACTCTTCTTTAACTCACCTAGCGTTCTGATGTTGATATTCATTAATTGATAAAGTTTTACTGATTACAATTGAGTCGTGTTTTTTTAGTTTTTGAATAGCTAAAAAAACTGTTCTTGATTTACAGGGAATGCAGGAGCAGTTTGTTTTACAGCGCGTTTTCTTTTTCTATTTGCAGGATTAAAGCGGAACAGCTGTTTCCGTTACAGCACCTTTCTTTTTCCGTTTTCAAAATCAAAAAACAGGAACTGTCCTAATTTATCCAGTCCTGAGAAAAACGCTTTCCCGTTGTTGGTTTCCGTGAACTCTGTCACGAACTTTTGCAGCCACGGGTCTGTCGCTACCATGAAGGTCGTGATTGGAATCTTCAGCTTTTTACATTGTGCCGCGAGGTTCAGTGTGCGATTGAGGATCTTGCGGTCAAGGCCGAAGCTGTTTTTGTAGTACTGTTTGCCGACTTTGAGACAGGTAGGTTTCCCATCTGTGATCATAAAGATCTGTTTGTTGGGATTTCGTCGTCTGCGCAGGATGTCCATGGCGAGTTCCAGGCCTGCCACTGTATTGGTGTGGTAAGGTCCGACCTGGAGGTAAGGAAGATCTTTGATTTCTATTTGCCAGGCATCGTTACCGAAAACGATGATGTCCAGTGTGTCCTTGGGATAGCGGGTGGTGATGAGTTCACTCAGGGCCATGGCTACCTTTTTGGCTGGTGTGATGCGGTCTTCGCCGTAAAGGATCATGGAGTGGGAGATATCGATCATCAGGGCGGTAGACGTTTGTGTTTTGAAATCTGTTTCCTGGATTTCAAGGTCGTCCTGATGGATGGAGAAGCTCTCGATGCCATGATTGATCTGGGCATTCCGGATGGACGCTGTCATGTCGATCTGTTCCAGTGCGTCTCCGAACTGGTAAGGCCTGGAGTCGGCGTTGAGTTCATCCCCCTGCCCGGATTTACGGGTATTGTGGTTACCCACGTTTGACTTTTTCAGTTTACCGAAGATCTCTTCGAGGGCACGTTTGCGGATGTTCTGTTCGGTTTTCCCGGTGATCTGGATACTACCGTTTTCTTCGTTGTCTCGGATGTATCCTTTTTCCTTTAGTTCCTGAATGAAGTCTCCGATTCCGTAATCTTCGTTGGTCAGCTGGTATTCTTTGTCCAGTTCGGTCAGCCATTGCAGTGCTTCGCTGACGTCGCCGCTGGTGTAAGTCAGCAGTTGGGTGAATACGTCAAGTAGTTTGTCAAATGGCGATTTTCCCTGCTCGTCGGGTTCAAATTTGGAAAAATGTAAGCCTCTCATAATACTATGTAAATTAGTGAATTTAGTTGACAGTCGTAGAGGGCATCAGGATGTGAGCGTTTTTTTTAATTTTATGTTTATGTTAAGATCAATTATCCCGTCATTGGCCTTGATTTTCCAATGCACGGTTTCCACGGCTCAGGCAGTTTCAGGGGTGCAAAGTGTTCCTGAAGCACACAAAATTTCCACCGCCCGGATAGTTAAAACAACCCGCGGTTACATCAAAGGTATCGAAGAGCAGGGCATCTTCGTTTTTAAAGGAATTCCATATGCCAGCGCGGCGCGCTTCAAAGCACCAACACCCCGACCCGCCTGGAAAGACACGCTTTCGTGTACGGAATTTGGACCTGTGGCACCGCAGTGGGACGGCAAAGTAGTGGGTGAGGAAGATTGCCTGCAACTGAACCTGTATACATCCGGTGTAAAGGGAAAGAAGCCGGTAGTGGTATGGGTGCATGGTGGAGGTATGACAGGCGGTACTGGTAAGTGGATGAACGGACATGCTTTTGCCGACCATGACAGTATTATTACAATTACGATCAATTATCGCCTGGGTGCCCTGGGTTTCCTGTATATGGGTGATGTACCTGGATATGAGACGGCGCCTAATAATGCCGTGCTGGACCTGGTTGCATCACTGCAATGGATCAGGGAGAACATCGCTGCCTTTGGGGGAGATCCTGACAGGGTCACTGTGATGGGAGAATCTGCGGGGGCAAAGCTGAGCAGTGTATTGCTGGTTGCGCCGGCTGCAAAAGGGAAGTATCAGCAACTGGTACTGGAAAGTGGTGGCGTGAATTGTATCAGGGATACTGCTACGGCCCAGGCGATCAGGAAACGTTTGATGGATACTTTGGGCATCCGTGATCCGAATGAATTTTTGCGCTTGCCTGTGAATGACATTATTGCTGCGCAGGCGAAGGTATTGAAAGGTGCATCCGGCACGAATTATTTCGGGCCGATGGCTGATAATAAGGTGGTGTATGGGGATGCGTATAACTGGTTGAAGAAACACCCGCTGAAGAATGTAAGGGTATTGCTGGGAAGTAATAAGGCGGAGGCTTTATTGTTTATGAATATAGATAGGCGATTGTATCATCCGGATGTGCAGGTGCTCCGGGATTGGTTTGGAAAGAACGGAGACCTGGTGAAGATGCCGGCAGATACTGCAGGGATTATGCAGATGCTGAGCAGGATTATGTACCAGTTGCATACTTATAGACTGGCAAATGTGCTGGGCGCGCAGAAAGCGAATGTCTGGCTGTATTCTTTTGAGCAGACGAGCCAGGGTAAACCGGCTACGCATGGGCAGGAGCTGGGGTATATCTGGGGGAGTAAGCAGCCACTGGAGAATCCCGGATTAGAGCAGGTGATTCACAGGGATTGGGTGAATTTTATAAAAGGAAAGAACTTGTGGACGAAGTATGATGGGCGGAAACTGGGGATGATTTATGGGGAGCCTACCCGGGAGGAGCGGATCGCTGGTTGGGAGGATGTGAGTTTTCCGGCGATGGGTTTCCTGCTGGATTGATGAGTCATTCGGGGAATACCGGTTTAATTGGAATGAGTTTCTTGTTGGAAGGATGATCCATTCCGGGTATATTCCAACAATCACGGGAATGCTTTCCAGCCCGATGATTAACCATTTTTGTTTTAATTCAGTTTAGCCTGCAACAGGCTTTGGGCTGGACTGATGATCTAAAATAATTGCAGCTAACAGTTGCGCATTTACCAGTTCTGCCGGGTGTGGGGTATGGGGGAGCACTCCAAAACCTGCATCCGGCAGTAATTTGTACACCTGGATGGTCTCTTCAAAAGATACCATGCGATCACGATCTCCTAATAACAGCAATACAGGGATACCGATGTTTTTAAAATCATCTGCCTGAAGCGGGTTTTGTTCACCCATGGCTATCATCATATCCGCTGTTTTTTCCACTACCACTTTCCAGTCATTCGGCGCGTGCATTTTCTCTAAAGCATTTGCAAATGCAGGTACTTTTTGGACCATAACTGCCGGTTGCAGCATCTTTGATTCTTTCAATGCTGTGACAGGATCCCAGTGGAATTTTGTGCCGAGGGTAATAATGCTATCTACAAGTAAGGGTTGTGTAGCAGCCAGATGCAAAGCAACATATCCACCCATGCTGGCACCGAAAATAGTGAGATGTTCCAGTTGGTGTGAGCGGATGTAATCGGCTACTGAGGCAGCGAAAAATTGAATGGAGAAAGGAGCATCCGGTAATGGCTGACCAGCATGGCCGGGAAAGTCATACAGATGAATGGTGTAATGTTCAGACAATGCAGCGGCAATTGCCTTTAACTGGAAGGATGCGCCGATGGCACCGTGGAGAAGGAGTAAGTGGGGCTTCATGCATGCAAAATAATGAAAAAAGATTGTTTTGTAAATTGAGGAGAGCAAACGTTTTCTATTTATTATTTTTTGAACCGGCAATCAAAAGAAAAGGCCGAAATGCCTACCCAATAAGCACTCCAGCCTTCGCTATTTATCTGGTACACGAGACTATTAATAATATTCAAAACCATTAATAGTGATTCACCAGGCTATTAGTAGTGATGATAACCACCACCATGATAATGATGATGATGAGGAGGGCCATAACCAGGGCCACGCTCCACTAAGCAGCTACTTAAGCTAATGGTGCCGATAAATAATGTTGCGATGATAAAATATTTAAACGTTTTCATGATATTTAGGTTTGAATAAACTATGATCAATAAAGGTTGTTTAAGTTGGCGTCTGCAGGCGTTTTTTTAAACTTCTGATAGAGTAAATGAGAAAAGTGTGCCAGAGTGAAAAATGGATTGTTATTTACTGTTAAAATCCCTGTAATCCGCTGTGGTACGCTGATCATTGTCATGGTTTAAACCCGCATTTTCTCCTACGTTTGTGTCTATGATGCAAATTCCTTTCAATTTAATGGCAAAACCTGCGGGTGCAACCTGCAACCTGCAATGTTCCTATTGTTATTACCTGGATAAGGGAACGCCTTATATGGATGATACTGTGCTGGAAGCATACATCCGGAACTATATCAATGAGCAGGCCAGTCACCAGGTAGATTTTGTCTGGCAGGGTGGTGAGGCTACCCTTCAGGGAATTCCATTTTTTAAGAAGGCATTGCAGTTGCAAAAGCAATATAGAAATGGGAAGGTGATTACAAATGCGTTTCAGACGAATGGCACCTTGTTGAATGATGACTGGTGCCGGTTCTTCAGGGATAATAATTTCCTGGTCGGGATTTCTATCGATGGTCCGGCAGCATTGCATGATCCCTATCGGGTGAACAAAGGCGGTAAGGGCACCTTTAAGCAGGTGATGAGAGGATTGCAGTTATTACTAAAATACAGGGTGGAATTTAATACACTGACAGTGGTGCATGACCTGAATGCAAACCATCCCCTGGACGTGTACCGCTTTTTGAAAAGAGAGGGTAGTGAGTACATGCAATTCATTCCATTGGTGGGTAAGAAGGAAGCAGTGAATCCGCTGGCGTTTGGCCGCTTTATGATCGGAATTTTTGATGAGTGGGTGAAGCAGGATGTGGGGAAATATTTTGTGCCGGTATTTGATGCGGCGTTAGCAAATGAAGTGGGGGTACCGGCAGGAAGTTGTGTATTCAATGATTATTGCGGACAATCGATTGTGATTGAGCATAACGGTGATGTATATGCCTGCGATCATTTTGTGGAGCCGCAGTACAGAGTAGGAAATGTGTTGACGGGGAGTTTGCAGGAAATGATGCGTTCTGAAAAGCAGCAGAATTTTGGCTTAAATAAATTCAGGCTGTTGTCAGCATCCTGTGGCAAATGTGATGTTTATAAATATTGCCGGGGAGAATGCCCGAAGAACAGATTGCCGGATGGTCTGAATTATTTATGCGAGGGCTACGGTCTGTTCTTCAGGCATATCCGCCCATATCTGCAATTTATGGCCAATGAGCTGGCCCATAAGCGATCTCCGGCGAATGTGATGCACTACGCTTCGACAGGCTTTCCACCTCTGAACTGAGGAGGCAGCTGACTGATTTGATGGCTGATCGTTTCAGCAATAAGCCTGCCTTGTTCACTCAGACCTGAACCATCATAAGTAGGAGCACCCTCCTTATCTGAATCTGTCTGAATCATTTCAAATCCTGCCGGGATCTGATCACTGAAATGCTTGTTTGGAGTTACATGATAGACGATGGAATGATCGCGTTGTTCGAATTCCAGGTCCAACATGAACTGTTGTCCATCTAAGTTAATTGTGATTTGCCTGGTCATATGTTTGAGTTTATAATTGTAAGGCAAAACACAGGCCATATGTCAGCAATTCCACAGCAGGAATAAGTCCTGTTTTTGTTTTCCCACATTTTTATTGAGGTGTAAGACGGATTACGCGCAAAAAGCCTAAAATTATTGATAAACGATGCCCTGTTTGCGATTGGATGAGCCAGCGTCGGACGGGGAGGGGATGGGTACATAGTGACCAACCTGAACGATAGCGGCAGCGGGTTCCTGTGGGATGCAGTCAGTCAGCCGAACAGGATGGTTGTTTCTGAAGCAGGCGGCATCATTCATATCAGTTCCCGGATCGTGGTGTCACCAAACATCACCATAGCGGGGCAGACTGCCCCCGGAGATGGGGTAGTGGTGTATTTTATAGCGCATTTATGGAAAACCGTTTATTATTGCATCCGTCAATAAACCGTCTTAAATATGAAACTTATTTTTCCGCTATGTTTAATGATTATCCTGCTGTCCAGTTTTACATATGTTAACAAGGACAGGATCGTAATTCCTGCGGTATTAAAATCTGCCATTGTGTACCGGTCCGGCGCAGAATTACATCACATGGCCAAAGCCAGCCTCGAAAAGGGGAATAATGATGTTGTTATTGAAGGTGTCAGTAATGATGTTGATCTTAACAGTCTTCAGTTTGGTTCCGATGGAGGAGTGACAGTAATGTCGGTGGAATTCGTCACCAACTATCTTAAGCCCGCTGTAAAACCGACGCTTGTAAAAAAGCTGGAGGACTCTGTTGAAATAGTGACCCGGGCACTTTCCAGGCTGCAGGTTATTCTGAAGACCGACAAGGATATGCTGGATCTCCTGAACGCCAATAAAGAGATCCGGGGCACTCAAACAGGCCTTAGTGTGGCGGAATTGGTGAAAATGATGGAATATTACAAAACAAAAACACTCGAACTGCAGAATGAGATCACGGATTATAACGAACGCTCTGTCAAATTAGAGGAATTGATGGCTAAACTGAATGATCAATTGAATGAAGAGAAAAACAAGAATACTAAAACAACAGGAAACCTGATCCTACAGCTGTTTAGTCCTATGAGCGGCAGTTTTAATTTTACCATCTCATACATTACCAAAAACGCTTCATGGAATCCTTACTACGATCTTTTTGTGGAGTCTGTCAATAAGCCGGTACGATTGATTTACAGAGCTAAGGTTGCTCAGTCCACAGGGATCGATTGGCAACAGGTGAAATTGAGTCTTTCTACATCTACACCAAACCAGCAAAATACAGCGCCTGTGTTTAATGGATGGTTCCTGGGATATATTAATCCTAAGGTTCAGATAAGGGGTTTTAGTTCTATGACTAACTCACTAAGTGGAAATCTGGCACTTAACGAAGTGGTTGTTTCAGGTTACGGTTCCAAAAGCATGTACAAGCGTGAAGAGACCGAAGCCGAAGCTGCTCCGGTTTATATAGTAAATGGAAACATGATGAATAAGGCTGATTTTGAGAGGATAGCCCCGCAGTCAATTGCAGACATGAACGTATTAAAAGATGCTGCAGCTACCGCAATATACGGCAGCAGGGCCGCCAACGGAGCTATTGTTGTTAGACTTAAGGATAACATGAGTGATTATATATCCGTGGCGGATAATGAACTTAATATGGTCTATAACATAGACCTGCCTTATGATATGGAGAGTAACGGTAAAGAGCAAAGCGTGCAGTTAAAAGAAAGCAGTGTGGCTTCAGTCTATAAGTTCTATGCAGCTCCCAAACTGGATAAAGAAGCCTACCTGCTGGCAGATATTGCCGATTGGGAACAGCTCAATCTTATTCCGGGAGAAGCCAATATCATTTTTGAAGGTACCTATGTAGGTAAAACAATGATAGACCCCAACAGCACAAAAGATACACTTACGCTTACGTTGGGCAGGGACAAAAGAGTGGTGGTTAAAAGAGACAAACTGGTAGATGTTAGCAGCGTTAAATTCCTGGGATCCAACAAGAAGCAGGTGTTCAGTTATGAGATAACCGTGAAGAACAATAAGAAAGAAAAAATCTCCATGCTGCTGAAGGATCAATACCCTTTGTCCACCAATAAAGACATAGAGGTGGAAGTGCTGGAAACCAGCGGGGCAGATGTAAATCAAGATCTCGGCATCCTGAACTGGAATATAGAACTGGCGCCTGGAGAAAGTAAGAAGTATAAATTAAGTTATAGCGTTAAGTATCCTAAGGATAAAATGGTCAATGTAAACTGATGTTTAAAATAAAGGGGCTGGCCTTTGGGTCAGCCCAAAAAAATGGGAGATGTGACTGGGCTTCCACCTCTCTCGTACCCAGGCTTAGTCTGCACCTTTGAAGAAAATGAAAGTGGCAGCTGAAAACAAGGACCGAACTTCAAATCCATTGAAAGGTCAATGAATCAAATTAGGGTATTTCCCAATCCTGCAGTTGCTACGATCACTGTGTAGACAGGGTATGCCGCAGCTTGTCGCCCGGAACTGGTAAATATGGACGGAAAGATTGTAAGAAGCATCAATGGCATCTATTTTTAAGCTTCATCTCATGCCTTTTTCTTTTCAAAGTACTCCCATAGATATTTCGATACTTTTATGATCAGGGTAGAGGCTTCATTGTCGTCCGTCCAGCTCTGGTCTACAATATTCTTTGTACCGACATAGAATACATATTCCCCATGGGGCGCATTCACATATACGACTTCCGACCTGGAGGCGTCTATTGCGCCGGACTTATGCGCTGCCTGTACATATGGAGGTATCGCGGAAATTGCCCCTTCGTCATAATAAGGATGTGTCATCAGCCGGTACATCCTTTCTGAAGCTGCCTTACTGACCACTTCTCCATTCCGGATCTTTAGCATCAGCGTGGCCATCTCCCGCGGCGTGGTCATTCCCCAGCCATAGATCTTCCAGATCTCCTGTCTGCCGGCTGTACGTGAATTCACCCTGGTTACCTGCATGCCATACTGCTCCATGAGCTGGTTAATGCGTTCTCCGCCGCCAGCCAAAGCCTGGTTCCAGAGCGAAGCTGTATTATCACTGTAAGACATCATGAGAGCAAGCAGCACACTCAGTTCTGTTTCAGCACTATCCTTAAAATACTGCATGATACCGGAGCCTCCGTATCTGGCGCTATCCCTGTACACGAGTGGCTGGTGGTATTGCAGTTCCCCTTTTTCGATCTTGTCAAATACCCCGACGAGTATGGGCACCTTAACGATACTGGCCGTAGGAAAGATACTATCCGCATTGATCTCCGCATAATGCCCCGTTTTCAGGTTGCGGACATAAATACCTACATCCCCCCGAAAACCGGAGATCACATCATGCAGGCCTTTTTCCAGTTTCTGATCATGTTGGGCAAAGGCGAAAGAAGGTATAAGCAGTAAGAGAAAAAGATACTTCATATCGGTAAGATATGAAATTTAAGCTCCATTTCCATTTGAAGTTAGCACCTCGCTCATGTAATCAAAAAACGGGCGCATGGCTTTGAAGGTCTTATTCGCTTCTTCTATAAAGCTTGCTTCCAGTACCTCTTCATCTGTAAATCTCCTGATCAGCAGGTATTGTTTAAAGCGCAACAGGTCGATGGCTTCGTGATCTGCAGGATAGCCTTTGGGAGCTGTCTTTAACTGCTCGCCTTCCAGCTGACCGAATGTGGAGGTGAATAATTTGCTTTTAAGGATCTTTTGCAAAGGCGCAGGATCAAAACTGATATCATCCCGGATCAGTTTCAGATCGGCAGGAACGGGGCCGAAGAAGCCACCGGCTACAAGACTGTTGCCTTGTTCGATATGGAAATAATACCCACCTCTGCGTTGTTTGGTGGCGCGTTTGAAACTACCGCTCCAATGGGTTTTGTAAGGTGTTTTATCGTTTGAGAAGCGGGTATCCCTGTAAATGCGGTAAAGGCTCTTCTTGCCGGAAGGGGTTTCGATCAGGTCGTGTGTATTGAGTTTAGCCAGCAGGGCTTCAGCAAAGTTCTCAATATGCTGCAGCTCCTGCTGATACACTGTTTTATTTTCATTGAACCATTCGCGGTTGTTGTTCTTCTTTAGTTTTTGGAGAAAGTCGAACCCGGATGCAGGTAAAATTACCTGTGATTGTTTTGCCATTGCGATGAATATTGAACGGCAAAGATAGGCTTAATGGCCCTGTTTTTTATCTTCCAGGATTTTTAATACGGCTGCTTTGAGCTCATCATAATTTGAGCTATCATCGAAGCGCTGGTTGAATACTGAAATGTTGCCTTTATCATCTTTGGCGCTAAGTACATAAGGCAGGCTTTCTGTAACGGGCGGCGTATAGGTTGTCTGGATGGTCATTTCTACTACATCCGGAAAAGGCTTCAGCACGAAGATGGTTTTGTTATAAGCTTTATCCGATGAACCGTGTTCATACCTTTCGTATACTACGATGTCTTTTTTATTCCATTTAAAATAGTCAAGAATAAAGCGGTCATTCAGTTCACCGTCCAGGTTCCCGTCACGCTGTGCTGCGTAAAGTTTCGCTTTGTAGCGGTCGCCGTTAATGTAGTCTTTGTTGTGATAGCAGATCTGGATCATTTTTGTCATCGCCACGTAGTTGATCGTATCTATTTCCAGGAGTTCCTGTACGACCGGCAATGCGAGATCATGCCGGCCTTCTTTTATTTCAAGGTCACAGATGCCGATGCAGGCGATTTGGTAGTCTTCTCCATCTTTCAGCAATTTATCTTTTACCTTGTAAAATACGGCGAGGGCTTTTTCATTCTCATTGCGTTCAGCATAGATTTCACCAATCAGTACATTGGCATGGCCATCATCATCGGGTAGTTCACTGGCCTTGGTCAATACTTCCAGGGCTTGTGGGATCTTGTTTAAATGACGGTAGGCATTACCCATTCCTACATAATGGCGGGAGGCAACATCAATATCCTGTGCTTTGGCGAATACTGCCAGCGCTTCCTCGTACCGCTGCATGTTATTGAGCAGGGTGCCTTTTTGAAAATAAGAACGTGGATCTTTCGGTGCTTTGGCAATGGCTTTGTCCAGGGTGGCCATGGCTATATTGTCCTGCGAGAGGTTGTGATAAGCTATGCCAAGTATAATCAGGGCTGGCACAGAGAGCGTATCGGGTGCTGTGGTATAGGCGATAATATCTTCCCAGTTCTCTGCCCGCTCCAGTGTTTTGAAGCGGGTACTGTCCTGCGCATAACTTTGGTATAGGGCGCAACAGCAACCAATGGTTGCGATTAGCTTTTTCATATATAGGGATCTGTTTTTCCGTTTAACTGATCAATGCATTCAGGTCCATCAGATTTTTAATTGCATCGCCGATGGTGTTGTTGAAATAAACAAACACTTCTTTTCCTTCCTGCATCCATGCTTTGATCTGTACCGCATTTTGTTCCAGCTGGGGAAGGGTATAGCCTCCTTTGTAATCGCCAGCCGGCCCATGGAACCGAAGATAAACAAATTCAGCATTTTTATTTAGCCGGGTATTCCTGGATTTTGGAATATCGTGCAGGACTATACTGGCGCCGTATTCGTCCGCCAGTTCGAAGGTCTCGCTGATATACCAGCTGGAATGCCTGAACTCAAGGGCCACTTTCCAGCCCGAAATCATCGACAGGAGGGATTCTACCTGGCTAAAACCGTCTATGGTAAGAGAGGGTGGAAACTGCAGCAGCAGGCAGCCCTTTTGATCCCCTGCCTCGTTGATGACCGACATGAAATTTAACACGTCTTTTGGATTAAAAGCCAGGCCTTTTACATGGGTGATCTCCTGCCATAATTTGTAGGTAAATACGAAATCCCGGGGCACTTCTGTTGTCCATTTCTTTACCGTTGTTCCCTTCGGAACTTTATAAAATGAGCTATTGATTTCAATGCTGTTAAATAAACTTGCATAGTAAGTAAGCCGTGGTTTATCCCGGTATTCAGGCGGGAATGACTGCTTGTTTGGAACGGGCAGTACAAGCCCGCTTGTGCCAGATCTGTACAGATTTTTCATACAGTGGTATAATCGATTATATTTGAAAGATACCTATGTTTATCATAAGATTTTTTCCTCATTGTGCCGGGGCGGTTTTCTATTTGAGTTCGATGGACTGAACAGCACGTACTTCTTCGAGGAAGTACTGGTCGTGTGAGATGACGATCAGTGTACCCTCATAAGCATTGATTGCAGCTGTGAGGATCGCTACGTTTTGGATGTCCAGGTTATTTGTCGGCTCATCGAGAATGATCATGTCAGGTGCCTCGGGATCGATGGTAAGCGCGCAGAGCAGGAGCCGCATTTTCTCTCCGCCGCTGAGGGTACTGCATGGTTTATCCCAGTATTCTTTTGTAAAAAGGAACCTGGTGAGGCGGATCTTTATTTCATGCTCCTGTAGTGCGGAATGATTAAATAATTGTGCCTGGTCATACACGCTCAGCTGGTTATTGATCAGTGAATAGTCCTGATCGATATAAACGGTTTTACCGGCCTGACTGGTGAGTACGCCGGTAGTTGGGTTGATATATCCCAGCATCATTTTTATCAGTGTAGTTTTCCCCGAGCCATTTAGTCCTTTGATGGCTAGTCTTTCACCACTATTGATCTGGAAACTTAGTGGCTGTGACCAGAGTGGTGAGTGCTGGTAACTGAAATTGATGTTTTGTGCATGGATGAGGAGTTTGCCTTTATACAGGTTGGCGTTTTCAAAACCCAGTTTCATTTTGTCGATGTCAGGGAGCTCTTTGCGTAGTTCCTGGAGGGCTTCTGTGAGCTGGCTGACCTTTTCTTCGTGCATGCCTTTCGTACGGGCGGTACTCTTTTCGGCATTGTTGCGAAAGGTGTTCATAGAAATGGTGGGCAGACCTGATTTCTCCTGTTGCTTTTTTCCCCTGGCGTCCAGTTTCTGTTGCCGTTCCATGGTTTCTCTTTCCGTTTCTTTGGCTTTGCGGAGCGCCTTTTCCCGGCTTTTCAGGTCTTGTGCCATGGCGTTGTTTGCTACCTGTTTTTGTGCCAGATAGAAATCGTAATTGCCTCCGTAGAGGGTGATGCCTTTTTTGCTGAGTTCATAAACCTGGTCCGGGAGCTGGAGTAACTGGCGATCATGGCTGACTACGATTAGGGTAACAGCCGTATTTTCTATCAGCTCATACAGCAGGGCACGGCCATGGCTATCCAGGTGATTGCTGGGTTCATCAAGCAGGATGATATCCGGTTCGTGAATGGCAATGCCGGCGAGAAAGGCTTTTGTTTTTTGTCCGCCGCTGAGGGTACTTATGGGCTGTGAGAGGGGAAAGTCTTGCAAACCCCAGTGTAATAAAGCCGCTGCGGATCGTTCTTCAATGCTCCAGTCATCATTGAGCTGGTTCATATTCGCTTCGGATACATCACCTTCCAGGATGCTGTGCAGGGCCTTTATTTTATGATCTATGTGTAAGGCCTCAGCGATGCTGAGATCGTTGTACTGGCCAAAATGTTGTGGTATATAGTATGGCTGACCGGTGGTATGAATAGTACCGGAAGCAGGTGTAAGTATTCCTGCCAGTAATTTGAGCAGGGTGGACTTACCAGCGCCATTATTACCGATTAGTGCGGCTTTGGCATGTGCGGGAATGCTGAGGTCAATATGATCAAACAGCAGATCCTTATTCGGATGCAGATAGCTTACCTGTTGTAAAATGAACATGGACTATTTTCTTCAGTAAAGATTAGTGAAGTGGGTTTGATTACTGATTATTTATTTGAAAATAGATCTCACATTGATGTTGGAGTAATTTTTGCAAATATAGCGAAAAGGTTCTATTTTTCGACAAACCCTAAATTATTGTGGGATCAGTTTGATTCTCTATTTCCCAAAACAACATTGGCGGTTGCCGTAGGATTCGAAAGGGGCCTGCGGCTGGCTTAATTAAATTCAAAATATTTAAATTATTTTATGACAACAGAAGAGTACAAAAGTTTGTTTACAGAGGACGATACTGTAGGCTGGACGGCGATCGACGATGTGTTTGAAAAAATATACCCCGGTCAGGAACCGATGCATTATGCGCCGCCATTACACTATGCAGTAGGTGGGGAAGATCCCATTGATGGTACAAGTATTTATAAAAGCACGAAACAGGAGGAACATTTTCATTTAGTGAGTTATGGTTTTTCTGAATTGTATTATAATGAGAAAGCGGCAGGTGGTGAGTTCAGCAAGTGGGGCTTTGAACTGACGATGCGGGTGAAGCCTTTTGCAGGTGATGAAGGCAATCCGACCTGGGTGATCAATATG
This sequence comes from Chitinophaga sancti, assembly GCF_034424315.1. Lineage (GTDB taxonomy): Bacteria > Bacteroidota > Bacteroidia > Chitinophagales > Chitinophagaceae > Chitinophaga > Chitinophaga sancti. Next base: position 548,819 of record NZ_CP139972.1, read on the forward strand.
ATGAATAACCTGGCACGGTATGTATTTAGTTCCAGCAGGTGGTTTGAGGAGTATCAGTATATACCGGCTAATGGACCCATCAGGCTGGATACGGATACGGATATTACAGGATTGGCATTTGTAAAAGATCCCGAAGCGGGCAGGATTGATACCCCACATGGAGAGCTGACCTTTTTGCAGATAGTAGGATTGACCACAGCTGAGCTTGAGCGGATTAAAGCAGCTAATACCAAGGCAGCTGTGGAGGAGGTGTTAAATGAGATCGCGAAAACGAACCCCTTGTATATTACTGATTTGGAAAGGCGGTCAAAATGAGTTGCATGGGGCCAGGCCAGGTCATTATATTGCTGTTGTATCTTAAAGCATAAATCATGCTTTAAGATACAACAAAAAGAAAACCTGCTTTTCAGCGCTGATTTTCTTTTTGTTGTTTAGTATTAATGATGAAGACTTGTATTACGATCATCCATCTGCCTGAGATGTTTATAATGGATATAACCGTAAAAGAGGAAAAATAGTAAGAAAGAAATTGCAATACCCCAGGTAATCATTCGCTCATTCCTGGACTCCTTTGTCATTTTCTTATGATCCTTTTTGCCTTTCACACCTGGTTTATAATTATTCCTCTTCACTATTCTTCAATTTTGACAAAAGATCGTACGCTCCATTTACCACAATCTTTCCTTTCAACTCTTTATTGGGCGGTAGTTCTACCTGTATCAATCCAGAGTCATCATTCCCTGTCGTCACTTCCTGCATGTCATAATAATAAGTCGCTGCATGCGCTGTCACAAGTTTATTCCCTTCAGCACCATTTCCTCCCGGTGCTGCTGCCGAAACGAAAATGTATTTTTTCCCACTGTAGTCTACCACTGCGTTTTCGGGTAAAGTCAGGGCATCTGATTGACCAATCGCAATCTGTGCGGTTAAATAAGTTCCGGGAACAAATGTATTATTACTACCAGTAGCCAGGGCATGAACGGTGATCGTCTTGTCTGGCTTGATTTCACGACCTACCAATTCAATAACCGCCTTACGTTCTGTACTATCACCTGTGAGCCTGAACCTTACCTGCTGACCGGGTTTCAGCAGTGCCACATCCTTCTCAAACACATTCAGCTCCACGTGTAGTTCTGTACCGTTCACAATCTCAAACATCACATCATTAGGATTTACAAACTTCCCGCTATTGACATTTACCTTCGTTACATACCCTGTTACCGGTGCATAAATATTAATCCTGCTTCTGATATTCGAAGCTGTCAATGTAGCGGCGTTGATATTAATCAGTTGCAGGCGTTGACGCAATGCACTCTCTCTTGCCTGCGCAATCTGATACTGATTCTTTGCCTGCTGCAGCGTTTTGCGTGAGTTCACATTCTGACTGGCTAATGTTTCCTGGCGCTGGTATTCAGCGTCATTTAGTTCTAATACACTTCTGCTCTCCAGGTAGTCCTGCTGCAGTTGTACATAGTCCTGATTCTCCAACACCGCAATCACCTGTCCTTTTGTTACGCTACTCCCCTGTAACAACGGCGTAGAAACAATAATACCGCCCATCTGGGTTGTGACACTCAGCAGGTTTTGCGGCGGTACATCGATATAGCCTGTCACTTTTAATAAACCACTGACAGGTTTAATCTCTGCCGATCCCAGTTGAATGCCAATCGCGTTGTATTGCTCCTGTGTAATTTCTACAAGGTTTTCACTTTCTGTCTTATCAGTGTCGGCCGATGTAGCTGTTGTACCTGATTTTTTATTTCCACAGGCACTTAATAATATGGCAAAAACCATTACACCTGCTATGTTATATAGATTCTTCATGCTTTTAATTGTTATATGCCAGCCAGATATTTAATTCGATAAACCGATTGATTGTATTGATTGATTGCCTGCAAATAACCCAGACGGATATCTGAAGATGTTTTCAGGCTTTGTAATAGTTCCACGTAGCCGATCTCCCCATTCTGGAATGCAAGTTGCGCCTGTTTAAGAATCAGCCCGGCATTTGGTAATGCGCTCGATTCATAATAATCAATACTCCGGGAGTTCTTTAACAATTCCTGGTAGGCCTGGCTAAACTCAGCCTTTAAATTTGTTTGGAATAAATCAAGCTGGTTTTCAGCCAGCTGCTTTTCTATTTTTGCAGCTTTTATTTTTGCTGAAAATGGTTTGTAAAACAAGGGAATAGCAATACCTGCCCGAACGCCCTGGAACCGTTTCCCGCCGCCAAAGTATACATCCTGTCCGTTTATATTTTGCGTACCTATGATCGACTGATTAAAATATCCAATCGTAAAATCAGGACCAGCAAGGGAGCGTTCCAGCCGGATGGTTTTTTCTGCTATTGTTATTTGCTGTTGTTGTTGGGCAATAACAGGATTGGCCAGTGACAAACTATCCGCAACCTGTGGTAAGCCATTTTTATCCTGCCTGAATTCATCTCTTACAAGTATAATACTACCGGTTGTATTCAGCAATCGTTGTAACTCTGCCGTATAAGCCCGAATATCCCCCTGGTTCTTTTCCATCTGGTTACGCACCTCGTTATACTGCGTCTGTGCAGTCGTGAATTCCAGTAAGGTGGTTTCACCGGTTTGGTACCTCAGGGAAGAAGCTTTCTGAAAATTGCCGAATATGGAATCCTGCTGTTCCAGCAAAGACTGCAGGGCATTGAAATAGGACAGTTGCATATAAGCACTTCTTACCTGGTAGCTCAGCTCATTTATGCTGACAGACAGTCCTTTTTTCGCGCCTTCAATTCTGGCAGCTGCCAGCAAGCTACGGCTTTTGAATACCCCGGGATAAGGGATGCTTTGTGAGATCGTAATATTATTATCCCTGTTATTACTGTTGGATTGGCCATATTGAACATCCAGGTTTGTCTTAGCGATATCCCCGGAAGTAGCCCGCAATGCCTGCTGCCTGTTAATCTCCAGCGCAGAAGACTTTACAGCCTGGTTATTCCTGATGGCCATTGAAACAGCATCTTCCATTCCCAATGCTTTCATCCCATCCTGTGCTTTTGCCGTACCCGGGCATAAAAGCCCCAGCGGAAGCAGGATGATAGCGGCCGTTTTAGGCAATTTTATCTTTCCATTCCAGCTCTCAAACAGTATGTATAATACCGGCAACACAATCAGGGTTAATATGGTGGAAGTTACCAGGCCGCCGATTACTACAGTTGCTAAAGGCTTTTGCACTTCTGCACCGGCAGCCGTAGAAATGGCCATTGGCAGGAAGCCGAGAGAAGCCACCGTAGCAGTCATTAATACGGGTCTTAAACGGACCTCCGTCCCTTTCAATACAACTTCAGTAAGGGAATAGCTATTCTCCTTTCTCAGGCGGTTAAATTCAGTGATCAATACGATCCCATTTAATACGGCCACTCCAAACAATGCAATAAATCCAACACCGGCAGAAATACTAAATGGCATACCTCTCAGCAGCAGTGCCAGCACCCCACCGATAGCAGCCATTGGAATTGCCGTAAAAATGAGCAATGATTGTTTGACAGAACCAAAAGTGAAATATAGCAAGAGAAGGATCAGGGCCAGTGCAATGGGCACGGCTACAGATAAACGTGAACTTGCTGCCTGCAGGTTCTCAAACTGTCCTCCATAGGTGATATAATATCCCGTAGGCAATTTGATCTGCTGATCGATCCTGGTTTGGATTTCATTTACCACACTTTGAATATCCCTGCCACGTACATTCAGGCCAACGATGATCCTCCGCTTTGTATCCTCGCGCTGAATCTGGTTAGGCCCGGGTTCAAAGGAGATCTCTGCCAGCTGGTCAAGGGGTAACTGGATGCCTGATGGGGCTGTGACATAAATGTTTTTGACATCGGTGATGCTTTGGCGGTTCTGCTGACTAAACCTTACCACCATATCATACCTTTGTTCCCCTTCGTACACCAGGCCGGCAGATTGCCCTGCAAAAGCTGCTGTCACCGCCTGATTCACTGTTTCCACATTCAATCCATATTGCGCAATCCTGTCACGGTTGATGCGAACGATAATCTGGGGGAGGCCTTCTACCTGTTCCAGGTACAGGTCTTTTGCACCGTCCACACCCGCAGCAATTTTACCTATCTTTTTAGACAATGTGGTCAAAACATCCAGGTCATCGCCGAAGATCTTAATACCTAAGTCCTGTCTAACGCCGGAGATCAATTCGTTGGAGCGGAGCTGTATTGGTTGCGAAAACCCGAAAGTTACACCGGGAACGAGCTGCAATGCCTCGCTCATTTTTTCGGATAGTTCCTCGCGGGTTTTTGCAGACACCCATTCATCTTTATCCTTAAGAACAATGGTCAGATCGCAGGATTCCATCGGCATAGGGTCTGTCGGAATTTCTGCCGCACCTATTTTGCCAACCACCTCCTTAACCTCCGGAAATTTCTTTATAAGGATGGAAGATGCCTGGGATACTTTGTCAATCGTTTGAGAAAGCGAGCTACCTGTCAGCAAGCGGGTTTCTACAGCAAAATCACCTTCTTCCAGGCTTGGGATAAATTCACCTCCCATACGGGTAAAAATGAAGGCACTCATGGCCATCATGCTTACCGCAATACCGACTACTAACCATTTTCTATTGATAGCAGCCTTAATAAGGGGGTAATACCGCTTATGGATACCAGACATCATCCGGTCGGAGAAGTTCTTTTTTTGGGTGGTATTCTTGCTTAAGAACAGGGCTGCAACCATCGGCACATAGGTCAGTGACAAAATGAAAGCACCAAGGATGGCAAATGACACCGTTTGTGCCATAGGACGGAACATTTTACCTTCAATTCCTATCAGCGCGAGAATCGGGAGATAAACAATGAGGATGATAATTTCGCCAAAAGCGGCAGCGGAACGGATCTTTACTGCGGATGCATACACTTCTTCATCCATTTCCTGTTGGTTGAACTTACCTGCATTTCTCAGGCCAAGGTGATGCATGGTGGCTTCAACGATGATCACGGCACCATCTACGATTAAGCCAAAGTCAATCGCTCCTAAACTCATCAGGTTGCCTGATACGCCAAACAGGTTCATCATGGCGATAGCAAAAAGCATGGCCAGTGGTATTACAGAAGCGACCACTAAACCTGCCCGGAGATTACCCAGGAATAATACCAGAACAAAGATCACGATCAGGGCGCCTTCCACCAGGTTTTTAGCCACTGTACCGATTGCCCTATCTACCAGCGCACTGCGGTCCAGGAAGGGTTCAATCATCACTCCTTCAGGCAATGTTTTAGTAATACGGTCAATTCTTGACTTCACCTCTTTCACTACCTGGTTGGCGTTGGCTCCCTTCAGCATCATAACAATTCCTCCTACCGCCTCTCCATCAGAATTTTTCGTCGTTCTCGTCAGGGCGCCATACCGGATAGCATTACCCAACTGTACATTTGCCACATCGCGGATTAACACAGGCAGGCCGGCATCCGTATTTTTAACGACTATTTTATTAATGTCATCCAGCGTACCTACGAGGCCTTCGGTCCGGATAAAATAGGCGGTAGGCTTCTTATCAATGTATGCTCCACCGGCATTCCTGTTATTGATTTCAAGTGCCTTTAAAATGTCTGTAATACTTAGGTTATAACTTCGCAGCTTCTCCGGGTCCAGGCCTATTTCAAATTGCTTGAGGAATCCGCCAAAGCTATTCACCTCAGCTACACCGGGAGTACCCAATAGCTGGCGGCGCACAATCCAGTCCTGGATCGTGCGTAGTTCACGTGCACCATATTTCTTTTCAAAACCAGGTTTAGCAGAAATTACATATTGGAATATCTCGCCTAATCCCGTTGAGATGGGAGAAATTTCAGGATTGCCCAGGTTGCCGGGGATGCTGTTCCTTGCCTCGGCCAGCTTCTCATTCACCTGCTGCCGTGCCCAGTATATATCTACATCATCATGGAAGACAATTGTCACAACTGACAGTCCAAATCTTGAAATAGACCGCAGCTGTTCCAGCTCCGGGATGGTAGACATTACCTGTTCAACGGGAAAGGTGATCAGCCGTTCTACTTCCTGGGCAGCAAGAGACGGGGAGGAGGTGATGACTTGTACCTGGTTATTGGTAATATCAGGCGTGGCGTCAATTGGTAGTTTTTTTAGAGAGTAGATTCCCCAAATGATCAATCCGAGCGTGAAGAGCCCGATGATCAATTTATTATTGATCGAAAATTTAATAATCTTATTCAACATATTGCGCTAATGGAATAGATGACTGAATGCATAAAATTCCCATGCAATAGCTTAGCTGCCTGAGATCAATCAGGCATAGATGCTATTGATAAAATAATCATACAGCTATAGGAATGACCTTATCGTCATCGCCTAAATACTCATGTAAATGGGAATATTGGCCGTACTGGCCCTGGAAATAACTATGCATTCAACCGGGGAGGTTGCCATACTGTCATTGCGACGCCTCTGAATTCAGAAGGTGTATATTCTTTATATACGGGGGATATTCTTGTTAGGGTGATAGCGAAAGTTGCTGACAGCTGGACTATTGATGGGGTAGCGCAGCAACTGCAGGAGCAGAAAGGGGTGCACTGATCCGATCCGGTGTCCTTTTTATGTTCCTGCTGAGCATGTTGTTCGTACCTGGTGGTATGAGTTTCAGGTAGCAGGTCATCTGAACAGGGCCAAAAGGCCTGGATCAGAATAACGTATGAAAATATGAATGCTACCCATTTCATGCGCACAAAGATATGGTATTAATTAAAATCTGAAATATCTGGAATTGATTATTAATGAAACATAGTATTAAAAAATACCGGTATGAATTGTGAAACAAATTCCTGTAGCGATGCTAAGAAACATGTACCAGTTTGTTTAAAATTGCAATGACTTTATTTACGTATTCCAGCTGTACTGTTACCGGATCAGTGGCGACAGGGGCCAATTTACCCGCCTGCCTGACAGCTTTATTGTGCACAATAGCAAAGAATGCAAACAACTGGTTTGCGGATTCCGGAACCGGGGTGGAGTGGCCCGTGATACCGATGGCCCAATTACTGTTAAAACTTTCCGATACCTGTAGCGCCATCTCTACAGCCACCTTTTCAGATACACAATTTACTGCCAGTGCGTGAATTGGTTCCACATTCAGGTGCTTGAATTTTTGGGCGATGTTATAGGCGGTAAGGCCTCCCTGGAAGAAGTTGCTGGCGTTTGGTACATTGGAAAATGCAAATTGTAAAAGCCCGGCTGTTACACTTTCAGATACAGCAATTGTTTGATTTTTTTGCAATAGAGTATTGCCGGTTTCGTTAAGTGTGTCAATGTTAAAAAGCTCCATAAGTTGATATTGTATAAGTGGTGGAGCAAAATTTGTTCCTGGGAAGTTTTTGAGGAGGAGGTTGGCTCATAATTTAAAATAACGGCTGAGAATTGCTTAAACGGGTATCCCACTCCATCAGGAATATGAATAAAAACATTCATGAATGAGGGAATTCACCAACGGGAATGAAAACCTTTTTCATAAAAAAGAGGCTGTATCTGGATGATGATACAACCTCTTTGATGTGCGCCAGGCATGGTTATAAGCTCTAAGGTGTAAGTCCTGAATGAGCGTTGCAGTACGTATCATTAGCCAAAGGCAAGGGTGTCGTGGGTGACCACGAATCTGAAGGAAGCCGGCGGCAAACATTCGAGCCCACGAACAGAAATGGTATACAAGGCAAGGCATGGTGGGCGATGTCGCATCACAGACAAAAGCCCTATACTGCACGGAACCATGTTGTGTAAATACCGGGGCTACATGAATGGAAAGCGTATAACCTTACCCTGGGAGATCTGCTGGCAATCCGGCAGAGGTATGAGAGAATACCGAAGCGGAAACAGAAGTCAGCATAAAGAATGGCTTCAAGGTGCCATCAGAAGTCAGCCGAGGTCATAGTAAGCCGGCAACGAGCTGCATCCCGAAACGAAGGCAAAAGCAGAAGTCTCACAAAAGGAAGAAGGACCGAATGTTAGAATGGCGAAAATGAACAAGCCGTTTATGAGCGAGGCGATCACAACGGAAGAACACTGGAAAACTACCTGTGCGAGGATAAGCCGGAAGCTGAAAGTAAAACACAGGAGGAGTTGAGCCTCATCATGCAATCAATGGGAGTGACGCCGGGATGATTTTTTTTTCAAAGTAATAGTATGCTGGAAGAAATATTAGATATCCGCAATGTACAAAAAGCCTTTAAGCAGGTAACTGCCAATAAAGGAGCGGGGGGTATAGATGGTATGCAGACCGATGAACTTCGTGACTACCTGAATACGAACTGGCAGACGTTGCGGACCAGTATTTTAGAAGGCAGGTACGGCCCCCAGGCAGTTAAGAAAGTAGAAATAGACAAGGAAAATGGCGGCGGTAAAAGAATGTTGGGAATACCTACTGTAATCGACAGGCTAATTACCCAGTCAATATCCCAATGGCTAAGCCCACAGTATGAAGGAGAGTTTTCCAATTATAGCTATGGGTTTAGAGAAAACCGGAACGCTCATCAGGCATTGTATCAGGCACAAACAAACCTGAACGACGGCTATGAATGGGTAGTGGAGTTGGACTTAGACAAGTTTTTCGATCGGGTGAACCATGACCGGCTAATGTCGCTTCTGGCCCAAAAGATAGCTGACAAGAGGACGCTGAAACTACTGCGCTCATACCTGAATTGCGGGATGATGGAAAATGGGGTTGTGATAGAACGTAAGGAAGGCACTCCTCAAGGCAGCCCTCTCTCCCCCCTGCTGAGCAACATTGTTTTAAACGAACTGGACAAAGAGTTAGAGGCAAGAAGCCACCGGTTTGTACGGTATTGCGATGACTGTAGCATCTACGTGAAAAGTGAAAAGTCAGCGACGCGCGTGCTGTCAACAATCACCGAGTTCATAGAAAAGAAGCTAAAGCTAAAAGTAAACCGTACAAAAAGTAAAGTGAGCCGTCCGATAGAGAGTACGCTTCTGGGTTTCTCTTTTTATCGAAGAGAGAAAGGGTGGGCAGTGCGCATTGCATCTAAATCGCTGAGAAAGATTAAAGAGAAGATGAAGGATCAAACGCAGCGTAAAGCCCCCGGCAAAGTGAAAGACAAGATAAAGAAGATGGAGGCCATAATAGTAGGTTGGGTGAATTACTTTCGGATAGCCACGGCCAAAAGCAGAATGGAAGAACTGGACAGGTTGGTAAGAACACGTCTAAGAATGGGAATATGGAAACAATGGAAAAGGCCATCAACACGGTGGAAAAACCTGAAAATGTTGGGAATTAATGTGGGTAAAGCTTATGAGTGGAGCAACAGTCGTAAAGGCTACTGCCGCATTGCAAACAGTGCAATACTGCACCGAGCCTTGAACAACGACTACTTTACTAAACAAGGGTATGTAGGGTTCGCCAATCACTATTACTGGAAAACAACTCACCAAACTAAGTTATTCTGACAAACCGCCGTATACCGGTCGGTACGTACGGTGGTGTGAGAGGACAGAAAGCCGGCATGACCGGCTTTCTTCCTACTCGATTACACGTTTACTTCAAAACTACAACAGTATATAGGTTTATCTGATTGACACAAGTACCTTAATTACGCTTGTGCCATTTCCATCAAAATTGCTCAGTGCTTTACCAATTACCTGACCAGGTTTTACCTTGTCCAGGTCTGCTTTCATTGCATGACCAGCTTTGCTGGAAGTCACCAGCAAATCGCCACGTTTGATAGCACCATTCTCACCACATACTTTAGTAGGAATTACGCCAATCACACCCATCGGCACCTTGTCCGCCAGAACATCAGTGCCATTGTCTTCATCTTCGGTTAATAATACACCTGGTTTAGTGGCATAAACACCAGCTACCAGGGTAGAGTAAGGCTCGGAAGAAAGGGCTACGGTACGGTCATCTTCGGTCGAAATTACAAGAACATCACCTGGCGCATAAGCAGACATATTACCTTTTACGGCAAATGCTTCTGCTACGTCCGCACCACTGTTCTGTGTACCGCCATTGAAGAAACCGCGACCTGCTTTGTCGATACGGGCTACATTGCTACCAGCGCTCTGAAGGGTGATCAGGTTGCCGGAAGGCCCCGTATGATTTACCTGCATACCATTGCCGGTACCATTGGTTGTTACAAATAAGACCGGCTGGCCATTGGCTGAATTGAAATTCGAGAAGCGGCCAGCTTTACCTGTACCGAAGTTTGGGATCCAGCCATAGATAGCATTACCTGTACCATCGCAGGTAGCTTCCACACCATCACCTGTACCGCCGGCATTGGCGGTGATACCATTACCCGCACCTTCTGTCAGCGCCAGTAATGCAGGACCATTACCTGCTACGTTTGAAGAATAAAACAGACCTGCATAACCACCTGTACCGGAGCTTACACCATATACACCAGCAGTACCAAAGTTGGCGAACATGGAATTCACTTCCCCTTTTACTGCCGGCGAAGTACCGGTGGTACGATCTACGATAAAGTTCCCCGCAGTCCCATTACCTACTGTTTTTACATTGATTACTTCTGTTTCATTGTTTTCGTTGAAGTTCTCAAAGCGACCGGCACGACCTGTAGCGAAGGTAGGCACCCATGCATACAGCGCATTACCTGATCCATCGATATTGGTTTCAACGCCGTTACCATTTTTGGATGCATTGGCTGTGATGGCGTTCCCATTGCCATCGGTAATAGCTACCAGGGCATTACCATTACCGTTAGTGTTGCTTGCATGGAATAATCCTGCAAAGCCACCCGTGCCGGAGGAAACACCGAAGATCCCTGCTGCCCCGAAGTTGCCGAAAATGGTCTTTACTTCGCCTCTTACGGCAGCGGATACACTGTTAGTATTGTTTACCAGGAAGGACGCGGCATTTCCCTGGGTATTGTCAGGTATATTCCCGTTACTGTTGGTTTCTACCTCAAAGGTATTGACTTCGTTATCCTGGTTATTGTTTTCGAAACGGCCTGCACGACCCGTACTGCTGTTAATACCTACCTGGCCGAATACACCGATACCTGTTCCGGTTGTACTGGTAGCTACGAAACCTCTTACACCATAACCACCGCCATCATTCCTGCCGACTACCGCACCTGCGATGTCGCTCGTAGTACGACCTACCATTGCCTCACCTCCACTGTTGTTATCGCCTACCACCCCTGCAGAGGTTTGTTGGGAGGTAATACCATGTACACCAAAGCCAGCGCCAGTGGAACTGAGTACACCAGCACCGTTTCCTGTAGTGGATACGTTTACGACTGTACCGTTGCCCACATTGCTCACATTCATTACGTTGTTATTGTTTGAATTGTTGAAGATGGAGATGTTGGCAGGAACACCATTGACAGCGGTTGCGGTGAGACCTATGCCACTGTTACTGTTAGCATATACACCCGTACCGTTTGCGGAAGAGTTCCCGTATACGCCTAGTCCATTTGGGGTTACACCATATACGCCCCAGCCTGAACCAGCCTGGGATCCCCATACACCGATCCCTAAACCACCGGTACCGTTATTGATTCCACGTACTGCGGAGGAGAATCCACCGGGAGCGGTTGAATTTACGATACCTCTGACAGCGGCAATGCTGGATGTTGTTGTATTGTTGACACCTTCTATACTTGTACCATCGCCATCATTGGTGAGGGAGAAGAGGGTAGCGGCATTGTTTTCGTTCGAGATGTATGGGATGGTGAAACCTCCTGCACCAGCGGCAGGCATCCAGTTGGTACCGTCGAATTTCAGGAATTGCCCTGCAGCAGGCGCAGTTGCTGAAACCGGGATGGTCTGGATTTTTGCCACGGTTGGATTTGGGTAGTTGCCACTCAGGTCTCCACCGGCCGGACCGGTTGAATTGCCATCCGCACCAGCAGGGCCTTGCGGACCAACAGGACCTTGCGGACCAACAGGACCTTGCGGGCCAGCGGGACCTTGCGGGCCAGCGGGACCTTGAGGACCAGCCGGGCCGGTTGAACCGTCAACACCAGGAGCACCCGCAACACCCGGAGCGCCAACCGGACCTTCAGGACCAACCGGGCCTTCAGGACCCTGTGGACCAGGAGCACCATCAACACCGTTAAAACCAGGAGCACCAGCAGGGCCCATTGGACCTTCAGGACCTGTATCTCCACCAGGACCGGTAGGCCCAACATCACCCTGATCGCCTTTAGGCCCGGCAGCGCCAGTAGCACCCACAGGGCCCACAGGGCCAATAGGGCCCGTAGCGCCTGTAGCCCCTACATCTCCTTTATCACCTTTAGGCCCGGCAGCGCCAGTAGCACCCACAGGGCCAATAGGGCCCGTAGCACCAGTAGCGCCTACGTCTCCTTTATCACCTTTAGGCCCGGCAGCGCCAGTAGCACCCACAGGACCAATAGGGCCAGTAGCGCCAACATCTCCTTTATCACCTTTCACACCCTGTGGCCCGGCAGCACCAGCTGGACCGGTTGCACCGGCAGGTCCTGTAGCTCCCACATCGCCTTTTGCTCCCTGCGGACCGGCAGGGCCTTGAGGGCCGGCAGGACCCGCAGGACCAGGATTAGCGGCATACATGGCATAAGGTACACTCATCAGCTGCGTTGTACCCAGCACCGTGTACCCCTGCCCGATATTAACTTCTACTTTTAAGTACTGATTTGCATTGCTCCAGGGTACACCGGAAAATGTACCTGTGCTCGCATTGCCTTTGCCGATCTGGATCGTAAACAGACCCAGTGCATTCGTCGTTACTTCATGTGTTTCTTCGTATTGCAGCACTCCATTCGCAGAACCCCCTAAGATGGATGTACGAACTGTCATGCTTGTATTCGGTAATACAGTTCCATTTGCATTACGCACCACTGCCTGGTAGTTGGTACCGGTCAGCCCATCCTGGGCCAAGGCGCCTGCGTAAACGGCGAGGATAAATATGATGCTGAGATAAAATTTCTTCATGATAGCGGATTTGTAATAATTGATCTTTTAGTGCTTTTTAAACTGACCGGAAGTCGTTTTGTTTTCGGCCTTTGGCTCCTCGCCCTGGGTAGGAAGCGTGGTGGCGGGAGCGGTGGTTCCTGCCTTATTCGCCTGCTGTTTTTCAAGTGCTGTTTTTGCACTTTCCTCAGAGGGTAAGGCGGATGACTGTTTCCGGCTGTTTTGTGCTGTCAGCGGTTTCGCTTTCAGGGTAGCAGACTGTGGCTTGTAGCCCGTAAAGATCGTTTCCTTTGTGGACCGCCCCTGTTGTTTGGGAATAGAGTGGTCTCCCTTTGCCTGGCTTGCGTCCAGTTTTGCTTTGTCTTCTGCAAAATGGGGGAATAACACATCCCTGGTGCGGGTTTGTGCTACAGTGATGGTAGTAGTTGCAGTAATTAAAAAGATCAGGAATAGAATTGGTTTCATATGCCGGGGTTGAATTGTTTTAAAATTTATTCTGGTCTATTGAACCTGCCTAAGTTATACGCGAGGGTAAACTTCAGCGAACGACGGGGGTAGAGGCTATTGCCCGTAGGGATGATATAAGCCATATCTACACTCAGCCCCTGTATCTGTAGCCCTATACCGCAGCTAAAATGCTGACGCCATCCCTTGGTGGGCGACTCATAGAAATAACCCGTACGGATATACAGCTGGTGTTTGTAGCTATATTCTAATCCACCGCCGGCCGTGATCTCCCGCATCTCTTCGGAGAAGCCGCCAGGTGCATCATAGAAAGAGGTGAAGATGGCTTCCGGGATGCCCCTGTTCGGATCTCTGCCTTTCAGGATCTGATCGGTGATGCCACCGGCAGAATCTGTTTTGTAAGTAGGAGGTGTCGGAATGAGGAGTTTCTGGATATCGGCCAGCACGGTGAACTGGTGCTCTGGTGTATTCACGAATGTGTAGCCACCGCCTATACGCAGGTTCATAGGCAGGAAGGCGTGACGATTGCCATCGTCAGTGTATTTCAGTTTACTGCCCAGGTTTGAAAAGCTGATACCCCAGCAAAAGCGGTTGCCGGAGGGGTCATACTTTGCATAGTTCTCATAGTAGAGCGAGATGTCGCCGGCTATGGCGCTGGCGGGGTGCTGGTTCAGGCTATTAAAATTGCCCTGGCCCAGGTCACTGCGCACGTAGCGAATGCCGACGGCGATGGAATAACGGTTGCCCAGTTTGCGGGCATATGTAGCATCAATCGCGTATTCTTTGGGGTGATACTGCTGCATTTCTGTACCATTCTGATCTCTGAAGGTGACAGTACCATGCGAGAAATACCGCATGCTTACACCGATGGCTTCAGTGTGATCATTGAATGATTTGAAGGCTGCGAGCTGACCGAGGTTAACACGTTGGTTGCTGTTGTTCAGATCCCACATCCAGGGGGAATAAGAGGCAGCAATACCCATATCGCCGGCGAATACCAGTTTAGCGCCGTTGGCAAACTGTGAGTTCACATCGCTTTCAAGTCCGGTGAGTGCGTCGCCGGTGCCGGAGCTGCGGGCATCAGCATTCACCATCAGGAAAGAGGCGCCGGGATTAAGTGTTTGTTGGGCGTTCTTCTGCGCCTGTACCACACAGGGGAGTACCAGGCAGGCAAAGACTCCTATACATAGCGTAGAGATTTTTTGCATAAACGATGGTTGAATGGGTAATACATTACTGTATGATCAGCTTATCCTGGAAGGCGTAGCCTCCGGCCTGAATGCGTACAGTATAAATGCCTGCGGCGAAATGCCCGACGGGGAGTGTGATGATAATCCTGCCAGCGCCGTATTGCCGGGAGTCTTTATAAACCAGTTGTCCGCTACTGTTGATGATCATGAGATAGACAGCATTGGCTGCCACCATGTCGAACTCAATTTTCACGCTGGTTGCGGCGGGATTGGGGTACAGGATCATGTTGAGGACCGTTTTCGTACCCGGGTCAACAGGAGGTAGTTCTTCCGGCTGCTGGAAGCCCTGGGTGATCATCAGCGCGCCTTTGGAAAGAGTGGTGGTTGCGAGGTCTCCGATCGTAAACTGGAAGTCTTTGTCATTGACCTTGCCAACACCTCCAGAGCTGGCGGTGACCTGTCTGTTCAGCACTTGTGCACCGGCTGTGGTGACGGCTACTGTGGACAGGAACAATGCCAGCATGCATTTGTAAAGTGTGTGCATGTGCAGATATTGGGGTGAATAAAATAAAAGGTTACATGTTCAATTAGTTGCCTGGATAAGGTTGATAATAATCGATGCTACATCAAATGCTAACTACAACTGATTGCAAATATGTTATAATTGCTTGCTGGTGGCAATGTTTAATTCTTACATGGCAGTATTCTTTTTTTAAATGGCAGGCCAGGGCGGACAAATGGTTGTGACGCTAGTAAAACAGAAAGATGGGGGAATTGTTGAGTAGGGCATAAAAAAACCTGCGTTTATTCGCAGGTTCGTTTATTGTAATTAACGGAAATGCTTATTTGGAAAAGATATCTTTATAGAATTGATTCCATTATTATGATTGAATCTATCTTAAGATTTACGTACATACTTCGTTAAGATCACGATGGTTTGTTCATTGATCTTACCTTCTATCTGTTCGTGATTGTCTGATACTAACCTGATCTTACGTACAATCGTTCCTTTTGGTGCCATGAAGTTAGCACCTTTCACATTCAGGCCTTGTGTCAGTACTACGGTATCGCCATGCTGTAATTCTGTACCGTTGCTGTCGCGGTGAACTTCTTTCACTTCAAAAGCACTCAGTGCCCAGTGGCTCACAGCTTCATCCAGTTCTACACCATTTATGATTTCTGCAGCCCATTCCTGATCTTTGTGTTTGTAGAGCAGGCGATAGCTCAGGGCTTGCACACTTGGTTCTGCGTTCCAGATACTACCAGCCAGGCAATGCCAGTGCATAGCGGCGGATGCATCTTCCATAGCGGCAGCGCAGGTTTTGCAGATAGCTACCTCATTTTCGATCGCATCATTGTTTTTGGGGCTTACTGCAAAGGCCAGCGAGGCGTCTTCACTGGTGCACAGCTCACAGGTGCCGTTGCTGCGCTCTTTTAAAGCAGGCGTAATAGTCGTACTCATAAATGGTTTATTTTCTAAATAAAGGGTGCAAAGATAAGCGCATATTCCGGATTTTATGTATTGACAGGAATCAGGACATTTGTATTATGAAAACACAGGAGGATATTAATTATAACCGGATTGCTGAAGCAATTGACTATATCAGGGCGCATTTCAGGGAACAACCGAACCTGGATGCGGTGGCGGAGAGTGTGCACCTGAGTCCAGCCCATTTTCAGCGGATGTTTACGGAATGGGCAGGTACCAGTCCGAAAAAGTTCCTGCAATACATCAGCCTGGAATATGCGAAAGGCTTGCTGAAGGAGTCTACGATCTTTGATGCGGCGTTTGAGACCGGGTTGTCCAGTACCAGCCGGTTGCACGATTTGTTTATTGCGATTGAGGGGATGACACCGGCGGAATATAAATATGGCGGAAGGGAGTTGGTGATTAATTACAGTTTTGCGGAAAGCCCGTTTGGGAGCCTGATTGTGGCATCTACAGTGAAGGGGGTGTGTTATATGGCTTTTGATGCAGATGAGGTGCGGGCATTGGAAAATTTGCGGGCGAAGTTTCCGAATGCGACTTTTCAGCGGAAGCTGGATTTGTTACAACAAAATGCGTTGTTTATTTTTCAGCATGACTGGAGTAAGTTGCCGGAGATTAAACTGCATTTGCGGGGAACAGCGTTTCAATTGAAGGTGTGGGAGAGTTTGTTAAAAATACCATTAGGAAAATTGTCTACTTATGGTGTTATTGCTGCTAATATAGGAAATCCCAATGCCAGCCGGGCGGTGGGCACTGCTATTGGGAATAACCCGGTGGCGTACCTGATTCCTTGTCACAGGGTGATACAATCCGGAGGTAGCATCGGTGGATACATGTGGGGGGCGACACGTAAGACGGCGATAATTGGATGGGAGGCGGCGAAGGCGGACTTGTAAGTGCCCTGTCTATTGCACAGTGCTTTAGTTTGTGGAGGAGGGCCGCGTATTTCATATTAACAATTATCTTTGTTTAAAATTGATACATATGTTCGAGCAATTATCATCTCTGATCCAGGAGCACAGTCAGCAAAGTGTGGCTGACAACCCGGCTATCCCTAATGAGCACAACCAGGGCGTGGTTGAAGAATTAAAGAATGTCATTATTTCTAAAGTTACAGGTCTGGTAACCAGTGGTCAGACCAGCAAGATCACCGATATGTTGTCTGCCGGTGGTGATACGCCGGAAGGAAAAGATATGGAGCATAATTTTGCGACTAATATCATGCAGAAGTTTGGTATCAATAACCAGGTAGCAACTACAATTGCTGCTACATTGATTCCTGGTATTCTGAATGCGCTGAAAGGTAATGCCGGTGTGCAGCAGATCTTAGCTTCCCTGGGCGGTGGCAACCTGCAGGATACGCTGAGCGGCCTGGGTGCTAAGTTTGGCCTGGATAAAGATGGCGATGGTGATGTAGACATGGGTGACCTGGGCAAGATGTTTAAGTTCTAACATTTACCTGATAGTAAGCACATCAGACCTTCACCCGCATTTTATATAATACCTGTGCAAATATTGCTGCACTGGTACAAACACTAAGTAAGTTAAGAAGCGCCTCACCTTGTGAGGCGCTTCCTTTTATACTTTTAATGAGCCGCGGAAGCCGCGTGCGGCATAGTAAGATTGTGCACCGTTGTGATAAATGAATACCCGGTCGTACCTGCGATCCCCGAATATAGCACCCCCCAGATTTCTGACAGCAGGAGGAGTTACTAACCAACTGGAGGTCTTCAGGTCAAATTCTCCCAGCTCCTGCAATGCGCAATACTCTTCTTCCGTGAGGAGTTCGATGCCAATGGCGGCCGCCATTTCAGTAGCGCTATCTGCTGGTTTGGCTTCTTTTCTTTCGTCTAACGCCTGCTGATCATAACAAACACTTCTTCGACCTTTGGGGCTTTCAGGAGCGCAATCTATAAAAGTGTATTCGCCTGTTTTTTTATCAAATGCAATAACATCCGGTTCGCCACCAGTTTCTTCCATGATGGCGAGTACTTTTAATTTCTTCGGACTGGCAGTAAGCTTCGCTTCTACCTGTGCCCATTCTATTCCTTTGTGGCGGTTCTTATGTTTTTCAAAACGGGCTTTTAGTATTTTTATCAGTTCAGTACTCATCTGGTTATTTTAAATTGTTAAAGGGGATTGTGCGAAGTTTAATGTGAGCATTTAAAATGCTATTTTAGTTTCTTTACCACCTCTTCCAGACGATTGTGCGCCATGTTCAGGCCTTGTTTGAATGGTAGTTTCAGCATCTGGTCCCGCAGCGCACCAGACCTGTATACGATCTGCATGGTGAGTTTGCTATTGTCTTCATCCAAAGCTTCAAATTCAAGAAATTCCAGTTGTACATCAAATGGGGCATTGCCCATTTCGAAGGTGCGTGTGATCTTTTTATTTGGTACGAATTCGTGATACACCCCACTGGCAGAGAATACGATATTGCCTTTGTCATCGCTGGTATCGAACTGCCAGCTACCGTATTTCCTGTTTTCCAGTTTTACAACTTTTGTACTCATCCATTGAGCAAGGATCTCTGCATCTTCATAGGCTTTGAAGAGCAGTGCTACAGGTAGTTCGAACTCCCGGGTGATGGTGAGTTCCTGTTTACCGTTTTCAGCGTGAATTTTAGTCTTCAGTTCCATTATTTTTTGGGTTTGTAGGCTTTCATAATGTCTTCGAGTTTATTGAACCTGTCATCCCATAGTTTACGGAAGGGTTCAATAAAATCGGCGATTTCTTTCATTTTATTTGGATTTAAATGATAGTAAATTTCTCTTCCGTTTTGTTGTTGTTCCAGGAGTTCGCATTCTGTGAGGATAGCAAGGTGTTTGGATACTGTAGGACGGGCCGTATTGAAATTGGAGGCTATGGAGCCGGCGGTCATGGCCTGTGAGGCCAGTAGCATGAGGATGGCCCTCCTGGTAGGGTCGGCGATGGCCTGGAACACGTCTCTTCTGATAATCATTATGAAGTTATTTGACTACAAATATAAGTGTAGTTATTTAGCTACGCAAATATATTCGGGAATAATTCCTCCTGAGGCCCGTTCAATAGGTTGTTTTTAATCTGGCGGAAAAATCCGGGGCCTACTTTTAATGATCTTTGTTTTGAAAATCGGCCTAAGTTCAATTTTCATCATGCATACCTTTATATAAAATGATAATGATCATTCATTATAATTATGGTCTGATGTTTGTCGTTCAAATTTCATTATGAGAAAACCTGGTTTAGCCATTTCATTTTGGGCCTTATACACGTTAGCCTTTACCGTTGGCCTCCCGATGATCATTTATTATGCAGGTGGAAATGTTCCTGAAACACCTGAAGAACCCACAATTTTTACCTACATTTCGATTGGTCTTGCCATAGTGGGTTGGTTGTTAATCTTTGCTTTTTATGGCCGTTTTTATGTCAGGTCTGTCTTTACTGATAAGGCGGAGATCTTAAAAGCTGCGGATGAAGGCAGTACCATTGTTGCAAAGATTACCAGCAAAATCCAGGAAGGGATGATGCGAAATATCGCGGTGTTGCAGCTCAGACTGGCGTTCACAAACTTCTCCGGTACACCTGTGGAAGTGAGTTATCAACTGATGGACAGTAAGCCGCAGGAAAACCGCTATGAAAAGGGAGACATCCTGGAACTGAGCGTGGATATGAAGAAGAAAGGCGGGCAGATTGTGCCGAAGGGGATAAAGGTGGCACGTAATCCGTCAATGGTATACCTGTATACCTTTATATTCCTGGTATTAATTGGCACAGCGGTGTATTTCCCTTTGGTAGAAGACTGGCGTTATTTCGTGCTGCCACATCCATGGACCCTGATCCCCTTAATCAACCTGGGTGTTGCCATTTTTATCGGATTTATATTGAAAATGATCGTCAATGCCGGTGGCGGTAAGAATGCTGTGCAGATGGTAGTATATGGACTGAAAACAACGGGTAACCTCGTTAGTTATCAGCAAACAGGTACATTTATTAATGAGCAGCCGCAGGTGGCTTTCAATATTGAATTTACGGATAAGCAGGGTAAGCAGCATACCATCCAGACTAAGAAAATCGTGTCCTTGCTGGATGTCCATAAGCTGGGAACGGGTCCGGTAGAGATCATGTATTTGCCTGATGATCCTGGCAGTATTGTATTTTATGAAGATTTGAGTATATAATTTTAACTGCTCCCAGGCTTGATCAGTCTGGGAGTTTTATTTTGGCATTTCTGATAATTTTATCACTTTGTACGTGGCAGCCCGTCTTTTTGTATTTTCTTCTACTTTCTGTCAGCAAAAGCAGTTGATCAATTTAAAGTGCGAGCTTGATTTAAATCCGTCAGCAGTATGCTATAGCGCATAAAAAATACTGGAAAAATAAACGAACTTGTGTGTATGTCAAATATTATTACCACATACCTGAGAATCAGGAAGACCAATGACACTCATCTCAGCGAGCGTGAAAGGGAACGACTGTTCAGGGCCCTGGTCAATTGGAATGGTGAGTTTGGATCTTATTATGTAAAGGTGGTGAAACGCTACAGGGAGAAAGAAAAATGCCTGGAGATTCAATTTGGTTCAGGGAAGCAGCATTGGGAAGATCCTGCAGATTACCTGGATGATAAGAGTGAGGTGGAGGTAATAAAGAGGAGTAGTAATGAAGGTAGTCTTGATAAAATACAATTTTCACGGTATAAGGATGGCGGCGAATTTGAAACGGTTCCCAAACTGTGTACCTATGCGTTTGATAGAATTGTGATGCTCGGTGATACAAATTGGTTAGGAGAGGAGGGGATGGAGAGCGTTCAGTCAGGTATGTATACACTGGACGTTTCGGGAACGTATTACAGTGCAAATTTTAGGGGATTTGTAGATATGCGTGATAATGGAAGCAGTGAGCCTATGTATGATGAGGATTACCCTTATGCGTATTGTGTATTGACAAAGACGGAGGAAATACAGTTTACGGCGCCGGATTTTATGGTAGATTTAACGGAGAGTAATTTTTCCAGGATGCCGGATGGAACGAAAATGATCTTTTATTATCAGGGCAGAGAAGTGGCGGTGATTGCTAAAAATGATGATCAGTTAGAAAGGCGTACTGCTGATTATTGGGATAATTGTGAGGATCTAAAGACCTGGGAGGAATCTGATTTTGGCCATGATACAGTGTAACCAGTGGGAGCCACTCAATGAGATTGTTCCTTGCTGATCGGTAATCAGTGCGAATGGAGTTGTCAGTGCATAACCATTTCCATAGACCCTGGTTGCTTACGTTTAGTCATAGACACCGATCCGGGTTGTGGTACAAAATAGTCTCGCTAAGAGAGCCGGGTTCATAGTTGTAATATATATTATATATTTTATACCCTGGTTAAATTATAGATCGTGATTTTTTCCCTCCCAACAATCAAATGGAAAGCCTTTTATAATAAAAAAGGATTAATTAGTTCCTCACAGTTGTGCATCACTTTGCCCTGTAGATCTGTTACCGCAACTAGCCAGAATTACCACCAGGTATGACGATAGTCAGCATTCATGCAAATTTTCTACCCCATCTTCAAATGTTGCTATTCTGGCAAATGAAATGAAATGAAAAACTAAATTTCGAGTTATGTTACAATTTGACTGGTTTATAGTGCTCCTGTATTTTATATTGGTATCACTATACGGGTATTGGATCTATAAGCGTAAGAAAAAGGCAGAGGCCAGCTCTGCTGACTTTTTCCTGGCTGAAGGATCATTGACATGGTGGGCGATCGGGGCTTCTCTCATTGCTTCCAATATTTCTGCTGAGCAGATGACAGGGATGAGTGGTTCTGGTTTCCAACTGGGCCTGGCTATTTCCTCCTATGAATGGATGGCGGCGCTGACCCTTATTATAGTGGCGGTATTCTTTATGCCGGTGTACCTGAAGAACAAGATCTTTACGATGCCGCAATTCCTGCACCAGCGGTATAATAGCAAAGTGGCTATTATCATGGCGGTGTTCTGGTTATTGCTTTATATAGTTGTAAACCTGTTATCAATTTTATACCTGGGTGCAGTTGCTATTTCCGGTATTACGGGATGGGACTTCACGCTTTGTGTTTTCCTGCTGGCTATATTTTCAGTGTTTATTGCGCTGGGGGGTATGAAGGTGGTAGGATATACTTCCGCTATACAGGTGTTTTTCCTGGTAGTGAGCGGCTTTATAGCCCTGTATATTTCGCTTAATATGATTGGTGGCGATGGTGGTATGGTTAAGGGCTTTACCATTTTACACGGGGAGGCACAGGACCATTTCCACATGATATTCGATAAGAAAAGTCCGTTTTTTGCCGACCTGCCGGGCATCAGTGTATTGCTGGGAGGTATGTGGATTGCGAACCTGAACTATTGGGGATGTAACCAGTATATTACACAACGTGCGCTGGGAGCTAGTTTGCCTGTGGCCAGGAAAGGCCTGCTGTTTGCTGCCTTCCTGAAAATGTTGATGCCTGTGATCATTGTTATTCCTGGTATAGCTATATATTACCTGTATCAGCATAATATGATTGACAATTCCCTGATCAATATTACCAAAGACGGACAGGTGATTGCGGACAGCAACAAAGCTTACCCAGCCTTGCTGAAACTGTTGCCTGGAGGGGTGAAAGGAGTTACAGTAGCTGCCTTCGCTGCTACGGTGATCGCTTCACTGGCTGCAAAGGTGAATAGTATCAGTACCATCTTTACGCTGGATATTTATAAGAAAGTATACAATCCTGAAGCCAGCGAACAAAAACTGGTGAACATCGGAAAGATAGCAATCATCGTATCTACCATCATTGGTATCCTGCTTACAATGAAACTGGGCGATATGCTGATGGGTGAAGGTAAACAGGGATTCCAGTACATCCAGGAATATACAGGCTTTGTGTCACCGGGTATCTTTGCCATGTTCCTGCTTGGATTTTTCTGGAAGAAAAGTACTTCCAATGCAGCGCTGTTTGCGACCATTGGTGGGTTTATTTTCTCCGTTATCCTCAAGTTCCTGCCTGGCATGATCAACCTTGAAGCATTATATACTATTGGGTTTGCAGTGCCTGATGTACATGGTGTGTACCAGATACCTTTCCTGGATAGAATGACGATGGTGTTTATCCTTTGCGTGATAGGTATGGTGGTTATCAGTCTTATCGAAAACAAAAGAGGTGTTCAGGCAAACGGCCTGGTGATCGATGCCAAGATGTTCAAAACATCTACAGGTTTTGCTGTGGGTTCACTGATCATCATTGGTCTGCTGGTAGCGTTATATATGGCTTTCTGGTAGTAGATTCTTTTGGCAAATGAAATTGATATCCCAAACCAGAATGGTTTGGGATATTTTTTTAGAAGGAAAATTACTGATAAACAAATAGATATAAATCTTCTTGGTATCTCCGGCTGTTAATATGTTATTGTTCCCTACTGAAATTATTATCTAATATCGTTTCAAATGAGCTAATAGAACTCGGTGTCCATATTGTGCTGACTGACAACATGAATGCCCTTGTAATCTTAATATGAAGCTCATTACATCGGAAGTCTCCTCTATTGGCACCGGGAATTATGCTGCATTCTGGGTGCTGGAGAGAATGTCCAATAATATATTACCAGGTGACCTTGCTTGCATATCCGGTTCCGGAGCTGATTATAAGTGTCAATAACCAGATAATATCAGGTTCATTGCAAAAATAGATCTAATTGTTTTTCATAGGGTGTAATGAATGAAGTGGGAATTTTAATACAGAGCTGCAATCTGCAAAGACCTATTATTCTTAGAAATTGTATATAATTCCTTAATTTTGTTTAACTTAATATACCCACATTTAATTATTCCCTTTATGCATCCCTTCTTCAGGATTTTGATCTTGTTTTGTTCCCTCTTTCATATTACGCAGACAAGGGCAGATACGTTTATTGTTACCTCTAATGCAAATTCAGGGGCAGGAACTTTACGTGAGGCTATTGGTAAGGCCAATGCAAACGGAACTGCTACCATAGATTATATTCTGTTTAATCTGCCGGGAACTACTATGGATAACCGGACAATTAGAATTGCGGAAGAATTACCTGCACTTAGTTCCAATATAGAGATAGATGGTACTACACAGCCGGGAACAGCTTTTGGTGTGAGTAGTGCAAAAGTGCGGTTATTAAAAGAGTCTTTTATAGAAACCGGTGGATTTTATAATATACTTACCATCAAAAGTGCAGATCACGTAAACATCTATGGACTAAACCTTGAATTCCAGGGGAATGCCAATGGTGCGTATTGTATATCTATTTTTAAAAGCACTAATATAGTTATAGGTGCTGCGGGAAAAGGAAATGTACTGAATGCGGCAGATGGGCTTATCAGTAGTGATGTACAGCAAGAATTTGCAAACAGCACAGGGATCCGTATAGCCTATAATTTTCTGGGGATATTACCAGATGGGGTAACGAGGGTTAGTTACCCTTACTCTACACCAGACATTATTCTATGGGGTGCTGGTGATGTTGAAATAGATCATAACGTCATGTGTACCGATGTGCGGATAGAAGAATATTATGTTGCACTGGTGCCTGCAGATAAGCGTAATTATAAAATACATGATAATATAGGAGGGGGTGATTATACCGCCAGTTCAGTTATTGGTTATGCCTCATTTAGTATGAATATTTATCCGCAGATAACAGCCACTGGTTATAATGACTATAATATTGAAGTGAAGAATAACCAAATACTTCAGGGTTCCTTTTTACTGGGTGGTGGTTATGGCCATATTCTGATGCAGGGAAACAAAGTAAATACAGACCGAACAGGTACTACAAGAATAGGTAACGGAGGAGGAATAGAATTATACAGAAATATAAAGGGCTTGGTTGGGGGAGATCTGGAAAGTGAAAAGAATTATATCTCCGGTGGTGGAATATCCTGTCCCTATGATGATCATATAACAATTAAGAAAAATAGTATTTTCTGTAATGACGGAAGGGGAATCAGTTCAAAAGAAACTGTTTTCATTACTTCTTATACAGGGACAATTGTATCCGGAACCAGTGAGCCCGATGCTGTAATAGAAGTATTTGAAGCAAATAAATGTTCTGCCGGTTCAGAGTGCCAGGGGAAGGTCTATTTGGGAAGTACTGTTGCTGATGCAAATGGGAAATGGTCATACATGGGTACTTTCCCGGGAGAGGTCGTGGCTACGGCTACAAATAAACAAGGGTCCACCTCAGAATTCACAAGGGCTGCCATAGATATTGGTCTGATGAATATTACACATGTGCTGTGTGGTAAACCCGGAAGTATTAAAGGAATTAAAGTAACCGGTGCCGCTTCCGTAAGATGGGAGGATGAGGCAGGAAATATAGTGGGAAATACTGCTGAACTAACCGATGTACTACCGGGTAAATATGTTCTGAGGGCGAGTATCAGTAACGACCTGCTATCTGAATGTTCTGCAGCATCGTTTCCTATTACAATTCTCGATATAGTGCCTAAAATTACTACAGAGCAAGTGAAAATTGTAATGCCCTGTAATGATAGTAATGGATCTATCTCCAATATGACAGACCACGTCAATGCATTTACGACTGTTTACAAATGGCTGAATGAAAAGGATGAGGTGGTAGGTAACTACGCAAGTCTGACAAATGTGCCTGCCGGAACTTACAGGCTATTCGCCTATTGTACCGATGATTGTTTTGCAGTGTCTGACCCCATCGTGCTGAATAATCAGCCGCCTCCAACTATTAATGTGAGCGCAATGGTTGTTATGGCAGCTACCTGTCAGAATAATAATGGTGCTATCACTGGAATCAGTGTAACAGGTAAAACACCTTATACGTTCAGGTGGTTAAATGATCTGTCGGATGTTGCGGGTAACCAGTTAAACCTGTTAAATATCGCTCCGGGCAATTACCAGCTTGAATTAACGGATAATTCAGGATGTAGGTCTGTTACGGCTGCCCCAGTGAATGTTGTGGGTACAGGCTCTATCAGTCTTGATGCGACAAATATAGTTATTACTCCTTCAGGCTGTAAAACAATGCTGGGGTCCGTAAAGGGTTTATTACTTAACGGTGCAGATAATTATACATGGCGTAATGAAGGAGGAGATGTGGTTGGCAACACTGTGGACCTCTGTAATGTAGTGGCGGGTACTTATCAGCTGACAGCTACTAATCATCTTTCGTGTAGCGTGCAATCCCTGTGGTATACTATAGAAACCGCACCACCTGTAAACTGGTCAGTAAATGAAGATGTACATTTCCCCTCTTGTAATGAGTCTGACGGGGAAATATTAATTAATAGCATACAGGGTGGTACAGTTAAAACGTTGAGGTGGACCAGCAATAATGTGGACATACCGGGAGATGGTAATAATATAATAAATATAGGCCCGGGACAATATGCATTATATATTACTGATCAAAATAATTGTGAGCAACTGGTGTATACAACAGATATTCCCCGGCGTACTGCCCCTTCGTTAACAAGTGTGCCTTCGATTACTGACGAAACCTGTGGCAAAGGGAATGGAAGTATAGCGGCTCCCGCTATTAATGGAGAATCACCTTTTGTTTATCGCTGGTCGGATTACGATGGACTTACATTAGGAACAGCTAATGTTCTGGCAGCGTTAAAGAAAGGGCAGTTCTTTTTAGAAGTAACTGATAAATATGGTTGTAAAGTGAATACAGGGGCTTATGAAGTAAACAATGTAACGGCCGATATTGATTCCCCGGCCGATATATCTCTTGTGATAGGTAAAGGTCAATCTCCGGAAATAAAATTCACTTATACTTCTCCTGCTATATTTTCACTTTATGCGGATGCAAACTTGATGATGAAATTATATGAGAATCAATCAGGGGCATTTATGTTGCCGCCACTATTCACAGATACAAAATATTACCTCACAGCCTCGGTAGACATATGTATCAGTAAATCCGCAATCGCATATGTTAAAGTAGTGGATAAAACCGATGTATATGTACCCTCCGCATTCTCACCAAATGGCGACGGTCAGAATGATCTGTTCCGTCCCAAATATGTAAATATTGCATCGATTGATTATTTTAAAGTATATAACCGCTGGGGAACTGAAACGTTTTCTTCCAACTCTCTAAGTGCAGCATGGGATGGCTCCGGGATGCCTGCAGGTACGTATGTTTATATCATTAGTGGTAAAGATCTTTTAGGTAAAGCGTTTGTTAAGCAGGGAAGTGTATTACTGATTAAATGATTTTTAAATTGTTAAAAAATATTTGCTTTTATTGCCAGACAATATCACATCAGTATTGGTGGTAAACATTTCCGATTGGACTTATTATTTTATCATTGCATGCTAAAATGTTTTGTCCTTATTGATTAAAAAAGAGGTAAGATCCATCATATTGATGTGCGCCAAATGAACTTATATCTTAATTATTAAGAAAGAGGATGCGACTGAGGGCGATAATGAACCAGTTGGAATATTACTATTAAAAAGAGACTGCGAACATACTGTAGCGTTCATTTAAGATAATTATAACGGATTACTGATATAGTAACTCAGCTAGAACAAAACCTGCGCATTTGAGTTATCTGGTAATAAGACATTAGAAATTGTATAAAAAATTAAAAGAAGGATGTGGTTCAAAACCGGCACTGTCTATTCAAATACCCACTAAGAATCGAACCTTGCTAACAATTGATAATGAAGATAATATGAGAAATCACCAGAAGAAAAAACGCTCCAAGTCTTAGAACTTGATCCGTAGTCAGGCTGCTGTGGAGAATTCCTTAAAATAGAAAAGCTCCAAGTCCTTGAACCTGAAGCTTTCTAATTTCTCTGTGATCCCGTTGGGACTCGAACCCAAGACCCATACATTAAAAGTGTATTGCTCTACCAACTGAGCTACGGAATCTTACCCGTTTTGTATTCGGGAGTGCAAAGATAGGAATTATTTAATATCTCCCAACTTTTTAGCAACTTTTTTTAAAACATACTCACAAATTTACCTGCTCCACGGAAACAAATTCGTGTATTATCCAATATCCCGCCTATTTTTGTGCCTGCAAAAAAACACGAATGCAACAACCTTTTGAAAACAAAGTAGCCGTTATCACCGGTGGCACTTCCGGTATAGGCAAAGCCATCGCCATTGATCTGCTCCGCTCCGGTGCCAAAGTAGCCGTATGCGGCCGTAAGGAGGATGCCCTGCAGGCACTGAGTGATGAGCTGAAAACGAATGCCCTTTTCACCTATGTGGCCGATGTCAGTAAAGAGGATGATTGTAAAGCTTTTATCGGACAAACTATTGCGCATTTTGGTAAAATAGATATCCTCATCAATAATGCAGGAATTTCTATGCGTGCACTTTTTAACGGTGTCAATTTGTCTGTATTAAAGCAATTAATGGATATCAATTTCTGGGGCACTGTATATTGTACCAATTATGCCCTACCTTCTATTCTTGAGAATAAGGGAACGGTTGTAGGTGTATCTTCTATTGCTGGTTACCGCGGCCTGCCCGGCAGAACTGGTTATTCTGCCAGCAAGTTTGCCATGCAGGGTTTCCTGGAATCTTTGCGTACTGAACTCCTGCATACAGGCGTAAACGTAATGTGGGTATGTCCTGGTTTTACAGCCTCAAATATCCGCAACACTGCTCTGAATGAAAAGGGAAATGTACAGGGTGAAACGCCACTTGATGAAGGTAAACTGATGACTGCCGAAGCAGTTGCACAGGCTATCAATAAATCGATTGCTAAACGTAAACGTACATTAGTGTTAACAGGGCAGGGCAAACTGACCGTACTACTGAGTAAACTGCTGCCCGGATTCCTCGATGGATTGGTGTACAACCATTTTAAGAAGGAACCCAATTCCCCTTTAAAATAATTGAGTCTCAGTCCGGAACTGACTTTAATACAGTTCCGGACTGCACACAAATTTCATATTCAAGGCCCCAAACCCTTACCAATTCAACTTCACAGAGTTATTCACATCTGAACAAGTATTTTCATAATGACAGTCTGCCGCATCTAAATATTATCTTACTTTGCATTAAAATCAACGCCAGACTTCAATGGCATCAAATTTGAAGATAAAGCAAATCTAATAATTACGAATGTCCATTATAACACTAACATCAGATATCGGCTTACAGGATTACCTCGTCGGCGCCATGAAAGGGCAGCTGTCGCAGGACTGTCCCGGTGCTCAGTTAGTGGACGTTACTCACCAGATCTCTCCGTTCAACCTGCCGCAGGCTACGTATATCTGTAAAGGTGCTTTCGCCCATTTTGCAGCAGGAACATTTCATATAGTACTCATTAATCTGTTCGATAGAAAAGCAGATCATGTGTTGCTCGCTCAGCACAATGGTCAGTATATCGCCTGCGCAGATAACGGGCTGATTACCATGATTGCAGAGGGACTACCTGGAGTAGTTGTCAAATTACCGCTGGAGAAAGATCAGCCGAAAGATACCTTTGGTATCCTGAAGCGTTTTGCGCAGGCTTTCAACGATCTGAAAAGCGGGAAGAAATTAACTGACCTGGGAGAAAAGGCAAACGAATACGTTATTAAAAATAATTTACAGCCCATGACCGGGCAGGATTATATTGATGGTCAGATCATCCATATCGACAACTTCGAAAATGTGGTGGTGAACATCACCCGTAAGCAGTTCGAAGAGCAACGCCAGCATAGAAACTTTTCTATCTTTTTCCGCAGGGATGAAGTGATTACTTCCCTCAGTGAAAGTTATTCCGATGTACCCGAAGGGCATAAACTAGCCATGTTCAATGCGGCAGGTTACCTGGAAATTGCTATTAACAAAGGAAATGCTGCCGGTTTGTTTGGTTTACAAGGGTTCCGGAGAGATCAGTTGACAAGTCAGCAGAATACCGGGTACCAGAAACTGTCATTTTACCAGACCGTCAGAGTAATATTTAATTAAGCTTTTGCAGGCCGCCCGGCCAGCAAAAGCTTAATTCATTAAAATGACCTTAAAATATTCCACCCCAAATTCCATAAATCCCTGGAAATCTTCATTTTTTTTCACTTATTAAAGAAAAAGTTAAAACTGTTATCTCTAATTATCATAATTTGCTGCTTTTTATATTTTTGTCGGACCTAAAACATCTCTATGAATTTTAAAAGGACCAACAACATTGTGGGTTGGGTTATTTGTATCATTGCCTGCACTGTCTACATTATGACTATGGAGGCTACCGGCAGCTTATGGGACTGCGGGGAGTTTATTAGCACTGCCGCAAAGGTGCAAATACCTCACCCACCAGGTGCGCCACTTTTTGTGCTGTTGGGTAGGCTCTTTATTATTTTCTTCGGCCAAAAACATGCCGCAATTGGTGTTAACACGATGTCTGCCCTCGCCAGCGGGTTCACTATCCTCTTCCTCTTTTGGACTATTACCCACTTCGCCCGCCGCCTTATGGTTAAACCCGGCGAATCGATTTCCGGCGAAAAAATGATCGCTATCATGGGCGCAGGTATCGTAGGTGCCCTCGCTTACACTTTTTCCGACTCATTCTGGTTCTCTGCTGTGGAAGGTGAAGTTTACGCTATGTCGTCTTTCTTCACTGCCATCGTATTCTGGGCTATCCTGAAATGGGAACACGAATCAGAAGAGGCTTATGCCGACCGCTGGATCGTGTTCATCGCTTTCATGATGGGTCTCTCTATCGGTGTCCATCTGCTGAACCTCCTCACCATCCCAGCTATTGTGATGGTATATTACTTTAAACGTTACAAAGTGACCCCAATGGGTACCTTCTGGGCGTTTATGATCGGTTGTGCAATCACCGGCCTGATTCAGAAATTCATTATCCAGGATACTATCAAGGCCTCCGGTTACATGGACGTGTTCTTCGTGAACACCCTGCACCTGCCTTTCTTTACTGGTTTTTCCTTCTACTTTATTGCAATTGTTGCAGCGCTGGTATATGCCCTCAGAAATCCGAAATTCGGTATCTATGGTCCATTGATCCTGATCTCTTCTGTAATCCTCATCCCTGCATTCATTGATTCTGATGGTGGTGGAATGGTATTCTTTAAGATCCTGATTGCTGCTGCTGTTATTGCCATTCCATGGCTGATCAGGCAGTTCGGTGCAAACCTGTTATCCGCTCCTGCAGTACATGCTGTGAAGCTCACGATCTACTGTACCCTGTTCCTCTTACTGGGTTACTCAACTTATATTACCACGATGGTGAGATCTACTGCCAACCCGGCCGTGGATATGTATAATGTAGATAACCCGATCTCCCTGGTAGGCTACCTGGGTCGTGAACAGTACGGTGATTTCCCGCTGATCTATGGCCAGGTATTTACCGCCCGTCCTACTGAATATAAAGAAACCAGTAACATCTATGCCCGTGGCCTGGATGAAAATGGTAAATCTAAATATGTAGTTGCCGGCAAAAAACAGGAACCTGTTTATGCGGCAGACGATAAGATGCTGTTCCCGCGTGTGTGGGATGCGTCTAACGATCAGGGTCATGCTGAATACTATCGTAACTTCCTGGGTTTACAACAGGGAGAAAAGCCAACTTTTGTCGACAATGTGAAATTCTTCCTGGGTTACCAGGTTAACTTCATGTATTTCCGTTACTTCATGTGGAACTTTGCTGGTAAACAGAATGATACACAAGGTTATGGTAACGTGAGAGATGGTAACTGGATCTCCGGTATCTCTTTCATCGACAATTTCTTCTATGGTGATCAGTCTATGATGCCAGATTCCCTGAAGAACAACAAGGCGCATAATACCCTGTTCTTCCTGCCACTTCTCTTAGGCATCTTCGGTCTGCTGTATCATTATAAATACCACCGCCGCGATACCCTGGTAGTAGGTCTGCTGTTCTTTTTCACCGGCTTCGCGATCGTATTGTACCTGAACCAGGCTGGTAACCAGCCACGTGAACGTGACTATGCTTATGTAGGTTCATTCTATGCATTTGCCGTATGGATCGGTTTGGGTGTGCTGTCAATTTATAAATTCCTGAAGGATAAGACAAAACTGGCTGTTGCTGCGCCACTGGCGACCATTATCTGTATCCTGGCCGTACCGGTGCTGATGGGTGCACAGGAATGGGATGACCATGACCGTTCTACCAAGACGATCGCTAAAGACGTAGCAGCTGACTACCTTGAGTCCTGCGCACCGAATGCCATCCTCTTTACCGTAGGTGATAACGATACTTACCCACTGTGGTTCGCACAGGAAGTAGAAGGCATCCGTACCGATGTACGTGTGATCAACCTGAGCTTACTCGGTGTTGACTGGTATATCGATCAGGCCCGCCAGGCAATAAACCAGAGTCCGGCGATCCCAATGAGCTGGTCTGCTGACAAATACCGTGGTGAAAGCCACAACTACGTGCAGTTCTACGATGGTGGTAACTTCCCGCAGGATAAGTTCTATAACCTGAAAGAAGTAATTGACTTCATGGGTTCCACTGATCCCCGCTTAATGGTTACTACCCAGGCGAATGACCAGATGAACTACCTGCCCGTGAAAAAGCTGTTCATCCCGGTTGATAAAGCTGCAGTAATGGCATCCAAAACTGTAAGTCCATCCGACAGCGCACGTATCCTGCCGCAGCTGCCATTCGTGGTAAACAAAAATTACCTGCTGAAGAATGACCTGGCTGCACTGGATATCATTGCTACCAATGCTACCCAGGGCTGGAAGCGTCCTATCTACTTCACCAGCCCAACCGACCTGGGTCTGAACGACTACCTCCGTATGGATGGTCTGACCTACCGCCTGGTTCCGCTGAAGAAGGAAGAAAGCGATGATCCGATGGGTGCTGAGAAAAATGTGAACGTGCCGGTGATGTACGATGTAATGATGAGTAAATTCACCTTCGGTGGTGCAAATATTCCAACTACTTACTTCGACGAACCTAACCGTAAACTGCTGCAATACCTGAGAAATGCATATACCCGTCTGGGTACTGCACTGGCACTGGATAACAAGAAAGAACAGGCATTGCTGGCGTTGAATAAAGCAGATAGCAACCTGTTGCAGAGTACTTTCCCTTACGCAATGACAACACCAAGTCAGATGCATAACTACAGCTCTATGCAGACTGTATATGCTTACTACCTGGCTGGCGATAAGAAGAAGGCTGAGGAAATTGCAAGCCTGATTAAAAAGGATTGTAAACAGCAGCTGGATTACTATCGTAGTCTGCCACAGAACAGGATCACCAGTGATCTGCAACGCGATGGTCAGATGGCGCAACAGTTCATTTCATTACTTGATAGAATGAAAGCGGACTTTAGCGATTCTACTCACCGTCCGCAGCTGGATGTTCCAGGTGGCAGTGTAATTAGTACAGATGATACTTCTGCCCAGTAATAATATTTGAATGCGTAAGCACAATCCCCGGTTCTTTGCTGAGCCGGGGATTTTTTGTTTCAGCGCAGCGTGTGGCGTAAGCAGGAGTTTTTTAAGTACCTTAGTGCCACATTAACAGCAATCAAAATCGCCCCCACAACATGCCCGCGCAAACTATTGACGAAGTGATCCTCCGCCTGGAGCAAATCATCTCAGACTCCATCACCACAGACAACAGAGCCGGCTATTTCGCCGCCTTATATCACAAAGTTACCTGCCGTGTCAAACAAGGAATTGCCTCCGGGGAATTTCAGGATGGCCCCAGAATGGAAAAGCTGGACGTGGTTTTTGCAAACCGTTATATCA
The DNA here is from genome assembly GCF_034424315.1 of Chitinophaga sancti. Taxonomy (GTDB): domain Bacteria; phylum Bacteroidota; class Bacteroidia; order Chitinophagales; family Chitinophagaceae; genus Chitinophaga; species Chitinophaga sancti. Next base: position 582,570 of record NZ_CP139972.1, read on the forward strand.
CCGCTTATGATGAATGGACCGCAAAGAATAAACCGGCCGTTTCCCTCTCCTGGCAAATAGCATTTACCCAGTTGCAAAAGCGATCCGTATTAGTGCTGCAGCACCTGTTGCTTGGTATGAATGCCCACATCAACCTTGACCTGGGCATTGCAGTCGTAGACATCGCCAGGGAATATAATATCCCCCTGCAACAGATCCACCAGGATTTTAATAGTATCAATACGATCCTTGCAGCGCTGAGTTACGAGGTCATTAATGAGCTGAACCGGATCTCTCCCTTATTATCCCTACTGGGAAAACATTCGGGGAATAACTCCTTATTAATACAGTTTGCGCTCAGCAATGCGCGGGATGGCGCCTGGTGTTTTGCTGAAGACCTGTTCAATAACGGGAATACTATCGCCTCAAGAGATCAGGATATTAATAAGCTGGGTGGGAGTATCGTTACTACAAAGGGTTTTATCAGGCTTACTGTATTTATCATTCATTTGTTTGAGTTGAAAAATCCATCCAGGATCACCACCATTTTAAGAGATTACCAGAAAACCTACATAAAAGTGCATTAACCTGGGTATGTGATCAGGTTGTACGCTGATTATCGCTGGGGCCTGAACAAGACACCTGCACCTACATTTACGGTAAGTGAACTCAAACTTGCGGTGGAAGTAGCGGGTAGTGGTGGGCGTTATGCAGTTGTGCATGCCGGTACGGAAGAGGGGATGCGCCGGGCAAATGCGTGTCGCATTTTACCTGTTATTTGTCTTTTTTACCCCCTTTGAACCGTTGCTAATGGTTGTATGTTTACCTTATGGAAACAACGACATTACCAAACGATATACTTGTCTATTGTGTCACAGCCAGTTCATTTCCTGAAGGTGTAAAGCAGGCCCATGAGACCTTGCATAGTTTAGCACCCTTTGACGAAAAAAGGAAGTATTTCGGTCTTTCCTGGCCGGCAGCAGATGGTCGTATCCTTTACAAAGCAGCCGCAGAAGAGCTGCATCCGGGCGAATTCTCCAAACACCACCTGGAAACCAAAGTGATCCCTAAAGGGGAATACCTCTTTATGGATGTTCATGATTATATGAAGGATATTCCCGCTATTGGCAATGCTTTTCAACACCTCATCCATGATCCGGGGATCGATCCCCAGGGCTTTTGCATTGAGTGGTATAAGCGAATGGATTTGTGTCGCTGTATGGTAAAAATGGCCTAGTACACCCTTTAGAATTTACATAAAATCGCTTATCATGAACAATTCCATCTACCCTTGTCTCACTATCAAGGGCAAAATTGCGGAGGCGGCTGACTTTTACTTAGATACCTTCGGAGACGGCTCCATTACCAGCTCCAACCCAATCGTCATCACACTCAAACTGAGTGGACAGCAATTTATGTTACTCAACGACGGGCCTGCATCTACCCCCAATCCATCTATTTCATTCATGGTATTGAGTGAAAATGAAGCAGACACTGAAGCTTATTATCATAAACTGATCCAGGGCGGCAGCGCCCTTATGCCCCTGGACAAATACCCCTGGAGCCCTAAATACGCCTGGGTACATGATCAATTCGGTATCTCCTGGCAACTCTATACAGGTGCTAAAAACGACGCCAGCCAGAAATTCTGCCCAACCCTGATGTTTACCGGCGATAAAGCCGGCAAGGCAGAAGAGGCGGTACATTTCTATACGGACCTGTTCGAGGATTCCACCCTGCAGGGGATCCTGAAATACAGTGAGGGAGAAGACAATACGAATTTTGTAAAGCATTCCCAGTTCAAAATCAAGCAATTCGTAACCATGGCCATGGATAGCTCTGCTGATCATGGATTTGGCTTTGTGGATGCTATCTCCCTGGTTGTAAACTGTAAGGACCAGGCTGAAATAGACAGGTACTGGGATGGACTGGTTGCCGACGGAGGCCATGAGGTAGCCTGCGGATGGCTGGTGGATAAATACGGGGTCAGCTGGCAGATCGTGCCTGACAAGCTGGGCCAGTGGATGTCTGATCCGGCTAAGTTTCAGCGGGTACTGAATGCGCTGATGAAAATGAAAAAGCTGATTTACACGGAGCTGGAGAATGCATAAGCGTGAATTGAGCCTTTAAAAGTTCCAATTTTACTAAGGTAAACTATAGCCATTCTATAGCCTGACGCTTATGCTAAAGGTGCACTAAAAGTGTACCTCTTCGCCACGATAAGGTCACTTCAATATCCCCGGGATATTGAAGTGACCTTATCGTGGCGTATTTATCTACTTTTAACACTATAGACAGCCAATAGACGTGCCCTGTTCTACCAGGATTCCCATACAATTGTTTGTTAATATTTACCAGTTTCTTGTTTGTTTTTCCGGGCTGTAATAGATTGTGCTCTGATGAGTATTAGAATTCTACACAAAACATTCGGATTAATTATTTTGCTGCTCGCACTTCACAAGCTCGCTATTGCTCAGGTAGTGCGGGTCAATGGCACCGTGTATGAACGTACGGAGCGGTACGGAATGGCTGGGGTGAGCGTAATGAATTCAGCCGGCGGCGGTACTGTCACGGATTCCATGGGGCATTATTCCATTCGCATTGCGACAAAAGATTCCCTGAGTTTTTCCTACCAGGGAAAGGCCACCATGAAATTTCCCGTGGCAGAAATTAACGTGAACCGCCCCTTCGACATTGGATTGCATGTAGATATCAAAGTATTGCCTACTGTAGAAGTACAACATAAAAGCTATAAAGAGGATTCCACCGATTTCAGGGAGGAGTATAAGAAAGTATTCAATTTCAACCAGGACTACATTGCTACCGGTATGGGTGGCGTAGGGGTGAACCTGGACGCCCTGTTTAGTATCCGTAAGGCAAAACGGATGGAACACTTCCGCCAGCAGCTGATAGCTGTTGAACAGGATAGATATATTACACATCGGTTTAATATGCCATTGGTAAGGGAGTTGACCGGCCTGCAATCACCTGCCCTGGACACGTTTATGGTCAGGTACCGGCCTACTTATGAGATGCTGTTAAGTTTTGAAAATGAATACGAATTCTATGAGTATATCAAAGGCTGGGGATCGTATTTCAGTTCGGAATGGAAAAAAGAACATCCCTAAGAAGGGCATCCTAAAAAATATACAAAAGGGAAAGACGCAAGGCCTTTCCTTTTTTTGTTTAAATTAGTAAATTTCATTGCATTCCAATAACAATAAATGAAACCAAGTGCAACTTCAATTGAAACAAAACGCAATTCCTGCAACTATAATCACCATTCAAACTGACGACGAACACTGTTTCCGCAGGCTCCACGGGTTAACTTTGTATCATTATCTAGAGAATAAATAAAATTCAAGGATATGATAAAAGATGTGACCGCTGTTCCTTTCAAATCAGGTGATTGGAATACTGCAATGAACGTATATGATTTCGTTGTAAAAAACATCAGACCTTACCAGGGTGATGCTTCATTCCTGTCCGGCATTTCTGCAAAAACTAACCGCCTGTGGGATGTCGTTAAAAAAGAGTTGCTCAAAGAAAGAGCAAACAATGGCGTTCTGGCCATTGACACAGAAACCATCTCCAATATGACCGCCTTTGCGCCGGGCTATATTAAGAAGGATGATGAAGTGATTGTTGGCCTGCAAACAGACCAGTTGCTGAAACGTGCTATGAAACCATTTGGTGGTATCAAGCTCGTTGAATCTGCTGTTAAGGAAAAAGGTCTGACCGTTTCTGACAGAGTTATTGACATTTTCAATTATGCTAAAAACCATAATGAGGGTGTATTCAATGCCTATGACAGTGAAATCAGAGCTTTCCGTTCTAAGCACGTGCTGACAGGTTTACCAGACAACTATGCCCGTGGCCGTATCATCGGTGACTTCCGTCGCCTGGCCCTGTATGGTGCTGACCAGCTGATCAAGTTCAAAAAGAACGATCTGAACAAAATTGGTGGCGAAATGACTGAACACAAAGTTCGTCTTCGTGAAGAGATCAATGCTCAGATCAGTGCACTGAAAGACATGATCACCATGGCCGCAGCGTATGGCTGTGATGTAGCCCGCCCTGCTGAAAATGCACGTGAGGCTGTTCAATGGGTGTATTTTGCTTACCTGGCAGCTGTTAAAGAACAGGATGGTGCTGCAATGTCTTTGGGTAATGTGTCCTCCTTCCTCGACATATTCATCGAAAGAGATCTGAAAGCTGGTTTGATCACTGAAGAAGAAGCTCAGGAAGTCATTGACCAGTTTGTAATGAAACTGAGATTAGTACGTCACCTGCGTCCAGGTAGCTACGACGAGATCTTTGGTGGTGACCCTACCTGGGTAACTGAAGCGCTTGGTGGTACCCTGCATGATGGCCGTACCAAAGTAACCAAAACTTCTTTCCGTTTCCTGCAAACCCTGTACAACCTGGGTTCTTCACCAGAACCAAACCTGACTGTACTGTGGGCTGATGGTTTGCCAGAAGGTTTCAAACGTTTCTGTGCACAGGTATCTATCGATACTTCTTCCATCCAGTACGAAAACGATGACCTGATGAGAGGTACCCGTGGTTCTGATGACTATGGTATCGCTTGTTGCGTATCCTACCAGGAAATTGGTAAATCTATCCAGCACTTTGGTGCAAGAGCAAACCTGCCTAAGGCATTGCTGATTGCCCTGAACGCCGGTAAAGAAGAAATCGACGGTCTGGAAGTGATCAAAAACATTCCTGTACTGCCTGAAGGTGCGCTGGAATACAACCAGGTAATGAGTGTGTTTAAACAAACACTGACTGAACTGGCGAGAGTGTATGCAAAAGCAATGTTTATCATTCACTACATGCATGATAAATACTATTATGAAAGAGCCCAGATGTCACTGGTAGATACCGATCCACGTATCGATATCGCTTACGGTGCTGCTGGTATCTCTATCATTGCTGACTCTCTCTCCGCTATCAAATATGCAAAGGTTACACCTATCAGAGATGATCGTGGCCTGACCGTAGATTACAAGATCGAAGGAGAATATCCTAAATACGGTAACGATGATGACAGAGTAGATAATATTGCAAAAGAAATCACTCACTTCTTCATCACAGAGCTGCGTAAACATAACACCTACAAGGGTTCTAAACCAACCCTGTCATTGCTGACCATTACTTCCAACGTAATGTACGGTAGTAACACAGGTGCTACTCCTGATGGACGTAAGAAAGGCGAAGCCTTTGCACCAGGCGCTAATCCAATGCACGGCAGAGACTGTAGCGGAGCTATTGCTTCCCTGAACTCTGTTTGTAAACTGGACTATAGAGATGCACAGGATGGTATTTCAAACACCTTCTCTATGATCCCTAAATCACTGGGTGATACAAGAGATGAACAGATTAACAATCTGGTGACTACCATGAATGGCTACTTTAACAAAATGGCGCATCACCTGAACGTAAATGTGCTGAACCGCGAAACACTGATGGACGCTTACGAGCACCCTGAGAATTATCCTCAGTTGACCATCCGCGTATCCGGCTATGCTGTAAACTTCGTGCGCTTATCCAGGGCGCATCAGCTTGAAGTGATAACACGTACTTTCCACGAGAGTATGTGATCAATTGGGACTAAGTAAGACAACAGCGGATCGTTTGTGCGGTCCGCTGTTATGTCTTTCGTCATCTATCGCACCTTCCTTTTTAAGAATATGTTGTACTTTCCACTGCAGGACATTGAGGCCGCCGCGCTAAACCTCGATGATCCGGAGCACCTTCGCATTCATTCCCTGGAAACATTTGGAACACATGACGGACCAGGCGTCAGAATGGTTGTTTTCGTTCAGGGATGCCAGTTTCGCTGTGTTTATTGCCAGAATCCTGATACGCTTGATGTAAAAGGCGGTATACTGATCGGCATTGATGAATTAGTAAAAAGAGCTGACAGACAGCGCAGTTATTTTGGAAAAGACGGTGGTGTCACCGTTTCCGGAGGCGAGCCACTGCTGCAACGCACTAAGATCACTACCTTTTTTAAAACATTACACACGATCGGTATCAATACCTGCCTGGATTCCAATGGACGATTGAACGATCCTGCCACACACGAATTACTCGAACATACCGACCTCTTATTATTAGATGTAAAACACATCAATGATGAATGGCACCATAAACTCACTGGTCTGACCAATAAGAATACCCTGGACCTTGCAGCTCACCGTGAATCTACCGGTAAACGCATGTGGTTAAGGTATGTACTGGTGCCCGGCTGGACTGACCAGGTGGAATTCCTGGAAGAATGGGCCAAGCATTTTACACGATATAAAACAGTGGACAGGGTAGAAATCATTCCTTTCCATCAGTTAGGCAGCCACAAATGGGATCTGCTGAAAATGGATTATCCATTAAAAGGTTTGGAAGCACCGACCCTCGAAGGTAAAAAGACTGCCTTACATATATTTAATAAGTACTTTAACAATGTAGTGCTGAAATAAGCAGCAATATTTTTTACTTATGGTACATCTTCCTGCCTGCAGGAGGATGTTTTGTTGTACCCAAAACTTTCCGTCGTCATATAAAAGCCTGTCTTCATCAAAGGGGCGTCATCATCTGTAATTTTAAAAATTAAATCCGTCCTCAGCAAACCATTTTCCGTCCATTTTATTCCACGGCAACCAAATTTATTCTCACTTTTACAGGGCTTAATTATTATATCTGTATATGCGAACATTCCTGTATCTGGCCGGGCTACTCCTATTGGCAGCCGGCCTTAAGGCTGCAGACCCCGTGGATGATTCAACTGTCATGCATGCAAAACAATACCTTAAATATGTAGACTCTGTCAGGCTGGCGACAAAGTACCAAACAGGCATTATACACCTGGCTGATGGAAAGATAGAGATGAATGTACCGGCAGGATTCAGGTTCCTGGATGCAGCGCAGAGTAAATTTATGCTCACTGATATATGGGGTAATCCGCCCTCTGTAGCGGAAGATATCCTGGGAATGATTTTCCCGGCGAACAGTGATGCTTTTGATTCATCAGGTTATGCTTTCATTGTACGCTTTGATTCTATCGGTTTTGTAAAAGACCATGATGCAGCAAAGATCAATTACGATGATCTGCTGAAATCAATTCAGAAAGATGAGGACGAAACAAATCCTGAAAGGATAAAGAATGGTTACGAACCTATTCATATGGTGGGTTGGGCTGCTACACCATTCTATGATAAGGAGCATAAAGTATTGCACTGGGCCAAAGAACTGAAATTTGGTGAATCAACGCCTCATACCCTGAACTACGAAGTGCGGGTGCTGGGAAGACAGGGTGTACTGAACATGAATGCAGTATGTACCATGAATGAATTGCCCATGGTGAAAGCTGATATTGATAAAATATTACAGATTGGAAAATTCACCAAAGGAAATACCTACGCTGATTTCGATCCAAAGATCGATAAGATCGCTGCCTGGACAATTGGTGGTTTGGTAGCTGGAAAGGTGCTGGCAAAAGTGGGCTTCTTTGCAATCATTGCTAAATATGCAGCGGTGTTCTGGAAGTTTATCCTTTTAGGTCTGGCCGCTGTGGGTGGGTTTTTCAGGAATATGTTTAAAAGGAAGAAAGCGCCTGTATATACACCTGTAGAACCTGTCGAAGAAACGAAAGAAGAAGAATAAATTAAGGTCCCAATCACAACACAAATACCCAAAAGGGCCTGGCCAACTGGTCAGGTCTTTTTATTTAACTTAGAGTATTAGTACACATCCTATAAAAAATAAGGCAATCCCCCCAAATAAAAAAAACGAAAACCCTAAAAATTTACGTAATCTGCTGCATTGATTCGATGTATGAGTAATAATCCCCTGCAACCCCGATCCAGTGTTGAACCTATTTTGCAGGAAGCACCACTTTATTTAACGACCAAAATTATCAAGAACAATTTGTAGTCTGTAACCAGTCAATTTCAACTCACATCTAAATCCTTCAAGCTATGGTTTTGCAAAAAATTAGCTTGCTGCTACTGTTTTGCCTATTCAGTACTTACGCATTATTCGCGCAGCAAAATGTGACCGGACAAATCCGAGATGCCAGAAACGGTCAGCCCATACCAGGTGTCACCATCCGGGTGCCCAATACCAGCAGGGGTACCTTGTCCGAAGCAAGCGGTAAATATTCCATCGCCGTTCCCGCCGGCGCCACCACGTTAGTGATCAGCTATACAGGGTACAGAACCCAGACTATCCGCTTAACTGCTAACCAGGCTGTTTACAATCTTACGCTGGAAGAAGATCTTGCACACCTCGATGAAGTCGTAGTAACCGGTGCCGCTACCAGCATCAAAAGGAGTAACCTGGCCAACGCCGTTGCCACTATCTCCGCTAATCAACTCAGTGGTGTAGCCCCGGCCCAGACCTTCGATGCTGCCCTCAGCGGTAAGGTACCAGGGGCCCTGGTCTCTGCCAATTCCGGTGCACCCGGAGGAGGCTTTACTGTCAAACTCAGGGGTATCACTTCTGTATTTGGCAACTCACAGCCCTTGTATGTAGTAGACGGGATCTTCTTTAATAACAGCAGTATTCCCGCCGGACTCAATGATGTAACCGGTGCTGCTACTGCCGGTAACCCCAATAATCAGGACAACCCCTCCAGCCGTATCGCAGACCTCAATCCCACGGATATTGAAAATATTGAAATCCTGAAAGGGGCTTCGGCTGCCGCTATGTATGGCGCCAAAGCTGCCGCCGGTGTGGTGATCATTACCACGAAAAAAGGGAGGACCGGTAAAACAAAAGTGAGCCTGAACCAGGAACTGGGTTTTGTGAAGGTTCGGCACCTGATGGGTGTAAGGCCATTTACAGCCGAAACGGCGGCCGATCTTGCCGGAAGCGCAGACAATACCGATCCGGCTGTAATCGCCAAAAGAGAGGCTTATAAAACCCAATTCAACACTGCTCAGAATGCAGGAAAGATCTTCGACTACGAAAAGGAGATGTTTGGTCAGACAGGGCAGGTACTCAATACTAACCTGGCTGTGAGTGGAGGTGGAGACAAGACAACTTTCTACCTCTCAGGCAACCGCCGCCAGGAAGAAGGGATCGTTAAAGGCACCGGTTATTTCAACAATTCCGTTCGCTTTAATATTGACCATAAACTCAGTGACCGGGTTTCATTTGGTGTCACTACAAACTATATTTATTCTTCTGCCGACAGGGGCTTAACCAACAATGATAACAATGGCGTGAGCTATGGTGTGGCACTTTCTTCCACACCCAATTTCGTAGACCTGCATCCAAATGCACTCGGCGAATATCCCCGCAATCCTTTTGCAGCGTCTAATCCTCTGGAGACCCGCGACAAGATGACGAACAATGAAACGACAAACCGTTTTGTAGGCGGTGGTAACCTGGAAGTACACCTGCAACAAAACGAGCGTTCACATACCCGCTTTATCGGTCGTGGTGGGGTAGATTTCTTTAACTATAAAACCATGGCCCTGTTCCCACGTGACCTGCAGTTTGAAGAAGGGAGCAACAAGGGGCATTCCATCCAGGGGAATACCAATAACATGAATACGAACCTGGGAGGTTTCCTTGCCAATACCTTTACGCCTTCGCCAGCGGTGAGCCTGACGAGTACTGTGGGTGCTACCCTGGAAACCGGTTACTTTGATAATATCGTTACCGTGGCGACTAACATCGTAGCGGGACAGAGTAACGTGGATGCCAGTGCGAATACCACTACCCGCCAGTTCCGTTCCAAATTCAGGGATAATGGTATTTTCATCCAGGAAGATCTTTCCCTTATTGATGCGCTGACACTGAGTGGTGGTGTACGTTTTGACCGATCTACAAACAATGGTGATTATAAGAAATACTATGTATATCCCAAGGGCGCTTTCTCCTTCAATTTCACTAAACTGAAAGGCTGGTCGATGGAGAATGTAGACAACCTCAAGATCAGGGCGGCCTATGGCCAGTCAGGCAACGTACCACCTTACAGCAGTAAATTCACCGGCATGCTGGGTAGCAATATCGGTGGCCTGCCAGGTATCCTGGTCGATAACCTGCAGGGCAACCCGGATATCAAACCTGAAACGCAGGAAGAATTCGAAACAGGTCTGGACATCAGTGTGCTGAATGGACGTATTAGTCTCGAAGTCACCTATTATAATAAAAGGATCCAGGATGTGCTGCTACGCCACTCTCTGCCGGCATCGTCCGGTTATAGCGCAGAATGGAAGAACAGTGGTGACCTGAAAAACCAGGGCGTGGAAATAGGGCTGAACCTGGTGCCGGTAAATAAAACCAATATCAAATGGACTTCTTCTATCAACTGGTGGTTCAACCGCAGCAAGGTAACCAGGCTGGTGATTCCTCCTTATGCTATCGGTGCTTTTGGTAACTCACTCGGTACTTTCTATCTCGAAGAAGGGCAGCCTGCTACCCAGATCAAGGGTACCGTGGGCAGTGATCTGCGGCTGATCGGTAATTCGGAGCCTAAGTTCCAGATGAGCTTCTTCAACGAAGTGACTTTGTATAAGAACTGGTCACTGCGTTTCCTTGTGCATTGGAAGAAAGGCGGTGATAATATTAACCTCACGCAATTGTTGACAGATGCGGGGGCTACCTCTTTTGATTATGATGATCTCATTAACGGACAGAAAGCAGGTGTATACCGCTTAGGTGCCGGCGATGCCAGCATTTATGTGCAGGATGCCAGTTATGTGCGTGTCAGGGAAATCGGTTTGTACTACAATATTCCTTTGAGAAATACCAAAACTGTTTCCGGTATACGCCTGGGTGTATCAGCGAATAACTTCTTTACATGGACGAATTATGTAGGCTATGATCCGGAAGTCTCCAATTTTGGCAGCAATACGATCAGCACTTCTTCTAGTCGCGGTAGCAATGGTTTATCTACCGGCGTGGATGTAATGCCTTTCCCTGCATCGAAGAGAGCCAGCTTCCATGTTGGTGTAGATTTCTGACCCTTAAAAAACATTGACACATGAAACACATTATAATAGCCCTTTGTGCGCTGGTATTGCTAAATGCTTGTCAGAAGGGAGAAATCAACAGTCTGAATACACCGGTTGTAGGTGGTGTAACGGGTAACCCAACACGTAGTGATCTGTTCAACCTGGTTACAGGTGCGGAATCGGGTATGCGGATCAGTCTTAGCACTTACCTGGATGCAGAAGGTATAATAGGCCGTGAAATTTATCGTTTTTCAAGTTCGGAACCCCGCTTTACAACAGATCTCTTAGGTGGTGGTACCAAGGTACTGGACAATAATACTTTTTACCTCACCAATCCCTGGGCATCCCGTTACCAGGTAGTACGGCAATGTTTTATCCTGCTGGAAGCGCTGAGCCATACCAGCAATACCGTGGCCAGCGACGCGCAGAAGAAGGGATTCTCGGGCTATGCGAAGACCCTGATCGGTTACCAGTTATTGCTGAATATTAACCTGACGGATTCCAGTGGTGCCCGCATTCCGGTAGCAAATGGTGTGGCACAGGGGCCGGTGATCACCGATCCGGGTATTGTATTGGATTCTGTACTTAAATTCCTGGATGAAGGTAAGGCGGACCTTACCGGTGCAGATGTTATCTTCTCTTTGTCAGATGGGTTTGCAGGATTTAAAGATGCCGCGGGATTGCTGAAATTCAACAGGGCACTGGCTGCAAGGGTACATCTATATAGAAAGCAATGGGCGGACGCGCTGACTGCACTGAATGAATCCTTCTTTGACCTGAATGGTGATCTGAACACGGGAGTATGGCATTATTTCTCTACCAGCGGGGGAGACATGGTGAACCTCTCTTATATCGCGCCAAACAATAACGGGGAGGTGAGGATTGCGCATCCTACTTTTGCCACTGATATTCTTCCGGGTGATGATCGTATCAACAAAACGCAGGTACGTAATTCATCTGCCAGTCAGGGTGGCCTTACGGGCAACAGGGATGTGATTATCTGGACATCGCTGAATGCACCGGTGAGCATTATCCGCAATGAAGAACTGGTATTGATCTATGCAGAAGCGAATATCCAAAACGGCAATTTCCCCAATGCATTGACCGCATTGAACCGTATTCGTACCGCGCATAACCTGCCTGCCTATGCAGGGGCAGTTACCACTGCCGCATTGACCAGTGAATTAATATACAACAGGCGTTATTCGCTCTTTATGGAAGGACATCGCTGGATAGATATGCGTCGTTTTGGATTATTAAAAACACTGCCGGTTGACAGGCCGGATGATGATGTGTGGAGTCATTTCCCATTACCACAAAGCGAAAGCAACCAGTAATATTTATTCAGGAGGCTGACTAAAAAGGGTACCCCCTTTTGAGGTAAGTGATGCAGAAGAAATAGCTTTTACGCAATTTTCAGCATCTTCATTTTACTTTTTAGTCAGCCTCCGTATTTATAATATCTCCACCGGAATAAAAAGATAGCCGCTAAGGTTAGTGCAATATATAAAGCCGGTAATCCGATCGTCATTAAGAATAGGTACTGCACACAAAGTACAATGGATAATAACTTATAGAACTGTGACCTGGTAAAATGCCTGTAGAAGGTAAGACTTGTCATGAGTAACATACTGCTGTATCCACATAAACAAAAAGTAAGTGCATCGTTAAGCGGCATATGCTTCGGCACAAACAACAGGAGTATGATTATCTCCGGTATGATCAGTATCAAATCCAGTAAAGCATATTCGAGCAATCGCCTTTTCAGGCTCACCGGTAAGGTCCTGTAAAAACTCAGGTACAGGTCTTCGAATTCCCTGCAGCGACATACGAGGATACCATTTCCTAAGATGCCCAGACTAACGACCATAAATATGGTCTGCCCATCATAATAACGCATGGGATTATTGACGGCAATGAGGAATAATAACCCACAGGTGAAGATCTTTAACCCTGTCCAGGTGACCAGTTGTTTGGTGGCAACATATCTTAATAGCGTGCCGGTATAGGAAGTAAACCTGATCGATCTGATCACGGGTGTTTTCCCTTCGGCAAGATATTGTAAGCGATGTTCCAGCCAGGTGGCAGACAGTAAGCAGAGTAATAATAAATAACCAATGATCAGGGCAACGCCACCTATATATCCATACTGCAGGCCAGTAATGATCATGAATATCACATAGGCCCAAACAGGTATCATCAATAAAAACGTAGCGACGAAGAGGAGCATAATTTTCCTTTTCCTGCTGAGATAATTGAAAACATGCAGGAACATATTTTCAGGTTTATACATCTCCGTGACCACAAAGGCGGTGAATTTACGGGTATACAGCAGCCAGAGGAAAAACACCGTGGCCATCATACCTGCATGCCTGAATGTACCCAGCACGAGAAATAAGTGGTACTCATACACGCCTGCGCCAGACTGGGAATTCACGATAAACACCGTCATGGTGTAAATGAAAATTATCAACCCGCCATTTTCTCTGAAGAATGGTGAAACAAGGGAACGGAGTAGATATTTTGTCATTTATTGTACGATGCTTTGGTTAATAACAGTCAATACTTTTTGTGCATGTAGCAAATTAGTATCGAGTTCCTGGTGTGAGCTCATGAGGAAGGAAGTGCCTTTTTTCTGCCATGTTTCCAGTATCAGGTCAGAAATCAGTGTAAATGAATTCGCGTCCAGTGTGGTCAGTGGTTCATCCAGGATGATGAGCGAGGGTTCACCCATGAAAGCCAGTAGTAAGGACAATCTTTTTGTCATCCCTGCGGAATAGGCGGCCGCCTGCCCTTTGATGAAGTTGCCGACGTTAAAGCGTTCTATTAATTGATAGGTTTCTTTTTGTGGTACTTTCCGGATTCGCTGGTATAATGTAACCAGGTCTATACCGGTCATAAACGGAGGGTAGAGTGGTTCTGCTGCAGCCCAGCCTATATGTTGCCTATAGGCGAGTGGTGAGTTCCTGAGACTGCTGCCCCTGAGTGAAATATCTCCTTCAAACGGTACCATGCCGGCGATGATTTTTAAGAACGTGGATTTGCCGGAACCGTTGGCACCTTGTATCCAGTAAATGGCCGGGTCCAGCAGGAGAGAGGGAATATCAAGCACGACCTGCCCCTGGTAGGATTTGCGAAGTTGGGTGAGTTGAAGCATAGGGATCAATATAATTATATTATTAATGTGGGATGAGGAGGGGCGTGTTTTTTAACATTATTTTGGGGTGTAGGGCGGAGTGTATTTTTCGTATATCCGGCCAGTTGCGCAGGCGATAACTAAAAAAAAGGGCTTGCCTGCAGCAAACCCCTATTACTTATTTCTTCGGAAAATTTGTACTGATGTGATACTTGTCCTCCATATCCCACAATCTTGCGCCTCCTTTTATCCCTTCCTTATTCGTAAACAATATCACATTCTTATCCAGATTAAAAGAGATCTTATCCGCATTTCCGCCTCCCAGGTACAAGCGATCATAATTAAATACCACTTTCAAAATACCCATGACCTTCTCCATCCGCTTATTCCATTTCTCCAGCCCCTCTTTCTCCAGTGCCTTATTCCCAATATAATCATCATAATCATGTTCCTTCGTCACCGGATGATGGGCCAACTCCAAATGCGGCAGCAGGTATCCGTCAATCAACACTGCTGTTCCAAACCCTGTTCCCAGGGTCACCGCCAGTTCATACCCCTTTCCGCTCACCACGCCCAGGCCCAGCTGATCGGCATCATTCACCAGTCTCACCGGTTTATCCAGCAGGTCCGCAATCCTTTGCCCCAGGTCTATATCCTTCCAGTTTGGATTCCCGAGGTTCGGTGCTGTGTACACCACCCCATTCCGCACATAGCCGGGAAAGCCTACAGACACCTTATCGTAGCCGGGGATATCCTTCACCAGTTCCTGTATTGTATCCAGTACCGATTCCGGCGTAGCCCCCTGCGGCGTCTTTACCCGTTTATAATCCATCTGCCATTCTCCCGCCTTGTTCAGGATCGTACATTTAATATGCGATCCTCCAACATCAATCCCTAAAATATGTCCTGTCTCTGCCATGTTATTAAAAATTTATGCAAACCGTACAAAATTCACACCGGTTTTGTTTACCTAAACTTAACACTCATTTTAAACTGACCGCGTAATTTTGTGCGTCAATTTATATGATGCGTTCCAATTCTGAAAATACTGCTGCAATTTTCGACAGGATCTTTAAAGAAACCTGGTCGGGCACTGTTTCGTATCTGATAAAAATAAGTAATAATAAAGAACTCGCCGAAGATCTGGCCCAGGAAGCCTACCTGAAAGCCTGGCAAAAACGCCACCTGCTTCCTGAAGAAGAAGCTGAAATAGCCCGTTATATCCTCGTCATCGCCCGTAACTGTTTCCTCGATCACCTGAAAGCCGCCCTTCGTGAGCGCAAACAACATGATGCTTATACCCTCAGTTTCCCGGATGCCGGGCAGTTTTCACCTGCTATGACAGTGATCGAAGCCAAAGAGCAGCAGCAGATTGTCAATCATACGATCAATAACCACGAAGAAACTGTACGTCGCTATTATCTCCTCAACCGCGAGTACGGCCTTACTTACAAAGAGATTGCCCTCCAGGAAGGCGTGTCCGAAAAAACCGTGGAACGCTATATTGGCAGGGTACTCCGTTCGCTTCGCTCCCGGCTGGCGACTATTTTCTTTATCTGGTAACAATTCCTTAACCTAGATTCCTGTCGGTGCCTGTTTTAATTGGCCGTTATATTACCAAACGACGTCCTTAGCATGAACATCTCCGACATCAGGAAAAGACTGGAAGACTATCAGGCAGGCAGATTGGATGCTGCCGGCAAACAAGCATTGCAGCAGGCATTAGACGGCCTGTCAGAGGAGGAATTGTCAGAACTGTTCCCGGTAGATGAATTCATAAATAATAAGGAACTACCCGAAGCAGAAATCGATGCGGCCCTGGAAAGATTCAGAAAGAACAGGAAGCCGGGGATCAGGTTAATGCACTTCACCCGCTATGCGGCAGTTTTTGTATTGTTATTAGGGAGTGCATTTTTATTACGTAAAATGAACCTGGACCGGAAACCGGAACGACGCTTTCGTACCATGCGGATAGCGGATGGCCGGCATGGTGCCATTACCTTATCGGATGGGAGCCAGGTGACTATCAACGGCGGATCTACCTTATATATCCCCGAAGAATTTGATGACAGTGCACGTATAGTATACCTGGGAGAAGGCGAAGCTTATTTCGAAATTGCTAAAGATGCCAAACGTCCATTCTTCGTCCGCTCTCCACAACTCAACGTAAAAGTATTAGGCACCTCATTTACGGTAAGAGATTATAAAGATGAACTCACAGCTTCCGTAAATGTAAATAGCGGTAAAATCGGCTTAAAAGGGCTCGTTTTGAGTGCCGGTATGGGATTGACCGCAGATAAGGGAAAAAGGACATTCACAAAAGAGGACATAGACACCGCCAACACCACCGCCTGGATCCGGGGAGAACTGATTTTCCATGATGCCGGACTGAAACAGGTACTACAAGTTTTGCAACACAAATATGCTGTTCACTTTGATGTAAAGGACAGCGACTTATTTAAAAGAAAGTACACTGCTACATTCCGGAACAATACGATCGAAAACATCATGCAACAGCTAAAACTGATGAGCAGTTTCCAGTACACAATTAAAGACAATCAAATAGTAATCAGGTAAAAAAGCACCCTGCTGTAACAGGGTGCCAAAATTCAGTACAAGCTAAATTTTTAAATGAATGGACAAATGTACAAAAAAGCGGGGATGCCCGTTAGGGATTTCCTACCCCAAACTTTCGGTATGGGTATTATTCTTCTTTGTAGCATGGCTGCCCTACATCAATGCACAAACTCATGAGAAAAAGCTGGATCTCACGGTGAACAGCCAGCCACTGAAAGACGTATTTCAGTACATTCAGAAAAATAGCCGTTTTCTCGTCAACTATAGTCCAAACGACGTAGACGCCAGTGTGCGTGTCAGCATCAGGATCTACGACGCTACCGCACAGGAAGTACTCCGTGCTGCCCTGGCCAATACTGGTTATATCTTCACACAAAGCGGCAATACTTTCATCGTTACCCGTAAGCCTGAAGATATCCTGATCCGCGGTCGCATCACCGACGAAAAAGGCGAACCACTTGTGGGCGTAAACGTTCGTATCAAAAGCGGTAGCATAGGTACCATCTCTGGCCCGGAAGGGAATTACTTCCTGAAGGTACCGGGGAATAATCCAACTATCGTTTTCTCCTTCCTGGGTTACATGACCCGCCAGATCCCGGTGAGCACTACCCAGAAACTGGATGTGCAAATGGCACCGGATGCCAAAGCCCTGAATGAATTTGTAGTTACGACGGCCTTAGGCATCCAGCGTGAAGAGAAAGGATTGGGTTATGCAACCACGGTTGTGAAAGGTGAGCAGCTGACCAATGCCCTGTCTAATAACTGGACAGACGCGCTTTCCGGTAAGGTGGCAGGTCTGAACCTGGTTCGTTCCAATGCAGGCCCTACCGGTTCAAACAAGATCATTCTCCGTGGTGAAAATAACCTCACCGGTGATAATGAAGCCCTCATCGTTGTAGATGGTGTCGTGATCAATAATGGTAGCGGCCGTCGTACAGGTATCGATGGTGAAACACCTTATGGTACCGGTTCTGACAATATGCCGGCAGACTATGGTACAGGATTGAATGACCTGAACTCAGAAGATATTGAATCAGTTACTATTCTGAAAGGCCCCGGTGCGGCTGCATTGTACGGGCAGCGTGGGGCAAACGGTGCGGTGATCATCACCACCAAAGCAGGTACTCCCCGCAAAAAAGGTTTAGGCATTACCTTAAATTCTAACGAGTCTATCGAAAATGTAAACCGCTGGCCGGAATTACAATATGAATATGGACAGGGCCTGGATGGTGCCGCTTATTATTCTTATGGTGCGTCTGCAGATGGCGCCAGCACAAGCGGTACCAGCTCTGCCTATGGACCTAAGTTCGATGGACAGCTGTTTTTTCAATACGATCCTGTGACACAGAAAGTAGGCACGGAAAGAACGCTCTGGCGGCCCTACACCAACCAGTTACAGAAATTCTTCCAGACAGGAAAGACCTTCACCAACAGCATCAGTGTAGATGGTGGTACTGATAAAACTACCGCGCGCTTTTCATTCACGAATGTAAACAACGACTGGATCGTGCCAAACACGGGTTACAAACGTAACACGATCTCTATGGCGGTGAATTCAAAGATCAACGATAAACTGACGATCACTTCCAAAGTAAACTATACCAATAAATGGAGTGATAACCTCCCCGGATCAGGTTATGGTAACCAATCGCTGATGTATTGGTACATCTTCTGGCAACCAAATGCGAACATCGACTGGCTGCGCGACTATTGGGTAAAAGGGCAGGAGGGCCGTGCTATTAAATACCCTTTCAGTTCTTATCCTGAAAATCCTTTTGCTGTAGCAAATGAATTCATCAACCGGACCAACCGGAATGGTATTACCGGCAATGTGCAGGCTACTTACAACTTCACCAAAGACCTGAGTTTACTGGTGAGAACATCCATTGATTTTGCTTACGACCAGCGTGCCCAGGAGCGCCCATACGATGCAGGTGCGAAACTGCCTAAAGGGAGTTACCGTACGCAGAACATCTTTTCTATGGAAGCCAGCAGCGATTTCATGTTGAAATACAGCAAGCGTTTCGGGGAGGATTTTGAATTCACTGCCACTGGCGGCGGAAGTACCCTTACCAATAATTATAATAAAGATGAAACCCGCGCAGACTCACTGACCTTCCCGGGTATCTTCTCTTTCTCCAATGCTGCTGGTCCTTTATTGACCATTCCTTACAGGAGTAAATATTCGATCAATAGTTTTTATGGTGTTATCACCGGCGGCTTCAGGGATTATTTATTCCTCGACCTCACGGCGAGACAGGACTGGACCAGTACATTGGCTACACCTTATCGTACCACTAATGCCGGTTTCTTCTATCCTGCAGCCAACCTGAGTTTCATAGCGTCTGATGTATTCCATCTG
This sequence comes from Chitinophaga sancti, assembly GCF_034424315.1. Classification (GTDB taxonomy): domain Bacteria; phylum Bacteroidota; class Bacteroidia; order Chitinophagales; family Chitinophagaceae; genus Chitinophaga; species Chitinophaga sancti. Next base: position 601,588 of record NZ_CP139972.1, read on the forward strand.
CCAAAGATGATCAATTATGCCAAGCTGCGTTTCTCTGCATCCAGCGTAGGTAGCGGAGGTACATCAGCATACCTCACTTCTTACAATTATGAGACGGCAGGTAGCTTGTACAATGGTGGTTTATCTGCACCGGAATTGCTGACGAACCCCAACCTGAAACCATTGCGTACCATAACTTATGAATTAGGTGCCAATGTACAGTTCTATAACAACAGGCTGGGTATTGACGTAGCTGTGTACAGGGGGAATACTAAAGACCAGCACTTAAAGCGGATCGTAGACCGTGCATCAGGTTTTACCCGTGTACTGATCAATGCAGGTGATGTGAGAAATGAAGGGATAGAGATCGCATTGAATGGAACGCCGATCAGTATAAAGAACGGTTTCCGCTGGAGTTCAAACATCGTGTTCTCTGCAAACCGCAACCGCATTATGAGCCTGGCAGATAGTTCTGTCGTATTAAGAAATGGCCCAGTAGGCGGTGGCCAGATCGTAGCTAAGGTAGGCGGTAGCATGGGTGACCTGTATGGCCGTGGCTACCAGCGTGCTCCTGATGGGCAGATCATTTATGATGCAAATACCGGTGTAGCACTGCTGACACAGGAAGTGAAATACCTTGGTAATATCCTGCCCAAAGCAAAGATTGGCTGGACCAATGATTTCAATTATAAGGGATTTAACCTGCACCTGCTCTTCGATGCACAGTATGGTGGAGTGGCACACTCCCTCACCCATTATAAGATGGCTGAACAGGGTAAGCTGAAAGAAACCCTGCCGGGCCGTTACAATGGGATCATCGGTAATGGTGTGGTAGCAACAAGTGATGGTAAGTATCGTAAGAATGATGTGATAGCTACCGATATCGACGAATATTACCGTTCTCATTATGGAGTAGACAATGCAGAAGGTAGCGTGTTCCGTACTGACTTTATCAAATTCAGGGAAGCCCGTATCGACTATACTTTCAGCAAGGGGCTGGTGAAGCGATTGGGCTTCCAGCGCGCCACAGTAGGGGTGTATGGCCGTGATCTGTTCATCTGGTCTCCATGGCCAATGTTCGATCCTGAATTCGGTACGCTCTATGGTTCCGACATCCTGCAGGGATTTGAGATCGGCCAGTTTCCTTCTACACGTACCCTTGGTTTTAATCTGGTAATTGGACTTTAATAATTGATATGATGAAGCATCTTGCATATATATTACTACTGGGGATCCTGCTGGGCTCCTGTACAAAAAACTTTGAGGAGACGAATACGAGTCCGAATGGCACACCTACTGCACTCCCGCAACAATTGCTGGCACCGGCATTGGTGAGTACGCTGGGTTATAACATGATCCGCAATCGCAATTTTAACAATGAACTGATGCAGGTTACGGTGGACATCAGTGATTCAGAAGGGCAGGTGTTCCGCTACGATTTTCGTTCTACCTGGGCAGATTACCTGTATAATGGATTGTATTCTGAGCTGACGAACTTCAAGGATATTTATACCACTGCCAGTAGTGAGTTGAACTATAATCCATCTTACAAGGGTATTTCGCTGATCTGCCAGTCATGGATCTATTCTATACTTACAGATACCTACGGCGATATTCCTTACTTCCAGTCCAACCTCGCAAAAGACAGTGGCATTTTGGAGCCGCGATTTGATGCGCAGCGCGATATCTATATGGATATCTTCAAAAAACTGGATACGGCCAATGCCCTGCTGAGTGCAGCTACTAAGATCGACGCATCCGGCGATCCGGTGTACTATGGAGATGTAAGCAAATGGAGAAAGTTCGGCAACTCATTGTACCTGCGTTTATTGCTGCGTGTCTCTGCCAAATCAGATAGTGCAGTACTTAAAATAAAAGACATTGTAGAGACCAATAAGGCGAATTATCCCATCATGACGAGCAATAGTGAATCTGCGATCCTGCGCTGGACAGGCCTGGGTCCTTACGTATCGCCCTATTTGTCCGTTCGTGAGCAGGATTTCAGGTCACCAGGTATCGCGAGCTTCTTTATTGATAACCTGGCCCAGTGGAATGATCCGCGAATTGATATCCCGACTTATGGTAGTAATGGTTATAACAGGTGGGGGATTGTACCTTATTCCGGTTCATACCAGGGTGTGCCAAGTGGTTATTCACCGGGTGATAATCCTGTGAAGAAATGCTACTTCTATTCTACTTCCACAGTGGGAGCCATCACGCTTATGACTGAGCCGATGACGGGTATGATGATGAACTATGCAGAGCTGCAATTCATCCTGGCGGAAGCTGCGGCGAAGGGCTGGATCAGTGGTTCGGCAGAAACTTATTACAATACAGGTGCCCAGAATAGTATTACACAATGGATCCCCACCTGGTCTGTGCCTGTCACTACCTGGCTGGCAGCGGCAGATATCGAGTGGCTGAATGATGAAACACTGGAACAAAAGATGGAGAAGATTCATAAGCAAAAGTACTATGCATTGTTCCTGACAGATCTGCAACAGTGGTTTGAATACCGTCGTACGGGTCATCCTTATTTACCCAAGGGTACAGGTCTGCGGAACAATGGTGTGATGCCTGCAAGAATGACTTACCCCGTGTATGTGCAGTCAACCAATCCGACCAACTACAAACTGGCGGTGGCCAACCAGGGGCCAGACCTAATCAATACACTGGTGTGGTGGCAGAAACCATAACAATAAAATCATTTTACAATGAAGAAATTTTTAGTATACTTACTACTCATATTATTGGTCTGGGGATGTCAGAAAAGCGAGACATATCCCGGTGGCAGGATCAGCCCATATATATCGATCTACGATCTCAGGAACCTCTATAAGTCAAAACCCGTTACGCTCAGCGAAGACAATATGCTCGGCTCTACCAGTATAGCGGCCATGGTGGTGTCAGATCACCGGGGAGGCAATCTGCCTGCGGGCCTGCTCATAGTGCAGGATGCGCGGCGCCTGGCAAAACTGAGAGGGATTGCCATTCCACTCGGAGATGTGGCCAATAACTATTTACCGGGTGATTCTGTGATCATCGATGTACAGGGTGCTGTACTGGAAAAGGTAGCGGGCATGCTGGAACTGACAGGTGTATCATTGACAGGTATAAGGAAAGTGTCTTCAGGAAATGCGATTCCTGTAAACCGCGTGACAACCGCTGCCATCCTTGCAAATCCCGGTGATTACGAAAGTACCCTGGCTGTAGTTGTAAAAGGTGGTTTCGATCCTTTGCCAGCAAAAGGCGATGTATTGGCCGGCGATAAAGTATTGAATGATGGTTTTGGCAACCTGCATTTGCGTACGGAGGATACCAGTGCTATTGCACAGATTGGGGCCCCGGTAAGTGCTAACTTCTATGGGTTAGTGTTCGTAGATAAAGATAATGCACCTATGCTCAGAATGCGTACAGGTGCGGATGTGACCGTGTTAAGTTCAGAGATATCCATTGCACCGGTAATCATTACAGGTTTTATGTCAGATGCAAGTGGTGGGGATGGTAACTATGAATATGTGCAGCTGATGGCAACCAGGGATATTGATTTTGCAGCTACACCATTTTCGGTAGTGATAACAAACAATGCGAATGCCAGTACGCCTACGGGTTATCCTGCCAAAGGCTGGGCTACGGGCGATAAGCGTTCTTATAAGTTCAACCTGTACGCAGGTACTGCGGCAAAGGGTAGCTTCTTCTATGTAGGGGGGATTGGTAAAAAGATCAATGGTTCCAAATCAACAGATATCAGCAGTTCGAACTGGGTACGTACATTTGATTATACCACAACTGGTGGCGACGGCTTCGGTACTGCCACCTCTGGTTTGATGGCAAACAGCGGCAATGCCTTTGGCATGGCGGTATTCCAGGATACGGTGGTGACAGCAGACACCAAACCGGTAGATGTGATCTGGGTGTCTACAGGTGGTAGCTTATATACAGCAGGCCCCCCGGCGAAAGGCTATCGCATTGCGAATACCGACTTTTACGATATCATCAATCCGATTACACTGGAAGAACAACCGTATTACCGGCAGGGTTCCAATACCCTGGCCCTTTCATACAACACGGCGGATCTGGGTATCTTCAATATGCTGGGTGGTGTATACAATGCATCCCTGGGTAAATGGGTGCAGGCACGCGCGCAGAACAATAAACAACTGACTACTACATCAGCGATAACCGACATAGAAGGTCAGGGCGCTACAACACTTAAATAAAACGTATGCTTAACAGAAGGAACTTTTTAAAGAACGTGGGCGTAACCGGGTCATTGTTAGCTTTGCCAGCGGTGATTACCAATGCAGCGCCTTTGCTGAGCGGAAACAATATTGATCTTTCCACTATCTCGCTCAAAGGTAAGGTGCATTGCGAAGGAAAAGGGCTAGCGGGAGTGCCGGTAACGGATGGCATCAATATTACCCTCACTGATAAGAACGGTGCATATGCCCTGCAATCTAACGGTACGGCGGAATTTGTATATATCAGCGTACCTCGTGGTTATGCATTTCCGGAGGAAGGGAGTATTGCGTTCTTCTATCATTCTATACCCAAAAATAAGCCTTCCTTTACGGCAGATTTCAAGCTGGAGAAATTGAAAGCAGACGATACCAGGCACACTTTTGTAGTGTGGGCAGACCCGCAGATGAAGTCGCAGAAAGATGTAGATCAGTTGCTGAAAGAATCAGTACCGGATTTACAGGGTGTGATTAAGTCTTATCCAAAAGATGCTTTGATCCATGGGATTGGTTGTGGTGACCTGGTGTGGGATGAGTTTGAATTGTATCATGGCTATCGCAGGGCAGTGGAATTGTGTGGGATCCCTTTCTTTAATGTGATCGGGAATCATGATATGGATAATGAGGCGCGCACAGACGATGGATCAGCAAATACATTTAAGTCTCATTTTGGACCTACTTATTATTCATATAACAGGGGAGAAGTTCACTACATTGTTCTGGATGATGTATTCTTCCTGGGAGAAGCAAAGAACTACATTGGCTATCTGACAGAGCACCAGCTGCAATGGCTGGATCAGGATCTGGCGCAGGTAAAGCCGGGAAGCATGATTGTATTAAGTTTGCATATACCTACCTATACCGGCCAGGCACGCAGGGAAGGAAAGAAGGATGAACCGGGTGGAGGAACAGTAGCGAACAGGAAGAAACTGTATAAAATGCTGGCGCCATACAAAGTACATATCATGAGTGGGCATACGCATTTTAATGATAACTGGGAAGAGGGAGACATCATGGAGCACAACCACGGCACCGTATGTGGTGCATGGTGGACCGGACCTATTTGCAGTGATGGTACACCGGGAGGATATGGGATCTATGATGTGGATGGTACTGACATAAAATGGGTATACAAATCAACCGGTCTGCCTAAAGAAAAGCAGTTACGTATTTATGAAAAGGGCCGTGTACAGACCGCGCCCGATGAGATTTCGGCGAATGTATGGAACTGGGATAAGAAGTGGAAAGTGGAATGGTTGGAGGATGGCGTGAATAAGGGGGAGATGGAAAGGAGGGTGTCCTTTGACCCCTGGGCAGTGGAATTGTATTTAGGCCCGGAATTACCCAAAAAGCATAAGTTCGTGGAGCCTTCACTTACGGATCATATGTTTTTTGCAAAGCCTTCAGGAACTGCAAAGAAAATAACAGTCCGCGCGACAGACCGGTTCGGAAACGTGTACGAAGAAAGTATTTAATAAAAGAACTGGCGGGCATATACCCGCCAGTTCTTTTTATCCCACATATCCCACTATTCATCACTAATAAAAAATTAATTCCATCGTTTCCCCAACCTTCGTGGAAATTTCCATCCATGAAGATGAAGCTACTTATCATCCTTTTAATATTCATTCTATCCTTCACCGCCCGTGCCCAACTCATTTCTTTCGGTCAGCAGGATAGTGTATATTCAAATGTATTGAATGAAAAGCGCCCTCTCTGGATCTATTCGCCTACACCGATCGATGATACCGCTTATTTTCAGCGCGCTGAATACCCGGTGCTATATGTACTGGATGGTGATTCGCCCTTTGCCACTTTACAAACGATGATCCAGGCCCTGGCTGTCAACGAAGGCAATACTGTTTTCCCGCAGATGATCATTGTCGGCATACAAAATACGCCCGGCAACCGAACCAGAAACATGGCAGAAAAACCAGGAGACCTCAACGCTTTCTTTGAAAAAGAACTCTTCCCGTATATAGAAAAGAAATATCCTACAGCCCCCTACCGCATCCTGGTGGGGCATTCACTCGGCGGGCTATACACCACCAACACATTATTGCATCATAAAGAATTGTTCAACGCCTACATCGCCTCTGATCCCAGTTTCTGGTTTAACAATGCTGCCTTGTTAAAGGAAACACCCTCATTACTGGCACAGGACTTTTCTGAAAAGAACCTCTTTATTGCGATGGCACATACCATGAACCCGGCAGTGGATACTTCCATGGTGCATAGCGATACCAGTCTTGGTGGCCGTCATACTGCTGCAATCCTGGATATGACCTACCTCTTGCGAAGGGCAGGTAATCACCTGCGCTGGGATTACAAATACTACCCGGATGATGATCACCATTCTGTTCCTTTCATCGCCATGTATGATGGGTTGCGGTTTATATTCCCGCACCATCGTTTTCCTACCTATCTCTATTTTGATGACAGTGCTGCAGATTCTTTAAAAAATCTTGTGATCAGTCACTATAAGTTGTTGTCCAAAGAAATGGGGTACAATGTGCGGCCGCCGGAGTGGTTCCTGAACCAGATGGGCTATGTCAATCTTCAGGCAAAAAGATATGCGAAATCAGCCAACTGTTTTCAATTGAACATCGACTATTATCCCAATAGCTATAATGTATATGATAGTATGGGAGATTACTATAAGGAAGTCAATGATCTGCCAAATGCGATTTTAAGCTTCAAAAAGGCCTTATCTCTGCGTGGCAAGGCGGAGATAAGGACGAAGCTGGAAGAGACAATTCTGGCAGCAAATAAGGGGCAGGAAACGGGCATGCCAGGTTCGTCGCATTAAAGGTGCTGGATTGGGGATCAAAACCGGCAGTTTTCAGGCCTTGCCGAAGGAAATTTCCTGTAGCAGCGGAGGAGCAGCAGGAAATAAAATAAGCAGGTCATTCTCATTTGCGTTTCGTTTTTCTAAAGCTAACACAAGCGATGAATGACCTGTTTTGGTTGTCAATTGAAAGTTTTTATTGCTGGTTTTAGCAATATGTTGTCTGGTTATACATGTTGGAATTTATGATTCCGGACCGGGTAAGCCTGTAACAGTCAGTAAGGTTACATGGAACGCTTTACTTCAGGAACAGGTAAGCCTGGTACCGGTTTCAATTCTTCCTTATGAATAAACAGGGAAATCGAATGGCCAGGTACCTGCACTTTTTCCCCTGCGGTATAATTGGTTTTATCTTCCGTCTTCCACACACTCGTATCCAGGATCCGTTCCCAGTTTTTCGCATACTTCTCTGCCGGCAATGTAAATTCAATCGCATCATGGTGCGCGTTAAAGATCACATAAAATGAATCATCCACCATTTTTTCACCTACGTCATTTACACATCTCAATCCTTTTCCATTCAGATAGATCGCGATCGACTTTGCATAATACTCTTTCCAGTGATCTTCCTGCATCTCCGCTCCATCCGGCAGGAACCAGCCAATATCCTCCACGCCTTTGATGGGAATTCCCTGGAACCAACCGGGCCTTGCAAATGTTTGGTGACTTTTGCGCAGCTGGATCAAATTTCTCGTAAATTCCTGTAATTGGGCGTCATGTTTGCTCCAGTCCAACCAGGAAATCTCGTTATCCTGGCAATAAGCATTGTTATTTCCCTGCTGACTGTTTCCCATTTCATCACCAGCTACCAGCATGGGTACTCCCTGTGAAAGAAATAAGGTGGTAATGAAATTGCGCTTAATCTGCTCCCGTATATTAATAATGCCTTCATCATTGGTATCGCCTTCTGCGCCCCAGTTGAGCGAAAAGTTATCATTCGCACCATCCCTGTTATCCTCGCCATTTGCTTCATTATGTTTGTCATTGTAAGAAACGAGGTCATGCAGGGTAAACCCATCGTGTGCGGTGATGAAATTGATACTTGCCGTAGGTCTTCTGTAATCGGACTCATACAGATCCGGACTTCCTGTAAAACGGAGTGCGAACTCGGCCAGCATACTGTCATCTCCTTTCCAGTATCCCCTGATGCAGTCTCGGTATTTCCCGTTCCATTCTGCCCAGCCGGGCGGGAATTTCCCTACCTGGTAGCCGCCTTCCCCAATATCCCAGGGTTCAGCGATCAACTTTACCTGGCTGATCACCGGGTCCTGGTAGATAATTTCAAAGAAGGCACTCAGGCTATTCACCTCGTGCAGTTCTCTTGCCAGTGCAGATGCAAGGTCAAAACGGAAACCGTCGATATGCATCTGTTCCACCCAGTAGCGCAGGCTATCCATAATCAGGCGCAGTACATTGGGTAAGCGGGCATTGAGGGTATTGCCTGTGCCGGTGTAATCCATGTAATATCGCTTATCTTCGGTAAGACGGTAATAGCTGCAATTGTCCACCCCTCTGAAACTCAGGGTGGGGCCCATGTGGTTGCCTTCGGCAGTATGATTGTATACGACGTCCAGGAAAACTTCGATCCCTGCTTTGTGAAGCGCCTTCACCATTTCCTTGAATTCGGTCACCTGCTGGCCCTGGATACCTGCAGATGAATAGCGGGCATCAGGAGCAAAGTAGCCGATGGTATTATAACCCCAGTAATTAGTCAGGCCCTTTTCGACCAGGTGCCTGTCAGCTACAAAGTGATGCACCGGCATTAGTTCGACTGCCGTCACGCCGAGTTTCTTTAAATAATCGATTGTAACCGGATGCCCGATGGCAGCATATGTTCCCCTGATCTCTTCGGGAATATCCGGGTGCATTTTGGTGAAACCCTTTACATGCATTTCGTAGATGATCGTGTCATTGTAGGGGATCTTGGGAAATTTATCATCTTCCCAGTTGAATGCGTCATCTACTACGACGGATTTGGGAATATATGGCGCACTGTCAGATTCACTAAAGCTCAGGTCTTCTTCCGGGCTACCTATCTTATACCCAAAGAGGGAGTCGTGCCAGTTGATGGTACCAGAGATGGCTTTCGCGTATGGATCTAAGAGTAATTTATTTTCATTGAAGCGGTTGCCTTCCTGTGGGGCGTAGGGGCCGCTGACGCGGTAGCCATATAATTGGCCGGGTTTGATGCCGGATACGTGGACATGCCATACCTGATGAAAGCGCTCAGTCATTTTAATTCTCTGGGATTCTCTTGTATCTGAGGGGCTATTAAACAGGCAGAGGTCTACACCGGTAGCATAATCGGCGTAGATGGCAAAATTAACACCGTTTTCATCAGGCGTTGCGCCTAATGGGTAAGGACTACCAGGGGTGATATGAACTGGTAGATCGAGGGTTTGAGGAGTGTTCTTCATTAATATTAATCGCAATTGGTTTCAGGGCTAAGGCGGTAAAATTCATGCCATTGCAATAGTTATTCATATAAAAGCTGGCAATTATTGCAGAAAAAAGATCTTCGTTGCGTGGCGTTCAGGTACTCCTTAATGATCGGAATATGGCATTGGGGGCAGGTTTTGCGGGTATGGGGGAGCCTGTGTTTTTTGAGGACAAAGGCTTTTTCCCATTCCAGGAAATCAAAACTGTATTGCCGGGTTTCCTGTATAAGTTCTTTCTTCTTTTTAAGGGGTAATTTCCCCACTTTGCTGAGGGGATGGATATGAGTACGGAATAATACTTCGTTTTTGATGATATTGCCTGAGCCGGCAAAGATCTCCTGATCGAGAAGGGTGAGTTCTTCTTTTAGGATGACAATGGAAGGGCCTTCGGGCATGAGTGTGAGTTGTTTTTCTGATGCTGTTACCAGGTTAAATGAATTGTTGAAGTTTTTTTAGGACGGATTTCATATTGATCCCTTTTCCTAAAACACCTTCTAAAAGATCACCTGATTGTGCGATTCTTTCCGGCATATTAAAGATGTCAAAATGTTTGATGGAGAGCCCTTTTTTCACCTCTTCCCATTTGAGGGGTGCGGAAACGGTTGCCCCGGGTTTGGGCCTCAGAGAATAGGCAACTGCCATGGTTTGTATCTGCCTGTTTTGGAGGAAGTCGAGGTAGATTTTTCCTTTCCTTTTGGCGGGGGAGCGTTCGATACTTGTAATATCAGGCAGCCTTTTGTTGATGATTTGTACAATCAGTTCTGCCAGCATACGGGATTGGTCAAAAGTATATTTTGCGCCTAGTGGGATGAGAATATGCATGCCGGTAGATCCGGATGTTTTGATATAAGCATCAGCGCCAACATCGTCCAGGAGTTTTTTGATTGCTAAAGCAGTTTGAATGACTTCGTCAAAGTCATTGGTATCCGGATCGAGGTCAATGAGACAGTAATCAGGGTTATCTGGCTTATTGATCCGGCTATGCCAGGGATTGAGTTCGATGCAGCCCAGGTTGGCCATATAGAGTAGGGTGGCTTTGTCTTTGCAGACCAGGAATTCTTTTGTTTCGCCGTCTGATTCACTGAGGTAGGGGAAGGTGTCGATCCAGTCGGCGACTTTATCTTCTACATTTTTTTGATAGAAGTGGAAGCCTTTGATGCCATCCGGGAACCGGTTAAGAGATTGTGGGCGGTTGATGAGGTAGGGGAGGATGGTATCGGCGATGGCTGCGTAGTAGTTGAGCATGTCTCGTTTGGTGATACCTTCATCCGGCCAGTAGAGTTTATCGAGGTTGGTGAATTTCAGGAGTTTGTTGTTGATTTTTACTTCGACTTCGTTTTGGTCGTAGGGAAGGAATGGGTTAGTTAGGTTTTTTTTGTGTGATGATTTGGGTGGTTTGGGGTTTGAGGTGGAGACGGCTTTCTTTGCAGCAGGTTTGTTTGCTGGATCTTTGGTTTTGTTTGCTGCCACTTTTGTTTTCTTTGAAGGGTCTTTGGTTTTATTTGCTGTTACTCCTGTTTTCTTTGTTGTCACCTTTTCGACTATCTCTTCCGGGTTCGCTGTTTTTTTCATCGTCTTGGTTTTTTTATCAGAAACGGGGGCCGCTACGACTATCTCCTTTTGCTCATTTTTCGCTTTCTTATCCTCTCTTAATCCAAGAAAAATAGGTTGCCTCAAAATCCCCTCCCTGGTCTCTTCCGCAAATTTTACCTCGCACACCAATTCCGGCTTCAGCCAGGTCGCAGGCATATTTGTTTTAGGTTGTACCTTAAACGGCGATTTATCCCTTACCAGCCCTTGAAATTTATCATACAACTCCTTTAGTGATTTCGTATTAAATCCTCCACCAGTATGCCCAATATAATGCAGCACACCTTGCTTGTACTTTCCTAAGATCACGGCTCCAAAATGTTTACGGCTATTCCTCGGAACAGTATATCCACAAATAATCGCTTCTGTCTGCAAATTGTTTTTAACCTTCAGCCAGCTATCAGAACGCTTTCCTACACCATAGTTACTCTCGCTATTCTTGGCCATAATACCTTCCAGTCCTTTATGCAGCGCGGCTTTATAGAAAGCTGTACCTTGCCCGTTTTCACCGGTAATATGTTCACTGAACCGGATCAGGTCATTATCCTGGGGTAATACTTGTTTTAAAATTTCCTTCCTTTCAATCAATGGTAATTGCGTAATATCTTTGCCATCATACCATAAAAGATCAAACACATAATATGCCAGCTGCACAGACTTTCCTGTCTTCAGATAATTCTGTAATGCCTGGAAATCAGGATTTCCTTCATTGTTCAATGCGACAATTTCTCCATCAATCACCGCCTTTGTATTCCATTCCTGCAAGGCATGGGCAATGACATCGAATTTTTCATTGAAAGAGAGTTGGTTCCTGGACAGTATGGTCACTTTCCTTTTGTTTAAATAACTGATTGCCCTGTACCCATCCCATTTGATTTCATAGAGCCAGTCCTTCTTATCAAATGGTTTTTCGGTAAGGGTAGCCAGCATGGGTTTAATTTCTTTGGGCATGGAAGATTTCTTTCCTTTGACCAGTAGGGTAGAGAAATCATTTTCCGGGTGAGTGGAAGTCCCGGTGGCAGTATTTGCTGTACCTGCTTTTTTCTCCTCTTTGTTACTTGTCCACACCTTATCAGGATCCTTTTCCACCTGCGCAAGTGTCCTCCCTGAAATCACCGACTTTTCTTTCTTCGTCACATCCGCCGTACTAGCATACTTATCCTTAATTTTAAACAGCAGCCATGCATTCTCTCCTCTGCCATGCGTTTTCACCAATGCAAATTCCCCTTTCAGCTTTTCACCCTGTAAAATGAAATGTAGCTTTCCACTATCAATGGCATGCAGCAATTCCTTTTCCCAGTCCTTTTTACTACTTCCATTCAATTGCGGAACATAAGTACCCTGGTCCCATACGATCACAGTACCCGCCCCGTAATTGCCGGCCGGTATAATGCCTTCAAAATTCCTGTAATCATAAGGATGATCCTCCACCATCATCGCCAGTCTTTTTACAGTCGGATCCATGGATGGTCCTTTTGGCACAGCCCAGCTTTTAAGTACACCATTCATTTCCAGTCTGAAATCATAATGCAGATGAGAAGCATCGTGCTTCTGTATTACAAAATGTAAGTCCCGGGTATCACTCTTACCACCTGTTGGCTCAGGTGTTTTCGAAAAAGTTCTCTTTTGCCTGTACTTAGCTAAGGTCATAGCGTTTAAATTTTAACTGTTCAAAACCGTACCTCCGTTCGGGTGCAAAATTTCTCCGGAGATAAAGGCTGCATCTTCAGATGCCAGGAATATGAAACAAGGGGCGATGTCCGCGGGGTGAGCGGCGTATCCCATTAAGGAGTCTTTGCCAAAATCAGCGTTTTCATTATTGAATGAATTTTCATAGTTAAATGTATTTTCATTACCAGATGAATTTCCATTACTCAATGAATTGGAATTGTCAAATAAGCTTTCATTCTCCAATGAATTGGAATTAGCAAATGGATGAGAGTTTTCCAATGAACGTTCATTCCTCCACGAATTGGAATCGCCACATGGATTGGATTTTCCCAATGAACTTCCATTCTTTAATGAATTGATATTCCTTTTCCTGGAATCTACATCCGTCCTGCTCTTCCCTTCATCTATTCTAATTACCGATTCATCCCAAATGGCTCCCGGCGCTACCGCATTCACCCTGATTCCCTTCTTAATTAACATTGAAGACAGCGCCTTCGTAAAATCGATAATCGCTTCCTGCGTAGAGGTATTGATAATACTACTTCCAGCTGCCAGGTGCGGAATTGTATAGTTAACGAGATGGTACTGCGGAACAATATTCTCCAGTGCTGCATTATTCACCAGGATATCGATTTTCCCAAACCTGCTGATCGTTCTATCCACTGCCATTTTGCATCCATCTTCCCTGCTTACATCGCAGGCAATCAAGAGCGCCTGTTTACCATATTCACTGATCATACCTGCCGTCTCCCTGGCATGGCTGCCTTCATTATTGAAAAGAATAGCAAGTTCCGCGCCTTCTTTTGCAAACTGAACTGCAACGGCTCTGCCCAAACCCGTGTCTCCGCCCTCTATCAGCGCGACTTTCCCCTGGAGACGGTTACATCCGTCTTTTGTTGTGTCGTATAAGATAGACGGGAAGAAAGTTGTTCCGGGTTCGCCTTCTGTTTCACTATCTCCACAAGGCATTTCATGAATATATCTGTATCGGGTAATTTGAGTGATTGTTTCCATAACTCTGTTGATTTAGGTTTTGTTCAATAAAGAATGTAAGTTTCTGGAAATCATTTCATAAACAGGTATTTTAAATTGATAATCAATACCTAAATGGTAATTACGAAATGAGTTCTAATATCGCTTGTAACTGGTAAGTTTTTTCGTGTATGTCTTGCTAACTTCCAGAATTATGCCATTGTGGAGAAAGGCTTTATTTTGAACCTTTTAAAATTGTTAAATTCGCTGTTATTATGCCAGTAGATTATATTTTAGAAATGATTGAGGAGCTGGGAAGGGCTATGAGAGCTATCATAGCCAGGAAAAAAGACCAGCCCGCAAAAGCCCTGGAAGAAATAAAGGTGGCTTTTAATGGAACGAAGTTCGGGAATAAAGCCTTTTTTGATGCATTGAGCCCCGAAGAGCTGGCGGCTTTCCTGCGGGAGAAGCAGGTGGATTATAGGGCAGCGGACTACATTGTAGATATATTATTGGAGGAGGCGGATATTGCCAGGGATCTGGAATTGGAGCGATTGGCAATGGATATGGGAAGGGAGAGCAAGGCTGCAAATCAGCATATTCAATCAATTGTATACAATGATCAGCAGCTTTTATTGCTCAGGAAAATACAGGTAATGATCGATTACACTACTGAAATCGAGACTGCATTAAAGATTTTCTCGCTGAAAAGGGGGCAGCAGAGAGAAAGATTGAAAGGCTTTAACTAAAACTATTGATTAGAAATTTAATTGATTCCTCGTATTTAATAGCAATGATCAATGGCTTTTTATTCATTATTATGACAAGCCTTTCTACTATTTAAAGGTTTCCCGTTCCTTATTCCCAAACTGCTACTCACTCTTAACGACATAAATATAATACCCCAAAAAACTCGCAGATAATGCAAACAACATGATCGCCAGGGAATAAATATCCAATCTTCCATTCAGCGCTACCAGCAACACGCCCAAACCAGTACCACCCAACAGGATTGCCCATTTCATGGTCGTTTGCCGCGGCTGCTTAGGTTTACTCAGTAATTGCACCGCCAGGTTTTCGGATACTCCTTTTTCTACCATTTTTATTTTAAAACGGTAATCCAGGATACTTCTGATTACTATAACTAAAAAAACAGCTATTAATACAAACAGAAACAAGAATGGAATCGCATGTATTGTTTCTGCATCAAACTGAATCTGGGTGTCTAGCATATATATCATTTCTTAGAAGGTTTATTATTTAAAAAATCTCAGAGGATTCTATCTTTTTATCAGTTTTATTATTAGCAGTGCTCCAACAATCTTAGCTGGCGCTGATATTGTTTAACCATCTCCCGTATCTGAAACCCCAAAACACTAATAATCATAATAGCCCCTATGCCTGCTACCAAATTGAAAGCTAAATACCTCGTCATTACATACAATGCACCCAGGCCCGCCAGTACGCCAGCTCCCACCATCAGGTATACCATCACCATCCCTACCGATACTCCTACTTGTCTTTCAGGCAAATTAGCCAATACCATTTCCGCTACATCAAAATCAAAAGCTGCAGCAGGCATTGTCTCCAACATTGGAAGCATGAGTTTATAAGCAGCTAATTCCTCCTGACAAGCCGTACAATGGGATAAATGAGCCCCTATTTCATCCGCTCCCTGGCCGTCGCTCATCACCCAGTCCTGCATTTCCTCATGTGTTAAATGCCCTGTTCTCATAAATCTTCCTTTTTATATTTTACCAATAAACTCTTCTGCAACAGCTTCCTCGCCCTA
Source organism: Chitinophaga sancti (assembly GCF_034424315.1). Classification (GTDB taxonomy): domain Bacteria; phylum Bacteroidota; class Bacteroidia; order Chitinophagales; family Chitinophagaceae; genus Chitinophaga; species Chitinophaga sancti. Next base: position 617,116 of record NZ_CP139972.1, read on the forward strand.
TATAAATAATTCTTCACCGTACCCTCCGGCAATGCCGTTACGGCCACAATCTCCTCTAAACTCATCTGCTCCTGATGATACAACATCACTAAAGTCCTGAATATCGGAGACAACTGATCAATCGCTCCCTTCAATATCCCCGCCAGCTCCTTCTGCGTTATCGCCCGCGTTTCCATACCCGATTCCATCAAGGGATAATCCCCTTCCATAATCTCCGAGGTTACCAAGGGCCGCTTATCCAGGTACTTGAGGCAAGTCTTATATGCAATCCCACCGATCCACGTATTCAACTTAGACTGAAATTTAAATTCTCCTATTGATAAATATACCCGCATATAGACCTCCTGCACCAGGTCTTTCCTGGCATGCGCATCTGTGATCATTTTAAACATGATCTGGGCAACAAGTCCTTCTGATTGCTTTATAATCACTCCAAAGGCCTGCTTATTACCATTCAAAACCGCTTGTATCAGTTCCTGATCTGTCAATTGTTATCCTGGTTTGTATATATTAGTCCGGTTTTAGAAAAAAAAGTTGCAGTTTTTCCCAACTCTTTTTAAAATTTTCTGACCTTTTCTAAAAACATGGATTATCCTAAATTTATAAAACCATCCCTTTTCAGAAAAGGTGAACCGCAAAATTTCCTGGCTTTATAAGTCGCTGCATTTAACAAATGTTCCTCCCATTTATTGTGAGAAAATGTTACCACCCGCCATTGTAAGCATACAAGTTCCGCTCTTGCAATTTTACAAACTCTCCTCCATCGTGAGAAAATACTAATGATTTATGAAAATGTACCAATCCCCGCCACCCGCATTCCCCACCTTTGTAAAAGAATCTCATGGCACTGGCATTGCCGTGGTAAATGCTAAAAATCGAGTACTATGAGCAAGATTGTCGGCATTATTGCAGGCTGCCTGCGCAAAGAATCGTTTTCAAAAAAGATAGCCAATGGCCTGCTTGCAAAAAATTAAATAGAATGGACTACACACGAACCGTGCACGATCTTACTTTAATAGCTGCACAAACACTCATCGACTACGGGTTACAATTAGCCACCGAACGAAATGTAAAAATCTCCATCGCCATCGCAGACAGGGCAGGAGCCCTACTGGCTTTTTTAAGAATGGATGATGCTCCGATGGTCACCATCGACGTTGCCATCGGCAAAGCGCATTCAGCCGCCCTCCTCAACGCCCCCAGCAAGCAGTTCGAAGACTTCATCAATACCGGCATCACCTCCATGGTTACCACACCAAACATCCTGCCCTTACAAGGCGGAGTTCCGGTCATTCATAAAGATCATGTAGTCGGTGCCGTAGGCATCAGCGGCGCCTCCGGATACGTAGATAATGAGATAGCCACCATACTGGCAGATTATGTAAAATAGAAATAGAATTCATTTCATTAGCAATTGGAAATGCCTGTTTATGAAATGAATTCTAGCGAATATGTAAATGATACGACTTATATGTAAAAAGAATCTTGCAAAATCTGTAAATTAACCCTCGCATAATAAGTAAAATGAAAAGGGAGCTTCTGTATAAAAGCTCCCTTTAATAATATCAAACTACTTTACTATCTTACTCGCTGCCGGTACCAATCGCGCCTTCAGGTCCGGCTCCTTCATATCCTTATCTAGCGGGAACATCGGATGCTGTATATGCTTATAGCCCAATCTCTCCAGGTTCTGATCCACACCGCCTGGCGTCAAGGCCAGCAACCAATCCGCTCTCATATTATACAACTCCGGCTCCAGGTACCCAATCTTCACCACCACAATATCCGCTTTCCGTGGATTCAATCCCAATCTCGTAAAATCCTTCTCCTTATGATAAGGTTTCCGCTTCTGCGTCACAATCACATGCACACTACCCACTTTCACCACTACTTCCACCGCCGCATCTTTATCTCCATACTCAATAGACTCAATTGTTCCTGACAACTTCACCGGGCCTGCAAACCTTGCATCCACCTTCCCTCCTGCCTCCGCTTCTATATGCTTACCTACTCCCAGCTCAATCGCTTTCTTCACAAAATCAGGCCCTGGAATACTCGCATAAATCAAAACCGGGCCATTCTCTGATTTAAATTCAGGACGTGCCAGAATCTGTGCCAATGTCCACGTCACATCGCCGGCACCACCCGCAGTTGGATTATCTCCTGAATCACTGATATAGAAAGGGTGCTTGTCGCTCTTCACCGCTGCATCCAATGCCTCCTGTAAACTAGCTGTCGGTGCCACAAACTCAAACTGATTCCGCACTGCCCAGAAGCTCTTTGCCAGTTTCTCGGCTTCTGTCGTGACAGCCGCTTTATCATCACCCGTCACCATCACCACCGCATGGTTACGCGGCTCATCGGCCCACGCATACCCAATCCAGATAGCCGCATCAATCACACCTGCTTGCTTGGATGCCGGCGCCACCTGCGCATACAAACTCTTACCCGGTTCTATACGTGTAGATGTCTTTTCCCCGGGCAATAAGACCGGCACCGGGATCCATGCTTTGTAGGCAGGTTTACCTTTGCCGCTTTTCAATCGCTCTATCAGGTTACGCACCGCTCTTTCCTTGGTATCCAGCGCATCCTCATGCGGTGCCATGCGATAACAGGTGATCAGGTCCGTATTCTCTGCCAGTCGCCAGCTCACATTTCCATGCAGATCCATCGAAGTACTGATCAGCGTTTTATTACCTACCACCTTCCGTATGCGCACAATGAAATCGCCCTCCGGATCTTCCATGCCAACCACACTCATGGCACCATGAATATCAAAATACAATCCGTCGTAAGGCAAATGTTTTTTCAATGAATCCAGTATTTTCCCCACCAGCGATTCATACGCCTCCTTCGTCACAGCACCACCCGGCAATGCATGGCCCGTAATGGTAGGGAACCATACTGCTGCTTTACGCAAAGGCGAATCTGCTGACATAAACGGATAAGTTCTGTACACCTCGTCACCATACTGCGCCTTGAAAGCCGCTTCGTCCGAGGTAGCAGGAGAGAAGGTGCTGGACTCAATTGCAAGACCTGCAATCGCAATCCTGGGCAGCTTTTGCTGTGCCATCACAGCTCCGTTCATCAGGCAATAACCTGCCAGTAGAAAAAACACGCGTTTCATAGATTTTCACTTTTAGCATAGATACCCTGAAAAATAATGAGAAAGTGATAGTTTTTTATAAAATATTGGATGATTTTAAATAGCCAGTTCATGCAGGTCAGCATATCGCTTTACCAAAATTTTTATATACCGCTTCAGGTATACTTCATTCAGAAATACATTTGAATAGTCCTCATACCGCTGACACTGGATTCCTAAGTAAAAGAAATACATACTCACTCCCAGCGCAGGCAGCAATGCCTTTTCTTCCTCAGCAATTGAAATCACCGATTGATAGCCCTCCAGGAATGCGGCTACCTTTTCCCTGCACACATCCAGATTTTCCTTCTCTGTACTATATACCTGCAATATATAATAAGCGATGTCATAGCACAACATGCCATTTCCACAAAAGTCAAAATCAAAGATGTTGATCGCTTCGTTCTCAAAGGTCATGTTATCAAACCACATATCCATGTGCACAGCACCGTGTCTTATTTTACTATGATCAATCGTTGCATATAACTTTAATAAGTAGTCCTGCGCCTGCTGCATCCATTGCATCTCTTCCGTCTCAACAGGCAGGTAGCCTTTTATTCTTTCGAATGAATCCACCACCATCACTGATGGCGTATATTCCACCCTGTCCAGTTTGAAATTCTCTGTGACCTGGTGAATGCGTGCCATTGTAGCTCCTACTTTGTAATGCAGTTCAACCGGGAACTGTAATACCTTTTCGCCATGCGCATAGGAGAACATCACGCCCACCCGCAGGCCTTCGGGTGCATGCAACAGCTGCATATAGTCGTTGTCGAAATCTGCAATAGGATAAGCCACCGGCATATCATGCGCACGTAATAAATTTAACAGGCGGATCTCTTCTGCAATATCCTGCTTCGTACGCCAGTTAATACAATATATCCTGAAGATATATTTCCTGTCAACATCAGTAACAAGGTATGTGTGGTTAACACCTGCTTTCAATAGCCTGCAGGTTGTATCACGGCTGAAATTATACTTAACCTGGAATAATGGAACCAGGTATTGGGCCGACAAAATGGAACTAACTACCGGAAAATGTGTCATGGTATAAATGGGTTTGAACGGGGTCGGTAAAAGTATACAAAAATCCCGTAATTTAGCGCCCTACACAAAAATAATAACATGACTTCCAAAGTACCGGTAACCATCATCACGGGGTTCTTAGGCTCCGGAAAAACCACGTTGATCCGTAACCTGATCCAGAATGCCAATGGCCGTCGTCTCGCAGTAATCGTAAATGAATTTGGTGAAATGGGTATCGACGGAGAGTTGATCAAATCCTGCTGCGCTAATGAAGAAGATGTACTTGAACTGAACAACGGTTGTCTGTGCTGCACGGTTCAGGAAGAATTCCTGCCAGTGATGCTGCAACTGATGGAAAGAAAAGATACCATCGATCATATTATCATCGAAACATCCGGGTTGGCACTGCCCAAACCATTGTTACACGCGTTTAACTGGCCTGATCTGAAATCCCGGATCACTGTCGATGCCGTAGTAACTGTTGTGGACCTGGTAGGTCAGGCAACCGGTGAGATCTGTGACCGTGAGCGTGTACAGGCACAGCGCCTGGCCGATGATTCACTCGATCATGAAACACCTATCGAAGAACTCTTCGAAGACCAGCTCTCCTGTGCGGACCTCGTTGTATTAACGAAGAAAGACCTGCTGGAAGGTACTCAGTTCGAAGAGGTAACAAGCATCATTAGCAGCAAACTCCGTCCAAATGTAAAGATGGTAACTGCTGCCAATGGTGAACTGCCTGCGGATGTACTGCTGGGAGTAAAGGCTGCTGCCGAAGATGACCTGGAAAACCGTCACTCCCATCACGAAGAAGATCATGCCAATGGTCTTGAGCACCACCACGATGACGATATCGACTCTATCGTGGTAACTGTAACGGCACCGCATACACCGGAATCACTGGTAGCCGCCCTGAAAGAAATGGTAGCAGAACATGAGATCTACCGTATCAAGGGCTTTATCGATATTCCAAACAAGCCTATGCGTATGGTATTGCAGGGCGTATCTCACCGTTTCGATCATTATTTTGACCGTAAATGGAAAGAGCATGAAACCCGCAAAACCAGTCTGGTGTTCATCGGTGATGAACTGGTGGAGAAAGACCTGTCTGCACTGTTACACGAAAAGTTAAACTAATATGCACCTGATCCCAACAATCCCCGGTGGGTGGAATCCCAACGGGGATGGGGTCTTCCACATACAGCAATCTACAGGAGACATCGTATTCCTCTCTGCTGCCGATACGGAGATCCATTCACTGAACAATGCTTACCGGGAACTGCACCAGACCCACTCACAGCTCCCATCCCTGCGAATTGCCAACCTGGTATACCTAAAGCAGGAACTCACCATCGATAAGTATGTAGAGGAAGTGATTAGCCTTGCTAAGCTGGTGATTTGCCGCCTTTTGGGTGGCAGGAATTACTATCCTTATTTATTCGAATCCATCAGCATTGCCTGTGAACAGAATAATATTCCCGTACTCTTCCTGCCAGGTTACGATGCCCCGGATGTAGAATTGCTGAACAGCTCTACCGTTGAAGTTACCATTGCTGATACCTTATGGAAGTACTGCTGTGCCGGCGGAATGCACAACCTGAAAAACGGCTTGGCTTATTTATTTCACCACCTGTTTAAATTAAGCATACCTTATGCTGCCCCTCAGAAAATTGCTGATCTTTTCTTATTCCATCCGGCACAGGGGGTGATCCCCGCGGATAATTATACAGCAGATGTAGCTATTCTTGTGTACCAGACACATTACCTGGCTGATAATCTCGCGCCGGTATATTACCTCGTAACGGCACTGGAGGCAAAAGGTTTGCAGCCTGTTATTGCCTTTGTCAGCAACCTCCGCGATCAGCATAGCCTGCAGGAGCTGGAGTCTCTATTGAAAGGAAAAATAAAGGTGCTCATTAACACCACCAGCTTTTCTGTCAAGTCGATAGACAAGGAAGAAAGTTTCCTTTTTGATCATCTCGATGTACCCGTAATACAAGCCATCTTTGCTGCATGTACCAAAGAAGTCTGGGAGCAAAATCTCTTTGGTCTTACACCCGTAGATGTGGCAATGAATATTGCATTGCCGGAGATAGACGGCCGGATTATTACAACGGCAGTTTCTTTCAAATCTGCGATAGGAAAGGATGCGCTCACTGATTCAGATATACTGCAATATAGTACTCACGAAGAAGGATGTGATTTTGTCGTAAACTTTGCCCATAACTGGATCCGGCTAAAACAGAAAGAACAGGAACAAAAACGTATTGCTCTCATCATGCCGAACTATCCCAATAAGGATAGCCGTCTGGCAAATGGGGTAGGGCTGGATACGCCGGCTAGTATTGTGGAGATCTTACAGGCCCTGAAAACAGCCGGCTATAATACCGGGGATTACATTCCCGCTACAAGTGATGAAGTAATCAATCTTATTACCCATTACGTTACTAACGATCCCGATACAACGCTTTACCGTCCTTACCAGATAAGCATAGAGAAAGCGCAGTTTGACCAATATTTCGACCATCTCTCTCCTGAGTTGCGAAACAAGGTGCTCAGTCAATGGGGCCCTTCACCCTCGCAGGAAGAGGATTTAATTATCCCTGGTTGCCTGTTAGGTAACATCTTTGTGAGCATTCAGCCTGCACGTGGCTACAACCAGGATGAAAAAGCCATTTATCACTCTCCTGATCTGGCTCCTACGTATCGTTACCTGGCATATTATTGTTGGGTGAATGAAGTCTTCAAAGCAGACGCGATCATTCATTGTGGCAAGCATGGGAACCTGGAATGGTTGCCAGGTAAAAGTGTGGCCCTGAGTAAGGAGAGTTGTTTTCCTGCTGCATTGTTAAGCCCTGTGCCACATTTCTATCCTTTCATTGTAAATGATCCGGGAGAAGGTACGCAGGCCAAGCGCCGTACACATGCCATCATCATCGACCACCTGATTCCGCCTATGACAAGGGCCGAGAATTATGGCACGCTTACCAAACTGGAACACCTGATCGATGAATATTATGAGGCGTCCAGTGTGGATCCGAAGCGTACAGCGGTGATCCGTGCACAGATAACAGCACTCGTAAAGGAGGCTAACCTGGAAACTGATTTGCAGGCCGCAGTATCTGATATGGATACTTTACTCTTAAAACTGGATGGCTATCTCTGTGAATTGAAAGAAGCACAGATCCGTGATGGCCTGCACATCCTGGGCCGGGCGCCTGAACATGAGCAGCTCATTGATTTGTTGATAGCCCTGCATCGGGTACCCGTGGCTGGGCAAAAAGGAATTACGCAGGTAGCGGCAGAAGAGCTCGGGCTGGGCTTTGATCCATTGGCAGGGGATTACGAAACTGCTTTCACACATGAAAACCCACTATTTATTAAATGCCGGAATAGGGGAGATGTCGTTGAAGTCCTGGAATTGCTTATAAAAGATAGGTTGACAGCACTTGCCATTCCAGCAGGAAATGCTAAACAGGATACGCTTTCAAATAACCTAAACATCACTGCAGATCTACCTTCTACAACCGCTTATTGCCAGCATATACTCACACACACATTACCAAAAATCCTGGGCACTTCAGCAGAAATTACGAACCTGCTCCATGGCTTAGATGCAGGTTACGTGCCCAGTGGTAGCTCCGGTGCACCTACCCGCGGCAGAATGGATGTACTCCCTACCGGCAGAAATTTCTATTCTGTCGATGTCCGCGCGATTCCCACACAAGCTGCTTACAGCCTGGGGTTAAAAAGCGCAAACCTCATCATTGACCGTTACATGCAGGAGCACGGTGATTATCCTGAGTCTATAGGCTTATCCGTTTGGGGAACCAGTACTATGCGTACAGGTGGTGATGATATTGCACAGGCATTAGCGCTCATGGGGGTGCAACCCGTGTGGCAGGCAGCGAATAGGAGAGTGTCTGATTTTGAAATTATTCCTCTGATTCAATTACGCCGCCCACGCATCGATGTCATGCTCCGCATCTCCGGTTTCTTCCGAGATGCATTTCCGGATGTGATCTCTTTGCTGAATGCGGTGGTGGAGAAGGTTGCATTGTTAGACGAATCGCCTGAGCAAAACCCTATCCGTAAACGTTATCTCGCAGAAAAACAGGAATGGATCAATAAGGGCCTGGATGAAACCAGGGCACATAAAAGATCACTGTTCCGTGTATTCGGTTCCAAGCCGGGTGCTTATGGCGCCGGTCTGCAGGCAGTGATAGATGAAAAGAACTGGCAGACCAGGGAAGACCTGGCTAAGATTTACATCAACTGGAGCGGCTATGCTTATGGGGCAGATCGTACCGGTGAATCTGCACATGAAGTATTTGAGAAGCGCCTGGCCGACCTGCAGATTGTGATGCATAACCAGGATAACAGGGAGCATGATATACTCGACTCGGATGACTACTACCAGTTCCAGGGTGGACTGGCCAATGCCGTTGAAAATATAAAAGGAGCACAGCCTGCAATTTATTTTGGAGATCATGCACGGCCTGAGACACCGCGTATCAAGAGCCTGAAAGAGGAATTGCTAAAAGTATATCGTTCCCGGGTGGTGAACCCTAAATGGATAGCAGGGGTGAAGCGCCATGGGTATAAGGGAGCGTTTGAAATGGCGGCGACAATGGATTATCTTTTTGCCTATGATGCGACTACTAATATGATAGATGATTTCATGTATGAAGGGATTAGCCAGGAGTACCTGTTCAATGAAGAGAACCGTCAGTTCATCGAACAGGTGAACCCATGGGCGTTAAAGGATATGACAGAACGTATGCTGGAAGCTATTCAGCGGGGAATGTGGCAGGCGCCTAAACCCGAAACACTGGAAAAGCTGCAAAGTATGTTTGTTGATATGGAGTAGGTCATTCAGAATGTTTCAATTGATTAGGACATTCCAAAAGTTTCGATGGCGTAGCTCATTCCGGCTGTTTCTTCCTCTTGTAAAGAAACAGCTGCCATTTCTCTTCAGCAACACCCGCCTTATCCATTTCCGCCCTTGCAAGAATGAAGAACAGATCAGAAAGCCTGTTTACATAAGCAGGAATATAATCTTCGACCGTATCCACCTTCATCAGGGATACCAGTCTTCTTTCACCCCTTCTCAATTGCGTTCTTACCACATGGCACAGCGCAGAAATTTCATTCCCGCCCGGCAGTAAGAAGTAATCAGATTTAGCGGTCATTGCAGCTTCCAGTTCGTCGATCCATTCTTCACAAAAGGCCGCGCCATCTTCCGGTTTTGGATTCGGGTTTTCTTTCTTGCAGTCAGACGGACGTGCCAGGTGAGACATCATATCCATCATGTCTTTCTGGATTTTATGTAAGCGCGCTTGCCATTCATGTTCCGGCCCTAATTTCGCTCTTAACAGTCCGATGGTAGAATTTACCTCATCCAGTGTACCGTAACTTTCCACCCGTACATCGTCTTTATCTACACGGCTTCCGCCGAATAGCGCGGTGGTACCACGGTCTCCTTTTTTTGTATAGATCTTCATAATAAGTTGAATGTATAAATTCCTCCGTAATTGATTTTCTCTGCCATGATCTCATTCAGTGCCTTACCCTCCAATAAATGCCTGGCTGCACGGATCACTCCTGCGTGTGTAACAATCACTACCTTCTCAGAGACAACGAGGTCTTTTAAAAAGGCATCCAGCCTATTTACCAAATCCTGCAATGATTCACCTGCCGGCGGCCCTGAGCTGATATAATGCGCTCCCCAATGATCCATCAGTGCCCTGTCAATCTCCTCCCATTTCATCCCTTCCCACTCTCCAAAGTTCAATTCCTTCAATCGTTCATCTGCTACATATGCCGCTGATAAATGGCTTGCTAATAACAGACAACGCTGCAAAGGACTGGTATATACTTTATCAACCTGTCCTAAACTGGCAAAGATCTCATCGTGGATCGCTGAATACCCCGCAGCCAATGGTACATCCAATTGCCCGTAACAAGTACCTGGCGCAATCTCCGGCTTTGCATGTCTTACAAAGTATAATTCCATATCGCCAGTAAACACAGGTAAAAAATCAGTTCGTTCAATTGTTGCGTAGCACCCAGACAATCTCCTGTATACCCATCTATCCATTTCTGAAAATACCATCCTAAATATAAAGTCATGGTTGCACAAGGTATCACACTGATCCACGCAGCTTCTACGCCCAATATAGCCAATGGTATAAAGCCGGTGCTCATAGCAAATACCAGTGCGCCAATGCTAACGGGCGAAATCACAGCCCCGATCTTACTGCTCCCATCCAATCGCGCATATTCTAAAAAACGCATCAGGAACAATGGCGTTACTCTGCTAATAGTATGTCCGCATACGTAAATCAGGAAAAACTGATCAGGTAGCAAGATCCCCAGTTTCGCGAGCACAAAGATTTTTAATCCCATGCTACACACCAGCGCCATCACACCATAAGCTCCTGTTCGGGGATCCTTCATAATCTCCAGGATCTTCTCTTTCGTCCAGCCACCGCCAAAGCCATCTGCTACATCAGCCAGTCCATCTTCATGAAAGCCACCTGTCATCAGCAAAGTGGCTACAATCGAAAGTACAGTGGCCACGTATGGATCTTTGAATAACAGATGCCCAAGGTAATATACAGTGGCACCCGTAGCGCCCACCAGTATCCCTATCATTGGCAGGTACCTGGCCGCACTTTGTAAACCTACATTGATATGATGACCAGCCGGAAGGCGGGTGAAAAACATCAATGCAGCCCTGAAGTATAGGATCTCCCTTTTAATCATGATTGTTCTTATTTAAAACATCTGCTGAAGTAAAGTGGGCTATCGCATGCAGTCATGCTATTGCCAGACTTTACCACAGCGGATGTAAATCTCTTGTTAGACAAATTGGCAATAGCAAAGCCGGCCATCTCATGCAGTCATGCTAATACCTGGCTTTTATGCAGATCAAAATAGTTCCTAGCAGACTACTTCATCCATGAACGCATGCTATTACCACGCTCTGCTTAGTCTTTATTAGACACGCCCGCTGAAGCAAAACTAGCCATTTCATTTAGGAAAGCTACCGCTGACTGTACCAAAGGATAAGCTACAGCAGCACCTGTACCTTCTCCCAGGCGCATCCCCAGTTGCAATAACGGATCTGCTTTTAAATACGTTAATAATTGTTGATGCCCCTGCTCATTGGACTGATGTGCAAATACACAATAATCTAAGATAGCAGGATGCAATGCCGCTGCTACCAGCAGGGCAGCTGTTGTTATAAACCCATCTACAAGCACAATCATCTTCAGCTCTGCCGCCTTCAGCATAGCCCCACAAATCATAGCCACCTCGAAGCCACCAAAGGTCCTTAATATTTCCAAAGGAGATTTATCAGCAGGCGTTTGAGTACGCAGTGCCTCGCTTAAGATGGCTTTCTTTTTTTCCAGTCCTTTATCATCAAGCCCCGTACCTCTGCCAATGCATTGCTCCAATGGCAGCTCACACAAAAGGCTCATCAGCATAGCAGCGGATGAAGTATTACCAATACCCATCTCACCAAAACCAATCACATTACAGCCATCTTTATGCAACTGCGCTACCAGGGTTGCAGCACGGCTGATAGCGGTATCACATTCTTCCACGCTCATTGCAGGCGTGTGCAGATAGCTTTGCGTACCTGGCGCCACTTTCAGATCAATTAAATCCGGGTGAGGCGCAAAGGTATAATTCACACCTGCATCAACTACCTTGATTGCAATCTGGTGCTGACGGGCAAATACATTGATGCCGGCGCCGCCCTGCAGAAAGTTGAAGACCATTTGCCAGGTCACTTCCTGTGGGTAGGGGCTTACGCCCTCCTTTGCAATACCATGGTCGCCTGCGAACACCACAATGGTAGGTTGAGCCAATACAGGCGAAAGAGTGTTCTGGATCTTACCAATCTGCAATGCCAGTTTTTCCAGTTTGCCAAGTGCTCCTAATGGTTTTGTTTTTAAGTTGATCTTTTCGGTCAAGGAAGCTTCCAGGCCGCTGTTCAGTGGTGTGATGTTAAATCCGGTCATGTCTGTTTAATTGTTTATTGGCGCCAGGGGAATTCCGGAGGCTACCAATCAGCTTTATTGTTATGGGTGAGTAGTGAAATATCAAGCGCACTCAATCTGTTTAGATTTATTGTAATTGAGATGCCGGGTTAGCAGGCAACGATTCAATCATTCGAATAGAAATCCCCAAAGGAATCCCATTCATTCGAATGTCGAATCTGAAAGGACATTTCAATTATCTGAATAGCATCCGAAGAAAGAATTCCATTCATTCTAATGTCGATTCTAGAAGAGCATTTCAATTATCTGAATAGAATCCCCAAAAAGAATCCCATTCATTCGAATGTCGAACCTGAAAAAGAATCTCCAATCATCTGAATGACAGCCTTCCAATCCATCCTATTTTATCGTAACCGGCAGCCCCGAAACCAACAACGTCGCCTTATCCGCCTTCTGCGCAATATATTGATTCATCCAACCCTGCAAATCCACGAACTTCCTCCCAATCTCTGTATCCGCATGCACCCCCATCCCAATCTCATTAGAGATAATAATAAGATTAAAATCCTGCGCTGCAAATAGATCAAATTCCGCTTTCGCCTCTCTAAGCGCAAGTTCTACATTATAATGCGCATCAGAAAAGAAATTAGTCAGCCATAAAGTGACACAGTCAAACACCACCGTTCTGTTCTCCAATGACAGCCTGCTCACTTCCTTCTCTTCTTCTATATTCTCCCACTGTTCATCCCGCTCTTCCTTATGCAGCGCAATCCTTGCCTGGTGCTCTGCATCCCATATACGACTGGTAGCAAGGTACACCGGGTTGGCTGACAGTTGCGAGGCTGCCTGCATGGCAAATTTTGTTTTGCCGGATCTTTGTCCGCCTGAGATGTAGTGGATCATAGTTTATCAGTTTCGTGATGTGACTAATGTTATAAATTTAATAGCGTAGCACCCATTACCCTCGCCAGTTCTGCCGCTCTACCCAGTTTCACAAAACCACTTTCAATATTCACCACTGTCGTAGCACCCAACTCTCGCAGATGTTGCTTAAAATAAATACCTGCTTCCTGCAAACTACCCCCGACATTGATCTTCCCATCCGTAAAGATGTAAAGTTGCACATGCTTCGTTGGCTGCAGCTGTTCAATCAGCTGCAAGCCTGCTTTCAGATTGGTTTTTCCTCCTGATGATAGCAGGCCAATACTTTGAATAAAACGGTCAGAGTCTGTCGTATAATGTGATACCAGCTGCGCGGCACCCTGGCTAAGCGCCACTGCCCCATAACGCAGCCGCTTATGCCGATGCTGTGTAATAGTTTGAGCAATGACACCTTTGATATAAGCAATCTGCCTGTCTTTGATCATACTACCACTGCTGTCTATTAAAAATAACAAAGACAGGCTGCTTTTAAAAGCTTTTCGCTGGTATTTAATTTCACTATGGCCACTAATGAGGTAATTCCTCACCGTAGCAAGCAGATCCCGCGTCTTGTAATCATTGCCAATGACAGGTGTTGTTTGCACCTGTACAGGTAAACCTTTTTTACGACCTTTAGCACTGTCATTTTTTAACGCTAACTTCTTTTCGGAACTCGCTGCCTGCAGAAAGTAATTATTTAAATCCTTCGAACCTTTTTGTTCATCCTTTAATTCGTTCTCCCCTTTTTCGGCTCATCCTCCTTCCCGCCGTCACCCGAGGGCCGGCTCTCCCGCGAAGACCTTTGCGAAGCCGCTCCCTGCCTGGAACGATGTGAAAGTACAAATCCCTGCACCGTATCCACATCAGCCGCCGTCACCTTTTTCTGTCCATGATAGGCTGCATAGGCCCTCGCTGCCTTCATCAGCAGGATATCCGCCCGCATACCCTCTACCTGGTGTTGGATACATAATTCAGCCACCACTTCATATATCTCAGGAAGAAGTTTCACCGAAGGCAACAGCGTCTGTGCCGCTATGATCTTTGCTGCCAGTAATTCTTCCTCACTCTTAAAACGTTTTACAAACCCCGCCGCATCCGTATCAAAAGCCACCCTGCGCTCCACTATCTCCATCCGCAAAGCCTTGTCTGTTGGTGTACTGATATGCACACTCAATCCAAACCTGTCCAGGAGCTGCGGACGCAGGTTCCCTTCCTCCGGATTCATCGTACCTACCAGGCAAAAACGGCTCTCCATCCATTGAGAAACAGTATCCCTCTCCAGGTAATAACCTCCCGTTGCCGCCGCGTCCAGTAATACATCCATCAGATAATCACTCAGCAGGTTCACCTCATCAATATACAGGATCCCCTGGTGCGCCGCTGCCAGCAAACCCGCTTGTATCTCCAGCCGCTTTTCATTCAGCAGCACATCCAGTTTCACGGTACCCAATACACGATCTTCTGTAGCACCGATCGGTAAGTTTACAAATGGAATATCCTGCAGGAGCTGACTAAGCCCCCTCACCGTGGTTGTCTTACCAGTTCCTTTATCACCCAGGGCCAGTACTCCTCCCAGGCCGGGATCAATCATACACAATGTCAGCGCCAGTTTAAAATCTTCCTGTCCGCAGATAGCAGTAAACGGATACCTGATCATACAAAACAATTATAGATCCATACACAGCCTACTCCAATTGAGAATAGGCCAACGATCGCATTCATAGACTTGAACGCCACCTGGTTTCTTTCAATAAAACGGGATACAGAAAATGCCAGTACACAACTATACGTGGTCATGGCAATCACAATCCCCAGGCTTTGCAGTACGATGATCCACATAGCCGTACCCGCATCCTTTGACGCCAGTATCAGGGCGATGGCACAGGCACCACCAGTACCTGCAAGGCCATGTAACATGCCTACCCAAAAACTACGGCTCAGGGGATTCATCGCGATTTCCTGCCCCTGTTTGCCATGTATATGCAAGGCCTTGTCTAGGTGATCATGTTCTGCAAATTCCTTGTGCGTAGCCATCAGTTTTTTTAGCTGATGATTCCTGCGGATAGCAGAAACACCTAACCAAATCATCACAGGACCTACCGCCATTTCTGCATAGCCTGATATATTAACCGGCAGGGCGGATTTCAGGAGTAAGGCAAAAAAGCTGAACAAGATCAAAGAAACAGAGTGCCCTAATGCCCATTGGGATGACCGCCAGATGAGCTTACGCAGACTTAGTTTATTGTTCGCCTTTTCTGATGCTAATACCGATACGGCCGCCATATGGTCCGGTTCAAAAGAATGTTGTACGCCCAGTAAAATAGAATCAGTTAATAAAAATCCAATCATATTATATTATCATTCGCATCAATCAATAATATTTCCAGTTCTACCGCCGGGATAATCGCCTTACACACAGCATAGCACCGTTCCCTTAATTCCTTATAAAATGGCTCCTCTGCATAGAATGGAAACAACTCCGTCAGCCTGCGTGCCAGGTTCAGATCGAGTATTGGCTCACATTCTGCTGCCGTATATCCGCAACTGGTAGCCAGGTCGTATATAAACTGCTTATCCCAGCTTGACTTCCCGCTATGTGTATCCAGCTCTCCCTGTGCCAGCTTACATGCCTTCCCTAGCATTATTCCCATTTTCACTTTCCGCAGGGGAGTAGTTGTGATCTTATCCAGGGTCTCCCCAATCCAATTGCCATATTGAATAAAAGCATACTCCGGTAAATACGCAAACCGCTTCCGTAATATGTTTTCAGACCTGCCGCCGGAATTGATCACAACAGTATCGCAGCCATTCGCAATAGATACATCAATCCCCTGCGTAATACTGGCTATATAGGCAGCAGCACTAAAAGGCTTCACAATTCCTGTCGTACCTAATATAGAAATACCACCGATAATCCCAATCCGTGCATTCAGCGTCTTTCGCGCAATCTCCTCACCTTTCACCACGAACACCTGTACATCTACTCCCTGGCGCAGCTGGTATTGATGCCGGATAAAATTCACCGCATCCCGCATCATCTTCCTCGGCACCGGGTTGATGGCCGGCTCGCCAACGCCAATCGCTAATCCCGGTAAGGTCACCACACCCACTCCTTCACCTCTTAAAAAAACAACCTCATCGCCCCTGTTTAATGAAACAGTACTTCCTATTGTAGCACCGTGCGTAGCATCCGGATCATCACCCCCGTCTTTGATCGTTGTACAGGTAGCATTCAGGGTATTGAAAGAACAATTCACTTTAAATAATACCTTTTGACCCAGGGGTAATGTAATCTCTATCTCTTCAACCGGGGTTTGTGTCAACAGTGCTGTCAGTGCAGCCTTTGTACAGGCTGTCGCGCAGGCACCAGTGGTATATCCTGTTCTCAGTGACATACCAGGTATGCTTTTAAATGATCTAATAGGTCATGCTCATTTACGGAAATAAATCCTTCCGGCAGGGCTGGCCTGGCAATAATGAAAATAGGAATACCCGCCTGCAATGCTTCGTGGATCTTCACTGATAATAAACCCGATTCACCACTTTCCTTCGTCAATATACCTGTGATGCCATGCGAAGCGATTAAAGCTGCTTCGTTGCCCGGCAGTGCCATAATCAGGTCTTCACGGCTACACCCTGCTGCCAGCGCCTGTTCCAGGGAACTCTCCCTGGGTAATATTCTAAAAAGCGTTGTATGCGCCCGCCAATATTTTTCTATTTGACTGATTGTCTGTACACCTGTCAATGCCAATAACTTTTTAACCGGATGTACGCACAGGTAATTCAAGGCAGCATCATAACTATCGAAATAATGTACCAATGGATGCTCCGTTCGTGCCGGGTATTCTCTTTCAAAACGCAATACCGGCAATCCTGCATCCGCTATTGTCTGGTGTAATACACTTGCAAACGGATGACTGGCATGTACAATTACACTGATATTTTTTGCTGCACAAAACTCTTTCAACGCAGGGGGCGTCAATGCACCATGTCTGTAAGTACCACATACCTGCATCGGTATCTCAACT
Organism: Chitinophaga sancti; assembly: GCF_034424315.1. Taxonomy (GTDB): domain Bacteria; phylum Bacteroidota; class Bacteroidia; order Chitinophagales; family Chitinophagaceae; genus Chitinophaga; species Chitinophaga sancti. The sequence continues at coordinate 634,248 of NZ_CP139972.1, forward strand.
TCCGTTTTGGTGGAATAACAATAGGGGAGACCTGCCTGTTCCAGCAGTGCCATTGCTTTTCTTCCTTCTGTTGTACCACCAAATACAAGAATCATTTGTAAGAATTTAGATATAGATGTCCGGAATATTTATTCGCCTTTTTGCATAAAGAATTATTCTAAAAACCAGTTAACCCCTTCACTAAATCTTCACCGCCTTCCCTGTTCTAAACGTATGCTTCCACTCCGGACTATACAAATGCGACCTGTTCTTTCTCGCACCAATCGCGTCGCCCACTATGACCAGGGTCGTAAGTGTCAGTTTATTATCCCTGATTATCTGCGCCAGGTCTTTCAGTTGCCCGGTATACACGGCCTCATCTTTCCAGGTTACTCTATATAATACCGCTACCGGTGTCTCAGGTGCATAATGTTCCAGTAACTGTGCCTGTACTGATTTAGCAATCGTCGCACTCAGGAAGATACACATCGTTGCTTTATGCCTGGCCATCTCATTCAGTTTTTCATTTTCCGGCAAGGGTGTCTTCCCTGCACCGCGTGTAAGAATAATACTCTGCACCACCTCCGGGATCGTAAACTCCGATTTCAGGTAAGCCGCTGCCGCCTGAAACGAGGAGATGCCCGGTACAATAGCGTATTCCATTCCCTTCTCGTCAAAGATGGTCATCTGCTCCTGTATCGCTCCGTAAATAGAAGGATCACCGGATTGCAATCTTACGATCAAATGCCCTTTCGCATAATGTGCTTCCATCAAAGCGATCTGATCTTCCAGTGTCATACTCGCAGAATTCCGTACCACGGCACCGGCTTTCGCATAATGTGTCAGCTCTTCGGGTACCAGGCTGCCTGCATATAAGATCAGGTCCGCTGTTTCCAGTAACTGCTTCCCTTTGATGCTGATTAATGCGGCATCTCCGGGTCCTGCACCTACGATTACCACCTCTCCTTTACGTGCTGCACTTTTATCAATCGCAATAGCCAATGTATGTTTCTTGCCGGAGCTGACAGTGATCTTTTGTTTCTCCAGCAGTAAACCTGTATTGCCCGAAAGTAACATCGCAGATGCCTCTGATACACTGTGCACGCCTAATTTAGATAGCACCACCTCAGATGCATTCGGTACTGTTTGTGTATTTAACTCATCAGCAGTAAAAGTTACAAATGGAACACCCAGTGTCGCCGCCAGTGCAATGAAAGCAGTTTCATCGGCTTTAATATCAATAGAGCCGATCACTTTTAAAGCAGCAACTGCTAATCCTTTTGACTGGAACTGTTCCCTGAATGATTGTTCCAGCAACTCAGGTTCAATATCTCTTGAGCAACCCATCCCAATATTCAGTACAGGTGCGTGGTAATGTAGTACCGGGATGGGTGCCTCATAATTCTTATAAGTAATCGCAATCAGCAATTCATACTTTGATAGATCAATCTCCTCAAAGGCATAATAAATATCTGCAAAAGCAGGTTTCGTTCTTTCCAGGTATTGTGTGCCCTTATCTTTAAGATCTAATAATACAGCCGTTGGCCGCTTATTGACAAATAAGGAGATCAGCTGGTTAAACACTTTAGCTGGAGTTGGTGAATGATGGTCACCAGGCGCAATGCCACTGGTAGAATCTTTTTGCCCTGACTTAACAAAAACCTTCCAGTTGAATTCCGCTGCTAATGTATCCAGTGCCCATAGTTGCTGCAGATCGCTACTGGTGGTAATCACGGCCTGTCCTGCTGTAGCCCTGGCAAGTTTCGCAGCCAGCGCATTCGCCCCGCCTTCATGACCGGATACTACTGCCTGTACAAAATGGCCCTGGTCATCCATATTAATCACCGCCGGGTCTGTATGCTTATCCTCTAAATGAGGCGCAATGCTCCTCACACAAATACCCAATGCCCCAATAAATACAAGGTTGTCAAACTTGCGGTAATTGTCCTGCAAAAAAACGGCAATAGCAGGAATCCTTGTTACCTGCTCATGTATGCGCGTACTCACCACTACAGCATGAGGGAATTCCTTCATGATGCGCAAACCTAATTCCACGCCGCTGTCTGTACTCGCTATGATCGCTGTTTTATTCATGTCTGTATTTTTTCTGCCGTCAGGACAGTAATCGGATTATGTTCGTCTATTGTAATGTTTATAGCTGTATGCAGTTGATAGCCCAATGCGGTCACTGCTTCCACAAATTGAGTGTTGCTTTCCTGTTTCACAGCATTCATGACCAGCCGGCCACCAGGTTTCAAATAGTGATGAATACCGGCAATCAATTCATCTAACCTGTTCCCATGTCCTCCAATAAAGATGGCGTCGGCTGGGGGATAGGCTGATAGATCCTGCTCAAATATGTCACCTATCACTTTAATAATTCCCGGCACACCTAAATTAAACGCATTCCTGTCCATCAATGCGTCACAGGCTATTCTCTTCTCAAACGCCACTACCTGCAAACCGGGAAAATTATTCTTTGCCTCTATCGCCACCGATCCTGTACAAAAACCTATATCCCAGAATACCTGCCGCTGAAACAGATCCAGCTGGCTCAGACTTAACAGGCGTATAGGCATCTTAGTGATCATGTTGGGTCTGTTTTCCAAACCCTCGAATAAGGCATCCGGGATGCCCATCCATTTCTTCCGGGGCGTATTTTCAATGAGCAATACGCAATTCAATGCGTGAAATAAAGTATCTGAAGCAGCTGGTAATGAGAACGTATTGATTTTTTCTTCCACGCCTTCCAGCGCTTCACCCACGATCATCGTATAGTTGTCATAACCATATGCTAATAGTCGTGAGGCAATGGCCGCTGGTGTTTTGACACCATCTGTGAGCACGCCTATCAGCTTTTCTCTTTTTAATAATGCAGTGTCCAGTTCATCCCAGCCACGTCCATGCACAGAGGTATTATACAATGCCGCATAAGCGATATTGCAACGTTGACACAACAATTGCAAACTATTAAAATAAGGATAGACACGCATCTCCGCTTCAGGGTGATACCTCCGTATGCTATTGGCAAATCCATAGAACAGCGGATCGCCGGAAGCAAAGATCACTACTTCACCATCCAGTTCTTTGTATTGCTGGATCAGTCCGGGAATGTCTCCTGTAATATCGATCCATTCATACGCTGCAGGCAGGTATTGGTGCATGCGCTGATGATGTCGTTTGCCACCGGAGAAATATTGATGTTGTGATAATAAGGATAGCACCTCATCTGCTAAGACGAAGTGTGCATGATCTGAAATCCCTATGACCACATATTTATTCATTCTTAAGTGTTGTATTTTTTATTGGTGATTATGCAATTGCTTACTCATAAGTAAATGCTGCATTTACAATACTTGCCGCCACATTACTTCCTCCCTTACGCCCCTTAATAATCACATAGGGCACCTGCTTCATTGCCTGCAATTTCAACTTAGATTCCACCACATTCACAAATCCCACAGGTGCACCAATAATCCCTGCCGGTTTAAAATCTTCATTTCCTAACTGATCACATAATTCAAACAAAGCAGTTGGTGCATTCCCTACCACAAACAGGGCCTCCGGATGTTGTGCTATTGCCAGCCGCATACCTGCCTGGCTTCTTGTCAGGCCTTCCTTTTCCGCCAGTTCCGGTACACCTTCCGCATTCAGGTAACAATGCACCTGCGACCTGTATTTCTCTAAGAAGGATTTTGTAATTCCCGATTGCACCATCGTTACATCCGTTACAATCGTTCCGCCGTTTTGCAGGTACCTTTTCCAGCGGGTAATTGCATTATCATTGGAATGATATAAATCCTCATATTCAAAATCAGCAGTAGTATGTATGCATCTCATCACTGCCCACTTATCTGCCGGACTTAAATCCGTTCGCTGCAGCTGTGCGGCTATCTGCCTGAAGCTTTCATCCTGGATCTCCTGACCACTCTGTGGTTTTCTATCCAGGTAGCCACGGGGCGTTACTAAAAAGTTTTTGAACTGGTAAGTCTGCGAGTTCCCTACCATCACCAGCGAGAACATGTCTACAGCAGCCACAGGCAGTTCTTTCAGGGTAGTAAGCAGGATGCTTTCTTCCGGGCGCGTCACCTGCCTGATGATTGCAACCGGTGTATCAGGAGAGCGGTGTGCTAAGAAGATCTCTTTGAATCGCTCCAGTTGCCAGAACCGTTTCTTACTTCTTGGATTATATAAAGACGTGACAAAGTCACCAAAAGCTGCCGCTTTAATACGCTGTTCAATCGTGGTCCATGGGGTCATTAAGTCAGAAAGAGAGATGCAGCAGAAATCATGGCCTAATGGTGCACCCAGTTTCCCTGCAGATGCAATGAATGCACTAATGCCGGGAATGGTTTGTAAGTCAATCTCCTTTTCAGGATGCCTGCTTGCATACTGATATACCAGCGATGCCATAGCATAAATACCCGCATCACCTGAACTGATCACGACCACATGCTTGCCGGGCGCACAGCTGTCTACAGCAAGTGCCGCACGGGCTTCCTCTTCTGTCAGGTCTTTGCCAATACATGCACAGCCTGTTTTTAGCAAATGGCTGATGAACTGGAAATAATAGCTATATCCAATTACAATATCCGCATCAGCCAGCACCTGTTGTGCAATTGGCAATATATAGTCAGCGCCGCCGGGTCCAATGCCCACTACACTTAATCTCATAGTCTTATTAAAATATTCAGCGAAACAGAACCTGTGTTACACTCACAACTTCTTCAATATTATTAAGGAAAAATAAGGCAGCTCCCGCTCTTTAATCACCTGTATGTCCGTGGTAATAAACTGATCCGGTGTACCCAGGCGTTCGCAGTACATCATGCGCAAAGCTTTGTTGTGCATCAGTGGCAATAGTGTCTTAATCACACTGCGTATTTTGATCAGTACCACCGTATCAAAAGTATCGAGTAAATGCTCCAGTTGGTTTGCGTGCTCCATCCTTGGCAAAATTGCAATCTTCTCATTCAGCACGCCTAATGGGAACTGATGCGCGGCTGCGCCATTCAAAAATGAAGGCACCCCTGCTATCACTTCTACCTCCAGTTTATACTGTTGTATATGTTCCATCAGGTAGGCGAAGGTGCTGTAAAAAGAAATATCTCCCTCACTCACAAAAGCCACCTGTAACCCCATTTGGTAGTCCTCCCACATCTGCAGGAAGGTATTGGCGTAGGTACCAGCTACCTCACTTCTGTCAGTGCTCATCTTCAGGAACATGCCCCTGAATTTACTTTCATCCAGCTGATGATATTGCAGGATGTTCAGGGAATAACTGATGGTTGTGCCATCTTCCAGTAATGAGCCTGGATAGTAAATTCTATCTACCTGTTGCAATACCTGCAAGCCCTTTAGGGTAATCAGTAAAGGATCGCCCGGGCCAAGAGATACGCCGTATATTTTACCCTGTTTTACCATAACTCAGATCCAGATTTAAAATTTAACTGCCACCCGGTCTTCAACTATTCTTTGTCCTCAAATTCCCAGGATCTTTTTCATTCCCCTGACCACCTTATTCCCTTTCTCCAGCTTCTCATCTTCCTCAAACAATATCCCCTTCACAGCCAAATGATGCCCCACCTGCTCTTTGCCGACTTCCTCCTCAAACCCAATGATCTGCGTCCTGTACTTACACAACTGGCAATTCATTTCCGGTCTTCCGATCTCTACTTCCCTGATCCGTTCATCAATTGTCTCGAGCAATAACTCATCACACTCAAACCCCGAAGTATACAATACCTCCTTCTCTGTCTGCTCCCTATATTCTTCCAGCTGTGCATAGATCTTTTTCAATAACACCCCCGTAAACAAAAACAGGGGTACTGCAATCACCCGTTTATACGGCAACAGGTCCACCAGTGGCAAAGCCTCCTGCAATAAGGGCTTCGTTACTCCTATATAGGCCGTCGTGGCAAATCCAAATCCCATTCCTTCCCACAGCATTCTCGTCATCTTTGCCACATCCGCATTCGCATCCGGATCAGAAGTACCTCTTCCCACTACCAGCAAACAGGCATCTGACAAATCGCCGGTACCACCTGCCTGCACAATCAGTTGCCGTGCGAGTTTCAGGATAGACGGGGTAATACCAATATGCCTGCTCAACCTGATGCTAAGCCCTTTATACTGGCTTTGCAGGGTATTCATCTCGTAAGGAATATCATTCTTCGCATGCGCACCTGCAAACAATATCGCCGGAATAGCCAGGATCTCCCTGACCCCTGCCACATACATCCGCTCTACTGCCGCTGCATATACGGGATGGGAAAACTCCAGGAACCCATAATCTACCATGTAGTCAGGATACCGCTCCCTGAGCAGCCCCACCAGCTCCTTAAATCCACGTACTCCTTCCGGGTCCCTGCTGCCATGTCCGCATATTAATATTCCTTTCATAATAATGCCAGGGGATTAGGGTGTTTGAATGTATAATGCAAACGATGCTTGATCTTATCAGAATTAATGATCTTAAAGCGCAGGGGCTTGCCTTCCGCAAAAGTAGGCGGTTCCAGCCCCGCTTTCTCTGCTGCCAGGGTATAATATTCCTTCCTTGTCGGATGTTCATCTGCTGCCGCATGGAATATATCTTCCCACACCTCCTGTTCAATGAGCGCACTGATCAGCCCTAAGCAATCATCCTGGTGAATCACATTGATCGGCGCATCGCCATTTTCCACGTCCTTTTTGCCGGCCAGGAAACGTGCCGGCATGCGGTCGTAGCCGATCAGTCCTCCTAATCTGAGTATCGTAGTGGTAAATTTCGTTTGTGAAAGCAACAGGTTCTCCGCCAGGATCAGGGCCTGCCCACTGCCCTTGGTAGGAGGCACCATGTCCTTTTCCGTAATCTCCCTGTTCAGATCAGGATATACGGAGGTAGAGCTGATAAACAATACATGTTGCACCGGGCTGGTCTCGATTGCCTGGATCAACAGGGCAATCTGGGCAGCGTGGTAGCTGGTGATATCCGGTCTGCGGCCTGGCGGAAAGTTGATGATCAGGATGTCGCTATCCAGGAAGCCGGCCAGATCGGAGCAATCAATCTCCTGATCGGAAATCCTTAACTGGTAGGGAAGAATCCCTTTCTCAAACAGTGATCCCAGCTTTTCCTCACTGGTCACAGACCCTTTTACCCGGTACCCCTGTTGAACAAAAAGCCCGGCTAATGGTAAGCCGAGCCAGCCACAGCCTAGTACGCTGATGGATTTGTTCTTTGTATAGTCATGCTGTTCCATTATCTGCTTTGCTGAATTTGTGCCTCAAATATAAATCAGCATACAATGAAATAATGATACTTATGAAAATTATTCCCACAATATTGTTCTGCGTATCGCTCAGTTCCAGGGATTCATTCCATGTACTGAGGATTTTGTAAATAGGAATGGCAAAACACATGATTGTAATCAGGACATTTAATTTGAAGCGGTGGTTTTGAATTTTCTTCTGGTCAAACGTCTTGAGTAGCTTGCTGAGTAACATAGAATCGCAGGTGCCGGTGAGGATCAGCCCGAGTGAAAATACCACTCCACCCATTATGGCGTAAAGCCATTGGTTCGATACTGCTACTGCGTAGCCAAAAGCCGCAATCTGCGAAGAGGTGTCGAAGATAAAACCGAAGATGATCCCTGTGAGGACCACGGTGAATGGGTTCAGGCTGTTTTCGAAAGATTTCGGGAGGAGTTTTTTCCGGACCCCGGTCAGTTGTACCTGGCCTTTACGCAAATAAACAAGGTTCGATATACCCATAAAGAAAAGCATCAGCGAGGCTGTCCATTCTACAACAATATCCAGCAATGGCGGGATATTAAAATTGTTCTTCAGCATACAAAGGAATAAGGCAATGAGGGTTACCATAATGCCATGTCCGAATGTAAAAAGAGTGCCTACCCATCTGCTCCAGGTCCTTTTGTTCATGTGCAGCCGGTAGGTGTAACCGTCGATCACAGTGATGTGGTCCGGATCCAGCCCATGGCGGAGGCCAAGGACGGCTAATACAATAAATCCTGATATATCGGTTCCCATTATTTTGAAATATATTCTCTGACTACTTTTAACCTGAACACTCAAACCCGAACCTGGAAGTATACGAAAATCATACACCGGGTTTATTTCCCCTCAAGCCCGAAGCATCGTGCACAGATCTGGGTTGTTATCCAAACTGCATAACATCATATCGGTAAGCCCTGTTCTCAGAAAGACTTTGTAAATGCCACGCTAAGCTTGTGTTTATTCTGCTTTTGCTGCGCTAAACCTTAGCGGTTGTAGCTCCATCGCCCCTGCTTCCGGAAAGCAGAGCTGCGATGCCAGTAATGTATTCTGTAAGAGATGCTGTGTTACAATATCACGCGCAATGTCAGGATTCACGCTACCATACCAGGCACCCTCCGGATGAATGAACACAATAGGTCCGCTGGTACATTGCCCCATACATTTGGTGCGAACAGTATGAATTTCATCATCCATACCATGCTTGCCGAGCTGCGCCCTCAGCGCCAGGGTGTTTTCGTCTGCACCACCTTTGGCACAGGTTCCACCATTGCAAATAAAAACCATCTTCTGAACCTTGGTCAGATCTTTAATAGCCATACCTTTAAAACATTTAATACAGTTAATTACCCGTTAACGATTAAACAAGCAGACAGGAGAAAAGGAGGCAGGAGCAAACACTGCGTAAGTGGTTTGCTATCCCCGTACTTTTTTCCCGAAAGCATTGGATAAGTTGTTACAGTCTTTGGCAGGTCTTCTGACTTGTTCCACTTTTAACGCCTTCCCACTCCAACCGGAGCAGTGGCTTTGCAGATGTTAAAAGCAATTGATGGAACTTACAGCAGCGGGAACTGTTCCGGATTTACACCGGATTCCCTTTTAATTTTAGCCGCCAGAAAGGCGGATAAAAACCATAAACCGGGGGTAAATGTAGTAAATTAATTTAACTTCAGGTTCTTCTATTGGGGTATTGAATAATTAAATTTCGGCTAAGGATTATGAATTATTGTAGTGCAACACGACAATCAAAGCCACCACCACGAACGTCACTGCGTGATTTATAAACATCACTTTTCGTAGCTCCTCATGCCTGATCTCCCGCTGCTGTTCCCCTATATAAGGCTTCTCTACTAATACACCATGATATACATTCGGTCCGCCGAAGCGGCAATTCAATATTCCCGCCAGCGCTGCCTCCGGGTAGCCAGAATTCGGACTGGCATGCTGATGCCCGAATTTTAAAATATACCGCCATCCCCGCAAACTACCCGTCACCATCACCATCAGTAAGGCGGTCAGGCGGGCCGGGATATAATTCGCCACATCATCCAGCCTGGCAGCAAAACGACCAAAGAATAAATAACGCGCATGTTTATACCCGATCATCGAATCCAGGGTATTGATCATCTTATACAACATCATGGCCGGTACCCCACCCACAGCATAAAAACACAAGGGCGCAATGACCCCGTCACTCAGGTTCTCTGACAGGGTCTCCAATACCGCTACCCGGATCTGGTTCTCCTGGAGTTTGGAAGTATCCCTGCCTACGATCCAGGAAAGGCGTTTTCTGCCCGCTTCCAGGCCTTGATTGTATAATGTGTCATAAACAGCTTTGCCCTCCTCTAAGAGGCTCTTATTGGCTAATCCGTAAAAAACAAAGATGGTATTGAAAATGTACCTCGCCCAAACAGGTAAAATCACCTGCATGGAATAGAAAAATGCATAAACACCCAGGCAGAGTACAATTGTCATTATTGCCCCTTTTAAAAGCCGGTAAGTACCTTTATTCAGTCGTTGCTCCCCATACTCAATCATATTCCCAAACAGCCTCACCGGGTGCGGCAAGTGCCTGGGATCGCCCAACAGCAGATCCAACACATACCCCGCCACTAAAGGAATCCATATCATCTTGCCATCCATGCATCAATGCCTTTGATCAATAATGCATTTTTTTCCGGCGTCTGCGTAGCCACCCTGAAATGTCTTTCACTCAGACTCTTAAAATTACCGGCATCCCTGATCAGTAACCCATGTTCCTCCAGCAGGTATGCTTTCAGCTCTGCCGCAGTGCCCCGCAGCAGTTCACACAAAAAGAAATTCGTATTCGTCTGCATCACATTCACATAGATCCTCAGGGCCGCCATCAAAGCCACGGTGTCCTGCAAGAGCTCTTCTACCCGGAATGTCAGTGTTTCCTTATGCGCCGTTATATATAAACCTGCCTCTATCGCCAGCGCATTCACCGACCATGGCATTTTAGAAGCAGTGATGGCACTAATCGTCTCCGCATTACTTAGCATATACCCCAGTCGTAAACCAGGTATGGCATAAGTCTTCGTCAACGATTTAATAATGACCAGGTTTGGCAGCTCACCTAATGAATCTACCAGCGAAGCCCTCGCCAGCGTAAAATCCACATATGCTTCATCAATCACAAAAGTAACGGCCGGATTATGTTGTAATAAGTTCCGCAGAAAATCTACCGTCAATAAAGCGCCCGTAGGATTATTAGGATTGCCTAAAAATACCAGTTCCGTTTCGAAAGAACTGTCCTGCTGTAATGCAGACCATTCCAGGTAAGACACGGAAATATCATTCACCCGACACGCATCTTCATACTCCGCAAATGCCGGAATCACAATCGTAGCCGATTGCCTTCTCCATGCATGCGCCACTAAATAGAAGGCTTCCGTTGCACCATTCGTTGCCAATACCTGCGCCGGCGTGATTGCATGCCATTGTGCCAGGGCCTCCTGCAAACTTTGTGCATTCGCCTCCGGGTAATTTTTCAATCTGAATAACTGTGTGCTCAGGTGTTGTATCAAACCAATGGAAAGTCCTTTATAATAAACATTCGAACTAAAGTCAGCAAGAATTTCCCGGGAATACAAATACCTGTCATCTCCATGACCTAATATCATTGTTCACTTTTTAATTGACTATAAATGTAGGCAATATCGATATGTTCGCGCAGATGTTGTGCCAGTTTATCGTACTGCTCATGTTTATACTTATTGTAATCAAAAGGTACTGTTGCCTTCGGTTTGAAAGGCGAGAGCAGGTCCTCCACCACTACAGGGTTATCTAAAATTCCATGTACATAAGTACCCCAGCAGCGATCATGCAGTAAATAGCCATCTCCATGACCTTCCGACATTGTATTTAAGGGCTTACTAATAATGTCTTTTTTTTCTCCTGGTAAGCCATCTGTTCCCCAAATGGCTGCTGCCACCGCATTACTACTCTCAGTAGTTCCCATATGAATTTCATATCCTTCACAAAGCGCCTCCGTATCCTTATACCGAAAACTACACTGCTTCGTTGTCTTCTCCGCTGTCAATACAGTCGTTACCGGTAGCAAACCCAGCCCGGGCATAAAAGAGACACTTCCTTCCACACCCACAGGATCTGCTACACTATGGCCCATCATCTGGTATCCTCCACAAATGCCAATCACCGTTTTCCCTTCTTTAGCGGCAGCCACGATTGCAGCAGCCACACCATTGTTCTTTATATCCACCAGGTCCGCAATAGTATTCTTACTACCCGGTAGTATCACAATATCTGCCTGCGAAATTTCCGAAGGGTTATTACTATAATACAAATGTACCCGCTCGTCTTTTTCCAGCACCGTAAAGTCCGTAAAATTAGACAAACGATTCAGTAAAACGACCACCACATTTACCTTGTCACTGCCTGCCTGCCTTTGCTTATGTGCCAATGCCACAGAATCTTCTTCCTCTACGTATATATCTTTCCGGTAGGGGATGATGCCTACTACCGGCACCCCACAAAGTTCTTCCAGCAATACTTTCCCGCTTTCAAACAAACGGGCATCCCCCCTGAATTTATTTACGATGATCCCCTTCAGTAAGGCCTTTTCTTCCGGAGGTAACAGCGCCACCGTTCCATACACACTGCCAAAGATGCCACCTTTATCAATATCCGCAACCAGGTACACATCCGCCCCGGCATATAATGCCATCCGCATATTCGTAATATCCCGGTGCTTCAGGTTCAGCTCACTGATGCTACCCGCACCTTCCAGTACCACCGGGTTGTATTGCGCATGCAAGCTGTCAAACGCCGCCTTTGCTGCATTAAACAATCCCTGCTTATTATTCCCCATGAAATAATCATAGGCCGACTGTGTGCCTACAGGTTTCCCCATCAACACTACCTGCGATGACTTATCATTCGTAGGCTTCAGCAATACCGGGTTCATATTCACACTGCATGGCAGCCCACATGCCTCTGCCTGCACCGCCTGCGCACGCCCTATCTCCAGCCCGTCTGGCGTAACGAAGCTATTGAGCGACATGTTCTGCGCCTTAAAAGGTGCTGGCTGATAACCATCCTGTTTAAAGATGCGGCAGAAACCGGTATTGATAAAACTTTTCCCTACGTCTGAAGCGGTACCTACAAACATGATGGGTTTTAATTGCTGCATAGCGTTGGGCGTATAGATAATTTTGCAAATGTACTATCTTTGGCCAAATGAAGAAGCCTCAGTTTTTAATCGCCGCAGCCTCCAGCCACTCGGGCAAGACCACCCTCACTTTAGGGTTGTTGCGGGCATTGCATCATAGAGGCTTGCAGGTGCAACCTTTCAAATGCGGACCTGATTATATCGATACTACTCATCATAGAACAGCTGCTCACAGACCGGGTATCAACCTGGATACATTTATGATGAGCGAAACACATGTGCAGGAACTATACAGTCATTACAGTCAGGATGCGGATGTCGCCATCGTGGAAGGTGTAATGGGATTGTTCGACGGTGCGGTGAAAGCGGAAGGGAGCAGTGCTGCTATCGCCATGCTCCTGGATATACCTGTAGTCCTGGTCTTGAATGCAAAGGCCATGGCTTATTCAGTGGCACCCATCTTATTTGGACTGAAAAACTTTAACCCGGAATTAAAGATCGCCGGTGTGATCTTCAATTTCGTCAATACCGAAAGTCATTACCAGTTCCTGAAGGATGCCTGCGAAGATGTTGGCATTCCGTCATTAGGCTACATCCCCGTGAACGAAAATATAAAGATCCCTTCCCGGCACCTGGGCCTGGCTATCTCCCCTGAAAATGATTATGAAGCCATCATCGAAGAGGCAGCTGCTCATATAAGTAAATCGGTCAACCTGGATCAGTTACTTGAATTAACAACAAAAGAGGGACCTCTATACAAAACAAAAGATACTCCCCGCGCCACTAACAAGCTACAGATCTCAGTCGCATTCGATCATGTATTCAATTTTCTTTACGAGGATAATATCCGCGCACTGGAACAACTGGGAAATGTTGTTACTTTTAGTCCAGGCAACGAAGAAGAATTGCCCCCCGGTACAGACTGGCTCTACCTGCCCGGTGGCTATCCTGAATTAAACCTGGCGCTCCTGGCCGGGAATGTAAAGATGCATACATCTATCCGTAACTTCGCTGCAAAGGGTAGACGTATATTTGCAGAATGCGGAGGGATGATGTACCTCGGTAAAGGCATTACCGATCAGGAAGGTAAACGTTATGAAATGTGTGGCGTACTCGATATTGAAACCAGTATGGAAAATAGCCGCTTGTCACTCGGCTATCGCAAAATACAAATTGGAAATACCGTATTGAAAGGACACGAATTTCACTACTCCCAGGCCAGCGAAAACGCTGAGATTCCGACGATCGGAGAAGTTACAAACGCCCGTGGCAAAACTGTAGCAACACCTATTTACAAACAACAAAATGTCATCGCCTCTTACATGCATTTATACTGGGGAGAAGATGCTGAAATATTTTCGTCACTATGGAACAGCTAAAACTTTTTATGATCCTGGCAGGATGTAAGCCTGCCGGCAGACATACTGAACAACATGATGTATTCTTTGGTATTGCTTCTTCTTTACAGGAAGTAATACCTGCCCTGGAAGCTTTTTGGCCGGAAGCTAAAGGGAATCTGCACCTGGATGCATTCAGAGAGGTGACACTGGTAGATGAGATGCAGGTGAAGGTTATTCCCCGCGCTGAAAAAATAGCCGGCGGTACACAACTTTACTTCATTAACCTGGGTGGATATAAAGAAAATGAAATGGAAGAATTTCATTACAAACTCCTCTCTACCGGCAAAGAAAAGAACGAAGCCCTGAAGAAGGCGAAAGCCACCGCATTTTTTAAACACACAAGTTTCCCCGGTGCAACCTCACACATCGATGACAAGTATGGGGTAGATATTGATGACTTCGCACTGATCGAAGATATCCTTCCTGAAAACATCCGGGCGCAGTATGCCTTGCAAATATCATCCGCTGCTCCCAACGCAAAGCCGGATCAACTGCACCTGGGATACTTCAGACTGGACCGTATTCTAAAAGGCCAGTATGCCTCTGAGTAATGCGTAGGCTGGTTATTTAATACTTATAGGTTGCCGGATATTTTTATGTTTGACAACATTCCCTCTTTATCGCGGTTGCAAATAAATTCTCTCCTTTAAAATCCACTGGCATTTAATTACCGTATCTGAATATGTAGCAACACTACGTCGTCAGATAAGGAAACCAGTGGGCTAATGGCCCCTCTCTTAATTTTTTACAATTTATTTTATGATAAGGAAAGCTCTGAAAATCCTGCCATGGGCGGGAGGTACCCTTGCGTGCCTGATCCTCGTACTCATCGTACATATTTACCTTGTCACCAGGCCTAAAGCACCTGATGCGCATACACGAATCATGGCGCGCATGGATATTAAGCAGTCACTCAGCCAGGAAGATGGTGAACAGGTAAAAACCTGGCTCTATTCCCAACCTGGCGTAGACCATGTGCTGGTCAATGTTTCCAGCCGCATCGCCGTATTTACCTACTCACCGCTGATTGCGGATGCTGGTGATATTATCAGCAGATGCAGCCAGTCACTACATTATACGACTACACGATATGTGCCCAGCGAAGCAGACCTGCAGAAAGGATGCCCTGCCATGGCACAATCACTCACAGGGAAAATCTATCATCTCTTTATCAGTAAAAAATAGAAAATGAAAAGCAACGCAGCACTCTTATTCTTAGCTGGTATCTTTGGCACAGGCCTGTTCCTCACCTCGTGCAAGAAAGATGCAGACAAAACGGAAACAAAAACATTGTACGATTCACTGGGTGGTTCAACGATGGTGAATGATCCGGCTAATCCGGGAACAAAAATTCAACAGGGTCGTCTGGGAATCCGCTCTGTAGTAGATAGCACCATCTTCGTCATTGCCGCAGATCCTGAAATCAATGGATTCTTTACTGCACTGCTGGCAGAAGTAACGGCGGGTAATACCAGTGGATTCGAGGCTCTCAGCAAGAACCTGACTGATTTTGTCTGTGTAGGTACGGGTTCTACCAGTTATACGTATGGCGGTAAAAGCATGGTGGCGGCACACGATCCCGCGCAGAACGCACGTATGAATGGCAAAGCAGATAATGGCGATTTCGATGCATTTCTCGCAGACCTGGTGAAAGGCGCGAAGAAAAATGGTTTGCCAGATCAGCTGATCGGAAGGGTAGGTGCACTGGTGGAAAGTTTGCGTACGATGGTTGTACAAAAGTGATCGCTTTATTGAAAAAGAACAGGTGTCTCAACTAATGTTGGGACATTTGTCGTTGGGCCCGCAGCATCTCCCGCTTTCCCGGAGGACCGGCTAATTTCTCTACCCCGAACCCAGCTGCCAGCATTGCTCTCCTTACATCCCCCTTACTGCAATAAGTAACTAGAATTCCACCAGGATCCAATAACCCATATAATTTTTCAAACACTTCCTTCGTCCATAACTCAGGTTGCGTAGCCGGCGCAAAAGCATCATAATAGATCAGGTCAAAAGCCTGCGCAGGCTGTACATCCAGCAAAGACGCATGCGCTTTATGCAAAGTGAACCGTTCGTTGATTTGTACATCTACATTCCAGGCATGCCCATGCAATTCATTCCCATAACTCAGTCCTTCTACCTCTGCAGCAGTTAGCGGGTATTGCTCTACTGCGTAATAATATACCGGCGTAGTAGCATGCTGCATGGTTAGCAAAGCATTCAGCCCCGTACCAAACCCCATTTCAAAAATGCGTATAGCAGGCAATTGCAAAGCCTGTAAGCCCGCCTGTATAAATACATGCATACTTTCCTGGATGGCTCCATGTGTGCTGTGATACGTTACCTGCATCTCCGGGATCGAGATCGTGTGTGAGCCGTCGTCAGTCAGCTGTAGTTCCCTTTTCATACTACAAAGAAACTTAAAATTTCATACTGCCCGGCATCTTGCAACCTGGCTTTTTTCAATTGACGCATTGCCGCTTGAGCAGCCGGCTTAAAAACCTCTTAAAAAACCAGTCACTGTCACTCCCACCGCACCTATAGACGTTAACTTTAATAATACTCATAATAACCAGAAAACCCGATCACGCATGAAACACACCTACGTTGGCGGACTGATGCTCATCAGTGCCCTCTTCTTTGCTGCCTGCGGCAAGGAAACAACCAAATCTGCTCCGGACACTAGTCCCCTTAACACCACTGCCGTTGCTGCCTCCGATGCAGATCATACCGGTATGGTACTCACGCCCGGCGGTTGGCGCCCATCAGAAAAAGTTAGCAGGCTGGAACAAGGCCAGCACCTGGATGTACAGGATGGCCGGTTAAGAGCCATCGACGATGCCACCGGCAAAGTTTCGAAAGACTTCGGCGCTATCCATGCCGATGCCGGTTCACTACCCGATTACCCCGGTAATGTAAACAGCGCTTCCCCCTTAGCCCGGAAAGTAAAACCCCTCAATTCCGGCTGGATCGCTTACACCTACTGGACTAACCCGGTATCCACACCCATTTCTTATTTCTCTACTACCTGGACCGTGCCGCCCGCACCTTCCACCTCCAATGGTCAAACCGTCTTTATGTTCAATGGCCTTCAGAACAGTTCCTACATCCTGCAACCCGTATTACAATGGGGCCCTTCTGCAGCAGGTGGAGGTAATTACTGGGCCATTGCTAACTGGTACGTAGACGGTTCCAATGGTACCGCTATTTTTAGTAACCTCGTCAGGGTTAGTGCCGGCACAAGTCTGACCGGTATAATGACCCTTACCGGGAGCAGTGGCAGCAATTATAGCTACTCCTCTGTCTTCACCGGTTATCCTTCTATCAATCTTACCGTGAGCAACGTCCAGAAACTCTATTGGGCTGCTGAATCACTGGAAGTGTATTACCCTGTGGTTTGTACCGATTATCCGAATACGACGAAGACCACTTTCAGTAATATCCAGATCCAGTTGCAGGGTGGTTCACAGGCAGCCCTGTCATGGTCAACGGCAAATGCAGTGACCGATTGCGGGCAGCATGCCACTGTTGTTGCCAACGGTACGCCGAATGGTGTAGTAGACATTTATTATTGAGGATACCCCTGAAAAAAACTGCTGTTGCTAACGGTTCTCCGAATGGGATAGTGGGCGTCTATTATTGAGAAAACAATTGGAAAATTCAAAACGCTCCTGTGTTTAATGCAGGGGCGTTTTTTATAAGCAGGACGCCTGGTAACAAGAACACTGGGGAGAAAGTGCTATCATTTAATTATGATCTGCATGTGGGGAGTATCTTAGGACTGCCAGGGAAGATGCTGGCATTCCTGGCGTCGTTGGTGCAGCTTCGCTGCCTGTGACAGGGTGTGCATCTGGTGGGGCAGGAGGAATAAAAAGACATCAAGAAATAAGAAGCAGGTACTACGAAAGCTCATGGTTAGCGTGCAAGGGTAGACTTTATTAAATTCACCGCAACTGTCTATCTTTGTGCATCAATGAAATCCCAAAATGTACGAAAATAAAGCTGCCTTTTCTGCAAGGTCCATCCGTTCTCAATTAGATAAATGTGCGGAAGATTACACTTTTCCCATGTTGGACAATGGGTATACATATCCGGTTGTATCCAGACTTTCAGTCTATGGTGATCCCCAAAGCTGGGTCATACTGATTGAAGTGGTTGGCTACTTTAATCGCCAAAGCGGGCATGAAGGCGTTGGAAACACCAGATATGTGTTTGGCAACCATCTCAGCTTTGAACCTGGTATGAAGTACCCGGATTTATTTAGCCTTACAGCTGACAGTGAGGAAGGTCCTACTTTTACCGGTGACTTACATGGTACCCTTAATCCGGATGTGCATTCTATGTTGGTGAGGGAGAAGAAAGTTAATATTCGCCATGATCCTGCATTTTATGAATCACGTAATGTCGTGTTGGAAGATCCACCTGCCATCATGATCTATGAATTCCTGCGTGCAAGCCTGCCGGAGCTGAAAGATGAGCTGCTATCAACAGAAGAAGAGTTACGGAATTCCTTCAATCAGGATCTGCCACTGCTCCTGCGTTTGGACGAGTGGTGTCATCCTGATCTGGTAGAAGAGGAAATTCCTTCTAAAAATGAAACTTTCCGGATGATTGCGGCATTGCTGGAAACGGGTGATGTTTCCTTATATCAGCCAACGAAAGAACCCAATAATCATTGGAGTAACTGGCCGGGAGGAGGATCTCTCTGAACTGACGATATAAAAAAGGATTGCATTTAAAATGCAATCCTTTTGCTTGTGACCTCGTCTGGATTCAAACCAGAAACCTTCTGATCCGTAGTCAGATGCTCTATTCAGTTGAGCTACGAAGCCATTCCCGTTTTTCAAGGGAGTGCAAAGATGCAAAAAATATTTTAACTGCCAAGTTTTTTTAGAAAATAATTCATCCAGCCGTTAATATTGAACCAGTAATCCAGGTTCATATCGGCAGACTTGTTTTTAAACCTTACATAATCCTTGTATCGGTCACTTTTAAGTTGGATCCTGCCGGAATGAATGTTACTGCTATTGGCATGTTTTGTCTGGCTAACAGCATCTCCTTCAGAAACAATATTCATAATATACCTGCCCGATGTCTGATGCAGGAAATCATATCCGGCTTTCAGCCGCAGGTGATCAAACTTTTTTTCATATTCAGCGGAAAATGCCAGCCCTTCACGGTTCGCACAGGTGGTATTCGTGACTGTCTGGTTCAGTTCATGATCGCCAGTGAGGGATATTTTGGTATGTAGCAGCTGGTTAATATGAGCATGATCTGAAGTTTAAAAGAAATCGACTTTTAAATGAGTCGTATCAATTTTGTTTTCTTTTGACGTACTAAAATCATGGAAGGCCCTGAGCCCGGCTGCTTTAAATACTGTAGCACCGGCTTTGCTGAAATCAGTGTGATAATCGCTGCTTAATCCTTCTCCTTTAAAGGAGTTAACCTGCACAAGGGTATTGACGTTATCTGCGGTTTTATTTACATTGTTAATGGCGCTGACCACGCTTAGCTGATTCTTAGCTGAAAAGTAACTGAACACGCCGTTTGCATCATACCGGTCCGTTGTGCCGGCACTGCCACTTATTTTTGCCGAAATAGCCGTCTTTTTATCTTTCTTCGGCACGATATTCATATCTGTTTGCCTGTCTATAGGATCAGGGCTTGTTTTATTTTCATATACCTGTACTTTTTTTACAGCATCTTTTGCCAGGTTTTGCAGGGCTGTCTTCCCGTCAATGCCCAAAAAGTCTTTCCCATCAACCAGCAGCCGGTTTATTTTTTTATCATTGAAGGTAATGAGCTGAGAGCGCAAAACAGTCACAGCAGCACCATATAAAGGCCTGTCTTCATTCCGGTGATTTTGGGAAACGGCTCAGTTGTTATTATGCTATTTTATAAACATGCGCCGCAAGGGTCTTCTTACTTCTCACAATCAATTTGGGTCCATGGGCTACAATTGCGATGAGGTCTGTCACGCTGTTGCCAATACCTTGATTCCAGTTTTCCATTAATCGGGTCTTGTTGTTCAATTGCGCTTTGACTATTACGGGGTGCATTATGCCATCTGGAGCGGCTTATGAACACGATAGCAGGCCACCTTAATGAACTGAAGTCGCGGATCGCGGATTGGGAGAATCGTTATCTCCTGAGATTCCCGATTGCCGGTAAGGTACAGTACCTGGAATTCTGGGCTGATGAGCAGTATGTACAGTTGGGAACACCGGTGTTTTCAGTTGTGCCTAAAGAGAATCATATTTTGGGCAGGTGTATCTGCCTGCGGCAGGGGCGGGGAAGGTGCATGGGGGAGAAGCAGTGATCATCAGGCTGGATGATTACCCGTTTATGAAGTATGGAGCTATTGATAGCAAAGTGCCTAGAGTGTCATTGGTCACCCGTACGGTGAATGTTCTTTATCGTAATTTCAGGGCATTGAAAAAATCCCCGTGATTGAAATATCACCTCAATCGGTATTTAATATCGTATCGTTAAATTGATTGACAATGAGTATAACAAGATCGTTAAACGAATTATTAGATTTATTGGGAAGATTTAATCACCCTATCGTAGATTTACTGACACCGGGGTTAACCAGACCTGAAATAACCCAAAAATTGAGTTTTTTGGAACGGAATATACCAGAAGTAATATTTGAATTATTTGAATGGAGAAACGGAAGAATCTATTCTGAGGAAAGGCCCCCTTACGGGGTTAATATTCTATGGCCTTCGGGAACTTTTTACTCATTAGTGGATTGTATAGATATTTATAAAAGTTCCTGGAAATCGCTTGGTGAAGAATATTTCCCTGTTTTTGCTAGTATTGGTGGAGAAATCTGGTATATAAATATGGATGAGGGTTATAACGGTTTTGTATATCTTTTTGCACCCACACTTACCCATTCTTCTAAGCTGATGTCACAATTCGATTCATTGGAAATAATGATAAATTCATTTATTTCGGCAATAAAAAATAAAGTGTACGTTTACAACGGGGGGTGGATAACTGATCCAAAATTATACGTTGATTTTTTCAAACACCATCATCCAAAATCTGTTTTTTGGAACCACTCAGAAAGGTACGGGAACGACGAAAATGTAATAGTGAGTTGAATATCGAAACCTCAAGGGGCGAGAACTGACAAGAGTCTTCCCGATGAATCTAATAACCTAATGGCGGCGCTTTCAAAGGTTGATGCTATTGATAAAATGCTCATGGTGTTGACTTTTCTTTGCTGGAAGAATCATAGAGGGATACTAACCAGTAATGATTATGAAAAGATAGGCAGATCTATTTTCAAGCATGCTATTTCTTTGTATCAGGAAGAGCCGGAAATTTTCGATTTGATACTGCGCTTTGGGAAGACGTTTAAGTTGAAGTTTAATCATGGAATAAGGAATAATGAGAAATGCCCTGGATGGAACCCAGGGCATTTCTCGTTCTTTATAAGGTCTTAATCAGTGCTTTTCTTTATTGTACCTTACTACCAGCTTAATATTTAAAAATTATAGCCCCCTACAAATGCTTCGGATAATTCATCAGTTTCACACTATAGATCTTGAATCCCTGCTGGTCCTGCACATAATTCACCACAAAACCCACCGTTACCTTCTTCTCCTCCGTCAGCGTAAACGTAATCTTCGGACTACTAAACAGCGTATATTTGATCGTCGTATTACCGGCTATATCCCCATAATCAGGAATCGTATCCAAACCCGGTGCCATCACAATATAAGCCGGATCCTTCGTACCCTGCCAATCCAGATCAGATACATCCAATGTATAAGTACCCGCCGGTAATGCGCTGCTGGTCGTCTGCCAGATCTTGCCATTATGAATAGCAGGTGAGCCCCAGCCACTTTCCATATCAATAGTACCCCCTTCATCTTTAGCATAACCGCCAAAACCGTCATGACTCTTTGCCGCCGTATTCGCACTCCAATCCGTCAGCGTACCCCAGCGCCCACCGGAATGCATTCCTGCTACCGTAAACGGTGTCGTTGTGTTTTTCAGGTATTTCGCAGAAATATCCTTAGATGGCCCAATCACCAATGCATCTACATCCAGGATTACAATCGTAACCGCAGCACCGGAAGCAATGTCATATTTACCCGCGTTCTTTAACCTTACCGCCAGCGCCAGTTTCTTCCCTTCATAATCTGAAGATTTCAACTGCGCAATGTCCACCGCCAGGGAAAAGGTAGCAGCTGTCTGCCCGGCCGGCACTGTAATAGAAGACGGCAGTGTATACAAGGCCGCCGGCATCAGCAGGGTTTTATTGTCCAGGATATTATTGAGTTTTAATAATGCAATCGTATCGGCGTCCGTCACAATATCTACCGTATAACCCGCCGCTTTGTAGGTGCTGCCCTGCGCCACCCCCAGCATAATATTGAGTTTCCCGCTGCTGGCATCTACCCTGTAATTATAGGTCGAAGAATCCGTACCCGTCGGCACCGCATAATTCGCATTGATCCCGCCAGATATATTGAGGGCCTGTGGCATGTAGATATTTGCAATGCCATAGCTGTCTTCATTTTTTTTACAAGCCCAGAGCGATAAAAGAAATATGATAATGATAGACTGTTTCATACATCAAGATTTTAAAAGAATGAATTACCAACCCGGATTCTGCACCAGCACCCCCTTGGAAATACTGATCTCCGTCTGCGGGAATGGGTAATAATACATCTTACTGGCATCAAAAACCCGTTCTTCTACTGTAAAGGTGCTGTACACCCCATTATTCACTTTAACCCCTAAAAGCGGCTTATTTAAAGCCGTCGCCGCATCCTTCCACCGCAGCAGATCCCAATACCTGTAATCCTCAAATGCCAGTTCAATCTTCCGCTCATGTTTCAGCGCTGTTCTGAACTCGTCCTGGTTCGCCGCCGTTACCGCCGGCATATTCACCCCCGTACGTGCCCGCACCATATTGATCGCTGCCCTTGCCGTCATGCCATACCCATTATCATTATCCGGCCCATAAGCCTCGTTCATCGCTTCTGCATACTCCAGCAATACCTCTCCGTATCTCATGATCACCCAGTGATGCGTCACCGTACCGCCCTGCACTAAATTCAGCCCGTCATTCACAAACTTCTTCAGGTAATACCCCGTCTTACTGGCATTCGTATTCGCCATATCATCCGTTCCGCCAGGCGCCTCATTGATCACCCTGCCATTCCAGGTACTGCCATTCGTTACGATACTCATCCCCAGGCGCGGATCACGGTTTGCATAAGGATGCGCAGCATCCGGCGTACCGGTATATTCATAATCCGCTACCAGGTTCTCGGAAGGCGTCACCCCGCTCAAACCACCGGATGTACTGATCGGGTAATTCTGCGTTTCCATCGTATTACTCGCTGCCTTCCTGAGTGCCAGGATCGTTTCTCCGCTACTCAAAGTATTATTTTGCAAAAAGTAATTCCTGTAATCTGTCGATAAACTATACAATCCCATGGCAATGACATCATGTGCCGCTGCTGCGGCCTTTTGCCATCGTTGTACATCCCCGCCTGTATTGTGCAGCGGACTTGCCCAATAAAGCAAGGCCCTCGCTTTCAATGCCAATGCCACGCCTTTCGTGAACCGGCCATCATAGTTGGAGAATGAAGAGGTCTTCCAGTTTACCTGCAAACTGTCTTTATACAGATCTACTTCGTTGATCACAAAACTCATCACACTGTCATAAGGTGCTGCTGGCAGGATCGTATTTTCATTCGCATCCAGTACTCTTTTAACCAAAGGCACTCCGCCATATCTTTTTGTCAATTCAAAATAGAAGTAAGCTCTTAAAATATGTGCCTCTGCCCTATACCAGGCTACATTCACCACATCATTCTTATAACTGATATTGCCTGAAGCAGAGATGGTATCCCTGTTTGAACCCAGTATATCCTTGTAATTCACGGAATGCTCCAGGAAGTAATTCGCTGCCCGGATGCCCATGTAATAACTCGCGTAAAAATTATCAGGATTCGTCGTTGCATTCCAGCTGCCCTGGTTAAAGTACCGGGAAGTACTCAGCGCAGAGGTCTGCTCCGCCTCATCCGTAGCGCTGGCAAAGATGTTGATATTATCCAGCACCAGGAAGCCATTCCTGATATATGCATAAGGTGCATTACCCAGCGAGATGAGGGTGCTGTAATTCGAATTGAGTGTCTTGTCTGTCGCTGATGAATCAATCTTTGTATTCAGAAAGTCTTTTGAACAGGCACTCAGCACCAGCAAAATGATAATATAAATAGTTAGTTTCTGCATGATGATCATTTTATTAGTTAAATGAAACACTGAGTCCGCCCACATACGATTTCAACCCTGGATAACCGGTAGGTGTCTCCGGATCAAAATTGTAATCTCTCAGCAGTTTGCTGATAGTTACAGGATTGGTTGCACTCATAAACAGGCGTAAGCGGGTCAGGTGAGCCTTTTTCAGGAAAGCCTCCGGTAAAGAATAACCTACTTCAATATTCCTGATGCGCAGGTAATTGTTTTTCTTGATCCAGAAAGATGAATTCCTGTAGTTATTGGAATTGCCCTGTGTTGTCAACCGGGGATAGGTCGCACTGCTCCGGGTGTCAATCCCTTCTGAAGGATAATATGCCCAGGCACCCTTTGCCATCGGGAAAGCATTGTTGTTGCTCACGAAGGCCAGCGTCTGACTGGGTGCGTTCTGCAAATTGAAGTCTGCTCCCGCAGCTCCCTGGAATAATACAGAAAGATCAAAACCCTTATAATTCAATGCTGCATTGAAGGAATAATAGAGAGAAGGATAAGAAGGCCTGCCTATCTTCGTCACGTCATTCTGATCTACAAAACCACTGTTGTCAAGGTCTTTGTATTTCAGGTCGCCAGGTTGCACCGCACCGAATACCGGTACCGGGATCCCTGATTTCAGGGTACCATCTGCATTG
Source organism: Chitinophaga sancti (assembly GCF_034424315.1). GTDB lineage: Bacteria > Bacteroidota > Bacteroidia > Chitinophagales > Chitinophagaceae > Chitinophaga > Chitinophaga sancti. The sequence continues at coordinate 658,964 of NZ_CP139972.1, forward strand.
AAATCTTCTACCTGGTAGAAGCCATCTGAGATTAAGCCAACCGGGGTATTAAGTGCGAGACCGGTAGTCTTACTAAACCCGTTTACCGGTGCAATCTCCGCCTGGTAATCCACAGTGTTTTTATGGTATAATACGCTACCGCCTACACGGTATCCCAAGCTCTTCCAGGTGTCGTGATAATTCATCGTGAGTTCAAACCCTTTATTCGTCATCTTCCCGATGTTCTTGAACATCAGTGTGGTACCTAGCGTCGCGGCATAACTGGCCTGATCGTAAGTAATGATGCCACCACGTTTATCCATGTACGCATCTGCAACGATGTCCAGTTTTTTGAACAGGGTCATGTCAAAACCAACATTGTATTTCATGCTGTGTTCTGCAAAGATGCCGGGATTGGCAATATACGTTTGTACAACAGCGCTGTTGGAATTCAGACTGGTAACGCCGGTGTAAAAAGCAGTAGAGGTACCATAATATTGCTGGAAGAGATACCTTCCCTGCAAAGAATTTTCATTACCTGATTTACCTGCGGAAGCCCTGATTTTCAGGTACAAAGGATCAGTTAATGCAATCCATCCTGCAGATAGCGCGGGGTAGAATCCATGGTTGTGACCCGGCGCATAGTTGTCAGAACCACTATAGCCAAAGCCAAATCCTAACTGGTACTTTTCCCGGTAGGTGTAATCGATCGTGCCACCTAAATTCGTATAGTGGTGGAAGATATTATTACCTGTATTATAACCGGAACCGTTGAAACTACCGTTCCAGTCTTCTACATAATTGCTGGCAAAATAATTGACCAGTGCATGTACGGCATGCGGTCCAAAACTACGGTCATAGCCTGCGCTCAGGTTGGCCTGTTTCCAGTCGTACTGGTTGGATGGCGCACTGTTACTGGCTACAATGTCCGTAGTCACATCCGTGGTGGTTTTTGCTCCATTGTAATACCGCGCATAAGTAGCCGTTTTGCTGGCGGCGTTCCTGGTCCATGTATTAAAACTCACTGCTTCCTGCAGGTATAAACCCGGTGTAATGAAATCCAGTTTTTCCTTCAGGTTAAAATTTGCCTGCAAAGTTCTGTCATGGGTAGATGCCCAGCCCAGGGCTTTCAGCGAAGCTACCGGGTTATTGGTATAGACGGTCGTGCCTGACCAGTTGCCCGTTGCATCCTTTACCGGGTAGATGTTAGATGGGTATACAGCCATGTTATTCCATAAACTGGCCCCGTTAAAATTCGGATAACGCCTGTCTTCAATACGGCCCCCCAGGTCTACTTTGGCTTCGAAGATCTTGAAGAAACTAAAATCCAGGTTGGCCCGGAGATTAAAGCGCTGGATCTGGGCATTTGAAGTAGTGGCATTGGTTTCTACATTGTACAGCCCCTGGTTTTTCATGTAGTCTATAATAAGTGCGTAACGGGTGCTGGTATCACCACCACTGAAGGTGATGTTTGCATCCCGGTAAACCGCATTCTTTTTCAGTACTTCGTCGAACCAGTCTATATCAGTACCTGTGCCATTCTTATAAGCTTCCAGCTGAGCGGTGGTATACCTGGGTGTGTAAATGTACTGGTGGTTGTTGACGGCGTACAGGTCATTGCTGACAGCCTGGTTGTACAGGCTCGCATAGTCAAAAGACCTGAGCGGCTTATTGAGGTTGATAGCCTGTTGCACACCGTTTCTCACCTGCGCCTGTATGGTTGGTTTGCTGGCACGGCCTCTCCGGGTGGTGATCCAGAGTACCCCGTTGGCACCACGCATCCCAAAGGCTGCAAGCGCAGCGGCATCTTTGTATAATTTTACATCTGCGATTTCTACGGCAGACAGGTACTGGAAATAGGTATTATTTACCTGGAATCCATCTACAAAAATGGCGATGTCATTGTTGTCGTAAGTACCTACACCTCTTATTACAAAGCTGGCGTTATCATAACCAGGTTCGCCGCTGGCCTGTTTGGTGATGATACCCGGCAGGCGGCCATAGAAGGTATTGGTGATATTCGCTGCCGGTGTTTTGTATAGTTCCTCTCCGCTTACCTTCGACATGGAGGCCGTAGGTATCGAATCAGGAACGGATTGCGCCAGCACTTTACCGGAAAAGGCCAGCATATATAGGAGCGTTCTGTAGCGCATGTTTGTTAGTTTTTAAAAAACGTAATGGGTGGTCTTTGCCAGGAAATATTAAACCAGGAACTTTCTCTTCGTATGATGGCTCACCGGGATGTAATTCTTTTTTCCGAAAAGGGAAATCGTATGAATTGCATCCCCCGAACCCCTTACTTCAAATGTTCCCTAATACCCCGGGTTCTGAATCAGTGTACCCTTATTAATCTCCGTTTGCGGGAAAGGATTCAGGTACTGTCGTGGTGCCCAGAAACCCAGGTACATCTTCCCATCATAGTAATCCGTATTCCCCGTCATCTTGCCGCCACCATCACTATTAAAATGCAGTGTGCGGATCACGCCACCAATCAGGCCGTCGCCAATATCGGCTCTCTTCCAGTGTTTGATATCATGCAGCCAGTAGTTTTCATCAAAACACTCAGCAGCCCATTCTCTTTGAATAATCTTACGCAACTTTGCCTGGTCCGTTTCAGTAATAGCAGGTAAACCTGCACGGAGGTGAATGACATTGAGTTTCGCCAGTGCCTCGGCAGACTGCCCCATTTCATTATACGCTTCTGCAGCGGACAAATAATAAGCGGCTAAACGGAAAATAGGGAACTCGAACCAGTTGCGTGTACCTGCTTTGTAATAGAACTTCACGGGTATCGCGGCTACATTCATTGCCCATTGAAAGAGGTTGGAATTCGCCCAGGTATTATCATTCGGGTTATTCCAGGTATCGATTTCCCAGGCTTTGAAACTCGCTTTAAAGCGGGCATCCATTGACTGCATGCGGGTGCGGTAATCAGAGAATGCAGTGGTGGTGGTAGGCCATACCTGGTCGCTGCCATCAGCTTTGTAATAATTCTCCAGGTAGCTGGTGGTTAACCCGTTCCCATATGCCTGCCAGTTATGCATGTTATAAAACGTGTTCATGCTGCTGCCGCCTGCATCATATTTAAAGGCGAGAATGACCTCGGCATTTGCAGGGGTGGACGTGGCAGTGCCATAATCATCCAGGGGATTACCGGTGTTGATGATCTTAATACCCCCGTTGCTTTCTGCTTCTTTGATCACGGCTTCGGCCGCTGTAGCAGCGGTTTGCCAGCGGGAAGCATCCTCATTGCCCATGCAGATGAGGTGATTGTTAGCACCCAGGTCCAGGTAAGGCGTAGCGGTATTGAAGAGTGGGCGGGCCACATATAACAAGGCTTTCGCTTTGATAGCAAGGGCGGCTGACTTTGTCATACGACCGGTCCAGGTAGATGTCCATACGGAAGGGAGTACCGCCGCCGCTGCATCGCACCACTTGTTGATGGAGTCCAATACCTCGCTAACGGGTGCCCGGGGAATGTTCAGGTCATCATTTACCGTGAGGGATTTGCTTACGATCGGAACACCGCCATACATGATGAGCATCTGTTCATAGCGATAGGCAATGAGTGCAGTCATTTCTGCTTTTACAATTGCCTTGTCTGCACTAGTCATATCCGTCACCTTGTCGATGTTTTCTTTCACCAGGTAGGCCTGGCGGATGGTCGTGTAGTTGTATGCGTAACCATCCATATCTTCTGTATTACCGGTGGCGGTAAGACCTGTACTGGTGGTGATCCCATAACACCAGGTCCAGGAGAAACCGTAGTTAAGGGCACCGGATGCATTATCCAGGATCAGGGAGTTCCAGTTACCCTGGTAGGGCAGACCCTGGCTCAGGACTACTTTATAGGCATTGGCAATAGCGCCCTGTGCTTTGATAGTAGTGGAGAATATCGAGTCTGTCGTAGTTGTATTGGAGATGGGCATTTGCAGGAAGTCCTTTTGACAGGCAAACAGCAGTAGCACCATGCATATGATATAGTAAGGTTTCATTTCAAGTGTTTTAATTTAAAGGAATGACCCTTTGGAATTTTCTGAAACTTGGGAGCGCTTGTTTTCGTATCGGAGATCAGCATTGCTTATTCAAAACCCTGATTTTATTGCCAGGGATGAAATCCTGCTAACAGTATCCTTGACTTACCCCGATCGAAAATCAGAACTGGATATTCGTACCAAAATTGAAAGTCCGCGTCAGCGGGTACATATATCCCATACTGTTCTTCCCATCGTCAGCCAGTTCCGGATCTATCCCTTTCATCACTTCCTTGCTCCAGGTGATCAGGTTATTTCCATTGGCATAAAACCGTACACTACTGATATGCGCACGGGTCAGCAATCTTCGGTCCTGGATGCTGTAGCCGATTTCCAGGTTTTTCAGTCGTTTGAAGTTGTTGGACTTCAGCCAGAAATCACTGAAAACGTTATTAGGCCCGGAGCCGCTGAATGAGAAAGAAGGATAGGTAATTTTTTCTCCCTTATCATATTTCTCCTGTGTCCAGTGGCCATCGTAATAAGGCTGGAATACTGCTCCCACGTTCTTGGCAAAGGGGGTGCTGAGCACATAACCTGATTGGGGGAACGAACCTTGTGCTGTTCCAATCAGCAGCGCAGAAATATCAAATCCTTTATAAGAGAAACCGATCGTAATGTTATAAGCAATACGTGGCAGGTTGGAATAGCCGATAGGCACCCGGTCTTTTGTATCAATGATCCCATCGCCGTTAATATCCTTGTAACGGATATTCCCTAATCTTGCCTGGTTGCCATTCGTGTTATACGGACGGTTATTCAGTTCCTCGGTGGTATTAAAGAAACCATCCCATACATAACCCTTGTACTGGCCAATGCTGTAGCCTGTTTCGTTCATCCAGGGATATTGGTAAGCGGGTTCCGCCATGTATTCGATCTTATTTTTGGCGTAAGAGAGATTGGCTTTCAGGAAATAATTGAGTTTACCAATATTATCATTGTATCCAAATTCTATTTCATACCCCTGGTTGCTCACCCGGCCAATATTTGCCGGCGGCACGATAGAGGAAGATACCCCATAGGTGGCCGGGATGGTTTGCAGGTTCACGAGGATATTGTCTCTTTTTTCCCTGAAGAAGGTGGCGGACAGGGTGACCTTATCTTTCCAGAAACGCAGGTCGGCCGCGAGGTTCAGCTTCTTGGCCCTTTCCCAGGTTACTTCAGGATTCCCTAAGGTGGTTTCGCTGGCACCGGAGAAATAAGGGTTTGCGCTACTACCATTGCTATTCCCAAAATAGTAACCGCTGGTACCGGATGACCAGCCATTTGGCAGGTACAGGTAGCGGCGTTTTTCGAGGCGGTCACTACCTACTTCGCCATAGGAGCCGCGTAACTTCATCCAGGTGAGTACATTGTTTTTAGGGAAGAAGGGTTCCTTTGTAACGACCCAGCCGGCAGATACTGCGGGGAAATACCCGAAGCGGCGTTTAGGGGCAAAGTTCTCCGTACCATTCAGACCCATATTGAATTCAAAGAGGTAGCGCTCACTAAAGTTGTAGGTTACACGACCTACGAGACCCATTAAACCGGAAGGGGTATTATTGGCCAGGTCGTGTGCCGTATATTTCTGGGCATTGCCGAGGAATAAAGCGGACACATTGTGTTTGCCAAAACTGCGGGCAAAGTCGATAGAGGCTTCCAGGTATACTTTGCGCCAGGAGCCGTTGCCCCAGTTGTCAGAAGTATTGTCCGGGTTTAACTGCCCGCCGGCCAGGATAATATTATTCGGATTGGCCGGGTCGCGCATCGCTTTATAGAGCGGAATGCTGGTGGCGGTATAAAACCCTTTCGTATAGCTGTCATCGTAAGCGATCTTACCACTCAGGTTCAGGCCTTTGGTCAGGTAATCCATCTGGTGTTTCAGGTTCACGGTGCTGGTAAGGGTGGTAATATATTGATTCACCACGCCGGCGCCCAGGAAATCGCTGATGGGCGAAACACCACTACCGCCTTTGTCAACGAGGGGGTTGATGCCATCGCCGGAGGTACCGATGAAGCCATTCACGAGTTTGCCATTTACGAAGTTCGGCCCTACGAATGGACTGCTTTCAAAGATCTTCTGGATGATGAGCTGGTAGCGGTCGCCCTGGTCGTTGGCACCATATCCGCCGGAGGGCAGGTGTGCTACGGTAGACTGACCCGCGAGGTTCACGCTGATCTGGAAGTTTTTGAAAACGTCGATGTCGAAATTTGAACGGAAGTTATAGCGTTTGTAATTTGAATTCGTATTGGCGCCGCCGTAGTTGTAGTCATTGAGGATACCTTGCTGGTGATAGTAACCTAAGGAAGCAAAGTAGCGCACTTTATCTACGCCGCCGGAGATGTTCATATTATATTGTTGCTGCTGCCCCTGACCGCCGAAGATTTCCTTGAAATAGTTGTGGGAGGTGTAGTACAGGGCGGGGCTGTTGGCAAGTGCCTGCCTGCCTGCCGTGCCTATTTCAAGGCTATTGATTTCAGCATCGGTATAGTCTCTGTTGTTTTTAAACTTCCAGAGGTCATTGTCGGTGAAGAGCAGGTTATCAAAGCTGCTGTTGCCCGCTGCCTGGGCATTGTGGATGCCTTCGTTGCGGAAGAGGGCGTATTGATAGGAGTTGAGGATGGGCAGGAGGGAAGTGGCGTTGGTAAAACCGCCATTGCCTGTAAAACCGAATTGCGGTTTATTGAGCCGGCCTCTTTTGGTGGTGACGATAATGACACCGTTGGCACCCCTGATCCCGTATACCGCGGTAGAGGAGGCATCTTTCAGGATAGAGATGCTTTCGATCTCGTTAGCATCCATGGCGTTTAGCACGACATATGGTTGCTCTGCGGGCTGCTGGATACCGTCGATCACGATGAGCGGATCCTGGCCATTGAGGGTAGCGATACCCCGTATATGAATGGTGGCAGAATTTTGCCCGGGTTCACCGCTGGCCTGAACGGCGCTGATACCGGAGGCGCGGCCTACGAGCATATTCGTGATATTTGAAACCGGGGTGGAGGCGAGTTCTTTGCCTCCTACGGTGGCGATGGCGCCGGTAACGGTGGGTGCTTTTTGCTTGCCGTAGCCGACCACTACTACTTCGCCCAGGGCCTTGTCTTCGATGGCGAGGGTGACGTTGAGAATGGGTCTGGCATTGACGTTCACCTCCTGCCGGTGGTAGCCGATGAAGGAGAAGATCAGGGTAGCGTTGTTAGGAACAGTAAGTTTGAAATGGCCGTTTTCGTCTGTTTTGGTAGCGATGCTGATGTTGTTTTTCAGGTAGACGCTCACGCCGGGTAAAAGTTCGGTGGAGGAGCGTACCGTACCGCTTACAGTGAGGGCACTTTGCCCGTGGGTGGTGGGTAATCCTATTATTTGAAGCAATAGGAGGGCTACCGACCATTGTAAGAGTAGTCGTTTGATCATGCTGAGATGAATTAAAAAATTGGTTTTACAAAATGGAATCCCCTTTTAACAGTTCTGTGCAATCGTTTGCATAATTCGATATAAAAAAGGTTGGTTTGGAATGTAATCGTTTACATTTCATGTCATTAAAAAACAGTTTTCCGTGTGGAGGAGATAAAGGATATTGCCCCTTAGAGTAATCGTTTACATTTGTTTTCATAACTACAGTTGGGTGATGCGGCGGTTAAATTATTGTTAAAAAAGGAGAGGGTATTTGCAGTAATTAACAAAGTGTAGCAGGATTTTAGCCCATGGGTTTGGTAAATGGATTTAGTTGGGAGCTGGTATGGATCGAGAAGATGTCTTTTTGACAATTTAAATATGGAGTAAGAAGATAGGGCAGTTTACAGAAGTATATGATTGTGAGTAGTCCAGTGCTTCCGTTTCTATAAACTGAGGAAGGAATGACAAAAAGAACAGGGCCACTTTGAGGTTCGGGTTGTCTTGTTCAGTACGAACATAGTATCAATGCCTGGAATCATGATAAACAGGAATGCTGTTATCAGGAACAAATAATAATGCTGTATACCCATCATTGTGCAAAGGTGTGAAAATCATATAGAAAGAGTGAAACTGAGGGGCGGCAGGCAAGATTAGCAGGTACGTATTTAAACCTGCAACGGTTACACGGCGGTAAGCAGTGTGCAAAAAAACGGTATTTACAGGCTTATGCAAATGTATTAAACCGGTTGGGTTTCAAACTAATTTAATACCTTTACTCCCGGGAATATAATCGCGCAAAATATGCGCGCCACACCCTTTGCTTACCTATAACCTGCAATCAAGCTATATTAATTCATCACCTATGCAGGAAACACTCATTTTCCGCATAGCGCAAATCTTTTAGCCGCGCTATGACAACACGGAACATGCTTACAATTTTTACTGAAACCGATATTTTCAGTCATCTGAATGATCCGGGGCAAGCCTTTAAGCCAAAGGACGCCATTATATTGCTGGTGACCAGCGGCCAACTGAAATTAAGCTGCAACCTGGAGGAGATCAATTGCCTTGAAAACTGCCTGTATTTCTTCATGCGGGGCTTTGTGTACAGCATTCAATATATGGATGAACACTTCTCCTGTATGGGAATGATTGTACCCGGGAAATTCTTCCTGGAAAATGGAGTAGCCGGTGCTATTGGCAATTCGTTTCACACCATCCTGGCGAACCGGCAGCATCCGGTTATAATTAATCAAAGAGAAAGCGGGGCCCTGAGCGGCATGCTGCAGCTGTTGAAAGATTTTTTTATACCCAATGAATCGCTTGTCAGTTATAATGAGATACTGCTGTACCAGGTGATGTCTGTCGTTCATACGATTGCTGCCTTTTGCAGGAAATACAATGGCGCGCAGGAGCTGCAATTTAAACGGAGGAATGTGATCACGTCGGGTTTTCTGCACTTACTACAAAACAATATCAAACGGGAAAGGAGCCTTCAATTCTATGCCCGTCAGCTAACGGTGACGGCGGATTACCTTGCCCGGGTTGTAAAACAGGTAACTGGTAATACCGCCGGTGAACTCATTGACAATGCTGTGATCATCGAAGCAAAATTATTGCTGGCCAATCCCTCACTTAGCATTGCCCAGGTTGCACAGCATATGGCCTTTAGCGACCAGTCCGTATTTGGCAGATTTTTTAGGCAGCACACAGGTATTACACCTAGCCGTTACCGTAGCCAGCAAAATGTAGGATTTTGACGAATAATGGCCGCTTTTTGCAAAATTTCAATGGGTAATATATTCGAATTTTGCAGTGTCAAAAAAATAATCACCAGCATTTGACTGGTCCTGCCTTATAACCTGCAATCTGAACCACATTTATTATTAGTAACGTACCTGAAATGTAGGCTTTATTAGTTCTTCATAAGTATAATTGTCCATTTAATGTGCAATTAACAGTATAGGTAGCAGATACCACGGGTATAGTCATGTACCTGTGGGATTTTTCTTGTATAAAGATTAGAATAGTAGTTCAAAACAGAGGGATTATTAATTAATTCGATTAGAATCTAGCAAAATGGCCTGGTCTTTCCAGATCCGGCCTTGTTTGTGTAAGAAGTGACTTGAGCATCCTTCTCATTTTACAAAGCTGTTTAAGACGAAAACGGGGAAGTCGCCTTCTGAGTATCGCCGGGAGAATTGATTGAAGAATTGGCTTTGTAAGAAAGGGGCAGGCACCCTCCGGGCGCTAAAGGCGACCTTACATTATAATTGCATTACAAGAAGACGGGAATATCACTTCAATATCGATTTGATATTGAAGTGGTATTCTAATGTTGTAGTAGTACTCATTTTATGAACTTTTTGATTTGAAGCCGGCTTATATTCAGCTTATATCTTTACTATTGCTTTGTTAACCTTCAAATTGTTTGTTATGGCCATTATTAAAGACAATGTACTTTTCCAGCTCATCAGCGGATCGCTGGGCAATCAGATTACAATTTATCAACGAAATGGGCAGACGATCGTCGCGAAAAAACGGGGGCGGTCTAAAAAGAAGCCTACCCGGAAGCAGTTAGATGCCAGGATGATGATGGCGGAGGCGGCCGCGTATGCAAAGACGATCCTGAAAGACCCGGAAATTAAGGCGTATTATCAGTCGCTGGCTGGTCCGGGGCAGAATGCCTATAATATGGCGATTAAGGATGCTTATAAGGCGCCGGAGGTGCAAAATATTGCCGTAGTGGATACGACAGTGGTGGTGACTGCAAAAGATGAATTCAGGGTTGCGGAGGTGGAAGTACGGGTGGTGGATTCGGCAGGTGTGATATTGGAGAGAGGGAAGGCGGTTTTGGGCAGGAATGGGGTGGATTGGTATTATAAGGTGGGGAGTTTGCCTGCGGGCGGGGTGATTTGTGTTTTAGCAGTAGATCTGCCAGGAAATGAGACGCTGCGGGAATTCAGGTTGGAGTGAGGGGATGCGCGATATTTTTGATGGGGGAACCTTCTGGTTATTTTTTCTAAATAATAGTAAATTACTGTTTGCGGTACTTGTATCGCGGGGTTTTTAATACCTGCAAGCAGGTGTTGAGGTTTTTAATGATAGTGTACAAATGACAATGGGATGGGAGTGGCTGGTAAATGGAAGTTTGGATGATGCTTTATACTAGCGCTCATCTCATAAACAGGCATTTTGAATTGATAATCAAATCACTAAATGGTAATTACGAAATGAGTTCTAAGGAATTACCGCCATGCGATATGACAATGTAATTATATGATAAGATATTGGTTCGAGTTTGATTTTACTTCCACTGGTATTGATTCAATTCCGCCTGGAATACAGATAGGCTGTGGGGTCACAGGACATAATTATGAGGATGTGTTTGATATTTTGAGAGATAAGGTTTTTAAAGGTGGCGAGCTACCTGGGATCAGGCGAATGATTGAGGATGTCAATATAGAAACATTAGATCAGGGCCATGTGCTGCCGAACATGCTGCCACCCATATGGCGGGGAGTTTGGTATCCTATGGGCTATCAGTACTGAATAATATGAGCACTCATTTCATAATTACTATTTATGTATTGATTACCAGTTGGAAATACCTATTTATGAAACGGGTTCTAAATAGGGAAGAGGTTGTATCAAAATCCAGGTACAGCTTATCCGCTGATTTGTGTAGACAAGCTAATACCAGGAACTTGTAAGGCCCATCAGAAAGAAGCCTTCATTTACAATGGTACTTGATACAACCTCTTTTATTTCATTAGAATTTATTTCGTAATAACCATTTAGGAATTGATTATCAATTCAAAATACCTATTTGTGAAATGAGTGCTACTCAGTTATAGCAAATAACCATTTAGGAATTGATTATCAATTCAAAATACCTATTTGTGAAATGAGTGCTACTCAGTTATAGCAAATAACCATTTAGAATTGATTATCAATTCAAAATACCTATTCGTGAAATGAGTGCTACTCAGCTATAGCCTCGTATTTGAAATTCCTGAACAGCACACTGCCATTTCCTATACTGCACAAGCCTATACGTACACTTAGGAAACCTCCAAGGGCATTGTGATGCAAGCCTGATATTTCGGCGGCGTTTTCAATTTTTTGCCATTGATGACCATCAGTGCTGTAATACATGCTTACGATATGATGCCGGTTTTCGATTTTGAGAAAAGTGTGTTTGTTGATGGCGTTTTTTACCGTAGGGAACTGGTAACCTCTCAGGTTGGCGAGGATGTCTTGCTTGTCCGCAAGGATGCCGTAATAAGCGGTGTTATTGTAGAATAGCACCATGCCGCCGGTGGCATCGCCGCTTATTTCCAATTCAACTTCTGCAGTGTAGGAATGATCCGTAGGCATGATGAGGAACGGGGAACTATTGCCAGCACTGTTCCCTTTGCCTTTGATGTCGATGCCCTTGCTGCTGATGTGGAACCGGGTCGTGTCGTATTCACCGAAGAATTTCCAGCGGGGAGAGCTGAAGTCATCAGAGAGCCTGGAAGCAGTGTGAAGGATATTTGGAGAGGGGTGAATGTTATTTTTAGTGCTATTATGATTGGTGATGCCGCCAGTTTTGGAAATGCTGGTAGCCTCGTTTGATTGGCGCTTATTTTTTGTTTTGAACCAGCCATCTTTTGTCCATTCCAATGCCTGGATCAGCGTTTGCCTGCCCATGTTATAATGATCTTTTTCATAGCCATGAAATACCATCCACCAATTGCCATTGGCGTCCTGGAATGGCGTGCCATGACCTTTAGACCACCAGGTATCATCGGATGATGTAACCCGGATGATTGGGTTGTAAGGTGAGTTCTCCCAGGGACCAAGGGGAGATTTGGACCGCGCTGAGATGATCATATGGCCCGTAGCTGGACCGGCGGTGCCACCTTCGGCAACGGTCAGGTAGTAGTAGTCGCCGTGTTTGGTAATTTTCGGACCTTCCAGGCAGAAGCATTCAATCGTCCATTCGCGGGGGATGGCCCAGCCAGTGTAGGTGATCGTTTCTTTGCCCTGAACGGAGAGACCGTCGTCTGACAGGGGAACGTAGCCTCCACTGCTAAAGTAGAGGTATCTTTTGCCATTGGCGTCTACGGCATGACCGGGATCAATATTGCCGATTTTCAGGTCGACAGGGTCGCTCCAGGGGCCGGTGATTTTGTCGGCGTAGACTACATAATTGGTATTGTTGGCGGGGAAGTAGATGTAGTATTTATTGCCGTATTTAACGAGGTCGGGAGCCCAGACGGAGCCGACGTACTTGTGTAGTGCGTTAACCAGGGGCGTCCAGTTTAGCAGGTCTTTGGAATGCCAGATGAGCAGACCGGGGTAATAGTCGAAGGAGGAGTGGACGATATAGTAGTCAGTGCCATCTACGAGGATGCTGGGGTCGGGGAAGTCGCCGGGGAAAATAAGGTGGGAGGTGGTGTCGGATGGGATGCGGATGGGAGAGGGGGAGGTAAGCTCTGTGGTGGAGGATTGGTGTGTGGAGGTATTGCCAGGATTGCCTGTTTTTGGTGCCTGGACAGGGATGTGTTGAGTTGGCTTGGCAGTAGTTTGAGTTTTGTCAGTGATAGGGATGGTTTGAGCCTGCGTTAGGAAGGTCAATGAAAGGATAAATAGTAATAGCATGATCGTGTTTTTCATAACGGATTTTTTGGAAGTAAATATATGGGTGGGGGTGATTGGAGAAGGGATGGGAATGTTTACGTTTAGGGTATGAAATGTTAAAAATGGCGCCTTATTATTGCTGGCATTGCTTTTTTCCTGCCTTGTCGGGTTCAAAGTGAGAAAATGGGGATTATGATTTTGGATTTATCTTTGTTTACATGAGGAAATATCCAATTGGCCTGCAGGATTTTGGAAATTTAAGAAAGGAAGGTTTTCTGTATATCGATAAAACTCGTCTGATCTATAATTTAATTGATTTAGGAAAGTACTATTTTCTAAGTCGTCCAAGGCGTTTTGGTAAATCCTTGTTACTGTCTACTATTAAGGAGATTTTCAATGGTAAAAAGGAGCTGTTTGAAGGTCTTTGGATCTATGACCAATGGAACTGGGAGCAGAGACATCCTGTTATCCATCTTAGGTTTAGCCAGATTGATTATAAAGGACTTGGACTGACAGCTGCTATTAGCCGGGAGCTTGATTTTTTAGCAGCGGAATTTGGGATTCAGTTGCGGGAAGAGGATAGTTTGGCATTGAAGTTTAGGGAATTGATCAGGGAAGTGGCGAAGATTGGTCATGTGGTGATTTTGATTGATGAGTATGATAAGCCGATTACGGATTACCTGGAGGATATTGAGATGGTGGAAGAGAACCGCTCAGTGTTTAAGAATTTCTATTCTGTTTTAAAGGATGCAGATGAGTATATAAGGTTGTTGCTAATTACCGGGGTTAGCAGGTTTACGAAAGTGAGTATTTTTTCTGATCTGAATAATCTGTACGATATTTCCCTCAATCCTCATTATGCGGCACTTACAGGAGTCACCCAGGAGGAAATGGAAACCAGTTTTGCTAAAGAAATAGTGTTGCTTCAACAGAAGCAGCCAGATATTCTGGGCAAATTGAAGGAGTGGTATAATGGATATTCCTGGGATGGAACAACCAGAGTCTATAATCCATTCTCCCTACTTAGTTATATGGGATCAGGCAGGATTCAAAACTTTTGGTACCAGACAGGAACACCTACCTGGTTGGTGAACCTGATGAAAAAACAAAAGGTTTTTGATCTTGAAAACATTCACATGGGAGAAAATGCTTTGAGTAATTTTAATATAGAACATCTTTCCCCGGTGCCAGTTTTGTTCCAGACAGGGTACCTGACCATTAAAAACTATAACGAGGAAACCAGATTATTTGAGCTGGGATACCCAAATCGCGAGGTAGAAGAGAGCCTGACAGACGCATTACTGAGCGCTTATAGGAATGTGTTTCCTGGAAATGATTCGATGGAGCTGACATTTGATTTGGCAAACGCCATGAAGAATAATGATATGTCGCAAATGGTAAAAGTGCTGGATGTACTATTGTCAACTATCCCTTATGATCACAGGAAAGCAGAAAGCGAATCCATTTTTCATATCATCGTACATCTTTCTTTTAAGCGTTTAGGTATGGACGTACGTAGCGAAGTTCATAGCGCTAGCGGCAGATGTGATGTTCTTGTCTTTACAAAAAAATATATTTACGCGTTAGAATTAAAACTAAACGGCACTGCACAAGCTGCGCTTAACCAGATCATCAATAAAGGTTACTTGCACTCCTATCAATTAGACCCCAGGAAGAAAATCGCTATTGGTATTAATTTCTCTTCCGGGAAAAGAGCGGTGGAAGAGTTTCTTGTCGAAGAATTCGCTTAATTCACTAGAACTCATTTTATAACTACTATTTATGCATTGATTATCAGCTAGAAAAACCTATTTATGAAATAAGTACTACAAACAGGGTTTCGGGAACGAAGCTTTTATTTTGAAATTGATTTTCATGCCCGTTGATGAATGCCCTCGTTCATGAATGTTTTATTGCTTATCACCCCCAATTAATACAGCGAATTGCAAAATAGCCATCCACAAATTATACACCCATTAAATAAAATTCCCTATTTTGTTAAGTAACGTTCGTTTATGAAAAACTTGTCTCAACGTCTCTTATCTATCGACGCATTCCGTGCTATCACCATGCTGACCATGATCTTCGTCAACGATGTCAGTGGTGTAAGTAATATCCCTGCCTGGATCGAACATACCAAAGCCGCCGAAGATGGAATGGGCTTTGCCGATACCGTCTTCCCGGCATTTTTATTTATAGTCGGATTATCAATCCCCTTTGCCATCGGTAAGCGGATTGCGAAGCAGGAGTCTTTTATTAAAACAGAAGTACATATCCTGACCCGTTCACTGGCACTGATTGTCATGGGGTTCTTTCATGTAAACCTGGAAGGTTATAACAGTGAAGCCGCCATCCTGCCTTATGCCATCTGGGAGATCCTGATTACAGCCGGATTCTTTCTGATCTGGATGGATTATAAGAAGAAACAGTACCTCCTGCAGGGATTGGGCATTGCATTGTTGCTGGCCATGGCGGCATTGTATAAAGGTGAAGGCGGACAATGGATGCGGCCATCATGGTGGGGGATTTTAGGAATTATCGGTTGGGCCTACCTGGTGAGTGCGACTGTGTTCTTACTGGTGAAAGGGAAGTTCCCCGCCCTGCTTGTATTGCTGGGTGTATTTTTAGCCATCAATTTTGCGAAGCATAGCGGGGTATTGTCCCTGGATATTCCTGTGATAGGCGATGCTTCTTCTATTGCTTTGATTATGGCAGGGGTGGTAATTTCCTGCATCCCGAAAAAATCTATTCCCCTGTTATTGGGAGTAGGTGTGGCTGCTATTGCGATTGGGCTGATTGTAAGACCTTATACAGAAGGGATTTCAAAGATCAGGTCTACACCGTCATGGGTGTTGATCTGTGCGGGTATCAGTACCGTGGTATTTGCTTTTATGATCTGGTTAGTGGATATAAAAGGGAAGATGAACTGGTTTTCTTTTATTAAACCAGCGGGTACGAGTACACTGACTTGTTACCTGATCCCTTATTTGTTGTATGCTGTTATGATGCTGGTACATTTTCATTACCCGGAATTGCTGAAGAGTGGAATAGGTGGAATATTGAGAAGTATTGCGGTGGCGTTTGTTGTAATCTGGATTGCAGGTAGAATGGAGAAAGTAAATGTCAGGCTTAAAATTTAAGCCTGACAAAGGCTGCAACGCCATTAATGGGGGGTATTTTATAGGGAAATGAGTTCTAATTATCAGATAAGATGCAGCGTGTTTTACTCTGCTTTCAAACTGTGCACCGGGTTCGCCAGCGCTGCCTTGATCACCCTAAAACTAATCGTGACCAATGTAATCCCAATCGCCACCGTTGCCGCTACCACAAACACCGCCCAACCAATATCCGTACGATAGGAGAAGTCCTGCAGCCAGCGGTTCATCAACAAATAAGAAAGCGGGGTCGCTATCAGGATCGCCACTATGACCAATTTCAAAAACTCTTTAGACAACAACGCCACTATCCCGGAAATACTTGCTCCCAGCACTTTTCGGATCCCAATCTCCTTTGCCCGCTGCTCTGCCGCATAAGTAACCAGTCCAAACACTCCCATCGCCGCAATAATAATCGCCAGGATGGCAAAGATGCTGAACACCTGCCCGGTCCGTTCCTCCGCTTTATACAAACGGTCAAAATCTTCGTCCATAAATGTATAACGGAACGGTTGTCCTGACATATCCTGCTGCCCCTGGTATTTTTCCCTGATCTGTGCAATCACACCTGAAAGATCCTTGCTTTTGACCCGGATCGCCATGAATTGCCTGTACTCTCCCAACCTGAAAATGATCGGCGGAATCTTACTCTTCATCGTACCAGCATTAAAATCCTTCACAATCCCAATAACGCTGAACTTACCATCATTATACAAATACCGGTCTTTCAGGTCTTCATATCCCAGTACTTTTGCTGCCGTTTCATTGAGCAACACCGCATTGGTATCACTCGGCATTTGCGGAGAAAAATTTCTACCTCCCACTATTTTCATATCCATCGTTGGAATATAATCCGCATCCACCATCCACTCCACCAGTGCCGCCAGTTTACCATCACCTACCATCGGCGTTTTGGAATAGGAATTAGTATTCCTGATCTCAGATGTTGGCAGTGACCTGGTCATCGTTGCATTCACTACCCCGGGAATCTGTTTGATCTCCTGCTGAAAGCTTTTCGCATGGATCCAGAGTGCCCCTATATTCTGTAATACCAGCACCTGCTCACGGTTATAGCCTGTATTGCTGTTCCTGATATACTTCAGCTGTTTGTAAATAACGAGTGTACCTACCAGCATTAAGATGGTGGCCGTAAATTGAAATACGACGAGTCCATTGCGGAGCCAACTACCCTTCATGCCTTTGGAATACTTGCCTTTCAGCACTTTCACCGGTTCAAATGAAGAGAGGAAAAAAGCAGGATAACTCCCTGCCAGCAATCCGACTACGATGCAGGTCACAATGAGACAGGGAAGGATCCAGGTGAGATTGCTCCACTGCAGGGTGATGGACTTGTCTGAGAGGTTGTTGAGAAAAGGCAGTAAAGATGCGGCGATGATAACCGCGAGCAGCAGTGCAAAGAATGCGGTCAATATGGATTCACTGATGAACTGGAAGACCAGGTGACGCCTTTCGGAACCTAATACCTTGCGTACACCCACTTCCCTGGCCCTGCCGGCAGAACGGGCAGTACTCAGGTTCATGAAATTGACACAGGCAATAAGCAATATCAATATACCGGTGATGATAAAGATGTACACGTAGGTGATATTTCCACCGGGTTCCGCCTCGTCATTGTTGGTAGAGCGAAGGTGGATGTCTTCCAAAGGGAGGGCGTTGTAGCGGAAAAAGCCGCCGTGTTTTTCCAGTTGGGCAATACCCTCACCCAGGTAACCTATAATGGAAGGCTCCATATATCGCTTTGTACCTTCGTTGATGATTTGTTGGACCCGGGATGCACTTACCCCCGGTTTTGCCAGTATATAGGTCGTATAACTATTGCTGAGCCACCTGTCCATCATTTCATCTGCACGGTGACCCATAGAACGGATCATGTCAAAATGCAGGTGAGACTGGGATGGGGTATTTTTTATTACACCGGTGATGGTGTAGAGGGTGGTATTTTCCATTTTGAGGGTCTTGCCCAGTACATCGGTGGTCTGGAAGTACTTGCGGGCCACCCGTTCGGAGATAACGAGGGTATTGGGCTGAGAGAGTGCCGTATTGGGATCGCCGTAAATGAAAGGCAGGGAAAAGATCCTGAATACACCCGGATCTGCAAAGCAGGTGTTCAATTCAATGGTCGTTTCGTCTCCTTCATCTTTTTTAACGAGTGCCTGCCCCTGGTTGTCAAAGCGCACAAATTCTTCAATCTGCGGGAAGTCTCTTTTTAAAGAAGGCCCGAAGGCGGCGGGGGTACTTCTTTCATGGAAGATAGTACCATTTATGAGGAAGTCTGCATCCAGGCGGTAGATCCTGTCTGCGTTCGCATTGAATTTGTCATAACTCAGCTCGTCTGTCACGAAGAGGGTGATGAGCAGGCAGGTGGCTAAGCCGATTGCCAGGCCGAAAATGGTGATGGCTGAAAAGCCTTTATGCTTCCACAGGTTTCGGAGGGCGATCTTCAGGTAATTCTTGAGCATGCAGATCTTTATTTGAAGTGGAGGCGTGCTAAGAAAATGCCAAAATTAATGTAAGCTGTAAATCAATGAATTGTGATCGGTACAGGAATGGGAGTGTCCGGTTTTGGTACGGAGGATGTGCGGTTTTGATTATCTTCCCCGCGGGAAGTTCAATCCTTTAATGCAGAATTATTTATTTATGATCCTTGACACATTAGCACACTACTCAAAGTACACCTTTTTAGGGCCTAAGTTCGCCCGTGCGTTTGACTATTTACTATCCACCGATTTTAGCCAGGTAGCAAAAGGGAAATATGAAATTGACGGGAAAGACATTTTTGCCATAGTGAATGAATATGATACCGTGGATGCTGCGGGAGAACAAATGGAATCGCATAAAAAGTACATCGATATTCAATACATGGTAAAGGGAGAGGAGTTAGTAGGGCATGATTTTTTGTTGCATCATCAGCCTTCAAAGGCATATGATCCGGAAACAGATTTTATGTTGTTCGCAGAAAAACCTTTGTTCTTTTCAGTATTGAGAGAAGGTATGTTTGCTATTTTCTTTCCTACCGACCTGCATATGCCCAATATAAAAATTGATAAGCCGACAGGCGTACGGAAAGTGGTGATCAAGGTCAGCGTAGATGCCTGATGCGGAACGCATCTATCATTCGCTTAGCGGATTACTGCGGTGATTTTCTAAGCGAATGAATGCCTTATTGAGCTTGCTTTGCCGAATTACTGGTATGATCTAAAGCGCCCGGGTCTGTACCTCCCAGGTAACCCGGTAGGTACCGGTGGCCGGGTACTGTGCGCCATCATTTTCATAAGTAGAGATGGCCGGCCATGTGCTGAATAGCAAGACCTTTTGTGTGAATACACATAGCGGACGCAGGAGCGATAATTGGATTGTTTTCCTGTGGCATAACTGTAGTTTATTTGTTTGTTAACTTCTCATTAACTCGTTCCTGATAATAGATAGCCTACTTTTAACATCTGTAGTATCATTAATTCGTTTGTCATGGATAAACAAGCTATCTCAGAACTCGCTGCCGGTGCGGTCAATGCCCTTAGTGCTAATCTGAATATAGGTGGCGCAATGGAAACTCCTTTGTCAAGATGGATTAGCAGCAGACTTTCTGCAACTATTATTGCAGCGCTTCGAAAATCTCCGACTGACCAGTCTATTCAGGAAGGTGCAGAACAGGAGTTAGTTGCCTTGTTAACGGCGCAGCCTGCATTGATTCAACAGTTATCCGGCCTGATGCGGATGGCGCATAATGGTATCGTGATGCCATAGGATGGCAGGAACCAGGTTTAAAACCATATTGTACGTAGCAGATGTATGTGATGTTTTTGTATTGCTTTTGGAATCTAAGAACCGTATTCTCTGAAACAGATTTTTATATTGGTTTTTAATCCGCAACAAATTGAGCGCAATGGTTGTTGTAATTCTACAAGGGAGGGAAAGCCTTATAGAATTACAATGGTTTATTTCAATGGTTTTTGTAACGCCACCTGTTAGTACATTCTAATCGCCTTACAATGGCGCAATCCAAATTTTTATTTAACAGCACAAGATGTCAATACCTTCTCTAATAACTGCTGCTCCTACTGAAGACCTGTTCGAAGGAAGGAGGACTGACCTGGATGCAATCAATACTTTTGCAGGTATTGCCAACAGGGTCGTTTGCATCAGTGGTGTAGCTGGTATCGGGAAAACTGCTTTGTTAAAACAATTCTTCAACGCTGCCATCAGGCGACTGAATATAATGGGCCAGCCACACTACCAGTACGCCCTCTGGCTGGAAAATGATTTTAAGGTATTAATGAATAAATGGCAGTTGTCCAGCGTACATGATGTGCTGGATAAACTGATTCGTATGAATGGCGATAAGCTCCTTTGTATGGATAATGCGCCGCAGGATCCTGCGCAGTTAGCTTACCTGACCGAACATAAATGGACAGTGATTGTAACTTCGCGGGAGCGAATAAAAGAGACGATTCCTTATGAGCTGCAGGAGGTGAGTATAGATGATGCCATCAGGATCTTTGCATTGTACAATGGTGTAGATCCCGATTCATTGAATATTTATGAAACAGAAATGATTAGTGATATTACCTGCAGACTATTACAACACACCCGTTCACTGGAAATTACGGGGAAGTATGCGGGTCATAAAGGCTGGAGCCTGCAGGAGATTAACCAGGCGTTGAAAGAGAATGGCTTGAATATACCCAGGCTGGCAGATATCAGCCGGCAGTTAACGGATGTAAAAGTAAAGGCCATGTATGAGAAACTGGCAGTGATTTTTCCCGTAGGTGCGGAGATGGCGTTTTGAGGAAAGGTCATTACGCGGTATTCCTGGAAGCCAGTTAATTGTAAAGGCTAAATAATACAGGACTGATAAGCTTTCGGTGTAATCCCCTCCACCTGTTTAAATACTCTCACAAAATAATTTACATCACTAAATCCACATTGTTTACTGACGGTATTTACATTTTGCAGGGGTTGTGATAATAACTGTTTCGCAAGCTTCACTCTTTCTTTATTAATATATTCCAAAGGCGTAATTCCAAACTGTTCCCTGAACCATTTAAAGAATAAATTCCGGCTTAAATAAGCTTTCCGGCTCAGTGCATCCACCGCAATCTTTTCTGTCAGGTGCTCCTGGATATAATGCAACACATACTGCATCCTGCTCTGGTTATTCGCACTATGCAATGAGGCGTGTGCCTGCTCCAGGTGTTGGCTTTGAATCAAGCGGATCAGTAGCTCTTTCAGATGCAGATCTGCATAAATGTTTTTCGCCTTATCACCACTACTACATACATTGATCAGTTTATTGATCAGGGCAGTAATATCATCATCATTCTCAAAATGGTATTTGTTAAATGTAAGTTGCCAGTTGGTCCGGTCTTCTCCGATGTTATAGTAGGCGTGAAGGTATTCGATCGTATCCTTGAGGTAGGCATCATCTACGGCGAGTGCAATGCATTGGGTGGGATTTTCAAGCGAGGCTTCCGGGAAGTCGATGATCATTGTTTCATTAGGTGGTACGATCACCGTCTCACCGGGTAAATAGTCGAACGAGGGGCGATCCATGAGGTGCATTACTTTATGGCCCCGTACCATGGAGGTAATGACCAGGTCATGAAAGGTAAGCGGCACGTGTTGAGCCTGCTCATAACTTTCAAAGATGTTCAACTCACAATTTTTAAGATTAAATATTCTCCTGTTTTCTACCAATGTCTGGAGCTCGCGCGACGATGAAAGAGCAACGTGGTTTAAATGATTTTTAACCTGCATGACAAAATCATTTTGTTATTACTTTAAGTAAGATAAGTTAAATTATTAAGAAGGATATGTTAAAAACAGATCCGGATGCGGAGTCCGGAAGCAACTGCTTTTAGAGCTGTTTTTTTGGGAGAATGGGAAACGGGAACAATTAGTACAATCGTGCTATAAATAAGTACAAAATTCTCCCCCTCTCCGCCTGACATACCTGATATTAGCAATATTGTTTCACGAAATAAATTCCACCGTAATGAGCAACACAGTCGCCGTGGCTCCCACACCAAACGTGGCAGAACGCCCTTCCTTTAAATCCAGATATGATCATTTTATTGATGGTGAATGGGTCGCTCCGTCGAGCGGAGAATACTTTGACAGCATCTCCCCGATAGATGGCAAACCCTTTACCCAGGCGGCCCGCGGCAATGCCAGGGACATAGATAAAGCCATCGATGCCGCACTTAAAGCATTTGAAACCTGGGGCAAAACAGCCGCAGCGTATCGCAGTAATTTATTATTAAAGATCGCACAGATCGTTGAAGACAATCTTGATTATCTCGCTACCGTAGAGTGTATTGACAACGGTAAAGCGATCCGTGAAACCAGGGCTGCAGACCTTCCGCTGGTGGTAGACCACTTCCGCTACTTTGCCGGGGTGATCAGGTCTGAAGAAGGCTCTATGAGTGAACATGATGAAACAACTGTAAGTATCAATCTGCATGAACCAATTGGCATAGTCGGTCAGATCATACCCTGGAATTTCCCCTTGCTGATGGCTGCCTGGAAAATAGCACCCGCCCTGGCTGCGGGCTGCTGCGTGGTGGTAAAACCAGCGGAACAGACACCTACCGGCATCATGGTGCTGATGGAACTGATCGGACATGTATTGCCTAAAGGTGTGTTGAATGTTGTGACCGGTTTTGGTGTGGAAGCAGGTAAACCCCTGGCTTCATCTCCAAGGGTGAATAAGGTGGCCTTTACTGGCGAAACAACTACCGGCCGCCTGATTATGCAGTATGCATCAGAAAACCTGATTCCTGTAACGATGGAACTGGGTGGTAAGAGCCCGAACATCTTCTTTGAAAGTGTGATGGATGCAGATGATGAGTTCCTGGATAAGGCAGTGGAAGGTGCGGTGATGTTTGCATTGAACCAGGGCGAAGTTTGTACCTGCCCCAGCCGCATCCTGGTGCATGAGCATATTTACGATGCCTTTATTAAACGAGTCGTAGAACGTACCAAAGCTATTAAGTTGGGAAATCCGCTGGATCCTACGGTGATGATGGGTGCGCAGGCCAGCGATGACCAGTACCAGAAGATACTGAGTTACCTGGATATTGGCAAACAGGAAGGTGCGGAAGTGCTGGCAGGTGGGGAGGCTTTCAAGCAGAATGGTGGCCTGGAAAATGGTTATTATATCCAGCCTACTTTGTTGAAAGGAAATAATAAGATGCGCGTATTCCAGGAAGAGATTTTTGGACCTGTAAGTTGCGTAACGACATTTAAAACTACCGAAGAAGCAATTGCTATCGCCAATGATTCTTTGTATGGATTGGGTGCTGGTGTATGGACACGTGATGCACATGAGTTGTACCAGGTGCCAAGAGCTATTCAGGCGGGCCGTGTATGGGTAAACTGTTACCATGCTTACCCTGCACATGCCCCCTTTGGTGGTTATAAGAAATCTGGCTTTGGTCGTGAGACGCATAAGATGATGCTGAATCACTATCGTCAGACGAAGAACATGCTGATATCTTATAGCAAGCAAAAGCTGGGATTTTTTTAAGAAATAGGGATCTGTGGACAGGAGGGCTGCTGTCCGGAAGGGGGCAGCCCTGATTTTTATCAGGGGAGGGGGAAATCCCCGGAAGAATATAAAACATGGGGGGCAATGAATGCCATTTTAGAACAGATTATTTTACCAGGAAGTAATTCAGCAATTCATTCTTTATGATAGCAAGGATCTTAGCCACACCGGCCGCAATAGACTTAATTGAAACGCTACGCCGGCAACACGGCCCTTTGATGTTCCATCAGAGTGGCGGATGCTGCGATGGCTCCCAGCCCATGTGCTTCCCGGAAGGGGAATTTAAAGTGGGCCAGTCAGATGTATTGCTGGGCAAAGTGGCCGGATGTAATTTCTATATGAGCGGGGATCAGTTTGAATACTGGAAACATACACAACTTACCCTGGATGTAATCCGTGGCAGGGGAAGCAGTTTCTCGCTGGAGATCCCGTTGGGAGTAAGGTTTCATATCCGCTCCAGGGTGTTTTCGGAGGAGGAAATAAAAGCACTGGCCAATTGATCTCACCTTGCATTGTTCGTTTTGTACAAGAGCACGCCCGCTGCGGCCAGCAATGTAAAAACAGCGTTGAAAATAATATGGGTAGGATAAGATAACTTGCCTAAAATTCCTCCGCAGGAGCAGGGGATGTTGGTATAAAAGAAATAAAGTGTGCTCAGGTATAAGGTGAACAATAACATCACGAAGAAAGAGAGCAACAAGCCTGATTTACGGGTAGCAGCAAAACTCAGCAAAGCCACTATCAGGAATTCTACACCCAGTACACCGGGAGCCAGCCATTGTTTGTCGTATTTCATCAACAGGGGAGACTTACTCATCTCCGAAACAAAGAACCCGTAATCCATCGCTTTAGCAATGGCTGCATACATGAACAATAAGCTTAGTAAACCTACGATCGGAAACAGGATATATTCTCTTTTCATAACTGTGCCAGTTTAAATCTTAAGATGTCTTTCTCATATACCGCGATGAGGGTATCCCCGCATTTTGCCAGCTGTAATACCGGTTTATCTTTAAAGCCCGGCAGGCGAAAACTACCGGCATACTTTGTATCCGCAATATTGTATACATCAATTGCCGGCCCCCGGTAGCCACTTTTAACAGCATCCTGGGAAAGCACGTAAGACAAGATATAAAGATGATCAGCATCTGCTGCAGCTGTGGAATTAACCATGACCGCTTTGGGTGAGCGGGCGTAATAATTACTGGTGGGTACAGCTATATTAATGGGAGGTGTTTGATCGATGGTTTGAAAGGTAGCAACGCTGTGATTGGAGGGATCAAATTTTACAATACCTGCGTTATAGAAAGGAATGAAGAACTGATAACGGGAATTATGCACAAAGAATCCATCTGCTGATAGTCCGCCATCATTGAAGTGAGTGAATTCATGAATGGTGCTATCGTTATACTTTAACTGGGCGCCTTTCCTTGTCAGGAAGCCAGCGGCACCGGTACTGTCAATTTGCTTGCTTTCCGGGGTATACACAGTGAGGTGCTGCTGCGTATCATCAAAGAGATAGAAGGTCTTTTCATCGGCAGCTATTTCAATTCGTGTAATGATAGGCAGTGCTTTTAAGCGGGCATTAAAAAACGTATCCAGGTGATGTTGGGTGGTATTGTAACTGAATACGGATTTTTGGCTATATACGTAACCGTATATTTGGTCAGCTGCTGCACGCATAATGCTAACCCTGCCGGGAAAGGCAATGGTATCAAGTGTTTGCAGTCGGTAATGGTTATATTGGCGGCTTACGTCCGAAACAATTCTATCCGGTTCAGCACCCCGGACGAGGATATACATGATGATGAACGCGCAGCAAAAGAGCGCGGATAGGGTCAATAGATTTCTTTTCATAATAGAGAGGAATGGTAAGAGGGTGCTGTACACACCCTCTTGTCAACAGCATTGAATGAGTGTGAAAGTAGATCAGGGGCAGATCTGTGTTTTGATACCCCATGCACCGGTTGAATTACAGGTCCAGTCTGGCTCACAATGGCAGTAGGCAACAACTTTGGCATTGGATTGGCCGGCTTTTACGGCAACAGCGATCGAGGTGCCTGCTACAAGCACGAGCATAAGAAACGCTAACTTTTTCATCGTTTTCGTTTTGGGTTTTGGAAATTAATAATGAGAAATGAAAATTACAGGGTCTTCTTTTGGTTGAGATTTTGATGAATGAGTTTAGTATTTATGGTGCGCGTTTATTTGAGTGTTTACCAATGGTTAATCGTTACAATGAATCTAGGAAAGTTTTTTGATATAACAATATATCTGAGTATTTTTTAGCGTAAGCAAAAATGTTTTTGCCAGAAACGCGTTATATTTAATAGGAAGAAAATCAGCTATGCACCAAACTGAGCGGGCATTTGAGCCGGGTACCCGTTCCATTATTTACACAGAATTTCCCGAATCTGGAATTATTGAGCAAACAGAACACTAGATAAATCACTGATAATTAACAAATTGCTTTAATTGGCATGTACTATGCATTACTTATAGTACAATTGCTTTTTTCATAAACTTACCAAACTTATTAGGAGATCATACGCAGCATTCGGACTATCAGCCTTCAGCTTGCCAGCAGGCTGTAACCCTGGTGAGGCAATTATGGTCTCCTATTATTTTTCCTTAAATTGTGACTGCCCTTTCCCCTATCACTTTTAAAACAGTTAATCATGGATACTTATGGTGTACTGATTCTGGGAGCGGGAAATTCTTCCCGCCTGGGACAGCCGAAACAGCTATTGCGCTACCAGGGCAGAACCCTGATCCGGCACATGGGTGAAGAGGCCATTTCTGCAGTGGATAATCCGGTGATGGTAGTGACGGGTGCTAATGCCGCGCTTGTGGAAGAGGCCCTGCGTGAACTCCCCATCGAAGTGGTGGAAAATGATCATTGGGAAGACGGTATGGGCAGTTCTATTGGTATCGGTATTTCAGAGATGCTGCTACTGCACCCGGAGCTTGCGAATATCATTATCATGGTTTGTGACCAGCCTTTTGTAAATGCCGGCCTGCTCAGAAGACTGATGCGTCATCAGCAGGTAACAGGGAAGGGGATCATCGGCGCTTCTTATGAGAATACCATTGGTACACCTGTGCTTTTCGGCAGTCATTATTTCCCTGCATTGAAAGAACTGGAAGGACCTGATGGCATGCGACAGCTCCTGCGGCAGTCAACCGGAGACATTGCCATCGTATCTTTCCCTTTGGGGGCCCTGGATATCGACACGGCAGACGACTACCAGCAATTACTAAAACGATAGATAAACATGAGAACCATCTGCTTTCTTTTTGTATTTTTTTGTTTCCAGCAGTTAAAAGCACAAACCCTTCATGTAGGTGGCGAGGTCACTAAGAAACTGGACCTTGGTCAGGCGGATCTTTCCAGGATGAAAAGGACGACCGTCATATCAAAAGACAAGGATGGCAAAGACCATATTTATAAAGGTGTGGCAGTTAGTGAAATCCTGAACCTGGCTGGCGTGACTACCGGCGCGCAGCTGCGTGGCGAGAATCTTTCCAAATACCTGCTGGTGACCTGTGCCGATGGTTATACAGTGGTATTCTCCCTCGCGGAACTGGATGAAGCATTTACAGACCGTGTCGTGATCCTGGCTGACGAAGCTGATGGACAAGCATTACCAGTTGATAAAGGGCCATGGAGAATCGTGGTACCGGGCGAAAAGAAGCCCGCGAGAAGCTGCTTCAGGGTTACTTCATTTAATATAGGGTTTGCAAAGTAGGATTATATCATTTAAATAGCCAGCCCCATTGGGCATAATCGCCCTGCTCCCCGGAATAATTACAAGACTACCAATTACTTATTATATATAATCACCTTTTTTACCCGCCCGCCATGTAATGGTGGGCGGTTTATATACTATTATTTCCTACACTGATACTAACTTCTCATATTAGCTAAATCGAATAACTAAATATCTGTTAATATTTGTTAATTTTTAATATAAGTGGTTGCTAATGCAAATAATATAATATATTGAAAAATAGCTATTTGGATTAATATTTAATAGGTATCTTGTTTGTTAACAGGGTTTTTACTGACGAGAAGTAGTACTATTTTGCTTGTTTTGAATGGAAGAGGTTGTAACTTTGCATCGCTTTCCCAAACGAATGAGCTGTGGAGACTGATGGTAAAGTAACAGCAAACCGACTTGTTTTTGCTGTAGATTTTATAAACTCACGTATACTGATTAACTAACGATTGCCTCGTATGATGGGGCAGGGCAATTTATTGCCTGGAAAAATTGAATGTTAATATAAACAGATAAATACTCATGAAGATGAAAGTTTTATTCCTGATGGGCCTTCTTGGTGCTGCGTTTTTACAAGTAAATGCGCAGTCTCTGTTGAACAATCCGATTGGTGAAAAATTGAGCAGTGGGGTACTGGAAGAAACCTATTTGTCAAGAAAGATTTCCGCTTTTAACAAGGTACGTGCTGATTACCCAAACAGCGATACCGGTTTGAATACAGCTTTGTATGACCAGGCGAGATATTCTATTGTAATCAGCATGGCGGAAGCTCAGCAGCCGCTGAAGGTGAAGGAGATGATCAAGACCATGACATCCAGAGGTTATAAGAATGCAGCTACTACCAATGCTGCAGTGAAACTGGCGGAAGTAGGTATGGCCAATGAAGCGCTTACATTGTTAAAACCAGCCATGGACACCATGGAATTCATCCAGAAGCAGGGTGATTCCCAGGCATTTACCCCGGAATTTATTGGCAACTATACCAATTATACAATTGCAAAAGCAAAAGTGCTGAATAAGAAAGGTGATTACAGACAGGCCCTCGACCTGATCAAACCTCTCTATGAGCAGCATGATCCTAATTCCTTCACCCGTGTACAGGAGCCTTACATCATAGCACTGTCCGGCCTGGGTAAGAAAACAGAAGCGTTTGAACTGATTAAGCATGCGATGCTGAAATCTTCTGCTACTGTAGCACTGAGAGAAGAGGCGAAAGAGATCTACCTGGATTTTTATGGTAACGAAAGTGACTATTCTGTGTTCGTAGATTCTACTGCTGGTGTGGCTAAACGTCGTATGAAGGAGTCTATCGCTTCCAAACTGATGGAAAGACCAGCACCTGATTTTGTGCTGACTGACGTAAAGGGTCGTGAAGTATCCCTGAACAGTTTCAAAGGTAAAGTGGTAATGCTGGACTTCTGGTCTACCTGGTGTACGCCTTGTAAGAAATCCTTCCCTGTTATGCAGAAAGTATTCAACAAGTTCAGACACGATACCAGCGTTGTATTCCTGTTCGTGCATAGCTTCGAAACAGAAAGGGATCCTAAAAAGGCAACTTCTGAAGCAGCTAAGTACATGATGGAAAACAACTATCCTTTCAGAGCCCTGATGGACCTGAGAAGTACTACTGACAGCCGCGTAGCGAAACTGTTCGAAGTAAATGGTTTGCCTTCCAAATTTATCATCGATGGTAAAGGTAACATTCGGTTCTCCCTGAGCGACCTGGATGAAGATGATGATGTTGAAGCAGAAGAAATCGTGCAGATGATTGGTATGGCTGAAAAAGGTATGCAAAGCGTACTATAAGATTTAAATAAGTAGTTTGATTGTAAAGGGAGACCGTCTCATTTTTGGGACGGTCTTTTTATTTTTGTTAATATTGATAAATGGTGCACCATGTATCGGTGCATTTGTACATCTTACAGTTCTTTACTCCGTGGGCATGGTAATTGTGCGATTCTGCAATTATTAAACCTGTTACTCCCATGATTGCTCAGTATTTAGGAAACGATGCAGCATCCCTGCTTGAACACATTTGCGGCAAGATCACTGCCCAGGATATTGTCCACCCCGGCAACTGGCAGCAGACTTTTATTGAAAGTAACCGGCCGGCCCCGGTGCTGAATAGCCTGGCCAGGATTTATGGCCAGGGACGATTGGCCAATACCGGGTATGTAAGCATCCTGCCCGTAGACCAGGGCATTGAGCATACTGCGGCTTACTCGTTTTATAAAAATCCTCTTTACTTTGATCCGGAGAATATTGTGAAACTGGCGATTGAAGCCGGATGTAATGCCGTTGCTTCCACTATCGGTGGGCTGGGCCTGCATGCAAGGAAGTATGCCCACAAGATCCCCTATGTGGTAAAGCTGAATCACAACGAACTGCTGACTTACCCCGTCAAATATGACCAGATCCTGTTTGGTAGCGTGCAGGACGCCTGGAACATGGGCGCGGCGGCTGTAGGCGCCACCATTTACTTTGGTTCTGAGCAGAGCAATCGCCAGATCGAAGAAATAGCCGCAGCATTTGAGGAGGCTCACTCCCTGGGCATGGCCACCATCCTTTGGTGTTATACGCGGAATCCGGCCTTTAAAACCCCGGAAATGGATTATCATACCGCCGCTGACCTCACTGGTCAGGCGAACCATATCGGGGTCACTATACAGGCGGATATCAT
Organism: Chitinophaga sancti; assembly: GCF_034424315.1. Taxonomy (GTDB): domain Bacteria; phylum Bacteroidota; class Bacteroidia; order Chitinophagales; family Chitinophagaceae; genus Chitinophaga; species Chitinophaga sancti. Next base: position 689,156 of record NZ_CP139972.1, read on the forward strand.
CAAACAGAAACTGCCGGATACCAATTACGGGTTCAGGGATCTGAAGTTTGGTGTATACAATGATGCGATGTACGATGCACTGACCACTGCGCACCCCATAGATCTGTGCCGGTTCCAGGTAGCGAATTGTTATATGGGGAAGATTGGGCTGATCAATTCCGGGGGTGGTTCTGCCGGCGAGTCAGATATGGCGGAAGCGATTAAGACTGCGGTGATTAATAAACGTGCTGGTGGCACGGGATTAATTATGGGAAGAAAAGCTTTTCAGCGTCCGTTTAAAGACGGCGTTGAACTGATACATGCCGTGCAGGACGTGTACCTGGATAAGACGATTACGATTGCCTGATTATACAAAACGGAGACCATGCGCACTATTTACAAGCGTTCAGAGTTGAACGATCTGGCTTTTTCCAACAGCAGGGAATTTATTGCAGTAGCGGCAAAAGGGAATTATGCAGCAGGTACGATCGCTGGTTGTAATACCCGCAAGTACCACGGACTTGTAGTCGCGCTGCAACCGCAGATAGATGAAGACCATCATGTGTTGCTGGCTGGTGTGGATGAAAAAGTGATGGCCGGTGAGCAGACTTTTGACCTCGGTATTCATAAATACCCCAATGTATATGCACCGGATGGGGCACAGTACCTGGCCTCGTTTAGCCCCTTGCCAATGCCTTGCTGGACCTATGAGTTGGGAGATATTTCCATCACTAAGGAATTGCAGATAGATGATGAGGGGAGCCTGACAATCCGTTATACCCTTACACAAGGTGATAACCCGGTCATCCTGCACATTCATCCTTTATTAGCTTTCAGAAATATGCACTGGGTACGCAGGGCGAATGAACAGGCGGATAGAACTGTGCACTATGTGAATGAAGGTATTCGTATGCAATTGTATCCGCAATATTCATCGCTTTATTTGCAGATGTCCGGTGCAGCGGTGTTTAAAGAAGCCGGTTACTGGTACTATAATGTAGAATATCCAATTGAAAGAGAAAGAGGGTATGAATACCAGGAAGACCTGTATGGGCCTGGCCATTTTGAAGTGACCTTACAACCGGGGGTACCTGTGATTTTTTCAGGTGCAACCACGGAAAGACATCACCTGGTGTGCCGTGATCCAAAGCCAGTACCACAGACGACAAAGGATTATTTACTCAGGGCCGCACAACAGTTTATCATTCATACAGCAGGCGGTTTAAGTATCAAAGCTGGTTATTACTGGTTTGGCAGCTGGGGCAGGGATACCTGTATTTCGCTGCCGGGGCTTACTTTCCTGGCTGGAAATGCGCCTGCTTTTACAAGTATCATGGCCTTACTCCGTGTGCTCTTAAAAGACGGTTTATTGCCTAATACAGGTAACCTGAGAGATGATAGTAAGTACGCGACCGTGGATGCCTCTATGTGGCTGGTATGGGCCATACAGCAATATGCGATGCATGAAATTGGCAATGCGGCTGCCTGGAATATGTATAAGGATATGCTGAAAGATGTGCTGTATCACTACCGGTATGGAACGGCATTCAATATTCATATGGAAGCAGATGGGCTGATCAGCGCGGCTTACCCCGGCAAGGCGCTGACATGGATGGATGCGGTAATTAACAATACCCCTATTACCCAAAGACCTGGTAAACCTGTAGAGGTCAATGCCCTCTGGTATAATGCAGTTTGTTTTTGTGTGAATGCGGCGCTGGAGGCGGGAGATACTGCATTTGTGGCGGAATGGAGCGGATTCCCGGCATTGATTGCCGCCGGGTTTGTGAAATGCTTTTGGAATGATGAACAACAATATTTAGCGGATGTGGTGGATGGGGAAACAGCTGACTGGTCTGTAAGGCCGAACCAGATCTTTGCGGTGGCTTTGCCTTATTCACCATTGTCCGCGGAGCAACAAAAGGCGGTGGTGGCGATCGTAAAAAGAGAGCTGTTAACTATTAGGGGGCTGCGTACCTTATCACCCCGGGATCCTGATTATATCGGCCATTATGGCGGCAGTCAGCTGGAACGTGATCATGCCTATCACCAGGGAACTGCCTGGCCATGGTTGCTGGGCCATTATGCTGTTGCCGTGTTAAACACGGGGGGAGATAAAACTGAATTACAGGAATTGTTTAACCATGTGGAGACTGCGCTGGAAGAGCTATGCCTGTACTCGGTTCCGGAAGTGTACAATGGCGATGCCCCGCATGCTGCTGGAGGAACGGTGGCACAGGCATGGAGTGTGGCAGAATTTATCCGTTTTGAAAGGCTGCTGGCGGGCGCCTGACAACTGTCATTTTTACATTTGACCGTACTCATTGGCCGGCGGGCTATATATGCGAACCTTTGCGTATAAACCCTCCTTGTTATGCACACCGACGTATATCAGCCTTTGCCACCAAACAATGTCGCTATTGCGGATATCTTCCATCACATGGCAGCTTGTTACAGGTATATGGGTAAAGACCATTACGATCAGGTACAGGCATATGACCGGGCGGCTACCTGCCTGCGCAGATTGCCTGTAGATATTGAAGTATTCAGAACCCGCCTCCGGGAAGTGACAGGCCTGACGGAAGTAATCAGGGGGGAGATTATGGAATACCTGGAAGCCGGGTGCATTCAACACTACCAGCGCTTTAAAAATAAAGTTCCTTTCGAACTGCTGGATCTCCTTGAAATAAAGGGTTTCGGACCTTCTACCGTGAAATTATTGCATGAAACCTGCGGGATTCAAAACAGGGATCAGCTCATCACTGCGCTGCAATATGGCAGACTGGATGATGTAGGTGAGATCAGTCCTGTGAAACTGGATCTGATGAAGCGCAGTTTCAAATTACATAAAACTTCTTCCAACCGTTTACTGCTTTGGGATGCATTGCTGCAGGGCAACGAGATACTGCGTGTGCTGCGCCTCATCAAAGGAGTTTCTCATGCAGAGATAGCAGGTAGTCTGCGCCGTGGTTGCGAAACCATCGGAGACCTGGACATCGTATTGCAGGTGGATGAGCCCGAACGCGAACAGGTAACCGCACAGATTGTGCAGTTGCCGCATGTGGAAAGCGTGGTGCTTAGTGGAAGAAACAGAATCTGCGTAGTTCTCTACAACCATACACAACTAGACATCAGGATGGCCGGTGCTACAGCCTTTGGGGCAAGCTGGCTGTATTTTACAGGCAGCCGTGAGCACCTGCTCCACCTGACTGATCTGGCAGAACAAAAAGGATTTACCCTCACGCCTGAAGGCCTGTTTGATACCATGGGCAACCATATGGCAGGTGTGAATGAAGAGGGAATTTATCAGCAGCTGGGTATTGCCTTCATTCCACCCGAACTGCGGGAAAGTGGTAAGGAAATACGCCGCGCTGCACGTAATATGTTGCCCAACCTGCTGGCACAACACCAGATTAAAGGGGACCTGCGCATGCATGTAGACGAACATCTGCATGACAGCATTGCAACTACGGCACATTACGTAATGAATGCCTTTCCACAATATGAATACATAGTAGCGGCTGCACATGGCGATACGCAGGACAAAAAAGGATTAGCAGCATGGATCAGTAATATAGACCGCATTAACGAACAAATAGGCTGGGCCTTCCTGAAAAAAGGACTTACAGTAGAAATTTTACAGGATGGTACGCCTGCGCTGCCCGCTTCTCTGCTACAACAGTTTGACTGGGTAACCGGTATCGTATTGAAAGATACAGATAAGGAGGTGACCCAGCGTCTGCTCACTGCCTGTGAGCATCCATTTATTCATTGCATAGGCAATCCGTCCAACAGGATCATTGGCAAGAAGAAACCTTCTGCCGTCAACTGGGAACTGCTGTTTGAAAAAGCGGCAGCTACAAGCACTGCTTTGGAAATAAACGCGCAGCCCTGCCGGATGGACCTGCGGGATGAATGGGTGAGAAGAGCGGTGGAGAAAAAAGTATACCTGGCAATAGGCAGTTGTGCTGCAATTATGCGACAAGTGGATTATATGCAGCTGGGTGTTACGCTGGCCAGGAGAGGCTGGTGCAAATGCGAAAATATTCTGAATACCATGCATTGGGATGCCATTGAACAATTCAAGCTATCCCGTGAAAATGCATTATCGCTCACAAATATAAAACACGTTTGATATGAAAACGATTTTATTGGTGCTGAATGGCCCTAATATGGCAAACACGATTGCTTTTGGCTGCTATCTTTCTGGTATTACAAGAGCCAGACTGGTAGGTGTGTTCCTGTGTGATAAGATCAGTGAAACTACGACTGCCCTAAAGGAAATGTATGGAAATAGCTATGTAGAAAGTATCCTGGCCGAGGACCTGCCTGAACGTACAAATGAGAGGATGGAGCAACATATAGGCCTGTTCAAGGAAACCTGCCGTAAGAAAGGAATCAATGCCACTATGTATTCTAATCAACGGGTTACTTTGAAAGAAGTATTGGCAGAAAGCCGTTTTGTGGATCTGATCGTGACTGACAGTATATTCAGCAGCGATAAATCCAGAGAAGGTTTACCTGACAATATGCTGAAGATATTGCTGGCGGGTGCTGAATGTCCTGTGCTGATCACGCCGTTCAAACCTACCCCTATTGAAGAAATTGTATTTTGCTATGACGGTAGTGAAGAAGCCTTCTTTGCCATGAAGCAACTGGTGTACCTCCTGCCCGAACTGGATGAAGTAAAAGCGACTGTGCTGGAAGTGAACAGTGGACAGATCATTGAGGAAAATGAACAGCTGCAGGTGTCTGACTGGTTGAGCCGTCATTATAGTTATACCGAGTTTGTAATAGTGAATGGGAAGCCTGAGGTGGAATTGTTCTCTTACCTGGCACCTAAAAAGAATACACTGGTTGTGATGGGGGCTTATGGAAGAAGTATTCTCTCCCGTTTCTTCCAGGAAAGTAAGGCAGATAAGCTGATTAAGCAGCTGGCATTCCCGCTGTTTATTACGCATCACTAAGATGAAATTTATATAAGGTTGAATTAACCTGAAAAAATCCGAAAAGCATTATTATTTTAGTGACATGGATAATAATGTTACAGGTTTTTCCCGCAGGGGTTTTCTCAAATCAGGCAGTGGTATTGTGGCCGGATTAATGATACCGGCATCTGTGAAGGGATTGTTTGCAAAGGAGAAAGCCACGGTGAATGTGGATGTGAATGAGATCAGGGGCATGATTGCTCCGGAAGTATACGGACAGTTTATAGAGCACCTGGGCAGGGCGATTTATGGAGGTATCTATGATGAATCAACTAAGAGTTTTCGCAAAGATGTACTCTCCGAAGTGAAGAAGCTGAATACACCTTTGATGCGCTATCCTGGTGGTACAGTGACAAAGATTTATCACTGGAAAGACGGGATCGGTCCTGTAGATAAGCGGCCTGTAAGGCGCAACCTGATCTGGGGTGGAGAGGATACGAATCATTTTGGTACGGACGAATTTATGCAATATAGCGCCGAACTGGGCGCAGCGCCTTTTCTCACGGTAAATATGAATACCGGCACAGCAGAGGAGGCGTCAGACTGGGTGGAGTACTGCAATGCGAACGGCAACAGTTATTTTGCCACCCTACGTAATACGAATGGACATGCAGCGCCCTATAATGTCAAATTCTGGGGGCTGGGAAATGAAGAAGCGGCCAAAGAGGACGCGGGGTTATTGCAAAACCCTGACGACTATATTAAAAAGGCCTGGTATTTTGCAAAGCTGATGAAATTGCAGGATCCGGATATCAGCCTGGTACTGGTAGGTGATAATGATGAGTGGAACAGGAAGGTACTGACAGAGATGCATCCGATATGTGATTTTATTTCCTTGCACCTGTATGCGGGTACCCAGGCCGGTAAGCCAGCCAGTTTGTTTGCGTCTATCGCTTCGATGGAGAAACGCATTGAGGAAACGGCAAAACTGATTCATGAAGTAGCACCTGAAAAGGTAGAACACTTTAATAAATGGTACCGTTTTCCCGGCAGGCAAAAGCCGGTGAAGATTGCGCTGGATGAATGGGGCATCTGGGAATCAGGTGGCACGGGCGATTATGGGCTGGAGGTGAAGTACAACTGGAACCATGCGCTGGGTGTGGCCACTTTCTTTAATATCTTTCACCGGCATGCAGATGTGATTGGAATGGCGACCTGGGCACAGACCGTGAATGTACTGGCGCCTATTATGACAGATAAAGATCGCGTGTACCTGCAAACGATCTTTTACCCGATGCTGATGTACCGGAAATTGTGCGGCGATAAGAGCGTAGGAGTGAAAGTGGAAGGGCCTTCATTTGAAGGGAATCCATCTTTGGATGTATCGGCGACGGTGGGGAATGGCTTGCTGACCCTGGCCATTGTGAACAGGGATCCTAAGCAGGATATCGATATTAGTTTAAATAAGAACGGAGATTGGAAGGTGTATTTGTTGAATGCGCCTGGAACAGAGGTGGAGAATACGTTTGGGAAGGATGTGGTGATGCATAAGGAGAGTAGTTTGAAAGGGGCATCCTATACCGCACCAGCACACAGTATTTCGTTTTTGCAAATAAAAATTTAGGCCGGTTGTAGCGGTCGTATCAAAAGTAGTGTTACCCGGATTTAATTCCGATAACCAGGTTTGTGAAATGCTCAAAGCTTTCAGGCTACTTTTGATACGACCGCTTATTATTTTAATCCAGATCAGGATCTGTATCTAATACCTGTACTCTGCCTACCTGCCCGTCTTCCAGTCTCACCTTGATCCCCCTGGAATGAAAGGCTGCTGAGGTCAGCAGGTCCTGCACGATTCCATAAGTGATCTTTCCGCTCCGCTGGTCTTTCTTGAGAATAATGCCTACTTCCAGACCCGGATAAATGTCTTTTCTATATTGTCCTTCTGATTTCATAAAATAAAATTAAATCCTTTGTCCGGATTTTCCATTTTCCTGTGTCATTAAGGAAATAAACCCACACAATATGGAAAATCGTATCGTATCTCATGATGAATGGGTCGCTGCCCGCAAAGCCTTCCTGGTAAAAGAAAAAGAATATACCCACCTGCGCGACCAGCTGGCGAAGGAACGCCAGGCGCTGCCCTGGGAAAAAGTTACCACCAATTACATCTTTGACGGCCCGGGGGGCAAAGTGAGTCTGTCTGATTTGTTCGAAGGCCGTAGCCAGTTGTTGGTGCAACATTTTATGATGGGGCCGGACTGGAAGGAGGGCTGTGTAGGCTGTTCATTTATGGCGGACCATGTACCGGGAGCGCTGGTACACCTGAATAACCATGATGTATCTTTTGTGGCCATTTCGAGGGCACCGGTAGCAAGTATTGAGGCATTCAGGATGCGGATGGGCTGGGATTTTCCCTGGGTATCTTCCGGGCAGAACAGCTTTAATTTTGATTATAATGTATCTTTTAAAAAGCAGGATACCGTATATTACAATTATGAGATGAGTAAGTACGGTGGAGAAGAATTGCCGGGGATCAGTGTATTTTATAAGGATGAGGATGGGCAGATCTTTCATACCTATTCTTCGTATGCGAGGGGGAACGAGGAGTTTTTGGGTACTTATGTGATGCTGGATCTGATGCCGAAGGGGAGGAATGAGGAGAATGGTTTGCAGGATTGGGTGCGGCATCATGACAAGTACGATGTGGTGAAGGAGCATAAATGTTGTCACTCGTGAGCTGTGAATGCAGACCGGGCAATATTGATAAAGGAGCGATCCGGAAGGCCGGCCATCCTGCCCGTATGCTGCTTCCTGGCATCCTGCTTATATTGATCCCGAAGTGTCCTCTTTGCCTGGCGGCCTGGATCGCCCTTGGTACAGGTATTGGTATTTCTTTTACGGTGGCCACCTGGCTTCGCTGGGGCCTGATTGCAATGTGTATTGTTTCCCTTTGTTATCTTATATTAAAAAGTAGCCTACAGTTATGGAAAAATTCATGCTCCTCGTCAGGGAAGACCTGAAAAAACTAAAAGAAATTACGGACCTGGACAGAGACGATGGTGTAAAGGAAATGATGGAATGGGTGGACGGCCTGGGAGAGAATTTTGCCGGCGGAGAGCCTTTATTACCCAAGGGTAGTTATGTAACCAAAGACGGCATCGTATCTGATGGTCCGTTTATAGAAGCCAAAGAAGGCATTAGTGGTTATATTATGATCAATGCCGAAAACCTGGCACAGGCAGCAGCCATAGCGCAGAGTTGCCCGATATTGCAGCGTGGAGAACTGGAGATGGAGGTACGACCTATCCTGATCTCAGATTTTCCGAATGAGTGAGCTGCACCATCAACTGCAACAGGAAGCGGACTATTTATACAAACAGCATTTTGGCAGGATGGTCGCTTTCCTGTTGCGTTTTTCCAAAGATATAGACCTGGATACAGCAGAGGACCTGGTACAGGATACTTTTGCAGCTGCTTTAACCCATTGGGAGAAGCAGTTGCCGGATAAGCCTGTGGCCTGGATCTACAGTGTGTGCAGGAACAAGGCATTGAATAAACTGCGGGATGATAAAAAGATGCTGCGGCTGCACCAGGCACCTGAACCAGAGGAGGCAGCCATCAATTTTTCAGGTGATTTCCCGGATGATGAACAATTACGGTTATTATTTGCCTGCGCACACCCGGATCTTGCACCCAAGGTTCAGGTGGTGATTACCCTGAAATATGTAGTTAACTTCAAAGTGGCGGCTATAGCGGGTTCGCTGGGCATGACGATCGATGGTGCCGATAAATTATTGCTGCGGGCAAGACAAAAGATCAAAGAAGAGAAGATCCTGCTGGTAACACCTGCCCGGGAGGCAATGCGGCAGCGCCTGCCCATCGTACATAAGATAATTTACCTGATCTTTAATGAGGGCCATACTTCGGCAGAAGGAAAGGTGCTGCTGCGGGAGGAGCTGTGTGAAGAAGCGCTGATCCTTACTAAAGCGATTTTAGATAGCCAAATGGGCAATATTGATACCTATGCCTTATATGCGCTCATGTTGTTTAATGCAGCCCGTTTTAAGGCCCGTTTTGATGATGAGGGGGCCTTGCTGGACCTGGGGGAACAGGATCGCTCCTTATGGAACCAGGATTTGATCCGCCTGGGCACCCATTATTTTAATATGGCAAAGGGTAAGCAACTCTCATCCTATCATTTTGAAGCTTACATCGCCTACCTGCACAGTACGGCCAGTTCATTTGCAGGTACCGACTGGAAAAAGATTGCACAATTATACAGGCATTTATTACCTAACCCATTTGTAGAATTAAATTATGCGATTGCCTTGTATTATGCAGGCGAGCGGAACAGCGCATTTGATATTTTACTTGCACTGCAGCGTTCAGCATTTATGAGCAATTATTACTTGCTGAATGCCACACTCGGAAAGTTGTATATGCAGGAAGGCGATCATGCACAGGCCGCTGTGTACTATTCTAAAACCCTTACCCAGACGCGGTCTGCGGTAGAATTAAATTATATCAGGAAGATGTTGTCGAAGTTAAATTTGTAGACATTATCTTTAGGTATATTAAAAGAATTATGGAAGCAATCATAGCAGCAGATTACGTGAATAATGCAGTATTGGAAACTATTAATAAAGACGAAGACTGGAAGGGAACCCCGGTTGATGGGCGTGGACGTTTCGTAAATTTGCAGCATCCATATTCACCTTCTTTTATGGAAGTGATTCGCTGGAAGATGAAGGAGAATCCTTTCAAGGCCGAAAAGGAGAAGTTGCGCTGGAAGCCGGATGTACTGACAGATGCCAGCTGGCTGAATGGAGATGATGATGTGATTGCATGGCTGGGGCATTGTACGTTCTTCATTCGCATTGGTGGGGTACGCCTGCTGACAGACCCGGTTTTTGCGGATATTCTTGCAGTGAAAAGAGTGTCGCCATTTCCTGTTAACCCGATTTTATTAACCAAACTGGATTATATTTTACTTTCTCATGATCACAGAGATCATTGTGATAAACCTACTTTACAAAGACTGGCCAGGAATAACCCGAAAGCCGCTTACCTGTCAGGATTGGGCATGGAGCCTTTGCTGAAAGCGTTTACGGGATCAGCGCAGATCCAGGAGGCAGGATGGTACCAGCAATATCAAACAGAAAATATAAAGATCACGTATGTGCCTGCACGTCATTGGGGCAAGCGGGGTGCGTTTGATACGAATCGCAGGTTATGGGGTGGGTTTGTGATCGAGTCTGCACAGCGGCGTATTTATTTTGGGGGAGATAGTGGGTATGATACGCATTATCAGCAAATGCAGGAGGTGTTTGGCGGCTTTGATTATGCTTTGTTAGGGATAGGGGCTTTTGAACCGGAGTGGTTTATGCACCGGGTGCATCAGTCACCGGCGCTGGCTATAAAAGCGATAGGGGAATTGCAGGCAAAGTATGCGATCCCTATGCATTTTGGTACTTTTGATTTGTCTGATGAGCCGCTTGATTTGCCGCTGAAGGTTTTTAAACAGGTGGCGACGGAGAACGGGTTGGAGAAGCGGATAAAGCCACTGAGGATTGGGGAGGCCCTGCATTTGGTGTAGTTGGCAATGGACATTCGATCTCAGGAATGACATTCGTTATTCTGGTTATTGGGTATAAATAATTGGGTATTTGACCTCCGCAAACGACATTCGTTATTCTGGTTATTGGGTATAAATAATTGGGTATTTGACCCCTGCAAACGACATTTGTTATTCTGGTTATTGGGTATAAATAATTGGGTATTTGACCTCCGCAAACGACATTCGTTATTCTGGTTATTGGGTATAAATAATTGGGTATTTGACCTCCGCAAACGACATTTGTTATTCTGGTTATTGGGTATAAATAATCTGGTATTTGACCTCCGCAAAGGACATTCGTTATTCTGGTTATTGGGTATAAATAATTGGGTATTTGACCTCCGCAAACGACATTCGTTATTCCGGTTATTAGGTATAAACAATCGGGCATTTGACCCCTGCAAACGACATTCGTCATTCCGGTTATTAGGTATAAACAATCGGGTATTTGACCTCCGCAAACGACATTTGTTATTCCGGCTATTGGGTAAAACAATCGGGGATTTGACCTCCGCAAAATGTCATTCGTTATTCCGGCTATTAGGTATAAACAATCTGGTATTTGACCCCTGCAAACAACATTCGTTATTCCGGTTATTAGGTATAAACAATCGGGGATTTGACCCCCTGCAAAAGGACATTCGTTATTCTGGTTATTGGGTATAGACAATCTGGTATTTAACCCCCGCAAACGACATTCGTTATTCCTGTTATTGGGTATAAACAATCGGGCATTTGACCCCTACTAACAACATCCGTCATCCTGATAAACTGTACATCTAACGAAACAAGGTTCATATATAAGTAATCTCCGTCACTATCCTGCTATTCCCCTACAGGAAAATCCCGTATCATTGGGCGGTACAGGTCACAGGAGAATTTTGTTCATCCATAAACCTTCCACTCTATGAAACTCTTAACCACACTATTGCTGGCACTCAGCACACCTTTTTTATATTCCTGTGGTAAGCAATGGCAGGAGAAAGCCTCTGCCGCAGTCAGCGCCAAATCAATCGCTGCTGCCGAAGCTGCCGAAACATGGGAAACGGTATTAGATGGCAATTCATTTGCCAGTTACACCGCATTTGAAGCCGCCTGGAACTACCTGTATCCATGGGGCTCGGATCATAACGGTACTGCACGTATGTATGGCAGCAGTACAGATCACAATCACATTTACCTGAACAACGGTGTCCTCACCATCAAGGCGGCAAAGATCACCTGGGATGAGGGTACCAGTAGTTCCAGTCCTCACCTGGCCATTCATTACCATTCAGGGGCGATCAACACTAAAGAACATGTATTGGTCAATGATCAATTTCCTAACTGGGAGGTGAAATGCGATCTCCAGGTACCGACTGTTACCGGCTCCTGGCCTGCCTTCTGGCTGACCGGGGTGAATAGCTGGCCACCTGAAAGCGACATCATGGAGTTTAAAGGGAGCGCTGTGAACTGGCAGAATACTTTCAGAACATCTTCGGATGTTTCCAGTACTTTGACTACGGTATCGTCACCTGGTAGCTGGCATACTTACCGGGCATGGATTACAAAAGTGAGTGATACCAATGTAGATATTCACTATTATATTGATGGTGTATGGAAAGGCGTACACAATGCCAATTTTGTAGGCAAACCACTGTATGTGATCATTAATATGCAAATGGAAGGATCCAGTGGAACACCCGGCCCTACAGCAGATACGTATCTGTATGCAAAGAATATTTATATAGGACGAACCCGTACTTATTAATGTACGCTACCTGTGGTCTGTACTTATTTTGACGCTGCTAATGAATAGGATGGGTGCCTGCCGGTGCCTGCTGTTTATGCCCGTCCGGCTTTCCCTTCAGCCATCTTACCAGCAATGGTAGTGTCAATCCCTGGAACACCAGCGAAATCACTACCACCATTACTGCAATGAAAATAATCGTATCCCTTTGCGGGAAAGGCTCCCCGCTATCCAGTTTTTCAGGCAGTGCCAGTGCCGTGGCTAACGATACGATTCCCCGCATCCCGGACCAGCCCAATATGAGGCAGGTCTTCCAGTCCAGCAATGCTTTCTTATGCTTGTCAGTACCGGTTTTTCGGAAGGTGAGATAGTGCCTGCGGCTTTCTAAAAAGATCCTCACTACACGGATAGCAATCGTTACAAATACAATGAGGAAACTATACCCGATGAGCGGCAGGATCTGGATACTCTTTACATTATGAATTACGTATGGAAATTCCAGTCCGATGAGAATAAATACCAGTCCGTTGAGGATAAAAACAATGATATCCCAGAAAGCTTTAGACTGCGCCTTGGTAGAAGCCGGGAAATACATGCTGGTAAGCCGGGCGGTAAAGATGCCCAATACTACCACGGCAATCACGCCTGATACATGCAGATCTTCTGCCAGTGAATAGGTCACAAATGGAAACAGCAGCGTGAAACTGATAGCCACGATACCATTCTGGCGGGTATGATGTAAAATGAATTGTAATAGCTTCCCTGCCAGGCCACCTATCAGCGCGCCACCCGCCAGGAGTAAAATAAATTGTCCGCCGGCCTTGTACCAGATAAAGGAACTCCCCGCCACCGCCGCCACCGCAAAGCGGTAAGCGATCAAACCAGAGGCATCGTTGATGAGGCTTTCACCTTCCAGGATCGTCAGTGTCTTATGGTTGAGACCGAGGCCTCTGGTAATACCTGTAGCTGCTACCGCGTCAGTAGCTGATAACACCGCTCCCAATACAAATGCCAGTGGCCATGGCATGCCCATGAGATAATGCGCCAGCAGGGCAATACCACCAGTGGTAATGAACACAACTGTAAAAGCCAGCGTATTGATGGTTTTACCATTGTTCTTAAATTCCTGCATAGAAATATTACAGGCTGCATCATACAGCATCGGAGGGAGAAAGATCAGGAATACGATTTCAGGACTGATCGTGATCTGTGGCATGCCGGGTACAAAGCCCAGTGCAATACCTGCGGTGACGAGCAATACAGGATAAGGTTTCTTAAGTTTATCTGCAAATGCCGAGAGTGCCATCATTACTCCCAGGATCAACATGACGATGCTGTAATTTTCCATGTGGTGCGTAAGCCCGCAAAATAATGAATTATTTTAATTGCGTTTGTGTTCTTCCGTAATCCCTGCTGGGTAAGAAAGCCCGCAAAATAATAAATTATTTTAATAAGCGGCGTGTTGTAATAAGGTCGCCTGCAATGCTTCCGCTTTTGTCAGCAGACTTTTATCCTTCACATATGCTTTCACATCCCAAACCTCACTTAATAAATTCTCCTTGTACACCTTTGCAAATTCAAAATAATTCAGCTCCAGCTGCCACTCTTTTGTGAGGTGATCGTAAATAGCCTGATTGGTTTGAGACAGGCTGGTATGATCGATCACCAGGTAGGTACCTGCAGGCAGTAAGAGCAGGTGTTGTAATATGCGCTGGTTATAAATGATCCAGGCCCGCAGGTACCTGTCACTATACTGGTGCAATAACTTTTTCTTCCGGAAGGGCTTTTTAAAGTATTTCCATATTAACAATGGAAGACCTCCTTTCATTGCATATTTATGATCCGATTTTTTAAAGCGGCGGCTTAGCAGGGAACTGACTACACTCCGGTAATCTCTCAGGATCACGAGGTAGTTAGCCCCGGGTAGTAATTCCCGGTACGTGTCCAGGAATAGGCATGTGCGGGGATCTTTCCAGCCCCATTGTGCCCGCGCGGCATTTTTATTATTTAGCAGGGTATCTAATAATTGCCGCTGCTCAGCGTGTAAGCAATGATCGCCTGGATGCAATAAGCCTTCATCGTTTCCTGTCAGCTCACGCAGGATACCCCGGTGTGCTTCTACAAAATCAATATCTTCAAAATGCCCGTCTGTATTGCCTATACCAGCTCCGAGGAACTGATCACCGATATGCAGCCCGCATTTCTGCAGCCATTGCGTAATCAATGAAGTGCCAGACCGGTGCATACCAGTAATCACTAATACCTTGTTCTTCATCATTATTTATGCTGTCTGTAAGCGGGTAGCTTGTGTCTGAATAGATTCCTGTATGAATTGAAACAACTCACTAGTGCAGGCTGCCACGGTTTTTTCATTTGTCTTCAGGTGAAGATCCGGTGCCTGTGGCGCTTCGAAAGGATCGTTTACTCCCGTCAGGTTCCTTAATTTGTCAGGATGACTATCTGGTAATAAAGCCCTCTTATACAGTCCTTTGGTATCCCGCTGCACCAGTTCCGCTACAGGGCAATCGACGAATACCGTTTTCACATGTTCATATGCGTTAGTGAGCTCATCACGCATGGCACTGTAAGGGTTGATGGCACTGATAATGCATACGATTCCATGCCCCGAAAGACGGCTGGCCACAAAACCAAGTCTGCGTATGTTTTCGCAGCGGTCTGCTTTTGAAAATCCCAGGTCTTTACAAAGGAATTCCCGGTACTTGTCTCCATCAATGATCTCGACAGGTGTGCCATAGGCCATGGCTTTTCTTTTTACACTGGTGGCAATCGTCGTCTTTCCTGCGCCGGAAAGTCCGCATAACTGAATAATCATCGCATATAAATTTACAGGTTGACAATATGCCGCAGACAGGAAGTAAGAGGTTATATGGTGGGTGGGTCTTATAATTAGAAGAGATATCGTTCGCAATTAATATCCCTTTAGCAATTCTAAAGTAGAAAAATTCTTTATTAATCCATGCTTATTAAGACAAAAATAACAATTGTATCGACAAACGGTAATTAGAAATGCTCTATGGTATAGTGTCAATGATACATTTTTTATACATTTATGCCCGATTTACCACCACCACCTCCGGTAATTTTTACTCTGATGTATCGATTTATTGCGTTGTTATGCCCATGTTCCACGGTTTTTGGGCAAAGAAAAATGGAGTACCAGGACAATGGCATGGTGCTAGTACCTCATCAGCGGGAGAGTATAATCCTTAGCTGGCGGCTGTTAACATCAAACCCGGAACAGGCCGTTCCTGATATTCATCTTGGTGAGCTGGCAGCCATTTAGAGCGATCGGCTGTTGCTTACCAGCAATAGTGTCGTGCATGTGGTCAATGGCCCTGAAGGGGCCGGAAAAGTAACCCCCATACACCTCTACAGCGCCTTGCTGGTAAGTATAGTGCCATTGATGCGCCAGTGGGCGATGCATAATGACATCATCCTGAAGCAGGATTGGAGAATAGATACAAAGATTCATGTACCAGCTGCTACAGCGCTGGCATGTAAAAAACAGTCAGACCGAATATTGTAACAATATGGAAAAAGGTAATCTTTCCCGCAGGGAATTTATGAAGCAATCGATGATCATCAGTGCAGGTCTTCCCATAGCCACATCATTACAATCGTGGATGCCACCGGCAGGCGTGTCTTTGCAGTGGCTGGGCAATAAGGTGCCAAATCTCAGTATGGGTGCTACCTGGGGCGTACCATGGCCGCAGGGTGCCGTGAAGCAATCAAATGCGTTCGTGCTGGAGAGCAAAGGGCAAAATGTGAACCTGCAATCATGGCCACTGGCTTACTGGCCCGATGGGTCGCTGAAGTGGAGTGCACATGCAATCGGGGCTAACCAGGGCTTAACGGAGCAGCTGGTATTAAAGACCGGCACGAACACCAGGAGTAGCGGTGCTGTAGAAGTAAAAGAAAATGCAGATCATTTTTTGATTGACAATGGCGTAGTACAATGTACTGTTCAGAAAAATGGTGCACCCTTAATTCCTGCTATTTCAAAAAATGGGAAAGTGGTAGCGACAAAAGGCATCTTAGTGTTGGAAGTACAAAATGCGGCAGAAGCGGCGACTATTCATGATCATTATGAATCACAGGTCACTGAAATGATTGTAGAGCAATCCGGGCCTGTGAGGGCCGTTGTAAAAATATCAGGGCATCATGTCAATGCTGCTAAGCGTCATTTACTCCCTTTTATCGTACGGCTTTATTTTTACGAAGGGAGTGAAGCGATCCGCATGCTCCATACGATCATTTATGATGGAGATGAGAACAAAGATTTCATCAGTGGTATAGGCATCCGCTTCAGTGTTCCGCTCGAAGGGGAAACCTACAATCGCCACATTCGCTTTACAGGCGAAAAAGAAGGCGTTTTTGCGGAGGCAGTGAAGGGATTGACCGGATTGCGCCGTGACCCCGGGGAAGCTGCCAGAAAGGCCCAAATTGAAGGAAAAACAGTGTCGGATGTTTCCGCTATCAAAGACAAACTGCAATACATTCCCGATTTCGGTGATTATACCTTATTTCAGCCTACGCCTGATGCTTTTGAAATTCAGAAACGCACCAAAGAAGGGTATGGCTGGATTCAGTCTGCCTACGGCCGCAGGGCATCGGGTACCGCTTATGTCGGCACTCCCGGCGGAGGACTAGCCTTTGGCATCCGTAACTTCTGGCAAAGCCATCCTGCACAGCTGGATATCCGCAATGCGCATACATCTGAAGCGAACGTCACTATGTGGTTATGGGCACCGAAAGCTAACCCCATGGACCTTCGTTTTTACCACGACGGCATGGGCCAGGACACTTTTGAAAAACAGCGGGAAGGATTGGATATTACCTACGAAGATTACGAACCCGGTTTTGGTACACCCATGGGGGTGGCACGTACCAGTGAGGCGCAGATCTGGGTCTTGTCTGCTACACCTGATAATACGTTTCTGAGCCAGATTGCAGGCTACATCCAGGATCCTGATACCATCACCTGCGGAACAGATCAATGGCAGGTGGCTGGTGTATTTGGGGGTATCTGGAACCAGGCTTTCAATGCTTCTCCCACCAAAAAGAAGATGCTGGCGCAACTGGATTTTTATTTCGACTATTATCATCAGCAGGTGGAAGAAAGGCATTGGTACGGTTTCTGGAACTATGGTGATGTTATGCATAGCTACGATAGTGACCGGCATGTATGGCGCTACGATGTAGGTGGCTATGCCTGGGATAATTCTGAATTGTCTACAGACCTCTGGCTCTGGTATTATTACCTGCACTCCGGCCGTAAGGATGCTTTCCGCATGGCAGAGGCCATGACCCGGCATACGGGGGAAGTAGATGTACATCACATAGGCCGGTTTGCACCGCTGGGTTCCCGCCATAATGTACAGCACTGGGGATGTAGTGCAAAGCAGTTACGGATCGCTACCGTGGCCAACCGCCGTTTCTATTATTACCTGACGGCCGATGAAAGGGTAGGAGACCTGATGCAGGCGGAAGTAGATGCAGCATATACTTTACGCAGCATTGTTCCCGGGCGCAAAGTAGGTCAGCCTGCAAGTGATCCTGGTGGTCAATATGCAGGTGTATCGTTTGGCACAGACTGGGGTTCACTGGCCGCTGCATGGCTCACTGAATGGGAGCGGCACGGTACCCCACTGGCCAAAGAACGATTGCTGAACAGTATGCAGACGATCGCTGCACAACCACATGGATTCTTTACCGGTTCTGCAGAAATGGAACTTGCCAGCGGGAAATTTAAACCTGCCCCTACTGATAAGATCTCGGTATCTCACCTGAGCGCAGTATTCGGCTTGCCGGAAATCTGTATGGAGCTAGTGGCCCTCATTCCCATGCCTGCATTTGAAAAAGCATGGCTGGACTATTGTACCTTATACAATGCCACACCAGAAGAACAGAAAGCTGCACTGGGCAAACCTCTGGGTAAACTGAACCTGCGACAAGGGCATGCACGGCTTACTGCATTTGCAGCCCGCGTGAAGAAAGATCCCCTACTGGCAGCCCGTGCCTGGGAAGAATTCCTGGGTGGAGAAGCCGGCATTAAAAAAATGAACACAAAACTAAATGCATTGAATGGTCCTGCTGTATTAAACCCGGTTGAGGAAGCTACCGATGTATCCACCAATGCGGTGGCACAATGGGGCTTAACGGCAATGGCTATGTTAGACCTGGCAGGGAATGCTTACAATGAATAAAGGCATGAAACAACTACTGATTTTACTGTGCTTTTCACAGGTCGCCCTGGCACAGCAGGTCAAATTTACCTCGCCACTGGATACCAGTTTGTGGAAACCGGAAATAGCACCCAAAGAAAATTCCCGCGTATACACATCGAAGGGTAAACTGATAATGGATACCAAAGGCGGTGTGACCGTCTGGCTAAATAAAGAACTGCGTGGCAACTTTACCATTGAATATAGAAGAACTGTGTTGGTAGCGGGTGGTGTCAATGACCGGCTCTCGGATCTGAATATGTTCTGGATGGCGCAGGAGCCGGGTTTCCGCCGTCATGGTGTGCTGGAAGAATATGATTCCCTGCAACTGTATTATATCGGTATGGGCGGGAATACAAACAGTACTACCCGTTTCAGAAAGTATGAAGGCACAGGTGAGCGAAGACTGATCGGGGAATATACTGATAGTGCGCATTTACTGCAAGCGAATCATACTTACACTATTCGTATCGTTGTAAAAGATGGTACTACCAGCTTCTATGCCGATGGGGTACGATATTTTGAATACGCTGATCCTCATCCCTTACGCAAAGGCTATTTTGGGTTCAGGTCTACCTGGTCCAGACAAATAATTAGTGACTTTAAAATCTACCAGTAATGTACAAACTGTTGTTAACTATTTTCACCGCAGCATGTTTAATGAGCGCTGCACCGCAAAAGCCCACTTTATACCTGATAGGAGATAGTACCGTGAAAAACGGTAAAGACAAAGGAGATGGAGACTTATGGGGATGGGGCCATTTCATCGGCGATTCTTTTGATACGACAAAGATCAGCGTCGTCAATCGTGCACTGGGAGGTACCAGTAGCCGTACTTACAGAACAAAAGGATTGTGGGATGGAGTGCTTGCAAAACTGCAGGCCGGTGATTACGTCATCCTGCAATTCGGGCATAATGATGGCGCGCCATTGGATGATACTGCCCGTGCCAGGGGCACGATCAAAGGTATTGGTGATGAGCGGCAGGAAATATACAACCCTATTACAAAGCAACAGGAAGTGGTGCATTCCTATGGCTGGTATTTAACACAGATCATCAAAGAAGCAAAGGCAAAAGGTGCAACGCCAATTGTATGTTCACCCATTCCCCGCAATGTATGGAAAGATGGCAAAGTAGCGAGAAATAAGGAAGACTATGGACTGTGGGCAAAGCAGGTGGCGGAAAGGGAAGGAGTTGCATTTATTGATCTCAATGCACTGGTCGCAGATGTATATGACCAGGAAGGGGAAACAAAAGTAGCCAGTACCTATTTTGGCTCAAAGGATCATACACATACGATTGAAGCAGGAGCAAGGCTGAATGCGCAGGAAGTGGTGATTGGAATAAAAGGGCTAAGAAAGCTGCGCCTGAATAAATACCTGAAATGATTTACCTGCCCTGCCGGGAACCTTTGCCCGGCGGGGCTAATATCCTAGGAGTACAACTGTACTTTTTCTATCATCTCCACAATATTTGTTACCTGCAGTTTTTCGCAGATCCGCTTTTTATAAGTACTGACAGTAGATACCTGCAGACTCAGTTTATCTGCAATATCCGCGACACTCAATCCTTTTATCAGCAATTGCATAATATTGCTTTCCCTGTTAGACAGGCGATCCAGGGGATTGACAGTAGATTTCTTTTTGGTAATATTATTCAGCAGGGTTTGCTTCAATGCAGGACTTAGGTATTTTTCATCTCTCAGCAAGCTCTTGGTCGCATTCTTGATCTCCTCTATTCCCATTTTTTTTGAGAGAAAACCATCCGCACCCGCTTCAAGATAGCGCCAGCCAAAGATCTGTTCATCATAACTGCTGAAGATTAGAATTTTAATATCCGGATGCCTTAAACGGATAACATCCAACATCTGGTGATTATTACCACCAGGCATGTCGATATCCAGAATAACGAGATCAAATGGTTTGGAAGCCAGGATTTTCAAAGTATCTTCAAAACTCCCCGCTTCACTCACATGCGCATCGTCTATGGATTTTTGCAAAATGAGGGTTGTTCCGTACCGTACAACCTCCTGATCGTCTACTACTAAAATGTTAGGCATATGGAGATATTAGGTAAATATACGGGGTAACGCGTAAACATCAAAACGGGACGCGTCTTTTTTTGTAGTAAAAAAACTACAAGACAATACAAATAATTCTAACAATTCGATATATTAAGATATATAATTTTGTATTATGTGAATATGCAGAGCATGACGATTTAAAAACAGCTAAAATCAGGGGCAAACTTATTTAACGGAACCAATCTCCACGTAAATTAACTGAGAGTGAACATTACACGCAAGAGGCGTGTCTCTTTTTGCAATCCACCTAATTTATTTCCAACAGTGAACAATATAAGTAATTGAACAACAATGGTTGTTTAACGTACTATTACCTATCCTATATCCCTATCCTACGTACGAAAAAGAGGGCTTTTCTGTCTGGCCTCGGACAGCAAAAGCCCTCTTACTTTTTTATCCTACACTAATTTTTTGTACATTCAGCTTCCAGTGCTTCAAAAATAAGCACTAACCAGGAACTATTCTTATGCCCACGTTAAAAAACTAAAATATCATCATGAGCTCTCGAAGAATTTTTATGCAACAAGCCGGCCTGATCGCCGCCGGACTTATGTTGAACCCGTCGGACATCTTCAGCAGCAGTCGCGCAAACACGGTCTCGAAAATCGGTATCCAGCTCTACACCCTGCGGGGTCAGCTGACCAAAGACGTGAAAGACACCATCCGCAAAGTAGCAAAGACAGGCTATAGCCATGTGGAAACCTATTACGGTTATGGTGGCCCCGATCAGCCAGCTTCATTCTGGGGCCTTCGTCCAAAGGAACTAAAGGCGCTGCTGGCCGAAAACAAGCTCAGTACCCACAGCGGGCACTACCAGCTGAATGATTTCCTCACCAGGGGCAATGGCAAGGACGATGCCCTGAAGGCACAGCTGGAAATCGCCGCCAGCCTGGGTCAGCAATACCTGGTCGTACCTGTTCCTCCGATGAACCTGATCGGGAATTTAAGCGGTGCCGACTTCCAGTTCATGGCTTCGCAGCTAAATAAGGCCGGAGAACTGGCAAAGAAATCCGGTTTGAAAGTGGGCTATCACAACCACTTCTGGGAATTCAGGCAACTCCACGATGTAAAAGGCACCGGTTACGACATCCTGTTAAAAGAAACAGATCCGAACCTGGTGGTACTGGAACTGGACATCTTCTGGGCAGTGAAATCCGGCATAGACCCTATTGCCCTTTTTAAGGCGCATCCGGGGCGTTTCGTCATGTGGCACGTAAAAGATATCGACAAGTCAGCCGCTGGGAAAATAACAGGTCCTGGTGAAGACGAAAAGCCAATGCAGGACCTGATGGGTGAAATTAAGTTCGCCGAGGTAGGTACAGGTGTGGTCGATTTCAAAAAGATCTTTGCCAATGCCAGTGAATCAGGGGTGAAATATGCCTTTGTAGAGCAGGATCAGATCACGATTGACCCTTTTGACAGCATCAAAAAGAGTTACGATTACGTAAAATCAAACCTTTTAGTACGATAAGTATCTTAGGCAGGGGGCCCGTGCCGCCTGCCTGTATCACATGTTTGTGTTAGCTATTAATAGTTTCTTAATATACCCCATCAGAATTAATTTAAACCTTTGTCAGCAGAAATAATTTTACTGACAGATGAAAGCAGCCATGATTGCCCTGATGCTGGGTATTACAGCATTCGCGTTTCCCGGAGAGGACCAGTTACCGATTAACAAAGTACAACGCATCGGATCTCACAACAGTTACAAGATTGCCATTGACCCCAAAGTGATGGACATTATCCGCCAGCATAACGGAGCGGGTGCGTCAAGCCTGGAATATACCCACCTTTCGCTGGAAAACCAGCTGAATATGGGCCTGAGAGGCTTGGAGCTGGATGTATATGCAGATAGTGCAGGCGGTAAATATCAACACCCTTATGTGCTGGAGAAATTAGGTGTGAAACCGGTCTATAACACCGGGGTGATGAAAGAACCGGGTTTCAAGGTGTTCCATATGCAGGACCTGGATGTAAACAGTCATTGCCCTACTTTCAAAATGGCCCTGGAACAGCTGAAGAAATGGTCAGATGCAAATCCGGGACATTCGCCTGTGTTTATTACGATGAATGCCAAGGATGAGGTGTCCAAACGCGCTGAATTTACAAAGCCCGAGCCCTTTACACCTGCGGTGTATGACCGCCTGGATAAAGAGATCGTAGATTATTTAGGGAAGGATAAACTGATTACACCTGATGATATTCGGGGGAAGGAAAAGACACTGGAAGCAGCCGTGCTGAAAAATGGATGGCCGGCTACAGGCAAGGCGGGCGGAAAGTTCATTTTTATCCTGGATGAGCAGGATCCGAAGATGACGGATTATATGCAGGGGCATCCTTCGCTTCAGGGAAGGGTCTTGTTTGTGAATGCGCCGGCTGGTAAACCGGAGGCGGCGATTATGATTATTAATGATGCGATTAAAGACCAGCAGCTGATCCGTGATATGGTGGCTAAAGGATATATCGTGCGTACACGGGCAGATGCTGATACGAAAGAAGCCAGAACCAATGACTATACAAGGTATAAAGCCGCCTGTGAATCCGGTGCACAAATTATTACGACTGACTACTATACCAGGAGTACCTTATTCCCTTCTGACTATATCGTAAACTTTGGTGACGGTATTTACAGCCGGAAAGACATCCGGTAAGCACGGGTTTTACCCCTATGACCCGCAGATAAGCCGCCTATATCCCGCCTCTTATATAATGCGGGTTATAGGCGGCTTATTGGCGGGATATAGGCGGGTTATCTGCGGGATATCTCCCTTATTGACCAAAAACAAACCTGAGGCTCAGTCCACCCGTTGTTGTCACTGTAGGACTTGATGTGGATAATACAGGTATTGTTTGTTTCCTCGTATAATAAAATTTCAGATTCATCCGCTTGTTCAATACATAATCAATACTCGGTGCTATGCTAATCACCTTTTGCCCCGATGTAGGTGTCGAAATCCCGCCGTCCAGCTGGTTATTTACCGACTTCTCATCCCTGTAACTCAGATCCAGCCGCATATTCAGATCATTATCCAACTGATGCGAGCCATTCTTCCCTACGGCAAACGGCAATTTCAATCCTTTCAACCGGTACCCGCCCCCCAATGTGATCTCCGCTGTCCGCGCCTCTACCAGCTGATAATCCGTCAGACTTAAACTCAATGACCGGGTACGTTTATAATCCATATGCACATTCATATTGTTCTTCAGTGTCATGTCCACACCTAATAATGGTGATAACTGTTCTATCATCGTTACATTCGGCACGGTGTAATAAGGCACATAGTTGCCTGACACCGTGTCTATGAAACTGGGATTGCCCAGGGAATTCCTGTCCATGTAACTGGAAGATGAATTGTACGAGTTCATACTCAGGTTGCTCACATAAGAGTGGCTTATTGTAAGCGTCTGTACATAATCACTAAACGGCTCCAGCTTAGCCAGGCCATCGTAAGTAATGCGCCAGTTAGGCAAGGGGATGATATTCCTGAAAGGATTATTCCTGATCTTATCCAAACCATTCGTTGCAATCAATCCCACCTTGTTGGGATCCTGCCCGGTATAAGCCGCAATGAAAGAGGAGATCAATACATTCTGCTCATATTTGCCATAGCCATACATATACGAGTTATCGCTGGTATCATAAGTGGGCAATGCGGCATCCCGGGTATACGGGTTCTTTGACCAGTACCTCTTTGATAATACTGCCCTGTATCGCCTGAAATTTGTAAAGGCCGCTGCCAGTCCGCCTTTCATAAACAAGGTCTTCAGCATGATGGACGTTACCTGGAAACCACCTGTTTCATAAGCATCCAGGTGCTCGTAATTTCCTACCCCATACCTGTCTTTGAAGGTTTCTGAATGGTTCTTTGTAAATGTCTTTGTCAGGCTCATATTTATACGCAGCCCCGGCACGGGCTCTAACTGCGCCTGTACCTGCAGGTTTTGTGAGAACTGCTGTATGAACTGGTTGTTGAACAAAGTATCTGCTGAGATCAATCCTTTGGCGGCTTTTTTATCCAGCCAGTTTTTATTAGGCTGATAGCCGAATACAAAGGCCATTCCCGGTTCCATACTGCGCCAGTTCATGCCCAGGGCCTGTGTACTGTCCATCCATCCCGGCAGACTGGTATAGTTATTTTCGGAGTAGTTGATGTTGATCCGCCTGATGGCTAATATGGGTCTGAAGAGTGACTTTACCAATGATGAAATCTCCGGTAGCTGTTCCTCTTTTTTAGCTGGCTGGTTCTTTGCATTTGTCGTTGGCTTCGCCGCTTGCTTTGTCGCCGTAATCGCTTTCAGGAACTTCGATTTATTATATAGTTCCGTGAATTTAAACTCTGCCAGCACCGCTGTTACCTGCGTGTTTTCGATCGTATTTCCCTGGATCCGGTTAGCGCGTGAAGCAGCGGTCCATTTATACTGCGCTGTGTATTGTACTGCGAAATTCGTCCAGCTCAGGACCGGGATCTTTGACAAGGGGAGGGTATAGGTTGCATTGAAAGTCTGGAAGTAGTTGGTAGTACGACCCAGTTTCAGGAAATTATTCCATACCGTATCCCGCTTCGCAGCGGAGTTCAACCTGCCGGTCGGTTCATCAATGCGGGCATTGTTCGTTGCCGTCAGGTCCAGGCTCAGGCTACGTGTCAGATCCCATTTTAAACCATAGTAGCGGTCAAAGGTGAAGTACTTATTGTACGTCTCCGTCAGTTTGTAATTACTACCCACATTCCTGAGCTGTGTGGCACTGAATTGCCGGGTCAGGTCCGCCCGGAAACTGATCATCGATGGCAGTGGATTCAGGTTGATGTCTTTGAACACCATCACCCATGGCGATTTACTCCTGATGGTTTTCTTAAACGGCTCCCAGAATTTATTAGTACCAGCAAAGTTGTAACCCAGTACCCCCCTGTTTTTGCTGAGTTCATAATTCTCTGTCGTGGGGCTATGCATCTTTGTACCTGTATATGCATAGGTGAGGTCAAAGTTCTCCAGGCTCCATAGTTTCAGTTTCTTTTTGCCGTCACTCATCTTACGCATATTCGTCACGTTGAAGCTGGTAATGGTCGTCGCATCTTCTGCCTGTGTCTTAATAGAGTCTCTTTCGTGTTTATTAGCCGCTAATTTCAGTTTTTCTTTCAGTTTGATGTCCAGGTCAAAGGGATCCCATTCCGGCATGCTGGTGGTCCTGGATTGCCCGATATAGAGGGGTACCATCAGCCTTGCCCGCTTAGGTAGCAGTTTACCCATATCCAGGCTCAGGGATGCATCGTAAGAGACCAGGTTATCCTGGTAGCGTTCATTCACGCTTTGGTTCACGGCGCCATAACCTGCGGTGTGCATGGTACTGGTCACTGCCAGCTGACCCAGATCTGCCAGCTGCATATTCAACCTGCCGGTAGCGGCATAACCTCCTTTTTCATCCAGGCCTGTCAGTCGCAGTTCATCGAACCATACCTCCGCGTTTTTGCTCAGGCCATCATCCAGCGGGTTGTAAATGGCGATCATCATGCCTTCCACATCTCCCAGGTTCGGGTTACCGATCACCCCGATCACGTTTCCGTTTGCCAGTGTTTTTTCATAGAGGGCTGCGGTAGATGCACCTGCATTGTTACGGGTTTGCTTCAGGGTACTGAAATCCGTGAGGCTGATATCGATATTATTCGCCGTAGGCCAGATGGCCGCCTGTGCGGTAGCGCCAAAGGCTGTCTTGGTCAGTGGTATCCGGTATTCATAAAAGTTTTCTGTATAGTCACTCCCTACGCGGATCACTGCCTGCAGGTCTTTATCTTTTAAGCTGTTGTCATCATCCACCGCTTCTTCGTGTATGAACATCTGCAATTTTTTATACCTGCGCAGGTCCATGCCCAGGGTTTTGTATACCGCCCTGGATTTACCCTCCTGCAGTTTGTCCAGCTGTAAGGAAAGGGATTGCTCATTCATCAGCAAGGTGGTATTGCTGGTACTGAGTGTGCTCTCCCGCTGTAAGCCGGGCGGCAGCACATAATTGATGGGTGTACGGGAGGCGTTTTCTTCGATATTGACAGCGGTGGTATTGAAAGTAGTCGCATCATCTGTTGCAACGGGATCGCCGGAGCCGGTCTGTAATTCGTAACTATATTGCCGCCACTGGTTCCTGACCAATGCCAGTTTGCCGAAGCGCAGTACCACGGAATCGGAGAAATTCGTGAGGAACATCCGCATGAACTGGATAGACTTGAAATCGGCAATGCCGCCGATCGCCGCATTGTATTGTTCGATCGGTATTTTAAACTGGTACCAGTTTTCAGTGCCGGTGCTGCCGTTGGTATAAGTTACATTCGCGGCAACCTTGTCTACGATATAGTTCTGCCCGATTTCCATGTTAGGTGTCAGGTGTACACGGTACTGGAAATAGGCCTCTGTTTCATTCATGGTATTATCGAAATTCAGGTCTTCTGACTCCGGGATATTAGTAGCAGCAGAGGAGTAGGTAGATCCGCTGGTGGTAGCAGGTGAGTTGCCGTCGGACATTGCAAAGCGTTTGTAACGCGCCAGGATACCATATTTCTCTTTGTCATAATCATCGCCCCTGTAGTGATGGTAGTTGTCGTTAGAAGGGTCTGCGAGTGCTTTGGTATATACGTCTGCACTAACGCCGAAGTTAGTACGTAACTGGTTCAGGAAGTGTGTGCGGTAGGCTACTTCATCCGCGCTGCGCAGGCCATCGTAACCTACGTCCTGGTATTCTCTCACACTTTCGTCATTGTCAAATGCACGGGTCAGCTGTGTGGTATAGTTAGGTGTATGCCCCCAGGTACTGGAATCGTAGTTAAGTGTGGTGTTGGGTGCCTTCATCCCGTTTTCGAAGAACTTATAAGAGTCTTTCAGCACATCCTCAGACACCGCACCCAGGTTGAAATAGAGATCGCCACCGGTACTGGTTGCGTTTTTGATAAAAGGATCCTGTACCCAGAATTCGATATACTGAATATTAGATGTCTCAAAGTCTGTATTATCCAGTGCACGCATGATACCCGCCCAGTGTTTCTTCGGGTTATTCAGGCTACCATCTGCGTTTACTTCTGTGCGGCTGGCCTCAAAGTTATAGGGGCCGCGCTCTTTTGGGTAATACGCCAGGTCAAGTGTAGTCAGCTGTGTAGATGTATAATCTGTAGAGAGGTTTGGGAAGATCTCTTTCTGGTACACGATACGTGTGCGCGGATCAGACTGATCATCTTTCGTAATACCTGCCGGCTGACTGGATGTACTGTTTACCTGTAAGGTTGGTTCGATGATATACCAGGAAAGTAATGACCTGTTCCTGCCATAATCTACAGAGTCGCTCAGCGTCGCTTCCGGGAAGAGGATGTTGCCGGTGCCATCTGTTGCTCCTGCCGGGGTAGAGGCCAGTGCCCAGCTGCTGCTGGGTGTCTTCAGATCGTAGTTGCTTGCTGTACCTTCAAAGTCGTCGATGTATACCTGGCCTTCGCTGGAACCAAAGGCATTGATCAGTTTACTGTGCCCCGGGAACAGGCGGGCTACTTCACCCGTGAGACTAATAGCGGAAGGTGTTTTTGTGTTATAGTTAGGCAGTTTATTCAACAAGCGTGTCAGCCCTTTCCATTCAGAATTATAGTTACCATCCAGGCCTACCACCGTGTTATTGATCGGATCTTCGCCATAGCTCACCTTGGTGGTATATGGGCGTTCACTCATGTGTACGATGGTAGAACCGAAGTTCAGTTTCTCATTGACCGCGTAGTCAAAGCGGGTTCCTAAATAGTTACGTACCTGTTGTCCGTACAGGCCACTGTTTTCAAAAGAGACATTGATCGTGCTGCCGGAACTCAGGATTCCATCGTTGACGATCTTCACCCTGCCCAGGTTATAGTCTACGGTATAGTCGATGTTTTCTACCAGGGTTTTACCACCTGCTGTTACGGTGACAGAACCTGAGGGAATGTTGTATGCATTCAGGGAAACTTCAGAAGAGCTACCTGCTTTATAAGTTCCTTTGATGATGAACCTGTTGAGGGAAGAATACTGTTGAGCCGCCGTTTTAGTGGTATCATACAATTTCTTGAACAGGTATTGTTTTTCCAGTGCTGCATCTCCGCCAAAGGCTTTGGCAAGGTCTTTACCAAAAGGTTCGAGCACCGGGAAGATGAGTTTACCATTGGATACATCTACCGTATAGCCGCTCACAAAGTCAAACACTCCATCCGGCTGCGGATCGTTATTGGTATTCAGGTTGTCGAGATTCAGAATGGTAATGATGGGGGCACCGCTATAAGCGCCCACGGCATCCGGCAGATAGCGCCTGGGGCTGGCAGCGCGGGTATCGCTTCCGGGATCGTTGTAATAAACATCGGCAGAAAAGTCTGAAGCGCTTAACTGGTAACCACCTGTAGAATAAATGTTTTTCATCATCAGGTCCCATATAGGAAGGATAGGACGGGCAGCAGTTGCTTTCAGCATTTTCAGGAAGAGGATCCGGCTGTTGTTATTATTACTGGCATCCGGTGGTACATCCTGTGCAAAGTCACCCACCTTGTAAGTACGGCCATTGTAGCTATACTCAAACGCTACAGCCAGTACCTGGTCGGATTGCAGCGCACTATTCAGGGAAATGTAACCAAGTTTCTTATTGACGGTATATTCTGTACTATCCAGTTTACGTGCATAGGTTTTTTCGTAGTCCTGTACGGCAGAGAGACCGTAGGATTGTAATTGTGAGACGACGGTGCTGGCTTGCCTGGCGGCATCGTCAGCAGAGAGTTTGCTATAGAGATCGTTAATACCGTTGTAGGGTAGTTTGCCACTGCTCACTACGTGTACGGCATTGGTATTGTAAGGATTGTATTCTGCAAGGTCCATCAAACCTACTACGTTGCGCGTATTGGTAGTGGTACCGGTTTTATTGGTCACCCATACTTCAATGCGTGTAATATTGGAGAGTGAACGGATACTGGGTAGATTGCCCATTGCATAGTTAAAGGTGTCACGAAAGAACTGTGCGAGCAGGAAGTTTTTGTTTTCATCATACGCGTCTGCTTTGATGCTGTAACTGGTGGTCTGGTTTCCTCCTTTCAGGGTGAGTGTCTGCTTTTGTGACTTCTGACTGGAAAGCACGCTGGTCATGGTTAAGCGGCCAAACTGCAACTGTGTTTTTATACCAAACAAAGACTGCATGCCACTGATTAAGGTGGTTGGAAGTGCAAAGCTCACATTGCCGGCTTCCATCTTCTTTATGATCTCGTCATCGTAACCGGTGTATTCCAGTTTGATCTGGTTTTCGAAATCATAAGTGGACTGGGAATTATAGTTCGTGATGATCTTTAGTTTGTCGCCAATCTTGCCGGTCACATTCAGGTTGATATTCATGTTCATGTCAAACCCGCCACTGCGGCGTGCTTTCTCTGTCAATACCGGATTGTTGATATACTGGCCTGCATAGCCCATTGATATTTCAAGATAGCCCTGCGGTTTAATATCTACCTTATTGCCACCGAATAACCTGTCGAAAAGTGAATTGGATTTGTTGAGTTCAATACCATTGCTTCTGTTCAGATTTCCCAGTGTGGACGCACGTTTCATGAAGTACTCCTGCTCACTTTTCCGGGTCTGCATCTGGTAGAAATCCTGGAAGCTCATAGACGTAGGGTTCCTGTAATATTTATCACCGATCTTTTCAGAGATAATATATTCTTTTGTGTCAGGATCGTATTCTACATCCCGCTTTATACCTTTTGGATCTTTCAGGTCGATAGCGTTCTGCACAGGCTCTACAAGCTGCGGGGAATGCCTGTCTCTGATAGGATATTTTAAAGTATCCACCATGTCTTTCACAGGTATGATGGAGTCATACACAGCGGGATGAGGAGTAGCGGTCATTGGATAGTAACTAAGGCCCCTGGCTCCTCTCGCCGCTGAATCTACCATGAAAAAGGTCACTATACTAAATACAGTCAGGGCAGCATAGTGCTTTCTAAGACGTTTTCTAAGGGATTTCTTCACGCGTTCTTTCTATAGCAGCAATTCGTAAATACCAATAAATACCAGCCCGTATAGTCCGACTATACGAAATGCAGCTTCGCTTCAAACGGGCATTTTTACAGTACTATTGTTTGTTGGCTACAGACAGGAGAAATGTATAGATGAAATGGAGTAGTTGATAGCCGAAGGGCAATACAGCCCTGAATTTGACGCAAGATAGGGGAATTTGCTTTCGCAAAGCAGTAATCGGTTTTTTTTACTGCGAACAGGAGAAATGTATAGATGAAAAAGCAAAAGTCCGCCTTCATTTTTTTGAAGGCGGACTTTTGAAAAGGATATGAATTATTTCTTCCGGAAATACAATGCAAGACTTCCTGCTAATAAAATCAACATCACGATATAACTACCGAGCGATAACTTAACACCTGCATAATATGCCTGCGGTGCAAAGATGAAAGTAAGCTTATGCTCACCTGCCGGCACCGACATACCCCTTAAAGCGTAGTTTACCCGACAATAAGGCGCTTCTTTTCCATCAATGTATGCCTGCCATCCCTGGCGGTAATACACCTCAGAAAATACGGCAAATTGCGGGGATGCGGCTTTTGATGTATATGCGATGGTATCCTGGTGATTATATAATAATGAGATCCTGGCACTGGAATCAAACTGGAAATCAGTTTTTACCAGCGGCTTGTATTGTGCATCGATCACCACTGTATCTTTTGGATGGAAATTCGTCAGTGCATTCATTTCGGCATCTGCATTTGGTACCCATTGTATCGCTTTCACAAACCATGCATTACCCAGGGCATCCGGGTTCTGGTGTACGGTAGGGCCTTCCACGCCGTTCGTGATAATGTACTTTGTATTGAGCATGTTCAGCACCTGCATGTTGTTCTGACTGATCTGTCTTTCGATCAGGTCCTGGTACAGTTGCAGTTTGGCTGCGTGATAACCACCTACGCTCTTATGGAAGTAAGAAGTCATCGCATCCTGGAATGGATTACGGGTCAGGTTGAATACACGGTAATAAGGGTCTTTATCCTGCAGGATCTGCAGATCCGCAGGGGAGGCCTGGAATGGCATACTATAAGATCCGGCATCCATAAAACTATCTTCGTTCAGGTAGCGCCTGTCTACCTGTATCAGGTCGATCATAATTAAGATGGTGATACCGATAGCCAGGTAGCGGGCCTGCAATTTTCCTTTTACAAAGAACCACAGCAACCCAAATGCAAATGCGGCAAAGAAGATAGAACGGAATACATCTTTTCTGTACAGATCTGCCCTGTCTGCACGGGTAGCAGCCATCAGGTTATCTGCGATGTCAGTACGCCCCTGTGCTATTTGCACCAGCTGACTATGAAACTGGTCATCACTGTGCGGGTTTGCGTGATCGCCGCTTTCATTGGTATAGCGTGCACTGGTAGATGCCAGTAATAATAGCAGCAGCAGACCGCCGATAATATAACCGGACCATTTCAGTTTCTTTAGTAATTCTTCCTTTTTCATTTCATGGCTGACCAGTTCCTGCAGGGCCATTACGGCCAGGATCGCAAAGGATAGCTGCGGAATGATCAGTGCCTGCGAAGGAGCCCGGAACTTATCATAGAAAGGGAAATGATCGAACATGAAATAGTTGAACGCTGCAAAATTGCTACCCCATGCCAGGAGGATGCCCAGCACGGAAATGCCGATGAGCCACCATTTGTGCCAGGAGCGGATGATAAACATGCCGAGCAATGCCAGCAGGCAAACAATTACACCGAGGTACACCGGTCCTGATGTGCCCAGCAGCGACTGATCTCCCCAGTAAAGGTTCCAGTTGCTTACCATGCGTTCTGCGTCGTTCGCAGGTACGCCGATATTCGTGAGTGTTTTATATGTATTTGAGTGCTCGTCCAGTTTTCCCCCCGAGGCACCTCCATAAATATCTGGTGCAATCAGGGTGAGGGTTTCAAACTTACCATAGCTCCATTGAAAAGCATATTCCTTGCCATCGTGTTGCTCGGCGGTTTCACCCGGTAAAGGACTGAGGGCTGATTTGCCGCCCCTGTTACTTTCCTTCGAATATTGCCAGGTGGTCCAGAGGTTGACGGCACTAGAGGCCAGGGCCAGTCCTACCGCCAGGCTAACCAGCAAGGTACCTGTAACGAGGTGACGGAAGGCCTTCTCCCTGATGCAATGTACCGCATAGGCAATACCCAGGATCCCGAGGATCAGGAAGAAATAATACGTCATCTGCAGGTGATTGGCCTGTATGAGGTAGGAGAGTGATAAGGCCATGATACCGGTACCTGCCAGGTAATTACGTCTTGTAATCAATATCAGGCCTGCTATGACAGCCGGCAGGTATGCCAGTGCCACCATCTTGGTATCATGCCCTGTAACGATGATGATGGGTGAATAACTGGCATAGGTATACGCTACGGCACCGGCAAAACCGATCCAGGGGCGTGCACCGATTACGACACAGAGTAAATAGAAACAAAGTGCGGAAAGAAACAGGACATTGATCGGCTTCGGTAATCCCAGGGTAAGGATGGCGGGAATAGCACTATCAATGTGATAAGGAGACTCCATGGCCAGCTGGTAGGTAGGCATACCGCCAAACATACTGGTGGTCCATAAAGGCGGAATACCATGTTCCTTTTTGTAATCCATGGATTCCTTTGCCATTGCCTGCCACTGCACGTTATCACTCTGGCTGATGACCTTATCATCTAAAACAGGTTTGCAATACAATACCGCCAGTACCAGCAAGGCGACGATGGCGCCCAGGTGCGGTAACAGGGATTTAAACCAGCTGGGTTTCATAGCAGAATTTTATTATTCTTCGTCTTCTTTAGGTTCGTTTTCGATGTTGCTGATATGCACTTTGGCAATGCGGTGCTGGTCCATTTTTACGACTTCCATCTTCAGGTTCTTCCATTCCAGGCTGTCACCGCTCTGCGGGATCTTACCCAGTTTGTCGAGGATAAAACCACCCAGGGTTACGAAGTTCGTCACATTTACTCTCTGCTGGTCGGTATCTACGCCAATCAGTTCCAGGAACTCTACGAAAGGCAGCTGACCATCTACGATCATACTACCATCTTCATGACGGGTTACTTCGTATTCGAATTCGTTCGTTTCAGAGATATCACCCACCAGTGCATCTACGATGTCATTGATGGTTACAAGGCCTTTGATAGAGCCAAATTCATCCACCACCATGGCCTGGTAAATACGCTCTTTTTTGAAGAGTTCCAGCAACTGGTAAGTACGGTTATGAACAGTCACCACCAGCAGTTTGCGGCTCAGGGAGGAGAGGTTGGTGATAGCGGTGCTGAAATTATCACTCAGCAGGTCTTTGGAGTAGACAAAGCCGGTGGTATGATCCAGGTCGCCGTTGGCCAGCGGGTACATGGTATGTTTATGTTTCAGGATCTTGGCTTTATTCACTTCCGGGCTATCCTGTATATCGAGCCAGATCACCTCATTTCGTGGGGTCATGAGGGTAGATACATGGCGGTCGCCCAGGTTGAATACGTTTTGGATCAGGGCTTTCTCAGTTTCTTCGATCACACCGCCCTGGTGGCTTTCGGCAATGATGACACGGAGTTCTTCTTCCGTGTGTATGTCTTCATTTTCATGAACGGGGGTGATGCCGATAATGCGGAGGATCACATTGGCCAGCCCGTTCAGGATCCAGATGAATGGACGGAAAATGATATAGAATAATTTCAGCGGCACTGCCACGGTAAAGGTAGTAGGCACCGGTTTGCGGATAGCGAGCGATTTAGGGGCCAGCTCGCCAAATACGATGTGCATGATAGTGATGGCCAGGAATGCAAAACCGATAGAGATTTTCTGTGCCAGGCCAGCATCGGGTTGGAAACCCAGGGAGGTAAATATGTTTACGATCATTTCAGTCATCACCTTTTCGCCTACCCAGCCAAGGCCAAGGGAAGCGAGGGTGATACCTAACTGGGTGGCAGCCAGATAGCCGTCAAGGTTATTCAGGATGTCTTTCGCGATTTTTGAAACCGTTTTGTTACGACCTGAGTTGACTTCTATCTGCGAGGATCGGACCTTAACGATAGCAAATTCCGCTGCCACGAAAAAACCGTTTAACAGCACCAGGAAGATGGTAAAAAATATTTCTATGCTCATTATTGCGTGTCTTAATTATATTTTAAAGGCAAATTATTCGATTGTTTTTTGAGGTCTGTGTATATCACCCCATTCAGAAATGATCTGTAACATAGGTTGGAGTGAAGCTCCATCTTTGGTGAGTTCATATTCCACCCTGGGAGGCACTTCCGCATATACAAGGCGGTTGATCAGACCGTCCTTTTCCAGTTCTCTCAACTGAAGGACCAGGATTCTTTCAGATACATCGGGAATAGATTTTTTCAGTTCACTGTACCGCAGTTTGCCATTCAGGAGGCTCCAGAGGATAGTCGGTTTCCATCGGCCGCCTATAAGGTCCAGCGTATACGCCATGCCGCAGTTGTTGCTGATTTTATTCCTGTTCAATGTATTAGCTGAGCTTTCTTTTCTCATTACTTACATTTTTGTCAGTACTCTATAAAAGTATCAGTACCTCCAAAGTTACGGTTTAACAGTTAAAGGAAAAAACTATTATGAAAGGTATTGTCGTTCTATTGTTTTGTACAAGTCGCAGGCCAATTTATCCAAATTAGTCTACCCGGGGTGACAGGAAAGTCGTATTTTAGGTAATATAACCCTTACATATGCCCAGAATTAACCCCCTTCCCCTCGCGGAAACCCCCTACAATGTACAGATGGCCTATACGGCACACAGCACCCGCTACAATGCCAGGATCACCAATATGAAAGCAACTTTAGGCCGTTCACTGGTCGCTTTTGAGGTGTATATGAGCTGGTACCCCCTGTATGAGCAGATCAAAACCTTTATTGGCAAGCGGCCTGCCTGCCTGTTCGCGTATACGGTATCTGCAGGCAGTAATTGCCAGTTTTGCAGTGCCTATTTTCGCAAAATAATGATCGATAATGACCAGGTGCCGGAGGAGCTGGAATACGCCGGAAATGAGCAGCTATTGATAGATTTTGGAAACGCCATTGCCCTGAATCAAGGTAGGATTCCTGACGAATTATTTTCGCAGGTAACGGGATTGTATACCCCGCAACAGGTAGTCGAACTGGTGGCCTTTGCCGGCCAGATGATCGCTTCCAGCGTTTTTAACAATGTAATGGAAACAGAGATAGACGAATATCTTTCGTCCTATGCACAATAGCCTTGCTATTATTGCCGGTGCGGGCCACCTTAGTGCGTTAACCCTGCCGGCAGATGGGGGCACCCCGCCGCTGTAGCGGTAACAAAACCATTCACTTATCCCGGGGTAACCCTGATGAACTGGCCATAAAATAGATCGCTATTCGAAATTCATAATTGCTATTTGAGTGGGAATTGAAATGAGTGCTGGTAAAAGTTGAAAAAAAAGTAATAGCTTAACCAGCTAATTAACCATTTTACGTTATGATTAAACAGGTCTCTATTGCCCTTATTATTTTTTGCTGCTTACCGGGTATCCGCCTCTTTGCACAGGAACGATTTACTGTCGGCACAGATCATTTGCAACTTGATTTTGAAGTGGATGGGAAAGGACGATTATTGCAGAAATATTTTGGCCCTACACTCGCAGATGGCGGCGATCAACTCCGCCCCCTAGAACGCTGGGAAGCCTATACACCCGCTGGTACCAATAACCTCTTTGAACCTGCCATACAGGTAACGCATACCGATGGTAACCCTTCGCTGGAGCTCCTCTACAATACCCGCAACACGGTGAAGACGGATGACAACGTAACTGCTACTACGATCACCCTGCGTGATCCAAAATATCCTTTTACCGTATTACTGCATGTGAATACCTATGCGAAGGAGGATGTTTTCAAAGTATGGACAGAAATCAGTCATAAGGAGAAAGGAGCAGTGGTACTCGCTAATTTCGCATCATCAATGCTACATTTCAATGCACATAAATACTACCTCACCAATTTTCACGGTGATTGGGCAGAAGAAATGAAGATGGATGAAAATGAACTGACCAGTGGGATCAAAATTCTTGATTCTAAACTGGGTACCCGTGCAGATATGTACCAGATGCCCTTTTACATGGTTTCTTTAGATGAACCTTCTACTGAAACACATGGCGCAGTGATGGCCGGTACACTGGCATGGACAGGCAATTTCCGCTTTGCATTCGAGGTGGATGAACTGAATATGCTGCGTGTCATTTCAGGGATGAACACCTACGCTTCCCAATATAAACTGCAACCCGATCAGCCGTTTGAAACACCTGCATTTATATTCTCTTACAGTCAGAATGGTCGCGGTACCATCAGCCACAATTTCCATCGCTGGGGCGCTAAGTATGGTGTGATCGATGGCGAACAG
The DNA here is from genome assembly GCF_034424315.1 of Chitinophaga sancti. Lineage (GTDB taxonomy): Bacteria > Bacteroidota > Bacteroidia > Chitinophagales > Chitinophagaceae > Chitinophaga > Chitinophaga sancti. The sequence continues at coordinate 726,143 of NZ_CP139972.1, forward strand.
CCACGTACCGTATTGCTCAATAACTGGGAAGCTACCGGGTTTGATTTCAATGAAGAAAAACTTACTGCATTATTTGGTGATGCACATAAATTAGGTGCAGACCTGTTCCTGCTGGATGACGGTTGGTTTGGTAATAAATATCCCCGCAATGCGGACAATGCAGGCCTGGGCGATTGGCAGGAAATGCAGGCGAAACTGCCGCATGGACTGGGCTACCTCGTAAAAACTGCAGCGGAAAATAAAGTGAAATTCGGCATCTGGCTGGAACCTGAAATGGTGAATCCTGCCAGCGATCTGTACCACCAGCATCCTGACTGGATCCTCAAACTCCCTAACAGAAGTGAAGATTATTATCGTAACCAGCTGGTACTGGATCTTGTGAATCCAAAGGTACAGGACTTCGTATACAGCATTGTAGATAACATGATGACTGCAAATCCAGGCATTGCGTATATCAAGTGGGATTGTAACCGTATGATCACGAATGCCTATTCTCCTTACCTGAAAGACAACCAGTCTGCCCTATATATTGAATATACCCGCAGCCTGTACCAGGTACTGAAACGTATTCGTGGCAAGTATCCGCACCTGGCCATTATGCTGTGTTCCGGCGGTGGTGGCAGGGTGGATTATGGTGCCCTGCAATATTTCAGCGAGTTCTGGGCGAGTGATAATACCGATCCATTTGAAAGAGTTTTCATTCAATGGGGATATTCTTATTTCTTCCCTTCCTTCACCGTGGCAGACCATGTGACCTCATGGGGCAGGCAATCCCTGAAGTTCCGCACTGATGTAGCGATGATGGGCCGCCTGGGATACGATATTAACTTAGATAAATTCACTGCAGATGAATGGGCGTTCAGTCAGCAGGCCGTAGCAAATTATAAACGCCTGCAGCCGGTACTGGCCCATGGCGACCTGTATCGTCTCATCTCTCCTTACCACGAAAACAGGGCAGTGCTCATGTATGTAGATCCTGCTAAAACTAAATCCGTATTATTCGCTTATAACCTGCATACCCGTTTCGGTGAAAACTTTGCCCCGGTAAAGTTACAGGGTCTCGATCCGCGCAGGCAATACAGGGTGACGGAAATCAACCTGAAGCCCGGCGAAGAATCTCATTTATATGAACACAATAAAATATTTTCGGGTGATTATCTCATGAAGGCGGGTATCAATGTATCTGGTCATGAGCCATTATCCAGCAAAGTATTGGAAATTGTGGCTGAATGAAATTCAACCTACTGATATTATTATTTTGTTACTGTACGAATTGGCTGACGGCACAAAACATAGTGCCGAATGCCAGTTTTGAAGAAGTAAATATCTGCACGGAATACATAGCGCCCTGCGCTCCCTGCGGGTGGATGGCTGTTGCGCCGGAGATGATCAAGATGAAATATCTCTGCAATGGTGCCGCTTTGCAGGGGCAGCACTATGTATCCCTGTTGCAGGAAGGGCCTGTCGAAAACCCTGATTCCAGGGTATATATACAAACCCGCCTGCTGTGTCCTTTGCAAAAAGGTCAGGCGTATAAGATAAAAGTGTATATGAATACGGAGAACTACCCCTTGAGGATCGGGCTTCGTTTCGATACAGCGTTTATCTTTAGTGAGAGTACCGGTTGCCTGCCGCAGCCGGTGAGCGTGGAATTGAAGGAAGAATACGAGCAAAAGAAACTATGGCATACCAAAATGCCCTGGTATATTTTAGAGAAGACTTATGTAGCAACTAATAATGCGACTCACCTCATAATCGGTAACTTCAAAGCACCGATCCGTAAGAATGGTTTCTCCGGTTATAGCAATGCGCAGTTACTGATAGATAGTATAAGTATCACTGCCGTCAATGAGCAATTACCACTGTGTGCGGATACAGCGGCTACCCGTGCAGCCCTGTACGCGGAGCATCACAGGCATTCTATTCCGGATGACCTGACACCGGGTAGGGCTGTAGTGCATACGCTGAATGGCAGTCATGAAGGATGCGATACATTGATCCTGAAAGATGACCTGTTCAACCAGGACCGGACAACCATCAGTGAGCGTTATAAGCAACAGATCAATGAGGCATTGAAGCATTACAAGGGGGATACGGGTATGCGTATCAAACTGGTGGGGCATGCCTGGCAGGCCGCTTCAGAGGAGTACAACAAAATCATCTCTTTTGATAAAGCGAAAGCAGTGGCTACTTACCTGGTATATAATGAAGGCTACAGCTTTGATGATTTCCAGATCAGCGGGGAAGGGAAATCCAATCCAAGATATGATACTGCCGATGGTGCGGGCGATAATAACAGGGTAGAGATGATCCTGTGCCATGTAGCGCCGCCACCTGTTTTGGTTGTAAAAAAGCCCGTACTACCACCGGATACCCTGGTGATACCCGATATATTATTCAAGTTTAACAGCAGTGAGTTAAATCCGGCCCTGCATGCAGCACTTGATAGTTTGATGAAAAAAATACCCAGCGATGGAAGTGTGCAATTGCAGGTGACAGGCCATACTGATAATGCGGGTAATGATGATTATAATTACAATCTATCATTGCGTAGAGCGAATGCTGTAGCAGGGTATATGCAGCAGTATGGAGTAGGGAATGATATCCGGCAGATCAGTGGTGCAGGGGAATCCCAGCCGGTAGCGGATAACAAGACGCTGGAGGGGAGAAGGAAGAACCGACGGGTGGAGATTATTATTTTTCATACAACGGATTGAGGTAATTTTATGCCGAAACCCGGCCTTCATTAACCGGATCGGCCACCGGTATGGTTGCATAAAACGTTGTTCCTTTGCCCGGCACACTCTCAAACCACAATTCTCCATGCTGCAGGGATTGCAATTCCTTACAAAGCACCAGGCCGAGGCCAATTCCTTTTTCATTGTTCGTACCAAAAGTCGATTGCGTCTTCAGCGAGAAGATCTCTTCTTTATGTGAGCTGTCAATCCCGATACCATTATCCGTCACCATCAGCTTACAGATGCCATCTTTCACACTCAGGCCGATGGTCACATGTCCATTATTAGGTGTGAACTTAATAGCGTTATTGACCAGGTTCCTGATAATCAGTTCCAGCATGTTATTATCTGCCATCACATACACCGCGGGATCAATTTTGGAGGTCAGTGTCACATGCTTCTTTTCGGCCAGGATCTGCTGAATGCCCAGTACCCGCTGCACTACTTCGTATACATGTACAGGTGATAGGCGTACCCCACGGCCATCCATCTGCATCTTGGACCAGGTGAGCAGATTCGTGAGCATATTGGAAGTATTCTTGGTCATGGTCAGCAGTTCATCTCCCAGCATTTTGCGCTCTTCTTCAGACAGTTCGTATTCTGCAATCAGATGCAGGGTTGTAATGATCGAGTTGAGCGGACTTTGCAGATCGTGGGCGATGATAGAGAACAGCTTATCTTTTTTCTGGTTCAGCTGTTCCAGGTTCGCATTCTGAATATCAATTTTGTCGGCCCTGTCCTCTGCATTTTTCTTTTCCCTGTTGTAATTATTACGCAGGTAATTAGTGATCAGGAAGGTGCAGGTCAGGGTTACGAAATAGCTGGATGCGAGGTCAATGTACCGTTTCTGTGCACTCTGGTAACTATCGGCAATCCAGCTGGGGTGCAGATATTCATTTGTGAGGAGGGCTATAGGAATAAGCAGGTGCAGGGAGGCCCAGAGCCAGTGTTGTTTCCGCGGACTAAATGCAATCAGCAAATTGAAGGTCAGGAAGAACAATAGGAGGGCGGGACCATGACTGCCGGAATTCAGGTAAAATGTAGCGGTGAGGGTGATGTAGCTGACAATGACATAAGCCAGCATACTGACATTGTAAATGCGTTTAAACCGCGAGAGCCAGAGAAAAAATACCTGCAGGACCAGCAACACCAGCACAATGATCCAGATCGCAGTAATGCCCAGCCACATGTTGAACGGCAACAGCACAGTAAGAAGTGCCATGGTGATGACACTGATGGAGTTAAAAGCACGGTTCTCCAGCGAAAACTCCGCCGGATCTCCTACTAGCTTTTCCCACAAGTTGGTAAGTTGACGCAATACATTTCGCAATTGTGAGTCTTTATTAGTTAGTCGATTGTCCCTCGGTAGTACTTACAAAGGTCGGGGATGCAACTTAAATATGTTATAACACGAAAATGGGATAGTATGTTGTTCACTTACAAGTTATTTTATTGGAATGATATTCGCAGTTACCTGGATAAATAATATTTTATGAAAAATATGCTGATAGCAGGCGTTATGGCACTTGCTATATCCCTGCCCGGTTTCACTTCTGCACAATCCAAATCTGATGAGAAAAAGACAGCAATTACGAACCTGATTAACAACCAGACCTACGTATTTACTGCTCAGTCTTCAATACCCGCAGGCCCTTCGCCTGACAGGCAGCTGAACGGAAATTATGATCTGACAGTGACGAAAGATTCAGTGATCAGTTACCTGCCTTATTTTGGCAGGGTGTATACGGCCCCGATGGATCCGACGAAAGGAGGGATTCAGTTTACCTCCACAAAGTTTGATTATAAGGTGACGGAGAAAAAGAAAGGCGGGTGGACGATCGTCATCAAACCAAGGGATACAGATCAGGCAAGTCAGCTGATATTAAACGTATCTACAGCTGGATATAGTTCATTGCAGGTGATTGGAAATAACAGGCAACCGATTTTATTCAATGGAACAGTTGACGCAAGGAAGCTGAAAAAATAGCTGCCTGAAGATAAAAATGGCAGTCAATCTAAAAAAGCCTAACCAATAAGTTAAAGTTATCATAAGATCTCCTGAATTTGGCATAGCGGAATGATTATTGTTTTTCATTATATGAACCAAAAACAGGTACCATGTCTAAGAAGACAAAAGACGGAGTAAAGCAATCCATACAGGAGCTGGCCATGGGGAACTTTAGAAGCTATCCCGAAGAATTTAATGAAGTATCAGGGGAAATAAAAGAACACGTTCAATCACTCGCAAATGGTTACTGGGATTCCAGGGACGACAAGGAAATTCAACACGATGAGCATCTGGGTATACGCCTTGAAGACTATCAGGCCTGGACGCTTGAAGCATTCGAGACATTTGTGAAACATGAGCATATGGTGAATTAGGTTGAAATTACCTGTTCACATGTTGAACTAAGCTGACTTTTAAAGTATTAATACGCAGAAAGGGTTACACTCCTAACCCTTTCTGCGTTTTTTTATATCTTTAAGCCAAAGCACAACCCACTACGTCGTTATGAAAAAATTCTCCGCCAGCCGGACAGCCCAGTACATGGCTTTGTTCCGGGCGCTTGAAACCCAGCGATCACATGATAAACTGGTCTACGACCCATATGCCATTCATTTTCTTGACCGTGGTTTTCAGATAGCCACCCGTTTAGCCGCATTGCCACTTTTCCATCGTATGATTCAGCGTATTATTCAAAAGAAGATCCCAGGTGCCTACTCTTCCGGTATTGCCCGTACGAGGTATATCGATGAACTGGTGCAGCAAGCTGTGAACCAGGGAGTACAACAAGTGGTCATATTAGGTGCGGGATTTGACACCAGGGCACTCCGGCTGGATTTCCTGCGCCTGTTGCCGGTCATCGAAATAGACCACCCCAATACTTCTGCTGTGAAAAAAGAAAAGCTGGGTAGTCTGCCTGCACATGTACAATACCTGCAGCTGGATTTTAATAACCAGGGCCTGGAGGATCTTGCGCTGAATACATCACTGCCTACTGTGTTCATCTGGGAAGGTGTGACCAATTACCTGCAGGAAGATGCTGTCGCGGCCACATTCCGGTTTATGGAAAAGTTCCCTGCAGGGTCCTATGTGATCTTTACTTACGTGGATGAAAAAGTATTGCGGGAACCAGGCGCCTATTACGGCGGAGAGAAATTGCTGCATGATGTAGCAGGACTGGAGGAGAAGTGGACATTCGGCTGGAAACCAGGAACTTTGAGGAAATATTTACATCAGTTTGGATTGGAATTGCTGGAGGATAATAGTGCAGTAGAATACAGCAGGCAATACATGCCGGGGCGAACGGAAAAGGGTTATGAGTTTTATCGTGTAGCTTTTGCCGTGAGGAAGTAGGGGATATAATTAATGAAGAAAGTAGTATCTTATATCAATTAACTATAACTACGTTTTATGAAAACTAAATTGTATTGTTTCCTGCTTTTATTTTGTACCATGACCACACTTTCATTTGCCCAGTCAAAAGAAGAAAAAGCTGTTGCTGCCCAGGTAGAACTCCTGCGTAAGGCAATGGTAGATGCTGATAAAGCGACCCTTGAGAAACTGACAGATGCAAAATTGTCCTACGGACACTCAGGTGGTAAAATTGAAGACAAGCCCGCATTTGTTGAGAATATTGTAAGTGGGCATTCTGATTTTGTATCTATTGATCTGACTGACCAGACGATAGTCATTAGTGGCAATACTGCTATTGTAAGACATAACCTGGCTGCCGCTACCAATGATAATGGCAAAGCCGGCAATGTTCATTTACATGTATTATCAGTTTGGGTGAAGGAGGGAAGCCAGTGGAAAATGATAGCACGGCAGGCGGTAAAACAGCCGGTAGCTAATTCATAAACAATGGTGAGTGGAGATGCAGTTGTCCTTATTATAATTAGCATAGGTATTCAATGAATTAAAAATACTCCTTCAATACCAGAGCACGTCTCCTTATTTACCCAAACTGATGACTAGTTTCCAGCCCTTGTGGCCTGCCTGTTTTAGTTTCGAACTCCCAAACCCTTACCGATGGCTCTTTTGGCATGATGGCATAATTTTTCTATTGGTAATTACAAACATATGGACCGGTTACGGTCTTATCTGTTAACCAATAAAAAAGTATTTTATGCAAGCGACATTGGAAACCATAGAGATCCTGAATGATCTGGTACAAATCAACAATGACCGCATTGACGGTTATGAAAAAGCGTTAGGAGAACTGAAAGAGGAAGATACTGATCTGAGAGCATTATTCTCTTCCATGATCAGCGAAAGCCATGAAATCAGACTGGCATTAGGTACAGAGGTCAATGCATTAGGTGGCGATATGGAAACGTCCACTACTACCAGTGGTAAAATTTACCGCGCCTGGATGGATGTAAAGGCCCTGTTTACAGGACACGATCGTCATACAGTACTGGCTAATTGTGAACGTGGGGAAGATGCGGCACAGAAAGCTTATAATACGGCGCTGGAAGATGAAGAGCTGCCTGCTTACCTGCGGGAAATGGTGTCTGAACAACAGCAGACATTAAGACGCTCTCACGACCAGATTAAAGCGCTGCGTGACGCTACTGAATAATTGCGTCATGCTGCCCGGATAATATTTGATCAGGCTTCTTATTTAGTCTATTTTTTACCGGACTTCCTCCTTATGGGAGGAAGTCTCTTTTTATACCTTTAATTCCTTTAAATCTTCTTCCATCATCGGTCTGATCTGCAAAAAAATCCCTTTCAACTGCGCTACCAATTCCTCCAGTTCCCCATCCCAATTCTTTTTTTCCTCCAGTTTCAAAATTATTTCCCTGGCACCCATTACCTCCATACTCAGCACGCTGGGTTTCAATTTATGAACTGTCCGTTTCAGGTCATGCAATACCTTCGTTTCCTGCAATAATTGCAGGTCATCAGCATACTCTGTCACAGAATTAATGAATAGAGAGATCATCTTATGGATGAACGCGGAGTTGCCAGAGATTTTGTAAAGATAGTTGTATGAATACAGTGCATGATCTGCTCGCATAATGATTGCAGGTTGTTGACTCAGGCGCCTTCAATCTCGCCTGTCTGAAGCATTTTGTAAATAGTAGACTTACCAATATCCAGTTTTTCCGCTACCAGCAGCACATTATCGTTGTACCGTTTCAGGTAGTTGCGGATAATCAGGCGCGTATACTCTCTGAGCGTTAACTCAGTATTGAGTACTGTGTCTACATCGTGGTTATTTCCGGAGAGGAAGGTGATATCGTCCGGCTCAATGATATTGTTTTCAGACATCACTGCGGCCAGTTCTATCACTGATTTTAATTCACGGATATTACCGGGATAATTATAGGTCAGCAGCTTTTCCCTGCCGGCAGGAGAGACCCTGATTTCCGGAATCTTATTTTCCTTGCAGTAATTGGAGAGGAAAAACTGGGTTAGAAGCAGGAGGTCATCCTTTCTTTCCCGGAGGGGAGGGAGCGCAATCGGCAGACCTACGATACGGTAATACAGGTCTTCCCTGAAATTTCCTTTTTTCACCTCATCAGCCAGGTTTTTGTGGGTTGCCACGACCAGGCGGAAGTCCAGCTTAATCTTGCTGTTGCCTCCCAGGCGGATCAGTTCTTTTTCCTGCAATACCCGGAGCAGTTTGCTTTGAATATTGAGGTCCATTTCCCCGATTTCATCCAGGAAGAGGGTGCCACCATTCGCTTCCTCGAATCGCCCGATTTTGCGGTTCTGTGCCCCTGTAAAAGCACCCTTTTCGTAACCGAACAATTCACTTTCCACCAGTTCCTTCGGAATAGCGGCCATGTTCACCGCCACATATGGATGGCCGCTCCGGGCAGAGTTATAATGGACAGCCTTGGCGACCAGTTCCTTGCCCGTACCGGTTTCTCCGGTGATGGATACATTGATCATGGAGCCGGCAGCCTTATCGATCAGGCGGAATACAGCCTGCAGGGCAGGGCTTTTTCCCACGATGGAAATAGAATAGTCATACCGGGTCTTGAGTTCTGCTTTTAGCTGTGTGATCTCATTTTTGAGGGATTGATTTTCCCGCAGGCGGATGATGGCTTTCCAGAGTAATTGCTGGGTGTTTTCATCCTTGACGAGGTAATCTTCTGCACCCATTTTAAGGAGATCTACGGCGGTGGTGATCTTTTCCTGGGCGCTGATGATGATCACAGGAACATTGGGTTGAGCCTGCTTTATCTTACGGTACAGTTCTTCGCCATTCATATCGGGAAGACCGAAATCGATAGTAATCAGATCTGGTTTACGGTGCAATTGGGCCAGGCATTCCTTACCTGAGCCGATCAGGGTTACTTCGTAATCGGGGTTCTGACTGAGGTAGTGTTCCAACAAATTGCCATACCATTTGTCGTCTTCAACTATAAATATCTTAAAATCGAGCATTCATGGAATTTTCCGTTAAATTAGGAAATTTTCCAATCATGATCGATTCAGTTCCTGATCAGTTTTGATCATTTTTCCACTATTGCTGCAATATTTTTATGCAGGGTGTCTAAAATCTTAAGCCGATAATGTAAATTTTTAATGCTAATGACCCATCCCTGGCCCCACTCCGTCGTACAAAATCTTATCACGTGGGGCCTGGATGAATCGGTTATGAAAAAAGCGCGATATTTCTTTAATTTCTTTTGCTCTCTACGATTCACTTTTACTTTATGAATCATCTCCTGGCCCCTTCGCTGGTTTCCCCATTCAACATCTGCACAGGGGCCGGGATGACGCATTCTCACATATTGTTCACTAGTTATAAAAAAATCTTCTGTAATGACGAGCTCTTATGTTAGCATACGTTATGGTGTGAAAAACTCTATTGCCAGCAAGTACGCTATTGTTGCATCTAAACGCTCTGATTAGTAATCACTCAATTGTTAGCATAGGTTATGATCTTTCACACCTGTTCGCTCTGCACCTTTTTCATTGTTCACTCTTTCAAATGCACTGGCAATGATTTTTTTCATACTCACATGGATGATCTCTTTCACTTATCATTTTCACATAAAATCTCTTCACTTCCCGTTCTCAATTCAACCTCACCACACAATACCTCCACACTTCCTAGTCCTTCTCACAATTCAATCTCCACACTTTCTACATTCAATTCAACCTCATCACATAATACCTCCACACTTCCTAGTCCTTCCCGCAATTCAATCTCCTCACTTTCTACGTTCAATTCAACCTCACCACACAAATCCTTCTCACTTCATCCTCCATCCCGTTCACATCTCTTCGCATCCCCCAAACGACTCCTTCCATTCTCTCAGCACTCCTAAAAATCATTGCCATTCCTCCCTCTCTGTTTAAAAGCAAAATCAAAATCCCCTTTACTTTCCTGCTTTGTTCCGCCACGGAACCATTATAAAAACCCGAAATCAAAATTCCTTCTCAACATAGCTCCTTTCCCCTGGCCCCTTCCATCATCCCGGTCTTCTCTACCACCGGGGCCAGGATCCGAAGTTTTCACATGCTCTTAACAAAAAATAACCCCTAAAAAACCATTATATAAAACAAAACCCCAAATAAAATCGCTCTCAATCAAACTTCCATCTCCAGGCTCCTCACACAATATCTCCCCCTAAAAAACCTATCGGAGCCGGGATGTGAAGTCACATACTCTGAACAAAACCCTATGAAAAAACCCCTATGAAATATGAAAAACCCCAGCTTCATCGCTTTCCAAAACCTCAAAAACAAAATCGCTCTCTCAACTCCGCAATAAAATCTCTTTCAAACTAAACTTCCATCTCCTGGCCCCTTCCTCAAAATCTCCCCTGTTAATATCCACCGGGGCCGGGATGTGAAGTTCCACATACTCAAACAAAATATCTTTCATCGAATCCAGTATCCGCAGGCCCCATTTCCTTTCGCTTGTCCCCCTCTTACTTCACAGTGGGGCCCCGATACTGATACACGCAACAAAAAGTTTCTAATTAGTTCAACGCGGTGTTCAGGTATTCCTGCAAAGCCGCAGGATAAAGCAATACCTCAGCTACCTCTTGTTTTTTAATGGGAGTATAGCAGGTTCCCTCCATAAATACATCCTCTACCTGCTGCTTGAAATGTGTAGGCTTAAACTGACTTGCTACCAGCTGCGCCGCACAACTCATATCCGCGTATAATGGCTTGTTGTTTAATAACTGCTCAACATGTTTGCGTACCTGCTCTACATAATGACCACTGATGCGGTATCCGTTCCAACCATGCGCTACCAGCTCATTCGCTCCACCAGCCAGAGGTACAATCACCGGGCGACCATAACTCATCGCCTGAAGAATACTGATATCAAACGTCTCCTGGTAATGTGCCGCATGAGACAGGTTTAGTACTACAGCCGCACGTTGATAGAATGGGTGCATATTCAGCTGTGTATCGTAAATCATGAGGTTAGCCGGTACCTTCATGCCTTTAAAATGTTCTGCAATTTCTTTATATGTCGCCTTGATAATCAGTTCAAACTTCGTTTGAGGCATGGCATTCGCCAGTTCTATTAATTCGGCCACACCGCTTTGCGCTTCCAGATTAGCCACCATCAGGATGGTTTTTCGGCTGCCCTGATTCGCATGTAATATCGCCTCCTGAACAAATGAACTTGGCAGGCAACTATGAATAATTCTCTTTTCTGCTTTCTTAAATTCAAACTGAGACTGTACAAACCTCGAAGCATATACGACCTGCTGTGCTAATACCTGTGCACTCTTCAACATCACCTTTCTGAATGCTGCCGGCTGTATGGCGGTCTCGTGAATGTGGTAGGTCAGGTGCGCTCCCTTCAGCCTGCTGGCCCATGCTGCTCCAAAAGGTTGTAACGTATTCACATATACTTTATCATCCTTTTTACTCAACCAAAGTACCTTGAAGAAGATACTCATCTGCGCCAGCAGGAAGCTGAAGAATAAACGCGTTTTGTTCCCCCGTTCTATATAATTTATGTAGTGATACTGTATGTTTGATAAATCGGTCAGGTATCCCGGTGTATGCGCATTGCCGTTTGTAATCAAATGGATGTCCATGCCTTTCCCCGCTAATGCTTCCAGCGATTCGCGGAAGATCAGTGTGTTACCACTCCTGTCGTTCGATAAGTGAACTGCTATTATCTTTTTCATGGGTCGCGTGATTTAAAAATTAGTTTAACAGGTATAGGGATAAAAGGACTATGGTGTAAGCAATCGTAGGTTAGGCAGTTAAATAGAGCATTGGTTTAATGTCTTAGCATATCATGCACAAAGCTCACTATCATTAGCGTGGCCACAATCAGGCTAAAGAAAAAGAAGAACCTGTTATTACGTTTTTTCTTCTTCAGATAATCCTGTACAACGAACAACTTACTGAGTGTTGATGTAATGTGTTCCAGCACATTGTCGTCCTTTATGATATAGTCAAATGCCCCGTTTTTGAGAGAAGCAGTCGCAATGTCTGGCTGCTGTCTTGCACTGGCGAAAATGACAAAAATGTTAGTATTAAAACGCTTGATCTCCTTCAGCACATCCAGGCCAGTCATATCACCAAGATCATGATCCAGGATTACGATCTCAGGCTCATCTGCCAGTACTTCCAGGAAGTCTTTGCCGGAAAGAAAACAGGAGACGTTGGTGTAGCCCTGAGCTCTCAGATGTTTATCGTAAGTCGCCAGGTAAAATGGATCATCATCTACGACGTATATCTTGCTGTCTGTTTTTGTTGCCATTTTGTTGCCGTTTGATATAGTAGAAACCATTTTGAGACCAAAATTTTGGCACGTTGTAAATCGGCCATGGTGGCTCGTTTTTGAATTGGCACGGTACGAAAAAGGTCTATTTTCAGGAAGAAATTCCAAAATCTGGAAAAAGAAAAGGCCCTGGTCGTAAAACCAGGGCCTTCCCTATATCTTATCAATAAAAAGCCTAGCGCTTATTATTGTTACTATACCTGTTCTTATTATTCCGGTGCTTATACCCTCCGGGCCGCTTCTTTCCACCACCACCAGGTCTCGCCGTATATTCCGGTACAGGACCCAGTTCCTCCGGCACCACCGCCTTTGTCACCGATTTTCCCAGTACTTCTTCAATCCGCGCAAATTTCCTTTGCTCCTTTTCAGAAATGATCGTATACGCCGTTCCCTCGGTCGCCGCTCTCGCCGTACGCCCGATTCTGTGGATATAATCTTCCGCGTCGTTCGGCACATCGTAATTGATCACCAGGTTGATATCCTCAATATCAATCCCCCTGCTCAAGATATCTGTCGCCACCAGGATCTTCAGTTTCTTTGACTTAAAATCCATCAGCACCTGTTCACGCTTATCCTGCTCCAGGTCGGAGTGGATCTGTTCTACCGTGAATTTGGCTTTCTGCAACTCGTACGTCAGCTGCTTCACATTCTGTTTCCTGGAACAGAAGATGATAATATTCTCAAACTGTTTCGCCTTCAGCAAGGCTTTTATCAGCGCTGGCTTCTGTTCATCGTACACCACAAAGGCCTCCTGCACGATCTTTTCAGGCGGCTTGGAGATGGCAATATTAATCTCCTCCGGCTTGTGCAGGATCTTCAGCGCCAGTTTACGGATCTTTTCCGGCATCGTCGCAGAGAACAGGAGATTCTGCCGCTGCTTGGGCAGGAAGGACGTGATCTTAATGATGTCATCACTAAAACCCATGTCCAACATACGGTCAGCCTCATCCAGCACCAGGTATTTCACCGCATCCAGTTTCACATAGCCCATATTCAGGTGGGCAATCATACGACCAGGCGTACAGATTACCATATCCACCCCGGAAGTCAGGGCCTTCTTTTCGGCAGAGAACAAGGCACCATTACTTCCTCCATATACAGCAATAGAGCTGATATTGGTAAAATATGACATCCCTTCCAGTGTCTGTGCGATCTGCACCGCCAGTTCTCTGGTAGGAACAATGATCAGGGAATTGATCTTATGGTTATCGTGATGCTCGGTGAGGAGCCGGTGAATAATGGGGAGCAGGAAAGCAGCCGTCTTACCCGTACCTGTTTGTGCACAGGCCAGGATATCTTTACCAGCAATTATCGGGGGTATAACTTTTTCCTGTACAGGCGTTGCTGTGGTATAACCCATTGCGTCAATTCCGTCTAATACCCTGTCATCCAGGTCAAATTCATCAAAATACAAAGCGATGTACTGTTTAAATAATTAAATATTTCTTAAAGATAGCATAATCCGGCCAAAAACGGTTGTTAAGGTTAGGAACACCCAAAAAGGACAGATTAGCCGGCTCTTCCCGGTATGTTCTTTGCGGGAATTTAGACTTTTCATGACAAAATACATGACTATGCTGGAAGATTTACAGACAAGCCTGCACCTGCCGCCAGTCTTATGGAATATTTTGCTTGGCGCCTCGGCACTCATTACTGGATTAATTATCAAGTATCTGCTGGCGTTTATCCTGCACCTGAGCACAAAAAAGAATACCGGTTATTCCCTAATCAGGTCCATTCTTAACCGACTGGGCCTGGCCGTAAATTACCTGCTGCCATTACTGGTTTTTAACATGGTCCTTCCATTTATGGAGCTTTCCCGGAAGCCCATGAATTTTCTCACCAAAACGGCGGAAATCGGCCTCATTATAGCCTTTGGCTTCTCCCTCACAGGCCTTGTCAAAGTCTTTGAGGACTATGTGTACAATACCTACGATCTGAGTAAAGAAGATAATCTCCGTGAACGTAAATTGAGGACTCAGCTACAGTTCGTACGTAAATTTGCCGTTAGTACTATTTTAGTGCTTACACTTTGTGCAGTACTACTCAGTTTCGACAGTCTTCGTAAGATCGGAGCCGGTTTACTCACCGGTGTGGGCGTCAGTGGTATCATCATCGGTTTTGCTGCCCAGCGTTCCCTGTCCAATTTTCTCGCCGGTATGCAGATTGCCTTTACACAGCCTATCCGCATTGACGATGTACTGGTCGTGGAAGGCGAGTGGGGCAGGGTAGAAGAGATCACCCTTACCTATGTTGTACTCGGCATCTGGGATCAGCGCAAACTGATCCTGCCGATCAATTACTTTATTGAAAAACCTTTCCAGAACTGGACCCGCACCGGTTCTGCCATCCTTGGCACCGCCTTTTTATACCTGGATCATACTGCACCATTCGATGCAATGCGGGAAGAATTTGATCGTATTCTCAAAACACATCCACTCTGGGATCGGAGAGTAAAGGCGGTACAGGTCACTGATATTAAAGAACGGGTAATTGAAGTCCGTTTCCTCGTGAGTGCTAACAGTTCAGGAAAAGCCTTTGACCTTCGCTGTGATATCAGGGAAAAGATGCTGGTCTTTTTGAGAGATAAACATCCTTATTGCCTGCCTAAAACACGGGCCCTGCTAGAGGAGGGTGCCAGTAAAACCCTACAGGAAGAGGAACTGAACCAGCCCAAAGTAACGGACCTGAATCCATTTAATCCACCCCGGCAGGCCTGATCCGGGCGTTGGTTAACCCAGGCCTGAGACCTGGGGCGCAGGCTTGCTGAACTTATCTGTATCAATATTTGTCATCATTCACCTCGATCCAGTTGCCTTCCGGGTCCTTGAAATACACCTGCTGTACCCCATCTACTCTCTTAGTTGGTGTATCTGCAACGCCCTGCCAGCTCTCAAACGGGATCTTATTTGCATGCAGCCGTTGTACAAACGCTGCCATTTCCGGTACACTAAAACACAAATGCCCGTTCTTATCATGCGTAGTCACTGCCGCTGCCCCTCTGATCAGGTGTAGCTGGCTATGTTCGCCGATCTTAAACCAGGAATGCTTGCCGTCATGAAAAGGTTCTGGAATCGTATCTATCCGGAGAATATCCCGGTAGAATGTAGTGGTTTTTTCGAGATCGTATACATATACGGCGATATGGTTCAATACCGGGCTTTTTTCTTGGGCAATGGCGCGTATATGGGTCATCAAAACAATTGCCAGCAGGCAGGGTGGAATTATCTTTTTCATACCTTTAAGATAAGGTATATTCCCTAAAGTCTCACCCGTACAAATTTTCGGCTGGCTTTGATCCCCGTATCCATAAACAGGGTGACCACATATATACCAGGGTTATATTTCTCTGTATCAAACTGGTAAAGAAAGATACTTTCCTTAACGTCCACCGTCTTCGAATCTGTAAACATCAGCTGACCAGACAAACTCACAATCCTGATATCAATCTTCGTGATCCCCGAACTACCAGTACCATCACTCATTACATACTTCGCTGTAGCCGTACTGGTGTAAGCAGGATTCGGATAGATCGTCATATCATCCTTCTTATATGCAATCGTATCCCCGAGAGGCTGCTCAAATCCGGACCAGAGCACGTAGTTCAGACTACTATCTGCAAAGATGAGCGGTTCCCCGATATTATATGCAATATAAAATGTCCCCTGTACCAGCAAAGCCTCGCCGGCAGTACTGATAGTATACTGTTTGGCCGACCATTTCAAGACGCTATCGGTAGTGGATGACTGTCCATACGACAACCCTGCTACCATGAGCATGGCAGTCATCAGCAGGCTTATAAATATGGTTTTTCTCAGATTTATCATTTTAAGGTCTTTCTGAATAAATTGCGATTTCTACGCGTCGGTTCTTCTCTCTGGCAACCTGGGTATTTTCTGCGCTCAGGGGCTTAGTTTGTCCGTAACCGATAGTCGTGATATGATCTGCATTCACTCCTTTTGAGGTCAGGTAGGTCTTTACCGCTTCGCTTCTTTTTTCTGAAAGGGTTTGATTAAATGCCGGGGTTCCTTCATTGTCAGTATGGCCGCTTAGTATAACGTGCCATTCTGGATGAGTGGTCAGCAGGGTAGCCAGCTTGTCCATAGATGACAGTGAACTTTTGGCAATTTCCGCTTTCGCACTTGCAAACTGGAGGTTAGAGAATGCTTTGTTTACGATCGTAGCTTCTTCTTTTTTCAGCGCTACCTTGTTAGTGGCGCCTGATTTCGCTGCGGCTGCCGCTATTATTTCATTTGCTTTACCCGCAGTAACGGCTGCTGCAGCTGCTGCTGAATCAATTACCGGCCTGGTTTCTTCAATTGTTGGCAGCGGACCCGGTGCTTCTGCAAAACGCTGATCAGCATAGTTCAGCTCACTGCCGGTAGCACTGATCTCATTCGCCCTGCTGGCTACAATCTGCCAGGTAAAAGAGACATTGGATGCGCCATTCTGCAATTCTTTTACATCAAAACCAGTTGCAGACTTGTTAGTTACAAACACACCGTTACAATCGCCTTCCAACTGGATAAATACCTTCAGCGGATGTTTGGCATCTACAAGAATATGCTGGGTCAATAATTTGTCGAGATCAATATGCGCCTTACCATTTGTCAGTTCACCTGTTCCATAATCCTGGAACAATACTTCCGGCGCTTCCGGGCAATACAGCAAACGACGTGTTCCTGCTTCATCTTTCACAATAGTTGATTTGGTACCTGTGGTCGCAAATCCTAAGAATGTACCGGCAGCTGCCTGACCCGCAATATAAATATAACCGATAGGCGTACTACCATAGCGACTTTCAAAATAGGCTCCCCAACGACCAGCATCACCACCGGAGTTGGAAGAACTCTTACCAAAACCAGCTACACCAATATAACCAACACCTGATACACCCGCACCACCGGTAGCCGGCGCAACCACCGGCATGTTATTACCACCACCTGCTACACCCACGCCCATAGTTCCATTGGAAACACCACCCACACCTACTACACCATAATAACTACCATTACCCAGCACGCCCGCGCCATTGGTCGTTGGCCCCTGCAGCAGACTTGCATTCGTATAGTCCAGGTTGTTACCTATCCCCATCAAACCAATACCAGCCGTACTCTGTGACCAGCCTATCACCCCTGCACCATAGGCATTACCGCTATATAGATAAGGAGACCGCGTAGATCCAAAGATTCCGTAGCCCCCCTGACTTGAATAGTTTTCACCCTTTATCGGAAGTGAACTTTTTGTGTTTGACCAGCCATAGATACCTGCACCCGCAGAAGATACACCCTGTATACCATAACCATTACTATAGTTACGGCCATAAATGGCTGCAGTACTGTTTGAGTTATAAGCGTTGATCGCATGGTCTGTACTTGGTTCACCCGGGTTCAGTGCCAGTGGAGAACCACCGCCAAACACTGTCAATACCGCCTGCCCCTGGGAAGAAGCCGTATCCGCAGTACCGTTTACAAAGATCCTGGAAGTATTCGTAAAGTGAATTCTTTCCTGCTGCGTGCCATTACCATTGGTCTTGATAGCAAAAGCAGCGGTATCGAGCGTACCAATAAACTCTGTGTTACTGTTGGTACCTGTATTCCCTGTCGTGAGCCAGGCTTTCTTGGTTGCTTTCAGGGTATCGGAGCTGGCAGTTGTTGCAAGACCCAGTACACCGTTATTCTGAAACTCCAGCGTTTTTAAAGTCCAGCCGGTACCACCTTCCGCCAGTACCTGCCATGCTGCACCATCATAGATATAAGCAGCACGATCAGTCGTATTATAATAAGCATGATTCAGGGTTGGAGTGGCAGGTGCTGTAGCGAAAGAGCCTAACCAGGTTATACCTACCCCCTGGATACCATCCATTGTAAGGGTCTGCCATCCGGTACCATCATAGATGTAAGACTTTTTATCAGTAGAATTATAATAAGCCTGGTTGATAGCCGGAGATACCGGTGCATCAGTGAGTGTACCCAGCCACACCAGTGTCGTACCATCTGCACCATCCTGGGTCATGATCTGCCATGCACTGCCATCATAGATGTAAGACTTCTTGTCTGTCATATTATAATAAGCATTGCCCGCAACCGGACTACTTGGATCCACGGTGAACTGGCCTAACCAGGAAATACCGTTTCCATCCTGGGTCATAACCTGCCATACACCCAGGCTATCATAGATATAAGATTTTCTGTCAGTACTGTTATAATACGCATCCCCGGTAATCGCTGTAAGCGGCGCTATTGTCTTAGTACCTTTCCAGCTGATACCTGTTCCAGTGCCGCTGCCGCCGGTACCACCGCTGCCGCCATTGGCAGCATACATCGCATATGGTACAGCAAACATCTGAACTGGTGTACCAATAGGATCGTAGCTACCCGAATTGGTCATATCTACAGAAGCCTGCAGATAAACAGTACCACTGCTCCAGGGAATAGCTGACCAACTACCTTTAAGCACCGTACCCTTGCCTATGACCGCACTGACAATACCCTGTGCAGAACTCACTAAACCCTGCACCTCTTCGTAAACGGGCACACCACCGGATGTAGCGGAAAAAGAGAATTTGAGCAGACATGTCAGGTTTGCTGCCACGCCCTGCGTACTGGTTTTTCTCAAAACCGCCTGATAGTTCATACCTTGTAAGCCGGTAATTGCCGAACCTGATTGTGCATTTACACTGCTTACACAAAGGAAAAGAGGAAAAAGTAAAATGAGTAAAATTGCTTTCATCTCATAGGATATTTGGCCTGCGCTAAAAAATATAGAATATCTCAATTTAAAAGATATTATCATATATTAACTTAAATATAGTAAAGATAGTATTAATATTTTAAACTTTCCGGAGAAAGTGTCTTTTTTGCAGCCTAAGTGCTCCCTGGTATGCAAAAATGGCCGAAATCAGCTACTGTATTTCTTGATGATCAAGGATTTTAGCTGAATATTAAATTATCGGAAATAGTAAGTAGCCCTAATAAATACATTGAATATCATATCATTTATTCATTTGTATAACATCTTAACCCTGACTGATGTCATTTTCACCGGACTTTACTTTCTGCCAGGAGCGCCGTATCTTGGAAGTCTAAAGGATTTCAAGATATGAAATTGGGACTCATGCATTACCCAATGCTGGCAGCAGCCTTGCTGGCTACCGGCATTCAATTAAACGGTCAATCAAAAAAGACAGTTGTTACAGGCACTAAGGTTTACCAACCAGTTGATTATGTAGATCCATACATCGGATCAGGCGGCCACGGCCACGTATTTGTAGGGGCAAACGTACCTTTTGGTGCGGTACAGGTAGGCCCTAATAATATCGTAAAAGGTTGGGATTGGTGCTCTGGCTATCATTACTCTGACAGTGTAGTGATCGGCTTCTCGCAAACCCACCTCAGTGGTACAGGTATCGGTGACCTGGGCGATGTACTGATCATGCCGTATACCGGCAAGGTACGTACGAACCACGGTACTCAGGATAATCCAACCAGCGGTTATGGCTCGCACTACACCCACGCCCACGAAACAGCCAAACCAGGTTACTACGCTGTCACGCTGGAAGACTACAGGATCAAGGTGGAACTGACCGCCTCCGAAAGAGTAGGTTTTCATAAATATACCTTCCCTGCCAACCAGGAAGGGCATATCATAGTAGACCTGAAAGAAGGTATCGGCTGGGATGCACCTGTGGAAACCTACATCACTAAAAAAGATGATTATACCCTGGTAGGCTACCGCTATTCCAAAGGCTGGGCAGTAGATCAGCGCCTGTGGTTTGCCATTAAAAGTAATGTACCGCTGAAGAACTTTAGTGTGTACGATGGTAACGACCTGCAGAAAGGTACCCAACTGAAAGGCCAGCAGGTAAAAGGTTTGATCTCCTTCGATAAAGCACCTGCTACCGTACTGCTGAAAGTGGGCATTTCCCCCGTAAGCAGCGAAAATGCCCTGGAAAATATCAAGTCAGAAATTCCGGGATGGGATTTCGCAGCGGTGAACAAAGCAGCTGTTGCCAAATGGAATACAGAACTGACTAAAGTAAGTCTTACCACCCGGAACGACTCTGCCAAGACCATCTTCTATACTTCCTTATATCATACCATGATCGCACCTTCCTTATTTAATGACCACAGCGGTACATACCGTGGTACAGATAAGAAGGAATACGCAAACCCGGGCTTCAATAACTATTCAGTATTTTCACTCTGGGATATCTATCGTTCAGATATGCCGATGTATACACTGTTGCAGCCTGAACGCATAGGCAGTTTTGTCAATACCATGCTGGCTATTTACAAACAACAGGGCAAATTGCCTATCTGGCACCTGGATGGTAATGAAACTGATTGTATGGTGGGCTACCATGCCGTACCTTTCATTGCAGATGCTTACCTGAAAGGCTATACCGGGTTTGATCCGAACGAAGCATTCGAAGCCATGAAAGCCTCTGCCACCAGGGATGATTATGGAATGAAAGACATCAAAGCAAAAGGCTATATTTCTTCAGAGCACGAGAGAGAATCCGTATCCAAAGCAATGGAATATGCGATCGATGACTGGTGTATAGCCGCCATGGCAAAGAAACTGGGCCGTACTGAAGATTTCGCGTATTTCTCTAAAAGAGCAGCATACTATAAGAACTACTTCGATCCTTCCGTACGTTTTGTACGTCCAAGAATGGATGATGGCAGCTGGAAATCTCCTTTCGATCCGTTCAATTCCGTTCACGAATTCGGCGACTTTACAGAAGGGAATGCCTGGCAGTATACCTGGCTGGTGCCACAGGATCCGGAAGGCTTAATCGCATTGCTGGGTGGTGATGAACCATTCACAAAGAAACTGGATAGCCTGTTCACTGCCAAAGGTGATATGGGTGCAAAAGCTAGTAGTGATATTTCCGGTCTGATCGGTATGTATGCCCATGGTAATGAACCCAGCCATCACGTTACTTACCTCTACACTTACGCCGGCAACCAGTGGAAGACTGCAGAAAAAGTAAGACAGGTGGTTAAAGAATTCTATACCACCACGCCTGAAGGTCTGGCCGGTAACGAGGATTGCGGCGCAATGTCTTCCTGGTATGTCATGTCTTCATTAGGGTTCTACCCTGTAAACCCTGCCAAGGGTATTTATGTACTGGGTAGCCCGCTGTTTGACAAGGCCGTAATGAAACTGGCAGGTGGTAAGACCTTCACTGTTGAGACAAGCAACAATAGCAACGAAAATATTTATATTCAGAGCGTTACTTTGAATGGTAAACCGTATAAGAACAGCTATATTCGCCATGCGGATATGGTGAAAGGTGGAGAGCTGAAAATCGTGATGGGGCCTAAACCTAATTACGAATTTGGTAAAGCACCTGAGAATCGTCCGGATTCTAAATTCTAGTTTTTATACTTCTAATTTAACTTTTCCAAAGCCGGCCGCAGGCCATAGTTTGCCGCTAATGATTGCTGATGCCGAAGGTATCCGCAATTATTAGCGGTTTTTTATGTTAAAATACTACTCATTTTTGCGAAAATAATACCGTGCAAATGTGATTAAGCGTAAGAAAAACAACTTGTTATCTCAAATCATTAACTGGTAGTTAACTTAATTATCAAACAGATAGCCGTAGCTTCGATGCAATAGATTGCAGTATAAATTCACGTGCGGAAGCCCACCGTCTTATTTAACAAGGAATTATATGATGATCGAGAATCACGAGCACATTTACCAACTCCTGTTGGAAAAACGAAACGGTACAATCAGCGAAGCAGATGATGCCTGGGTAGTTAGTCTCATCGACACCCATGAAGAAATCGCCCTAATGTGGCAGGCCCTGAGGCATAGTTATAGTGTGCCCGGCGAAGATCTCCACTGGCAGCAGATCGACGAAAAAGCCGCCTGGAACAATGTCAAAAACCAACTCACCATACGTTCCCGCAGGGTAAAAATGAACCGCATCGGGATGATGGCAGCAGCCATCGCAGTACTGGTTGGCCTGGCCATCAGTGTTATCTGGCGCTCCGGCATCTGGGAAAAGGATCCCCTTCCGCTGGCAGCAGCCACTCACCCGGACAAGGGAGTGCCCGGTCTCAAATTGCAGCTGGCCAATGGCACCACCGTAGCCCTGCCCTACAACCAGCCCAGCCAGCAGATAACTGCGGGTGATGTACAGCTCAGTGCCGGTGCCAAACAATTACAATACACCTCCAATGCAAAGATGGGAGAAGGGTTCAATACCCTGACCGTTCCCCCAAAAATGGATTATAAACTCGCTCTTTCAGACGGTACAGAAGTATGGCTGAATGCTACTTCCAAACTCCGGTTCCCATTTGCCTTCAATGGCGATAAAAGGGAGGTATACCTGGAAGGTGAAGCCTACTTCAATGTAGCAAAGAAAGACGGACAGCCTTTTATTGTACACACTGCCCATTCAGATATCACCGTACTCGGTACCAGCTTTAATGTCAATGCATATGGCAAAGAAATAACCACTACCTCCCTGGTGACAGGGAAGGTGCTGACAAAATTTGGTGACAGGGAAGTCATTCTGAAACCCGGTCAGGAAGTCGCATTCAATACCGAAAACAAGTATAGCGTAAACACCTTCGATACGGATGAAGTACTGGCATGGATGCGTGGCCTGTATGTATTCCACAACACCTCCCTGGACCATATCGCTGCAGTTATAGAGCGTTGGTATGGCGTGAAAGTGGTATTCGACGACCCGACCATCGCCGGCAAGAAATTTACTGGCGGACTGGAAAAACAGCAGCGCCTCGATTACTTCCTCGAAACACTACAGATCATCGGAGACCTGGACTATTACTACGATAAAGATGTATTGCATCTCAAACTGAAGAAATAATTGTTCTCCAGACAATTATAAATTCAGATAAAATAAAAGACTACAGGCATTGGTTGAAAATATGCATGTATTTATCTGAGCGCCCGGCAGGGCATCGCAACAGCCGCGAAAAGAAATGGCTTCTACCGAAGGTGGAAGCCATTTCTTTTTCTTCCACTTTTTAATAAATGCAAAACTCTTAATACCAATGAACCTAACTCAAGATCCGGTATTGCTGTTGTAGATTACGGATAGCGTACTTGATCAGGGAATTGTGCCCTGTCAGGTTCAGCTTTTTGGAGATGTTGTGTCTGTGGTTCTCTACAGTCTTAATACTGATATTGAGTGCCTGTGCAATCTCTTTGGTGCTTAATCCTTCTGCAATCATCTGCATGATGCGCAGTTCTGTTTTACTCAGTTTGCCGTGTATCTCCGGGGCAACTACTGGCATAGACACAATGGTCGTGTGTTTCTTTTCCCGCTGTTGCAGGTTGAAAACAGTAAACCTTGTGATCCTCGATTTGATGCTCATGAGCAGTTCTTTGCTCTTAAAAGGCTTGGTCAGAA
This sequence comes from Chitinophaga sancti, assembly GCF_034424315.1. Taxonomy (GTDB): domain Bacteria; phylum Bacteroidota; class Bacteroidia; order Chitinophagales; family Chitinophagaceae; genus Chitinophaga; species Chitinophaga sancti. Next base: position 750,007 of record NZ_CP139972.1, read on the forward strand.
AATCATCTGCGCCGAGATTCATACCCATGCGCATGTCTTCCTTACCTTCTTTGCCACTGATCAGGATAAGGGGCAGATGCTGCAGTGTGGGGTCATTTCGCAGTTCCATGAGAAAGTGGTAGCCACTGCCACCTCTCAGTTTCACGCCACATACAATGAGGTCTGGTTTAAACTGACGGCTCATGTACATCCCTTCTTCAGGTGTCGTACTGGTAATCAGATCGTAGTTGTGAAGGGTTAGCAGCTGCTGGATTTTGCGGATTAAAGCAGTGTCTTCCTCTAAAAGTAAAATTTTATAGATCGGTGCTTTCATTCAATTTAGTTTGAGCTGGTTTATACGTTCCCGTTAGGCCTGTATTATCTGCATCGGGCCTTTTTTTTAGCTAGTTCTCATTAGAACGCATATCTCCTGCTTACGTGGTTTAATGGGACTGACGCTTACCACTTTTAGATTGAATAAATTTTCCCTCTCTGATTGGTGAAAGCGATGAATGAAAGATGGTTCCTTTCTCCAAAGTTGCAGGTAATGTACTAATGACCATACTCATGTTTTTTTAGTCTAAATAATAATGTCTTTTACTTAGTGGGGTTTTTCAAGAAGATAGGTATGGGTTCCAACTGCTGACCTGCACGTAAATATGCGTCAAATAACCACCTCTTTTGCGTGTTCAGCTGTGGTCGGTGTGTAAAATAAGTGTTAGCACCTAGAAATATGTGTGTCCTTACTCATTTTATAAAAAAGCGTGCCAATAAATAGAGTGGTGCCGATAACAATTAGCCATCTTTACACCAACAAACGCATAACGCGTTTAAAACTAATTATATTCAGTGTAAAAATTAATATCAATAAGGTATAAAAATTATGCCTGATAGTATTGAATTAATTTTTGGAATGATATAAAAGTGCAAGAGAAGGAATATAACATGCATTATTAACGGAGATCCATATCCATAATAAGCCAAACGCTCACCAGGCCTTGGTATAAGTATTTGATACCAGGGCAACTGTGGCAGATTTGGAACCGAAAGGCTCCGAACCATCATTCCCGGTATACCAGGCTCTGCATAGAACTGTGTAGGCTTGCGCTTAAAAGTAAATAAAAACAAGTTATTAATACACAGGTTTTCATAGGATAGATAACTAGCTAGCCGCCCATTCCTGGGCGGCCTTTTTGTTTTTAAAGACGGTATCATTGGTTTTGGGGTGTAATTACAAAAAATACCCCGCTACCATTTCTCCCACCTGTTTCCTTTTATATAAATAATTTCTTAGTTTTATTCCCCAGGTCCTCAGACCCTTCTAACTGCAATGTATATACTATTAACTTAAAAGATTCCATGGAACAATCCACTCATTCACCAAGGAGAAAGTTTCTCCGCAACTTATCACTTGGAACCCTGGGCCTTGCTGCCCTTCCTGATATTTCCTTTGCCGCTGCTCACAGTGAAAAAGCAAAAAAGATCACCCTGAAAAAAGATGCTGTCATCCTGTTTCAGGGGGATTCAATCACTGATGCCGGCCGTAAGAGAGATCATGATGACGCCAACAATGGCGCTGCATTAGGTACCGGCTATGCGTTTCTGGCCGCAGCTGCCCTGTTAAAAAAATTCCCTGATCGCAACCTGAAGATCTACAACAGGGGTATCAGTGGCAATAAAGTGTACCAACTGGCAGAACGCTGGGATGCCGACTGCCTGAACCTTCAGCCGGATGTACTTAGTATTCTCATTGGGGTCAATGATTACTGGCATACCCTCACGGGTGCATATACCGGTACTATCAAGACCTATAAGGACGATTTTACAGCCCTGCTGGATCGTACGAAGCAAAAATTGCCCGGCGTACAGCTGATTATTGGAGAACCCTTTGCGGTGAACCATGTGAAAGCCGTGGATGATAAATGGTTCCCTGCTTTCAATGATTACCGTGTGGCTGCAAAGGAGATTGCGATGAAATACGATGCCGTGTTCATTCCTTACCAGGATATTATTGATAAGGCACAGCAATCTGCCCCGGGAAGTTACTGGACAGGGGATGGAGTCCACCCGAGCCTGGCCGGTGCAGAACTGATGGCAAGTAGCTGGCTGGAAGCTGTAAAGTAATAAATGCATATAAATACGAACGCTTCTGCCGGAAGGCAGAAGCGTTCGTGTTTTAAATAATGAACTCCTAATACATCAATTTATAGACCACCGGCGTTACCACCCTCGATAACAAAGTAGAACTGATCAAACCCCCAATCAATACGATCGCCAGCGGCGCAATTAAAGGATTCGTACTGATCGCAATCGGAATCAAACCCCCAATCGCCGTCAATGAAGTCAATACAATCGGCAAAAACCTGATCTCACCCGCCTCACGGATCGCTTCGTCCAGCGTCTTACCCTGCTCCCGCAACTGGTTCGTAAAGTCCACCAGCAGGATCGTATTTTTCACCTCAATCCCCGCCAGCGCAATCATCCCAATGATCGCCACAAAAGAGAGGGTATTGCCCGTCATCCACAGTGCCACAGCCGCACCTACCACACCCAGCGGGATCACTGACAATACAATGAAGGTGCTCTTGAAGGTCCTGAACTCTAGGATCAGCACCGCAATAAACATAAACACCGTCAGGATAATAATGCTGGTAAAGTCACCAAATGAATCCTTCCGTGACTCAATCTCACCACCCATCTCATAAGAATAACCCGCTGGTTTTGGCAGCGCATCCATCTTCGCAATCACCTCGTTCAATACCTTGTCTACCAGCACCCCCTTGTCCACAAATGCCGTCACAGATACCACTCTTCTCTTTTCCTGGTGACTGATACTGATAGGAGAGTTCTCCATTTTCAGATCCGCCACCTGGCTCAAAGGAATCGATTTTCCATCATTCGCATTTACATACAGGCTATTAAATACATCCATCGTAGGTCTGCCACGCTTGTTTCTTGTGAGCAGGATGTCGTAATCATTGTCATTATTATCCGCATAGTGCCCCAGGTTCAGCCCTGCTACCGCCAGTCGTACTGTACGGTCTATATTCAGACTCGGTACACCCAATTGCTGCGCCTTTTCTTTATTGATCACGACCCTGATATCACTCTTCAGTAATTTCACCGGGTTGTCTACGTAAATCGTACCGGGTGTTTTGCGTAATATTTCTTCCGCACGGCCAGCCATTTCTCTCAGTGAATCCAGGTTATCGCCGAACAACCGGATCTCAACCGGTGCCGGTAATGCTGGCCCCTGCTCAAAATTCTTGACCTCTACTTTTGCACCGGGATAGGGTGTCCAAAGTTTACGCAACTTGTCAATCAGTGCCAGTTTTTTATCAGGAGCTATCTCCGGTTTCAGCTGCACAAAGATCTGCGCATAGTCACTCCTTTCATGTTCCTGTATGATATTATAATAAACCCTTGGATTACCACGGCCTATATTCGTAGAGAAATATTGGATGTCTTTCTCTGTCTTTAATACCTTCTCGATCTCCAGCGCAATGTCGTGCGTATAGGGCAGATTAGATTGTGCCGGTGTGGTAATATTGATGAGGAACTGTGGCTTTTCAGAAGCAGGGAATAAACTGAATCCAATCACCTTGAACAGGTAGATCGCTCCGCCAAAGATGATCACAGTTGCCACTACTGTCATGATGGGGCGTTTCAGTGCACCATCCAGCAGTTTGCTGTAACTACCGTGGATCAGGCGTTTCAGGCCACGCATAAAGATGTTGCCATCCGGATGGCCGGTATGTGCTTTCAGTAATTTACTGCTCAAAAAAGGAATGATTGTCAGTGATACAAGCATAGAAGCCAGTACACTAAAGATCACAGCCAGTGGTAATCCCCTGATGAAGTCACCAGAACCTTCGGGCATAAATACCAGTGGCATAAAGGCAATGATCAGTGCAGCTGTACAGCCGATTACCGCTAATCCAATCTGTTTGGTTGCTTTCAAAGTCGCGTCCAGCCTGTTATGCCCTTCCAGCATCCATCGTTCAATATTCTCTACCACGACTATGCTGTCATCCACCAGCAATCCTAAGGCAACTACCAGGCCTACGATGCTCAGCTGGTTCAGGTTATATCCAAATACATTCAGCAGGATGATGCCGATAGATAATGACAGGGGAATAGAGATCATAACAATCAGCGCGGGTCTGAAACCCAGTGGGAGCAGGGTTACGGCTACCAGCAGGATCGCAATAATAAAGTCTTCACCTAGTCCGCTCAGTCGCCTGTTTACGTTCTCCGCCTGGTCAAAATTTCTGACCAGGTCAATATTTGCAGGCAGTGTTTTTTTGAACTGCTCTATCACGGGGCCATACACTTTTTGTGTCTTACTGATATTCTCACCTTCCTTCTGTGCCGCGACGAGGAATACGCAACGGTGCGCATTCAGGCGTGTCGCATAGGTGTCGTCATTAAAGCCGTAGTAAACATTCGCAATATCTTTCAGGAAAATATTCTTGTTGCTGTTGACATTGATCACGGTATTTTTGATCTCATCGAGTGATTTATAGCTGCCGCTACTCTTGATGTTGTAAGTGCGATTACCTGCATCAATACTACCACCGGGGATGTTGGCCATTTCGCCCTGTAAGCTGCCGATAACGCTGTTGACAGAGATGCCCATCTGCGCAATCTTTTCCATCTGGAGTTCGATGCGGACCTGCCTGTCAGGAACGCCGTGGATCTCTACATTTTTCAGCTCTTTCAGTCTTTCCAGTTCATCCTGTAATTTCTCTGCATAGTATTGCAGTTTATCCATGGGGGCATTTTCTGACACCAGGCCCAGTTGCAGGATGTTTACGTCACTGGGCTGGAAGCGCATCACGTCAATGCGTATATTTTCTGGTAGTTCGCCACGTTTACCATTTACCACGCGCAGTACTTCCTGGTACTTCTCGTTCACATCGCTGCTGTATTTATATTCTACCCTGATCACGGCCAGACCATCCCCAATGGAGGTGCGCAGCCTTTTTACATTTTCCTGGGCATAGAGTTCTTTTTCCAGGGGGTCTACGACCAGGTCTTCCATATCTTTTGGACTGGTGCCCGGGTAGACAACGACCACGGAATAGGTAGGGGCGTGCATTTCCGGGTCTTCGGAACGGGGCATATTGAAGATGGTCATGATGCCCAGTGTGATGATCATGATAAAGATGACCAGGGTGAACTGGTAATTCTTTACCGCATATGTTGAAATTTTCATGTGCTGATTTTGAAACGGCGCGGCTTATTTTACACTAATCGGACGACTATCCGAGATGCAAAGCATTGCCGCAAATGGGAAAAGTTCAATTTGTCTTATGCTAATCGGACGACTATCCGAGATGCAAAGCATTGCCGCAAATGGGAAAAGTTCAATTTGTCTTATGCTAATCGAACTATCATCCGAGATGCAAAGCATTGCCGCAAATGGGAAAGAGTTCAATTTGTCTTATGCTAATCGAACTATCATCCGAGATGCAAAGCATTGCTGCAAATGGGAAAAGTTCAATTTATTTTACGCTAATCGAGCTATCATCCGAGATGCAAAGCATTGCCGCAAATGGGGAAAGTTCAATTTATTTTATACTAATCGAACTATCATCCGACATGCAAAGCATTGCCGCAAATGGAAAGAGTTCAATTTATTTTACGCTAATCGGACTACCATCCGTGAGATAAGCGCTACCTGAAATAATGAGTGCAGCAGCCTGTTCCAGCCCATTAGTAATAATCACCTGGTCTTTCTCCATACCACCAATAGTAACCGTCACTTTTTTGGCAGTCTTATGATCATTCGTGATAAATACATAACCTGTGCTGCCATCACCTTCCATCAGTGCATCGTAGGGAACCGCCCATGGGCCGTTATTTCCAGCGCCTGTAATACTACTCTTTGTATTTGTACCATTAGCTGCAACACCAGTACCTGCGCCCCCCGCCGGCTGTATCACCGCTTTGCCAAACATACCGTAAGCAATTGCCGCCGGTTTCGCCCCTGTTAATCGAATATCCGCCCGGAACGTACCACTTGCCTGGTTCAGTCCTTCTGTCTTTCGCACCACTACCCCTTCAAACATCTTTCCTGCCACCGATTCAATCTCCACCGTCGCTTTGTCCTGTTGCTGGATAGCGGCCCATTGTTTATTACTCAGATCCACCCGCAGCAGCCAGTTGCCGGACTGTGCACCATTCGTTTCAAAAACAGGTGTACCGCCCTGTACCAGCTGTCCTTCGCTGGCAAGTTTGCGCAATACATAGCCATTTGAAGTAGCGCGGATCTGGGAATGACTGCGATTGAACTCGGCAGATTTGTACTGCTCTTCTGCAATGCTCATCCCGGTCTTTGCATTCTGCAATTGTTCCAGCGTTGCCACGCTATCCTGGTACAAGTGGAGTACACGGTTATAATCGCGCTGAGCTTTTTCAAAGCCCAGTTGCGCCTGTGTTACCTGTGCATTGATTTCAGTGAGATTGAGCGTCGCGAGCAATTGTCCAGCCTTGATGGCATCGCCTTCTTTCACAAGCAGGCTTTGAATGATGCCGCCGGTTTTAAAGGAAAGCATCGTTTCGTCGTCCGTGGTAAATTGCCCGGAAACTGCTATGGCAGCGGTACCTGCGCTTTGACCATTCAAAGGCAACAGTTTTACAGGAATCACTTCAGTCCTGATTTTGTTTTCAGCAGCTTTGTTGTCTCCACAGGAGGCGACGAAGGCGGCGAGAAAAGGGAGTAGTAAGATGGCGTGAATAGTTTTCATTATCTCAGCGTTTAATGTTGTTATTGTGATTGGTTCAGTGATGCCTGTAACCGGCATTTCAGTAAACCGCATTTTCAATTAATATTGTTATTGCAACTGTTAAAAAGTGATGAGCAAGGCTTATTCCCAACAGCTCTTTCAAAGATTACCTTTATCGAAACCGGCATCTCAGTAAATAGCATTTTATTATTGTACCTGCTAAACCGTACTGCGCAAACGGCATTCCTAACCGCCCTTTCCAAGACTACCCTTATTGCAACTGGTAAGCCGCAGCCTGCAATTCAATATCAGCCATACTCGTCTGCACCCCTGCAAATGCAAGCGCTACCTGCAAACGCGCACTCGTCAACTGGTTCTGTGCATCCAGCAATTCCAGGTATAGCAGCTGACCTGCTTTGTACACTTTAAACTGATCGCGGTAATATTTTTCAGACAAGCCTAATTGCGTTTGTGCGTTCTGGTAATTGGCCACTGCGGTATGATAATTATTATAGGCGGTCGTCAGTGCAAACTGCAGCGCACTATACGTTTCAGCGTAGGCAGCGTCCACCGTTTTTATTTCCATTGCCGCCTGCTGTGCCTTATGCTTTTGCTGTCCGGCGGTAAAGATGTCCCACTGCAGATGTACGCCCCAGAGATAGTAACGGCTCTTATTATCTACCGCAAAATTGAAACCCTGTGAACCCAGATCCAGGAAAGTACTGAGCTTCGGAATCAGGTAAGCACCAGACTGCTTGTATTGCAGGGTCGCAATTTTTTGCTGCTGTTCCAGTTGTGTCAACTCCTCCCGCCTTGTAATAGTAGCTGTATCAGCTACCGGCAGGAGGGAAGCGGTAGCAAATGTGGCGCTGTCCAGCAGGATCGTATCATGCAAGGGCTTATTCAGCAGGAAATTGAAATACGCCATTGCCAGCGTACGCTGATTTTCCGCACTCGTAATGTTCGTGAGGATCTTTTGTTGCTCTGCCTGTGAGCGGGTAAGTGCCGTGCTATTCGTCACCCCGTTCGCAATAAAGCTTTTATTCACCCGGATATTCTCATCTACCAGCAGCATCGCCGCATTGTAGATCTCCACCGCGCGGCAACTCTGGTAATACTGGTAATACGCAGTCTTCAGATCCTTCACCAGTTTACGCTTGTACACATTCACCGATGCCTGTTGCAAGGAAATATTCTCCCTGCGGATCTTATTCGCATACCAGATTTCAGTATTAATGAGTGGGAGCGTGGTGTGCAATTTTGCGTCGTAGAAGTTATTCGGGTTCAGGAGTACAGATTGGTTGTTCAATTGGGGGAAACTGTTACTCCCCGTCAGCTGATTCAAACTCGAGTACACATTATTCAGCAGATCCCCGATTGGAATATCAATGGTACGGCCCCCGTCAGCCCGGGTATAATCACCTACCAGGCTTACACTCGGATAAAAAAGTGATTTGGCTTCCTGCAGGGCATACAGCGACTTATCGAGCTGGAAATTGCGCTGCTGCAGGCCCTGGTTTCGGGTAAATGCCTCCCGGATATAATGTTCAAGCAAGGTATCCTGGGCAGAAAGGCGGAAAGATACACCCAGTATGGCCATAATGAACAAAAGTCTTTTTTTAATGCGTGTTGACATAATGAACACTGTTTAGTGATGTGGTATAAAAAAAGACACCTAGCGTGTCAGTGAAAATGAATTGGTTGTCAATCAAAAAGAGCGAATCGTTTGTCTGTGTCAACTGTATTGTTGACACAGATAATATTTATTTCTGAATAATTTGCATAAACTCCTGTAACGCAATCTGGACAAGGTCTGCCTGTTCTTCCTCATTCATCCTGGTTACCTTCATCCTGCCCCGGATCGTGAGGGCAATAATGCCATGACCCAGGCCCCACATGATCATCCCTGCCCGTGTAGGATCGGAGAAACGCAGGTGATCCTTGGCTGCCTCCACGGTATCTATCAGGAACTGGAAAGCCCCGCTGCAATTCTCCCAGAAATCATCTTCCCCCACCGCCTTCATTGGTGAGCGGAGAATGAACATCAGGTCATAAAGGTCCGGGTTAGCAATGCCGTATTCTATATATGCTTTCAGCAATTGCCGCAGGCGCTCCATCGGATTGGCTGAAACCGCGTGTTCCTGGAAATATGCATGCAGCTGATCAAAAGCCTCCCGCTGGATCTCGTAAAACAATTCATCCTTATCCTTGTAATAGAGATAGATCGTCGCAGGCGAATACTCAATCTTTTCGGCAATATTACGGATCGACGTCTTCTCATATCCATCCTTGATGAACATCTCCATTGCAGCGCTGATTATCAGCTTCCGCATCTCCTGTTTTTCTCTTTCTTTGCGATCCGAAATCCCCATAATTAATTTCTTTACGACGCAAACTTACTGAACACTGTTTAGTAAATCAAATTTATTTTAAACAATTCTATAAATCAATCATTTCGTAGACGATTTATCCCCGATACTTGAAATTGAAAGAAATTTATTTGGAGAATTAAAAAATTGACACTTACCTTTGCAGCAGTTCTTTAAGATACCTTATCAAGAAAGGCAGAGGGAAATGGCCCTGCGAAGCCTTAGCAACCATCTTGTTCCACCAGACAGGAAAGGTGCTACATCCATCCCGGATCAAAACCGGGAAAGATAAGTCAGTAGATTTGATCGATATTACTCAATATACTTTTAAACTCACCTGACTATCCAGGTGAGTTTTTTTATGCCCACTCCTCTCTGATAAGCTCCCACAGGAACTCTGTTTAATCAATTTTATCATCAACTAAAAAACAAACCGATGAGTAACATCACCAACCTTCTCCATTCCATTCCTGTAGATCCTTTAACCGGCGCTATCGCCGTTCCTATCTACCAGACCTCTACCTTTGTACAGGATGCTCCCGGTGTTAACAAAGGTTACGATTATGCCCGTACCAACAACCCAACCCGCGAAACCTTAGAAAAGATCGTGGCTGGCCTGGAAGCCGGCAGTACCGGTATCGCCTTTAGCAGTGGGCTCGCCGCCATCGACGCGGTGCTGAAACTCCTGCAATCCGGCGACGAGATCATTGCCGTTGACGACATCTATGGCGGCGCTTTCCGTCTTTTTGACAAGGTGTACAAAAAGTTCGGCATCAACGTAACTTATGTAGACACCAGCGATGTACAAAACATCCTGGATGCCATCACGCCCGCCACAAAACTGATCTGGCTGGAAACCCCCACCAATCCCACTTTAAAGATCTCTGATATCGGTGCTATTGCAAAAATCGCCAAAGCACATCACATCCTTTTTGCGGTAGACAATACTTTCGGTACCCCCGTATTACAGCAGCCCCTGGGCCTGGGTGCGGACATCGTAATTCATAGTGCGACCAAGTACCTCGGCGGGCACAGTGATCTCATTGCCGGCCTCGTCATCACGAAAGATCCTGCTTTGGGTGCAGATATCAAGTTCTACCAGAATGCCTGTGGTGCCATCCTGTCGCCGTTTGACAGTTTCCTGCTCATTCGTGGTATCGAAACCGTGCACCTGCGCGTGCGCCAGCATTGTGCCAATGCAAAAGAGATTGCCCTCTTCCTGGAGCAGCATCCCCTGGTGGACAAGGTATTTTATCCCGGCCTTTCATCACATCCTCACCATGACATTGCAAAAAAGCAGGCCAAAGGATTCGGCGGCATTGTAAGTTTTACCCTGAAAAATGATACGGAGGCTGCGGCACAGCAGTTCGTGACCGCCACAAAGTATTTCAAACTCGCTGAGAGCCTTGGTGGTGTTAAAAGTTTGTTATGTCACCCGGCATCCATGACCCATAAATCCATCCCCACCGAAAAGAGAAGAGCCGCCGGGGTAGCGGATAGCCTCATCCGTTTGAGCGTTGGATTGGAGGAACCGGAAGACCTGCTGTCAGACCTCGCTCATGCCTTTCATCAAATTCAGTCTGCAGCGGTCGCAATATTTAACTGATAGTTCGTAGTTTGCAATACAGCAAACCATATTGAATGAAGAATTATCTGTTGTTGACCATAGGGGCATTATTTCAAAGCTGCTTAGTTTTTGCGCAGCAGGGTTCCCTCACGGTACTGAAAGATATCACACTCATAGATGGCAGCGGCGCGGCTGTACGCCAACATGCGAATATGGTGATCCAGGCAGATAAAGTAGTTTCCTTTCCGGATACCAAACACCTGCCTAAAAATGCCAGGCGCATTAACATGAACGGGAAAACGGTCATGCCGCTGCTCATCAATGCCCACGGGCACCTGGGCCTGATAAAAGGCAATACAGCTACCGCCAATAATTACACGGAAGAAAATGTAAAACGGCAGCTGGAACAATATCTTCACTACGGCATTGGCGCTGTATTGAGCATGGGTACCGATCAGCCTCTGATCTGGCCTCTCCGCGATTCCTCACAAAAAGGCAGTATACCCGGTGCCACTATCTACACGGCCGGCTATGGTTTTGGGGCTAACGGTGGTTTACCTCCCGGCGCATTTGGGATGCATATTCAACGACCCCTTACCCCTGAAGCGGCCGAGGCAGCTATGGAACAACTGGCTGCCCTGCATCCTGATTTCGTAAAGATCTGGGTGGATGGTAATCCCAAAGTAAGTCCCGATATTTATAAAGCCGTCATCGAAACCGCACATGCACATCATATCAAAGTAGCCGCACACGTCTATTTCCTCGAAGATGCGCGCAGCCTGGTTACAGCGGGCATCGACCTGCTGGCACACAGCATCCGGGACCAGGTAGTCGATGATGCCTTTATTCACCTCATGAAGGGAAAAGGTACCTACTATATTCCCACGCTCTCTTTAGACAAATACAATTTTACATACGGCCCCCAACAGCCGGACTGGATCAATGATCCGTTTTTTATCAATTCCCTTGAACCCGGTGTTTACGATGAATTAAAAAGTATGCCCCAGAAAAATGACAGGGATAGGGAAAAGAAAATCAAAGCATTCAACATCGCTACTACCAATTTGCGTAAATTGGACAGTGCAGGCATCCCCATTTGTATGGGTACAGATTCTGGCGCACAGCCCACACGTGCACAGGGCTTTTCTGAGCACCTGGAATTGCAGCTGATGGCCGAAGCCGGACTGACCCCATTAAAGGTGATCACCTGTGCTACCGCCAACGGAGCCCGTTTGCTGAACGGCGCACACAAAGAAGGCATATTAATACCAGGAAATAAAGCGGATTTTATGATACTCGATGGCAATCCCGCCCAGGATATAAAAGCTACCCGCAGTATCAAAGCAATTTGGAAAAATGGAAAGGAAATAAAATGAAATTAAACAGAAAGATCTTTGCTTCTGGCCTCGTCACAGGGCTATTGGCCACCACAATGACCTTTGCGCAACACAAGAGCAAGCATTACCACAAGCCGGTGGCAAAACCGAAAACAACTTTGTCTGCCGGTCTGTCATTCACAGCTACACAGCAGATCCAGATCAGGAAGTCTTTTTACTTTTTGTATATGCTGGAAAGGAAAGGCGAACCCCACGATATTGTACAGAAAGATGCAGTGTTCAATACCGTCGCAGCTGAGAGAGCTACGCGTTTACAGTCGGCCCTCAGCAGCTGTAAAGATGCGGCTTGTATAGGCCAGGCCCTTGAATGGACGCCCGGCGAAATCAGCAGGGTGGGAGATGAGCTGGTACGGCTGGTGAACACCAACAGTGATATGACTGAAATGGTGCAACGCCTGAAAGTAGTGAACCGTTACCCGGTATATGATGCATACCATGATACTGCGTATATCCGTCAGGTATGGACTGATGTAGTAGCTGGTATGAACCACATTTACGCCGTGTACTTACAGGGCGAGAGTCCGCGTTATGCTGCAATAGACAGTGCATCCCTGCAGCCTGCTGATTTACCAAAAATTAAGGCGGGTCTGCAGCGCAACATAGGCGGTGCTTTCTATCGTCAGTCATTGCAGGCGGCATTGACAGCGCTGGATGTAAATGGCAGGGATGAGGCAACCCGTTATGAACCCCTGTATGCTGGCAGTAATGCAGCGGCTTTTAAAAGAGCAAGACTGGTTTATTGGAATGCCTATAAATATAGTGTGATCCTGGTGCCTGGCGCAGGTCCCGGAAAGAAAGGACAAAGCCTGGATTCTACCGGTGTGTATCGTTGCAAGCTGGCAGTAGAAGCTTATAATAATAAACTGGCGCCCTATATCGTAGTGTCTGGCGGACACGTACATCCGTACAAGACGCCCTATTGTGAAGCGGTGGAAATGAAGAAGTACCTGATGACAAAACTGGATATTCCGGATAGTGCAATTATTATAGAGCCGCATGCAAGACATACGACCACGAATATTCGTAATACCGAGAGGCTGATGTACCTGTTTAATATGCCACCTTCAAAACCGGGGCTGATTATCACAGATCCGATGCAGTCGCTGATGATTGAAAAGATGGCTGCACGGTTTGTGAAGGAAATAGGGTATGTACCTTATAAGGAAATGGAGAGAGTGGATAATACAACGAATCGTTTCCTGCCGGATGAAAAGGCATGGCAGGAGGACCCGAATGATCCGCTTGATCCGTGATGGAATTTATAATATGCTTCCTGCCTGCCTGTCGTACAGCGCTGGCAGGAAGCATTTTTATGATAGCGGCGGAGTGTCTTTATTTTGTAACAACAGGGTCCTTATGCAATAAGCAGCGCGGCTTTATTTTGTAAGTTCCGCTTCCTGCTCTCTTATCCAGTTCTTCCCTTTCAGCACCCTCGTCACCAGCATGGCCGCCACCGAATCCCCCGTTGCATTCAGCACCGTTGCCAGCGGATCTACCAGCGTACCCACGATCATCACCGCCGGCAAAGCCGCCACCGGGAACCCATACACAGACATCACCAGCAGCTCCCCGATGTACCCGCCATTCGGCACACCCCCTTCCACAATACTCACGATCACCGTAATGCCCAGTGCAAGCAGGATCGTATCCACTCCTGAAAAATCCCTGCCGAACAGCGCAAACACCACCCCGATCTTCACAATAGAAGAAATACTGGAGCCATCCTTATGCAAGGTGGCACCTAATGGCACCACCACATTATTGATCGCCTCCGGTACCCGCATTTTCTTTGCCGCCTCCAGGTTTGCCGGGATGGTCGCAATACTGCTGCAAGAGCCCAGCGCAGTGAGTGTAGGTACAATATTATATCGCCAGTAATAAAGAATACCTTTCCAGCCGCCGGCAATAAACGCGTAGATGCTAAAGCCAAGAACGAAGTAAATAATACCAAAGCCATAATAGATCTTCATGGAACTGGCATAGGTAACAAACAACTGCGGACCCAGCTCTGCAATCTGGCAGGCAAAGTAAACCCCCAGGCCCAGTGGCGCCATCACCATAATAATATCAAGAAAGCGCTTCATGACCGCATTAGCAGACACCAGGAAGTTTCTGAAGGGTATCCCTTCCTCACCCGCTTTCAGGGTCGCAAAGCCCGTAATAGCAGCAAATATGAGCAATGGCAGCATGTTCTTCCTGGACAGGAGTGAAAAGAACTCCTCCGTCGTGAGCAGGCGTACTACCTGGTTGCCCCAGTTACCCGCATCCTTCATTTCGGGCAGTGTGCCTGGTACAGATACCACTGCCTCCAGCGGGAAGAACCAGATCACCACGATCGTGCAAAAAGCGGATATTAATATAGTAGACAAAAATACCAGGCCCATGGCAGACATGATCTTGCCTAGTTTCTGACCGGGATCGATATTGGCAATGGCGGCACTGATGGCAAAAAATACCAGGGGTACCACCGCGATAAAGATCAGGTTGAGGAAAATATCCCCGATAGGTTTCAGGACCAGTACCTGTTTGCCCAGGCTCAGCCCCATGATACTACCGGTGATGATCCCTCCCAGCAAAAGCAGGATGCTGCTATAGTTCTTGAATAATTGGCGCATAAGGATGTAATTTATAAAAAAAACAGGATGGACAAAATCGGATCATTCCGGGGTTAATTTCATACCAAATAAAAAATATTTCAATTTTTAAATGTAAAATTGACAATTATTACTATCTTGCTTGCCGATGAAAAATTGCCCGTTGAGAAACTAGACACCGTAACATTCCACATAATATGAATAAACTAGCCAACATTGACTACATCATTTTCGTAGTCTATTTCCTGGTAGTTGCCTCTTATGGTTACTGGATTTACCTCCGGAAAAAGAAGGCGACTATGAGTACCAAAGATTTCTTCCTGGCCGAAGGATCGCTTACGTGGTGGGCCATAGGTGCTTCCCTCATTGCCTCTAATATTTCAGCAGAACAATTCATTGGGATGAGTGGCAACGGCTTCTCTGTCGGCATCGCCGTATCTGCCTATGAATGGATTGCAGCCGTAGCCCTCATTATCGTGGCGGTCTGGTTTATTCCCGTTTACCTGAAGAACAAGATTTACACCATGCCACAGTTCCTCAAGACCCGTTACAATGAAACGGTGGCTCTGATCATGGCTGTATTCTGGTTGTTCCTTTATGTGTTCGTTAACCTGACCTCTATCCTCTTCCTCGGTGCCCTGGCCATCAATAACCTGGTAGGTGCGGAACATTTCCACATCATTATGGTTGCACTGGCTGCATTTGCACTGCTCATCACCCTGGGTGGTATGAAAGTGATTGGTTATACTGACGTGATCCAGGTAGTGGTGCTCATCATTGGTGGCCTGGCTACAACCTGGCTGGCACTCACCATGGTAAGTGAACACTTTGGTCTTGGCAAAGATGCACTGGCTGGTTTTAATGCACTCATGAAAGATTCTCCTGATCACTTCGAGATGATCCTGAAGAAACCTGGTCCCGGCGCTTCACAGGAATACATCAACCGTTATCTCTTGTTGCCTGGTATCACTATCTATTTTGCAGGTCAGTGGATCATCAACCTGAACTACTGGGGATGTAACCAGTACATCACGCAGCGTGCACTGGGTGCGGATCTGAAGACAGCCCGTAATGGTATTCTCTTTGCTGGTCTGATGAAACTGATGATGCCTGTGATCGTGATGCTGCCTGGTATCGCCGCTTATGTATTGTTTAAGAACGGTGGGCTGCAGGGCGAAATGGCACCGGGTGGTCAATTCAATGCGGACAATGCTTATTCCGCAGTACTGACCTTCCTGCCGAATGGTTTGAAAGGCTTATCCCTTGCTGCGTTGACCGCTGCTATCGTAGCATCACTGGCAGGTAAGGCAAATAGTATTTCAACTATCTTTACACTGGACGTTTACAAGAAATATATCAACAAAGAAGCCGACGAGAAAAAACTGGTATGGACCGGTCGCCTGACGATTGTAGTGGCTATGCTCGTAGCCATTGCCTTTACATGGAATGACCTGTTAGGTATCGGTGGCGCAGGCGGCTTTACCTTTATTCAGAAGTATACGGGTTTCATCAGCCCGGGTGTGTTCGCCATGTTCCTGCTCGGTATGTTCTGGAAGCGTACCACCGGAGCCGCTGCAGTAGCGGGTATCGTAACAGGCTTTGTATTGTCAGTTGTTTTCAATAACTATGCAGCAGAATGGTTTGGTCATGAAACGTGGTTGTACACCGCCTTCCTGAACAGCAAGGGCGTATATGAAATTCCTTTCCAGATCTGTATGGGATGGGCCTTCTTCTTTACGCTGGTGGTAATGGTGGCATTGAGCCTGGCAGGACCAAAGATCAATCCGAAAGCTTTCCACCTGGATAAGGCAATGTTCAGGTTAGCTCCGTCTACAATCGTGTTGATTGTAATGACACTGCTGATCCTGAGCGCACTGTACATCCGCTTCTGGTAAGATTTAATTTGTCTCTACAAGCTGTATGAACTCTTAGTAATTTTTGCAGATTACAGCTATTCAATAACGTGAACTATGATATACGAAGGTCGAATTCATTCGACCTTTTTTTTATTTTTCCCATAGTTCCGGATGAAGGGGATTATTCAAGTTTCACTTCCCGCACGGTTTCATTCCCCGGCAGGTCCACTGCGATGATCCTGATAGATCCACCCGCTGGCAAACTGCCTACTGTATAGTGCCAGTCCACACCATTTCGCCCTAAAATCGCCTGACCTTTTTCCAGGATCGTAGCTGCAGCATCATACACCCTTACTTCCACTTCGGCTACCCTGAATTCATCTTTTGCAGTGACCACTACAGTATCAGCCTCAATGCTGACCTGCTGTACCTGTGGCGATTTATAGGCGTCTTTGATCGCCATATTATAGGCGTTCTGCCCCGGCCCGGCTTTGGATTGGTAGTAGGCTTTTATTTCCGGGTCTTTCAATATCATCTTTGCATAAGCAGCCGCTTCCTGCATCTTCATCCTGGCCAGCAACTGGTTCTGTGTTGGCTTATGCCTGGACTTACCGCGCTTTTTCGCAACGATCGTCTGCCCGTTTCTCTGATAAATTGTGATCTGATTACCCAGCGAACCGCTGATGAGCTGAAAGAGTACATTGTCCTTAATAAGGGCCATAACAAACAATTAGTAGGTTAACAAAATGATACTAAAGCAAAGGTAAAGGTATACGTTGAATACAATCAATTTCCTGTGTGAAAACGGTATAAAATGAGTACTAATACAGCATGGTAATATCACTTAAATATCGATTGGATATTGAAGTGATATTACCATGAACTTATAGTATAGGTATTGAGAAGGTTTGCCTCAATATTCAAGGTATGGCTGGCAGGGCGCTTTTCTACTTCGGGAGAGCCAGGATATGATCATTAAAAAGTGCTGCCCCCATATTTAAGGCATGGTCTGCAGGACGCTTTCTTACTTCGGGAGAGCCAGGATACGATCATTAAAAAGTGCTTGCCCCTTATTTAAGGCATGGTCTGCAGGGCGCTTCCCGGCTCCCCGAAACTCCGCCACCCAATGCCCTGCTCCGGGAACGATTGCGTAAATAAACACGCGCAATTAGTTGTTCATTAGAAAATTAGCCGTTAAAATTGTTAAAGAAGCATGAACAATTAGGAGGGACATTTTTGTAGCAGTTACCCGAAACTCTCCGATGGTAATATCAACCACAAGCACACGTCTATGAAATAGTTAAAAGATTCTAAACATTGAATTCCACTTATGAAAGGATTAATCTTCTTCATGACCATCCTCCTGGGATGTATGGAGGTGTTTGCCCAGTCGAATCAGATTACTGGTACGGTCACCAGCAAAGAATCCGGCGATAAACTGCCGGGTGTGACCATCCGTATTAAAAACACCAATACGGGTACCCAGACTGATGCCGACGGACAGTTTCGCCTCAAAGTACCCAATGGACAAACGGTCTCACTGGTATTTACTTATGTAGGTTACCAGACACTGACAGTGAACGCTTCACCTTCCAATGCGGTGAAGGCACAATTACAACTCGCCAACACCAACATGAACGAAGTCGTGGTGGTGGGGTATGGCACTGTTTCCAAAGGAAATTTTACCGGTTCCGCTTCCAGCCTCAATGCGCAGAAAGAACTGAAAGATGTGCCGGCCAATACCGTGGCCGAAGCACTATCCGGCCGGTTGGCAGGGGTGCAGGTGACAACCACGGAAGGACGGCCCGGGGCAGATATCCTGATCCGCGTAAGGGGCGGCGGCTCCATCACCCAGGATAATTCTCCCCTCTACATCGTAGACGGGATCCAGGTAGAAAATGCCCTGTCCTTGTTGTCACCAACGGAAATACAAAGTATCGATGTACTCAAGGATGCCGCATCCACTGCCATCTACGGCGCCAGGGGTGCGAACGGCGTTGTGATCATCACTACGAAGGGAGGTAAAGACATGCCCACCCGCGTGACTTATGATGGCTACATGGGCGTACGCAGTATTGTCAATGTGCTTCAGGTGCTGTCTCCGTATGACTACGTGAAGTACCAGTACAAATTGTACAACTACCAGACTGACGACGATACCAAAAATGCCTTCAGGGATAAGTATGGCCGCTGGCAGGACCTGGAATTGTACAAACAGGTGCCGGCTACTGACTGGCAGGATGAAGTCTTTGGCCGCGATGCCACGAACAACACGCATACTGTTACCGTCAGCGGTGGTAATAAAACCACCTCGTTCAATCTGACCCTGAACAATACGGCAGAAGACGGTATTATGCTGGAATCAGGCTATCGCCGTACTATGGCAGCTTTCCGCTTTGATCATACTGCCAGCAAACGACTGAAAGTAGGGATCACCAGCCGTTACAGCCGGCAGCGCGTAGACGGTGTAGGTACGAGTAATACCGGTTCACAAGGCACTAACCGCCTGCGCAATGCCGTGCGTTATAAACCCTTCATTGCCCCCGGCGATGAAGATGTAGTAGATGTATTCGATCCGGAATATGCAAACCTCACCAACCTCACTAATCCCGTATTGCTCGCACACAATGAACTGAAATACGACTATCGCAACGATGCTAACCTGAACGGATATCTGAACTTTACTATCCTGGATGGACTGAACTTTCGCAGTGTAGTTGGTTTTACCAGCACAGGAACGCGTACCAATACCTACAATGGTTACGTCACTTCCGTGGCACGTTCCAATGCGAATATGCCGGTTGTAACGATTGCCACCGGAGAGACCACGACCCTTACCAATTCAAACACGCTTACGTACAACAAAACCTTCAATAAACACCAGCTGGACCTGCTGGCAGGCCAGGAAATTTATATGCTGAAAGGGAATACCCAGAGCACAACTGTAAAATGGATGCCTGTGGATCTGTCACCAGACCAGGCCTTTGCAGGTATTCAAAAAGCGACACCCCCTACAGGGCAAATCCAGGATCCGCCTGCTACCAGCGTCACGCAAAACAGGCTGATCTCCTTTTTCGGCAGGGCGAACTACGGGTATAACAACAAGTACCTGGCTACACTCACCCTGCGCTATGATGGCTCTTCCCGCTTTAGTTACGAAAATGGTTTTGCCGCATTTCCATCAGTGGCACTGGCATGGCGCGTGATCCAGGAAGATTTTATGCATAATATTCCCTGGCTCTCTGACCTGAAACTCCGCGCCACACTGGGTACTGCCGGTAATAACCGCATCTCTGAAGACCTCTTCAAGACGATGTATGGTACCAGCACCAGCAGCTATGCATTTGATGAATCTGTAACACCGGGTACGGCTCCTTTGTCACTCGCCAACCCGAAACTGAAATGGGAAACAACGGTATCCCGCAACGTGGGCCTGGACTTTGCCGTGCTGGATAACCGGATCAGTGCATCGGTCGATTACTATTATAACAATACCCGCGACCTGCTGCTGAATGTACAGATCCCGCCTACAGCGGGGTATAACCAGCAAATTCAGAACATCGGGAAAACACAGAATAAGGGGCTGGAATTGCAGGTAGCTGCAGTGGTGATCAACAAGAAGAAGATGACCTACAATGTGTCATTCAACATTGCAGCGAACAGGAATAAAATCGTGAGCCTGGGTACCGATCCTACCGGCGCAGCACTGAAATCTTACTATGCGCAATCCGGCTGGGTGAATAGTCTGAACGATTTCCTGGTGGAAGTCGGACAACCCATCGGGCAATTTTACGGGTATGTCACCGATGGTTTTTACAAGGTAGACGATTTCAGTTACGATGCCGCTACACAAAAATATACCCTGAAATCAGATGTGCCGAATACCAGTGCAGTCGCCCTGGGTAGCCGCGATCCACAGCCTGGCGACCTGAAACTGAAGAAGCTGTCGAAAGACAGTTCCAGGAATGTAGGGCTGAATGACAGGCAGGTATTGGGCAATGCACAGCCGAAGTTCTTCGGTGGATTCAACCAGCAGTTTACCTGGCGTGGATTTGACCTGAGTGTGTTCGTGAATTTCTCTTATGGCAACAAGGTCTACAATGCTAATAAGATCGAGTTTACCACCACCTATCAATACAAGGATAATAACCTGCTGAAAGAAATGAAGGATGCCTGGAAATGGTATGATGACAATGGTGCGATGGTGACAGATCCCGAGGCGCTGAAAGCGTTGAACAAGGATACAAAATACTGGTCTGCACCGGCGGGCAACTACTTCCTGCATTCCTATGCGATAGAGGATGGTTCCTTTATCAGGATCAGTAACCTGACGATCGGTTATTCGCTGCCACCATCATTGCTGAAGAAAACCCATGTATTCTCCCGTTTCAGGATCTATGCAACGGTGAATAACCTCTACACGTTTACGAAGTATTCAGGCTATGATCCGGAGGCGAATACCCGCCGCAGCAACCCGCTGACGCCGGGTGTAGACTATGCGGCGTATCCAAGGAGCCGTTTCATTCTGGGTGGTGTCAATGTTTCTTTTTAATGGCTTAATCTTATTGCATATGCGTTCATTCATCATACTTTTCCTTTTTGCAATTGCTTTTAGTGCCTGCAAAAAATTCCTGACGATCGAGAACCCCTCTACCATATCGCAGGATGCGGTGTTTACCAGCGTGTCCAATACGAATTCTGCCGTGATTGGCGTATATGCGATGCTGATAGGAGATAATGGATATGGCAACCGTATTTCCTGTTTGTTCCCGCAGTCAGCCGACGATTTCAAGACCTCCGGGGATTATAGTCCTGACGACCGGCGAGGGATCAGTACCTATGGTGCCAGTGCGGGTAACAGTGACCTGCCGAATCCTTTTAACCAGTTGTTCAAAGGCATAGAGCGTGCGAATGTTTGCATCAAATATATTCCCCGGTCACCCTTGTATACAGGTGGCAGTGCGACGGAACAGGCACAGATGAAGAAGCTGTATGGCGAGGCCCTGACCCTGCGGGCACAGTTTTATTTTGAGGCCCTGCGTAACTGGGGCGATCTGCCTGCACAGCTGGTACCGGCGGCAGACCTGAAGGATATGTACCTGGCGAGGACGGATAAGGATTCAATCTACCGGCAATTGCTGGATGACCTGGCGCTGGCAGAGGACTTAGTGCCCTGGAGAACCGAATCACCGGATCAGAATTTACGCCTGACCAAGGGAGCTGTAAAAGGTATCCGGGCCAGGATTGCGCTGGCTGTGGGCGGGTACTCATTGCGTACTAACCCGCATGTGATGGCGAGAAGAGAGGACTATAAAAAGTTTTACCAGATTGCTTATGATGAATGTGCGGATATCATGGCACATCCGGAACAGCATTCACTGAACCCGGTGTATGAGCAACTTTTTAAGACACTGCATGCGGCAACGCGTACGGATAATGCGCATGAACTGATGTTTGAAATAGGTGCATATGGCGGGAATGCAAGTACGGATAGTAAGCTGGGGTATTACAATGGTTTGAAACATAATACCTCTTCCCGCTTTGGTGGCGGTGGTGGAGGGATCAATGCATTGCCGGTTTACTTCTACGAATTTGATTCAACTGGTGATTGTCGGAGGGATGTAACGATCAACATTTTTGAAATAGATGCGAGTAGTCAGAAGATAGCGATAATGGCGGGTGCCCTGACAGATGGGAAGTATCGCCGTTCCTGGACGGGCATCACCGGTACTTCGCAGAACCTGGCAATCAACTGGCCAATTTTACGATTTGCGGATGTGTTGCTGATGTATGCAGAGGCGGATAACGAGATCAATGAAGGACCTTCTGCAAAGGCACAGGATGCTTTATTGCAGGTGCAGAAAAGGGCTTTTGCGGGGCACCTGGACCGCCTGCCTGTGATGCCGGCAGATAAGCAGGGGTTCTTTGATGCGATAGTGCATGAACGCCTGCTGGAGTTTGGGGGAGAGGGTATCAGGAAGTATGACCTGATCCGCTGGAACCTGCTGGCAACGAAGATTGCGGAGACAAGGGATAAGTTGCGGCAGTTTATGAATGGGGAGGGCAGGTATGCCAATGTGCCGCTGTACCTGTATGCAAAGGCGGCGCCATATAGCCTCACGAATTCAGTGGATGAGACACAGACGCTGGATTTGTATGGAGGGCCGGCGGCCCAGGTATTGTTTCAGCCTGGATTGGGCGTTGCAACGGCGCCTGCGGGGTATAGTGTGAAGAACTGGCGGATGGCAGTGAATGAGGATTACCTGACGGGGGCAAGAAAGGGCTATGCGATTTACTTTGAGGCGAATAAGAAGGAATTGTTGCCTATACCTATGGATGCCCTGAATGCGAATTATAAGCTGGTACAGAACCAGGGATATAATTAAAAACCCTGATCATCCATATCAGATTTACTTTCCAAAATGATTCATATGCGTTATGTAATATTTTTTCTGTTCATCAGCCTGTTGGCCTGTAAGAAGAAAGAAGATGAACTGAATTTGTCCAGGCAATTCATGCCATCGGGCGATATCGCTGTCAGTACAGCCGATACCCTGGCTACATTGAGCTGGAAGGCCGCATTGTTTACAACCGGAACAGCGGTGACCTATACTGTAGCCATTTCCAACGATTCTACCTTTGCTACCACTGCACATACATTTACAACAGATACGACCGGCATCAGGATCTCAGACCATTACCTGGTAGCCAGGAAGAAGTATTATGCCCGGGTAAGGACGGATGGGAAGGATACGGCCAGCTCTTCGAAATGGGTATATAGCAAGAGTTTTACAATAACAGGAGAGCAATTGTTATTGCCGGTAGCGGATAGTAACCTTATTGATAAATCAGTGATCCTGTTATGGAAATCTACCGCCGGATTAACGAAGCTGGTATTTACCACAGGCGGGGTAGTGCGCACGGTGGGCTTAAGCGCAGGGCAGAGCATTGCCGGCCGCCTGCAGGTAGATTCATTACAGCCACTGACAACGTATACAGTAGAGATCTTTAAGGAAGACGTAAGCAAGGGCATCCTGACCTTTACCACCAAAGCTGGGGTGGCCAGCGGGCCGAATGTGATAGACCTGACAGGCATTGCAGGCGTACCATCTGTATTGCAGGATACACTGCCGAAAGTAGGAGCGGGCAGTATCATCATATTAAAAAGAGGGGAGACCTACAATATTGATATAGCTACGGAGATAGGTAAGACGGTGTCATTTGTAAGTGAGAACAGTTTCAATACGCAGCTGCCATTGATCTACTTCACGAATAATTTCAATGTGACGGCGGGCAGCGTGATTGATTCAGTTGTATTCCGGGGATTGACCTTGAGAAGTAATGATTATGCTGCCAGGTATGTGATCAATGCAAGCAATGTGGCGACCATTGGGAAGATCCTGTTTGAGAACTGTCATGTAGAGATCTTCAGGGGCGTGGTGCGCCTGCAGACCTCAGCCAGTGGTGGTACACAGGTGAGTGACTTCGTGGTAAATAATTTTGTGGTAGACAGTATTTCTAATTATGGGGTGGTGAATGTAGATAATGTGGCATGTGCCGTACAGCATATAACGATTCAGAATAGTACATTATATAAGCTGGAGAAGGTGGTGACGAGCAAGCAGAATTCAAATTCAATAGTATTGAGTAATTGCACCTTTAATGAGGCACCGCAGGGTGGCGGATCAGCTTACCTCGTTGATTTTAGTCAGTCTGCAACGAACAATGTAACGACGGGGATCAGTGTAAAGAGCTGTATTATTGGTGCCGGGAGGAGTAATAATGGGAATACGACGGTGAGGGGAATCAGGGTGAATGCGGCAACGCTGATCAATGTCAGCAGTAGTTATAATACTTCGGACTATGTGGTGGCGGGAAATGCGATTGTGGGATTGACAGTGTATGGGGGTATGGCGACGGATTTGTGGAAGGAGCCGGGGAATGGGAATTTTAAAATAAAGGATAGTGGCTTTGCTGGGAAGGGTTCAGCGGGGGATCCGCGTTGGTGGTAATGGCCGCTGTTTTTATTTTTCTACCTTTGTGGCAAAGAACGATTATGAAACGGGCATTTATCTTCGACATGAATGGCACAATGATAGATGATATGGAATATCATGTACATGGCTGGTTTAACATCCTCAACGATGACCTGGGCGCGGGTCTTTCGCGCGAGGCAGTAAAAAAAGAAATGTACGGCAAGAACCAGGAAGTACTGATCCGGATCTTTGGCCGGGATAAGTTTACAGCAGCGCAGATGGACGAACTGGCACTTGAAAAAGAACGCCGTTACCAGGCGGCCTACCGCCCTCACCTGAGCCTGATTCCGGGATTACAGCAATTTCTGGATCAGTCACGCGAACTGGGCATCCCAATGGGGATTGGTACCGCCGCCATCCCGTTCAACGTGGATTTCACCCTTGATAACCTGCATATAAGGGCGTATTTCAAAGCTATAATCACTGCAAATGATGTGGTGGAAAGCAAACCGCATCCCGAAACTTTTCTGAAAGCAGCTGCGCAAATGGGCGTAGCACCGGGGGATTGTATCGTATTTGAAGATGCACCGAAAGGGGTGGAAGCGGCGCAGAATGCGGGTATGAAGGCTGTTGTGATCACAACTATGCATACGAAAGAGGAGTTTGCGGCTTATGATAATATCATCCGGTTTGTAAGCG
Source organism: Chitinophaga sancti (assembly GCF_034424315.1). Classification (GTDB taxonomy): domain Bacteria; phylum Bacteroidota; class Bacteroidia; order Chitinophagales; family Chitinophagaceae; genus Chitinophaga; species Chitinophaga sancti. Next base: position 775,175 of record NZ_CP139972.1, read on the forward strand.
ACTATACGGAATTAGATCCCGCCGGACTATAAAAAATACGCTAAAAAATACCCAAACCATAGTTAAAACGCTTTTGCTGACCGGCAAAAGCGTTTTGCTTTTAAGTCAAAAGCCCTTCGTTTCCTTCCCAAATCCTTTACAGTAGCCAGTATGTGGCGCCTAAAAAAACTTGCTACAAATAATTGTAAAATTGACATTTAATTTTCTATATTGCATTCATATTACGACTATCAATATCACTAAATGCTGGGAATATCGACGGGGAGTTTTATATTAGCAGAATTAAACACCAGGAAAATATGACACGTTATTCCCGGCAAACCCGGATGCTGATAGCTGTAGACTGTATAATTTTCGGTTTTGACGGACAGGATCTTAAGCTCTTGCTTATCAAGCGTGGATTTGAACCGGAAAAAGGAAAGTGGAGCCTGATGGGCGGCTTTGTACAGCAGGATGAAGGCCTCGAAGAGGCGGCGACCCGTACACTGACGAAACTAACAGGACTGAATGGCGTCTTCATGGAGCAGTTAAATGCTTATGGCGGCCCTAACCGCGATCCGGCGGAGCGAACCTTGTCTGTAGCTTATTATGCTTTGATTGACATCAATCAGTACAAACAACAACTGAGCGAGGAATACAAGGCAGAATGGTTCCCTCTGAGAGAGGCACCGAAATTGATTTTTGACCATGCACAAATGGTAGCCGAAGCATTGGCACGCTTACGTTACAAAGCAGCGATCCATCCGCTCTTGTTCGAACTGCTGCCGGCCAAGTTTACCATTCCTCAGCTGCAGATTCTTTTTGAAGCGGTATATGATGCCGGTTTTGATAAGAGGAATTTCAGCCGAAAAGTATTGTCCACAGGGTTGCTGATCAAACAAAAAGAGAAAGAGAGGGCTACTTCCAAAAGGGGAGCATTCTATTACAAGCTGGATAAGAGAAAGTACAGCGCCAAATTCCACGCCTTCCTCAACTTCGTTTCCGATCCGGGTAATCTGAAATAAGAGACTATTCCACCGGTCACTCAGGACAAAAATTTATTAAGTAACAAAAAATGACGGTTATGAGCCTCCCTCATATCGTCTTTTTTTGCCACGTTTTATAAATGTCAAACTGACAATAAAGTAATTAATTATTTTTCAATTTAAAACAACTTTCCGCTGCCACCAGCTGTTGGAAAGGGCCGATCGTTATGGAACATTCATATGTTATAGGTGTCGACTTCGGCACCGACTCAGTCCGCTCCCTTGTTGTAGATACGCAGACCGGTCAGGAAGCCGGCAGTGCCGTGTATTTTTACCCCCGCTGGAAAAAAGGGCTTTATTGTGACCCCAGCATCCAGCAATACCGCCAGCACCCGAAAGACTACCTGGAAGGGCTGGAAAACAGTATCAAAGATGCCCTGAAACAATGTCCTGCCGGTACCGCCGCCAGGGTGAAAGGCATCGCCGTAGATACTACCGGTAGCACCCCAGGCCCTGTTGATGAACATGGTACTCCGCTGGCATTGTTGCCGGGTTTTGACGAAAATCCCAATGCCATGTTCGTGCTTTGGAAAGACCATACTGCCAATGCGGAAGCGGCCCTGATCAATGACATCGCCCATAGCAACGGCAAGGATTACACCGCTTACAGTGGTGGCATCTATAGCAGTGAATGGTTCTGGGCCAAGATCCTGCACGTGGTACAGGAAGATGCTGCCATCAAAGCTGCAGCTGCTGCCTGGGTAGAGCATTGCGACTGGATCCCGGCCCTGCTTACCGGCAATGACAGCATCCATACCTTGCTGCGCAGCCGTTGTGCAGCAGGACATAAAGCCATGTGGAATGCCAGCTGGAATGGTTTGCCGCCGAAGGACTTCCTGCATAAACTGAACCCAGTTCTTGATAAATACGACCAGATGTATACTGACACAGTGGATGCAACTGTGCCTGCAGGTACGATCAGTGAAGAATGGGCTGCCAAACTGGGCCTGCCTGCTGATGTAGTGATCGGTACCGGTGCCTTCGATGCTCATATGGGCGCGGTAGGTGGGGGTATTCGTCCTTACTCCCTCTGTAAGGTGATCGGTACCAGCACCTGCGATATCCTGATTGCGCCGCTGGAAGAAACCAGTGACAAACTGGTAAAAGGGATCTGCGGCCAGGTAGATGGATCTGTGGTGCCTGACATGCTTGGTTTGGAAGCAGGGCAATCTGCTTATGGCGACATCTTTGCATGGTTGCGTAAACTGGTGATGGGGCCTCTGTATGACCTGATGCCGGATGAGAAGGAAAAACTGGCTGAGGTGGAAGGAAAGCTGCTGGCATACCTGTCAAAACAGGCAGAACAATTACCCCTGCGGGATAATGATCCGATTGCGATGGACTGGTTCAATGGCCGTCGTACCCCGGATGCGAATCATACAGTGAAGAGTACCATTACAGGGTTACACCTGGGTACAGATGCGGTGCAGCTCTTTAAAACTTTGGTAGAGGCGGCTGCCTTTGGTGCCAAGGCAATTGCGGAACGCTTTGTAAATGAAGGTATTCCTATCCAGGAAGTGATTGCGCTGGGTGGCGTAGCCAAGAAATCCGGCTATGCGATGCAGGTACTGGCAGATGTGATGAACAGGCCTATCCGGATTGTAAACAGTGAGAATGCCTGTGCACTGGGTGCGGCCATGTTTGCTGCAGTGGTAGCAGGGGTGCATCCGGATATTGATGCGGCGCAGGCGGCCATGACCTCTGGTTTTGAAACAACCTGGTTCCCCAGGGAGCAGCATGTGCCTTACTATGCGAATCGTTATGAGAAATTTAAGGAGATAGGTGCGTTTACAGAGAAACTTTATAAGTAGCGGGTTTGTTCCTTTGGGTAGTTATATCCAAAGGGAAACAACAATGCCTGTTATTTATGAGGAGCGTCTTCCAGCGATCATTAGAAAGCGGTTCTCAAATTACGGGCAGCAACTTACGCACCATCCAACGGAAATAGAAGCGTTCACTGAAAAATTATACAAATGAGCCATCCATACAAGGAACTCCAGGAGCAGGCTTACCTCGCAAACATGCAGCTCCCTGCTTTAGGGCTGGTGCTCTTCACCTTTGGCAACGTTAGCGTAGCTGACCACAAAGCCGGGGTATTTGCCATCAAACCAAGCGGCGTGCCTTACGACCTGCTTTCGCCGGAGAAAATGGTGATTGTCGATTTCGATGCAAACAATGTCACGAACAACGGAAGACCATCGTCGGACACAAAAACCCATGCGGTCCTTTACAAGCACTGGGCACAGGTAGGCGGTATTGTACACACGCACTCCACCTATGCTACAGCCTGGGCACAGGCACAGCGGGATATTCCAATTTATGGCACCACCCATGCAGATCATCTGACCAGCGATGTGCCCTGCGCACCGCCTATGCATGATGATATGATCAAAGGGAATTATGAGCATGAAACAGGTTTCCAGATCATGAATTGTCTGAACGACAGGAAGCTGTCTTACGAAGAGATTGAAATGATCCTGGTAGGGAATCATGCGCCTTTCACCTGGGGGAAGACTGCTGATAAGGCGGTGTATAATGCAGCTGTGCTGGAAGAGGTGGCGAGAATGGCTTACCTCACGGAAACGATCCGCCCATCCTGCCCACGCCTGAAGGATTCGCTGATTAAAAAGCATTTTGAACGCAAACATGGTCCGGATTCTTATTACGGACAGCAATAGCAGGAGGTATTTTCTATCCTCCACCACAATAACACTTTATCACAAAAAAATTCAATAGCATATGATACAGTTGAAGCAACTTGAAGCCTGGTTCGTGACCGGTAGCCAGCACCTTTATGGAGAAGAAACCCTGCAGCAGGTAGCAGCCCATTCCCAGGCCATCGCTGCGGCGCTGGACGCTGATCCGAACATTCCCGTGAAGATCGTATTCAAGCCTACTGTAAAAACCCCCGAAGAAATTTATGCCATCTGCCAGGAAGCGAATGCGGCCAAAAACTGTATTGGTATCATCGCCTGGATGCATACATTCTCTCCTGCCAAAATGTGGATCAGGGGTCTGAAAACATTACAACGTCCTTTATTGCACCTCCATACCCAGTTCAACCGGGACATCCCATGGGGTGAAATCGATATGGACTTCATGAACCTGAACCAGTCCGCTCATGGTGACAGGGAGTTCGGTTTTATGATGTCACGCATGCGCATCGAGCGCAAAGTAGTATGTGGTCACTGGCAGGATCCTGAAGTGATTGGAGAACTGAATACCTGGCTCCGGGCTGCTGCGGGCTGGTTCGACTGGCAGGGTGCTAAATTTGCCCGTATTGGCGACAATATGCGCGAGGTAGCGGTAACTGAAGGCGACAAGGTAGAAGCGGAATTACAGTTCGGTTATTCAGTAAATGGTTACGGTATCGGGGATGTGGTGGCGTATGTGAACCAGGTTGCTGATGCGGCTGTTGACAAACTGGTAGCTGAATATGCGGAAGTATATAAACTGGGAGCCACCCTGGTGAAAGGTGCTGTGCAACATGCTTCCCTGCGTGATGCGGCCAGGATCGAACTGGGGCTGCGTGCATTCCTGGAAGAGGGTAATTTCAAAGGCTTCACCGATACGTTCCAGGATCTGCATGGCATGGTACAATTGCCAGGTATCGCAGTACAACGTTTGATGGCGGATGGTTATGGCTTTGGCGGTGAAGGTGACTGGAAGACTTCTGCACTGGTAAGAGCGGCAAAAGTAATGGGTGCTGGTCTGCCGGGTGGTAACTCCTTCATGGAAGATTATACTTATCATTTTGATCCATCTAACAGGCTGGTACTGGGTGCGCATATGCTGGAGATCTGTTCTTCTATTGCCGATGCGAAACCAAGTTGCGAGATCCATCCATTGGGTATTGGCGGCAAGGCAGATCCTGTAAGGCTGGTATTTAATGTAGATGCGGGGCCTGCAATCAATGCGTCATTGATTGACCTGGGTAACCGTTTCCGTTTGCTGGTGAATGAAGTGGAAGCAGTGAAGCCGGTGGCTGAGTTGCCTAAACTGCCGGTAGCAAGGGTGCTGTGGAAACCATTGCCGGATATGCGTACGGGTTGTGCGGCATGGATCCAGGCAGGCGGTGCACACCATACGGTGTATAGCCAGAACCTGGGTAGTGCGCATATGCAGGATTTTGCTGACATGGCGGGTATTGAGTATGTGAAGATTGGTAAGAATACGGATTTGTACCAGTTCAGGAATGAGCTGAGATGGAATGATGCGATCTACCTGTTGAAAGGGCAGAAATAATATTCATAAAGAAATTGGCATAACGCCATAGATGACGTGGAATAACAAAGGCTGGAATCTTCCAGCCTTTCATTCTTTTCAGGAGTATTTAACCGGTTAAGATTGCGTCTTCTTTTAAAGGGAAATATTAAAGTGTTTCCCAGTTCCTCACTAACTCTTCCACCAGGGTTTGTCCATTCTCCCATTCCCCTAAATTACTCTCCGCATTGATATGCCCGGCTTCTCCCAGGTTCACAAAGCGGCTGCCCCACGCATTAGCATAGGTCTTTTGCCGTTGCAGGCTCGCAAACTGATCATTTGTGCTTGACACCACAATACTTTTAAAAGGCAATGGTTGTAAAGGCGCAGGAGCGAAGCTCTTTGCTTCATTCGGGAAATCAGTCCGGTCTGCATCTGGCGGAGCTACCAGCAATGCCCCACGGATCTTCAGTTTCGTATGCTGTGCCCAGTGAGCAAGGGCGAGGCATCCCAGGGAGTGTGCTGCGATCACCACATCAGGTCCGGCTTTGGATACGGCATCTTCGATGTTTTTGATCCAGTCATTTAGTTCGGGTTGATCCCAGTTGTTCTGTTCTATTCTCTTAAAACCTGGCATGTTCTCCCAAATGGTTTGCCAGTGATGCGGGCCTGATCCGTTCAACCCCGGAGCAGTTAAAACCTGTACTTCTTCCATAATACAATAAGACTCTTTTTAGTAACCCCCGATAGTATGTGTTTGTTGGCTATTCGTACAATGTACGGAAAAGGGGGGATATAATAACGTTAAAATCATTTTGAAAGGCAAATGGTCTGCGGGTATTCTGCGGGTGGCCGGGAACTTAGAAGGGAAGTAGAATAATAATGTTAAAACGAAAGTATTAAAAGCCAGGAAATTCCTGCATGTAGCGCTTTTACAAGTTCAGCAAATTCAAGTTCATCTTATCCCGGCGAGGTTCGATTATGTCCTGTGCGATTACTTCTCCAGGAAATTTAGATTCCTCCTGATCCCGGCGAATTTCGATCGTTTCATGGGTGAATGTTTAAAGATCCTTTTGAACTCTTCCTCCGTCAACTCTTCCCAATCCTTCGAAGAGAAATTGAGGATTTCAGGTATCGGCGTAAATTCCAGGGTCTGGTTCGGTTGCGAGAACCTATTCCATGGACACACGTCCTGGCAGGTATCGCATCCAAACATCCAGTTATCAAACTGCCCCTGCATTTTCTCAGGGATCAATAGTTCCTTCAATTCTATTGTGTAATAAGAAATACAACGACTTCCATCCACCACCCCGGGTGCCACCAATGCCCCGGTAGGACAGGCATCCAGGCATTTGGTACAGGAGCCGCAATAATCTCCCACGGGATTATCATACACCAACGGGAGATCCGTAATTAAGGTGGCAATAAAAAAGAAGGATCCTTTTTGTTTGTGGATGAGGTTCCCGTTTTTGCCCAGCCAACCCAGCCCGCTTCGTTGTGCCCAGGCCCTTTCGAGTACGGGGGCCGAATCTACAAAGCCACGCCCGCTCACCTCGCCGATCGTCTCCTGCATCCTGGCCAGCAGGGTGTTCAGTTTGGCCTTGATCACCTCGTGGTAATCCTTACCGTAAGCGTATTTTGAAATCCTGGGTGCATCCGGTACCTGTTGTTCCGGGGGGTAATAATTCAGCAGGAGTGTAATCACCGATTGGGCATTGTCAACTAGTTTCCTGGGATCGATCCGCTTGTCAAAATGATTTTCCATGTACTTCATGGTTCCATGCATTCCCTTGTTCAGCCAGGTTTCCAGCCTCCTGGCATCGTCTTCCAGCTGCACGGCACGCGCTATCCCACAGTGATCAAAGCCCAAATCCGCTGCCTGTGCCTTTATGTAGGCTGTATGTGTTTCTACCGATTGCATGTTAGCCGCAAGTTAAATAAAAATGAATTTTATGGAAATTCTGCTTTTTAGGTATCTTTCCTTTTGTAAATTTAACCTATTACCTTTACTACCTAAAGTATGCGACCATACCAAGTCGGAGCGTTTACCCTCACCCTTATCATGGGTTGTCTATTGTCACTGAATACCTTTTCCCAGGACAAAATTAAGTTTGGAAAAGTTGATCCTAAAGATTTCAGCAAAACTGGTTTTGAGCAGGATACCGGTGCCCATGCGGTTATTATATCTGATGTCGGGGAAGTCACTTTCGAATCAGACCGGGCTGAGGGCATCGTTTTACAGTTCAAACGCCATACCCGCATTAAGATCGTGGACAAGAACGGCTACGATGCTGCCACCGTCAGGATCCACTATTACAAAGGGGAATCAGACGAAATAAAACTGAAGGACATCAAAGCAACTACCTATAACCTGGAAGGGGCCCAGGTGGTAGATACGAAGATGGACAGCAAAAGCATTTTCACAGATAAGATTGATAAAAAGGGCGATGTGGTGAAGAAATTCACCCTGCCTGCCGTGAAAGAAGGGAGTATCATTGAATACACATATACCATCATTTCCCCTTATAAAATGCACCTGCATTCCTGGCAGTTCCAGAGCACGGAGTACCCGACCTTGTACAGCAGGTATGAGGCAACGGTACCAGAGTTCTACGAGTACATCTTCCTGCGATCCGGTTATGTGCCGGTGAAGGAAAAAAAGACACAGGGGAGTCAGTCCTTTACTATCTCTTATGAAGAGGAGAATTCTTATGGTACCAAAACCGGTCATACGCAGTTTTACAACATCACTTCCAATACCAATATATATAAATGGGAAGCGGAAAATACACCTGCGCTGCGGGAGGAAGACTTCACCACCAGTATCTGGAACCACGTGTCTATGATCCAGTTCCAGTTATCTGCTTACAGGTATCCTAACCAGCCGGTAAAACCGGTATTAGGTACCTGGGGAAGCCTGGCGGAAGAATTGAACAAGTCTGAATCATTTGGAGAGAGCCTGGGTAAAAACAATCCTTACCTGGGTGACAAGGTAGATGAACTGACCAAAGGGATCAAGGATGATACGGCAAAGGCGCGCCGCATATACAATTATGTAAGAAGTAATTTTACCTGTACCAGTCATGATGACCTGTACCTGTCTAAATCACTGAAATCTGTTTTCTCTTCTCATAACGGGAATGATGCGGATATTAACCTGCTGCTGGTGGCGATGCTGCGGAGGGCTGGCCTGACTGCACACCCGGTGATCCTGAGCACCCGTGAAAATGGGGTGACTTACGAACTGTACCCGCTGGTGAGCCGCTTTAATTATACCGTTGCAGCACTGAACACTGATTCTTCCTGGTACTTCCTGGATGCCTCCGAACCTTACCTGGGTTTTGGCCGCCTGGATTATTCTGCATATAACGGGCATGCAAGGATCCTGTCTCCGGATGTGGTTCCGATTGACATGGATCCAAATACCCTGCTGCAGGCCAAGAGTACTTATGTGATGCTGATGGGGGATAGTGGTAAGATCAAGGGCTCTTTTTCCCAGAAGCCAACTTATTACGAATCCTGCAAAATGAGAGCGGATATTGTAAAGAATGGCAAGGATGCCTTCTTTAAACCATTGACGAAAGGCTTCTCTATGGAAACCACGCTTTCCAACGGGGAAATCAGTGATATGGATGATTACGAACTGCCATTGCAGGTGAAGTATGACTTTGAAATGACGCCGGACGATGCAGGGATGCTGTACATCAACCCGATGTTATCCGAAGCCTATAAAAGCAACCCGTTCAAGTCGCTGGAGCGTCGTTACCCTGTGGAAATGCCTTACCTGATGGACGAAATTTATACCATGAACCTGATTGTTCCCGAAGGCTATACAGTGGAAGAACTGCCTAAATCATCCATGGTAAAACTGAATGAAGAAGAAGGCATGTTCCAGTACCTGATTCAGCAAAGTGATAATACTATCCAGTTCCGTTGCCGGGTGAAGCTGAACAAGGCCGTGTTCCCATCAGAAGACTATGCGACCCTTCGCGACTTCTTTGATATGATCGTGAAAAAACAATCCGAACAAATTGTACTGAAAAAGAAAGCATAACATGTTCTATAAATCCTTTGGACTGGCCCTTTTACTCTTTGGACACCTGATGCCTTCGCAGGCAAAGGACCCGGAGTACCCGGCCATAACCATACCTGCTAACCTGAAAGAAAAAGCACATGCCGTAAAGCGCCTGGAAGAGCTGAGCGTGAAACTCGTCAATCCCGGGGAGGTACGGGTAACCCGGCATTATGTCATCACTGTGCTGGATGCTAAGGGCGATAAGTATGCCAGCATTCACGAATACTACAACAAGCTGAGAGATGTACGCACTATCAAAGGCCGACTGATTGATCAGCTGGGATTTGAGGTGTCTAAGATGAAGCAGAGCGATGTTTCTGATGTGAGTGGGGTCGGTGACCAGGCATTGATGTCAGATACACGGTATAAACTCTATAGTTTTAATTACAAAGTATATCCGTATACGGTAGATATTGAAACAGAGGTGCGGTATAACCATGCGTTTTACCTGCCGGACTGGATGCCCCAGGAAGATGAAAACTACGCGGTGGAACAATCTAAACTGGTGGTGACGGTACCTGCTGATTATACGCTCCGCTATAAGGCATTCCGGTATACAGGTGAGCCGGTGCAGGCAACAGAAAAGGATAGCCATACTTATACCTGGGAAGTGAAGGGGATGACAGCCATGCCGGAAGAGGATTATGTGGCGGAAGATTATGACAGAACGACAACGGTGATGCTGGCACCTTCCAGTTTTGAGATGCAGGATTATAAGGGTACTATGAATAGCTGGGAAGAGATGGGGCACTTTATTTATACCCTTAACCAGGGGCGTGACCTGCTGCCGGACAATATTAAAAAGACCGTGCATGAGCTGACTGATGGTAAGTCTGAAAAAGAAAAAATAGAGATCCTTTACCGCTATTTACAGCAACACACCCGTTATATCCTCATCACGCTGGGTATTGGGGGGTTGCAGACCTTTGATGCCAATTCTGTGGCGACTAAGGGGTATGGCGATTGTAAGGCACTGTCTAATTATATGGTAGCGCTGCTGAAGGAAGCCGGTGTACAGGCCAACTACGTGCTGGTGCAGGCGGGAGATACGAATACGCAGCTGGTAGAAGATTTTCCCAGTACGCAGTTCAACCACATGATTGCCTGCGTACCTGGTAAAAAGGATACGACCTGGCTGGAATGTACGAGCAATACCTTACCGGTGGGATACCTGAGCAGTTTTACGGCAGGCAGACCTGTACTGGTAGTCGCTGATAAAGGAAGTGCACTGGTACGTACCCCTACTTATGGGATGGATCAGAATCAGCGGCTGCGCCGTATTGCAGCAACGGTGTCAGAGACGGGCGATATGCAGGTGAAAATCAATACGCATTCTACTGCTTTGCAACAGGATTATGCGCAGGAGATGATCCATTCATTATCACACGACAAAATATTGGAGAAGCTGCGCAATGATCATTTATTGCCCAGTTATGATGTCAATAAATATGAGGCGAAGGAAATAAATGGAGCAGTACCTGCTGTTGACGAGGAAATGGAAATCAACGCGCATAGTTATGCAACGGTGAGTGGCAAACGCATGTTCCTGGAACCGAACCTGCTGAGTAAGGTCAGTTCCAAACTGGAAAGTGCAGAAGTGCGTATGTCGCCTGTCAATATTTATTCTCCATTTATAAAGGTGGATACGGTGGTGATCACTATTCCTGCGGGGTATACGCCTGAATCAGTACCGCAGCCTGTGACTGTGAAGAGTAACTTTGGTGAATATACGTCTGGCATTACAGTGAAAGATAACCAGATCGTGTTTACAAGGCGTTATTGTAATAAGGCGGGTATTTTCCCGGCCAGTGAGTGGGTAAACTTTGCGGCGTTTAACAATGCGGTTTACAAGGCGGATAGAGCGAGGGTGGTGCTGGTGAAACAATAAGATCAGGATATAACATATGGCGGGAGTGGTGCTATGAGCCTATATTCCTGTAAATATTGCAGTCGGGTGCCCGGAAAGCTGTTAAAAAAGCAGTTCCGGGCATTTTTTTATGCCAAAATATCGCATTCCGACACTTGGAGCAGAGTTTGATATATGTTTCGTACAAATATTAAAAAGGAAATTATAACGATATGAATCTTAACAACTTCACCATTAAATCGCAGGAAATACTGCAAAAGGCCCAGCAGCTGGCTTTCAATCACCAGCAGCAGGCCATCGAAACAGGGCACTTGCTGAAGGCATTGCTTAATGATGAGGAGAGTGCAATTGAATACCTGCTGAAAAAGAACGATGTCAACACAAATTTTCTGGCTGCCAGGATAGACGACCAGATCAATAAATATGCGAAAGCAAGCGGTGAGGCCGGACAGGTACTGAGCCGTGATGCGAATAATGCCATGCTGAGAGCTGGTAGCAGCATCAAAGAATTTAAGGACGAGTTTGTAAGTGTGGAGCACCTGTTGCTCGGACTGCTGGGTGGCAGTGATGATACGGCCAAACTGCTGAAAGATGCAGGATTGACAGAGAAGGGTTTGAAAGCGGCGATCTTGGAACTGAGAAAAGGTAGTACGGTGAACTCCCAGACGGGGGGGAACCAGTACAATTCTTTGCAGAAATACGCGAAGAACCTGAATGAACTGGCGCAGGCCGGGAAACTGGACCCTGTGATTGGTCGTGATGAGGAGATCAGGCGTACGCTGCACATCCTGTCAAGAAGGTCCAAGAACAACCCTATCCTGGTGGGTGAACCGGGTGTAGGTAAAACTGCGATCGTAGAGGGGCTGGCACACCGTATTATAAACGGAGATGTGCCTGATAACCTGAAATCAAAGATCATTTATGCGCTGGATATGGGTAGCCTGATGGCAGGTGCCAAATACCGCGGTGAATTTGAAGAAAGGCTGAAAGCGGTGATCAAGGAAGTGACGGAGAGTGACGGACAGCTGATCCTCTTTATCGATGAGATCCATACCCTGGTAGGTGCCGGTGCGATGGAAGGCGCGATGGACGCGGCGAACATCCTGAAACCAGCGTTGGCCCGTGGCGAATTGCGTGCAATTGGTGCGACCACCCTGAATGAATACCAGAAATATTTTGAGAAAGATAAAGCCCTGGAACGTCGTTTCCAGAAAGTAATGGTCGATGAGCCGGATGTGGAAGATGCGATCTCTATCCTCCGTGGTTTGAAAGAGCGTTACGAAAGCCATCACCATGTATTGATCAGGGATGAGGCGATCATAGCTGCCGTAGAATTGTCTCACAGGTACATTACAGACCGTTTCCTGCCTGATAAGGCAATTGACCTGATCGACGAGAGTGCGGCGAAATTAAGGCTGGAAATGAACTCTATGCCTGAAGAGCTGGATGAACTGGAAAGAAGGATCCGCCAGCTGGAAATTGAAAGGGAAGCGATCAAGCGGGAGAATGATGAAGACAAGCTGCGTGAACTGAATGGTGAAATTGCCAGGTTGGGAGAGCAGAGAAGTACTTTCAAGGCGAAATGGCAGGAAGAAAAAGAGATAGTAGACAAGCTGCAGAATGCGAAGGCAGAGATTGAAAACCTGAAGCAGGAAGCGGAGCAGGCGGAAAGGAACGGGGAATATGGCCGTGTGGCAGAGATCCGCTATGGTAAGGTGAAGGAGCAGGAAGAGCTGATAGCGAAATATACAGAAGAACTGAATAGCATGTCTACGGACAACAAGCGCCTGCTGAAGGAAGAAGTGGATGCGGAAGACATTGCGGAGAATGTGGCGAAAGCGACTGGTATTCCGGTACACAGGATGATGCAGAGTGAAAGGGATAAGTTGCTGAAACTGGAAGATGAGCTGCACAAGCGTGTGGTAGGACAGGAAGAAGCGATCATCGCGGTATCTGATGCGATCCGTCGTAGCCGGGCCGGTTTGCAGGATCCTAAAAAGCCGATCGGTTCCTTTATTTTCCTGGGTACAACCGGGGTCGGTAAGACGGAGTTGGCTAAGGCACTGGCAGAATACCTGTTCGACGATGATAACATGATGACCCGTATTGATATGAGTGAATACCAGGAAAAGCATGCGGTCAGCAGGCTGGTAGGAGCGCCTCCGGGATATGTGGGATATGATGAGGGAGGTCAGTTGACCGAAGCGGTGAGACGTAAGCCATATTCCGTAGTATTGCTGGATGAAATAGAGAAAGCGCACCCGGATGTATTCAATATCCTGCTGCAGGTGCTGGATGATGGGCGACTGACTGACAATAAGGGTCGTGTGGTGAACTTTAAGAACACCATCATCATTATGACGAGCAATATGGGTAGTAATATTATCCAGGAGAATTTTGAGAAGATAGATGAGCGGAACAGGGAAGCTGTGGTAGAAAGTACGAAGGCGGAAGTGATGAATTTGCTGAAGCAAACGATTCGGCCGGAGTTCTTAAACCGTGTGGATGAGGTGATTATGTTCCAGCCATTGTTGAGGAATGAAATTAAGGGAATAATTAACATACAGTTACAGCAGTTGAAGGACATGGTGGCACAGAATGGCATGATATTGGAATTCTCTGATTATGCATTGGAGTATCTGGCGGTGCAGGGTTATGACCCGACGTTTGGTGCCAGGCCGTTGAAGAGATTGATTCAGAAGGAGATCATCAATTTGCTGAGTAAGAAGATACTGGCTGGTGATATTGATAAGAGTAAGCCGGTGCTGGTGGATGTGTTTGATGGGGTAGTGGTGATCAGGAATAAGAATGGTGTGACGGCTTAAAGATTTAAAAGCATTTATTCAAATACGACGATATACAGTTACGAATACCCGGGTAAGTCTTTGCCCGGGTTTTTTGTGTGAGGGGCCCATTGGGATGAAGGCGTTTTTTTGTGAAGGGGTTCATTTTGCGAAGGCGTTTTTTTGTGCTTTTTATCTTGGTGAAAAAGTGCGGATTTAAATTCGGGCTTCAGGTGTGGGCTGTCTGGCCTAAAATTTTGATGGGTTATTTTTATTAAATTTGAGAAAAATGATATTATGATAGGAGAAAGGGAAAGACACTTCATGTCCATTGCAGTTAACCTGAGTCGCGAAGGAATGGAGCATGGTGACGGCGGGCCTTTCGGGGCGATTGTAGTACGTGGGGATGAGATAGTGGGACGTGGGTGGAACAAGGTACTTTGTACGAATGATCCGACGGCGCATGCGGAAGTATCAGCAATACGTGATGCTTGTCAGCGGCTGGGAACATTTCAGTTGCATGATTGTGAAATATATACTTCCTGTGAGCCTTGCCCTATGTGCCTGGGAGCAATTTACTGGGCGCGGCCGCAAAGAGTGTATTTTGCTAATACCAAGGAAGATGCGGCGAATATTGATTTTGATGATTCTTTTATTTATAATGAAATAGGGATCGCTCATGAAGATAAGCGGATACCGTTTATTCCTTTCCCTACGGATGAAGCGCTGAAGGTGTTTCAGGACTGGCAGGCGAAGGGGGATAAGACATTGTATTAAGTGAATGTTATGAATGACATGATGCGACTTCAATGATATGCCTTTAAAAAACGAAAGACTGACCATGTGGCCAGTCTTCCGAAAGACTTTGTGTCGTAGCTTAGATTATGCACCTTTTTTAGGAGTTGCAGGAGCAGCAGCTGGTTTGTGAGCTTTGTGAGCTTTAGTAGTATCAGCAGCTGGTTTTTCAGTTTTTGCTTTCTTTTCTTTAGCTGGTTTTGCAGCTGGAGTCTGTGCAAAAGTTACAGCGCTAACACTCATTGCTACTGCGGCTACAATAAGACTTTTCTTGATGTTCATGATCTTTGTTTTTAAATAATTTTGAATTGTTTGTTTGTAGTTTCTGACGTAAAATTACAGCCGAACAGGTGCCTGAGCGGGTCGGTTTCGGTGAATGAGGTCGAAGTGTCGTTGAAAAAGGAAAATCGGGTGGTAACATGTTCATATTGTTACAACAGGTGTCCGATGGCGAACACTTTTCCTGCAAAGAATGTGAGCAATGTTTTGTATATCAGTAGCTTGTGATTTTGGCTTAGTTCGTGCAGCTAATCATATGTCTTTTTCCACCTAGCTATGATTACAAATTCCATTAAAGTTGCGTGGCGCAACCTGTTTCACAACAGGCTATTCAGCGTTCTGAATATTTTCGGTCTGGCCATGGGCCTTACGATTGCTATTCTTCTCTCCCTTTACATTATCCAGGAGCGTTCTTTTGACGCTGTTCCCCAGCAGGAACGTATTTTCCGATACCTGTCGCATGTGACATTTGATGGTACTAAGAGTACCTGGTCCGGTGTGCCTAACCGGGTAGGCCCTACTGTGCAGGAGCATATTCCAGAGGTAGAATTATCGGCCCGCACGGTGCTCAACGATTTCGGTGAAAATGCGAACTTCAGTATAGGAGACAATACATTTATTGAAGACAGGATGTATTGGGCGGATCCTGATATCACCCGGATTTTTGACCTCCACTTTATATATGGCGACGGCGTGACCGCCCTGAAAGAACCTAATTCCATTATTATCTCTGCGTCAAAGGCCAGGCAGTACTTTGGAAAGGACAATCCATTGAACAAAACGATCCTGTACAATCGCAGGCAGGCCTTAAAGGTGACCGGTGTATATGAAGACCTGCCGGCAAACAGTACTTTTGATGCCACGGTAATTGGTACTTTCAGTGCATCTAATTTTATGAACCTCACCTGGGATAATAACAGTTTTGAAACCTGGATCCGGCTCAGCAATGCCAGTGCCCGAAAAAAGGTGGAGGAGTTCTTGCCGAAAATGATCTACGATTATGTAAGCAAGGAAGGCACCTATTATACCCTGTCATTACAGCCCTTGAAGGAGGTCCATTTTAACAGCGATGTAGAGAACACATACAGTAAGCGATTGGGAGATCCGAACCAGCTCCGTCAGTTGATCTACCTGGCACTTGCCTTGCTGCTGATGGCAGCCATTAATTACATGAACCTGGCTACAGCCCGTGCGCAGCAACGCAGCAAAGAAGTAGGCATCCGCAAGACACTGGGCGTGAGCCGGAAAGGGCTGATCGCTAAGTTCTATGCAGAAACAGCTGTGCTGACCTTTATCGCTATTATTTGCGGGTTGATACTGGCTATTCTTGCCGTTCCATTATTCAATGCGCTGTCCGGGAAGACATTGATGTATACTACTTTAATGCACCCCGTATTTTTGGTGGGTATACCGGTGTTGTGGCTAACTGTTACCCTGATAGCTGGATTGTATCCCGCCCTGGTCCTCTCTTCCTATTCCCCGATTGAAGCCCTGAGAAAGCAGCGCATTCCCCGTTCTGCGCCGGTTATTTTCCGGCATGCGCTGGTCGTGTTGCAGTTCAGTGCCAGCATCATTCTTATTGTAGGGGTGATCGTGATGAATGTACAGATGAAATTTATCAGCCAGCGTAAACTGGGGTATAACCCGGAGAATGTAATGGCGATCCGGATGAATTCTATTAAGAATAATGATGAATTTGATGCGTTGAAAAATAAAATGAGTGCGGTGAATGCTACGCTGTCATTCGCTGTGGCACAGGCTTTTCCCGGGAAGGGTGAAAATACCCGTACACTGCATAAGACCGCTGAGGATAAACAGGGTGCGATGGTCTCCTGCAATTATATACAGGGAGATATTACAGGTGTATTACAGTTAAAACTATTGGCCGGCAGGATGATAAAAGATCATCAGCGTGGGGATACCACATCGAATGGTGATGGGAAATGGGAGGTGGTATTAAACAAGGCGGCTTTGGATTACCTGGGGCTTAGTCCACAGGATGCCATTGGCAGAAATGTGATGGCGGAGATTGGCAATAATACGACGATAGTAGGGGTGGTAGATAATTTCAACTTTTCTTCCCTGCATTCCCCGGTTGCACCTTATTATTTCTCGAACTCATGGGCCGGGCTGCGATATATATTGGTACGTTTCAAAACGGGTAACCTGAGAGAGACGGTGCAGCAGTATGAGAAGGCGTATAAGGAAGTGATGCCGGAGGGCGCGTTTGATTATACGTTCCTGGATAGTCATTTAAAAACGTTGTACCAGGCAGATGAGCAGATGGCGAAAATGCTGACGGCATTTTCCCTGCTGGCGATATTGGTAGGCTGCCTGGGCTTGTTTGGACTTACGACCTTTACGGCAGAGAAGCGGACCAAGGAAATTGGCGTACGGAAAGTATTGGGGGCTACTGTGCCTTCGCTGGTAAGGTTGCTTTGTACGGAGTTGGTCAGGTTGGTGTTGATTGCTTTTGTTATTGCCTGTCCGCTGGCGTATTGGGGTTTTGGGAAGTGGTTGCAGAATTTTGCTTACCGGATAGATCTGCAGTGGTGGATGTTTGGGTTGGGGGGATTAATGGCTTTTGTCATAGCGTTGTTGACGGTATCTACACAGGCGATCAGGGCGGCGATTGTTAACCCGGTTCATTCGCTGAGGAACGAGTAATGGTGGGTAAGAACTATATTATTCCCGTTCATTCACTAAGAAATGAATCGTGAGTTTGTATAGGCGAAAAATAAATATTTATTTAGATTTTTAAATTTATAGCAAAATGGCCATGGTTTCTTCCATGGCTTTTAAACTTAGTTCCCGCAGGGTAGCAAACTTTTCTGCTATCAGCGTGGGCTGGTATTGACCGGCTTCCAGTGATTCCAGTGGTTCCAGGATTGGATATAAAATGCCATCCAGCCCGATAAAGGAAATGGTGGTTTTTAAATTATGTGCTGTACTTCTGATGGCCGCAATATCTTCTGCCTGGATCGCTTTTTTCAGGGCACCCAGGTCTTCCGGCAATTGTGTAACGAATTGTTGCAGCATAGCATGCTCAAATTCGGTGTCTCCCTTGCTCAGCGTCTTTAGATACTGTAACTGCACCAAGGGCCCCTCATGCGGCTGAAAATGGCCGTTCCCGGTATTTGTATGCATATGCGTATCAGGAGGGCTGATCTTCCCGGTGAAGATCTCTATCAGTCTGAATAATTCCTCTTGCCGGATAGGTTTTGACAAATATTCATTCATCCCTGCCTGCAGGCATTTTTCCCTTTCACCTGCCATGGCATGCGCGGTCATAGCAATAATGGGGATATTGGAATGTAGTTCCTGTCTTATTTTGCGGGAGGCGGTATAGCCATCCATTTCAGGCATTTGGATATCCATCAGCACCATATCATAATGGCTTTTGCTGAGGGCATTGAGTACATCCTGCCCGTTTGTGACCAGCTGATAATGCAGTTGACGGCTGCCCAGCAAATGTTTGAGCAGGTCCTGGTTCATCTTATTATCTTCAGCTACCAGCAGTTTTACATCTGAATGAAGGGAGAAATTGTCATTTTTAGGTTCACCGTTTTCAGGTAATAGTTCTCCCAGGGCATAGGGCAGTTCTACCATAAAGGTGCTGCCTTTGCCGGGCTCACTTTCTACAGTAAGTGCACCGTGTTGCAATTCTACCAGTTGTTTGACGATGGTAAGTCCTAAGCCGGTACCGCCGTATTTACGGGTTGTATCGGCTTCTGCCTGGTTAAAGCGGTCAAAGATGGCGGGCAGTTTATTATGTGCAATGCCAATACCGGTGTCACTTACTGCAAACAGGATACGTACTGTTTGTTCATGTTCGCCCAGCTTATTGATCCTGATATTGACCTGCCCCTGGTTGGTGAATTTGATGGCGTTGTTGGTAAGGTTTACCAGTACCTGGGTAAGGCGTACAACGTCGCCATAGAGAATGTCTGGTACATTATCTTCAATGGCTACGGTGAAGACCAATTTCTTCTCTTCGGCTTTGAGGCGGAACATGGTCTGCACAGCATGGAGTACACCACGGATACTGAAGGAGACTGGTTCCAGGCGCATCATGCCGGATTCTATTTTAGAAATATCGAGAATATCGTTGATGATTTCCAACAGGTTTTCGCCGGCATTTTCGATGGCGGCGACATATTCCCTGGCTTTTTCATTCAGGGGTTGTTGTTGGAGCAGGTGGGTAAACCCGAGGACCGAGTTCATCGGCGTTCGGATTTCATGACTCATATTGGCGAGGAACTGGTCTTTGATGGCAGCCAGTTTTTTTTCCTGCTGTTGCGACTTGGCCAGGGCATCGATGAGTTGTTCCTGTTTATGGATCCGTGTGGTGATATATAAGAAAGCGAGCAGGCTGCTGGCGCAGGCAAAGATCATCATGATCGATCCCCAGTTCTGCGCGCGCTGTCCGCTGGTATCAATTAATCTTACGGTACGGTTTACTTCTGTCTGCCGGGTACTGTCCAGCTGACGCAGGATAACGGTGATGGCATCGCCCAGGCGTTTTCCTTTCTGTGCATTGATAAGCCGTTCAGCAGACCATTTGCCATGGGTATAAAATGAGTCCAGTACGGCAACGTTAAAATGATTCTTTTCTTCTACCAGGTAGTTAAGCTGTGTGAGCAGTTTTTCTGTACTATCGCTCATGACGAGCTTATTAATTTCGTTGAGGTCAGCTTTTATAAGGGCTACGTCGGCTTCTATGCCGGTGATATTAAGTGTGTCCTGGGAGATAACGGTACCTCTTACTTTACTATCGGTTTTGGCTATACTGGTCTGGAGTTTTTGCAGCTCGTTTTTTACGTTCAGTTCAGTCAGCAGCTGTTCATTCCCTGCGACCAGCTTGCGGATGTTCTGCGAGGAATTGAACTGGAGTACTATAAACAGGATCATCCCTGAAATAAACACGCCGAGTAAATAGTATTTCAGATGTTTAGGCTGCATATATCGTTGATGATACAAGTTACAATTTTTCTTCACAAACGATCGCTTCTGCCCCAGGGCAGAAGCGATCGTTTTGTAAAGATGTCCAATCAAAAAAGACTATTTGGTAGCAGGAGCTGGTGTAGCTGCTGTACCTGCTGCTTTTTTGTGGTGATGTTTCTTGTGGCCTTTGTGTGCTTTCTTTTCAGTAGCAGGTTTTGCAGCCTGTTCTGTAGCTTTTGGAGTTTGTGCAGTTTTTACTGTTTTGTTTGCAAAAGTAGCGGTACCTACCATCAGCATGGCAGCGGCCATCAGCATTGTTATCTTCTTCATGACAGATGTTTTTAGTATTTGTGATCAATTTGTTTGATGACCTAAAGGTACATTGTTGATCCTCATGTGTCTTTCCGATTTGGGTTAACAGGCATTTGCGGTCGGTAAAAAAGGAAAAAGTATCGTTGGGGATTTTGGGAGGGGGATTTATGTGGGAAGGGAAGGGGCTGTTATTGAGTGCTGGCGGGTATTTGGATGTCCGTCCGGCTGGTGAAGCCGGACGGCACGCTATGTTTATAAAAGATTCAATTTGCTATTTAATGCAGACCGGTAGGCATCTGCCACAGGTATTGCATTCTTATGAATGATGATGGTACCATCTTCAATCGATTCTATTTTATCCAGGCCTACGATGTAAGACCGGTGTACGCGCATAAATCTGCCGGCAGGCAATTTCTCTTCCACGGCTTTGAGTGTGGAATGAATGGCATGGAATTTCTGGGTAGTATGCAGTTTTACATAATCACCCATCGCTTCCAGGTAAAGGATCTCATCTATGCGGATTCTTTTGAGCACCCCGCTATCCCGGATAAAGACGAATTCACTGTCGGTGCTCTGCACTTCCTGTACGGTACTTTCACAGATCTCCCTGGCTTTGTCAATTGCCTGGATGAAGCGCGCGGGGCTCACCGGTTTAATCAGGTAGTCTGCTACGTTCAGTTCAAATGCTTCTACGGCATAATCTTTTTTGACAGTGGTAAAGATAATAACGGGCCCTTTTTTCCCAAGGTTTCGGGTCAGTTCCAGTCCACTCATACCTGGCATTTCGATGTCAAGCAGGAGCAGGTCTACTTTTTCTTTTTGCAGTACATTATAGGCTTCGAGCGCACTCGCACATTCGCCCAGTACATGCAGTTGTTCAACGTGGCTGGCCAATTGTTTCATTGCTGTGCGGGCCAGCTTATTGTCGTCTACAATAAGGCAATTCATGGGGCAAATATAAGGGCTTTCCAGCCTCCGGCCGTGTATCAGTGATATTATAATTTGCTTAAAACCTGCTGGAAGGGTAAAAAAGTTAAAATGTAATAAATATCTTGCATGTTCTAAATCAGGTCTCAATTGAAACAGCTGCAAAGGCTCATCCTTATATTTTCATGCATATTCCTGCCGTTCGTTTTCGGGGGAGTGGCCGGGGAAAATGCTTCCCCAAAGGGTGAACTGCAGTTACTCAATTATAAGGCGCCCCTGTATGATCACGCTTATTGTGGTAACCTGCATTTCAGGGCTACAGCTATTCATAAATTCAATTTACGTAACCGCGGGCTCGTTGATTACGATGAATATTTCCTGACTATCTCCAGTATCAGGATTAAGCCGCTGTTTGTATACATTCATCCCCAATACAGAGGGTATACTGAATCTATCATCAGTGTATCTAACTCGCTGAGCGACTGGCGAGGGCCTCCAGTGGCGTAATTCCCTTATAACTCAATTTCTGTAATTACTTATTTACGCGCGCTTTCAGCGCATTAACATTTCGCGCAGTTATGTATCTGAACATTACTGTAAAGCGGGGTGCGGCTTTGCTATGCCTGTTGGCTGGTATAAGCGGCCATTGCTTTGCACAAACTTTACCGCTGAAGCAGGCGATCGATATGACCCTGCAGCATTATCCCACACTGAAGGCAAAGAATACGCTCGCCAACGCCGCCGCCGCGCATACGACCGATGTAAAGCACGACTGGTATCCAAACCTTAAACTGGTGGAAGAAGCCACCATTGGCTCTGATAACGGGGTGTATGGGTCTTACTTCCCTATGAGCATTATCCCCTCTACATCCGGTGGTATCCGGGCGGCCAACAATTCGCAGGCTGTAGCCGGTAATATCGGCATGGCACAGCTGCAATGGGAAGTATACAATTTTGGCCTGTACAAGGTGCGGAAGGATGAAGCCAGGCAACAACAACAGGTAGCCGGTGCAGATGCCGGCATCACGGCGAATGATCTCACTGTTGCGGTGATACAGGACTACCTGTCTATGCTGGAATATTATAACCTGATGCGTATTCAGGCGGACAATATAGAACGAACCAAATCAGTATCGCAGGCAGTAACAAGTATTGTACTGCATGGATTAAAACCGGGGGTGGATAGTGCGATTGCAGCCGCGGAGCTGTCAAAAGCCAGGCTGAACTACATAGATTTTCAGAACGGGTACAATAAGGTGCGCATGCACCTGGTTAGTATGACGGGGTTAGACAGTACAGCCATTGTACCTGATACGCTGTATGATAAAGGGCTGCGCCAGGTCTTATTGGCCCAGTCCGATACCGGCGCCGTGGAGCCGACACATCCTGCTTTGATGTATTACAATGCCCTGCTCGCGGCTAACAAAAAACATGAACTGGTGATCCGTAAATCGGCCCTGCCAAAGGTGATGGTGCTGGCGGCAGGATGGGCCCGGGGATCCAGTATCAATAGCAGCAATGAGTATCAGCAATTAAGCAGTGGTTTCGGCTATAGCCGGTACAATTACCTGGCGGGTGTTGGCATCACTTACAATGTGGCAGACATCTTTCATACAAGAGACAAGATGCGGGAGCAGTATGTGCGCACAACGGCGGCCGCGAACCAGCTGGAATCATCACATACTTTGCTGGATAATGAGCTGAACCAGGCGAGGGTGAATATTCATACCGCGGCAGACAAGCTGAATGAAATGCCTGCACAGCTGAATGCTGCGAAGGCCGCGGCGGCACAGAAGATGGCGCTGTACAAAGGTGGCTTGACGAATATCATTGAAGTAACGAATGCATTGTATGTGTTGAACCGTGCGGAGAATGATCTCATCCAGACAAGGCATGATGCATGGCAATCGCTGTTTATGGAGGCCTTTGCGACGAATACGATCCAGGCATTGGTGCAGCAGCTGGAAGCGGTGCGGGCGGCGTTGTAACTGTGCAGGAAATGGAATGATAAAGCATCATAGCTTTTATTATGCAAGCGGTTTCATTAGCAATAAGGCAATGCGGACGACATTGTAACTGTGCAGGAAATGGAACGATGGAGTATCATAGCGTTCACCTTTTATTATTAGCGTAAAATCTGTTCTCTGAACTTAAAATTAATTTATGTCATTAGTCTCTACTGCCTTAAAAAAGCCAATCTCGGTCGTCGTACTGACACTGGGCGTGTTCCTTTTTTCTATCCTGGCAGTCATCAATATACCCATTGATATCTTCCCGAAGCTGAACCAGCCGACTATCTATGTAATAGAACCATATGGCGGTATGTCTGCCCAGCAAATGGAAGGTTTCTTTGCAACCCGCTTACAGGACCAGTTCTTATATGTGAACGGGATCAAAAATATCAGCAGTAAGAACATCCAGGGGCTCAGCATGATCAAGCTGACTTTCTATGAAGGTACTGACATGGGTGAGGCCTCTGCGCAGGTGGCGCTGCAGGTAAGCCGTGCCATGAACTTTTTTCCTCCTGGTGCTGCACCGCCACAGGTGATCCGTTTTGATGCGTCTTCATTACCGGTAGGTGAGCTGGTATTCAGCTCCCGGACACGCCCGCTGAAAGATATCTATGATATGGCAAGCACCCGCATCCGGCCTATGTTTGCAACTGTTCCGGGTTTGAGTGCCCCACCGCCATTTGGTGCGAATGCACGCTCAGTGGTAGTGAATGTAAACCCTGACCGCCTGCGTAGTTTTAATCTCAGTGCGGACCAGGTGGTGGAAGCGATTGCGCGGAACAATGCCATGAGTCCTTCCGGGAATATTCGTATCAACAATAAAATGTTCCTGACTACTATCAATTCATTGGAGCAGGAGGTGACTGATTTTGGTAATATTCCTGTGGCTACGAATGGAAATGCGACGGTGTTTGTAAAAGACATTGCGACTGTTGCTGATGGGGCAGATGTGACGGTGGATTATGCGCTGGTAAACGGGAAGCGTTCTGTATATATGCCGGTGGTGAAGACGCCTGATGCCTCTACCTGGGAAGTGGTGAAACAATTGAAGGCGAAGCTGCCCGAGATGCAAAACCTCCTGCCGGAAGATACGAAGATCACCTATGAATTTGACCAGTCCGTAGCTGTGATCAATGCCGTAAAAGGCCTGATGACTGAAGGTATCCTGGGAGCGGTGCTGACGGGATTGATGGTGTTGTTGTTCCTGCGTGATTTAAGGAGTTGTCTTGTCGTAGTGATCACTATACCGATTGCTATTTTGTCTGCAGTGTTTGGATTGTATTTGTCGGGGCAGACGATCAACTTGATGACTTTATCCGGATTGGCGCTCGCTATCGGGGTTCTCGTGGATCAGGCTACAGTCACGATTGAGAATATTCACCAGCACCTGGAGATGGGGAAACCTAAGAAGCAGGCGATATACGAGGCTTGCGAGGAAATTGCGTTCCCGCTGTTGCTGATCCTGTTATGTATCCTGGCGGTGTTTGCGCCTTCCTTCATCATGTCGGGTGTGCCGAAAGCGATGTTCCTGCCATTGTCTTTGTCTATTGGTTTTGCCATGATGGCATCTTTCTTTACGGCGCAGACATTGGTGCCGGTTATTGCTAACTGGTGGCTGAAAGCAGCGCGATACCAGCATGCGCATGCTGGCCTTGCATTGGATAATGATGAGGTGAAAGAAGTGAATGATCATATGGCGGAGCAAAAAGCACACCCGGAAAAACTGAATGGTTTTGAGCGATTCAAAGCCTGGTTTATGCGGGTGCTGGAAAGGCTTGGAAAGCGCTCTGCACTGGTGATTGCCGTTTATTTGGTACTGGCATTCGGGGCTGCGGGAACCGCATATGTGATGATTGGTAAAGACCTGATGCCACATATTAATGTCGGGCAATTCCAGCTGCGCTTGAAAGAACCGGATGGTACACGACTGGAGAGAACGGAAGAAAAGGTGCACCAGGTATTGCAGTTGATTGATAAGGCAACTGATAATAATGTTGAGATCAGTTCTGCTTATGTGGGTCTGATCCCTACAAGCTATGGTTCCAGTAACCTGTATGTATTCAATGCAGGTACTCACGAAGCGGTATTGCAGGTAAACCTGAATGAGGATTACAAAGTGAATATCGATGCGCTGAAAGATAAACTGCGGGAGATGATTCATGAGAAATTTCCGCAACTGCGTGTGTCATTTGAGCCGATAGATATGACGGAGAAGATTATGGCGCAGGGCGCTGCAACGCCGATAGAAGTGAGAGTGGCAGGTAAGGATATGCAGCAGATCCAGCAATATGCGACGACTTTGACTAATCGTTTGAAAGGAGTGCCGTTTTTGCGGGATGTGCAGATCGTACAGCCTTTGCATTATCCGGTCATTAAGATCAATGTGGATCGGTTCAAGGTGGCGCAGATGGGATTGAATGTATACCAGGTGGCACGCTCTGTGACAGCATCTACATCCAGTAGTCGGTTTTCTGAGAAGAACCAGTGGCTGGATGAGAAGGGGGCTTACACATACCAGGTGCAGGTGCAGATCCCGGAGTACAGTATGCAGGCGATCAGCGATCTGCAGGAGATCCCGCTGGTACGCGGACAGGCAAGACCTGTGCTGGGTGATGTGGCAGCTTTTAGTACCAGTGAGGTACCAGGTGAATATGACCGTTCCGGGCCGCGTAGGTACCTGACCGTGAGTGCGAATATTGCAGGTATTGACCTGGGTGCTGCGACGAAGGCCGTGCAACATGAGATTGATGAGATGGGAGCACCACCCCGTGGTTTGATTGCGGAGGTGCAGGGTAGTTCTGGTTTGCTGACGGATACCCTGAATGGTTTGCAGAATGGATTGATGCTGGCGGTGATGGTCATCTTCTTATTACTGGCGGCGAATTACCAGTCATTCAAACTGAGTTTTGTGGTATTGGTGACGGTGCCGGCGGTAATAGCGGGCGCCTTGCTGATGTTGTTGCTGACAGGGTCTACCTTGAACCTGCAATCGTATATGGGGATGATTATGTCTACGGGGGTATCTGTGGCGAATGCGATTTTGATTGTGACGAATGCAGAGAAACTGAGGATTGATTACAGGGATGCGTATAAGGCGGGGATTGTGAGTGCGGGCATTCGTTTGCGCCCGATCCTGATGACAAGCCTGGCGATGATAGCGGGTATGATACCAATGGCCTCGGGCATGGGTGAATCAGGAGACCAGACGGCGCCTTTGGGCAGAGCGGTCATTGGGGGCCTGATTGCTTCTACGGTTGCGGCTTTGTTTATACTACCGTTGGTGTATGCACGAATGCAAAGGAAAACGACGTTTGACCCGGTTTCGCTGATGCCGGAAGATGATGTTTCAGCTGCGCAAATGCAGGGCGATGGGATGGCACATGAACATTAGAAGAAGATGATGAGGAAACAAACAGGGTTTTCACAAATGCAGGAGGAAACTACAAATTTTTTTGAATACTAAACTACGATTCATTACCATGAATATTCAACATAGACTTGTCATTATAGGTACTGCGGTAAGCATGCTGGCAGCCTGCCGGGAGGCCGTTTCGAAAAAGAAAAAAGAGGAGCAGCACCATGCCGGTCAATATACATTTTCAACAGTAGTACAGGAGCCTTTATCATCCAGTATCCAGTTGCCTGCGGTACTGGATGCTTACCAGAAAGTGAGCATCTATCCGCGTGCCAATGGATTTGTGAAAAGTGTATCCGTAGACAGGGGATCTGTCGTGAGAAAAGGCCAGATGTTGCTGCAGCTGGATGCGCCGGAGGTGATTCAGCAATACTATGCAGCACAGGCGAAATGGCTGCAGGCGAAGGCGGACTATGCGGCATCCCGGGATAATTACGAACGTACTGTGGCGGTGAGTGCCACCCCCGGTACGATTTCGCCCCACGACCTGGAGGTATCGGATGCAAAGATGCTGGCGGATAGTGCTATTATGAACAGCCAGCTGGCAAACTTCAGGGCATTGGAAGCGACCCGTAGTTATCTGCAGGTGACGGCACCGTTTGATGGGGTGATTACGGAACGTAATGTACATCCCGGTGCACTGGTGGGGCCGACTACCAATATTGATGGCAGGCCGATGCTGATGCTGGAGCAGGAGGATCGTTTGCGTCTTATTGTGCAGGTGCCGGAGATCTATAGTGCGCAGCTGACTGATGCACAGAAGGTGTCGTTCCGGGTGAATGCCCTGCCTGGGAAGGTGTTTACAGGCACTATCAGCCGTCAGGCGGGATCATTGAATGACCGTTTCCGTTCAGAAGCGGTGGAAGTGGATGTGTACAATCCGGATCATACGCTGAAACCGGGAATGTATGCGGAGATTACGATTCCGGTGAGTGGCAGCAGGCAGGCAATGGTGGTGCCGGCAACGGCAATCGTGACATCTACAGAGAAGAAATATGTGATTGCGGTGAGGAGTGGCGTTACCCATTGGGTAGATGTGCAGGAAGGGAATCATCATAATGATTCTACGGAAGTGTTTGGTTCATTGCAGCTGGGAGATAAGGTGATAGCACCAGCAACGGATGATATTAAGGAGAATACCGGCATAGAGTAACAGGCGGCAGCATTTTTGTGATACACTATTCAAAAGGTGTATTATGAAAAAATCAACAAACCTGAAAAGAGCGATAAAAGAGGTAAAGAGAGAAAATGTAGAGGTCGCGCCCAAGGCAAAGACGACTGCAAAGAAGGATTACGACGACGATCAGAACCATTTGCTGGAAGGATATGATGAGAGTGAATATGACCAGAAAGATATTGCCGACGAGAAAAGAAAAAAGGGAGCCTGACAGTGGCTCCCTTTTGATTTTTAACTATTGGCGGATTTGAAACGGCCAGGATTAATTACCCGGGAAAAACACCACACTCACTCCCACAGACCTTGTATCCGGATTATATGTAGGCATTGCAATAGGATGCATACTATACTTCCTTTCTTTCCCGTCCTTCTTCGCAAAAGCTTTCTCCATTTTAGGGAATACCCAGTAGGCAGCCTTGGTGCTCAGGATGCCAAGACCAGCCCCTGCCACAACATCACTCAGCCAGTGGCGGTTATTATACATACGTAATACACCTGTAGCTGTCGCCACTGCATAACCATATACCCCATACCATGGGCTTACATCCTTATACTCCTGGCGCATAAATTCAGCACCCATAAAAGAAGTGGCTGTATGACCGGAAGGGAACGAATTAAACGTACTACCATCCGGGCGCTGCCTGTGAGACATTGTTTTTACACCACCTACAGTTCCCATCATAATGAGACTGGACATACCCAGGATAATGGTGCGGTCACGGAAATTATGTGCACCGTGAATGCCCATTGCATTCAATGCATACACACTCAATGCAGGTGCATAGCGGGTATAATTATCTATTTTGGTATGGAAGCGGGAATTGTCTTCCATGATTTCATTTTTAGTGCTGTGATCGAGATTACGGAGCGGACCGTATTCGAATGTGGCAAGGCCATAACCTAACATAGCAGCAGGTACTACTACGCTGGCAATGGTGCATTCATACTTTTTTGTTCCTTTGAAGAGTTTTGAAAAGGAGCTATCTTTTTTGAACAATGTTACCCCCGAATCAGCAGGTAGTTGCTGAGCACAGGCCCCGCTAACTATTACGAACGGCAATAACAGTTGTAGGTATAAAGAATTCAATCTCATCCAATACAGATTAGCGGAAGTAACATAATGTTGTGCATATCTACAAAACAAAATAAACATTCTGTAGAGAATCTGAAGGTAAATAATATTTTATTTAGATGGATCAAACGTTTGTAGGAGCTTGAGTTTAAACAAACGTTTGAATGGCAACAGGCTGTGGTTGGCTTTTTAAATAAAATTGAATTTTTATTGTTTATATTTGCGTCAGAACCAGGAAATGGTGTCTTCCTGCACAAGAACTGTCCCGTATTCTTCGGGTCTGATGGCGCCTACAAATAGTAAGTATATTTCTGCTCATACAAGCGGGCAGTTCTGTTTATATATTTGTAGGAACATGACGAAAATTAACAAATCTTTAGAACAATTTACGATTGCTTACCAGCTGATGCGCTGGACTCTTATTATTATTCCTGTTGCGCTGGTAGTCGGCTCGCTGGTTGCCTTATTCCTGTGGCTCCTGGACTACGTTACGCATTTTCGCTGGGAACACGAATGGTTATTGTATTTGCTGCCGGTAGCGGGGATTGGGATTTATTTCCTGTACAACAAGCTGGGGGGTACTTCAGAAAAAGGCAATAACCTCATTATGGATGAGATTCATGAACCGGGAGGTGGTGTACCCGCCAGGATGGCGCCTTTGGTATTGCTGACGACGATCCTCACACATTTATTCGGGGGCTCTGCAGGGCGTGAAGGTACAGCGGTGCAGATAGGAGGTAGTATGGCGGGGCTTATAGGTAAGTGGATGCGCCTTTCTGCAGCAGATCTGCGGATCTTGTTGATGACAGGGATTGCGGCAGGTTTCGGGGCGGTATTTGGTACGCCGCTGACGGGTACTGTTTTCGCGCTGGAGGTACTGGCCATTGGTGTGATCAGGTATGATGCATTGGTGCCCTGTTTGATTGCTGCGGTATTTGCCGACTGGGTATGTAGTGCCTGGGGCATTCATCATACCCATTACCAGATCTTGTTTAAATCGGATACACCTTTTGATTATGTGCTGCTGGCAAAGGTGATTGTGGCGGGGATTGCATTTGGGCTAGCGAGTTTTTTATTTTCTACCTGCATGCACCAGATCAAAAAATATAGCAAGGAGTTTATTAAGCCTGCATGGCTGATTCCCGTAGCTGGTGGCGTGATCATCATTGTATTTTGCCAGGTATTGGGAACGAAGGATTACACTGGTTTGGGGGTAACAGGCAAGTACCCTGATGGTGCAAGTATTGTGAATGCATTTAAGGAAATGGAGATGTCCAACTGGGCCTGGTTATGGAAATTGTTGTTCACAGCGATTACGCTGGCGATGGGCTTTAAAGGTGGTGAGGTAACCCCGCTGTTTTTCATTGGCGCAGCATTGGGGCATACGATAGCGGTGTTGATAGGGGCGCCTATTGATCTCTTTGCTGGAATAGGTTTTATTGCCGTATTTGCAGGGGCTACAAATACACCCATCGCATGTACGCTGATGGGGGTGGAATTATTCGGCACCAGTAATGTCTTGTATTTTGCGGTGGCGTGTTTTACAGCGTATTATTTTAGCGGGCATGCGGGCATTTATAGTGCGCAGCGTCTGGGTGTATCGAAGAAATGGAAGTAATGAACTTCGAAAAAGCAGCTGCCAGGAATTAATCAATTTCATTTA
Source organism: Chitinophaga sancti (assembly GCF_034424315.1). Lineage (GTDB taxonomy): Bacteria > Bacteroidota > Bacteroidia > Chitinophagales > Chitinophagaceae > Chitinophaga > Chitinophaga sancti. The sequence goes on from NZ_CP139972.1 coordinate 805,724, forward strand.
GTATTTTCAAAGAAAGCAACAGCAACATTTGCCCGGCAAAGTTTTTGTTGCACATTGCTATCTAAATTCATAATATGAAAGCCATTACAATTTCCCAATTCAAAGCAGCACCGGAATTAACGGAACAACCTACACCTGCAGTAAAAGCCGGCAGCATGCTGGTCCGCATTATTGCAGCTGGTATCAATCCCTTCGATACCAAAATGATCGATGGGATACTGGATGGCCAAATGCCTCATCATTTTCCCATGATACCTGGTGTGGACGCTGTAGGTGTTGTGGAAGAAATTGGGGAAGGTGTAACACTTTTTAAGGTAGGTGATAACATCTATGGCCAGTTCCTGCATGCTCCTGTAGGTGAAGGTACGTTTGCGGAATTTATAGTGGTGCCTGAAAAAGCAGCACTGGCATTAGCGCCTAAAAAGATTCCCCTGCAACAGGCAGCGGCTATACCAACTGCAGGTATGACTGCTTTACAAATGATCGAGAAATCAGGCCTGAAGCATGAGCAGATCGTACTTGTAGTCGGTGCTACCGGTGGTGTAGGGTTATTCTTTATTCAGTTAGCCGCCATGCAGGGTATTTATGTGATTGCGACTGCAAGTGATGAAAACGGCGCCAGCAAAGTAAAAAAACTAGGTGCAAAAGAAACCATCAATTATAAAAAGATATCTGTTGCAGAGGAGATCAGGCGTAATTACCCCGATGGTGTGGATGGACTGATTGATATGGTCAGTACTCCGGATGCGTTTAAAGAAATGACTGCATTGGTGAAGAAAGGTGGTGTGGCTTTTACTACAGCCTTTGTAGCGGATGATGAAGATTTGAAAAGAAAAGGACTGCAGGGTGGAAATTTTGAGTTGAAAGGGAATCGCACATTACTGGATGCATTGTCTGATGCAGTTGATAATGGTGCAGTGAAGATCCCATTGGAGAGGGAGATTACATTAGCAGAAACACCTGCTGCATTAGCTGCTATTAAAAAATTAAACAGTAAAGGAAAGACGATTATTGTATTCTAACTATCAAGACTATCTGAGCCGGCCGCAAACCCACGGCCGGCTTCATTTACCTCATTAAAAATTAATTTCGTATCTTTGCCTCGTCCGTCACATCCCCATACTTACACTTTACTTGCTTCTACTTTAGCATAACCCGGGGCTTTCATTGATTTGGCATTTTGTGACAGCTTTCAATTTCCTGTACTATTCAGGTGCGTTTTTTGATGTGTGGAATTCCATACCTCGATTGGCATTTTATTATAGCATCGATTTTTTGACTAAAACTGTATTATGAGTAAAACCATTATTGTATCGAACAGGCTACCGGTAAAGATCACTGAGAAAGAGGGCGAATATGTGTTGAATCCGAGTGAAGGCGGTTTGGCTACAGGTCTGGGGTCCATTTACAGGCAAGGCTACAACATCTGGATTGGATGGCCCGGGGTGGACGTAAACGAAGCAGCACAGGTACAAATTAAGGAGCAACTGGGCACCATGAACCTGATGCCGGTGTACCTGACCCAGGATGAAATCAATAATTATTACGAAGGATTTTCGAACGAGGTACTGTGGCCGGTTTTCCACTATATGTCCGTTTACGCCCGTTATGAGCAGGTATATTGGGATTACTATTACCAGGTAAATACAAAGTTCAGGGATGCTGTGCTGGAAGTGGCAGCGCCCGGGGATGTGATCTGGATCCATGATTACCAGTTACTCCTATTGCCCGGCATGATCCGTGCCGCAGCGCCGGATGTAGCCATTGGTTATTTCCAGCATATTCCGTTCCCCTCTTTTGAATTATTCCGTTTGATCCCATGGCGCGTAGAACTGCTCGAAGGTATGCTGGGGGCGGATCTCTTAGGCTTTCACACTTTTGATGACAGCCATCATTTCCTCAACGCTGTTACACGTTTACTGCCATTGAATGCCACTGCAAACGTGGTGACGGTGAATGACCGGGCAGTGGTAGCAGAAACCTTTCCCATGGGTATAGATAACAGTAAATTCGAACTGTTGTCGCAAGACCCTGAAGTACTGAAACAGGTGGAAAGCCTGCGCGAGAATTTCCATGGTACCCACATGGTTTTGTCTATTGACAGACTGGATTACAGCAAAGGTATTATACAACGCCTGCAGGCTTTTGAATTGTTCCTGCAACTGTATCCTGAATATATTGAGAAAGTCGTACTGTATATGATCGTCGTGCCATCGAGAGATACCGTGGCACAATACAAGGAACTGAGGGAGGCGATCGATATGCTGGCAGGGGGCATCAATGCCCGCTTCCGTACATTGAACTGGCATCCGATCAATTATTTCTATCGCAGTTTTCCGGTGGAGACATTGTCTGCATTATACAGTTTTGCAGATGTAGGACTGGTGACACCCATGCGTGATGGTATGAACCTGGTGAGCAAGGAATATGTGGCCAGCCGCAAAGATAGCGATGGTGTACTGATCCTGAGTGAAATGGCGGGTGCCAGCAAAGAGCTCATTGATGCACTTATTGTGAACCCTAATAATATCGGTGCAATCGCACGCGGCATTCATGAGGCATTGAATATGCCGGAAGGTGAGCAACGCAGAAGGATGAAACAAATGCAGCAGATTGTATCTAAGTTTAATATTTCACATTGGGTAAAATTATTCATGGCAAGATTACAGGAAGTGAAACAGCTACAGCAGTCTATGCTGGCGAGAAGAATGAGCCTGGAAATGCAGGTACATGTAAGAAAAAATTATAAAGGTGCGAAGGAAAGAGTGATCTTCCTCGACTATGATGGCACACTGGTTGGATTCCAGACCAATATTGATTTGGCATCTCCTGACCAGGATCTGATTCAGTTACTGACAGAACTGACAGTAGACCCACTGAATCATGTGGTGATGGTGAGCGGTCGTAAATACCAGACATTGGAAGAATGGCTGGGGCATCTGAAACTGGATCTTATTGCGGAACATGGGGCGTTTCAAAAAAGGCATGGGGAAGAGTGGCAGCAACTACCGGGATTAACAGATCATTGGAAAGCGGATATTGCGCCTATCCTGGAGACATTTACGGATCGTACACCAGGTTCATTTATCGAAGAAAAGAGTTTCTCATTGGTATGGCATTATCGCAAAGCGGAAGCTGGTTTGGGTGAATTGCGCGCGAATGAACTGATGAATACCCTGCGTTATTTTTCAGCGGATAAAGGCTTGCAGTTATTGCCGGGTGATAAGGTGATTGAAGTGAAGAATGTAGAGATCAATAAAGGTAAGGCGACATTGTCATGGTTGCAGAATAAGCATTATGATTTTACCCTGGCGATAGGAGATGATCATACTGATGAAGATATTTTTAAAGCCTTGCCACAGGATGCGGTGACTATTAAGGTAGGTAGCCAGGTATCGTCTGCGAGATTTTATTTACGGAATCATAGGGAGGTAAGAGCGTTTTTGAAATCACTGATTTTGGTGTAATAAAAACATTCACGAAAGCGGGAATTCACCAACGGTAATGAAAACCTTTTTCTGGAAAAAGAGGCTACAGCGTTCTGTCTGTAGCCTCTTTCATTATTGTAAACCTTCATTCAAAACTATTTGAAGATGGGCGTATCCAGTTTCATCGCTATCCGGTATGCTGCGTTCATCAGGCCCACATGGCTGTATGCCTGCGGGAAGTTTCCCCACTGACTGCCATTTGTTTCATCCACATCTTCACTAAACAGCAAGAGGTGATTTGAATACTGCATCAGCTTTTCAAATTCCTTTACTGCATCATCCACTCTGCCCACACATGCGAGTGCTTCCACATACCAGAAGGCACACACCAGGAAGGTTGTTTTCGGCTTACCGAAATCATCAGAATGCAGGTAACGATAGAATAAGCCATTCGGTGTTTTTAGCTCTTTTTCCAATGCCGCCAGGTGGTCTTTTGCCTTGTCAGAAGCCGGATCCAGGTAGTTCATCATAATGAGCTGTAAGGTACTGGCATCGAGGTACTGGCTCCCTGTGGCATTGGTGTATACTTTACGAATAGGATCGTAACAGCTTTCGATGTGTGCAGCAGCCCTGTTCTTCAGCGCTACTGCCTGTGCCGCGAGGTCATTACTACCTATGATACGGGCCATTTTCTCCGCAGCAGAGCAGCCCGCCCACTGGAACAGGTTACTGTAACAATGGATGTTCGCAAAGTTGCGGAACTCCCAGATCCCCGCATCTTTTTCGTCGATCGTACGTTCAATCTTTTTAAGCAGGTATTCGATCCACCATGCGGAATCTTTTCTTTCGGAGAAGATAAAGCGGTGATCGGTATACAAGGGAAGCATGGAGATGAGCACCTGTCCGTAAATATCGTTCTGGATATGCTCATAGGCCTGGTTTCCGATCCTCACCGGCTGGTTACCCTGATAACCGTCCAGATGTGGAAGTATTTGCTCAACCAGGTTCTTTTTGCCTGTGATGCCATAGAGTGGCTGATAACGATAGTCGCCTGAGAAGGAAATATCCGCTACATAGCTGAAGTATTTTTCCATTTCCTCGAAGTGGCCAATATGGTTGAGGGCGGTGATAACGTAAAATGTATCCCTGAGCCAGCAATAGCGGTAATCCCAGTTACGCCCGCTGCCCGGAGATTCCGGCAAACTGGTCGTACTGGCGGCAATGATGGCGCCGGTATCCTCGTACTGGTGAATTTTCAGGGCCAGGGCAGAACGGATCACTGCCGGCTGGTAGAAGTTGGCGATATTGGAGTGTTTGATCCAGGTGCGCCAGTATACGGTTGTCTCGCGGAGGAAACGTTCAGCAGTACTATTGAGCGGTGCTTCCAGCGGCTGACCATAGGAGAGAAGGAGGTACTTCTCTTCATTCAGCACGAAGAATTCGTCTTCAAAAAGGTAGCTCACGGGAATATTGGTAGTAAGGCGGATATGTTCATCACATCCGAGAAATTCGATGTGGTTACTGCCCCGCTGTGCTTTGAGTTTGCGGCCACCATAATCACATACAGGCTCACATTTTACCCGCACACGGGGATTCCCTTCCAGTGGTGTGATCTTACGGATCAGCATCAGTGGTTTGAAATACCTTTCGTATTGATAAAAACGGGGGGCAAAATCTGTGATCCTGTATTTGCCATTTGCACTGGTAATTTCAGTGACCAGGATGTTGGTATTTTCAAGATAATACTGTCGGCTATTGTATTCTCCCTCTGGAAGGATGGAGAACTCTCCTCCCTTTTTCTTGTCAAGCATGCCTCCGAACACGAAGGTACTATCCATCTGAGGCCAGCAAAGCCAGTCGATATTGGTGTTGATGTTCACATGCGCCAGGTAGGCACAGTTACCGATCAGACCTGTTTGATAGGTGTGTTTTTCCATAAGTATTATTCCTTTTCCGGCTTGGTATTATGTTATTCAATGCATCTTTCTTCACTGATTGTTCATTGTTTACACAAAAGATGTTCCACAATTGAGGAATTGGGGAATCCAATACGGATTTAAAATCCGCTGAAAGGGAGCCTTGTTCGGGGTGGATCATTGGCAGACGGGGTATTCAGGCTGTTGTAACCAATGAGGACCTGCGGGCAGCAGACTGATTGGCATTTTTTTCGTACATTATACTGTATATGCGCAAATGGCTTCGTATAACCATCGTTGTTTTCAGTGGCCTCATCGGTCTGTTGCTATTGCTTTGGCTGGCCCTTGCTTTTTATATCCATACACATAAGGCATACATCCTAAAGCAGATCAGCGACCAGCTGAATGAACGCCTCCATGGGGGAGAGCTGACTATTGCAGAACTGGAACCTGCCCTGGTACAAAGCTTTCCGGATGTATCAGTTTCGTTGAAAGATGTAAGTGTGAAGGACAGTCTCTGGTCTCGGCATAAACACGAACTGGTAAAGGTTTCGCGCCTGTTTGTACAGGTGAATACACTCGCCTTGCTGAGGAAGCAACTCGATATTAAGCGGATCAGTCTACAGAAAGGAACCATCTATTTATATACAGATGCAAGCGGCTACACCAATACCAGTGTGTTAAAGAAAAACGACGAGCAGGTAAAGAGTACGCAAGGCAGCAGCACGAATGCAGACATTACGCGCCTGAACCTGGAGCATGTAAGGTTCGTGATGGATAACCAGCTGAAGGGTAAATCCTTTGATTTTGATGTCTCGCGTCTGCGGGGTAGCTTACTCACCAACGATTCCGGTTGGACCGCTAAAGTGGACATGGATCTGAAGGTAAACTCCTTTGCCTTCAATACAGAGAAAGGAAGTTTCTTAAAAGATAAGAACCTTTCTACTGACCTGGAATTGCATTTTAATACGAAGAAAAAGATACTGGATATTCCGCAGCAGCTCCTGCGGATTGATGATAAGCAGGACCTTTCTGTAGGTGCGAATTTCTCATTTGCTGATGACAGGGCTTTTACCATACATATCATAGCAGAAAAGGCTTCGCTGGCGCATGTATCTACCATGCTTACGCCAAATATCAAAGAGCGGCTGGATAGTATTCATATGGAGAAGCCATTGGATGCAGAATGTGTGATCAAAGGAGGCCTGGCCGATAAAGGTACGCCCTTGCTGAAGGTGATCTGGAAAACAAAAGATAACAGTGTTACGACCAGGGGCCTGGAACTGACGGAATGCAGTTTTGGTGGTAGTTACAGCAATGACTGGGTGCCGGGGAAAGGGCATGGGGATGAAAATTCCATCATTAGCCTGTACGATCTGAACACGCGCTGCTTTAGCATACCTGTAACGGCGGATACGGTGCATATTGCCAATTTACAATACCCGGTGCTTACCGGCTATTTCAGGGCAGACTTCCCGTTGACTGACCTGAATGCGGATGGACCATTTAACTTTACAGGCGGCACTGCCAAAGCGAACCTGTTTTATAAGGGAGGCATTCAGGCGGTTGATACGATCAGGCCTTATCTGAAAGGTACTGTAGAAGTATTACACGGTGCGCTGGCCTATACGCCACGCAACCTGCAGTTTACGGATTGTAATGCCAAACTGGATTTTACAGGGCAGGACCTTTACCTGGAAAATATCAGTGTCCAAACGGCCAGGAGTAAGCTTTTCATGGCGGGTAGTGTGCTGAATATCACGAATCTCTTTTTCACAGCACCCGAAAAATTGCAGCTCGCCTGGAAGGTCCATAGCCCGATTCTGGACCTGAATGAATTCAGCAGTTTCCTGGCCCGGAGAGGCAAGGTGGTGCAGCGCAAGGCGACAGCACGGAAAAAGATGACCAGGATAACCAGTCAGCTGGATGTGATGCTGAATGCATGTAACGTGAACCTGAATGTTTCCCTGGATAAGCTAATTTACCAGCGCTTCATCGCCCAACAGGTAAAGGCGGACCTTTCACTGACACAGACAGACATCCGGCTGAACCAGATTGCGCTCTCACATGCGGGTGGAACCATTCAGCTAAGTGGGAACCTGATCCAGAATGGCAATAATAATCGTTTTAAGATCAATACAGACATTAACAATGTGCATGTGGACCAGTTGTTCTATGCCTTCAATGACTTCGGTATGCAGACCTTAAATTCGAAAAACCTGCGGGGTATATTGTCTGCGAAAGCGAATATTTCAGGGAATATCTACGACAATGGTAAAGTAGCCCCGAAATCGCTGTATGGAACAATGGGTTTTGAGTTGAAACAAGGCGCGCTGGTGCATGTATCGCAGCTGGAGGATATCGGGAATATTGCGTTCAGGAAGCGGGATATGGGAAATATTACTTTTGAGAATGTAAAGAACAAGCTCACCATACAGGGCGACAAGGTGTTGGTACCACCTATGCAGATCAATTCCAGTGTGCTCTACATGGATGTTTCCGGGGTGTACGGCATGACTTCCGGTACGGATCTATATATCGATGTTCCGCTGCGTAATCCTAAGAAGGATGAAGATATTGATGACAAGGAGATAAAAAAGAAGCGCAGGACCAGGGGGATCGTGCTACACCTTCATGCTACAGATGATGGAAACGGCAAAGTGAAGATAAAATTGGGCAGTAAGAAGAAAGAAGAGGGGAAGGATGTAACAAATTAAGGATAGCCGGCGTTTGATGGAAGGAAAATTAAACTATTTTTGCGGCCTTATAATTATTAATTTACCCATGAGGAAACTATTGCCAATCGCTTTGCTGGCTATGATCGTGGCCTGTAAGAAGAATGAAGATACCAGAACTTCGATCAATTACACTGGCAAATGGTTCATTTCGCAAACGGTCAGTCTGCAGTATTACACGGAAACTAATGGGGATACTGTTTATTACAGGAAGGATACCACTAATTATGCGGATAGCACGGCTTACCTGAATATCAGGCTGACCGGGTATACTACCGGTGTGGCGGCCCTGTACCTGGCGGGATCGCTGGATTCAGTAAGCTATGAGTATAAGACGAAGGAGTATTTTAAACTGGACAGTACCTTGTGTGTAGTAGGAGTGGTGAATGATAGTACTTTCAACTTTAACACGCTGATCTATGAAGGCGAAGTAGTGCCTGATAAGGTACTGGTGACGCAGGATTATTTTTACATGAACAGAAGATGATTTTATCAGTAACCACAGTTAGATGACCGGGTGATGGCAGACAGCATGCGGTTTGCACCGAATCCTTATTTTACTCCGCATAAATTTTTATACCAGCAAATAAGTTAATGTCGGCAGGGAACAAAAGGCATGATTTTTTATGCTTTTAACCTGACCATATTATTCCAGATGTCAAGAGACTTTTTCAGCACATTCCGGACTGCTTTCCGGACATTACAAAGCAACGACCCACTTAGGCTGGCAGGCGCTACCGCCTTCTTTGCCAGTTTTGCGCTACCTCCGATTTTGTTGATATTATTGCAGGTCATGGGCCTGTTATTTGACCGTAAACATCTGGGTAAGCAATTATTTCAGCGACTTGGTGAGCTGGTAGGTACGGATAGTGCAGAGCAGGTGATCGTGACGCTGAGAGGGTTCCGCAACCTGGGTAAAACCTGGCCGGTGGCGACATTGCTGTTTATCTTCCTGTTGTTTGTAGCAACGACCTTATTAAAAGTGATCCGCAGTTCCCTCAATCAATTATGGCAGATCCGGTTGTCGGAGCGGGAGGGATTTGTATTATCCCTGATGGGACGGCTGCGCTCCCTGATTGTGATCGGGGCGGCAGGTATCCTATTCCTGGCCAGTGTGTTTACAGAAAGTGCCCATGCTTTCCTGGGTACTTATATTCACGACGTCTTTCCTAATGCTGACCTGATTTTCAACGAATTGTTTGCGCAGCTGGTATCGCTGGCTATCGTGACAGCCTGGTTTACAGTATTGTTCCGTTACCTGCCTGATGCAAGGCCTGACTGGAAAGTAGCGTTTTCAGGGGCATTCCTGACAGGTATCCTATTCAGTATTGGCAAATTTATGCTGAGACGCTTACTATATGGGGGCAATATAGGTATCCTATACGGAGCCTCTGCTTCGGCAGTGTTGCTGATGCTGTTTATCTTTTACAGTTCGATTATCTTTTATTACGGGGCAGCGTTTACAAAGGCCTGGAGTGAATTCAAACAACGACCAATGCAGCCTTTGCGGAATGCAACGTTTTACGAACTTGCAGATGTAGAAGCGTGAAAAAGATGGTAAGCGTTTAAGCAGAACGTGCGCGTATGATAACTACTCACATGAATTAAGAACTGAGGGTGCTTTAGGCTTCCCCTCTCAGTACCATTTCAATATGCTCCTTTACCGGGCTACTAAACCCTTCTACAGTAATCTTTGGATGCTGATCCAGATTGATTGTAATCCGTCCGTTTTCATTTACCAGTGTGTCAGACAGAGGCTCCAGTAATGCATGCATTTGCCTTACACCCATTTGTGCAAGTTGGTTCATGACAGTATCTTCCAGCTGATGGAATTCACGATTCTTGTAAGAATAGATAACCTGGATCATAGTGTTACAGTTTTCAAAGGATGATTAAATAATTAATACTTGTTCTTCTTCTTATTGCCGGTTACGCTATCACCCCGTTTACAATAAGGATGATAAATAGTTTTCATTGGATGAATTGTAATATATGTCCCCAAAGAATGAGCAAAAATCAAACCAGTTGAATGCCTCTGTAAATATATAAATATTATTAATAACTAGTTGTATTTCACTTTTATAAAACTTTTCCACAATCTTTTTCCACAAGGATGATAGGCAGAATAAAGCGTATGGGTCTTTTCCTGGATATAATGCCCCTTTTTATGAAATACTTTTGATATTCCTTTTAAATGCCCGGGGCCTGCAATTCTGGTACAGACGGCATCCAAATAAATCTGAATATCGTTATCTTGCCGCCTCAAACTTAGCAGATGCGCAAATTTCGTTACACAAATCTATTCCTGGTGCTGGCTTGCCTCACTGCCACCACAGCAGTAGCGCAGCCCGGGCAATCAACAAAATGGAGCCGTGACGGGCAATATATTTATCAGCCATCTATCAGTTCTATCGTTGCGGTAAAGCTCTCGGATGGTTCCCAAACAGAAAAAGTTCCAGGCAGGTTATTGACCCAGGGTAATTACCAGATCAGGATCCGCGACTTTGACTTCTCTGCTGACGAAAAGAAACTCCTTGTGTATGCCAACGCTGAACGTGTATGGCGCTACGATACCCGCGGGGATTATTATGTACTGGATCTCAGTAATAATAACCTGAAGAAAATCGGTGCAGACCTGCCGCCATCTTCCCTCATGTTTGCCAAGTTTTCGCCCGATGCCACACAGGTAGCTTACGTAAGCGGGCATAACCTCTACGTGGAGGATCTGGCTACCGGCAAGCGCAAGGCCCTGACTACAGACGGTACCCGCCGCCTCATCAACGGTACTTTCGACTGGGCCTATGAAGAAGAATTCGGTTGCCGCGATGGCTTCCGCTGGAGCCCTGATAGCAAGTCTATCGCCTACTGGCAGATCGATGCCACCAGGATCAGAGACTTCCTCATGATCGACAACACTGACTCTATCTATTCTTACACTGTTCCGGTAGAATATCCGAAAGCAGGTGAAAGCCCTTCTGCCTGTCGTGTGGGCGTAGTAGATATCGCTACTGCCAAGACCACCTGGCTGCAGGTTCCCGGCGATGCACAGCAACACTACATTCCCCGCATGGAATGGGTACCTGGCAAAAATGACCTCATCCTGCAACAGCTAAACCGCAAGCAGAATGAAAGTATCCTTTTCCTCGCGAACGCTGCTACCGGCAAAGCCACTTCCTTTTATAAAGAAACAGACTCCGCCTGGATCGACGTGAAATCCCGCTGGGATGAACGCGATATCAGTGGCTGGGATTTTCTTGCCAACGGACAGTCATTCGTTTGGGTAAGTGAAAAAGACGGCTGGCGTCATCTCTATACCGTAGATATGAAAGGGAAGGAGCAGTTGATCACGCCAGGTAACTACGATGTAATCAACCTGCTGAAAGTAGACGAAGCACACAAAGTAGCTTACATCCTCGCTTCACCGGACGATGCTACCCAGCAATATCTTTACAAGGTTTCCCTGGATGGTAAAGGCAAGCCGGAGCGCATCTCTCCGCTGTCAGAACCAGGTACACATGGCTACGAAATTTCTCCGGATGCACAGTATGCACTGCATGATTTCTCTAACCACTACTACCGCAATCAGCAGGAAATAGTGAAGCTCGCTACACACAAAACCGGCGAGGGAGAGCAGATCTATAAAGACATTATCAGTTCCCGCCGTATCCAGAAACAGGAGTTCTTTAATGTAACGACTGTAGATGGTGTAACGATGACAGGCTGGATGGCGAAGCCTAACAACTTTGACTCTACGAAGAAATACCCTGTTGTATTCTATGTATATGGTGAGCCGGCCGGTGCTACCACGCTGGATCAATACGGTGCAGGTTACAACCACCTGTACAATGGCGATATGGCAGCAGATGGTTACATCTATGTTTCCCTGGATAACAGAGGTACACCACAACCTAAAGGCAGAACATGGCGCAAGGCGATCTATCGTAAGGTAGGTATTCTGAATGCACGTGACCAGGCAATGGGGGCGAAGGAGCTGTTCAGAGAACACAGTTATATGGATACTTCCCGTGTAGCCGTATGGGGTTGGAGCGGCGGCGGTTCTATGACACTGAACCTGATGTTCCAGTATCCTGAAATATACAAGACAGGTATTGCAATTGCTGCCGTTGGTAACCAGCTGACCTATGATAATATTTACCAGGAACGGTACATGGGATTGCCAGCGGAAAACAGGGAGGATTTTGTGAAAGGATCACCAATCACTTATGCGAAGAACCTGCGAGGGAACCTCTTATATGTACATGGTACAGGTGATGATAATGTACATTATCAGAATGCGGAAATGCTGCTGAATGAGCTGATCAAATATAACAAGATCTTCCAGTTCATGGCTTATCCGAACCGTACGCATGGTATCAGTGAAGGCGAAGGTACCAGGAGACATTTAGCTAATTTGTATACTAATTATTTGAAAGAGCATTGTGCGCCGGGTGCCAGGTAATAAAGGAACCTCGTATTTGCAGTTTATTTGAAAGATCACTATGTCAGTACATAGAACTCATTTCATAATAGGTGTTTGTAATTGATAATCAATACTCAAATGGTAATTATGAAATGAGTTCCAGTTAATATAAGTTATGTCAAGAAGTAAGATTTTCGGAATTATCGCTGTTGTAGTTGTGATTGTATGTGCATTCCTGCCATGGATTACCGTTGGAAGTAAAACCGGCCCCCTGGATTTTACCGGGTTGAATACTTTTAATTCCAATTTTGGTGAACCCGGGAAAGTAAATGTTTTCTTTGGCGTGGTGGTGGGACTCCTGTTTTTGCTGAAAGGGAAAATGGCGCCAAGGATCAATCTTTTCCTTGCAGCATTTTTAGTAGCGTGGACGTTCAGAAATTTGTTGCTGTTCAGCAGGTGTGAGATGGGAGAGTGCCCGGAAAGGCATGTTGCCTTGTTCCTGTCATTGGTTGCGTCACTGGGCGCTTTTGTTGCTGTGATGTTTACAAATAACGGACGGCCTGCAGAGAAAAAAGAGAATTAAGAAATTGTGAGGGTTTTCATGAATATTGCATGAGTGAAAACCCTCGAAAATATACCTTAACGAAAGATCATCGCCATGATCCAGGCACCCAAATAGACGGCTCCTGTATACCCGATATTTCTCAATATCATTGGTAATGCCGGCTGGCTGGTCATCCTGGATTTTATAAAGCTGAATATGACCATCAGCACAAAACAGCATGTTACACTATTCTGTGCGGCCCGGTAGAAATTCTCATTTTTGAGATAAGGGAGTAATGGCAGAATGCCTCCCACCAGGAAAAAGATCCCTGTAGTTACTGCACTCAGCAGTGCACGGCCCAGATTGAAATGGGTCACTGCCACCTGTTCTTCCTGTAACGTATTTTCCCAGTCATTAGCATCTTTCTCCATTTCGCTGGCAATATCGGCGATGATGTGATGCCCTATTTCCAGGTCTTCCAGTTTCCGGCGTTCTTCGGCAGAAAGTGTTCCCACATCATGCTGGGTATCGCCTTTGTTGGCATAGTAAGCGGTGATCATGACCAGCAGGCTGCCTATGAGCCAGATCATGGTATTGATGGTATAGAACCGCTGAACTGTGATGTCCAGGTCGTGTGACAGGAAGGTGGTGAACAACAACAGCAGCAGGCCTTCCGGAAAGCCTATGATGAAATCTGTCTTCCAGCCGGTACTTCGGATAGCTTTAATATTTTCGGACATGTAGTGGGATTATAGGTTTGTCGTTTACGAACATACCATGACTTTTCAGCATTTTAATGCGAATATGCCTTCAAGGAACATGCCTGACTTTATAAGATCTCCAGACTACGCCCTATTATTTCCACACTTTCCTTCACCTGTGCGGCGGTGATGAGCAAGGGTGGCGCAAACCTGATTTTATCTCCATGCGTTGGTTTGGCCAGGAGGCCATTTTCTTTCAGTGCCAGGCAGAGATCCCAGGCCGCTTCCGGGTTTGCGTGATGGATGACAATGGCGTTGAGGAGTCCTTTCCCCCGGATGCTGCTAATATGTGGGGAGGCGAGTGCTGCCAGTTCTGTTCTTAACAGTTCTCCCATGGCCGCTGCATTTTCAGCCATCTTTTCTGTTTTCAATACTGTCAGCGCAGCCATGGCCACCTTGCAGGCAAGCGGGTTTCCTCCATAGGTGCTACCGTGTTCACCTGGTTTGATGGTGAGCATAATCTCATCATTGGCCAGTACGGCTGCTACCGGCAGCAGGCCACCAGACAAGGCTTTACCGAGAATGAGGATATCCGGGCGTACGTTTTCATGATCACATGCCAGCATTTTACCGGTGCGTGCAAGGCCGGTTTGAATTTCATCTGCAATGAAGAGCACCTGGGCATCTTCGCAGTATTGACGGGCTTTGGCGAGGTAGCCTTCATCAGGCACCACTACGCCGGCTTCGCCCTGGATGGGTTCCAGTAAGAAGCCAGCCACGTTTTTATCCTGCAGCGCTTTTTCCAGCGCAGGCAGGTTATTATAAGGAATCACTTCATAACCGGGCATAAAGGGACCAAAATCAGTGCGGGAGCTGGGATCAGTGCTGAATGATATGACGTTCAGGGTACGGCCGTGGAAATTATTGGCACATACAATGATCTTAGCCTTGTTTTCAGGGATGCCTTTTACAATATATCCCCAGCGACGGGCCAGTTTCAGGGCCGTTTCGACAGCTTCCACACCGGTGTTCATGGGGAGGACTTTGTCGAAGCCGAAGTACCCGGTGATAAATGCTGCGTATTCACCCAGGAGGTCATTGTGAAAGGCACGGGAGGTTAGTGTCAGTTTTTGCGCCTGATCAATGAGTGCCTGCACAAGAACGGGGTGGCAGTGACCCTGGTTGACGGCGGAGTAGCCGGACAGGAAATCGTAATATCGTTTACCATCTACGTCGTAAAGGAATACACCTTCCCCGCGGTCGAGTACTACAGGGAGCGGGTGGTAATTATGTGCGCCGTATTGTTCTTCCAGTTCCAGGTAATGCCGGGTCTTTTCACTTATCTTGAATGATTGTAACATACATTACAAAAGTAAGGTTTATAGCGAAGGGTTTAGGAAAAATCGCTTCCGCCTTTGGCAGCAACGATTTTTCCGCAGATCCTTATCGGCCTTTGGTCGGCCGGCAATGAATTTAAAGCAGATCAGTTTTTTAGTTTTGTGACCAGTTGGATGTATTCTTCCATGGCAGCTTCCGAGGTTTTCCCTCTCAATTCCTCCCATGCCTGGTACTTCGCCTTTGCTACAAAATCAAAAGGATTGGCAGGTGGCTCTGCCGTATTATCTCCCTCGGTAGCCTGCTTATACAGGGAATATAATTGTAATAAGATCTCATTAGAGGGCTTTTCAGACAATGTCTTGCTGTCGGCAACGGCTGTTTCGAATTGGGTTTTGAGGTCCATTTTATAAGTTTGTATTAAATATAGCCAAAATAGTATGAAATACCCGAACCCGGCATATTCAGGAATAGCAAAATTTAAATACCTTTGCGGCTTGACGCGGGGCGGAAGAAACGTCTTGTTTTATAAGCATATATGAAGAATATCAGGAATTTTTGCATCATTGCGCACATTGACCACGGTAAAAGTACATTGGCCGACAGGCTATTAGAGCATACCAAGACCATTTCTGAAAGGGATATGCAGGCGCAGGTCCTCGATGATATGGATCTCGAAAGAGAAAAGGGTATTACTATTAAGAGCCATGCCATCCAGATGAACTATACGTTCAAGGGTGAACAATATGTATTTAACCTCATTGATACCCCCGGTCACGTGGACTTCTCTTACGAAGTATCCCGCGCACTGGCTGCCTGCGAAGGTGCACTGCTGCTCGTAGACGCTGCCCAGGGTATTCAGGCACAGACCATTTCCAACCTGTACCTGGCACTGGAAAACGACCTGGAAATCATCCCGGTTATCAATAAAATCGATATGGAAGGGGCTATGATCCCCGAAGTAAAGGACCAGATCATCGAACTGATCGGCTGTAAGGAAGATGAGATCCTCCTGGCCTCCGGTAAGACCGGTATCGGTATCGAAGAGATCCTGGAAGCGATCGTAACCCGCATTCCTGCTCCAAAAGGTGACCAGGAAGCACCATTACAGGCGCTGATCTTCGATAGCGTTTTCAACTCCTTCCGCGGTATCATCGCTTATTACAGAATTTATAACGGTATCATCAAAAAAGGTGAGAAAATCCGTTTCGTAAATACCGGTCAGGAATACTTTGCCGACGAGGTGGGTGTACTGAAACTGGGCCTTTCCCCTCAGAAAGAAGTGAAAACCGGTGACGTAGGTTACATCATCACCGGGATCAAGAACGCCAAAGAGGTAAAGGTGGGTGATACCATCACCAGCATGGCCAACCCTTCCCTGGATGCTATCAAAGGTTTCGAGGAAGTAAAGCCAATGGTATTTGCCGGTATCTTCCCGGTGAACACCGAAGATTTCGAAGAGCTTCGTGACTGTATGGAAAAACTCCAGCTGAACGATGCCTCCCTCACTTTCGAACTGGAAACATCCCAGGCCCTGGGCTTTGGCTTCCGATGCGGATTCCTGGGCATGCTGCACATGGAAATCATCCAGGAAAGACTGGAAAGGGAGTTTAACCAAACGGTGATCACCACTGTACCGAACGTAAGCTTTATTGCTTATACCACCCGTCAGGAGGTCGTACTGGTAAACAACCCTTCCGAAATGCCTGATCCAAGCCGTATCGAGAGAATCGAGGAGCCATGGATCCGTGCACAGATCATTACAAAACCAGATTATATCGGTAATATCATGACCCTTTGCCTGGGCAAGAGAGGACTGCTCATCAACCAGAGCTACCTGACACCTACCCGTGTGGAGCTGATCTTCGAAATGCCGCTGACCGAAATCGTGTTTGACTTCTATGATAAACTGAAGAGCCAGACCCGTGGTTATGCATCATTCGACTATTCTCCGATCGGTATGAGAGATTCTGATATTGCGAAGATGGATATTCTGCTGAATGGCGATAAGGTGGATGCACTGAGTGCGTTGATTCACCGCAGCCGTGCGCAGGACTTTGGACGTAAATTGTGTGAAAAGCTGAGAGAATTGCTGCCCCGTCAGCAGTTTATGATCGCGATCCAGGCGGCTATTGGTGCGAAGATCCTGGCGCGTGAAACCATCAGTGCAATGCGTAAAGATGTGACCGCGAAGTGTTATGGTGGTGATATCTCACGTAAGCGTAAACTGCTGGAGAAACAGAAAGAAGGTAAGAAGAGAATGAGGCAGATCGGAAACGTGGAGGTGCCACAGGAAGCGTTCCTGGCGGTACTGAAACTGGACGAATAGTCTGTATTGGGTGCTTTAAAATAGGTATTAAAAAGTTAGTAGGCTGTGTTGTAATGACACAGCCTATTTAATTTGGTGGCAGTGGTCTTCGCCCGCGGCCCGCTTAGAGATTTTAGGATAGGCATAAAAAAGCCGGTCGTATAATATGCGACCGGCTTTTTAAAATAAGTTTATTATTATGCTAACTGCTTCTTAGGATGGAAGGAGATCTGCCTGATCAGTTCCCATGCACCAAACAGTACCGCACTAAAGAAGATATTACCGAGAATACCATTCAGCGCAAAGCTGCTGAACAGGTCTCCCTGTTTGTAGAAAGGAATACCGGCTGCATAGCAGGCAACCAGGCCACTGAGCGTATGCGGATATAAATTGGTAGTAACGAAAGTACCAAGGTTGGTAATTAAAAAGAAAAGAACACCCGTACCGATGCTGGCAACCAGGATGGTAAGTGCGTCTGCTTTTTTAATACGGGTTGCGATCCAGGTGATGAGCAGGAATGCGCCGTATACAAAGAAGAGCTGACCGATGTAAACGCCATATAAGGCCTGTACATTGGTGAACATCTGAAGGAAAAGATCACTCAGGAAAAGGGTAAGGATGGGTAACAGATAAGCCAGGCGTTTGTTGCGGATCATCATGCCACCAAAGAGCGCCGAAGCACCGATGGCGTTAAAGTTCCATAACTGGAGATTGGTGGTGATGACACGGCTGATAATAGCCAGGAAGATCAGTACAGCGATCATTATGTATTCACGGGTATCTTTCTTCATTTGATCAGTTTATTTGTGCAAATATAGGGATATCAAATAAAAAATCGCTTCCACTGAAGGCAGAAGCGATTTTTTATTAAATAAAATTCAATTATTAAATTAAGCAGGAACCCCCGCTTTATAAATAACAACTTCATCCTTAGATTCAATCTGGTAGCTTGCATTATACAGCGCTGCCACAGATTGTCCTTTCGCTACCGGCAGGTTTACACCTCCTTCGCCTGTCACTGTAGCACTACCCTGGAGTACCAGCAGAATTTCTGTAGAAGTGCTGGTATGGTCATATTTCTGACCCGCTTTCAGCTCAATACGGCTTACTACAAAATCAGGTGCAGGTGAGGCATAAATGCTTTCCAGGCCACCTTTTACAGCATCTCCTTTCAGGATTTTTGGATGTACAGCTTCGAAACGGGTATGTTTCAGCAATTCTGGTACATCGATATGCTTAGGGGTAAGGCCACCGCGTAAAACGTTGTCAGAGTTTGCCATCAGTTCCACATTCTGGCCTTCGAGATAGGCATGTGGGATACCAGCATCCTGGAATACAGCCTCACCTTCATGTACTTCCATAATATTAAAGAAATAGATGGAGAAGATCCCTCTATCCAGTCTGTCGAGGCCCTGTGGATCGTTCGCGATTGCACGACCAGTCCAGAAGGCCGGATCTGACTTGTGCAGGGTACCCGCCTGGTAAGCAGGCAGTACTCTTTCCGCCAGCGGACGAAGGAATTTATTCACTTCTTCCTGTGGCAGTTCCATCACTGCTTTGTACAGGCCATAGTAACCATCTTTTTCGAAGATAGGTGCCAGGCTGGCAAATTCAGGAACGGTTGTGAGTACTTTTTTCAGTTTATCTTCAGGCAGGAAGCCATGGAGCAGCCAGAATTCGCTGAGGGCTACCATGATCTCCGGCTTATGGTTGGCATCTTTATAATTACGATGTGATGCATTCAGCGGGATGCCAGCTTCATTCTCGCGGGCAAATCCTTTTTCAGCTTCTACTTTTGTAGGGTGCACCTGGATAGACAACATGTCTTTTACATCGAGGATCTTAAACAGGAAAGGCAGTTCGCCGAAGCGATCCCATACTTTCTGACCGAGGGCCGCGGTAGGATCAGCTTTGATCAGTTGGTCGAGTGCAGTGGTCTGACCATCGGTGTCGATTTTAGAAGGGGCACTCTGGTGTGCACCCATCCAGTATTCTGCGCTGGGATTGTTTGTTTCGGGGATGCCCAGGAGTGCCGGGATATAATGGAAACCACCCCATGCATAATTTTGAACCTTACCTACCAGCCTGAATAGTTTCTTATCACTCATATCTTATGCGTTATAATTGTTTATTTTCAATAACAGTGAACCTGAAAAATTTCCTCAAAGGAAGCTAAAAAATAATCAATATCCAATGTTCACCCATCTTGATTTAGGTAAAAAAGGCGAGGAAATTGCACAGGCGCATTTTTTAGCGCAGGATTATATCATTTTGTGTACCAACTGGAAGATGGGGCGCAGGGAGATTGATTTGATTGTGCGGAAAGAGGAGTGTTTGGTATTTGTGGAGGTAAAGACACTGATCTCTGATTTATGGGGGTACCCTGAGAAGAATGTGACACCGGCAAAAATAAGGGCCATACAGGCGGTGGCAGATGGCTATATGAACAGAATGAAAATCTTACCTAAAAGGATTCGTTTTGATATTGTTTCCATTACGTTCAGGAAGGATGGGAGCCATGAATTGGTGCATTTCGAAGACTGCTTTTAAAAACGAACCAGGATTATCTTTTGCTAAAGGCGAAAGATAATCCTGGTTGGGAGGTCTGGCCTGCGGCCGGCTAATGGTTGCCGTTACAGACTACCAGATACCTGTATAATTATGTGGCGTAATCGCCTTCAGTTCTTTCTTCAGACTTGCACTAATCTTCAATCCATCGATGAATTTATGCATTGTCTTCTGCGTAATCTGATCTCCACCACGCGTCAGCGCTTTCAGCGCCTCGTAAGGCTGTGGGAAATTCTCCCTGCGCAGCACGGTCTGAATCGCTTCTGCTACTACGGCCCAGTTATTTTCCAGGTCATCATGCAGTTTCGCTTCGTTCAGGATCAGCTTTTCCATTCCTTTCGCCAGTGATTTCAGTGCGAGGATAGAATGGCTGAATGGAACGCCCACATTTCTCAAGACAGTAGAGTCAGTGAGGTCACGCTGTAGGCGGGAAATAGGCAGTTTTGCACTCAGGTGCTCAAACAGTGCATTTGCCAGGCCCAGGTTACCTTCCGCATTTTCGAAATCGATCGGGTTCACTTTGTGCGGCATGGCAGAAGAACCTACTTCATTTGCCTTGATCTTTTGTTTGAAATAATCCATAGAGATATACTGCCAGATGTCGCGGCTGAAATCTATCAGGATGGTATTGATACGTTTTAAGGTATCGAATTGCGCAGCAATGTTGTCGTAATGTTCGATCTGGGTGGTGTATTTCATACGCTGTAAGCCCAGGGTATTGTTCACGAACTTGTCACCGAACTTCTCCCAGTTGATCTTAGGAAATGCTACGTGATGCGCATTGAAGTTACCGGTAGCCCCACCGAATTTAGCCGCAAAAGGAATATCGCCCAGCAGTTTCACCTGGCCTGCCAGTCTTTCTGCAAATACCAGGATCTCCTTGCCCAGGATGGTTGGAGAGGCCGGCTGACCGTGGGTACGTGCCAGCATGGGGATCTTCATCCATTGTTTGCCTAATTTCTTCAGGCCCAGGATCAGGTTAGCAATAGCCGGCATATATACATGCTCGATCGCTTCTTTCCAGAATAATGGGGTAGCGGTATTATTTACGTCCTGGGAGGTCAGCCCGAAATGCACCCATTCCAGTTTATCTTCCAGGCCAAGGCCTTTCAGTTCGTTCTTAACAAAGTATTCTACAGCTTTTACATCATGATTCGTCACTTTCTCTGTATCCTTGATCAGCTGGGCATTTTCTACCGTAAATTCCTGATAAATTTTGCGGAGGGCCGGTACCTGGTTCTTGGGGAGGCTGAACAACTTCTGCTCGGAGAGGGCGATGAAGTATTCAATCTCTACCAATACGCGGTAGCGGATCAGGGCAAATTCAGAAAAATAAGGGGCCAGTTCTTCCAGTTGTTTGCGATAACGCCCATCCAGCGGGGAAATGGCGGTCAATGATTGTAATTGCATACTAAAATTTTATTGTTTAGTAAAGGGTGGTTTTCGCCCCTTACAGGATACATATAGCTAAAATGTGCTAATTTAGCCGGCAAAATTACTGAAATTGGAACGGAAAGTAAAAGTAGCGGCAGTAAGTTATTTGAATACCAAGCCATTATTATTTGGATTTAGGAATCATCCGGTGATGAACATGATGGAGCTGAGCGTGGATTATCCGGCTAAGATAGGCCAGCAGCTGATAGATGGGATTGTTGACGTCGCGCTTGTGCCGGTGGCAGTGATACCGAAGATGAAAGAGTACCACATTATTTCAGATTATTGTATTGGAGCTGAGGGGCCGGTTGCTTCGGTTTGCCTGTTCTCAGATGTTCCCTTGCATGACATTAAGCGGATTTATCTGGATTATCAGAGCCGGTCTTCAGTGGCGTTGTTGAAATTGCTGGTGAGGGATTACTGGAAGCTGGATGTGGAGTTTATTCCTACTACAGGTGATTATGAGGGGAATATCAAAGGAACGGATGCTGGTTTAGTGATTGGAGACAGGGCGTTTTTACAGCGGAAGGTGTCTCCTTATATTTATGACCTGGCGGAACATTGGATCCGGTATACGAGTTTGCCGATGGTGTTTGCGGCCTGGATTAGTAATAAGCCATTGCCGGTGGAGTTTATTCAGCAGTTTAATAATGCGAATGGGATAGGGGTTAATAATATTCCGGCAGTAGTGGCGGAGAATCCTTATGGGGAATATGATCTGACGACGTATTATGTGAAGAACCTGAGTTATCCGCTGACGCCTTCAAAAAGGCAGGGCCTGAATAAGTTCCTGGGGTATTTACAGCAATAAGCGCATATTTAAATAGCAAAGAGAAAAGCTTCCGTCTTTGGCGGAAGCTTTTCTCTTTTGGAGAGATGCCTGCGGCAGTAATGCCAATAGATTGAGAGCCTGCGGCCAGCTGGCAACAGAAATCCAATTATTTTCATTAAATTAGTTACCCACTAATCACGGAAGCATGAAAATAGGTATCCTGGGCAGCGGTCCCGTCGGCCTTACGCTAGGTGAAGGCCTTGTCAGGGCAGGGCATGAAGTGATCCTCGGCACACGTAACCCGGCCAAAGAATCTCTGCAACAATGGATACGCAAAATAGGTGGCCACATTACAGCCGTGCCTTTCCGGGAGGCAGCCGCCCAGGGAGAATTACTAGTCATCTGCACCAGTTGGGCAGGTACACAAAAAGCCATTGAGTCCGCCGGACTATGGAATTTCAAGAATAAAGTTGTTGTTGATGTCACTAACCCGCTGGATGGAAAAGGACCTGACCAGCAGGGAAGGCTGAGCTTTTCTATCGGACACACCAATTCTGCCGGTGAGCAGTTGCAGGCATGGTTACCTCCAGATGCACATGTTGTAAAAGCATTGAGCTGTATCGGTCATGAATCCATGTTCCGCCCCCAGCATGAGCAGGACGCACCTACCATGTTCATCTGTGGAAATAAAAGACAGGCGAAAGCCACCGTGACGGAATTACTACAGCAAATGGGCTGGATTGATATTGTGGATATGGGCAGTATTGAAATGAGCAGGAATATAGAGCCATTGAGTATTTTGTGGTATGCGTACGGGTTTAGAACCGGTACCTGGCAACATGGGTTTAGGCTGGTGAAGAAGCCGTCGTGAAGGAAGAAACCGTCCTGAGAGAAAAGGAGAACCCTATTTCAGGAAAAAACATTCATAAAAGATAGAACTCGCCTATAAGAATGAACTCATTTTCGGGGAAAAGTCATTCATGAAAGGCAGAACTCACCGATAAGAAGAAGTACATTTTCAGAGAAACGGCATTCATGAAAAGCCAACAGCAATAACCCCCCTTTCCCCCAAAAAAAGGCCTTCCTGAATAGCTCAGAAAGGCCCACATAACCGGTTTAGATCTGTTTGATATTAATATAAAAATTCGGATCCACCTTAAAGTCCTTCTTATTCGTCAGCGTGAACTGTGTTGACTGCCAGTGCTTACCCGGATAAATAAACTGATACCCCCTGTCATTCAGCGTCACCTTCACCGGCATGTCAAAATTCTCCACATCTGTCACCCACCTGAACTGCAACTCATTCCCATTAAAATGATACTCCAGCGTAGGGATCGTCGTATGCATCAAATACTGCTCAAACACCTTCTTGAAATTCATCTGCGTCATGTAATTCAGGTAATCCAATATATCTTTCGTCGTCACCGTCTGGTGCCAGAAAGTCTGGTTCATCCCCCGCAGCACATCCCTGAACACATTATCATTGTTTATGATCTGCCTGATGGTATGCACCATATTCCCCCCCTTATAATACATATCCCCACTACCTTCCGCATTTACCCCATAAGGCGCAATAATAGGAATGTCATTCCTGATGTTCTGACGCACTCCTATGATGTACTCGAACGCCGCTTTCCTGCCAAACTCACACTCCGTATACAAGGTCTCTGAATAGTTTGTAAACGCCTCATGGATCCACATATCCGCCAGGTCCTTGCTGGTGATATTATTCCCAAACCACTCATGCCCACTTTCATGCACAATGATAAAATCCCATTTCAAACCCCAGCCGGTGCCGGAAAGGTCACGCCCCTTATAACCCCAGCCAAAGCCATTGCCATAAGCCACTGCACTCTGGTGCTCCATGCCTAAATGCGGGGCTTCCACCAGTTTGTAACTATCCTGGTAGAACGGATATTTGCCAAACCAGAACTCAAAACATGCCAGCATTTTCTTCACTTCCGCAAAGTGAATGGTAGCGGTATCCACATTATAATCCAGCACCCAATAGCTCAGGTCCAGTTTACCACCCTCACCGTTATAGGTATCCTTGATCTCTTTGTAATTCCCGATATTCAGGGCCACGTCATAGTTATTGATCGGGTTCGCCACATACCAGATATAAGTATCGGTACCATCTTTATTAGATACCTTCTTTTTCAGCCGGCCATTCGAAACATCCACGAGGAAGTTCGGCACGGTCACCGCTATCGTCATATCATTCGGCTCGTCAGATTGTGTATCCTTATTCGGCCACCACACACTCGCGCCCAGGCCCTGGCAGGCAGTCGCGATCCACGGACGGCCATCTTTATCTTTACGCCAGATGATACCGCCATCCCAGGGTGGATTCACCGCCGTTTTAGGACGACCATGGAAAAAGATAGTCACTTTCTTGGTAGCTCCTTTCGGCTGCTGCGCCAGTGTACGCACCATTACCGCATCGCCATCACGTTCATACGCCAGCTTCTGTTTATCCTGCATCACACTATCCACTTCCATTGGCAATTGCAGATCTATCTGCATAATGCTGTCGGGCTTATTGATAAAATAGGTAATCGTATTAGAACCCCCCAGGGTACTATCCTGGGCATTCAGGGCCACATTAAGTTCGTAGTTCTGTACATCCCACCATTCCCGGGCAGAAGTAATTGAACCACGGAGTGTATCCGCATGGGTGAAGGTCCGCTCCTGGGCGCCAGCCGAAAGAGCTGTAGCCATAGCCATTAAAAGCAACAATAAGCCACGCATAGAAATTAATAGTTTTATAATGGAAAGATATTAATTTTCAGTTTAATGAGCATACAACGTTTTTTAATAATATGGACCGTGGTATTCGGATTGAGTAGTTGTCATCCGGCGCAGACTGAAAAAAGAATGGTATTCCGCTATAACACTGTCGATGGTATTGCCACCCTTGATCCCGCATTTGCAAAGAACCAATCCATCATCTGGGTAGTCAAACAACTCTATAATACCCTCGTGGAACCCGATCAGCAATTGCAGATCAAACCCTCCCTGGCCCAAAGCTGGGAAGTGTCTCCCGATGCCAGGGTCTATACCTTTCACCTCCGTACCGATGTTTTCTTTCATGACAACAAGGTTTTTCCCGGCGGCAAAGGACGGAAGATGATCGCCAGCGATGTGGTATATAGCCTGAAACGGATCATGGACCCCGCTACCGCATCTGCAGGTGCCTGGATCTTCAATGGCAAAGTGGATCCTGACAAAGGTTTTGAAGCAATCAACGATTCTACCTTCATACTCACCCTGTTACAACCCTTTCACCCGGTATTCGGTATCCTCAGCATGCAGTATTGCTCCATTATTCCCCACGAAATCGTAGAGAAATACGGCAAGGATTTCAGGAAACATCCCTGCGGTACCGGCCCTTTTCAATTCGATTACTGGGAGGAAGGACAAGCTTTGGTGTTACATAAGTTCCCGCATTATTTCGAAAAAGGACTACCTTATTTAGATGCCGTAAAAGTCAGTTTTCTCGATAACAAAGCAACGGAGTTCCTGCTCTTCCGCCAGGGGCAATTGGATTTCATGAATGATATTGATGCCAGTTTTAAAGATGAAGTGCTGAATAAAAAAGGCGAACTGAAAAAAGAGTGGGAGGGGAAGATGATCCTGGACAAAACGCCGCAGCTGAACGTAGAATACTTCGGCTTTCTCTTAGACAGTAATAAAACACACAACTCACCCACGCGCATTAAAAACATCCGTTTAGCCATCAACTATGGCTTTGACAGGGCCAAGATGATCACTTTCCTCAGGAACGGGATCGGTACGCCCGCCAATGCCGGCTTCATCCCCGCAGGCTTACCCTCTTTCGATACAAGTAAAGTAAAAGGATATAGTTATAACCCTGCCAAAGCGAGGCAGTTACTGAAAGAAGCCGGTTATCCCGGCGGCAAAGGATTGCCCCCCATCAAACTATTATCTATTCCCGTCTATGAAGATTATGCAAACTATGCCGCCAACCAGCTCCAGCAAATTGGGATCAAAGTGCAGGTAGAAGTATTGCAAAAAGCATTATTGCTGGAACAAACGGCTAAGTCTGACGCCCTCTTTTTCAGAGGTAGCTGGCTGGGCGACTATGCCGATGCAGAGAATTACCTCGCCGTATTTTACAGCAGGAACCCCGCACCCCCTAATTACACCCGCTATAAAAACCCCGCCTTCGACAAACTCTACGAAGCTGCCTTGCAGGAGAATAACGATAGCGTCCGCTATGACCTTTATAATCAAATGGATAGGATGATTGTAGCCGATGCACCCGTGGTGCCCCTGTTTTATGATGAAGTCATTCACCTGGTCCAGCCAAAAGTACAGGGAATGGAAAACAACGGACTGAACCTGCTTGAATTGCGCAAAGTGAAGATAGTAGAATAAACTTTAACATTTCATTGCACCTTATCTATAGCCCGATCCGGGTCCTGGTGAACTATCGCTATGGTTCTGACGTATTTAATGAAGGTAATTAGATTATCTTCGCCCACTTATTGATCAAAAAATTAAAAGAGTTAATGACAGCGATATTGATATTTTTCTTCGCGCACTGGTTCCTGTCGCTTTTCTTCCACACTTTCTTTCTGCACAGGTATGCATCCCACCAGATGTATACAACAAACAAATTCTGGGAAAAAGTATTCTACTTCTCCACCTGGTTCTTCCAGGGAAGTTCTTACCTGGTTCCCCGTGCGTATGGCGTGATGCACAGAATGCACCACGAGTTCAGTGATACTGAAGAAGATCCGCATTCACCACACTTCTTCAAGGATGTATGGGCAATGATGGTACATACACGTAGCATGTATAATGATTTCCTGACCGGCAAGCGTGTTGCTGATGAAGAGTTTACAAAAGATCCACTGCCCGTGTGGAATGCAATGGATAAATTCGGTGACAACAACATTACCCGTTTAGCGTGGATGGCCATTTATATTGGCTTTTATGTAGCGTTTGCACCCAATCTGTGGTGGTACCTGTTACTGCCTGTTCACTTCCTGATGGGGCCTGTACAGGGCGCAGTGGTAAACTGGTGTGGTCATAAATATGGTTATCATAGTTTTGATAACGGGGATCGTTCAAAAAATACTTCTCCATGGGGTATCCTGCTGTTAGGGGAGTTGTTCCAGAATAACCACCATAAGTTTAAGGACAGCCCGAACTTTGCTAAGAAATGGTTTGAGTTGGATCCAACTTACCCGGTAATGAGACTCATGCACTTTGTAGGGATCATTAAGATAAAACCGAAAGAAGCTAAAGTGGTCAGTATGAAAGCCGCCGCTTGATAAAATAAACAAGAAACGCTCTCGCTCCGGCAAGAGCGTTTTTTTTTATACCCTTGTCTGCCGGCCCCCTGTAATCCATCTCAATACGTTCCCGGCATCTTCGACATGCAATAGCTGGCTGGCAATGCGAAGGAACTGAATAGGCCGGATACCGCTGTGATCAGCGAAAGCCTATTTCGCTGGTGTACAGGGGAACAGGCCCCAAAAATGGAATGCCTTTTTATATGAATCTTCCCCTATCTTACAAATAAATATCCCCTAATGAAACAACTATTGGTTTTACTCGTACTCCTGTTAATTCAGTTAACCACTTACGCCCAAACCGACAAAGAAAAGATACTATTGGTGGAAAAGAGCCTGGTCGGTACTATTCAATTAGAAGGCGAAACACCCTGGACGATAGCGGAACGAATGACCCATTACAAGATCCCGGGCCTAAGTATAGCCGTTATACAAAATCATCGGCTCATATGGGCAAAGGGATATGGATATGCAAATGATAGCCTGAAAACGCCGGTTACAACTCAAACCCTCTTTCAGGCCGCCTCTGTGAGCAAATCCTTAAATGGGGTCGGTGTGCTCAAACTGGCGCAGGATAAAAAACTAGACCTGTATAAGGATATCAATACCTACCTTACCAGCTGGCAATTCCCTTATGATAGCCTGGCTAAAGGTAAAAAGATCAACACCGCCAACCTGTTAAGTCATACTGCTGGTCTGACAGTACACGGTTTCGAAGGGTATACTCCGGGTACGCCCTTGCCGACCATCGTACAGATCCTGGATGGTGTGAAACCCGCTAACTCAGCCCCTGTCCGTTCCATGTTCGAGCCAGGTTTGAGATTAGAGTATTCAGGCGGGGGCATCACCATATCCCAGTTGATTGTCATGGATGTGACCCATATGCCCTATGCCGATTATATGAAAAAGGCAGTGCTCCAGCCTTTAGGCATGACGGGCAGTACTTTTTCCCAGCCACCTGCAGATGTCAAACCTGCACTTCTTGCCACCGGTCATAGCGGAGATGGAAAACCCATGGAAGGAAATTACCACATTCACCCCGAAGAAGCTGCTGCCGGTTTATGGACCAATCCCACAGACCTCGCAAAATTTATTATAGAAACCCAACTGGCCTATGAAGGAAAATCTTCCAAAGTACTGAACCAGGCAAGCGCTCAGCTCGAACTGACTCCTTATCAGAACAAGCAGGGGGCATTAGGTGTGTTCATTGACATTTACCCTGACAGTACCACCTACTTTGGACATGGTGGCGCAAACATAGGATTTCGCTGCCAGTATTTCGGAAGCCTGAAGGATGGCAATGGCATAGTGGTGATGGTCAACTCTGATAACGGGAACATTTTACAGGAAGTGATCAATAGTGTGGCAAAAGTGTATGGATTTAAAGGCCTGTATCATTCCACTGTTAAAAAGACTGTCGCGGTAACAGATACCGTATTACAAACTTATGTTGGAGATTATCAGCTGGGTCCAAACATGGCTTTATCAGTTTATAAAGAGGGGAAAAGCATTTATGCCCAGGCTCCGGGGGAACCAGCTCTTGAATTGATCCCGGAAACGCAGACGAAGTTTTTCCCAAGAGAATTTCCCGCACTCATCGAGTTCAAAAAAGACGATACCGGTAAGGTAAATGCCATAATAATTTCGCACAACGGGCAACAGCAGGAAGCGAAAAAGATCAGGTGATACAAATAATAAAAGAGCTGCCTCATATACGAGACAGCTCTTTCTATTTAAAATTTCCTGTAATAACCATACTTCGCTATCCCCAGCATCGCCCTGTCTCCATCCGTATCCCCATAAGCAAATACATCCTCATATCCACCCAGATCAAAGGTCTGCTTAATCCGCTCCACCTTTTCAGGACCATTGCAATTCAAACCATGTATCTTCCCGGTAACCAACGCATTGCGTATCTCTAAGCGGGTACCTATACATACAATTCCCAGGCTGCTGCACCAGGGTTCTACCCAATCTTCTGCTGATGCGGTAACCACTGCTACCTGGTGCCCCTGCAATAAATGTTGCCTGATCTCCCGCAGGGCATTCTCCTTCACTAAGTCCGGTAAGCGATCGCGGCAAAATGCGGCACACTTATTTCTAAAAGTTTCTGCCTTAGTACGGCCAAAAAAATACCGGAACACCATCTCCTTCATCCGCTGGGTAGAAATCAGTTTTAACTTAAAAGCCACCAAAGCAGGAGAGAGCAGCACCAGTCCCGTATACAAACCCGTGCTACCCTTGTGGTACCGGATGATCTCAAACAAAGTATCCTTCGTGGTGATCGTTCCATCAAAATCAAAAAACGCGATCGAGGGCTTCATTATAGTTTTAGTTTTTTGAAAATGCCTTCAGGGATCGACTTGATGATCAGCATAATATATTTCCAACACCATTTGGTATACAAAGTATTCTTTTTCCGCTTAGCTGCCTTGTACACATCGCTGGCCACATCCTGTGGTTGTGCGGTGAGCAATGCCGGCAGTTTCAGGTGCTCCGTCATGCGGGTATACACAAAACCCGGTTGCACACTCAGCACATGCACGCCCTTGTGAAAGAGACGGTTACGCAGCCCACTCAGGTAAGCGGTAAACCCGGCCTTGGCACTGCCATAAATATAATTGCTCTGGCGACCACGTTCACCCGCTACAGAGCTGATCCCCACAATAGTGCCCGCACCTTTTGCAGCATAATCTTCAGCAACGACATTTAAAATAGACACCGCACCGGTGTAATTGGTATGAATAATACGGGCGGCTTCTGACCAGTTGGCCTGTGCCTTTTCCTGCTCACCCAGGTAGCCAAACACACAGATCGTGATGTCCGGTTTTACGGGCAGTCCCGCATAAAAAGCAGCGTGACTATCAAAATTGGTCGCATCAAACACAAAGCTGTCCGCTTTGACCTGGTAACGAATTTGCAGATCCTGTTGTAAGGGGTAAAGGGAATCAATGTTCCGGGCGGCCAGCTGAATATCGTATTTCTCGCCGGCAAATTGTCGGGCAATAGCAACAGCTATATCCGATCCCGCGCCCAGTATGAGTGCAGTAGGCATATGATGATGTTCGGTTAAAACGGTGAATTGATGTATTGACCTGTTCTGATGCTGATCGCCTAAGATCGAATCCCAACTAGCCAGAACTTGAAAGCCCAGGTAACTGATCGCCTAAGATCGAATCCAAACTAGTCAGAACTTGAAAGCCCAGGTAACTGATCGCCTAAGATCAAATCCCAACTAGTCAGAACTTAAAAGCCCAGGCAACTGATCGCCTAGATTAAATCCAAACCAGCCAGAACTCTCTCGCTCCAGCCAACAAAACAAGTCAATTCCCTGATTGAATTCATTGATACCCACCTGTTCAGAATAGGTATCAATGAATATCATTAAGATAGTGTAGGATTAATTGATCCCCAGTCGTTCGGATTGTACAGAATGGAAGATCTTATCACCATTATACGCTTTTACAATTTCTGCAAAACGCTGTGCATTGGGATAACTCTGCCAGAATACCTCCTTCTTCATCCGGGCATCTTTGGAAAGGTACAACCTTCCACCGTATTGCAGCACCACTTCGTCCAGTTCATCCAGGAAGGCAAAGAGCCCTTTGCGCACCGGGAAATCCAGCGCCAGGGTATAACCTTGTCTTGGGAATGAAATCAGGTCGTCCTGGTGACCAAATACTTTCAGCACCGCAAGGAAAGAACCCAGTCCTGCATCGCTGATGCGCTTCAGGATCTCGACCAGCCCTTCTTTCTTATCCAAAGGCAGCACGAACTGGTATTGTACAAAACCAGCCTTGCCATAACCTCGGTTCCAGTGCAGGATCGCATCCAGGGGATAAAAGAAAGGTTCGTAAGGGATCACATTGTTGATCTCTCTTTTGGTATTCTTTGCGTAATACAGCCAGTTGAAGGCCTTTACCGTGAAGGTGTTGAGGGCAAATGATGGAAAATTGAAGGGAACTGAAAGCGGGCGTTTATCGGGCAGACTCAGTGGCGCCGCCGCCTGCTGCGTATTCAATTCTTCCTTTGTAGCATGTTCACCAACAATGAGAATACCGCGGCCAAAACTATCGCCTTTTTGCAGGCAATCGATCCAGGCCATGCTGTAGGTATACTGATTATATTCTTCGAAAAGGCGGATCAGTTCATCGAGGTTTCGCGCCTTGACCTGCTTCTGTTTGATATACGCAGTTTCAATTTTCTTGAGGCCGAACTTCACACGGGTAATGATACCGGTCAGCCCCATGCCGCCGCAGGTAGCCCAGAACAGATCGGGCAGTACCTCCTTCGAGCAGGTGAGGATTTCCTTTTTACCTGTGATCACGTCCATATCAATGATGTGGTTCGAGAACGAGCCCTCTGCATGGTGATTCTTACCATGAACATCGGAAGCTACAGCACCACCTACGGTAATAAACTTTGTACCGGGAGTGACAGGGAGGAACCAACCCTTAGGTACCACGACCTCCAGGATCTGGTCTAAGGTGATACCCGACTGGCATTCGAACACGCCGGTCGACGTATCGAACTCCAATACCTTGTCAAACTTAAGAGTGGAAACACTATTGGTAGCCAGCGAGGCGTCACCATAGCAGCGGCCATTGCCGCGGGCAATGATGGAAGAATGTGAGGATATCATATCCTCAACCTGATCTACCTGCGTAAATGTTGTCTCATCGCAGGAGATGACGGGGTAATTGCCCCAATTTGCTAACCGTTTTTCCATTACTCAAAAAAACTTTTGTTAGTGGGTAAATAAATAAGCACATAAAAACTCAGCACCCACAGGAGTATGGTTAATTGTATGAAACGGTCTTTGTATAGGATTTTGGTGGGAGAACCAGTATTGTTCTCTACGTAAGTTATTTGCAAATATCGTAATAATCCGCCAATAACGAACAGGCAGGTATAGTAAAGACGGTAAGTTTTGAAGCGGGCCATGGTTTCAGGTGCCATAGTATACATCAGGTAAGCCACGATGATCACGGCTGATACCAGTGCCAGCATCACGTTCATGAAGTCCAGGTTGTAGCCTGCAGCGGCTTTCCGCATTTCCTGACCCGTACTGGTTTTGATCAGTACATCGTCACGACGCTTGGCTACTGCCATAAAAAGTGCCAGCAGGAAGACCATGATCATGAGCCATTCAGAGACCGCAACATTCGCAGCCACCCCGCCTGCCTTTACACGCAGTACAAAGCCGGTAGAAAGAATCAGGATGTCGAGAATACTGATGTTTTTAAGTCCGAATGAATATAGCAGGTTGATAACGAAGTAAATACCTGTTACAAACAGGAACTTGGGCTTCACATACCAGGCCAGAAAGCCACCTACCACCAGGCAAACTACAAAGAATACCAGGGCCATTGGTTTGGAGATAGCTCCGGAGGCAATAGGTCGTTTGCACTTGACAGGATGCTTGCGGTCAGCCTCCACATCATTATAATCGTTAATAATATAAATACTGCTGGCAATAAGGCTAAATGCCATGAACCCGATGAATAACTCGACGACTTTGTTCAGGTCGAAAATTTCGCCTGCGAAGAAAAGGGGAATGTATAAAAACAGGTTCTTTGCCCAATGGGAGGGGCGTAATAATTTTAAATATTGCACGGGGATAAGATCTTAATAACCGTGCCAATATACGATGGAAAATGGAACAATTGCGCTTGAAAAAGCTATTTTCCGGTTAATTCTCCTATTTTTGGTCCGTTCAATGCAATTTTACACTCGTTTTTATCCCCGTATTTGTATGCCGTCAACTTATGCTCCGTTTAGCCGTAAGAGCGCTTTTATTACTGAATTGGTAATTATCATCGGCCTGGCCTTGTTCCCCCTTTTCGTTCCCTTACCGTATAGGGTCAATATCTTTTTGTCATGGGAAGGAGCATACCGCATTTCCCAGGGCCAGTTGCCCTACCGTGATTTCGGGTTGCCATTAGGTTATGGTTTCTGGATCGTACCGGCCTTGTTCTTTAAGATCTTCGGACCTTACCTCGTCTCCCTGGTCAAAGCCCAGGTATTCATGAACATCGTGGCAGGTATTGCCTTCAGGTCAGTGCTGAAAAGCCTGGATGTAAAACCGGTGATCAGGGTGCTCTCCGTATTGTTGTTCGTATTATCTTATTCACTCTTTAATTTCTGGCCATGGTATAACCAGACCGTGATCGTGTATGAGTTGGTAGGTCTGGCCTTTTTGTTCCGCTATTTAATGGGGCCACAGGGGCGCATCAGGTTCCTGCATTTATTCCTCGCGGCCCTGTTTACGTTTTTGTCCTTCTTTACCAAACAGGATGGCGGTGGCCTCGCGCTCCTGCTATCACTGGCATTGCTGGCGTATAACAGTCTAAACGAGAAGCGGTTATGGGAGCTATCTTTGTATCTTGCTTTCTATGGTTTGATCGCGGCCATCTTTATTGTGCCCTTTTTACACTATGGGTTTGGATATTGGTTTAACCACGGACAGACACCCCATAACAGCCGTTTGTCACTGTACGACATTATTTCTGAGCTGCTGTACCAGTCACAATGGATCAAGTTCTATATCGTGATGATCGTGATTGTACTGATCCCTTCATTTAAGCAATTCAAATCCTTCTGGCAGGATAAACAGGCCATGTTATTCACCCTGCTCACGCTGGGCATCCTGGCGGAATCGGCTATATTCCAGGTCACCAGCTACACGCCGCCGGACAATAATATCTTCTTCCACGCCTTTGCCTTTGCATTCATTGCATCCAGGTTGGTGGTGCAACTGCATATTGATCTGAGCAGGAAAGCTACTTTCGGTACAGCCGCATTGCTGGTGTTATTATGGTGGTCTGGTACCTTCTGGAAGTATTTTGATAAAGTGACTTCCAGGTTACTGCCGCATGGGGAGTCCGTAAAACTGCCTTCGCTGAAAGCAGATACTTCGTTCACCGCCTTCGAACCAACAGTCAGTAAAACAGGGGAAAATGTGGTTTCCCGGAGTAATTATATGATCGAATGGGACACCACGGACATACCTACTTCCAAATGGATCTTCTCTGATCTGAAGGCTTTCAAAGGCATCTATATGCCCCCGCAAACGGTGGAAGGCATGCGGAAAATCATGGACCTGCCAGTAGTGAAGAATCATAAACAGGAGCTTAAAGTATTGAACATGACAGAGTTAACGCCGCTGGCCGCAGAAATGCCTTATGTGCCGGAAACGGGAGCGGATAATCCCCTCTGGTATCACCTGGGGGTGGGCATGTTCAATAAACAGCTGGCAGTGTTTACGCAGAAGGTGAGGAACCAGCATTATGATGTTGTGCTGTATGAATATGCACCGGAGAATAATAACTTTTTCCCCTTTGCATTACGGTATGAACTGGAGGCACATTATAAGAAAGTGGATGTGTTCCTGGCGCCGAGAAGGCCGACGCATGCGATTATCGAGGTGTATGTGAAGGAATGATGACAAAGCGCTCATTTTCAATTTAATATTCCGGCTGCAGGCCATCTGTACCGCCGTTGTTAGCTAATAAGTAAGCTGGCAGCGGCGGTTTTTTTTGTACAGTATAAAGAAGGGGAATTCCCTGGCAGGCAGTTCTGCTTGAATTGCCAGATTTTAAGGGGTTGCAATACAAAGAGGGGAATTCCCTTGCAGGCATGCTTACTTAAATTGCTAAATAATTTAGTAATTTTGGCAAAAGCGATTGTCATGCAGGAAAGAGTACACGAAAAACTATCCATACTAGCCGACGCTGCTAAATACGATGTAAGTTGTGCCAGTAGCGGCAGTGACCGGAAGAACACGAATAAAGGACTAGGCAATGCTCATCCCGGGATGGGCATTTGTCATTCTTATACCCCTGATGGGCGATGCATCTCCCTCTTAAAGATCCTCCTCACCAATCATTGTATTTACGATTGTGCATATTGTGTCTCCCGCAAAAGCAACGATATCAAAAGAGCCGCCTTTACTGTTCAGGAGGTCGTGGACCTTACTATTAATTTCTACCGCAGGAACTATATAGAAGGGCTTTTCCTTAGCTCGGGCATTTTCAAAGACCCGGATTATACCATGGAACGCCTGGTAAGAATTGCTAAAGACCTGAGAACCATTCATAAATTCAATGGCTATATCCACCTCAAAGCAATCCCGGGTGCCAGCGATGAGCTGATGCGGGAAGCCGGTATGTATGCAGACCGCCTGAGTGTGAACCTCGAACTGCCCACCGAAGAAGGACTAAAATTATTAGCACCCGAAAAGAAACGGGCGGACATGATCCAGCCCATGAACTACCTGAAGAATGAGATCATCCGCCTGGATGATGAACGGAAGGTGCTGAAAAAGGTGCCCATATTTGTACCGGCGGGGCAGAGTACCCAGGTGATTGTCGGCGCCGGTAAAGAAACCGATAAGGACATCGTACACCTGGCCTCCCGTTTTTACCAGCAGTTCAGGCTGAAGCGGGTCTATTATTCCGGTTATGTACCCATTAGTAACGATGTCCGCTTACCAGGCCTGGGTCACCAGGTACCCATGCTCCGGGAAAACCGGCTTTACCAGGCTGACTGGTTAATGCGTTTTTACGGTTTCAATGCACAGGAGCTCCTGGATGATGCCCACCCTCATTTAGATACCGAAGTGGATCCGAAACTATCCTGGGCATTACGGAACCTTCACTTTTTCCCGGTGGACATTAATATTGCGGACAAAATGCTGATCGCAAGGGTGCCGGGTATTGGCATGAATAGCGTGAACAAGATCATCTCGGCAAGGACATTCAATGCCTTAGGGTGGGATCAGCTACAGCAAATGGGGGTTCAATTAAACCGTGCTAAGTACTTCATTACCTGTAAGAAAGGTGCGATGGAGAAGAAGGATTTTACCGCCGAACAAATCAGGAGACAGATCCTTCACCAGTCTCACAGCAAGTACACAAAACTACATAGTTCCCAGTTAAGTTTGTTCTAAATATGGAAATTTACCTATATGATGGGTCTTTTGAAGGCTTCCTGACAGCCGTGTTCGAAACTTATAAAAAAGGAGGGCTGATCAGGAAGGAAAATGCCTTCGTTCCGGACATGTTTGCGACTACAATTAGGGTCGAAACCGACCTCCTGAAGGCTGATAGGGTATGGGCCGGCCTAAGCAAAAAACTATCAGCGGATGCCTTGCACCAATATTTCTCAGCTTTTCTCTCCGAATTAGAGAATATTGAAGATCAATTGTTAAACTACACCCGGCATGTATTTGAAAATCAGGTTTCTGTAGAGCGTGATTTTGGGAATCCTTTTGTGCTCTTTGTTGCCCAGACGGCTCGCAAGGTACATCGGGAGAAGCATCGGATGGAAGCCTTTGTGCGGTTTCAACTGACAAAAGATGGTATTTATTTCAGCCTCGTTTCGCCGGACTATAACGTCCTTCCTTTGATCATCCGGCACTTTAAAGACAGGTACGCGGATCAGCGCTGGATGATTTATGACCAAGCCAGGAACTATGGAATTTATTATGATCTGGAGACAGTGGAGGTGATCTGGATGGAGATGGATAAACACGAAGGCATATGGGTAGAACATGAGGCAGATTACCAGGCTCTGTGGCAGACCTATTATAAAGGGGCAAATATCGCCAGCCGGGTGAACAGGAAATTACAGTTACAGCATATGCCTAAAAGATATTGGAAGTACCTGCCTGAACTGCGGTAATTACAATTACAGCACATGCCTGAAAGGTATTAGAGTTACTTACCTGAACTGAGGTGATTGCATTTACAGCACTTGACCCAAAGTTATTGGAAATACTTACCCGAACTGAGACAATTACAATTATTAGAAGTACTTACCAGTACTAAAGTAACTCTAATTTCACCCTATGCCCCAAAGTTATCAGCACTCCCTGCCTGATCTAATCAATCAAATAAACTTAACTGCCTATTCTTTGGCGGCGCTGGCGCCTGCTCCTTCCCAAATACCGTCCTCCCGCCATGCCTCCAGGAATCCTTCCGTTCTCGCTCCACCACCTCATCAAACCGCTCATTCGGTGTAAAATCCTTCTCCACCTGCTGTGACAACACCGACAATTTCCGGATCGCCTCTTGCTTGTCGTTCTGCCCGATCTTTGCCTTATTCACCGCCTCCCGCATCACACTGATGGTCTCATCATACACATTCACCGGTACCGGGAACGGATGCCCATCCTTCCCGCCATGTGCAAAAGAAAACCTCGCCGGGTCGGTAAACCGCGAAGCCGTGCCATGAATCACCTCACTCACCAGTGTCAGTGATTGCAAAGTTCTCGGACCCACACCTTCCATTAATAACAAGGTCTCAAAATCCAGCACCTGCCTTTCATGCGCCACTGCCAGTACCGCCCCTAATCTCTTCAGATCCACGTTCTCTGCCCGCACATCATGATGCGATGGCATGGTGATCTTCCTGATCTCTGGAAGCAGTTCCGAAGGAGCCACCTTCACGAGTTCCAGTAAACCGTTTTTCGTCGGCATGGCGTCTTTATCCGTCAGGTTCAAAATCAGGCCCTGGTTCTTACCATATATAAAGGAGTGAGGCGTCTCGGTAAAGTTCCGTACGGTTGCTGAGTGCCAGTGATAGCGCCGCGCCATCCCATTGCCATCGTTCATGCCCTGTTGCACCACCGCCCAGTCACCTTCATTAGAGACAATAAAGGAGTGGAGGTATAATTGATACCCATCCTGCAGGGCGGTATTATCCACTTTCGCCGCCAGTTTGCTGTTTCTTACCAATTCCTGCCCGGGCAATCCTGTTTTCTCCGCAATGGCCAGCAGTTCCTGCGGGGTTTGCCGGGAATGCTTCCCCTTGCCCCCACAGATATAAATGCCCAGTTCATGTGCCCTGGGATTCAATGCTTTTTTCAAAGCACCCATCACGGAAGTGGTGATGCCTGAAGAATGCCAGTCCATTCCCAGCACACAACCCAATGCCTGGAACCAGCAGGGATCACTCAGTCTTCTCAATACCTCCGCCTTCCCATAATCTGCAATAATGGTTTCAATGATCGCTCCGCCCAGCAGGCTCATTCGGGCTGCCAGCCAGGGAGGTACTGAACCATAATGTAAAGGAAGATCTGCATACGCTCTTGACATAGTCTACAATGGATTTGTTTGCATTTCGAATTGACAAATGTCGGGATTATTCCGGAGGTAATGGTCCATTTCTTTCAGGTCTTTCGGGTGCCCCTTGACCTCATATCGGTTTTCGATGAGGTTGTGATGGCGGGAAATGGTCATGTGTTTATGCTCAAGCTGGTATTTTTTGAATAGCTCATGGAAATCTACGCCTGCCGACTTCGACATATCATAAGATATACAGATCACCTTTTTCTGCCTCATCCCCGAAATCTTCCTTTCTACCAGCTTCAAACCCTGCAAGATCATCAGCACCAAAATGAGGGCTATTGCCACCAGCACGTAGTGACTCATCCCCACCGCTATCCCCAATGCCGCAGTGATCCATATCGTGGCGGCGGTGGTAATGCCATCAATACTATAGGCCCCCTTAAAAATAACCCCGGCCCCAATAAAACCCACGCCCGTCAGGATATTGGAAGCGATACGATCCGGACTGCCCGGCATCCCGATTTCTACGGAAAGTATGGTGAACAGCGTACTCCCCACACAGATCAGGGTGAGTGTACGCATGCCCGCCGCCTTGTGGTGGAATTCCCGTTCCATTCCCAGGAGGGCACCTGTCAGGCAGGAAACTACTACTTTGAGTATTGTAGAAGGTTCAATCATTTGGTATAATGTGTTATCCATAAGCTATCCTATTTTTTTTAAGTGCGCGTTGGCACAATTATTTCGAATTATAATCATACTAGACATTATTTGTTCATCCTGACAATTTAGTTAATCATGAAAATGCAAAAAAAAGACCTGGGGACACAAGCAATCAATGTTCGTCTTGCATTATGTAAAGTTTGTATAACCGCCTGTTTTGCGATAGCTCTCAGCCTTTTCCTGTTTGCATGTGGAAGCAGTAAAGATTCCAGTGCTACTGATAGTACTTCAGCTGCTATGCACACAGATACCCCGGCTACTACAGCGCCCATAGACACGGCGGCTGCGCCTGGCGATACAACCATGCATCCGGATAGTACCCACATGCATTAAGCTGTGCGTTTACGCTACTAATTGGGGAAAATAATTCCTCAGAACACATTGATTCTCTTATATTATAAAAATAATTTTATGAAAAAGAGTCACCTTATATATACCATTTTAATTGTAGGGGGCGCTTTTATCGCTTCTTGTGGAAATGGTTCTAATACAAACAAAGATTCTACTACAACGACAGTAGATACCTCGACCACCGGTATTAACCCGGATACGGTTCCGGCGGCAGATGTGCCGGCAGGCGCACCGAATCCCGCAGAAGATTCTTCCCGCTATGGCACCGGTACACAGGATAGCTCCAAAAACAGAAGGCCTCAATAAATGATAAATGACGGATAGACCTCCGTCATTTATTTTTTTTGTACAGGCCATAATTGACGATACATACAAGTGAATTTGGTTAATAGGCGCTTTGCTCAGGCAAAGCGCCTTCGCATTTTTGAATGTATTCCTACTTTCGCCCTGAAAATCAACTTTTTGGAAATTATACTCCATCTTTGTACAATATTTCCAATTCCACCCCGTCATAATCTATATCAGCTCCCTGTAAATTAAAATTGACTTGTAATTAATTCTATGAAACAACACCAGGACAACGGCCATGCATCCAATGCATCTGCATCCATATCAACAGCATCAACAGCATCAACTGCTACAACGGAACCAACAGGAACACCCGCATCAAAAGCCACTAAAGCCTCTTTTAAAAAGACCTTCCGCTTATACAAATACATCCGGCCCTACTGGCCCATGTTCAGCGTAGGCATGCTATTATTATTCATCACCAGCTTATCGAACCTCGCATTTCCGCGCTTGTTGGGCGACTTAGTTGACAAAGGCGGCGCCCACACGAAAAGTATTACCGACATTAACCACATCGGACTGCTGCTCGTCGGCTTACTATTAATCCAGGGCATCTTAGGCTATTTCAGGATCAACATCTTTGTACGCGTTACCGAACGCACACTGGCCTCTCTGCGCCAGCAGGTTTACAATCACCTGATCCGCCTGCCCATGAGCTTCTTCCTGAACCGCCGGGTGGGCGAACTGGGGAGCCGCATCTCCTCAGACATCTCCCTGCTGCAGGAGACCTTCACAACTACCCTGGCAGAATTCATCCGCCAGGTGATTATTATTGTAGGAGGGGTCGCCTTATTGATCCATACCTCCCCACAACTAACCGTCATGATGTTAGGCACCCTGCCGGTGATCGTGATCCTCGCCTGGTTGTTCGGTCGCGTAGTACGGAAATATTCCAGGCAGGCCCAAAGCCAGGTGGCCGAAGCGAACACCATTGTGGAAGAAACCCTGCAAGGCATTCTGAATGTTAAAGCATTCGCCAACGAATTTTTTGAAATGCGGAGATACCAGCATAAAACCTCCGAAGTCGCAAAAACCGGTATCAAGACCGGTACCTACCGTGGTGCCTTTGCGGCCTTCATGATCCTGGGCGTATTTGGAGCGATCGTCGCAGTGATCTGGAGAGGAGCAGTTTTAATTGCCATGGGGGAATTACAACCCGGCCTGCTGATATCATTCGTATTGTATTCTACATTTATCGGTGCCTCCGTGGCAGGTCTCGCAGAAGTATATGCTACGATTCAAAAGACCCTTGGTGCCACCGAACACCTGCTGGAAATTCTCGATGAACCCGCAGAACTCATCACAGATAGCGCCCTCGTTTCTCCGGAAGACCACCTGAGTGGCGAAATCTCCTTCAACCACCTTGCTTTCAGCTATCCATCCCGGGAAGACCTGAATGTACTCCAGGATATCAGCTTCGATATCGAAGCCGATCAGCAGGTAGCATTGGTAGGCC
Source organism: Chitinophaga sancti (assembly GCF_034424315.1). Taxonomy (GTDB): domain Bacteria; phylum Bacteroidota; class Bacteroidia; order Chitinophagales; family Chitinophagaceae; genus Chitinophaga; species Chitinophaga sancti. The sequence continues at coordinate 847,156 of NZ_CP139972.1, forward strand.
CAAGTGGGGCAGGGAAGAGCACCATCGTCTCCTTATTATTAAGATTGTACGATCCCGCCGGCGGCAGCATCTCTTTCAATGGCCGGGATGCGGCAGACTTTCCATTGTCAGCCCTGAGAAGCCAGATGGCCATCGTACCACAAGACGTTTTCCTCTTTGGCGGTACGATCCGGGAAAACATTGCCTATGGTAAACCCGCCGCGACGACCGACGAAATTATTGCGGCAGCTAAAAAGGCAAATGCCTGGGAGTTTATACAACGATTCCCCGAAGGACTGGATACAGTAGTAGGAGAGAGAGGAATCCAATTATCCGGTGGTCAGCGGCAACGTATTGCAATAGCCCGTGCCGTACTGAAAGATCCAAGGATCCTGATCCTGGACGAAGCCACCAGTGCACTGGATTCAGAATCAGAAAAACTGGTGCAGGATGCGCTGGAGAAACTGATGGAAGGACGGACCTCTATTGTAATCGCCCACAGGTTAAGTACCGTGCGCCAGGCCGATAAGATAATTGTATTGGATAAAGGCCGTATCGTGGAGCAGGGTACGCACCAGGAATTATTGACGGTAGATGGAGGATTGTATAAAAGTTTAAGTGAAATGCAGTTCACGCATTAATATAAAAAGCCGGCATGTGTAGTGCCGGCTTTTTACATTATTATTAATGAAGTCTTTCGCTCCGTTACAAATCCGGACTTCCACTTACAAATCCGACCTCCCTCTTACAAATACGGTTTCATCTCCTCCTCAATATTCATCCTCAATGCCATCAGCTTCTTCGCATAGGCCTCCATCTCCAGCGCCGCCGGCGTTTCCGGATGCCACTTCGGTACCGGCACTGTCTTTCCATGATCATCCACCGCGGCAAACACCATTACACAGTGCGTGGTCTTCACCCGATCCCGTTGCCTGGGATTGCCCGCCGATACATTGATGGCAATATGCATGCTGGTATTCCCGGTATAAATTACCGTTGCATTGATCTCTACCATATCTCCAATCTGGATAGGGCGGATAAAACGGATGCCCCCAACATATACTGTTACACAACATTGCCCGCTCCAGTTTGCCGCACATGCATATCCTGCCTGGTCAATCCATTTCATTACGGCTCCACCGTGAACCTTTCCTCCGAAATTAACATCCGATGGCTCTGCGAGGAAACGCAGTGTCACTGTGTTACTAATAGTTTCTATCATGTTGCGCGATTTGAATAGCACAAGATAGTCAAATAAAGAATTCTCCAAAAGAGTAAGTCCAATAAGAGCCCCAACCCCCATTTTCAATAAAAAAGTAGCGCCTTTCAATAAAAACATTCATGAAGGAGGGAATTCACCAATGGGAATGGACCCCATTTTCAATAAAAACATTCATGAAAGAGGGAATTCACCAATGGTAATGAAACCCATTTTCAATAAAAGAAGCAGCGCCTCCAATAATCCGGAGGCGCCGCCAACTACAAACAAATTGATCACCGACGCTTGCCTGTCAGCAATCAGAAACTATTATTTTCCAGGTGTCTTACCTGACTTTAAAGAATTCTTATTAAACTCCCTGGTATCTCTAAACAGACCATCCTTAATCCCCACTTACCCTACATCTCCACCTCTTCCCAAACTAGAAACCCCCACTTACCCTACATCCCTCACCTCTTCCCAATCCTAGAAATCCCCATTGCCTCCCTGCTCTTCACCCCCTTTCTTCCCTTCCTTCTTCTTCCCCGCATCTATCTTCCCAAACCGCCAGCTCACATTAATCCTTGCTTCCCTCGTCGCTCTCTTCCTATAATACTCCTGGTCTGAAAACTCCGTATGCGTATAAGACAAACTCCTGTCCGTATTGAAAATATCATTCACACCCATTGACACCACCAGCGATCTATCCTTCAACAACTCCTTCCTCACTGCCGCATCCACCGTATATTTCCCCGCTCTCTCTCCCTGCGCCATAATCTGCTTAGACTCATAAATACCCGTCACCTGCAAGGTCGTTCTATACGGCAATTTGTAATTCGTATTGATCTTTCCAAAGAATATAAACCCTGAATTCGTCAGTTGATTCGCCAGGTTAGAAGCATTGATCTTCGTTTGCGCCATATTCATATTCGTGGTCACATCCCAGTTAGTGGTCAGCTGATTCCGCACCGTAATCTCCGCTCCGTATGAATTACGCGTATCCGCATTCACCGGGTAAGACAGCACCACTTTCTGCGCTGTACCATTCACCATAATCGTCGTGTCTGTTGAATAATCAGTGATCGCATTCTGCGTATTCCTGTAATACATTGACACCATCACATTGTGCTTTCTGTTGAAATCTTTCAGGTAACTAAACTCAAATGAATTGGTAAACTCCGGCTTCAATGTCGGGTTACCACGACTTGCACTCTGCGCTGTATAATTCAGATTCGGCAACAGGTCGCGGAACCAGGGACGACGCACACGACGCGTGTAATTCAGCTGCAGTTCATGATCCCCCTTGAACTTTTGAGACAGGAATACACTGGGAAACAAACTAATAGGGTAGCTGATTTTATAGTTACTTTTGGCCGTACTCGTCATATCTCCGCTGTAAAAGGACTGCTCACCCCTCATACCACCCATGTAACCAAAATTACCTAACTGGCCTGAGTAACTGATATACCCCGCATTGATCGTTTCACGATAATGATAATTATTAGAAAGGGAACTATCCAATACATAATCTCCGCTGGCATTGTTGAGGCCCATGGTCGTCTGCGTATTATTAAAGATGCGGCTGGTGCTACGCAAACCTGCTTCTACCTTTGACGTCTCAGACAGTGGATTTACATAATCAATCTGTCCGGTCATGTAAGTAGTATTGCCACCGCCATATGAATAGCGCTTAGCCGGTGCCGTTGGGGTATCGATTGCAACATGCCCCAAAGTATAATACTGCAAAGAATAATCACTCCCATCATCACTCGTGGCGTAGTTGTAATTGAAATCAGCCGTCAGCTCATGCCCCTGTTTTGCAAAGGTGTGCTTGTAGCCCAGCTGACCCGCATAATTACGGAAATTGTGATTGGAATTATCCATACCTGAACCATACCGCACCTGCTCTTTCCCAGTATTCAGGTTGTACAGCGTCAGGTTATTATCATCTCTGAAATCTCCCGCATTGATGCTACCGGCAATCGTGAAGGTATTGCGGTTGTCCATAAACCAATCGAACCCGATCCTGCCATATTGAAAACGACGGCTCTGCTCACCTTGCTCATACTGATCCAGGTAGGTGGTTGTATCCGTGCCGATGTTTTTGCGGAACAGGTGTTCCTTCGCAGAACCTTTGCGGCTACGGATATTATAACTCAGGGAGAGATTGTACTTCTCACGGCGGATGCTGAAGTCGAAACCGCCATTTGCACCACCCAAAGTAGACGCACCGGCATTCACCTGCCCGTTGATCCCCGCTTTCCTGTTTTTCTTCAATACAATATTTAATATACCACTCACACCTTCCGCATCATATTTTGCAGATGGGTTAGTGATCACTTCAATATTTGCAATCGCATCTGCAGGAATCTGATCCATGGTCAGGGTCGTAGGACGGCCATCCACGAAAATGGTAGGTGCTCCATTACGAACAGTCACATTACCGTCAATGTCTACACTAACAGCAGGCACCTGTTTCAATACATCGGTAGCAGTACCACCTACGCTTGAAATGTTTTTATCCACATTGAACACGCGCTTATCAATAGCCATGGTATAAGCAGGCTTTTCGCCTACGACCTCAACAGCGGCTAATACTTTCGCATTTGTGCCGAGCTTGATATTACCAACATCTATAATGTTATTTTTTGAAGAAAGTACAATTGCTTTATAAACGGTAGTGAAGCCAATGAAATTTACTTTTACGAAATACTTTCCCAATGCAATCTGCGGAAAACTGAAATCACCATTTGGTTTCGACAGCATACCGGTGACTACGCTGGAATCCACAGCACGAATGATAGCCACTGAGGCATACTCTATGGGAGCATTGGTTTGCTCATCAATTAATTTTCCCTGAATTGACCCTTGTTCAGGGGATTTTGGGTTGGTTTGTTGAGCATAAGAAAAAGTCAGAAATGACAGCGTCATTCCCAAACATAAGGAGACAAATTTGTGCATGATCCAAAAAACTTTTCTAATGTTAGCCTGTAACAGGAGCTAAAAATAAACGATTTATAAAAAGTTTCCTGCGATAATGGATGAATGGCGAACATGATTGATGTATCTTTACAGCCGGACCGTTATATTTTCAGATAGCAAATTTTATGTCTAACGCCTACCAGCCAGATTGGGATTTATACACTTGTCACATAGATGACCACCCGGCCATTATAGGGCTAGACCTCGACCTACGGCGATTCGCACCGCTGAACAGTAAACCGCATGCTATTTATGTGTCTGTATATTTGAATACTCCCCGGGCCGATGGATTCCCGCAGGGAGATGAGTTTCAAGTGTTGGGTGAAATTGAGGACAGCCTGGTCAAAGGATTGGAAACACATCTGAACGCACACTTTGTGGGCCGGACGATTTCCAATGGTGTAAGAGATTTTTACTTTTATACCGGTGACACAACTTTATATGATAAACACATCGCCGATGTGATGATTGCCTTCCCGGAATATCAATATGATTTCGGATTAAAGGATGATCGGACATGGGAATTGTATTTCGATTTCCTGCTACCAGATAAGGTAGAGATTCAGCGGATACAGAACAGGAAGGTGCTACGCACCCTGAAACAACATGGGGATATTGAGGAAAAAGCCAGACACATTGATCACTGGATTTATTTCGCAACTGAGGAACACAGGGAGCTTTACTGGCAAAAGATCAGTAAAGAAGGATTTGTGGTGCAGCAGCGGAGTTTAAGTGGAAATGCGGAACGGCCTTACAGCCTGCATGTATCCCGGCATGATCGAACAGATGAAGCCAGTATTAATGCCGTTGTGCTCATGCTGTTTGAGCTCGCACAGGCCATTAATGCGGATTATAATGGATGGGAAACAGTCGTGGTGAATAGGTAACCGTTTTTTGGAACAAGTTCTTAAATCCCGGTTAATTTTTCAGCCCTTTGCCATTCGAATTGTCCTTTTGGGGATCAAATCGCTTATGTCTATGGCATAAGCGATTTTTTCGCGCATGCAGGTTCGTGTTTTTTCTTTAGATTACAATCATAAGACTACAACTGTTGTATGCTCTTTGCTAATAAGTGCATAGAACCTTAAATACGAGTGGGAAATCGTTTCAATATATTGTTATACTTTTTGGTTTGCTATTGCCTGACTATGCTGCTATGCCCGCGGCATGCATCTGGTAGCACCATCACGGTTAAGCCTACTTTGCGGGATACTGTTCCCGCTTACCTCTTCAAACCCAAGCCCTTAGGCAATAGATATTCAGATACAGTGCCCGTGCGCCGGCATAAATATAAAGGCCCGGATACCATTTCCGCAAAGCTGTACAAGCCCATTGCAGATACCATCTCCGTTCCTTTATTCAGACCCAAATCACCTTCCAGGAGCTGGTTTCACCGGGTAGGCGAGTACAGGGATTCCCTGCGCCGCAAAGAATACCGCGATTCCCTGATCCGTAGTATCACCAAGCAAAATGTACCGGAACCCCCGGCGACAGATAGCAGTATAATTAAGAGTGAAAAGTATTTCATCCCTTATAAAGGAAGGGTGATCAGGGATATCTATTACAGGAAAGTAAACGTATTCGGTCCGCAGAACATACGGGATACCTCGTTTACGACCACCATGAAACTCATTCAACTGGCCAACCGCCTTCACTATAATACAGAAGAATGGGTGATCCGCCAGGCCCTGTTCTTTAAGTCGGGCGATACCCTGAACCCCTATGAGATGTCGGACAATGAGCGTTACCTGCGTAGCCGGCCCTACATGCAGGATGCCCGCTTATACATTATTAATGCCGGTGCTTCCCCGGATTCACTGGATCTGCTGGTGGTAACCAAAGACGTGTACGAATACGGTTTCGATATCGGGGAAGCCAGCACCTCGGCAGTGAGAACTACGATCTATAATAACAACCTCTTTGGCGCAGGACAGGAACTACGCGTAGGCGCTTATTGGAAAAACAGCTATAATCCCCCCTGGGGCTCGGAAGTGAAATATACCAAGTACAATGCCCTTGGTACATTCGCGGATGTATCCCTGGGTTATACAACGCTGAACAATTACTATCCCCTGGACACGGGCGTGTTTGAAGGTTCGTATTACGTGAATATCAACAGACCTCTGTATAATTCTTCGGCCGATTGGGCCGGAGGGCTTGCCTACCGGAATAGTTTCAGCATCAATGCCCAGGAGCGGCCTGATACCGTATACCGGGATTACAGGTATGAGTTGCTGGAGATTTGGGGTGGTTACAATCTGATCAAACAAGATAAACGTAACTTAAACAACCAGCGGCCTAACCTGGCCCTGTTGCTGGGCCATTCCAACCAGATCTTTATCAGGCGGCCCTGGCAGAGTATCTATAAGCTGGACCCGGTGTATAATAATCACCGGTACTACCTGGCACAGGCCATTGCTTTCCGGAATGAGTTCTTTAAAGCCACCAATTTCTTTGGTTTTGGCCGAACGGAGGATATTCCCCTGGGCTATACTGCCAGTCTTACCGGCGGTTGGGAAACCTGGAAAGGGCGGACACGTGGTTATGCAGGGTTTGAGGCGCAGAAGTTCTGGGCTACGAAACTGAAAGGGATCTTTAATGCACAAATAGGAGTCAGTACGTTTTTCCAGAATGGCAGGTCGGAAGATGCGGTGATCCATGCAAAGGTGGAATATTATAGCCGGTCCTTTAAGTTCGCAGGAGGGAAACTGAGGGAGTTCACTTATTTTGATTATCTGGGCAACCTGAATCCGTATTTTTATAAACCCCTGCAGATAAATATGGAGCATGGGATCTATGGGTATAAGAATGTGCCGCTGGCAGGTTTTCAGCGAATGAATATCCGGTCGGAAACGGTTTTTTATAGTCCGTGGCGGGTGCTGGGTTTTAAGTTTAACTGGTATGCCACCCTGCAGGCTTCGCAGATCACCCTCGAGAGTAATAATTTGTTTAAGAACCCGATCTATGGAGGGGTGGGCCTGGGTTGCAGGATTAAGAATGAAAACCTGCCGATCAATACCCTGCTGATAGATGCGAATTATTTTCCGAATGCGCCGTATCCGGAGAACCGGATCTATTTTGAGATTACCACTACCGTGGATTTCAGGTTTGATATCTTTACGCTGAAGATGCCGAATTTTTTGAATTTCAGGTGATTATATAAATTATAATGTTATTTATTTCTTCATTTTAAACTTAGCATTAACCCGACCGCTACGATCACGGCCACAATATTCCACAATTCCCTGCCTAATGCAATTTTTAATATGGGCTGAAAAAGCAATGCCAATGCACTACCGGAGAATACTGATGTCTTAAAGCAAGTTCTATATCTCTATTTGCCAAATGTCTTTTGATAGTTCGAATAACAAATTCTGTCTGTCAATTATGGTTTCTTTGTTCCAAAATTTGTAGGATTTAAGTTTTTGATTTAACCTCGTAACTGATGAATTTATACCAATTACATCTAATCCTGCTATTGATTTTGAAATATAAAACGGGGACTTTGAATATTCAATAATTTTTTTTGAAAAAAAGTCATTGCCAACAACAATATTCATCGTTTTTTCAAGTAATGTTAAATTACCCAATCTCACCTTCAAATCATTGTAATCTTCACCAATTTCATTACGAAGGCTTTCTGTGGGGTTCAAAGGTAAAATATGTTCAATCTCAACTCCTTTTGTAATATAATTATCTAAAACTTGTGGCTCATATGAACCTCTTCTTTCTTGGTCTAAATATTGCGCGATTTTGGCTAAAATGTATTTAATTCTGTATTGTTGTAAGTTGTTTTGACGGGCTTCCATAAAGTATAATCTGTATTCATTTTCCTTTGATATAATTACAGGTTGAATATTTTCTTTGACGAAATCATTCAGTTCAGTTCTGTTTTTTATTCTTAAAACAATTTTAGCCCATTTTGAAAAATTCCTTTCAAACTCTTTTGTAGGCTCTTTTGTTATGAAATAGTAAAAAACTAAGGTTTCTATCTGCTTGGCAAAATGATTAAATAAATCTTGTGAGAGATTTCTGCCAGCCAAGAGTAAAATCAGATGTTGTTTAAATGCTCCCCCTCCAAGTTTGGAAATATTGTCTAAATAGACATTTTTGCTCCCATCTTTGTTTTGTCCTTTAAAGAACCTTATATAACAGGTTGCATTTTCTAAAAGAAGTTCGACAAACTCAAAAGGCTCTTTTTCATAGTTGCATTGAGCGACATTTTCGGGCCTAATAAACCATTTATAGATTTCTTCTTCTCGGATAATTTCTTCCCCACGTTGATTATTTACTTTATAATTGGATATTATGAAATAGCGAAGGAAGCGCAAAGGCTTTTCGTTCTCCTTTTCCAGTAGTTTAATGAGCGTTTTCCATTTTTCCTTTAATTCGTTAAAATTATTTCTATCAACTTGTCTGAATAAGAGGTTTTTCAGGAGATCCATAGGGTTTAAACCAACTCCTCTTTCATTGATTGTTTCAAATATTTTTAGGGCATCATTTATTTCCGGCGTTTCAATTTGGATGAACTTTAGCCTTCTGAAAATGTAAACAAAAAACTTCTTAAGTTTTATAGGGTCTTCATCTTCCTTAAATCTATTTTTAAGAAATGAGATTACATTTTCATATGCATTATAAAGCCTTTCGGCAGAACCGATTAGGTTTTCAGGCCGTTCTGAATTATTTGCAATTTTTGAAAGAATGTTTGAACTATCCTTATATTGTAATTCGAGTTTATAACAGTCAACACTATCTCCTAATGAATTGACCGTTTTATCTTTAATCATTCTTTCTATCGTGTCGGTGTCAATTTCTCGTTCTTTGTAAAGTTTCTTAAAAGCACAAATTATTAGGAAAATAGAGGTTGTTCTTTGTTGTCCGTCGATCAATTCATAAAATCCGTCAATATTTTTAAAAACGACAGTACTTCCTATGAAATATTCCTTATTAGGATTAAAATCAAATTCTTCGTAAATATCATCTAAAAGTTGATTGATTTGCACTTCAGTCCAAACGTATTCTCTTTGATAATCGGGAACAACATAGAAATTTTTAAAACAATTTTCCACATCCAAATAATTAAATTGTATTTGGATATTACTTATGTTATTATTCATTCGTGAACTTTATTTAGATACATTGAGGTTTGCCTACTTCCTGGAAAAGCTAAAATACAAAAAAAGACAATGCGGAAAACTATCTTGGTTCTCTCAAATTACCTAAACTTTCACACAAACCCTCTAACAGAAAACTCTCACTCAAGAATAGGCTAGCAAACCTACGACCTGCCCAATAAAGGCTTGTGTTCTTTTCTTTAACGTTATCGGGATGTTTGACAATTTCTTTTTACCCGATCATTGCAGGCTCCGTTTGAAGAAACAGGAGAACTGTTTTACCTGTTTTATCCCAGGGATCTCGCTTCTGCGTACTTAATTTTAATAATCACCAGCTTCGAAGTCGGCGTATTACTCTTATCGGCCACACTATCCAGGGGCACCAGTGCATTTGCTTCCGGGAAATAAGTCGCCGTGCATCTCTCCGGAATATCATAAATCACCACCAGGAAATTCCTCACCACCCGCTCAACGCCACCAAACTCATTGTACAAGTCTACCAAATCTCCACCTTTCAGCCCTTGCTTCGCCGCATCTGCTTCGTTCATCAATATTACCCGCCGCTCCTGGTAAATTCCCCTATACCGGTCATCCAGCCCATAAATGGTCGTATTGAACTGGTCATGACTACGAATCGTCATCATCATGAGTTCATCGTCTGCCAGTTCAAACCTGGTAACAGGGGCTACATTGAAGTTCGCCTTGCTGGTCTTTGTATTATACTTCCCCTCGCGGGCACCATTGGGTAAATAAAACCCACCCGGATGCCGTACCCGCTGGTTGTAATTATCAAATCCCGGGATCACCCTTTCCAGGTCATCACGAATATAATCATAGTGCTTTTCGTATTTATCCCAGTCCACCACGGTCCGATCTTTTAAAGTCGCTTTTGCCAGCTGGCACACGATCAATGGTTCACTTAGCAATTGCTCAGAAACCGGTGGCAGGTTCCCTTTTGACATCTGCACCACGCCCATAGAATTTTCGCAGGTCACGAACTGGCGTTCCCCGTTTACAATGTCCTGATCACTACGGCCGAGCGTCGGTAAAATCAGGGCTTCCCGGCCATGCACCAGGTGACTTCTGTTCAGTTTAGTAGAGACATGCACTGTCAGCTTACAATTGCGCAATGCATTGGCCGTCAGTACCGTATCCGGGGTGGCAGAAAGGAAATTGCCGCCCATGGCAAAGAACACCTTGCCCTCCCCATCCCGCATAGCGCGGATAGCGGATACCACATCCCAGCCGTATTCCCGGGGAGGGTTGAAACCATAGACTTCCTGGATTTTGTCCAGCAAAGCTTTGGACGGTCTTTCAAAAATACCGACTGTACGATCACCCTGTACATTGCTATGTCCGCGAACGGGGCAGGTGCCGGCACCGGGTTTGCCAATACTGCCTTTCAGCAGGAGGAGGTTCACGATCTCCCGGATGGTATCAACGGCATTTTTGTGCTGGGTAAGGCCCATGGCCCAGCAGGCAATGATCTTCTTTTTATGTACCAAAGCCTGCACAGCAGCCTGGATCTGTTCGAGGGGCACACCGCAGTCGCTGACTAACTGATCTAAGTTCTGTTCCTGTAAATGACGGATGTAGGCCTCATACCCGCTGGTGTTGTTTTGGATAAATGCCGGGTCGAATACAGTGCCAGGGGCTTTTTCTTCTGCTTGCAGGAGTAGGAGATTGATGGCTTTGATCAGGGCCATATCTCCATTTATTTTTACCTGGAGGTAGAGGTCTGTGAGATGGCTGCCCACATGCAGCATACCTTTTACGGTTTGGGGGTTCATGAAGTTCAGGAGCCCGGTTTCCTTCAAAGGATTGGCGGAGATGATGGTCACGCCTTTGGCCTTTGCTTTTTGCAGGGCGGTGAGCATGCGGGGGTGATTGGTACCCGGATTTTGCCCGAGGATGAAGATCACGTCTGCTTCGTAAAGATCATCGAGAGTGACGGAGCCTTTGCCGATGCCGACAGATTCACTCAGGGCGACGCCGCTGGATTCGTGGCACATGTTGGAGCAATCGGGCAGGTTGTTCGTGCCGAATTCTCGGACGAATAACTGGTATAGGAAAGCCGCTTCATTGCTGGTACGGCCGGAGGTGTAAAAGATGGCCTCATTGGGAGAGGAGAGGGCATTGAGGTGGGCACCGATTTTTTCGAAGGCTTTGGCCCAGGTAATGGGGCTATAGTGGGTGGCGCCTTCGGCAAGGTACATGGGTTGTGCCACCCGGCCTTTTTTGCCGATTTCGTAGTCGGTAAGCCCGGCCAGGTCAGCCACGCTGTTTTGCGCAAAGAAGGTGGCGTCGAGGCGTTTGGTGGTGGCTTCTTCGGCGACTGCTTTTGCGCCGTTTTCGCAGTATTCGGCAATGCCGGAACGTTCATCGTCGGGGTCTGGCCATGCGCAGCCGGGGCAGTCAAAACCGTTTTTTTGGTTCAGTTTATTGAGGGCTTTGAGGCCTCTGATGGCATCCATTTCCGCGAGAATGTGCTGTGCGGCGTGGAATACCCCCGGGAGGCCGGCAGCGGCAGTTTTGGGTTTGCCAAGGCGGAAGTGTCCTGTGAGTGTTGCTGGATTTTCTGCGTTGGGTTGTTTCATTGCGCGATGTTTTCTTGTGCTTGATGGATGGTGTCAGGACACCATCTGAAAATTTTAATCTTAAAAATTCAATCCTTTCTTCTTTATGATAATTACTCTTTGCACTTGATCTCTCTCTTCTTCATGATAATTACTCTTTACACTTGATCTCTTTCTCCTTCATGATAATTACTCTTTACACTTGATCTCTCTCTTTCATGATAATTATTCTTTACACTTGATCTCTCTCTTTCATGATAATTATTCTTTACACTTGATCTCTTTCTTCTTCATGGTAACCACTCTTTACACTTGATCTCTTTGTTCTTCATAATAATCACTCTTTATACTTGATCTCTCTTCTTCATGATAATCCCTTTTTACAATTCAATCCGCTCTTCTCCATGGTAAATATTGAATCTCCCTTCCCGCAAAAATCCAATCAAAGCAATATCCCATTCCTTCGCCACCTTCACCGCCATACTACTTGGCGCTCCCACCGCAGCAATCAGGGGAATCCCTGCCACCGCAGCTTTTTGAATCAATTCAAAACCTGCGCGGCCACTCAATAATAATCCAAATTCACCAAATGATAGCCCTTGCTGCCAGGCAGCACCAATCAATTTATCCACCGCATTATGTCTGCCAATATCCTCTCTCAGGTGAAACAATTTCCCCCCGGTATTAAATAAAGCCGCAGCATGCAAACCGCCTGTATTATCAAAAACAGCCTGCTGCATGCGTAACTTTGCTGGCAGATCATGCAGAATACCTGCAGGAATTTTTATATCACTTGTATTTTTATTCACTGGTGCGTAGATGGCGTCCAGTTCTGTTTTGCCACATACCCCGCAACTGGAATTAGCCAGGAAATTTCGCTGGGCCGCCTGCAAAGACGGGCGTATACCTGCCTGAAGAGTGACAGTTGCTATATTATCATTATAAACGATGGATTGAATGGCGTCATAGCGGGTAATGATTCCCTCTGTGAACAAAAATCCCGCTGCCAATTCTGCATCCTGTCCGGGCGATCGCATGGTGACGGTGATGCTTTCCTGCTGATTGTTGTGAACCAATCTTATTTCAAGAGGTTCCTCAGCAGCCAGGGCATCCTGAGTAGCTGTAGCAAGTGTATCGGTTACTCTTGTAATGTGCGCGTAGGAAATGGCTGGATTAGACATACTTCAAATTACTCCTGGAAATATCTTTTTTAGGTCAATAATTACTCCAAACTGTCTTCTAAATTACACAAATCACAGATCGAATTGTTGGATCTTTTCCAAATTATGCAAATCCGCGAACCACAAACGGTATCACTGGATCTTTTCCAAGTTACACAATCCACAGCTCACAAATCTTATCACCGGATCTTTTCCAGATTACGCAAATCCGCGAATCACAAACGGTATCACTGGATCCATTCCAAATTACGCAATCCGCGAATCACAAACGGTATCACTGGATCCATTCCAAATTACGCAATCCGCGAATCACAAATCGTATCACCGGATCTTTTCCAGATTACGCAAATCCGCGAATCACAAACGGTATCACCGGATCCTTTCCAAATTACCCAATTCACGAACCACAAAATCGTATCACCAGATCTTTTCCAAATTACCCAATCCACCATTCATTTTCCAGGTTCACAATTTCGCATTTCTCCCAAAAAATCCCTTCACCTCTACGCCTTTGAGCGCGCCTCATTAGCCCCCCACTCATTCTGGTACGTTTTTTTCACACTCATTTTGTACATTCGATCCTAATTAATCAAAAACAATCTATATGCGTTGGCAAAACAGACGACTCAGCGATAACGTAGAAGATCGTCGCGGCAGCGGTGGTGGAGGAGGAGGCGGTATTCGCAACCTCGGTATCGGAGGCGTCATCATCATCGTCGTACTGGCACTCATTACCAAACAAAGCCCCACCCAGTTACTCAGCAAGGTATCACAAAGCACCGGCACTAACACCGCGCAGGAATCCTCCCAGACTGTCACCAATGCCAGTGACGAGGAGTCCCGCTTTGCATCCACCGTCCTTGCTAATACCGAAGATGTATGGACAGAATTGTTCAAAGAAATGCACAAGGAATACCAGGCGCCTAAAATGGTTTTATTCAGCGATGTCGATCAGTCTGGTTGTGGTACTGCGCAGGCAGCGATGGGGCCCTTCTATTGCCCTGCCGATGACCGTGTTTACCTGGACCTGTCTTTCTTTAACGAAATGGAAACACGCTTCAAAGTAGTAGGTGATTTTTCCAAAGCATATGTGATTGCACACGAAGTAGGCCATCATATCCAGAACCTCCTGGGCATCAGCAGGAAAGTGCAGGCCATGCGCTCACAGCTGAGCGAAAAGGAATACAATAAACTTTCTGTACAATTAGAACTGCAGGCAGATTTCCTCGCCGGCGTATGGGCACACCATGCACAGCGAATGGATAGTATTCTTGACCCGGGAGATATTGAAGAAGCCCTGAATGCAGCAAGCGCAGTAGGTGATGATAAATTGCAGGAAGCTGCGAATGGCAGGGTCGTGCCGGATGCGTTTACGCATGGTACCTCTGCACAGCGCATGAGATGGTTTAAGAAAGGATTTGAGACAGGGGATATTAAGCAGGGAGATACTTTTAATGCAGGTAACCTGTAAATTATTGATGCTGGCCCCTGGCCAGTAATGCTTTTATAAAGGGATTACATTTTTGGCAATGAGCGGGTTTCAGGTTTTAAAACGACCGAGTTTCATGTATAAGTTGCTTGAATCTCAGTTTTAAACTGACCGAATCTCAATTTAAAATTACTTGAATCTCGATTTTAAACTGACCAAACCTCATTTTTAAAAATGTAATCCCCCTTATATTATCTCGAATAATCCCTTGTCTTTTGCAAAATAATCGTCATCCCATGCGTGCCCGCTTCCTCCTCCTCTGACAATGGCAAAGTAAAATGAAAACTGGTTCCTTTTTCCTTATTACTATGAAACCAGATCTGCCCGTTATTCCGCTGAATAAAATCCTTCGACAATGGTAATCCCAGTCCACACCCTTTCTCATTCTGTGTACCCGTTGTAGAATAATAAATATTCGAAAACACTTTCGACTGATCTTCCGCAGCAATCCCAATTCCATTATCCTTCACTATCATTTCCACTTTATCAGCCATCAATTTATAATCAACCGTAATACGCCCATTCTTCGGCGTAAACTTAATAGCATTACTCACCAGGTTCCTCACTACCATCCTGATCATATCCTTATCTGCATATACATGTATCACAGAGGGCAGATGATGATTCAAGCGGATATTCTTTTGTTTTGCCAGGGTCTGCAACAACTCAAATTCGCTATCCAGCAGGGCCGTGATATTAAAGTCATCGGCCATCACCCGGATCCCTTTCATCTGGGTATTCGCCCACTGCAACAAATTATCCATCATGGCAGAGGTATTTTTCACATCCCGCCACAGTTCTTCCACGAACATATTGAATTGCTCCTGCGACATTTTTTCATCCCTCAGCAAAAACAACATACCTTCTAAAATTCCCAGTGGTGCCCGCAGGTCATGCGATATCACGGAAAAGATCTTATCCTTCACCTGGTTACCGCTTTCCAGGGCCGCATTCTGATCCAGGATGATCTGGTTCTGCTGTTGCACGCGCCGGTTCCGGTTATTCAACTGGCCATACAGTTCCTTTTGTCGTTTAAACACCCGGTACAGCAGTACAGTAATCGTAGCCAATGCCATAAACAAAGCAACGAAAAGGATCACGTAGATCTTTTGTTGGCGGATGGTAGATAAATGAAGGGCCTGTTCTTTTTTTAATAATTCATTTTCATGCTGCTTCTTTTCAGACTCATATTTTTCTTTGGAATTCGCAATGAATTTAGTTTTCTCCGCACTGAACACTTCATCGCTCAGGGCATGAAATTCTTTATAATTCTCCAGTGCCTGCGCATAGTTTCCCCTGGCAGAATCCAGCATAGCCCGGTACTTGTAATAGATCATTTCATTCCGGGCATTCTGCATGTTTTTATTCAGGCGGTTCGCGTTTTGCAGGTCTTCTTCCGCAGCAGTTAGTTCTTTTAGCAGTGTATGCGTTTGCGCGAGGTTCAGGTAGGACTTCACCACCCCCTGCACATTGTCAGACTCCCTGTAATACTGCGAAGACATGGAATGATAACGCAGGGCCTCCCGGTAATTCCCTTTTACGGAAAGAACGGTACCAATGTTTTCGTAGGCGTATGCCAGTCCGCGATGATCATGAAGGGCCAGCTTGATCTTTTCGGAAGCATACAGGAAATGGAGGGCAGAATCCCATTCTTTCAGTACCATATAACTGGTGCCTATGCCGTTCAGGGTTTTCCCGATTTCGGCCTGATCATTTCCTCTTTGCTTGATAGCCAGGGCTTTTTTCTGATAGATCAGCCCTTGGCGGGGTTGCTGTTGTTCAATAAAAATATTGCCCAGGTCAGCGTTCAGGACGCCCGTGGCTTTCAGATCTTTTAGTTGTTCGGCCAGTTTCAGGGCTTCCAGGGTCAGGTCCGCCTGTTTTTCGAGATTGCCTTTGGCATTCTCGGCCAGGGCAAGGTTGCGGATAGCCCACATCTTACCAGGCAGATAGTACAGGCTATCGCTGATATGGAACGCTTCTTTTGCGTAAGTCTCTGTCAGGGAAGGAACCTGGGTAAAGAGAAAACGGCTTAATTGATTGAGAATGTTGACACGAACGGTGTCTTTTGTGGGATGGGTGGCCAACACTTTTGTCAGGCTATCAGTCACTTGTGACTGCGCAAGGCATGCCACCGGCTTCGCAAAAAACAATGCCAGCATTAATAATATTATGGTGTATAGGGCAGATCTCCTTCTCCGCCAGTAAGTTTTCATTGTCGGCACAAATAATTATTAGGGTAACCCGAATGCAGTCCTAAAATTATAAAAAAAATAGATGCAAAGTAGGTAGTGGCCCAATTTCATTTTTTGCCGGCCATTATTTCCGCCTTTTGTGAGGCCATCAGGAACCACAGAGGACTGTTTTTGATGTGATTAAAATGCAAAATGAGGTCGCCCCAGGGTATATTTACCGGAATCGTTGTAACTTTCACCCCATGAAACCGACAGTAACCATAGAATATTGCCCCAAATGCGGTTGGCTCCTGAGAGCAGCCTGGATGGCACAGGAATTATTGACCACCTTTGCAGAAGAGCTGGAAGGAGTAACCCTGAAACCTAGTGCCGTGGGCGGTAGTTATTTAATTTATGTGAATGATGAGGTGCTGATGGACCGTAAGGTGATCGGTCATTTTCCTGAAATTAAAGAAGTTAAACAACAGGTTAGAGACAAGGTAGCTCCTGAGAAAAGCCTGGGTCACTCAGATAGAAAATAAGATGGTATTAAAGACACGATTACTCTCTGGTACGGCTATATTATTATTGTTATGTGGATCGCTGAGTGCGCAGGATGATAAAGCCATTGTCATTAAAGATACTTCTGCAGTACATAATGATACTACCATCATTCATAAGAAAAGTTTCTTTCCATTGCCCGTATTGGGATATTCACCTGAGAAGGGTTTGGAGATTGGAGCGGCGATGTTGTATTCATTTTATATGGATAAGAATGACCCGGTATTGCGCAATTCCACGATCAGCCTGATTCCTTCCCTGACGACCAAAAGTCAGTATAAGATAGAGCTGAAGACGGATTTCTGGACGGATCATAATAATTATCATTTTAAGAGTAGTCTTCGCTATCATGATTTCCCGATCTATTTTTATGGCCTGGGCGATACGACGCGCAAGGCAGATGGAACCTTGCTGGGCAACCGGCGGTATAAGGTGCTCCTGGAAGGGGAGAAGCGCCTGAGCGGGCATTTTTATGCGGGTTTGTCATTGCAGTACCAGCACGATGCATATGAGGCGAATGAGAATAAGGGTATTTACCCCGGGATGGCAGTGACGGATAAGGAGGGTGGTTATGTGACTTTTATAGGTGCGACGGGGATTTTTGATAACCGGGATAATCAGAATTATACGCATATAGGATCATGGGTGAGGTTGAATGTGGCGTATGCGCCTTCGTTTTTGAGTAAGCATCCCTTGTGGAAGATAGATGCACAGGCAAAGCATTTTGTGCCGATATCACGTAAGAGTACGCTGGGGGTGAATGGTTTGTTTAGTTCATTGCAGGGTAGTGTGCTGCCGTTTTATTTGTTGCCGGAAATGGGGAATGATTTGATGATGCGGGCGTATTATACGGGTAGGTACCGGGATCAGAATTACCTGGCATTCCAGGCGGAGTACCGGTATTTTTTAGATCCGAAGATTCCCATCAATATCTGGTTTTTACATATGCAGCCGAAGTTTGCGCTGGCGGCATTTGGTGCGACGGGGGCAGTGTTTAATAATCATGATTTTGGCGCGGATCATTTTAAGCCGGCGTATGGAATGGGTGTGAGGTGGTTCTATGATGAGGGGAGTAAGCTGACGATCAGGATTGACTATGCGTGGGGTGAGAAACGAGCGGGAGAGGAGCGGCAGTCAGGCTTGTATTTGTCGCTGGCAGAGGCGTTTTAGGAGGATTTTTGATTTGATTTTAATACGTCTTATTTGAATCCCGCAGTGGTTACCGTAAGTGACTGCTGCGGGATTGTTTTTTCTATTTCCCCACAATTATCCAGATACCCCTGTAGCCAGCTTAAATAAATTCAAATTGATACGCAACCATATATGAATTTTTCCTATTCCAGATTAAATCCTTATATTCATACCACACGTTAGTTTCCAAAACATTCACCCAAATTTTTCCACAAAGATGAAAAACTTAACCCTGTTTATCACGTTATTTCTGACGGTAGCAAGCTCGAACATTTTACACGCGCAAGACCAGAAAATAACAGCGCCCTCGAAGTTTTATGTAAAAGTCGCCGGGGGGTATTTCTTCAGTGTTTTTCCTGGTGAGTTTCCCAAAGTGGGGCCTTATGAGCCGCATGATGAGCAGAAACAATACAATTCTACCACTGGTACCACCAGCACAATTTCGGAAAAGGTCCTGACGGGATCGTATGGCGCAGGCAGCAGGGGAGGACTCTCCTTTGGCTGGAATATTAATCGCTACATTGCTGTAGAGGCAGCGTTCAACTATTATCACAGCAAGAAAAACCTCATGACCCGCGAAGTAACGGTGCTGGCGGGTTCCAGTACAGTGCTGGGGAAAATCGAATCTCATGGGTACGTAAATGCAATTGATTTTGCACCGGCTGTAGTAATTCATCCTGGCTTTAGTGGCGCGGATCCGTATGTACGTGTAGGTTTGGTAGTGCCGTTATGGGGTGAGTTGAAGATCCATACGGATGCGAATCAGACCGGATCTGTAGTGATTGGTGGTGCACCAGCGATCACAAAGACTGCGATTTCGCGTGATGAGCGGGTGGATCCGAATATAACCATCGGGTTCCAGGGAGCTTTCGGGATAGTATTTCCGGTGGCGACAAAGCTGGATGTATTCGTAGAAACGGAGTACAGGAATATTCCGGTACGTAGTAAGAAAAAGGAAGTGACTGCATACGATGAGACGACGAATGTTGTGAGTGCGACGACGGGGCAAACGATTGCAACGCAACATCGCGGACTGAGTGATATGTCTACGGCAGAGCGGAATACGGAGTATCAGTCTACCCTGGATCAGAGTTCTAATACGCCGGTGGGTCAGAGTGGTGCGAAGGTGACTTATAAAGATGATAATAAGGCGTCGAATGATTTGAAATCGTATATTAATATTGGTGGATTAGGTGCGAATGTGGGGTTGAGATGGCGGTTTTAAATGGTTGCTGAGTTGATGTTATTCCGGATATAAAAATGATGCTTCGATGAGAGATTATTCTACATTGAAGCATCATTTTTTATTATTGTACGAGGGTGATTATTGCTGAATCACTTTGAGTCATTATTCTGGTGTATGATTATGTATTGGGAAGATCCGTTTTAATTATTTCCGGGATGTAAAAATGCAGTTTTCAGACTTTCTACAATTTTTACCAGGGCTGTTTTCAGCCCTTCATCAGTAACATTTCCAACAGCATCGATTTTCGTACGTACGGTCGGGATAATAAGTATCCGGTCTTCCGTAATTGTCGCTGTCATTACTTTCAAAGTCTGCACCAAAGAAGCATTTGCTTTATCCCCGCCGGTCGCCATGGGCGATGCACTAATTACTGCTGTTGGTTTGTCTACAAATTCTCCGCTTGAAACGATCCAGTCCAGGGCGTTTTTAAGTACGCCAGGTACGCCAAAAGCATATTCCGGTGTACATACGATCACTGCATCGGCGGCTTTGAGTTGTGCGCGAAGATCTGCTACAGTAGCGGCGGGAGTGGAGCCTTCGTAATCCAGTTCCGGGCTGAAATACGGGAGTTGGTCCAAGCCTTCGTATATAGAAAATGAAAGGTCCGGCCACTCAGCTAAGTGTGGGATGGCTTTTAAAATGTTTGTATTTGTTGATGTTGGGCGCAGACTGCCGGAAATACACAGGATCTTTTTCATACCTAAAGGTTTTGGATGCACGGGATGGTTGCTGGCATGTGTTTACTGCATGCTCACACGATTTTATATGCAGACATCATGATGCATTCTTAAATTAAGAATGGAGTAGTTTTCGCACATGCATGAGGAGTAACTTTCGCTAATGATCACGCGTATGAGGAGTGATTTATGCAAATACTATCTCGCGTGAAAATTAACTTTCCACATCAAAAGTAAACTTGTTTCAGCGCCTCTCGCAGGATATTATTTAAGCGGTCACAAGGCGTTAACAATGTCAGGAATGAATGCTTGTTTGAGTGCAGAAATTTGAACGCAAACCGTATTACCCTCTTTCCGGCGGTTCTTTTCAGTTGGCTTTCCCGTGAGCCTTTCCGGCTGTCATTCCGGTTGTTTTTCCAGCTGTTTTTCCGGCGCTGGTATTGCGGCTAATCATCACCAATTACCCGGCTAACAATAAATCCGCTACCGTCTCATTCCCCGGTATATCAACCGCCACCGCCACAATCCTTTCCGCTTCCGCCAAATTTGCAATTTTGTAATACCAATCAATACCATTCCTGCCTAAAACCGCGTTCCCTTTTTCCAGGATCACACCAGCCGAATCCAACACCCGTACTTCCACCTCAGCCACCCTGAATTTATTTTTCGCCGTTACAACAACGGTAGCTTCTTCCAGTTTAATATGCTGAATTTCCGGAGAATGATAAGCATCCTGCAAGGCCATATTAAATGCATTCTGCCCAGGGCCTGCCTTGGACTGATAATAGGCCTTTAATTCGGGGTCTTTGATGAGTTGCCTGGCTTTAGCAGCCGCCAATTGCATCATTTTCCTTTGTGCAAGCTGTTTTTTAGTCGGCTTTTTGGTCGATTTGCGGCGTTTTTTTGCCACAATCACCTGGTTATTCCGCCTGTAAATTGTGATTTCATCGCCAAGCTAACCGTTGACGTAGTTAAATAGCAGACTGTCTCTAAGAAGAGCCATAGGTTAGTTTTTTTGGGGTACAATATTAAGGTAGTTAGAATGTTGGATATTCAGTGCGTCTTTTAGTAGATATGAGTATTAACACGCCACTTTTTATTCACGATAAGTACACTTGTATATCGAATGGATATACAAGTGTACTTATCGTATACTTATGGTGAACTTATAATGTAATAAATGAACAAAAGCTTCACTGAGGACAACTAAGGTGAATGCTATAAAGCCGGCAAGGATCTTGTGCTTAAAAGATAAAACCTACCTTCTTTTTACCTTATCTAAGGGTGTCTTATAATTTACATTATGTTAAATATAATTCAGCAACATGAAATATTGGGTTACCAAAACATATAAACGCGAACCCTCCTTCTCCTTACCTTCTTTGAAACTATACCCGCGGAAAGATGCATAGCAACTATCATCTAGTGGCGGATATGACTCGCATTAATGAGTTTACTGTGAAAAAAACGAGCTAGTAAGCTGGTTATTAGATATTTATATTATTTGAGATTCCCCCTAAAAGACTGTGATAAAGTTTACAGTGGTGATTTTTTCACATTTCATCTAAAGAACCTGAATGTTTTAATACGTATTTTTGGTTTACGGTGAAAAAATCACTAAAATTGTAGTAAGTAAACCCATAATAATGCTAATTAGATTTTCGGTAGAGAATTTTTCGTCATTCAGTGAAAGACAAACGCTTTCTCTAATACCAGGAAGAACCACGCTCAAATCAGAACATAAAACGGAAGCAGTCAATGGGATATCCACCCTGAAAACTGCTGTGATATATGGTGCGAACGCCTCGGGCAAATCGAACCTAACCAAGGCTATTTCATTTGGTATGAGACTGGTGCTTAAAGGAACTAAGGTTGGCGCGCCAATTGACTTCCAGCACTTTCGGCTTGACGAAGCCTTTTGCAAGGCAGACTCACGAATGGAATTTGAAATACAGCATAAAGGGAAGAACTATGCCTACGGCTTTGTTTTCAACCGAAAAATGATTGTTGAAGAGTGGCTCTATGAAGTCAAAAAGAACAGCGAAATCAAGTTGTTTGAACGCGACAATCGCAAGAAGCAGGCATTTAACCTGGATTACTTTCTGAAGCTGAATAGAAAAGACGAAGACAAGCAGTTTCTCTCCTTCATCGCTAAAGGCACACCAGATAACCAGCTGTTTTTAACTGAGATCAGGGAACGGAAGACCAAAGGCAATGTGTCTAATATTGAAGACCTGACCAACGTGATTGACTGGTTTTTCAATAGCCTTAAAGTTATTTCGCCCGAAGGTAAATACAAACAGGGTTTGAAGTTTGAGATTGACAGAAAGCAGGACGTGATGAAAATTTTTCAGGAATTCCTGGATTACTTTGATACCGGCATTGACAGCATCTCACTGGAAACCATTGACCGCAGCAAAATAGAAATACCCGAACCTATTTTAGAATCTATAGAAAATGATCTTTTCAATGAAGATTCAGAGTCTGAAGTCGGTATGATTTCCGATTATAGAAATACCTATGTGGTAAAAATGGAAGATGGAGATGTGATGTACCAGAAGTTTATGACCAAACACAAGATAAAGGGCAGCAGTAAGTTCGAGCTTTTTGATATGCGAGATGAGTCTGACGGCACCAACCGCATCATTGACCTTATCCCTTTGTTGATGGACTTAATGAAAGGCGGGAATGTCTTTGTGGTAGATGAAATGGAAAGAAGCCTGCACCCTAACATCATTTATGACCTGATAGATTTTTTCACTTCCAAAGCAACTAACGTCAACAGTCAGTTGATCGTAGCGAGTCATGAATCGACATTGCTTACTCAAAAGCTGCTGCGAAAAGATGAGATATGGTTTGTAAGTAAAGATGAAAGTGGCGCCAGCAAATTGCATTCTTTGGAGGAATATGATGTACGCTTTGACAAGGAAATCAGGAAAGACTACCTGTTGGGCCGCTACCGGGGTGTACCCCGTTTCGGAAACAGAAATAACATTACAGTTATTCCTAATCAGAAAACGAATGACCATTAATTTATGCCAAGAGAAAGAACAGATTTCATCCGGGAAAGTGGCTCCAAAGACAAAGAAAAGATCATCGTATTGGCGTACGAGGGTGCGGATACCGAACGGCTTTACTTTGAAGCCGTAAAGAACTGTCACCGCTTTAACAAAGATCTGATAGAGCTTCATGCACTCAAAAGACCACCTGGCGACCATGCGAGTTCTCCCAGGCATGTCTTTAGTAAGTTGAAGCGCGAAGCGAAAGATGAGTACAATTTTGGCCCCAAAGATGAACTGTGGATGGTCATTGATACAGACCGGTGGCGCAATATACCCGAGATTGTGGCAGAATGCCAGACGCAGAAAAACATGTTTGCAGCTGTGAGCAATCCTTGTTTTGAGCTATGGTTACTGTTACATAGACAAGACATATCCGGCTTTGATGCCGCTCAGACCGATGCGATTTTGAAGAATCGCAAAAACGGAGGACGGAGAACCCACGTCGAGCGCCTGCTGATGGCCGCTTTAGGCGGATCTTATAACAAAAGTAATATCCGTGCGGATGATTTCATCCCCGGATTGGACCAGGCAATAATACAAGCAAAGGACCGTGATGCAGCCGGAGAAGACTACCCCACCGTTGTAGGCAGCCATGTCTACAAAATTGTCGAAAAAATCATACTTCCTGGAATAGCGGCAGCTTTTATGATCGAAGCGGAAGAACCGTAGGAAGAAGCTGGTAAAGCCGACATTTAGGTGCAAAGTTTTTGTGCCAATAAAAATTAAGTTCGAAACTTGTTCCTGGCAGCACTCACCTACTATACCTCACCTTCTCCGGCTTCGTCGCCCTTATAAACTCCACCATCTCACTAAAGCACTCATTATGCGAGAACAAGCCCAAAGCCGGCCCGTACTCCGTCTGCCTTTTCACCTGCACACACTTCTCAAACGCTGACGCCTCCCTCGCACTAAACTCCACGACATCCCCTTTTATATAAATCCTCATCACATACACCATACCTTCCCTATTCTTCTCCTCCGTCGTTATAAAATGAAACTCCCTGTTCATTTTATCCGGCGTATACCCGTATTCCAATAACTGCTGACATAAATAAGTAAACAATGAGTCACCCTGCGAAGAATAAGCCACCAGTATTTTATTGGCTCCTTTAAATGGTGCGTCTTCTAATTGTTGTCCAAACGTGATGCTACAGCATAAGCATAACAATGGTAATAGTGCATACTTCAATGGTAATAACAGGTACTTCATCTAATTGGGTTTGTATTTTCTAATGTACGGGTTTGTACTTTCTAACCTGAACGGTTCCCCCAATTTAACATTTTTTAAACTTTTCTTCAAAGGTTACCTTTCGCATTTCGTCGTATAAAAAGAAAACACACTCAAAGAAATCACACGCTAAAAAATTAAACTAACTTTTATGCGCCCTTATTGTTACCTGGTGGTTCCCGCCATGACATTCTATGCCTGCTCCGCAGGAAATTCCAGCTATGAAGCTACACTAGATTCTACTACTGTTGCATCTGAATCCAACTCGTATACCAAAGCTGTAGAAACCGCAGCCCAGGCTGGTGAGGAGGTTCCGGCCCTCAACTCACCTGCACGTAAACATGTCAGGACTGCTGATGTGAATGTGCGTGTAGCCAATGTGTTTAGTGCCGCTACCACACTCGAACATGTGACCAAAGGGATGGACGGATATGTCGTGGAAAGTACACTTTCCAATGAATTGGGCGCTGCTCAGGACATTCCCTACAAAGGTGATTCTATGAAGCATGTACAGCTCTATACGGCCATTGCAAACCTTACGCTGAAAGTGCCTGCTGCACAGCTGGATTCACTCGTAAGCACGCTCAATAATGTCGCTGTTTTTGTAAGCACGCGCACCCTGAAAGATGATGATAAGACACTGGAATACCTGAAAAATTTCATGAAGAATGAAGAACCCCTGACACCAGTGGCCGTGACGAAAAAGTCTGATCCGCTGCAAACGGCAACTTACCAGGATGAGAAGAAAGATGAAAAAGTTGAACGGAAGATTGCCAACTTCGCGATTCTTGATGATGCGAATTATGCGACTTTGAAAGTGCAGTTATCTCAGTCAGAACAGGCAGATGTACAAATTGTGGTGAATCCTGAAAGCGTGACCCGTGCAAGGTTTGGAACAGAGCTGCTGACTGCTTTGAGTACAGGTACAACAGCTCTGCGGAATGTCGTTTTGTTCTTTTTACAGCTTTGGCCTTTTGTGCTGTTGGCAATTGCTGGTGTAATTGGATATAGGAAATTAGCGTCAAAAAAAGTGGTGGTGGCTCCTTCTAAAACAGAAAATTGATAAGTTGGTGCGTTGAAAATTAACAAGCGGGTTGCATATAAAAAGATCTGCGAACGCTTTAAATTTAACAAGCAAATGCTTCAAAATTAACAAGCGGGTTGCATCAAAAAAAATCATGCGAACGCTTTAATTTTAACAAGCATAAGCTTCAAAATTAATAAGCGAACCGCATTAAAAAACCCATGCGAACGCTTTAATTTTAACAAGCAAAAAACAAACTAAACCAACGCATCAAACAACACCTCCGCCGGATGCAAAGCCGTCTTCCCGGTGCCATCCAATATCTGATGACGACAACTGGTACCAGGTGCAGCTATTATCACATCCTCCTTTTGACTCCTTACAGCAGGAAACAACACCAATTCCCCTATCTTCATCGACGTTTCGTAATGATCTTTATCAAAGCCAAATGATCCCGCCATTCCACAGCAACCGGAATTAATCACCGTTGCCTCATAATGCGCCGGCCATGACAGCACCTTTTTGATATAATTGACCGAAGACAATGCCTTCTGATGGCAATGCCCATGGATCATAATCTTACGCTCATCCGTCCTGAATGATTCCTTCCGGATACGGCCTTCATCCATTTCTGCTGATAAGAACTCTTCAAACAACCTGACCTTCGATGCCAATTCTTTCGCTCTCTCTTTCAGCTCCCCTGAAAGCAGATCGATATACTCATCCCTGAATGTAAGTATGGCAGAAGGTTCCAGCCCAATCAAGTTGTAAGGCTGATCAATGAGGAATGATAATAGCTGCACATTTTTTGCCGCGATACTTTTTGCTCTCTTCACCAATCCCTTCGACAAATGTGTACGACCACTTTCTATATGATCCGGGATGATCACCTCGTAATCCAGGGCTGTCAACAGTTCTATGCAACGCTGGCCAATATGCACGTCGTTGTAATTCGTGAACTCATCACAGAAGAGATATACCTTATGTGCAAACGAACGACCTGCCTGTTGCTTCTTAAACTGCCTATACCACGCACGCAATGTTTGCGACTGTAAAGCCGGCACATGTCGTTCCTGCGCCATATTCATCATACCTTTCAGTATGCCTGATGTAAATTTATTCTTAAACGCAAAATTGTATACGCCAGGGGCTACCGATGCCATTTTACTCAGGAAGGGGAACTCCCCTATCATCCGCGCTTTCAGCGGCGTACCATTGGTATCGTAATACTGCTGCAGGTATTCTGCCTTCAGTTTGGACACATCCACACTTGACGGGCACTCCGCTTTACAACCTTTACAGCTGAGACAAAGATCCATTGCATGACCGATCTCTTCATGATTAAAGGCCTGCGCTGTATTATCCTGCGCCAGGAACTGACGCAATACATTTGCCCTGGCACGGGTAGTGTCTTTTTCGAAACGGGTCGCCATGTAACTCGGACACATGGTGCCGCCCGCGAAATGTGTCTTGCGGCAGTCACCAGAACCGGAGCATTTCTCTGCCAGTGACAAGATGCCGTTGTTACCAGAGAAATCGAAATAGGTTTTCACCTTGCCACCCACAGCAGGTTGTTTAAAACGGAAAAACTCGTCCATCGGTGGCGGATCAATGATCTTGCCTGGGTTGAAGAGGTATTCAGGATCGTATAATTGCTTCACCTGTTTACAGCAATCGTAACATTTATCACCCATCATGAAGCGGATGAATTCACCACGCAAACGGCCATCACCATGCTCGCCACTCAGTGAGCCCTTGTACTTTTTGACAATGGCGGCTGTTTTTTCCAGGACCGCACGGAACTGCTTTCTGCCTTCTTCAATTTTCAGGTTGATGATGGGTTCCACATGCAATTCACCGGCACCGGCATGTGCATAGTAGGATGCTTTCAGTCCCATTGATGTCAGCATTTCCTGTAGGTCGTTGATGTATTCAGGCAGGTTCTCCGGCGCCACTGCACAGTCTTCGATGAGGTTCACCGGTTGTGCATCGCCTTTGATATTGCGAAGTAAACCCAGACCTGATTTACGCAGGTTCCAGGCTTTGTTAATATCATTGCCACGCAGCAATGGATAAGCATAGCCTAAGTTTTTCGCTTTTATTTCGCTGATGAAGGCGCTGGTTTGTGCCTGCAGTTCTTCTTCGGAATGACACATGAATTCTACCATGAGAATCGCCCCCGGCTCTCCTTCCATGAAGAAGCGGTTTTGCTGGTGCTCAGGATGGCCCTTGGTGAAATTCATGATCACATCATCTACCAGTTCTGAGGCAGTTACCGGATGTTTGACCGCGATAAGGTTTACCTGCAATGACTCTTTTACTGATGTACAATGCACGGCCACCAGGCCATTCACTTTAGGCGGCGCATCCAGGAGTTTGAGTTTGGCTTCGGTAATGAATGCCAGGGTACCTTCTGAACCTGCGATGAGGTGAGAAAGGTTGAAAGGCGCATCGCCACCATAAGGCGTGGTATCCAGGAGGGCATCCAGGGCATAGCCGCTGTTCCTCCTTTTTACCGTGCGGGCAGGATATCCCTCCCGGATGGCCTGCTGATTTTCTTTATTGGAAAGCAGGGCGTGCAGGGTTCTGTAAATGCTGCCTTCGAGGTTATTGAGCACCATCTTTTGCTGCAGGCCCTTTTCGTCGAGTTCTTCAAATGTGGTGGTTTCACCATTGCCCAGTACAACTTCTACCGAAAGCAGGTTGTCGCGGGTAGCACCCCAGACCATGCTGTGGAGACCACAGGAATTGTTCCCGATCATGCCACCGATCATGGCACGGTTGGAAGTAGACGTTTCAGGACCGAAAAATAGCCCATAAGGAGCCAGTAATTCGTTTAAAACGTCTCTTTCGAGTCCAGGTTCCACCCGCACCCATTTTTCCTCTTTATTGACCTCTAAAAGGCGGTTCATGTAGCGGCTGATGTCTACGATCAGACCCTGGCCTACTACCTGGCCAGCCAGGGAGGTGCCGGCGGTACGGGGAATGAGGGGAACCTTGTGCGTTTTGCTGAATCTGATTAAGGCGGCAATGTCGGCTTTGTTCTTTGGCAGGGCTACACCCAGGGGGTATTCCTGGTACACGGAGGCATCTGTTGAGTATGCCATGAGGATGGTGCGGTCCAGGGAGTCTTCTGAGAAGTAGAGATCGCCTGCCAGTTGTGGTTTGAGTTCCTTGAAAGCCTGCTTGAGTTGTTCCTTGATCATGACGCAAATTTACGGCTTACAATTTAGAACATTCAGGCAGAAAAGTGCAGGATTATTTGTTAAACCAGCATAAAACGGCAAAAAAATAGCTTCCCCTTCTGGCGAAGGTAGAAGCTGTTTTTTGGGTGCATATACAGGAAAAATTGGTCAGCTGCTTTGTTTAAGCAGCCCTGCCCAGCGCAATATTTCGCTGGGCTAAGGGGGTAAACCAGGTCAGCTGCCGATTTGAAGGACCTGGCCTTACATGCAGGTAAAACTGATCAGCTACAGTGTTTAAGCACCTTTGCCCAGTGCAATATTTCGCTTGCTATGGGTATAAACCAATTCAGCTGCCTATTTATATCACCATTTTATATTCTTACTAATATACGCGATCAGCTGATTCGCCATCGCCTCCTGCTCCTTTGCATTCGGATGCCCCGGCGTATCCTTATACGGGAAGAAACAAGTCCTGATCTTTGCATCATGCAATCCCGCCACTGCTTCCTTGATATATCCCGGCCATGCAGACCCTTTGCGCGTTGCATCCATATTTCCCAGCGCACAAATAATCTCTGCCTTCGGATGCTTTGCCCTGATCTTCTTCACCAGTTCACTGTAAGCCGCGACAATCGCTTTTGCATCCGGCGCCTTTTCTCCAAACTTCGCCTTGAACTGCTCATGCTCCGGTCTCATTACCAGCCAACTATCATTCTGAAACAAATTGATCACCACCAGGTCAGGCGTATATGTGCTGAAATCCCATTTGCTTGCCGCATCCGTTGCATCCACCCGGTCGTACATCTCAGGCATGATGAGGGGGAACCAACTTATCAGGACTCCTATACCACTCTTTGCCACCAGGTGATACTCCGCATTAAAATGCCGGGCTGTGAGCGATGCATAACTGATATAGGAATTCTCATAAGGAGCGCTGCCCCTATCCTTCCCGCTGCTATCTTCTACCGCATAGCCACAGGTAATGGAATTACCATAGAATTCAATCTTTCTCTTTTTCGTAACAGGTGCAGGCAGCAGGGAGCCGTCTACTTCGAAATTATACAACCAGGTTTTGCCCATAGCCCATTCCGTACGCTTAAACAATTCCAGTTTGTGATGCCCGTTTTTAAGTCCGCTTACCAGCGTATAGGTATGTACGGTACTATCCGGCTGAATTTTACTGATCACCTTTCCATCTATCACTACATTATAGAAATTTTCTCCCCGCTCATCTTTCAGCTTCACTTTTACCCCTGTTCCCTTAAAATTTATGCTCACCGTTGTCGCTGACCAGGATAGCTGTGCACTATTATCTGTCTGGACTACACGCCCCATATAATGGATGTGTGGGTCATTACTTTTAATGATTAAATTTTGTGCCTGCGTATGCAAATGAATCATTATCACGCATGTAAGCAACAGGCAAAGGCGTTTTTTCATATCAAATGGATTTGTCGATGATGGAAATTAAGCGAGAATCTTTAATTATTAAAAATAATTATTTATTTTGCCGCGGTTATATATATAAAATTGTTGTTAGCTCATGAGATTTGTTAAGCAAACCGTGCTTTACTTCAAGGAGGGGACATCTGACAAAACTTACGAAATAGACCTATGTGAAACTGGCCCCGGACAATACATTGTGAACTTCCGCTATGGCAAGCGGGGAGCTGCACTTAAAGAAGGTAGTAAAACAGCCACCCCCGTTACACTGGTGGAGGCTACCGCTATTTTCGATGCATTGGAAAAGGAAAAACGTAGCAAGGGATATACCGGCGAAGGCGATGGTGTAGCCACCGTAGCTTATACCCCTATCTCGGTAGAGGATGTCGCTGACCCCGCCCACAAAGCAATCCTGAAAAGGCTGGATGATGCCATGACCGGCAAACAATCCTTTAAGACAAAATGGTCGACATCCCGCGTGATCTGGGCTGCCGGCGAATTGAAAATTCGTGCGGCCGCTCCTGTTATCCTGCGCCTGATTGAGAAAGGCAATGCCATGCAGCGTTATGCTTGTATCTGGGCATTGGGCCGATGTGGTGACCCCGCTGCCGTTTCATTAGTCAGCTCCTATATAGATAATAGCACTTACCCGCAATACCTGCGGCAAATGGCTGCAAACGCTGTGTTGCAACTCCTGTCGGGCGAGGAACGTACTGCTTTCATTACCCGTTCGCTACACGCCCTGCCACCAGAGTTCCAGGCAGCCATCACTGCGCAGGATATGCAGGCGCTCACACAACTGCTGGATCAGCGGGTGATGAAACTCACCGAGCCTACTTACCAGTTGCTGGAAGACCTGTATATCGTTGCAGCTGATAATATGCCTGTCAGACAACTGCTGCATAGTTTATTCGCTGCCTTACCTTTACGCCCATCGTATTTCCGGCATATCCGTCACCTTTATAAGCAGGCGGAAATGCGTGATGATCATGGGTTGACGGCGCTCTTCTCCGGGCGTTTTGAAAGGGAAACGCATATGTTCAGCACCAATGGTAAACCACCTGCTGAACTGAAGAAGCCATTGAGCAGACTAGCTTATTCCAATCGCACACGTCGCCATTTAAGGGCCAGGACACTGCGCCGCCTGCAGGCATATGGTATGCGTGGAGAAATGGAATATGTAAAACTCGCCACTGCACTCCTGTTACAATATGATGGGTCTTTGTCAATGTACAAAAGAGCGGCTTTCAGCCGGACTGTATACGGATATGATACCACCACAAGGCGCTATACTTCCCGTGAGATCCGCTATCCTGCTAATTCAGAGGCGGTTTTCCTGAACTATATATTAAGAGGCAATAACCCTGATTTAGTATTAAAAACCCAGGGAAGCCGCTGGGAATATATAGATCCCGAAGCCAACCAGGATGAAGCAAAGCCAAAGCAGGAGGAGCCGCCTAAGAAAGAAGGTTTCCTGAATCAACTGGGCAATCTTTTCAAAGCACCTAAGAAGGAAGAATCCGGGCAGCCAAAAGAATCCACTGAAAAAGTGGTAGTGGATGAGCCACACAGCGATATTCCTTTCAGGGCGCTCTGGCACCAGTTACCACAGGCATTCATCCAGCTGCTCATCAGTGGCCGCATGGAAGACGTACATGCCTTTGCGTATGCAGAACTGCAGGCGAGTCCGCAGTTTGAAGCCATCAAAGAAAAAATCGATGCCAATGTGATTAGTGGCCTGCTCATTAATCCTTATTCCATTCCGCAGCAATTCGGGCTGGCACTGGCAAAAGAAAAATATAATCCTGCCTCCCCTTCTCTTCAGCTCTTTGTAGCGCTGATGAATAGTCCGCTGAAAGAAGCCAGGGAACTGGGTATTGAATGGATCAGGCAACACCTGGAATTCTGTTTCCAGCATACCGAATTCGTATCAGCACTCATCCTGGCTGTCTATGACGATGTAAGACAGATTGCCGTAGATCGTCTCAGCACTACACCGCTGCCGCTCGATAAGTGTCGCGTGATAATAGGCAGCGTGGTGGGCGTATTGCTGACACCCCGGGGATCTGATGCTGCCGTATATAAAATACTGACTGCTGGTTGCCGCATATTGGAACAGTACATGGTGACTGCCCTGGAAGAAGTAGATTTCAAGATCGTAGAAGATTTACTGAAATCCGGTATTCCACCGGCAGAAGCATTTGGTGTGCGATTGTTATTATTGAAGAAACAACCGCTGCAGCAGATCTCTGACGAAATCATTGCAGGCATCCTTGAAAATGCTTATCAGCCGGTAAGAGAAGGTGGTATTGCGATCCTGGCCAGTTTGACGAATGAAGAACTGCTGGCGCGTCCTGCCTTGTTATTCCAAACCTGTATTGCTTCGTATACAGATGTACGTCAGGGTGTTCGCCCTGTACTGGCAAGGCTCCAGAAGGAATACAAAGACCTTGCGATATGGCTGGTGAATGAACTGGTGCCTTTGCTCATGCGAAAGGAAACAGCTGCAGGTTTGCATAGTGACCTCGCCGATATACTGAGCAATGAACTGGTAGACCACTTGCATGATATTGACAAGGCCACTGCCTTACGACTGACTTATTCCAATTACCCAGCTACCCAGGCATTTGGTGTGCTGGTGCTGGAAAAATATATTCCACCTGAAGCATTAAGCCTCAAACAGGTGATTGCTACCGGTAATCATGAATTGCTGGAAGTACGTGAATGGTGCTGGCGTTTCTTCGAACAACAGTTGCCGCGTATCCGTTACGAAAGGGATGATGCAATCGGTTTGCTGGATGCGAAATGGGATGATACCCGCACTTTTGCTATACAGTTTTTCCGGACTCACTTCAGGGATGAAGACTGGTCGCCGGAAACACTCGTTGCCATAGCTGACAGCGTAAACCCAATCGTACAGGCATTTGGCAGGGAATTGCTGACACGTTTCTTTAAAGAAGCAGATGGTCTCAGTTACCTGTTAAAACTTAGTCAGCATCCGGGTGTAGCGATGCAAACTTTTGCGACCAATTACCTGGCGCAGTATGCAGCGGGTCAGCTGGATCGCCTGCAGGAACTGGAGTTTTATTTCCGTTCAGTACTGAGCAGGGTCAATAAAGCGAGGGTAGCGAAAGAACGCATCTTTGCATTCCTGGAACAGGAATCCCTGAAATCAACAGCAGCAGCGCAATACATAGCAGGTATCATCGCACATATCTCTGCAACGGTGGCTATTGGCGACAAAGCCCGTTGTATCCAGATCATGCGTAAGATACACCTGCAATACCCGGATATTACGCTGCCGGTTCAATTCATCGCTATTCCTGAGCATTCATCTTAAACCCTGATCACATGTTATTCAATTATAGATATAGCGGCAGTACGCAGGTATATAGCAATGCTACATCAGCAGGAATTTCATTTGCACCTGATACAAGACGTGAGCCTACTTTCTTTAATGGAAAGTTGCATAAAAAGCTGGCGTTCAGGGAAGCAATTTCTGCGTTGCATGATGTAGTGGTGTCAGATCTGCGATTCAAGCCAAAAGATAAAACCGAGTATAAGGAATGGGCCGCGCAGCAGGAAGCTGTATGGCTGGCGCAATATATGGGTCAGTATGATGCCAAAGCCAGTCAGGCGAAGATTAAACAGCTCCGTGAAGAACTGAATACTGTCAACATAGAGCGTGACAAGGTGATGGCGCCTTATTACACGGCACGTCGTAAATACTTCGATTACCTGTACCAAAAAGACAAAGATGCCTGGTTTGTGCTGGACCCCGTGATCAGCGTGCATCCTGATGAGATCTTTTTCGAGTGCTTTAGCCAGGATGAATCTGCTTACGGCAAACTAAGTGCGAGTTACAATGTATTTAAAGAGGTCAACGAATTTGAATGTGGTACTACCAACATTGATTATTCAGCGAACCTGTATAACGAGTTCCAGAAGATCCGTGACTATAAGGAAACGACCTTCACGGTAGATCCTTCCGGTTTCGCCGTGCAAACGACAAAGGAGGAGCTCTTCAAAGAAGTAAAGATCGATTTGCCGGATAGTTGGGTCAGGGGATTCCTGCAGGTGAGTTCAGCAATGACCTTACCCGCTGCCAGCTTTGATCTGCACCCGATGGATGTATATAATTTCTGTGCACAGCTGCGCCGCTTCAAGGAAAAGAAAGGACCGCGTTCTATTCGTTTTATATTGGAACCCGGGCAACCTGTGAAAGCGATCTTTGATCCCTGGGGTACGGAGATCGTGTGTGCGAGATCGGTATATACCGGTGCACAGCGCAGGGAGATCCGGATCTGGGGCCGCCGCCGTTTGTTAATATTGGAAAGACTGATCCCGGTAGCAAAGAAATTTACCGTTCACCTGACGGGGAATGGCCTGCCTTCCTTCTACATTGCGGATCTGGGCGATATGCAGTTCACACTGGGATTGAGTGGCTGGACGGCGAATGACTGGTCTCGTGCCGGGCAGTTTGACCTGATGGCGCCGAGAGGAACCGTGGACGATGCTACCAAGTTAATGATCTATGGCGATCTGCAACAGCACTGGTTTGGTACACCGGAGCAGATAGCTGCACGTACCGGTACTACGAAAGCTGCAGTAATGGCGGCATTGGGGATCTATACACAGGCGGGGATAGCGATTTATGATCTGCATTCAGGTTTTTATCGTTTACGTGAACTGAGCCGCGATCCATTACCACTGGACCAGTTACGCTTTTCAAATCCTGCGGAAGCCGCCGCTACCAGGCTTGTAGGCAGTGTGAAGTTCACTGCACAGGAAGTGCCGGGAGTAGGTGTACAACTGGAAGGTACGATCGGATCAAGAAATCGTTCATACAAACCCGTTATAGTAATTGATGCAGATGAAAGGATGGCTTCAGCACATTGTGACTGTAATCATTACCAGATGAATAAGTTACATAAAGGTCCGTGCGAACATATGCTGGCACTGCGTATGGCGTATGAACAGGAAAAACAAAAAGTATAAAAAAAAATAGCAGGGAATAGCAGAATATTGAAGAAAAGAATTATCTTTGATCCCGTAATGATAGAGAGTTATTCATCTCCAAAAATGAAATCTCTTTCAATAAAAAGTTCTTTATAAAGAGGAAATGATTGCACTTGCGCCCGTAAGGGACGAATGATGTTTCGTCATTCAGGTAACATGACTATACATGCTTCACTAAATGCAATCTTTACTTTGGGAGGGGCGTACTATAGTGCATTTTACAGTACTCGCCCCTGGGGCCATAAAATGCACTATAGTACGCCCCTCCCTGGAGTTGATTGATTTAGTCAAAGGCTTGCACGAAGGCCATTTCCTCTTTATAATTTACGATTGCCGATCAGTAGTTTTTACATCTACATGGATGGCTTTTTTACATCTTCACTTCCCTTTTCTCAAATTTCTGCTACTCCCCTGCTTCCATTCATTCATCATTTTATCTGAACTGGAATATGTCAGCAGGTTTGACCCGTCAACAATTATACGATCAGATTCGGGCTTCCTCTAAGGAAGAAGTAATTCTCGAAGGAATGCAACGCCTCGGCTTCTGGGCAAAGAGCGAAATCATGCCCAGTCTTCCGGAAATGATCATTCAAAAGGAAGGTGAACTCCGCAGAGAATTAAACCAACTCCTCAACGAACAGGGCCGATACAGAAATAAACAGCAGGTCCTTAACGACATGCGAAAAGAACGCATGGCTGCCGCCAAGGCAAAACGTGCGGAAACAAAAAAACGGAATGAAGAGAAACGCCTGCAAAGAGCGGCTGCATGGGCTGAAGAGAAAAAGAAAACCATCCTCTACCTCGGCGAAGACGTTTCTGCAGGCTTAAATAAAACGACCTCTAATACCGAACAACTACAGAAATTCGGTTTACCTGTATTGAATGATGCCGTTCAACTGGCAGCAGCAATGGGGCTGAGCCTCGGCAAACTCCGCTTCCTGGCATTTGACAGGAAAGTAGGTACCGTATCCCATTACAAACGCTTTTACCTGCCTAAAAAGTCAGGCGGCCGCAGGCTGATCTCTGCGCCCATGCCACAACTCAAAGCGGCACAGTACTGGGTACTGGAGCATATCTTGTACAAGGTGCCAAACAGTGAAGCCGCTCATGGTTTCGTTCCCGGCAAATCTATCGTTACTAATGCGCGTAATCACGTCGGCCAGGACGTGGTGATCAATATCGACCTCAAAGATTTTTTCCCGACTATTGAATATAAACGTGTCAAAGGGCTTTTTGTCAAGCTGGGTTACAGTGAACAGGTTGCCACCATCCTTGGCCTGCTCTGTACCGAACCCGAAGTAGACCAGGTAGCCCTGGATGGCAAGGAATACTTTGTCGCAAATACCCCCCGGCACCTGCCGCAGGGTGCACCTGGGAGTCCGGCCATCACGAACCTGATTTGTTACGGCCTGGATAAACGATTTGAAGGCCTGGCGAAGAAATTCGGTTATACCTACTCCCGGTACGCAGATGATATGACCTTCTCCACAAAAGGCGAAGCCGCCGACAAGATCGGGCAATTACTCTGGTCCGTGAAACAGGTGGTGAAGGAAGAAGGTTTCCACATGCACCCAGATAAACTGAAGGTGATGCGGAAAGGTGATAAAAGAGAGGTGACCGGGATCGTGGTGAATGAGAAACTGAGCCTGGACAGGGAAACCCTCCGCAAATTCAGGGCCTTGCTGCACCAGATTGAAAAAACCGGCCTGGCAAACAAGCAATGGGGTAATGGAAACATTATCAGTAGCATAGAGGGCTTTGCGAACTATGTGGCAATGGTAAAACCAGAAGCCGGCAGGCAGCTGAAGGATAAGATTAAGTTATTGATGAACAGGGATGATCTTAAGGCCCAGGCAAGGGCGATGATGACTGGTGCGCCCGTTCCTGCTGCTAAGGAGGATAATTCCCCTAAAAAGGAAGATGGAAATTGGTGGAATGTGGTATAAACCCTGAAGAATGATACTTTTAAGCGCTTTTGCACAGGCAAAAGCGCTTTTTTCAACGCAATATTTTGTTAACTGTTTAAACAATTATTTTTTTCTGTTAACCCGTCATTAACTATTTCCTGATGCTTTTGAACTATTTTGCGTCATCAACTGTTAATTTTTTAGCTGATCACACAAGCTAACTGTCCTCTATTTTGTTATCAAGTTATCAATCAACAAGTTCTATATTAACGCAGCATTCTGTATGAGTTTTATCTGTATGTGCCCCCTAAGACCTGGTACCGCTAAACACAAAGGGAAGTTTTGGCGCATATGCAAACCGCATGCGAAATGTGCCCGTTATCACTAAACAAATCTCTATGAAAGAACATGACAAAGGGGGTCCTTTTATTACTTAAGCATTACACGCAATTGTAGCTAACCACCCCAAATTTAATCAGCTCAGCTCATTGCCTGCTCCTTAACTCTGATACCATCACATTTGACTGGATTTTCTGTACAAGCCGGGAACTTGTCGTTAAGTCTGCGTAAATGTTATGTTCCGTTAATTTAAAATATCGGTACATGAACCTACTACAACGAATCGTTACTACTGGCTGCAGTAACGTGAAGGGAACTTCATTGCAGGAGGTTGAAGACACACAGCGAACTATACGAATTGTCAACGCCTTGTGTCTGATCTGTGCTGTAATATGTGTATCCTTCAGCGTATGCTGCCACTACCTTCTTGGAAACCAAATCTTTGTATGGCCGGCTATCACAGCAGCCCTTGCCTTTTTTTCTATCATTTGTCTGAACGGGCTTGGAAAACACACTCTCGCCAGCACACTACTGATTGTAGTGAACAATGTGACCATTCAATATTACAGCGCCGTTATGGGCCGGGTCACTGAAATTCATCTCTTGTTTATTTTCCTGATCGGTTTATCATTACTACTTTTTCAAAAACCTTCCCAGAGAAGGATGATGATTGGCATTACTATTGGCTGTTTTATGGCCGGTGAGGTCAATATGTACTTTGGATTCTTTCCGCCCCTGCTGAATTTCGTAAACACTGTTACGACTGAGTTCGTGATCCGCTGGGTCACTATTCCCGGGATCCTGGTCCTGGATCTGCTGGTGTTTTCCTTTTATGTTAAGCATGTAGACCGCCTGCGGAACCGGGAAATGTTGCATGTGCAGGAAATGCTGGAAGGGGTGCGCTTGCACAATGCAGACCTGGAAGCGCTCACGGCAAAACTGGCCAGGGCCACAGATGCGAAGACGGTTTTTGTACGGGAAACCAGTCATGAGATCCGTACGCCGCTGAATGCCATCTTCGGTATCAGTCAGCTACTGCAGCTCAAGGTGGCGCAGGACAGGAACCTCGCTCCCATCCGGCTGCTGGCCGATCATTTGTATGCCGCCAGTTTTAACACCCGGGAAATCATTAACAATGTACTGGAGTTTTCTCGGATCGAAGCCGGTAAGGCGGATATGGCCGAGAGTTCATCACTGGACGTCCGGGAATGGCTGGAAAATGTGGTCAATATTCACCAGTATATAGCAGGGATTAAAATGGTGCGGATCCGCTATAATATAGCCGAGGAGATGCCGGAATTCCTGATGGCAGATAAGCTGCTGCTGACCAAGATGCTTAACAACCTCTTGTCGAACGCGATCAAATTCACCGCAAGCGAAAGCAATGTTTTTATTCACATATTTGTGAAGGGAGACAGGTGGTTTATTACCGTGGCCGATGAGGGAGATGGGATTAGTGAGGACCGGCAGTCGACTATTTTCGAGGCATTTGTATCTGAGCGGAATATCTTCCAGGAAGGCACCGGTTTGGGCCTGCACATTACCCGGCACCTGGCGGAGGCCATGGGCGGAAGTATAGAAATAAAAAGTAAGAAAGGTGTGGGCACCACGTTTATGGTGAATTTGCCACTGGAAGGAGTTTCCCGGCAACCTGGCAAGGTAGCAGCGGAAGTGCCGGGAAGAATGCTGCATCTCAATGCTGCCGCCATCCTGATCATAGAAGATGATAAAATGAGCCAGATGATCCTGACCCGGTTTTTGTCAAGTTTGGGTAGCAGGGTCACGGTGGCAGGTAATGGTGTGGAAGGAATG
Organism: Chitinophaga sancti; assembly: GCF_034424315.1. Taxonomy (GTDB): domain Bacteria; phylum Bacteroidota; class Bacteroidia; order Chitinophagales; family Chitinophagaceae; genus Chitinophaga; species Chitinophaga sancti. The sequence goes on from NZ_CP139972.1 coordinate 886,543, forward strand.
TTGTTAGGCCGGGCTTCCAAGCCGGATATTATCATCCTGGATGCGCATATTCCGGGAATGAGTGGGATGGATACATTGACGCAGATCCGGGAGGACGATGTGTTGAAGAATGTGCCGGTGATTATTGCGAGCGGAGATGCGTTTAATGGTGCCAGTGAGGAGATGATCAATGCGGGCGCGAATGATTATTTAGTGAAGCCGATTGAGTTTAAGGCCCTGCATGCGACGCTGACGAAGTATATTGAATAGAAGGATGTTCGGGAGAGTGGTTATTAGAAGTGATGGGCCTTGTAACCTGTGTAATTATTTGTGGATTAATAGAGGGTGCATATAATGAAAGAACCTGTATCATGAATTTGATACAGGTTCCTTTCTATTTAAGAATGATGTTAAAACTGCACCCAGGCAATATTCGCCATCCTGTTCTCCCCTTTTCTCGTAATCAGTAGCGTCACATACTGGCTCTTTTCCTCTTTATAATCACTGGCGCCCAGCATGCAATAAAATCCTTTGTATGTCTCCGGTGTGCCAAACAGGAACAACCGCTCCCCTGCTGCATTATAACAAACAGCATTTGCCTCTGCCAGGTAGCGCAACGGTTTCTTATCCGTATACACGCCACCAGGATCCAGGTAAGCAAGGTAGTCATTGAACAACACAAAATTACCATGCTTTGTATGCAGGTACTCATAAGACAGGTATGGCGTGGTATTCAGTGCCTGTATCCTGTTACGGAACATCCATTGTCCTTTACTACGGCGGTACAGGAACATAGGATCATACAATCCGTTTGCAATCTGCATCTTGATTTGCGCGATCCCTGCTACTGCAAGCCCACTACTATCTAAACTAACAATACCGATATCATTCATATTGGTATGCAGGTTGTTCCAGGCATTGGTGCCACTGGAATTAAAGAGGGCAATATTTTCAAATAAGATAGTCGCTTTACCATCATCTGTAGTGATCATACGCTGGGGAACACCGGTATAAGCGCCCGCATATTTCAGCTTCTCCTGCGCGTAGCTGCTCACCTTATCCAGGGCTACCGGCTGATGACGATATTCTTCTAAAGTACCGGCATCCAGGTAACTCAGCTGCATGTCTATACCAGATGTTTTAGTACCTTTCCCGGTAGCATTTGTGAAGAGCAATACAAGTTTTTGTGAAGCGGGCATGTATTGAATATTCGCATGCATATCCTGCATATTAGCGGTATATGGCAGCAACTGGTACCTCACCTGCGTATCATGGATCTTTGATACGGCTATCATTGCACTGGTATCCTTCACGTTCCTGCGTATACGTAGTGCAGCGGTGGCCAGGTATACCTGGTCTTTGTCTACAGCCATGTCCAGGTAAGCATGATAAGGGTAATCAGCTGAAGGCAGGTAGGAAGTACTACGGCCAATCTGCTGGTGATCAGGTGAATATTGGAACACCTGCACTCTTTCGCCCGGCGTTTCTTTCTTATCCAATTCACCACCTGCAAACGATGCTACCGCATAATATCCGCTACGAGGGTCTTTTGCAACATAGAAATCGTGGGAGGCAAAATTGTCCTGCACGACCACATCCCTGTGTTGGATGCCTGGCAATTCTCCAAGCTGGTCTTCTTTTACCAATGCACCTGTTTTCCCATCCAGGATCAACCGATACAGGCGTGGTTTCATTTTTACCAGTTGCTGGAGGAAGAGTACGACTTGTCCGTTGATCTCATAGATACCATCTATCTCGGAATCGTTCAGTGCATTTGCATCGAACAATTTACAAGGGAGGGTATTTGTCGCCGCCACCTGGTGCTGCGGATCGTACATGTTGACAATGATGCCTGCTTTCTTATCAAAATGAAGATAAGCAGTGTAGCTGTTATCGAGCAGTAAGATCTTATCAAAACCGTCACCCGGCTCAGGGAAAGTATTACTCAATTGTACCTGTGGTACCTGCGCGGAAAGTTGTGATGCAAATAACAGGGCAAGAAGGCTGGTGCCTTGCCAGAAGTATCTCATAGGGTATAAAAAGGTTATGAATGTAAATGTATAATTAATTTTCAAATATTTAATCTGAACAGACTGATTGTTTGCCCTTTATCCTTTTTTGCTTTTCCTTTCGGCCCTTTTACTATATTTATGCATAATTATTAACAATTGAATGATCTAATGAGAAGCAACAAGTTCTTACTTTTTTGTATGTTAGGAGCATGTATCTCTGGTGCAGCACTGGCCCAGAGCGAAGCCCCCAAATATGATCCGCATGCAGCTTTCAGTCCTCTATTCTATCCTACTAACGGCAATGAGTATCGCAGCGCTTCCGGTGCTCCAGGCCACAAATACTGGCAAAACAAGGCAGATTATGCCATCAGTGCCACCCTGGATACAGGTGCGCACCGGTTAACAGGTTCCGTGGCGATTACATATACCAACAACAGTCCTGATCAGCTGCCTTTCCTCTGGCTGCAGCTGGATCAGAATATTTTCAGGGAAGATAGCCGTGGTTCTGCAACTGCTGTGGTAAGCGGGGGGCGTTTTGCCAACAAGTCTTACACGAAGGGAAATGAAATCAAATCTGTGAGTATTGTTGCAAGTGGCAAATCTACACCTGTAAAATTCCTGGTGACTGATACCCGCATGCAGCTCTTCCTGCCACAGCCACAGGCTGCTAACGGGGCTGCTATAAAGATCAAAATTGAGTATGCTTTCGATATTCCGCAATATGGTACTGACCGTATGGGCCGCTTAACGACCCAGAACGGATGGTTATATGAAGTAGCCCAGTGGTACCCGCGCATGGAAGTATATGACGACATCCTGGGCTGGAACAGTATTCCTTACCAGGGTGCAGCTGAGTTCTATCTTGAATATGGCAATTTCGACTATAAGATCACGGTTCCTGCCGGCCTGGTGGTAGTAGGTAGCGGGGAACTCGTAAACCCTGCGGAAGTATTGACTGCCAGAGAACAATCCCGCCTCGCTGCCGCTTATAAAAGCGAGAAAACGGTGATGATCAGGGATAGCAGCGACGTGGTTAAGGCCGCTGATAAACGCAAAGGTAACCTGACCTGGCATTTTGTATGTAAAAATGCAAGAGATGTATCCTGGGCGGCGAGTAAGGCGTTTGTATGGGATGCCGCACGGATAAACCTGCCTGGTGGCAAAAAAGCCTTGGCACAATCCGTATATCCTACCGAAGCGATCAGGCGCCCGAATGGCTGGATCAGGTCTACTGAATTTGTAAAAGGCTGTATTGAATATTATTCCAAACAATGGTTTCCATACACCTACCCTGTTGCGACAAACGTAGCCGGCAGCATTAGCGGGATGGAATACCCGGGTATCGTATTTTGCTCCTGGAGAAGCAGCGGTTCCGGTCTCTGGGGAGTAACTGATCACGAATTTGGTCATAACTGGTTCCCGATGATCGTGGGTAGCAATGAGCGTAAATACGCCTGGATGGATGAAGGCTTCAATACCTTTATCAACCAGGGTTCTACCGAGGCATTCAACAAGGGCGAATACTTTACGCCACAGACATTGCAGAACATGGGTCGTGGCATGGTAGGCCCTGACCCGATCATGACAATTCCTGATGTGGTGCAGAACAGCTACCTGGGAACAGCGGCCTATTTCAAGCCATCTGCGGGCCTGAACATTCTGCGTGATTATATCTTAGGCAAGGAGCGTTTTGAATTTGCATTCCGTACTTATATCAATCGCTGGGCGTTTAAGCATCCTACACCATGGGATTTCTTCCGTACCATGGAAAATGCTGCGGGCGAAGACCTGGCCTGGTTCTGGCGTGGCTGGTTCCTGGAAAACTGGGCACTGGACCAGGCGGTGAAAGATGTGAAATATGTAAGCGGTGATCCTTCCAAAGGCGCGCTGATCTCTATCGAAAACCGCGATCAGCTGGTACTGCCTGCAGTCGTAGCTTATACAGAGAGTAATGGTAAATCTGATACCGTACGCCTCCCTGCCGAGATCTGGCAACGTGGTGCTACCTGGACATTTAGAGTCAACACAAGTTCCAAGCTGACAAGTGTGGTGATCGATCCTGCGAAAGGATTGCCGGATGTAGATCCATCCAACAATACCTGGAAAGGTGAGGTACGTAAGGTAGCTGCGGGTGTAACTGCGACGGATGTCATCAACCGTTACTTTACGGCTATAGGTGGTATCGATAAACTGAATGGCATTAAAGACCAGTCTATGGCGGCTATCGGCAGCGTACAAGGCACTGAAATCTCTATGGTGAAGAAGTTTAAGTCTCCTGACAAGTACTATATGGACATCTACATTGCTGCCATGGGGGCACATGCGAGCCGCCTGATTATCAATGGCGATAGTGTGGTAGCTGAACAAATGGGTAACAAAATGCCCGTGGATGCCAGCATGAGAAATGAACTGAAATCCAGCCTGGAACTCTTCCCTGAAAAGCAATACCTGAGCGACGGTGCGAAAGTGGTATTGTCTCCGGATTTTGAACAGGTCAATGGCCGGGATGCTTATAAGCTGAGCGTGACTGAACCGGATGGTGAACTGATTGAACTGTATTTTGATGCGGCTACTTATTACAAAGTGAAGTCTATCAACAAGCAGGGCGAGCAGGTAACCGGTATGCTGGAGTTCAGTGATTACAAAGATGTGAGTGGTATTAAATTCCCATTCACCCTGGTCAACACCATCGGTGGTAATCAACAGATTAACTTCAAGGTAAGTGAGGTGAAAATCAACAGTGGGTTAACGGATGGGGAATTTAAATAATTTAACAATTAAGTTCCGGTAAAAATATTATTTTACATCAATCGCTTCTGCCGCTGGTAGAAGCGATTTTTGTATGTAGCATTTATATTTAGTTCGTTATATTGCAACAAATTGATCAGGATCAACTAATTAGGATAAGATTTAGGCATGTTGTAATAAACCCAAAAGCGGATGCATATCAGAGACACACTTACAACTATTACACACACAGGTGCTGATGTGGATGACCTGGATCTGCGTACCCGTATCATCAAAGTGAATACGATGTCGTTGGTCATTGGGTTGTTAGCGACTTTCTTTGCATGGTTCTTTTATGCTATTTCCGGGAAGATGGAAATCCTGGCGGCTGCCTCCCTGGAAGGGGTAGCTTATTTCTCTATTATCTGGATCAACAAAAAGGGTAAATATAACCTGGGTGCTCTCCTGGCACAGTTGATTCCTAATCTCGCTACTTTATATTTTGGGATTATCTTATCGGCAGTCATAGAAGCAAGTCTGCTGGCTATATTTTTAATTGGTTCCAGTTTCCTGATCATTAAGGAAAGAAAGTACCGGGTGATTTCGGTGTCGCTGACTGTGATTGTGCTGGTCCTGTTACAGGTAAATGAGGAACTGCGGATTATTAGTCCGCTGACCTTTGGATATACCAATCAGCGCATCATTCACTTTTCTGCTATAAGCGTTGTATTTAGTCTGAATATTCTCATTATTGCCCTCTATGTGAACCAGAATGATATTCTTGTGGCAGAGCTGCGGGAACGGGGTGAGAAACTGGAAAAGGCGAATGATTACAAGAGCGTATTTGTGCGGGAGACGAACCATGAAATCCGGGTACCCCTGAATGCAATTCATTCTATCAGCCAGTTATTAGTGATCCAGAGCAGGCAGCAGCAGGAGCTGGCGCCCATCCGGGCTACGGCGGAACACCTGTGTGCAGCGAGTTATCATGCGCTGGAAATTATCAATAACGTATTGGAACTATCACGTATCGAAGTGGGTAAGATGCACGAGGTATTCCGGGAGCCTTTTGATGTAAGGAACTGGATTGATAATATCGTGGTCACCAGTCAGTACATTGCCAGGAATAAGGGGGTGAAAATAGCGCTGGATTACGACCGGCAACAAATGCCTGCGCAGATCGACAGTGACAAGGTGAAGCTGACACAGATTGTGAACAATATCCTTTTTAATGCGATAAAATTTACGGCTGATAATTCCACTGTCAGCATCCAGGTATCTACCGAAAAGAACAGCTGTTATATCCGGATCCGCGATGCGGGTAAGGGTATGGAAAAGGAGCAGCTGGAAAAGATCTTCGATCCGTTTACTACGGGTAAGAATGATTTCTCCAATGGTACAGGCCTGGGCTTGCATATTGCACGTCACCTGGTGAGTTTATTAGGTGGCGCCATTACGGTGGAGAGTATCCCGGGAAAGGGCACATCGTTTTGTATAGCATTCCCCCTGGTGGCATTTGAAGGGAACCAGCCCGTGCAACCGGTGATGAAGGAAATGCCGCCACTGCCTTCCTTTACAAATATCCGGATGATGATTGTGGAGGATGACCAGATGAGCCAGATTTACCTGACGCGTTATTTGTCAAGCCTGGGATGTCATTTACTGACAGCAGCTACAGGAGAGCAGGCGCTGGGTATTATGCAGGAGCAGCCACCGGATATTGTATTGCTGGATAGTCATCTGCCGGATATGGACGCCCTGGCCCTGCTGGAGAAATTTAAATTGATACCACAGTTAAAAGATATTCCCGTTATCATCACCACCGGTGATGTTTTTGAAGAGAGCAGGAACGCGATGCTGAATGCAGGCGTTGCCGGATATGTTACTAAGCCCATTGATTTTAATATACTGACCCAGGAGATCAACAACTGCCTCAAGCTGCCCGCCCTGTTTTAATCCCTATACTTCCCGTATCTTCACTTTATATAATATTGGTTTACAACCCGTAATATGCTTTCATATACTCAGCCTTCAACAGGCTCCTAGTCGTTAATGCCGCGCTTATACTTTTGAATGTCTTCCCTTGTGCAACTGCGGAGTTCCCGCCGCGCTATCCCGTAACTGATCCAAGCTAGTTTTTCTTTCACTCATAAAAATACACACAAGTATGAAGACTATTAACGTTCCGCGGCTTTACTGTCCTTTTGAGTCAAGGATCAGTCCATTTGTAGACAAGGTAGACAGACACACTACCAATTGGCTACACAAATTTCAACTTTTGTCCGGGGAGGAACTGTACGAAAAGTACGCAAATTACAAGTTCGCCTGGATGACCTGCAGGACTTACCCGGATGCAGATTACGATTTTCTTTGTGCGGCAAACGATCTGAACTCGCTGCTTTTTGTTATGGATGATTTACTGGACCATGCATCATCAGAGACTGCGGGGTACCGTACTGCAGATTATGTACAGGGTATCATTGGGGGCTTTGTGAATGTATTGCGGTTCAACAAGCGGATTCCTATTTCTGTGAACCCGATCATGGCGGCTTTCAGCGATTTCTGGGAAAAGATGCGGCGACTGAGCAGTGCTTCCTGGCAGTGCCAGTTTACGCTGAGCTTGAAAGCGGTATTTGAGGCGGGCATGTGGGAGATTGAGAACTCCCGTGCGCAGCGGCATCCGAGCATGCTACAGTACATGAAAATGCGGCCTTTTTTTGCTGCAGCCAACCTGGCTACTGACCTGCTGGAAGTGGCTACCAAACAGAATCTGCCCGTTTTTGTATTGCAAAATGAAGAGTTTCAGCGCCTGGTGGAGCTGGCACGGCGAACCATTTGCTGGTCTAATGACCTGTTCTCGTTGTCCAAAGAGCTTGAGCATGGAGATGAGCACAACCTGGTGGTCGTGATTGAACATGAGCGGAATATTTCCCTGGAGCAGGCCATAGAAGAGACGGCCCGGATCCATGACAGGGAGATGGCACAGTTTGAAGCATTGCGGACACAGGTACCTTCTTTCGGATTGCGTATAGATAGTGAGATTCAGCATCACCTGGATGCCATGGGTACGATGCTGAAGGGATTTATGGATTGGTCTATTTATGACACGGCAAGGTATGAGTTCAATTATGTAACTGAATAGCATTACAATTAAAACCTGCTTTGGCTGTCGGTCAAAGCAGGTTTTACCCGGTTCCGCCCGCTTGATTATCAATAATTTTAAGTTAGCTGTAAATTTGTTTTAGGTAATGTTTAATATTATTTTATATATTTAATGTCATTGTAGTGCGGGGAATAATAAACCCTTCCCGCGATTGTAGCGATTGGTGCCCCTGTTTCCCAGGTTACCCGGATATTTAAATTTTGTACACTTTAGAAAGTTTTAATCATATAATCCTGCTATCATGAAAGTATCTGCTATCAGTTTTCCCAGCGTGTTCGAGTCAGCGTATGGAAACACAGAGAATTCCTCAAAAGACCTGTTGAACGGTTTAAAAATCAAGAAAGACGATAACTGGTACATAGTCGGCAACCTTGCGAGAAGAGGTGGCATTAACCCGGGGCGTATTACGAATGCAGCTCCCCAGGAAGATGACTATGAAATACTCTTCAAAGCCGCTATGGTTAACGTATTGGATAAGGTACAACAGCCTTTGTCTGTGACCATGGGCTTCCCATTTTCCACTTATAATATTTACAAAGCAGCAGCAGAACAATTCCTGAGCAAAAGACATTTCCTGATAGAATATGATACGCAGACTTTCAATAATAAGGGTACGGTCAAGAAAGGGATGCTGGATATCGAGCGTTTTGATGTGATCCCTGAAATAGTAGGTGGTATTATTGGGTTGAAGAAGACCCTGAATGAACAGAAGAATGATAATTTTATTGCGGTGAGCTTTGGTTTTGGAACGATAGAAGGCGGTCTGGCTACGGCCGATGGCCTGATAAACCGTACCTGCTTTAGTAGTCATGGTATTAAGTATGCGATTAACAACCTGGCCCGTGAGCTGAATAAAACTTATTACCTGGATATGAAGAATGAGCATCAGCTGGATGATGCCTTCATGAAGGGTTCTATTTTTACAAACCGTAAGCGTATTGACCTCAAAGAAACCCGTAAAGTTCTGCTGAAGCAGTATTACAAGGAGGTGGTATCTCCGCTGCTGCGTAATTACTTTACGGATCAGGATTTTGAAAGCTGTAGCAAGATATACCTGATGGGTGGCGGTGCACATTATCGTGAACTGACAGATTGCTTCCTGGAAGAGTTCAAGGATTTTATTCCGGTAGAAGTGGCCCCGGAACCTGAAAACCTCATCAGTATAGGTTATCTTTATAATTCACTGCGGATCTCTGATGACAAGCATCAGCGTAGTGTGGGATTGGATCTGGGCAATGCCTCATCCATCATCTCCATCTTTGAGGACGAAAATATATCTGCGGTTTCAAAAATCTGACGTGTCTGCAATAATAGAAATACTAAAAAATGCTTTCCGGAAGAGCATGTTCCTGATACCGAAGGAGGTGTCCGTGCAGGGCGCTATTGAGTCGCCCATTCCGGGCCGTATAGATGGAACAGTTCGTGGAGATGTGCGTACTAATGGTTTGCTGACGATCGGTCATACCGCGAGTATAAGAGGTAATGTGTATGCAACGGATCTGATCCATTTTGGCAAAGTATATGGTGATATCTTTATCACGAATAAGGCGGTGATTAGTAATAAGGCGTATATAAAGGGTGATGTGACTGCCTTGATCCTGGAGCTGGAGGAGGAAGCGGTGATAGAGGGCGCTATCAGGAAGCATGTGAATGACCTGGAAAATGCGATCCCGGTAGATACGGAGCCTGAGCCTGAGAAGCCGCCGGCGATAGAAGATGAAAAACCGACGAGTTGGTTTTAAATATTGAGGGCTGTTGCTATACGCAACAGCCCTTTTTCATTAGTGTCTTGGTTTAGCTCTTTCGTACTGGAGGGGCCATTTCAGGGAATCATCTTTCAGGTGATGAGCTGCATGCAGCGGGAAGTACGGATCCCTGAGTAATTCCCTGGCCAGGAAAACCAGGTCTGCTTTTCCGGTGCTCACGATCATTTCTGCTTCATCGGCAGTGGTGATCAGGCCTACGGCGCCGGTCTGGATACCGGTTTCCTTTTTGATATGATCAGCGAATCCGGTTTGGTATAAAGGCCCTACCGGGATTTGCTGCCTGGGATCCAGGCCGCCGGAGGAGGTATCGATGAGGTGTACGCCGGCATCTTTCAGGATACCTGCCAGTTGGGTGCTTTCCGGCAGATCCCAGCCACCTGCTACCCAGTCGGTGGCGGAGATGCGGACGAATAAAGGATTTTCCTTTGGCCAGACTTCCTGAACGGCGGTTACGATTTCCCTGAGCAGGCGGATCCGGTTTTCAAAGCTGCCCCCGTATTCATCTGTGCGGTGATTACTGAGTGGGGAAAGGAACTGGTGAATGAGGTAGCCGTGGGCGGCATGGATCTCAATCACTTTAAACCCTGCTTTGAGCGTGCGTACGGCCGCTGCTTTGAAATCAGCGACAACTTTATCAATTCCTGCCTTATCAAGCGCTTTTGGCTGTCCGTAATGCGCTGAAAAGGGAATAGCGCTGGGAGCCATGATATTTTCCCAGCCACCTTCGCTGGTGGGAACGAGTTTATTGCCTTTCCAGGGTTCGGTGGTGCTGGCTTTACGGCCGGCATGGGCGAGCTGGACACCGGCAACGGCGCCGTGGGCATGGAGGAAATCTACGATGTGTGTGAGTTTGTCGATGTGTTCATCTTTCCAGATGCCCAGGTCTGCTGGTGAGATACGGGCTTCCGGGGAAACGGCGATGGCTTCGGTGAGGATGAGGCCTGCGCCGCCTACGGCCCGGCTGCCAAGGTGAACGAGGTGCCAGTCGTTGGCAAAGCCGTCTGTAGCGCTGTATTCGCACATGGGGCTGACTACGATCCTGTTCCTGAGTGTCACTGCGCCTATCTGTAGCGGCGTGAATAGTGCTGCCATATTATTGTTCTTCTTTTGTGATCGAATTTAGAGAGAAATGGGGATATGGGGATTGCAAAAAGCAATGGAAGAGTTATGAAAAACAAAGATTGGGGCGGGGGTGAGTTTGAAGGGATGTTTGTGATAATGCGGCCGGGCGGGGAGTTTGAATGGTGGAATCAATGATGAATCAGGCTGGGTTTTAAGTTAAATGGCGCGGCTGGGGGTGAGTTTGAATGCCTGTATAAAACAAATATCCCGGCTTTTGGGGCCGGGATATTCTTTTCAGTGTATGAAAAAGCAAGCTTAGTCGATACGGCGAACGTTAACTGCGTTTAATCCTTTTCTACCTTCCTGCACTTCGAACTCCACGCGGTCGTCTGCCTGGATCTCATGGATTAAACCGTTTACGTGAACAAAAGTCTCTTTATTGGATTCATCATGTTTAATGAAGCCGTAGCCTTTTGTCTCGTTAAAGAACTTTACAGTTCCTTGAAATTTGTTTGTCATTTGAAAAAATTAAAAATTTGTAAAGGATAAAGGTAAATGATTAAGGCTCTTTTACCAAATATTAATTTTCAATTAATTACCAAGAGCCACACTAATGTCCTGATACATCACCCTAAAACAACGGCTGGCACTCTGCAAAGTATCCTTAGGTGTTTTCCGGCCGTAATACTCGTCCATAAAGGATTCCGCGTTAGACCATACGGTCTGCATCATGCCCTGATAACGGTCTTTCATTTCGGGTGTCGCGGTATTTCTGAAAGCGATCATATCTTTTACCTGTTGTTGGGCAAATGTTGGTTTTCTCCAGGGGCAGGTGATCACATTCAGCCCTTTGATGGCAAAATAAACCGGTGTTTTCTCCGGACGATCGTAGTGCCAGTCGCAAATCATCACATCTTTAGGGATCAGGTCCACCGCGCGGGAGGTATTGTTCATACTTGCTTCCCACATGCCCAGACCGGTGGTTTTACCGTCCAGCAGGCGGTCGCCCCAGATCCAAAGCTGGCGGCCTTTTTCTGCCAGGTGATTGCGCAGGGTGGCCACTTCGCCGGCATAGAGTTCCGCCTTATCCCTGCCACCACAACGGGGGCATTTCTCCTCTCCTATGTAAAATACCTCGTCCATACCCGCATGGAAGGCAGTGGTTTCAAATACATCGCAGAGTTCATCCATTACCTCAAAAACCACTTTGTGCAGGCCGGGTGCCAGCGGACAATAGCTCTTACAATACAGCCCCTCGGCGTTCGGCCATTCATATTTCTCCGGCATCTTTACCCAGGGTGTTTCGTCGAACTGCGGGTATCTGGTAAGCAGGTAAAAGACCTCGCCCGCCCAGGACTGGTGACCTAAGAGGTTGAACTGAGGAATTAAACGAATGTGATTTTTCTTGCATACAGCTACCAGCTTTTTAATATCCGCTTTGGAAAGCGGGTTCTCGTCGCGGAGTTCGGGATGGCTTTCGTATTTGTAGTTGTAGTCGATACGCAGGATCAGGGTATTCACCTGTCGGGGTGCCAGCTCCTGGTCAATGAATTTTATGAATTCGTTCAGCCCGGATGGTGAGGGCGATCCGATACAGAAACCGCGAACCGGTAATACGCTATCTGGCTGGGTTTGGGCGTAGGAAACATGTCCTATTACGCAGCATAACAGGGAAAGTAAGATGACGTTTTTCATATTGATAAAGTACGAAATAGTCTAATTATGCAAAGGGAAATTACACCAGCGGAGGCGCGGGGTCGGTGACAACCCATCCTCCACAGGATTATAAGCTCAGATCAACCGCTCCCCTTATTTCCGTGGAGATCTCCCCAATTGTTGCATTCCCCTTGCTATTCTGGCCTGTATATACTTTTACAAATTTGATTGAAGACAAACTTACCTTATTCCCATTGTCATCCACCGCATTTGCCACATCAAAACTATTATACCCATTGGTGCCATAGTCGCCCGTCCAGTTATCTGCATACCCAAATGCAAGCCCCGGATTTGTAATATACCCGGAACTGTCTTTTAATGTAGCCGGCAGTTTGATCCCGGTGAATGAAACGGAATCCTTTGCGCTGATAAATGTTGGATAATAGGTCTGTGTATGGTAAGCATTGATTGCCACAGTACCAGAATCCCCCTGATTATCTTTCCACTTTACATCCGCATATCCACCCGGATTATAATATGTGATCTTATAATTCCTGACAGCACTGCTATACTGATCTCCGGCTAATACATACCAGGCATCATCCGGTAATCCATTTCCATTTACATCCTGACTAACCATTACTACACCTGGTTCTGACAGGGATGCAATAGCATTGCTATATATCCCAAACCTGCTCACGCCGTGGTCAAACCCAAAAGTCACATAGCCGCCAAATGCCCCCAGTGTCAGTAGATTCTCCGTACTGCCAACCAGCTTTTGCGCCGCTGCACTATCCCCAATACTGGTGTTTACGAATTGCCCGGGTGCAGGTTTATATTCAAACACGGCACTGATATATTTACTCTTTACAAGCGGAGAATCATCCTTTTTACAAGCGCTGAATAAAAGAATACCTGCTATGAATAATGAGATCTGGTGTTTCATAATTTATTGAATAAAGGTGATCTGGGAAGGAATATTTCCAGTGGTAACACTCCATTTCTTTGCACCTGTTTTATCAAAGCAATATAAGGTGCCGGGCAGTAAATAATCCTTTACATCCGTTATTAAAATATCTCTTGTCACAGGATCTATAGCTATCCCATAGGGCGTCGTAATTGCCTGGTTCTGAATAAACCCATTGCTGACAATTGACTTCGTTTTTACATTCACAATTCCATAAGTAATCGTATTAGAACCTGTGTTATTACTCCATTCCACACTCATAATATAGGCAGAATCTCCCTGGATCGCGAGGTTGCTTACACCCAGGTTTAATGAATCTGTGACGGCATCTGTATTTGTATTAACGATGTATAATTTAGAAGGCCTGTTAGTATAATTACCTCTTGAACTTACATATATATTACCGTATCCATCTGCTTTTACATGGTGCAGGTTGACTGCTACATCAATTGTTTTGCTGACTGTAAAAGTGTTTAAATCTATCACAGACAAGGTGTGGTCATAATTACTGGTCGTGTATCCGCCTGAATTCGCCACATACATTTTACTGCCGGCGATCGCCATCTCTTCCGGCTGACGGCCTACTGTCACGGTGCGCAATACCTGGAAGGTAGACGTATCTGCCTCGGCAACAAATCCGGATCCATCTGTGCTACCGCTGGCAGCTGCGAACGAGCTGATATATGCTTTGCCGTTATAGAAGGAAAGATACCGGCCACTGCGTACACTGATCTCTCCCAGGTGTTTGGCGGTATGTTTATCCATCACTTCTACCCTATCCGATCCGGTGATCACCGCATATAATTTATTACCATAGATCTTCATGTCATTCCCTACATCCCCCAGCTCTTTTACAATGGTGGGGTTGATCTCTCCATATATATTCAGGTGGTAGTCTCCTTTGCCACCATTGAAATAATCCAGCGAGGTCTGGTTCAATCCCATATTCCCTTCATTCAGTAGATAAAAGGAGGTCTGGTTTGTATTGTCTGTAACATGTGTCACCTGGCTGGAACTGTTGTCAGATCCGCTTTTTCTACATGCACTTATTACCAGTAAAACGAAGATCCACTTTCTCATATCATTAAAAATTTACACTGGCAGTCATACGATAATAACGCCCCGGCATGGGATAGTTATAGATTACATCGTAGTACTGGTTGAATATATTATTGATCTCTCCTGTTAGTTTCAGCTGACTGATATGCCATGATAAAGACAGGTCATGGGTATACCAGGGGGCTATATAATATTCAGGGATATTGACACTACCATAGTAACGTGCGCCAACATACACAAAGTTATAGTTCAGGTCCCAGGCCTTCCAGGACAGGTTCGTGGTTACAGAACCACTGTGCAGCGGCACATATACGATCTGTTGATCATTGTTGTCTGTCGCTTTTTGGTAGGTGTATTTTAAGGAAAAATTGGTACCCACCTCTTTAAAGAATCGTGGGGAGGTTTGCACGCCTGCATCTATACCATAGATATTGACTAATCCTATGTTCTGCATCTGCCAGCGAAAAAGCTTCCCGGGCACGGCTACGATCTTGTCAGTAACCCTGCTGTAGTAGGCATCGGCCTGGATGGCAACATATTGCCACCAGCCATCGGAGGTCTTCGTATAACTGGCGCCGAGATCGTATTGCCGGCTATATTCAGGTTTCAGGGTAGGATTGCCGGTGGTGGTATAATAGAGGTCATTGAATGTTGGCAGGCGGAAGATCTCCTTGTAGAAGGCCCGGAGCCGTAATGCCGGCATAGCAGCTGGTTGCCAGGAGGCAATGATTGTTGGCGTATATGCCCTGCGATTGCCGCCGCTGGTATAAAGCTTTGTGCTTTCATTGATGATACTTGCCAGCAGGCTACCCTGTATATCTACGCGATGCAAATGTAATTGGGTGGCAGCTGCCAGCAGTGTTGTAATTCTTGTAGGTATAGAGAAGTGATCCAGGTTCACCGCCGTCATCTGGTTCAGCTGGAAATCTGCAGAGAGGGCCAGGTCCCACCAGTCTTTAATACGGTACTGGTTAGCGGCAGACAGATAATATTCATGCTGGTGGAAACGATTCATAAGCGGACCCGTTGCCGTTACGATCGCCGTATCGAGGTAGCGCACATTATCCAGCATATACTTGGCATTCAGCTGCAGGCTGTATTTACCAAAAGTCTGGTTATAAGCTCCCTGTATAAATGCATTCCGATCCCATTGTCTCTGCCCGTTTTCAAAATGCCCTTTTACCACCGGACCGGGTAGGCCACGTGCGGAGTTATAATAGTATCCCTGTACATGCCAGTTGCTGCTATCTTTGCCATTGCCATAGATGGCGGCTTCCACCCGCCATGCATCGATGTCGCCGTTTTTGCGCACGGCGGTAGTATCGTAATCATTGTAGCGATAACGGAATTTATATTGTCCGTCGGCATGTGTCCATTCTGAGCTGACTACGGCGGCCATCCGCGCAGAGAGCTTCTGTTCTATCCGCAGGGAAGGATTGATCAGTCCAAAACTACCAGTCTTAAAGCCTGCTTTACCGTGTAAGGTTTCCGCATCGTGAAAGACAGGTCTTTTAGACTGCAGGTAGATAGATGCTGCAGATGCAAATCCTTTTGCAGGCTGGAAGATCACCCCTTTCTGGGCGTTGTAGAGGTCTATCTGTTCAATATTATCAAGGGAAAACCGGCCCAGGTCTACTGTGCCGTTCTGGGCATTGCTCAGCTGAATGCCGTCATAAAATACCCCCAGCTGGTTGGTACCCATGCTGTGTACGTTCAGGGTTTTGAGGCCGCCTACGCCGCCATAATCTTTGATCTGTACGCCAGAAAAGTAGCGGGCAGCATCTGCTACGGAGAGGCTATTCATCTTTTCCAGGGCTTTGCCACCAAGGGTTTGAACGGGTGTAATGGCACCGGGTTTAGTGGAGAAGATGGTGATGGTCTGTAAGGTATGGGTCGTATCTTTTTGCTGTGCCTGTAAAGTAAGGCACAGCAAAAAGAATAATAATATAATACTTGTTACTTTCATATTAGTGGAACACGACCATGGCAGGATATAAGAAGCCGGTGTAGTTCAGTGTATTTTTCAGGCTGGCGTCTGCAGCGCTGTATGTATACAAGGTGTTATTCGCATCATTTCCCCATACACTGGCATTCGTAATGAGGACCAGGCTATTCTTTGCCGCATCGTAACCGATACCTTTACCATAAAAGTAATGGTTAGCAGGCAGGGTGATGTAAGCACTGCCCAGGGAGCTGTTGTTGCCGGATACATAGCGGTATACTTTCTGGTCATCGCCCAGTACATATACTGCGTTTTCCTGCGTGGAAGCTACGATAGAACTGCTGTTGAATACATATTGATTATAGCGGACATTGAAGGTGGTGGTAATGGTATCCACTTTCAGGGTAGCAGGGTCGATCTTCAGCAGGGCATTTGTTTGCGCGGCATAAACATAGCCATCTTTGCCCTGTGCAAAACCTGCTATAGCAGTGCCCAGGTTCTTTGCTACGCTGTAATCGCCGGCCTTGAGTGCAAGGATACCATTATCTGACAAGGCAAATACATAGTTGCCTGATTTCAGCATATCGCCCACTGAGCCGATCACGCCACTGATCTTAGTACCCAGTGCCAGTGAAGAGAGGGTTACAGGGTAGATCCCCTTATCGGTGCTGAGCAGACCACTGGTATTATCGATACCGATAAAAGCATGACCATTTGCAGGCAGACTGGAGTTCCTGGCGCTTTCTTTCAGGGAATATTCATCCGCAGCGACCAGCGGACCTCCGAAATTTGTTACCAGGTAAAGTTTACCATTATAGATAGTACCGTATTCCAGTGTGGTAGTGGTGGTTGCCAGCGGACTACCTGTGTTTACAGCAATGTAATTGTCCTGTGACAGGGTATCTGCATTATAGTTATGGAAGCTCAGGTCTCCGGCTTTTACCTGGAAATTACCTTCATTTACGATGAAGTAGCCATTGTCGTAAGCGCCTTTGGAGGCAACCGTGTTGTCGTCATCTTTGCTACAGGAAGCCAGGAAGAATACTGTGAATGCTAGCAGGAGTGCGTGTAATTTTCTTTGCATGCTGTTTTAAATTGTAAAAATTGTAAGGTTCCTTCCGGAATAGATCATTCAGCATGACGAGCATGATATACTTGTATAACCCGAAGCTTTTCACCCGAAAGCGCTGAATGGATCTATTGCATACTGGCAGGTCTTCTGGCTCCCTGAAATTCCGGCGGCCTTCCCATCCTTGCTGGACAGTGGCATTGAGATGAGCCGGAAACAATACTCAGGTTACAGCTACGGGGATAGCTCCGGTTTTGCACCGGATTCCCTTTTAAGCTTACACATGATAAGCACCAAATGCGGTGCAAACCTACGTCAAGGGGGTGGAATAACCAAATTGAAACGTTTTTTCGCCTATATTGCCGCAAATTTTAAAAAATCCGTTTTGTTGAGACAACTTTTCCTGTTTGTGGTCCTGCTTTGCGCTCTTACCTGTAGCTATGCCCAGGGTAACCTGAGTAAGACTGTATCCATTTCTATGACCCGTCAGCCTATGTCCGCTGTGCTGGATGCGATCGCGCATCAGGGCGATTTTCATTTTTCATATGTCAGAGAGATGGTGCATGCCGATAGCCTGGTCTCGGTAAGGGCAGGCAACAAAACGGTGAAACAGGTACTCGATCAGTTGTTCCAGGGAAGTATGGCATACAGGGATGCAGGAAACCAGGTCCTGCTGCAGCCGAACCGGGAAAAGTATTTCTTTGTAAGTGGTCATGTTACTGATGGAAGTACGGGCCAGCCACTGCATAATGCAAGTGTATATGAAGGGGTGCAACTCATTTCGACCATGACGAATGATCAGGGCTATTACCGGCTGCGCCTGCGGGAACGCGACAAGGACAGGCCCATGCCCGTGATGCTGACAGTGAGTAAGGAACTGTATAAGGATACGATCATGTTGGTGTCTGGCGGTTATGACCAGGAAATCAGTGTGAGTATCAAGCCTGCGCCTCCTATTACCCTGGGCATCGTAGATGTGAACCAGTATTCAAGGGTTAGTGAGTCCTGGTTTGGAAAGGTGTTCCTGACATCCAAACAGCGTTATCAATCATTGAACCTAAGTAAGTTCTTCGCAGATCAGCCTTATCAGACCTCCTTTTTACCAGGATTAGGCACGCATGGTAAGTTGAGTTCACAGGTAGTGAATAAAGTTTCCCTGAATTTTATAGGCGGGTATTCCGCGGGTTTGAATGGTGTAGAGATTTCAGGGGCGTTTAATATAGATCAGAGAGATGTGCAGTATGCGCAGTTTGCTTCATTGTTTAACGTGGTGGGTGGAAAAATGCATGGAGTGCAGTTAAGTGGTTTACATAACCAGGTGAGGGACTCGGTGAAGGGGCTCCAGGCATCCGGGTTTAGTAATATGACGACAAAAGGATATGAGGGTGTACAGCTGGCGGGTATCTTTAATGTGTCTACCGGTGAGACGAGGGGCCTGGGAGCTGCGGGGGTGGTAAATGTATACTGGAAAGATCATCACGGGCTGATGGCTGCCGGTATTGGAAATATGACCAGGGCCAGGGAGCATGGCGTGCAGGCAGCGGGTGTTTTTAACGTGGCGCAGCAAACCAATGTGGCGCAGCTGGCGGGTGTGATAAATCTGGCGGATACGGCAAGCGGTTTGCAGGTGGCGGGTGTGGTCAATGCCGTCCGGGTACTGAAAGGCGTGCAGGTGGGGGTGTTCAACTATGCAGATTCTTCTGACGGATATAGTATCGGGGTGATTAGCATCGTGCGCAGGGGCTATCACCAGTTATTAGTATATAATACAGAGTTATTACCGTTCAACCTGGCGTTTAAGTCCGGCAACAGTAAGCTGTACAGCCTGATCATAGCAGGGGGCAGTTTTGTAGAAGGTGCGAAGGCCTTCAGTTTTGGATATGGCCTGGGTAAATCGTTTAAAGACTATAGCGTGGAGCTGACGGAGCAGAATTTGTACCTGGGCAACAGGAAGAGCCTGGGTACGCTGGCGCGGCTGCAGGTGGCGTGGAACAGGGAGATTGGGAAGAATGCACGGATCTTTATAGGGCCGGCGTTTACATTATATTTTAGTGAGGAGGATTCGCATGTAGAGGGATACAAGTCGAGAGTGCCGGGGCCCTACGGGGCATTTACATTTAACGACCATATGAGGTGTTGGTTTGGGTGGCATGTAGGCTTCAGCTTCTTTTAAAAGAAGAGGCAGGCCATATTCTCCTTAAAATTCCGTAAATTTGCCGCTTCTTTTTCAAAAATTAAACACTGGTAAATGTCAAAAGTCAAAGTAGGTTTTGTGCAAATGAATTGTACGGCCAATAAGGCGGAAAACCTTGCCAAAGCCATAGAGCAGGTAAAGATTGCCGCCGCCAAAGGTGCACAGATCGTTTGTTTACAGGAGCTGTTTACTTCCCTTTATTTTTGTGATGAAGAGAATTACGACAATTTCTCTCTCGCCGAGCCTATTCCTGGTCCTTCCACAGATGCCCTTCAGAAGGTAGCTGGTGAACTGGGTGTTGTGATCATTGCCTCCCTCTTTGAAAAAAGAACGGCTGGCCTGTACCACAACACGACTGCTGTGCTGGATGCTGACGGATCTTACCTTGGCAAATACCGTAAGATGCACATTCCGGATGATCCGGCTTACTACGAAAAATTCTATTTCACGCCCGGTGATTTAGGCTATAAAGTTTTCAAAACCAAATTCGCGACCATCGGTGTACTTATCTGCTGGGATCAGTGGTATCCTGAAGCAGCGCGTATCACTGCCCTCATGGGTGCGGAAATCCTCTTCTACCCTACCGCTATCGGCTGGGCTACTTCACAGGATGAGGCGACCAATGTGGAACAATACAATGCCTGGCAGACCATTCAGCGCAGCCACGCCGTAGCTAACGGTATCCACGTGGTAAGCGTGAACCGTACCGGTTTTGAGCAGGAAGGCCGCATGAAGTTCTGGGGTGGTTCCTTTATCTCCAACCCGTTTGGTACCGTGATCTACCAGGCTTCTCATGAAAATGAGGAAATCCATGTGGAAGAGCTGGACCTGTCTGTAACCGACAGATACCGCACCCACTGGCCTTTCATGCGTGACAGAAGGATCGACTCCTACGGCAACATCACTAAAAGATTTATCGACGAAGCATAATGAACGGACAACCAACATTGAAACAGCAGGGATACTTCTTCCCTGCCGAATTCCATCCGCATGTCGCTACCTGGCTGAGCTGGCCGCATAAAGAAGCTAGCTGGCCCGGCAAGATCGATGCGATCTATCCCTACTACAGCCAGTTTGTAAAATACCTGGCCATGAGTGAGCTGGTACGCATCAACGTGGCCGATGAAGCCATGAAAGCCGCTGCGGCTGCACATCTGCAAAAAGCCGGCGTGCAGATGGACAAGGTGGAATTCTTCCTGCATCCTACCAACGATGCCTGGTGCCGTGACCATGGCCCTGCTTTCCTGATCAATCCAACTGCTGCAGAGAAGAAAGTGATCGTAGACTGGGGATATAACGCATGGGGTGGTAAGTATCCTCCTTTTGATAAGGATGATGTGATCCCTACCCTGATCGCGAATCATTTTAAATTGCCGGTATTCCACCCGGGGATCGTAATGGAAGGTGGTTCTGTAGAATTCAATGGCGCAGGTACAGTATTGACCTCTACCTGTTGCCTGCTGAATGAAAACAGGAACCCGCACCTCAACCAGGCACAGATTGAAACCTATTTACAGGATTTTTATGGTGTAGACCAGGTACTGTGGGTAGCCGAAGGTATTATCGGGGATGATACAGACGGTCATATTGATGATACCGTTCGTTTCGTAAATGAAGACACTGTACTGACTGTAGTAGAAAGCAACAAGGAGGACGAGAACTATGAGCTGCTGCAGACCAACCTGGAACAGTTGAAAGGAATGCGCCTGCTGAATGGTAAACAACTGAACGTAGTTGAACTGCCAATGCCGGATGCAGTGGTGTATGAAGACCAGCGCTTGCCGGCTTCCTATGCGAATTTCTATATCAGTAATAACCATGTGATCGTTCCTACCTACCGTTGTGCACAGGATGATAAAGCTCTGCAGATTATCCAGGAATGCTTTAAAACCCGTGAGGTGGTAGGCGTAGATTCTACTGAGATCATCTGGGGGTTGGGTAGTTTTCACTGCCTGAGTCAGCAGGAACCATTGGTATAAAGTTCAGTAGAAATCCCGGATAAAATTATACGCCAAAAAGGCGCTGTTGCCCTCGCAACAGCGCCTTTTTTAAGCTAAAACACATCCCTGAATTCCGTTATATGAGGGTGTTTTAATGTCATCTTATTGTTAAAAAAGCTCAGCGGCCGCTACCGGCCTGATTCTTTTAGATGTGCACCACTGTTGCATATCGCCCGATTCTAGCAATTGCCCCGTTCGCACTCCTACCTTCCCCTTCACATTTCTTTCACATTTTCAATCTTACCTTTGCCCTGTCCTACTATTTCGAGTGTACTATCCTTATTAAAAAAACCTAACCAATTCCTTAGATGAAGAAACCTGTTATTAAAAAAATTACACAGTACACCTTTGCCGCCGGAGTTTTTGCAGTCACAACATTTGGAGTACTACCTTCTACCGGTCACAGGGCAAACAACACAATCGCGATCAACAAATCTGCTATGGGCAGTAAGGCGATGTTGTACGATGCACTGGCATTGGATTCAATGGGATTATCCCGCACCGCATTCAACTACGCTATCCAGGGTATGGAAAAACTGGAGGCTGAGGGAAAACTGGCAAACACTGACCTGATCACTATCGTGGATTTCAGTTTAGCTTCCAGTAAGAAGCGACTGTTCGTGATAGATCTGAAAAACGGGAAAGTGTTGTTCAATACCCTTGTGTCTCATGGTCGTAATTCCGGAACGGATGTAGCGACTACGTTTTCAAATTCTCCGGAGAGCTTTAAGAGTAGCCTGGGCTTTTATGTAACGGGTGATACTTACAGGGGAGAGCATGGTTATAGTCTTCGCCTGGCAGGTCAGGAGCAGGGTATCAATGACAATGCAATGAGCCGGGGTATTGTGATGCACAGTGCTGCATACGTGAATGAAAAGTTAGCGGCATTGCAGGGTTATATTGGACGGAGCCTGGGGTGTCCGGCAATTCCGGAGAAAGTGCACCGGAAGATTATTGAAATGATTAAGGATGGATCTTGTCTTTTCCTGTATAGTCCGGATAAGTATTACATGGCACATTCCAGGATATTGGAATCCCTGCCGGTTGATACCACGATCGCATAAACATCCATTTCCAAATAAAGGCAGATGTCCGTTCTTCATCCACCCTGGCCCCTCTTCATTACACATTTCGGCGCTCAATGACACATTATCACGCAACAGACACATCAGAAGAGTTAACAGATGCGCAGGAGTATGAAAAGGGCCAGGGGGATGTACGGAGTTTTTAGCGTACGTCAGTAAATAGTTTCGCAGCTATTTTACGGTCATGATCATAAATGTCTTCCACCACATGCAGCTGACCGTCTGTGCCTACCCAGGTAGTATAGTAGGTGATCATAACGGGTACCGGGTTCTTCACCCTGACATACTTTTCTTTTCCACTGTTCATTGCACTATCAATCTTTTCTGCTGTCCATTCCGGCTGATCATGCAGCAGGTAATTCGCCATTTTCACAGGATCAGACAACCTGATACAGCCATGGCTATACGCACGTTGATCCTTGTTGAATAATTCCTTTTGATTCGTATCGTGGAAATATATATTAAAGCTGTTGGGAAACAGGAATTTCACCCTGCCCAATGGATTTTCTTTTCCAGGTACCTGCCTGATCACCGGCACACCGTTTCTTTCGCCGGTCACTTCCATATGATGACTTGCCAGGTAGCCTTTGTTCCTGCTCATGGCTGGTAATACTTCTTCTTTGATAATACTGCGGGGCAGGTTCCAGTAAGGACTGAACACGACCTGGTTGAGATCACCGCTGAAACTGGTCGTACTTTTACCTTCCTTGCCGACTACCACTGCCATATCGAAATCTTTGTTCCTGCCATCCCATGCATGCAGCATGAACTCAGGGATGTTCACCATGATCAGCCTGCCTTGCGGCACCGGTGGTATCCAGCGCATACGTTCCATGTTGATCAGTAATTTCTCCACGATTGTAATTGCTGGTACATTCATTTCACGTACAAGGGTATCCGTGATGATGCCCCTGGGTGTATGGCCATGGCTTGCTTCGAATTTATTGACCGCGGCTTCCATTGCGTCGTCAAATACGCCGGTCGTATCCTTACCATCCAGTTCGCCCGTTGCCTGCAATCGATGTTTGATAGCGGCGATGACCGGGCTATTATCTCCTTTCTTATATTTCTTTTTCTTCTCTACAGGAATACTATCCCAGCTGCCTTTCTTTGCAATGGATGTATATTTTTCCAGTTCCTTTATGAGGTCACCGTATACGTTCTTTATTTCGGTAGAATGATAGCCTTTGCCGGAGATGACGGCATCAGCCAGTTGCAGGATCCCGTTCTTTTGCATGGGTACATAGTGCTCCATGATTTTCACGGCATCTTTATCATCTTTATGTGCATCGAGAAAATAGGTAATGAAGCGCTGTGTCAGCTGCAACTCCGTCTTTACAATACTAGCATTAGTCGCTGAGATGGCTGAATCCTGTTCATTGTTCATGAGTGCATTGAGGCGATATTCCAGGGCCTTATTGGTTTCGCTGGTATCTACACTATAATCATAGAGGCTGCGAAACCCATAAGCCTGTTCATTCAAACCAGCGGTATCGAACCATGCATATTCAAAATTGCGTGCGTTGTAAAAACTACGCAGCCTGTTCGCCAGGTTACTATCCAGTTGCTGGTTGGTAATGAATTTCTCTACATCTTTGGGTCCAAGGAAAAGAGCATTGTACGCGTTTGCCGGGCTAATATCATTATTCCTGGGGCTAACAGGTATATCATTATGCTGTGCAGCGTGATCGCCGTTTGTTTTATTGTTTGTTCCGGATTTACAGGCTGCGAACAGGCAGATCGCAAAAGCCGAAATGATCAATGCTTTCTTCATACCCGGAATAAATGCAAAACCTGTGCCTGTGTCCGGGACTGCGCTTCACAGCCCCGGAACGATTGCGGATGAAAAGAATTTTCCGCAGTTTGGGTATTAAATCCCATAAAGCAGGTCCACACTCTCTTTTGCATAACCTGCACCAGCGGTCATGCCCTTCCCTCCTATCCCTGTACGGATATGGATTTGCGGGCTTACATCCTTTTCGAATATATTATTTTCATTGTGCTGTGCGTAAAAGCCATTCCAGCAGGAGGCTATTTGCCTACTCCCGATATTGATGATATGTGAGGCTTCTTCGAGGATCAGTTCATTGATATAGTGATTGGTGTGAAACCCGAGATCGTCTGACTGATGGATAGGTGCATATTCGTGGCTGTCGCCAATGATAATGCTATTGTCTGTCGCCTGTTTGAATAAGATATGAATGCCCCATTTTTTTAGTTCTTCATAATGTTGAGGCGTTTTGATCCTGTTAAATGAAGGACAATAGGTAGCAAAACTTTCATAGCGGCGGATGGTAAGGCCGGTGAGGATGTTTCCTTTTAGTGGTAGTTCCGGCATCGGGATAGAACGGAGCATCTGTAGTTTGCTTACTACCTGTCCGCTGGCGGAAAAGATTTCGGGGAATAATAATTTCCCTTCATGGCCGCAGCAGATGATGACTTTACCAGCCTGGAAATGTCCATTGATAATTACCTGACCCTTTGCTTCTTCAATGGAAGTGACCGGGGTGTAATATTGGATCTGCAGCTTGTGTTGTTCTTTCAAGAACGCATGCAGGCGATGGATCATTTTATCCGGTTCTACACTGACTTCTTCAGGAAAGAAGAGGGCTTCTTTGGCATATGCCGGTTTGATGGCCGGGTAACGTTGTTGTACCTCCGTGGCAGAAAGTAATTGTGCCTGGTAGCCTATATGATCATAATGAGCTTTCAGCTCATGGATCAGTGCCTGTTCATCTTCATCAGAAGCGATGTAGATACTTCCGTTTTGTCTTACAGAAATATCTCCTTTCTGCTGGATAGATTTATAGAGGGCTAACCCGGTGAGGCCGTAGTCAAACCATTTATCTGCGAGGCCGGAAGGTACTACTTGTCCGAAGTTACGAACGGTAGCGCCAAGGGGGTAGCTATCCCTTTCCAGGATGAGTACTTTCAATCCTTTTTGCAGTGCATGAAAGGCATGGCTGGTACCAAGAATGCCTCCGCCGATTATTATCAGATCAAATTGTTGCATAGTCCTGAAATTTTACCAGGGCAGGGAATAAGTTTTTGTGAAACTAAAGGTTTTCATTGCTTCAGTTACACCTTCTTTAATACCCAGCCCTGAGTCTTTAATGCCTCCGAAGGGAGAATGTTCAATTCTGTAACCTGGTACTTCGTTGATATTAACGGTGCCGGCTTTGATATGTTTGATGGCATACATGGCATGCTGCAGGTTGCTGGTCACTATGCCGGAAGATAGCCCATAGGCAGTACTGTTGGCAAGGGTTACCGCATCTTCGATATCTTTTACAGCCATGACAGGTGCCAGTGGCCCGAAAGCTTCCTGTACGACCATTTCTGCATGCCGGGGTACCTGTGTGAGCACGGCTGGTTGTAACAGCGCGCCCTGGCGTGTACCACCCTGAAGGAGTTGAGCGCCCTGTGCTACCGCCTTTTCAATTAATAGCTCCAGGTGAATAGCGGCTGCTTCGTCGATGACGGTGCCTACGATCGTGTCAGGATGGGCGGGGTCTCCGCAGGTATAGGTCTTTGTTTTTTCAATAAAGTTCGTAACGAATTCATCGTGGATACTTTCCTGTACCAGGATGCGTTTAACCGCTGTGCAGCGCTGCCCGGAATTCCTGAAGGCACCTTCGGCTGCCAGGGTTACCGCCAGTTCCATGTCTGCATCTTCCAGGATGATCAAAGGATCGTTGCCACCCAGTTCCAGGATCACCTTTTTATAACCTGCGGTTTGTGCGATGCGTTTGCCCACTGCCACACTACCTGTAAATGACACAACAGACACCCGCGGATCGCTGACCAGCACTTCTGCTACTTCATTTGTAGGCCCCAGCAATACACTCAGCATATGTGGGGGCAGGCCTGCTTCGTAGAGCAATTCTACAAAGCGGATGGCGGTAAGCGGTGTTTTCTCCGAAGGTTTCAGGATCACCGGTGTACCTGCTGCCAGTGCCGGGGCCACTTTATGAGCTACCTGGTTCAGGGGATGGTTAAAGGGGGTGATGGCGACTGCCAGGGCCACAGGTTCCTGCACCGTATAGATCTTCCTGGCCCTGCCATGCGGAGAGACATCGCAGGAAAAGACCTGGCCCGGTTCCTGGAGGGCGGCAATGGCGGCAAACAGTAACACATCCATTGCCCTTCCCGTTTCGTACATTGCCTCCCTGATACAGAGACCCGATTCTGCGCTAATTAAAGCCCCAAATTCGGCTTTTCTCTCCCCAAGGAGTGTTTGGGCCTTATTCAGGACCTGGTAGCGCTCAAAATGGCTCATAAGCGGTTTTTGTACGAATGCCGCTTCGATGGTGGCCAGGGTATCTGCCCTTTTCACCGTGGAGAGGGTGCCAATTACCCGCTGATCGTAAGGACTGCGGATCGTGAGCTGATCCTGGCCCTGTATTATGTTGCCTGCTGCATAGCAATGCAGGGAGTACTTATTTACCGGTTCCATTAATCGTAAAATCAAATACATCAAAGTTGCGGGCATCACCAGCCGCTTTTCGCATATAGGTTGCATTCAGGGGATGAGAAATGAGCAGGGGCACCATTTCCTCATAACGGCCGCCATGGGAACGGAGACCGCTATCCAGTGCGGACAGGTCATGATGAGCAGGGCTACGACCCAGTACTACATTGCGGGCAGAAAGTACCACCAGGTCACCAATGCGGTCAGCCGGCTGTTCCAGTAAACGAACGGCAGTATCGCGGTCGTACACTTCTGTGATACCCGGCTGCTGTAATAACCAATTGCCTATTTCTGCTGTCCTGGCAGGATCTGCAAGATGCACGACTACATAGGAACCCAGGGCACCATGATGCTTTACATAAGGATCGGTGATGGGGCAGATCACCCGGTTACCTACGCCAAATTGCTTATCCAGCAGGGTTTCTACGTAGATTACGTTCGGACTGCCATCAGGTAATTGTTTCGCATTCATACCATGATCGGCGGTGGCACCTACAATGGCACCTGCTTCCAGTAACTGACCCAGTTCATGATCGATGGCTGCATAGAAATCCAAAGATTCAGGAGCCTCCGGTGCATAGGTATGCTGCATATAATCTGTGAGTGACAGGTACAGGAAATCCGCTCTGCCTGCGCGCAGCAGGGCATTCCCAGCCCGTAATACAAACAGGCTGGCAGCAGCACTGTAGATGGCGGGAGCAGGTTCACCTGTCAATTGTTCTGCATCATCAATGCCGTGTGTGGCAATTGTTGCAGCAGCAGCTTTCTCTGCAGAAAACGCAATCCCTTTCATATTGTGAGACAGGATGTCGCGGAGCTTTTCTTTCGCGGTGACCACGGCTACTTTCCGGCCTGCATTGGCGGCTGCGGCCAGCAGGGTTTCTGCCCGCAGATACGAGGCGGCATTCATCATCACTTCCTGGTCCAGGGCGGCATCATAGAAGTAGTTGCCACTAATGCCATGTACGGCAGGTGCCACACCGGTAACGATAGATGAATTGTTCACGTTTGTAAAAGAAGGCAGTGCACCTCTTACCATTCCTCTATATCCCTGCTTTATCATTTTCTTCAGGTGAGGCATGCGGTCAAACGCAAGGGAAATATCCAGGTATTCATCGGCAGAGCCATCCAGGCAGATCACCACGATGGGCACAGCCGCCGGCTGGTAATGAATGCCGTTCGCAGTAAAGGGTAAGGTTGATATGGACATGTGATTCATTTTATGGTTCAGTGATGGCGGTGATGATGATGTCGAGAGCCTGGTCCATTTCTTCTCTTGTCGTGATCAGTGGCGGATACAGGGATAATACCCGGCCGCTGGAAACTTTGAAACTCAAACCCTGCTCCAGGCAGCGGTACAATGCCTGCTCTGCATTGCCCGCTTCTATTGCCCAGAGCATTCCTTTGCCTCGGTGCTTAAATCTTTCCAGTCTTGTAGCGATATGCGCTTCCATTTCTTTCACATGATCCAGTATTTTATGTTCTTCCATATAGTCCAGTGCTGCGAGGGCAGCGGCTGCACCCAATGGGTTCTTTTCATGGGTATAATGTCCGAGTGAAAGATGCGCAGCCTTATTGTATTCTTCTTTACAAAGCATGGCTGCCATTGGAATTAAACCTGCACCTAAGCCTTTGCCAAGCACGAGGATGTCAGGTTCGATGCCGTATTGCTGAAAGGCGTAAAGCGTACCCGTACGCCCCATGCAAATTGGAATTTCGTCCAGGATGAGGAGTACACCATTTTTGGAACAAATCTCCCGCAGCCTTTTCCAGTATGCTTTTGAAGGGATGATCACATCAGTACTACGAATCGTTTCGGCCACCAGTGCACCGATATCTCCTTCTTTTTCGATCACATATTCAATGTAGTCTGCGTACATCATTTCATCTTTCCAGATCCCCCTGTGTATATCAGGTGGCGGTACATGAATACTACCAGTTAGCAGTGGGCCCATGTCCTGGTGAAACTGGTATTCGCCACCTACTGAAATGCTGTCCAGCGATGCGCCGTGAAAGGAGTCGTACAGGGAAATCGTCTTGTATTTCCCCGTTACCACCCGTGCCAGTTTCAGTGCCATCCCGATGGCAGATGTGCCACCCGGCGCAAATAATACCCTGCTTAAGGCTCCTGTGGTCAGTCTTTCGGCCAGTTGTATCGCTGGCACATTGGTAAACCGCCTGGGAGAAAAAGCAAGGGTATCCATCTGCGCTTTCACCCTGTCCGTGATATATTTATTCTGGTAACCGAGCTGGTGTACACTGTTACCATGAAAGTCCATGTACTTTTTTCCCTGCTGATTGATGATGTAAATACCTGCTGCGCCGGTCAGTACATCCATACAGGGAGTAGAGAGCGATTGGTGCAGAAACACCTGTGCATCTGCCTTCAATAGCTCTGTAGTGGCGGCATCAATGTGCCGGCTCATCCATTGCTGCCTATTTTCGGAAAGGTTAATATCCCCTTCTTTTGCTGAGAATTCCGCTTCCATACCAGACAAATATCTAAAAGAATTTGTTTAGTGTAGCTTAACAAATTGTTAAGTAATAGTAAAACAATGGGGAGTGCCAGGTTTTAGTAATACTAAACAATGACCCCGCCCGGTTTAGGGAAATTCTCACTGCCATATTAATTAAGACTTAATTTTTACTTAACCCTGGCTTAACATTCCCACAATATATTTACAAATATTAAACTTTCTCCCCTATGCATCGCTTACTCAAAAATGCCTCCGGCCCCTGGTTCACCATCTGGTGCCTGATCGCCTCCTTTGGCACTTATTTCTGTATGTATGCCTTTCGTAAGCCGATGTCTACAGGTCTCTATACTTCTTACACTTTATTTGGAATGGGTTATAAAGCCATCCTGATCATCTCCCAGGTACTTGGTTATATGACTTCCAAATTCATTGGCATCAAAGTCATTTCCGAACTCCGCCCCGGCAGCAGGGTTAAACTCATCATAGCCTTGGTGGCCTTTTCAGCCATCGCATTATTGTTCTTCGGCCTGGTACCTTATCCCTATAATTTTATTTTCCTGTTCTTCAACGGGCTTCCGCTAGGCATGATCTGGGGGGTGGTTTTTAGTTTTCTCGAAGGCCGTAAGTATACCGAAGTATTGTCCATCGGGCTTAGCATCAGCATCATCGCCGCCAGCGGGATCTTAAAAACATTTTACCTGGAAGTGCATAGTTACTTTCCTCATATCCCTGAATTCTGGCTACCCTTCACCATTGGTGCCATTGCCTTTCCCTTCTTCTGCTTCTTTGTCTGGATGCTTTCCGTGATCCCTGCCCCAACTGCATCAGATAAACTATTGCGTGCAGAAAGGCCGCCCATGACCCGGGCTGATAAAACGAATGTACTCCGTCAATACGGCCCCGGCATAGCAGGTATCATGATTGTTTACTGTATGCTGGCCACTATGCGCGATTTCAGGGATAACTTTTCGGTAGAGATCTGGAATGAACTCGATTCACACTGGAGTAAAGCGGTGCTTGCGCAGACAGAAGTGCTCTGCAGCATCTTTGTACTCATTGCAGTGGGCGCCCTGAGTGCCATTAAAAATAATGAGAAAGCTTTTCATGCCACCATGGGTATGATCATTGCGGGGGTGTTATTGGGCGGAATCAGCACCTTCTTATATCATATACACCTTATTTCGGGATTCAACTGGATGCTGTGGTTAGGGATGGGCTTGTTCCTTGCCTATGTGCCGGTCCAGGTTGCTCTCTTCGAAAGGATGATCGCTTTATTTAATATCCGTGCTAATGCTGGTTACTTTGTCTATCTCTGCGATGCCGTGGGCTACCTTGGCAGCGTTGGCATCCTCTTCTATAAGGAGTTCTTTGCTAAAACAGTGAAGTGGTCTGACACCATGGCCCAGTTTAGCTGTGTAATGACCATAGGTGGAGGGCTACTCCTCTTTACCTGTGTATTATTTTTTAAAAAATTACTCTTAGATAAAAAAGTAAGCTACCAGAATTAAAGCAGTGTCCTCCCCGATATTTGCAGGCCGGTGACCTTGCCTGCCATCAAAAAAGATGGAATCACCCGCGTATAATATATGCTTTTCGTTATTGATCAGGTACTCCACTGTACCCTGAATGATATATTTATATTCATAGGCCTCCGTCTTCACCATATTGCTCCTTTTTGCACCTGGCTTTAGTTCCAGCATGACTATATCCACCGGAAAATTCTTCAGGTTACGGGTCATAATGCGTTTATACCGGAATCCTTTTGTTTTCTCCTTTTCAAATTCATAGTATTCCTCACTCCGCTTCACAATTACATGTGATGCACTGGCCTGTTGTTCGATGCCCTTAAAAAATTCATTGAGGTCCAGATCCAGGGAAGTTATAATATTCATCAATACCAGCAGGGAAGGAATGGTACGATTATTTTCAATCTGTGAAATTAAACCTTTACTCACATCGGCCTTGCTGGCGAGTTCCTGTACGGTGATTCCTTTAGCTTTACGAATCTCTTTGATCTTGTTTCCGATTTGGATCAGTATATCTTCCTGCATATTATAAGATAAGGCTTCAGCATAAAGATAGAATATTTATCTTTGCACTGTCGTGGGAAAATTACGCCTATACATATTAATGGGGCTCTTTACGCTGCACACCATCTCATTCGATCAGCTCCTGAAGCTGCCGGTGCTGGTGGCGCACTACATTGAGCATCGCGCACAGGATGGAAATCTGACTGTGATGCAGTTCCTTTCTATGCACTATTTGAGTAAAGATGATAACGACAACGACCAGGATCGCGACAACCAGTTACCTTTCAAAAAGGTGAACAGTGCCACCGTTCATCAGATTTTCACACCGCTCGCCAAAATTACAAACCTCAAGGTACAGGCAGTGGTTAATGAAGATATACAATACCCCGAGCCGGATGAAGACCGACTTCCCAATCCAGCTACCAGTGATCTTTTCCGTCCTCCACGGGTATAATCATTTTGGTATTATAGTACCACCTATTTCCTGACTTAGGAAGCGGCTATTCCCCCGGGAGTGATTCATTTAAATGTTTTTTTAAATAGTCACCAGGCTCCTTCCATTTCTATCTGATCGAATCTGATTTATTATGCTAAATAAAATAATTAGCTTTTCTGTAAAGAATAAGCTGATCATTGGGCTATTTGTTATTGCCCTCGTCGGCTGGGGTACCTACGAAGTAACCCGCTTACCTATTGATGCAGTACCGGATATTACGGACAACCAGGTACAGGTGATCACCGTATCTCCTGCCCTGGGCGCACCGGATGTAGAACGCCTCATTACCTTCCCTATCGAACAGTCCTGTAGTAATATACCAGGATTGAAACAACTCCGGAGTTTTTCCCGCTTTGGTCTTTCTCTCGTTACAGTCGTGTTCAATGATGAAACAGATATTTACTGGGCACGTCAACAGATTGCAGAACGCCTGGCACAGGTGCAGGATGCGATTCCCAATGGTATAGGAAAGCCTGAAATGGCCCCTGTGACCACCGGGCTTGGCGAGATCTACCAGTACGTAGTAAGGCCTAAAAAAGGCTATGAAGGGAAATACACCGCTATGGACCTCCGTACCCTGCAGGACTGGACCGTACGCCGCCTGTTATTAGGTACCCCGGGAGTGGCGGATGTGAGCAGTTTTGGGGGGGTACTGAAGCAATATGAAATCGCTGTACGCCCCGAACAACTCAAAGCATATGGCATTACCATCGCAGAGGTTTTTGACGCACTGGAGAAAAATAACCAGAATACCGGTGGTGCCTATATTGAAAAAGGCCCTACCGTGTTGTATATCCGAAGTGAAGGGCTGACCGGCAGTCTCGCCGATATTGAAAAGATCGTGGTGAAGAACCTCAATAATGGCGTGCCCCTGCTGATCCGGGATGTGGCTGAAGTACACCTGGGTGCAGCCACCCGCTATGGTGCCATGTGTTTTAACCAGGATGGTGAAGTAGCTGGTGCCGTGGTGATGATGCTGAAGGGTGAAAACTCTTCTGCAGTAATTAAAAGAGTGAAAGCAAAAGTTGCCGAAATTCAGAAAGCATTGCCCGAAGGTGTTGTGATTGAGCCTTTCCTGGATCGTACCAAAATGGTGAACAATGCCATCCAAACGGTGGAGCAAAACTTAATGGAAGGTGCGCTGATCGTGGTTTTTGTATTGGTCTTTTTCCTCGGCAATTTCAGGGCAGGGCTCATTGTTTCTTCTGTAATTCCCCTTTCCATGCTGTTCGCTATTATCCTGATGAACAAGTTTGGCGTAGGCGGTAACCTGATGAGCCTTGGTGCGATAGATTTTGGCCTGATCGTAGATGGTACGGTGATCGTGGTAGAAGCGATCCTGCACCGGTTTTCGCATTCCAAACATTTCAGGAATACCGGTCTTATTACCCAGGAGCAGATGGATAAAGAAGTGAACACAAGCACCGGTCTGATGATCCGCTCTGCTGTATTCAGCCAGATCATTATCCTCATCGTATATTTCCCGATCCTTTCCTTACAGGGCATTGAAGGCAAGATGTTCAAGCCGATGGCCCTGACAGTTGCCTTTGCCATCTTAGGCGCATTCCTGTTGTCTATCACCTATGTGCCGATGATGAGTGCCTTGTGCCTGAATAAAAAGATCTCTCATAAACTTTCTCTGGCCGATAAGATGATGATGCGCCTGGAGCGGCTCTATCAACCGGTGCTAAGTCGTGTCATGAACTTTCCGCGTACCATTATCGCAGGTATCTGTGTATTGATGATACTGGCCGTGATCGTGCTGGGGCAGATGGGTGGTGAGTTCATTCCCCAGCTGGAAGAAGGTGACTTTGCCGTGGAAACCCGCCTGCTCACGGGGAGTAACCTGAAGACGACCATTAAGGCCACTCAACAGGCTTCCGGTATCTTACTGAAGCAATTTCCTGAAGTACAGAAAGTGGTGACCAAGATAGGTAGTGCGGAAATCCCTACAGATCCGATGCCTCTGGAGGCTGCGGACATGATGGTGATCCTGAAACCCAAAAAGGAATGGACCTCTGCAAAATCATTCCCTGAGTTATCGCAAAAGATGACCGAAGCGCTTTCGGTGGTACCGGGTATCAGCGTAGGTTTCCAGTTCCCTGTACAGATGCGTTTCAATGAGTTGATGACAGGTGCCCGACAGGATGTAGTGTGTAAGATCTTCGGGGAGGACCTGGATTCACTGGCATTTTATGCGAATAAACTGGGAGACGTGATCCGTACTGTAAAAGGTGCGGTGAACCTCTATGTAGAGAGTGTAACCGGTATGCCGCAGATCGTGATCAATTACAACCGTGATGCGATGGCCCGTTATGGATTGAATGTAAGTGATATTAACAGGGTCGTGAATACAGCCTTTGCCGGTCAGAGTGCCGGTGTTGTGTATGAAGGGGAGAAACGGTTTGATATGGTGGTAAGACTGGCTGGTGAAGCCAGGCAAAACATCTCTGACGTGGAAAACCTGTTAGTGCCCGCTGCAAATGGAATCCAGATCCCTCTCTACCAGGTAGCAGAGATCAAAGAGATCGAAGGCCCTAACCAGATCCAGCGTGAAAATACCAGGAGAAGGATCATTGTTGGTTTCAACGTGAACGGCCGTGATGTGCAGACCATCGTACAGGAACTGCAACAGAAGGTAGCTGCGCAGGTGAAACTGCCTTTGGGATATTCTATTGTATATGGCGGTGCTTTTGACAACCTTACCGGCGCTAAACAACGTTTATCTATCGTAGTACCGATCGCGTTATTACTGATCTTCCTTTTGTTGTATTTCGCATTTTCTTCTATCAAGCAGGGCCTGCTTATCTACTCGGCTATACCCTTGTCTGCTATCGGTGGCATCTTTGCCATGGGGCTGCGTGGTATGCCATTCAGTATCTCTGCAGGCGTAGGTTTTATTGCGCTCTTCGGGGTCGCTGTATTGAACGGGATCCTGCTGGTGAATGAATTTAACCGGTTGAAGAAGGACGGCTGGCATGATGTACGGCGTATTGTGATCCATGCTACCAAGTCCAAACTACGTGCGGTATTAATGACGGCACTGGTACCCTCACTGGGCTTTATTCCCATGGCCATCAGTACCGGCGCCGGTGCAGAAGTACAGAAACCACTGGCCACCGTGGTAATTGGTGGTTTGATCGTATCTACTATGTTGACACTTTTTGTATTACCCGTATTATATATCCTTTTTGAGAAAGGATTCCGCTTCTATAAGAAAGGGGCTGCGGTCGCTATTTTGTTATTACTCGGTGCTGGTTTGCATGCGCAGGACAAAATAAACCTGCAGCAATCCCTGGATATGGCGGTGAAAAATAACCTGCGTATTAAAGCTGCAAAATCAGGCGAGGACTATTATGCCATGCTGCGCAAAAGTAGTTTTAACCCTGATAAAATGCAGATCGGCGCAGAGTACGGCCATATTAATAGTAAGGCAAATGACAACAGGTTCACTATCTCCCAGGGAATTGAGTTCCCCACGGTGTATAAGCGGCAGCGTGACCTGGGAACAGCGTATTGGCAGATTAGCCAGGCCCATACCCGGAATGCGGAGAATGAACTGAAAGCAAGGGTGAAGTCTACATTCTATTTGTTGCTGGCCCTGCAGGAAAAGAAACGCCTGCTGGTAGAAGCTGATAGTATCTATGCTGCCTTTGTAACGAAAGCTACCCTTCGCCTGAAAACAGGTGATACCGATGCGCTGGAAAAAGCCACTGCCGAAAACCAGCGTTTACAGATAGCTGCACAACTGACTATGCTGAACACGGATTATGCGGCAGCGCTTCAATTATTTGGTATCTTATTGAATAGTAATACACCCCTGGCTCCCGTTGCAGACAGCCTGGTGTATCACCCGGCTACACTGCCGGAAAATTCAGGCAATGCTCCGCTCCTTCAATTACAACAGAAGCAACTGGAAGCTACCAGTGCAGCATACAAACTGGAGAAAAGCAAAATGCTGCCTTCACTGAATATCGGTTATGCAAACGGTAGCATTATCGGATACCAGAACATAGGCAGCGGGGAACAATTCTATGGAAGTGGTACCCGCTTCTCCGCAGTGAGTGCAGGTGTCGGTATTCCCCTCTTCGGTGGTGCACAGCGTGCGCGGATCAGGGCCGGTAATATCCTCATTCAGCAACAGCAGCAGGAACTGGCTGCGAGTAAACAACAACTGGATCAGGAACTGAGCAGGGCATTGAATAATTACACCCGTTACCAGGAATTGTTACAAACTTACAAGACGGTACAATTACCCAATGCCGGCATCCTCATCGAAGGAGCTAATAAACGGCTCAACAGCGGCGAAACCAGTTACCTGGAATGGACGATTCTGATCAACCAGGCGATTGAAACCCGCAGCAATTACTATAATCTTATCATAGCACTGAACGATGTTGCTTTTGACATCGAAAAAATCAGCGGAATTAACTAACTCATTTAAATACTCATCATGCGGGATATATTAAACGTTCTTGCAGGTTCACTGATCATCATGACCGGCTGTCATTCTTCAGCTGACAATAAAGAAGTCACCAAAGCACAGCCGGCAGACAGCAGCAGTAATACTGTGCAACTCAATGCCATGCAGGTGAAAAATGCAGGGGTCGAAACAGGCAAACCTGAACTGAAACAGATGCACAGCTCTCTGAAAGTAAGCGGTGTTATTGACGTACCTCCACAGAACCTCTACTCCATCAGCATCCCACTAGGCGGCTATTTAAAGCGTATGAACCTGCTGCCGGGTATGCAGGTCAGCAAAGGCCAGGTACTGGCCGTACTGGAAGACCCCCAGTATGTGCAATTGCAGGAAGACTACCTCGTAGCACAGAGCAAACTGAGCTACCTTGAGGCAGATTTTAATCGCCAGCAGGAACTGAATCAGTCCAAAGCAAACAGTGATAAAGTACTACAACAGGTAAAGAGTGATTTCGAAAGCCAGAAGGTGATCGTACGTGCACTCTCTGAAAAACTGCACCTGATCAATATTAACCCGGCCACCCTGAAGTCCGCAAACATCAGTCGCCAGGTTAGTATCCTGGCACCGATCAGCGGGTATGTGAGCAAGGTGAATGTAAATACAGGCAAATACGTAGCGCCTACAGATGTGTTGTTCGAACTGCTGGATCCGGCAGACCTGCACCTCAGCCTGACAGTATTTGAAAAAGACCTGTCGCAGATCAGCCCTGGTCAGACTGTGATTGCCTGGACAAATAACAGCAGCGAAAAATACCAGGCAGAGGTACATTTCATCACACAGGGTGTAGATGAATCCCATGCAGCTGAAGTACACTGTCATCTGAAAAAGTACGATAAGCGACTGGTGCCGGGAATGTTTATGAATGCTGAAATTGCGTTGAACAATGCAATGGTAAAAGCCTTACCGGATAATGCAATAGTGAAGTGGCAGGGAAAGAACTATGTGTTTAAAGTGGATAGAGGGAATACCTTTGCCATGTTGCCTGTTGAAACTGGCGCGCATACAGATGGTTTTACGGAGATCAGGACCAATTTGCCTGAAGGGGAATATGTGATCAATAATGCGTATCCGGTGTTGATGAAGATGAAGAATAGTGGGGATGAAGAATAGTTCTCTTGATGAAGATGAAGAATAGCGGGAACGAAGACTAATTCTTAAAGAGGCTGTATCACAAGTCCGATACAGCCTCTTTTTTCTGAAAAAGGTTTTCATTACCGTTGGTGAATTCCCTCTTTCATGATTGTT
Source organism: Chitinophaga sancti (assembly GCF_034424315.1). GTDB lineage: Bacteria > Bacteroidota > Bacteroidia > Chitinophagales > Chitinophagaceae > Chitinophaga > Chitinophaga sancti. Next base: position 924,423 of record NZ_CP139972.1, read on the forward strand.
TTTATTCTTATCCCTGATGGAGTCGAATACCTGTTTAAGCAATTCTCAACCGTTATTTATGAGCCAACCTCATTAAAATCAAATTTTGTTATGCGCTATTATTGTATTGATGGTCGCAACAGTTACTGCAGACCGTAATCCATCTTCCGGCGTATTCACCACATAATCCAGTAATCTGTCAATAGTGCTCGTCGCCACATGCATCCTGGTATCAGAGGAGCCATAATAAATAAACACCTCCCCATTCTCATCTGCAATCCATCCATTACTAAACACTACATTCGAAACATCCCCAACGCGCTCCTCTCCTTCCGGTGCCAGGAAATACCCCGCTGGTTTATGAATCACCTTTGTAAGATCCTGCAGATCCGTCATAAACAAATACAATACATATCGCAGGCCGGCCGCTGTATTTCTTACCCCATGCGCGAGATGCAGCCATCCAAGTTTCGTCTTTATGGGCGCTGGCCCCAATCCGTTCTTACTTTCAGAAATAGTGTGGTACACCCTCGGATCGATGACAAGTTCTTCTTTGATCACAGCCTGTTCCATACTAGCCGCCAATCCGAATCCAATGCCACCGCCGGAACCAGTATTGATAAACCCATCCTGGGGTCTTGTATAGAAAGCATATTGCCCGTTTACAAATTCGGGATGCAGTACTACATTGCGCTGCTGTGGGGATGGTGTAATTAAATCAGGCAGGCGCTCCCAGTTACGCAGATCTCTGGTCCGTACAATCCCGCACTGGGCCACCGCTGCTGACTGGTCGGCAGGCGGTGCTGCAGGGTCTTTCCGTTCTGTACAGAACAATCCATAGATCCAGCCATCTTCATGCTGTACCATCCTGATATCATATACATTCGTATCCGGATCTGCCGTTTCCGGCATCGTCACCGGCTCATCCCAGAAACTGAAACGATCCGTTCCGTTCGGACTTTCAGCCACTGCAAAGAACGACTTCCTGTCTACGGATTCCACCCTTGCCACCAGCAGGTATTTATCTTCAAATTTGATTGCTCCTGCATTAAACACCCCATTGATCCCATATCGTTCCATGAGATAAGGATTCGTTTCTTTCCGCAGGTCATAGCGCCAGCATATTGGCGTATGCGCTGCCGTTAGTACAGGGTGTGCATACCTGTCATACACGCCATTGCCCAGTGGTAACCGGCTGTTAGGCCGGCTAAGCAATACCTCGGATGATTGCTGCAATGCTGCCAGCCGCTGTTCAAAATTCATAGTCGTTCATTTTTATTGATTTCACGTTTAATTTTCCAGTTTGTTCCACCAGGTGCGTTTTAAAATAAATGCAATCACCACAAGGATGCATACCGTTACCAGCAGTGGCCATTGACACCAGAGCACCACGTACATCGGCAGAATGGTCAGGCAGCATTGGGCAATGATGCCCAGTACCACGTTGAACATATCCAGTCCAAAGCGGCGGTTGGCCTGGAAGCCCGGATCTTCTGCTATCACCAGTGCATGTACCGGTGCCCAAAAGCCCCATGGCTTCACCGTGCGGTAAAATGTTTTCAAGGTATCCATCGCTGTAGGTGGTGCCGCATAAGTGCCTGCCACACAGCCTACCAGCGAAATGAGAAATAATAATGGCCAGTTGTATAAGGGTAAACCCTTAAAAATGAAGGGGAAGATCAATGCCGCAGCAATACCGCAAATCATGCCCCAGAAGAAGCCGCTGGCATTGAAACGCCACCAGTACCATTTGAGCATATTAGCGGCAATATAGCCCCCGTAAAGTGCGCCTACGATCCATTGCAGGATGCTGTTCACATCCTTTGCAAAGAAGCCGAGTACAATACTGACAGCTACCGTCAATACCCCTACGGTATAGTTCATAGAAATGATCTTTTTATTCGATGCCCCCGGGTTCACATACTTCAGGTAAATGTCATTCACGATATATGCCTGTGCGGCATTCAGCGTGCCGCTAAATGTGCCCATAAACGCCCCCAGCAAGCCTGTCAGCACAATTCCCAGGATGCCCGCCGGCAGAAATGCATTGATGGCTGCCGGTAAGATCCTTTCGAAATCCGTACCCCCCGCACCTTTGACGTCCAGCTGATGGTAGTACAACAAGGCCAGCACCGTTAAACCAATGATCATGGAATACCGTACCGGCAGGAGGATCAGCGATACAAAGCCTGTCATTTTACTCGCTTCTTTCGGAGAGCGGCTGCTCAATACCTTTTGCATGTCGTAGTTGGGTGCCGGCCCGGCCAGACTGGCAAATACACCTTTGAACAGCATCATCATAAAGAACAATCCGAAAAGCCCATACCCATCATCCGCGATTTTTTTATTCGCATCAGCAATCAGCGCTGACCAGTCCAGGTCCAGTTTCCATCCAAAGAAAGGATTGGCCCAGCCGTCAGGCACCGGTAGTGACTTGCCATGCAGGTGCACCATCGCAATGCCGGCGATTGCAAAACAACCCACCGTCATAATGATGTACTTGATCATATCACTCAGTACAATGCTGTGCATGCCCCCCAGGATGGAATAGAACATAGCAAACAGGGTAAAGATGATACCATATACATGTGGTACATACGCAGGCGACACATAGAACGGGATGTAGGGCTGTACCAGGTGCCAGGGTACAAATATTTCGATGAACTTACCCAGGCCTACAAAGCCATACGCCAAAAAGCCCAGGCAACCTAATAAGGCAAAAGCCACCACTACATTGTGTGAGGACTTCACGCCCCTGCCACTCAGCCCAAAGCGGGTGGCAAGCCATTCGGCGCCGGTGTTGGCATTGGAGCGGCGCAGCCATTTGGACAGGTACATCATATTGAATACCTGGTTAAATACCGGCCATAACCAGGGGATCCAGATGCTCTTCATACCGTACACAAAACAAAGCGCTACCATCCACATGGTACCACTGATGTCGAACATATCAGAGGCATCTGAGAGGCCTAATAAATACCATGGCAGCTGCTTGCCGCCCATGAGGTAACTCTCTTTGTTCTGCCGGGCTTTCTTACGGAGGAACCAGCCAATCATTACCATACCTATGAGATATAGCACAATGATGGCGGCATCGAATAGTGTTAGTCGCATATTACTTGTATAATCCTATTGCCGCTGCATCGCGTTCAAACAGCGTTTTATCATTATTATAAAAAGTCCTGAAATCATCTGCAGATCCCTGGCCGGGATAAGGCATGTAATAATGCATCTTTTTCATTGATTCATTATACCCATGATTACGCCAGAGTAATACCCAGGCTATTTTGTGAGATCCAATAGCGTTTAGCAGGCTTTGCGTCCACCACCTGGCATCAGGTATTGCTTCATAACCTGTCTCTCCAAAAGCCGGGATCTTTCCTTTTTCTGTTGCAATACTATCCAGCAATGCCAGCTGCTGCTGTACATTTTTCACATAGCCATCATCATATTGATAACTGTCAAAACTGATTACATCCACCATATCATCGCCCGGGTATCTTTCCAGGAAAATCTCCCGCTTTGTTTCTCCTCCTGTATTGTATACATAAAGTAAATTATGCAGGTGCTTTTCCGCTTTCAGGTAGTAAACCGTAAAACGCCAGAGCGTGATAAATTCTGCGGGTGTACAGGCACTACGCCCCCACCAGAACCAGTTCCCCGTGAGCTCGTGAAAGGGTCGGAACAGTACAGGAATTCCGTCCAGTGATTGCAGAAAACCAGCTACCTTATCCAGCCAGGCTTTATACAAAGCATGATTTACACCACCAGGCAGGATACTCGTTACCGTGCCATGCGTCGTATCCCAGGCCCCCTTTTCTGCACCTAAAGGGCTGCGCGCATGCCAGCTGATCGTGATCACGCCTCCCCGCTGAAAACCTTCTTTGATATACTGCCTCATTTTCCTGAATGGAACCCCATCCAGGTTATTCGCACCACCAGACAATTCTATGCCACCAAGGTCCCAGCCATACAATCCCGGGTAATCTCCGCAAACGGCTTTTACATCACTATTCCCTTCCTTGTATTTCCAGTTCACACCATACGCCAGGTCATCCTGGTGCCCCACCAGGAAACCCTTTCCAGGTAATGCCTGCAAATTTTTGTACAGGTTCTTCGTAGCCGTATTCGCCTGTTGATCTGCCTGTGCAAATACAGGCGTACTCAGAAAAAGAAGTATTACACAATATAGTTTCATATGCTTAGAATAATCCCAGGTCATCGATATAGATCAAACTATTATTATTACTGAACTCCTGGATCACCAGTGCAGACAGGATATCCGGATTACCCAATGCGCTGAACGGTACACTGTAATCCGTCCACGCACCCTCAGTTAGGGTCAGCAATGCACTGGTACCAGCTACGCCATTGATGTACAGTTTCACCTGCATTCCTTTGGTCCCACTGCCTCCATAAATAGATAAGCGGATTCCCTGGTAGCTCTTTACATCTACCCAGGCACCACACTGAAATCCACCATAGCCACCGGTATATTGTACCTTGATGCTGCCAGTGCCCCTGTGTACCTTTTCTGTACTGCCATAGCTTGCATCCGCAGACCAGGGCCCAAACCACCAGTCAGCATTGGCGGCATCGTCATAGATGGCATAACTCATCCCGAATGGATTCGCAGATTTCGTAGTACCGCCTGTGGTAGTGGTAATATAGAAATATCCCGGTGTTGTATACGCATCCGGGATTTTGACCTGGATAGTCGTATCAGTCTTTGACAGGATGTCGGCAGTCAGCGTACCGACCTTCACCTGCTCCAGGTTTTGAAACCAGTTACCGGCGATGTTCACAACAGTACCCGCATTGCCTACCGCAGGATTAAAAGCCGTAATGACCGGTGCAGGGATTTCGACCCTGAAGGCGTAATCGGCCTGACCATATTTAGTGATGACAGTTACCTTGTTCGTAAGACTGTCAGCAATGGCCGCCGGAATCTGTACTGTCACACTGGTATCAGTGGCATACAATGCGGAAGCACTTACCTCAAGTGTATTAAAGCGCACTGTTTGCGTAGTAGCCAGGTGCATCCCTTTTATCTGCACCCATGCTGACAGTGCACCGGAACTGATGCTGGTGCTCCTGTCTGTAGTAGTTGTGACGGATGAAATAATGGGTGCTGCAGTATCTCCGGCGTCGTCCTTTTTACAACTACCAAAAAGTACAAGGGCTATAAAGAGTAGTTTTTTCATACGTGAATTTTTAAAGGTGAATCACCATCCGGGATTATTGCTTGTGATGGCTGAATTGGAACTTAACTCGCTGGTTGGGATGGGTAACAGCAGGTTTTTATTCGTCCTTACTTTAGATATATTATCCTGGCCAAGTGATATTTTATTCATCACCTGCAGGTACACGCCCCAGCGGATCAGGTCATACCTGCGAATGTTTTCCAGTGAGAATTCCCGGCCTCTTTCTTCCAGTACAAAACTGCGGAACTCTTCCTGCGTAAGCCCTGTAGGTGCCGTCGTCGCTTTTGATCTTTGTCTTACCTGGTTCAGGTATTGATAAGCACTGGCATCCGGTCCTCCATTCACTTCGTTCTCTGCTTCTGCATACATGAGCAGCACTTCTGAATAGCGCATCACCGGGAAGAAAGCATCGCTGGTAGATACGGCAGGATCTGATACATCGCTGAACTTGTTGACAAATGCCTTATTATCAGTACCGCCATTGTTGTAATAAGAATTGCCATTGGCATCTTTGCTGTATTTGGCAGACTCCCAGGATGGATAGTAATAATTTGTACCGGCTGATGTTTTCCTGTAGGCAGTATACTGGTGGGTAACGCCATCCACTACACGGGTATCCAGCCCTTCTTCATAGTTCTTATAATGGTTATTGGTCATCCAGACGGCGCCTAATCCAAAATTATAGGAACCGGCTGTAAAATAAGAATGCAGGTCATTTACAAAGGAAGAACCGGCGAGGGATTGAATCTCCCACAGGTGCTCTTTCCCATTGCGGTTAGCCTTTGTCCAGATAGCCGCCCAGTTGTCAAAGAGGGAATATTGTCCTGCCTGGATCAGCTCCAGTGCTTTATCTCTTGCCAGGGTATAACAGGCCTTACTGTTTAAACTATCATAGCCTGCTACCACGTTTTTGGTATAACTATAGTAAGCATTATCCTGCCCGCCCCGTACAGCAATATTGCCGCTCAGTGAGCCGGAACCCATGGTCAGGTATACCTTTGCCAGAAATCCCTGCGCTACGCCTTTGTTCACACGGCCGGTCTGACCGGAGCGGGAATCAGTGGCATAAAATAAACTGGCTTCTGCACGTTTCAGATCGCTCACAATGGTATCATAGACGGCTTTTACAGAAGAACGGGGAATATTCTGATTGGGATCTGCTGACAGTGAATGCATGCGCAAAGGCACACCGCCATATAACTGTACCAGCTGGAAATATGCCCATCCCCTCAGGAACCAGGCCTCGCCCATCACCCTGCTTCTCAGGTCATTGGTAATGGCTGATGAGGCGATGCCCGGTACTTTCTCCAGCACCGTATTGGCCCTTGAAATCATGAGGTACAAACCAGACCATGGACGGTCAATACCCCAGTAAGTAGAGGGGTTACCGGCACCCGCATAACCCAGGTACCAGTCGGCGCCGGATACATGGTCATCATCAAGCAGTGTCAGGTTCCAGAATGGCTGGGTATAGAGATCGTAAGTATATAGTTCGCTGTAGATACCGTTTACGGCAGTCACCGCATCGTCTCCGCTGGTATAAAAATCATCCGGTGAGATGAAGCTGTAAGACGTTTCTTCCAGCTGCTTTTTGCAGGCGCTGACGAACAGCATACCTACCGCCGCTATTATAAGAATTACTTTTTTCATGATGTGGTCATTTTAGAAATTAGCACGAACACTGAACGTATAAGTTCTTGAACCGGGATACCCTCCCAGGTCTACGCCGAACAACGCAGGATTATCACCAAAGCCGTTTACCTCGGGATCATAGCCGGTGTATTTGGTAAAGGTGTAGAGGTTATTCACTGCCAGGGATACACGGAGTGCAGAAATACCCGGTAGTTTGTTCGGTACGTTATACCCTACCTGTACGTTCTTGATCTTCACAAAACTGCCATCTTCTATATACCTGCGGGAGAAGTACATGCTGCGCCAGAACTGGTGTAGCGCTTTGGGTCCGGTCGCATTGCTGTTGTTCTTACCTGCCTGCCATCGCCCATCCCACATGGCCTGGGTAATGTTCTTGTAATCGCCGATATTACCAAAGAAACGGTAGTTCATATTGATCACATCATTGCCCTGCACCCCACTGACGAAGATGCTCAGATCCCAGTTTTTATAACGGAGATTGTTAGTGATGCCAAAGGTGTAATCCGGATTAGTGTTTCCAATGAAAGTACGGTCATTGGTGGTGATCCCCGGTTGTCCATCCTGGTCTTTGTATTTGATCTCACCAATGGTTCTCTTTACAATAGCGTCTGATTGTGAGGCGTAGTATGGATCATGGCGTACCTCTGCTTCATTGTCATAATAACCATCTTCCTTGTATCCATAAATGGCCCCGATAGGATGACCGACCTTTTGAATAAATGGCGCATCGCTGGTATTGATGTTGTCGGCAAACTGCTCCTTTACATCGCCCCCGAGGCTGAGGATCTTGTTCCTGTTGAACGCGATGTTGGCATTCAGTGTCCATTCAAAGTCTTTCGTTTTGATGGGCATACCGTCTACCGCAATTTCCAGTCCTTTGTTTTCTACACTGCCTGAGTTACGAAGGGCTTTGCTATAGCCACTGGAAGCGGGTGTGACAATGTATTGCAGCAGATCTTCCGTTTTCTTTTTGTAGACTTCCACGTGCAGGTTCACCCTGTTATAAAGCCCGATGTCAACGCCCAGGTTATAGGCCCTGGTACTTTCCCATTTCAGTTTATTGTTTGCCGGACCGGAGTAGTAATCATCTGCCAGACCGGTCACAACACTACCACCCAGGATGTAATTATACACTGCCAGTTTAGAGAGAGAGGAATAAGAACCAATCCCCTGGTTACCGGTTTGTCCGTAGCTGGCACGGAGTTTCAGGTCAGAGATGGTTTTATTTCCTTTCAGGAAATTCTCATTGACCAGTTTCCACGCGAGCGCAAAGGATGGGAAGTTGGCCCATTTATTATCCTTCCCGAATTTACTGGAACCATCCCGGCGTACGCTGGCAGTGAGCAGGTATTTATCAGCATAGTTATAGTTGGCACGTACCAGTCCGGAGATGAGTGTAGAACTATACCGGTTATTGGTTGGTGTTACCTGGATCTCGCCGGCATACAGGTTTTCATTCTTCATAATGTCATTGGGAAAATCCTTGGCCTGCATGTTTTTAGACTGACCGTCGGTACGTTCGTAAGTAGTACCTGCAACTACATTGATGGTGTGTTTGTTTAGCTGCTTCATATAGGTGAGCAGGCTTTCAGACACAACGCTGCTCCAGGTATCGTCCGCTTTCAGGCCCCAGCCGTTTACAGACTGGCCCTCGTAAACGCTGCGGGGATAATACTGATCGCGGAGGTTGTAGGCGTAGTTCATGCCGATGTTCTGGCGGAACTTCAGGTCTTTTGTAATACTTACTTCTGCGTAGTTGGAAGAGAAAATATTAATACTTGAAACTTTGTTCAGCACATCTCTCGTATATATGTAGGGGTTAGTAACGAAATAAACACTGGTGAAAGCGCCGGATGCAGGATCTGTAAGTGATAGTGTGCTGGGGAAAGTCAGCGCAGACCTTACAACGCCTGCGGTGACATCATCTATTTTGGTGGTACCTGTCTTGACGCCGTTCATGACAGAGCGGCTGATCATAGTACTGGTACCGATCTTTACATGCTGACCAATATTCCTGTTCAGGTTCAGGTTAACGTTGTAGCGTTTGTAACTGGAATTGAGGATTGTACCATCCTGGTTCAGGTAGTTGAATGACAGGCTATGATTACCTGCATCGCTGCCGCCGGATACACTCAGGGTATAATTCTGTGTGAGGGCGTGGCGGAAGACAATATCCTGCCAGTTGGTACCGGTGCCATAATCATCCGGGCCCGGGGCATAGTAGGTCGAATCGGGGTAACCGGATACGGGCATCTTCTTGCCGGGATATGGAAGATCATAGGAGGTGCCTTCGATCTCGTTTTCGTTACGGAAAGATTCATTCTGGTACAGGGCATAGTCGTGGGCATTCAGCATGTGGATCTTTTTGAACACTTCGTTCACGCCCATGCTGATGTTGAGTTCAACCTTGTCTTTGCCGCTGCGGCCGCGTTTTGTGGTAATGAGCACGACGCCGTTTGCACCGCGGGAGCCATAGATAGCGGTAGCGGAAGCATCTTTCAAAACCTCGATGGATTCAATGTCGCTGGGGTTGACGAAGGCCATGGCATTGATAGTTTGTTTCTCATCATCGCCGATAGACGCAGGTGTGGAGCCGCTGCTGCTATTGTTAAAGGGAACCCCGTCTATTACGTACAGGGGTTCTGTTCCGCCGAGGAATGAGTTGGAACCACGAACGCGGATGCTCAGGCCAGCGCCGGGAGCCCCATCATTCTGGGTGACATTGACCCCGGCCAGCTTACCCTGTAAGGCTTCCAGTGCATTGGTGGGGTTATTCCTCACCAGGTCGTCTTTGCTGATTTTCTGTACAGCACCTGTGAGGTCGGAACGGCGTACCGTACCATAACCGATTACTACCAGGTCATTGAGCTGGGTGGATTGCAGCTGCAGGGTAGCATCGTACATTGATTTTTGAGTAATGGGCAATTCCTGTGGCACCATGCCGATAAAGGAAATAACGAGTACTTTTCCATTTTGAGGCAGGGTCAGGCTGTAGTGTCCATTAACGTCGGTGCTGGTTGCCAGTTTCAGGCCTTTCACCTGGATGGTAGCACCGGGCAGGGAATTCCCTTTTTCATCTTTGATAGTGCCTGTGATCTTTCGGTCCTGGGCAAAGACCGCCACATGGCACAGGATGATTAAAAGGAGAGGGAATCCTTTTAAAAGATTGTTTTTCATAACGTGTGCGTATTTAAGGCAAAGATGCCTTTAATTCATACTGAATTGTAATACTTTTTTATCTCAATATTGTATTTTATCTGTCATATTCAAGGGTATACGGTTACTGTGGGCGGATTGCCTGAAATAATACTTTATTTCATAAATACTATGCTAATATTACTAACTTGCAGATAGCATCCAATCACTATGAGAGGGAAATTACTAAGGGAGATTACTCCGCTGACACCTAATGACTGCTTCACTTTATTTGCCCGGGAGAAAACGGGTTTTGATTTCCCTCTGCATTATCACGAAGAGTTTGAACTGAATTTCATCCAGTATGCCAGCGGTGCAAAGCGTATAATCGGCGATCATATGGAGGAAATAGGAGCGCTTGAACTGGTGCTGGTGGGTCCGAACCTGCAGCATGGGTGGTTTACACACAAGCATAATGGCGGTATGATCAGGGAAATTACGATCCAGTTTCACCGGGATCTGTTTGACGATAAGTTCCTGCAGCGTAACCAGATGAGTTTTATCAGGAGTATGCTGGAAAAATCGCTGCGGGGGATCCTCTTTTCGCCTGAGACGGTGGGCAATATCATGCCCCGCCTGATCCAGTTGCCACACAAACAGGGATTTGATTCAGTGCTTGAATTATTGTCTATCCTGCATGATTTGTCTATTTCCAGGAATATGCGGATCCTGTCGGATGCAAGTTTCCGGAATACCGAAACGCTGTCTTACAACAGCCGCAGGATTGACAATGTGATGAAGTACCTGAATGCCCATTTTGATAAAAATGTAAGTCTTGGCGAGGCTGCAAAAATTGCCGCTATGACGGAGGTGTCATTCAGTCGTTTTTTCAAGTTGAAAATTGGGAAAACCTTTGTTGACACGCTCATTGAGATCCGGTTGGGGCATGCCTCCCGCATGCTGATAGAAACCACGCACAGTATTAACGAAATAGCTTATAAATGCGGGTTCAATAATATCTCTAATTTCAACCGGATTTTCAGGAAGAAAAAAGATTGTACACCCAAGGAGTTCAGGCAGGCGTATACTTCATCTTCAGGAGTACGCACATTTATTTAGGCTTTTCCTTTCAAAGACAGGGGTTTCTTTCGGGTTTGCTCATGCCCGGTAATAAGGCTGTGCCCGGAATGATCCGTTGATAACCCGCAGATATCCCGCCTCTTTAAAGATACGGGTTAAAGGCGGCTTATAGGCGGGATATAGGCGGGTTATCTGCGGGTTATCTCCCTTTTTGGCCAGGCAAAACGGTATCATATTAAGCCGGGTGCAGGCCTCTCTTTTCAAAATAAGCTTCAAACTGGTACCTGACCTGGGGGATAAACCTGCCTTTTGGATCGAATTCTGCCGATCCCCGTGGGAAATTTCGCATTTTAAGCCTCGAAAAACGCCTGGAGCAGGAAAATGACCCAGGTTATGCCTTTGACCAAACAAGGGGCTTTATCGGCTTTATAGAGGGCTCCAGGAACGCTGCCGGAACATCGCTGTTGAAACGGCGTATTACCGGCTTCGACAGGGTGAAGATTTGCCGGTTTGACGAGGAATACTTCTACTGCGTCCGTATCAGGACGGTAGTATTGGTTTCGTGCCGGGGTACAGAAAGCTTCTATTGCATCCGTATCCCGGACAATAGTATTGGTTTCGGACCAGGGTACAGAAAGCTTCTATTGCATCCGTATCGGGACAATGGTATTGGTTTCGGGCCAGGGTACAAAAAACTTCTATTGTATCCGTATCAGGACAATGGTATTGGTTTCGGGCCGGGGCACAAAAAGCTTCTATTATATCCGTATCCCGGACAATGGTATTGGTTTCGTGCCGGGGTACAGAAAGCTTCTATTGCATCCGTATCCCGGACAATGGTATTGGTTTCGGGCCAGGGTACAATGAAAAGATCTTTGATATCTTTTACAAACGCCATGACCGGAACACTTATGCAGGTGCGGGAACTGCCTGGCTATCTGTAAGAAAATTACGGAAAACCACCGGGGCGCTATCACTGCCAGCGGAGAAGCCGGCAGAGGTGTCACTTTCAGGGGGTATATACCTGTTGCATAAAATCGGTTTTCATAGAGCCATTGGAGTTAGATAGAAAAAAAGTTTAAATCTTTTTTGGCGATTTGAAAATAAATTCTACTTTTGCAATCCCAATCGCGGGAATGGCTTCGTAGCTCAACTGAATAGAGCATCTGACTACGGATCAGAAGGTTTCTGGTTTGAATCCAGACGAGGTCACAAAGAAGGAAAATATTTGTACTGAAAGGGCACAGAGAATTTCAACTTCAAAAAAGAAAAGGCTAAATTTGGATTTCTGGAATATGTTTTCTAAATTTGCCCTCCCAAACAGCCAAATGGCAACACAAATGGCTTCGTAGCTCAACTGAATAGAGCATCTGACTACGGATCAGAAGGTTTCTGGTTTGAATCCAGACGAGGTCACCCAAAAAAGCCCGATTCATCAACATGAATCGGGCTTTTCTTTTTGAGCCTGGATCAAAGGTAATCCTGGATCAAGTCAAATTCTTGGGGGGAAGGGTAAGGATTTGTTGCTTTGCAATTTATTAAAAAAGTGACAATCTACTGGTATTGAGCGTTTTATAAACATGAATACACGCTCCTCGGTAAAACCCGGAAATTTTACTTTTGATACGACCTTTTTCCTTTTATATATATTTTATGAAAATACAACTCTGGAGTATTGGGAAGGAAAATGACGCCTATATCAGGGAGGGTATAGCCGTTTTCCAGAAGCGCTTGCAGCATTACACGGATTTTGAGCTGAAGCTGATCCCTACGGTAAAGCAGGCCGCTAGTCTGTCTGTGCCGGAGCTGAAAAAAGCAGAAGCAAAACTGATCATGGATATGCTACAGCCCCAGGATTACCTGCTGGCCCTGGATGAACATGGAAAGATGCATACCACCCTGCAACTGGCCGATTTTTTACAGCAAAGAGCCAATGCCGGCACCCGGCAGCTGATCATCCTGATCGGTGGTGCCTTTGGGATCGATAGTAGTTTGTTGGAAAGGGCGCAGCTGAAAATGTCGCTGTCTCCCCTCACCTTTCCTCACCAGCTGGTAAGGTTAATTATGACAGAACAAATTTATAGGGCATATACAGTTTTGAACAGGGAAAAATATCACCATCAATGATATTTTAAGTACATTACAATATATAAATTATTTGATTCAACATGGAAGGGCTTACTTTAACGACTACAATTATTCTGATCACCAGCCTGGTATCACTCACCACATTGTTCCAATATCCGGATAAAATTTACGATCTTAGTCTGCGTCCTACTATGATCAGGGATCGCAGGCAGTACTACCGCTTCCTGACCTCCGGCCTGGTACATGCTGACCTGCTGCATTTGGGTTTTAACATGTTCTCTCTTTATTTTTGTGGACGCTTTATAGAAGAAATATTCGAGAACATTTTTCAGTCTAAATTTTACTTCCTGCTGTTTTATGTATTAGCAATAATCTTCTCAAATATACCAACCTATCTCAGGCACAAGGATGATGATTACTATTCATCAGTAGGTGCATCCGGTGCAATATCTGCGGTGATCTTTGCTATGGTATTATTTGCTCCATGGGCGAGGATTTATTTCATTATCATTCCAATGCCGCTGATCATGTATGCAGTAGTATATGTAGCAATGACGGTTTACCTGGATAGGCGTACGCAGGGAGTAGGTGGTGGAATCAATCACTCAGCACACCTTTGGGGAGCGCTCTTCGGACTTATTTTCCCGATTATTTTCAAACCGGCGATCTTCCTGTATTTCCTGAATCAGTTAATACATCCAACTTTTTAAGTGGGAGAATATCATATTGAAAAGCCGCTTTGGTCTTAGACCAAAGCGGCTTTTCCTATTTACACGGCCTGCTTTTTGCATTTATGATCCTGAATTAAGGCTCCAGCTAAGCTAAATACGCCATCTGATGAAATCTGAGGCCACACGAATTGAGCAAGGAAGTAAATATCCCTACTGCGCTATTGTGGACACGGGATCAATTAGTGGATTTTTTTCTACGGGAGTCCTGTCATCACTTTATAAAGAATTGGTAGCAACCAGGTATGGAAGTACAAAATGTGAAAATATTATTGGCCGATGATGATTTGGAAGATCGCTTTATAATGCAGGACGCTTTCAATGCCATCAATCTGCCAGACGTGCCCTTGCTTGTGGAAGACGGAGAGAAAGTACTACAGCATATGGAACAGCTTTCGCAGGATGAAGGCATCTTGCCTTCGCTGATCGTACTGGACCTGAATATGCCCCGGATGAGCGGTACAGAGACCTTACGCGAACTAAAAAACATTCCTGCATACCGGGATATCCCTGTCATCATCTTTTCATCCTCCATGAACGTTATGGAAATGCACGAATGCCGTCAACTCGGTGCCCTCTCCTATATGGTCAAGCCATTTACCTATGAGGAGTACCTCGTATCAGCACAGCATTTCTACGATTTCTGTTTAAAGAAACATTCTTTCCCTGAACTTAGCAGTTTGATCCAAAACTTTAAATAGGCTGCCATTCCAACACCAGCATATGGTTGGTATTGGGAGTGATCTTACACCTGTCGTCTATACGCATACCTATGATCCAGACCACCCTTTTGGCTGATTCCAGCACCCATATATTTTCCTTCTGAATCAGGGAGAGTTTCTGATCAATAAAAAAGCGGCTGAGCTTTTTCTTTTTCCGCATGCCTAAGGGGTAGAAATAATCACCTTGTTTCCAGCGGCGCATCAGCAATGGGAATTGTAAGGTATCCATATCCAGGCAAGCCATCAGGGGCGATGTAGGTATGGTGGCACCATCTGCAGGCCGGATCTTCAATTTCAACGTACCGCCTTTCACAGGTACCACAGCGGTTTCTTTTTCTATTACAATCAAAGGTGCTTCCTGTACTTCCAGGGAGGTAATGAGCAGCCATACCCTGTCGCGGATAATGCGGTGGCTGGTAGTTTCCACCCATTTGCCGGGTTCAGATTGCATGAGGTCAATGACCTGTGGCAACTGTGCCGGGCTACAACCAAAATCTTTAAAGATCTCCCAGGCAAGTGTTTGCTGCGGTACTGCTTTTTGCAGCTTTAAAACGGGAACTCTGTAATTATCTCCCTGCTGGAATAAGAGTCTCTTTTTATGTCGCTGAACCGCTTCGTTATACAACAGTTCTGCTTCCCTGAAACGGTCTATGCTGGCGGCCATTTGGGGAACGGCGGCGGGATAGGTTTCCTGGATAACAGGGATCACCTTATGCCGGAAATAATTGCGTGTATATTTTACAGTTATGTTTGAACTGTCTTCTACATATCCATAGCCATTGGCTGCAGCCAGCGCCAGTATATCGCTTTTCTGCGCAAAGAGCAGTGGGCGGATAAGGTGTTGCTGCCGAGGTAAAATACCGTGAAGGCCTGCAATGCCGGTGCCTTTGGAGAAGTTCATGAGCACAGTTTCCACATTGTCCTGCATATGATGTGCGGTAGCAAGACAGGTATATCCGTGTTGCTGACGGGTTTCTTCCAGCCAGGCATAGCGCAGTTCGCGGGCGGCCACCTGGATGGATACACGTTTCTCAGTGGCGTAGGTTTCGGTATCGAAACGGATGGTATATAGGGGCAGGGCCAGTTCGTTGGCCAGTGCGGTTACAAATGTTTCGTCTCTTGTGGATTCGGCTCCCCTTAGCTGGAAATTGCAATGTGCAATGCCACAGTCAATCCCGGCCTGTTTACACAGGTGTGTCATGATGACGGAATCCACGCCCCCGCTTACTGCCAGCAGAATTTTGTCACCAGGGGTGTAGAGTTTTTCTTTTGAAAGATATTCTTTAAACCTATTGAGTAGATCCATAGTATTCGTTCTATTGTTTAGTCTTTACAACAAATCATCCGGCGTCAATTACGCATGCTGTTACCAGTGTTCATGATTGCCGGTGTCTTTACAACAAATCATCCGGCGTCAATTGCGCATGCTGTTACCTGTGTTCATCATTGCCGGTGTTTTACAACAAATCATCCAGCGCCATCTGCAACTCATTATACGCATGCTTGTTTTTCTCCGCCTTCGCCATCTCCATCCCCTTTTCGTATATGGCTATCGCCTCCTGCTCCGCTCCTGCCCTTTCCAGCAGTTTGCCAAGATGATAATACGAACCCACGTATCCCGGTTCGTGTGCCAGCAGCTCTTCGAACTGCTGACGGGCATCCGTATCGTTGCCCAGCTTTATATATTCCAGCGCCAATGCATGCTTCAGAAAGCTATCATTGGGTGTCTGTTTCAAAAATTCTTTTATACTGGCTATCCTATCCATTATTTAAATATATTTGCTCATACCGCTTTTTTTTATATAAAACAGTTAAGGCCATGAAGATATTAGTATGTATCAGTAAAACTCCGGACACGACTGCAAAAATAGCTTTCACAGACAACAACACGAAATTCAATGAAGCGGGTGTACAATTCATCATCAACCCTTACGATGAATGGTATGCCCTGGTCAGAGCGCTGGAACTGAAAGAGACCCTCAACGCTACTGTACACCTCATTACCGTGGGTGGTGCCGACACAGAGCCTATTATTCGTAAAGCCCTTGCATTGGGAGGCGATGAAGCCTTCAGGGTAAACACCGATAGTGCCGACAGTTATTTTATTGCTGCGCAGATCGCAGCCCACGCCCGGCAGCAGGGTTATGACCTGATCCTGACAGGAAAGGAAACCATCGATTACAATGGCGCCGCCATAGGTGGTATGGTAGCAGAGCTGCTGGACTTCCCCTTTGTATCTATCGCTGCAAAGCTGGACCTGAGCGGCAATACCGCTACGATCAACAGGGAGATCGAAGGTGGTGAGGAAGTCGTGCATGTAGACCTTCCGGTAGTTGTATCCTGTCAGAAAGGAATGGCCGAAGCCCGCATCCCGAATATGCGTGGTATAATGGCTGCAAGAACCAAGCCACTGGCGGTAATAGAGCCGGCACCGGCAGATAACCTGACCTCAATTGCCAGTTTTGAACTGCCACCCGCCAAAGCAGGCGTAAAAATGATTAGCCCCGACAATGTCGAAGAGCTGGTAAAGCTATTACACGAAGAAGCAAAAGTGATTTAAGTTAACCGGATTTACTGAATACCCCGTTAAGAAAAATCATTCCACGTCAGGCCCCCATGCCTGCGCGCACATTATTCAACAATTCTAAACAGCAAATACATGTCAATTCTCATATTTGCAGATCAGGCCCAGGGAAGGATTAAAAAGGCGGCTTTTGAAGCGATTCAATATGGTGCAAAAGTAGCACAACAATTTAGTACAACTGCGACCGTGCTGGTACTGGGAGAAGTACCTGAAAGTGAATTAACTGCACTCGGTAATTACGGTGCAGCCAAAGTATTGCACGCAGCAGATGCACGACTGAATGAAACTGAAGGAACAGTATTTACAAAGATCATCGCAGCAGCTGCAGAACAGGAAGCGGCAGATGTGATCATATTCCCCCACAATTTCGATGGCAGGGCAATCGCTCCAAGAGTAGCTGCGCGCCTGAAAGCAGGCTTTGTATCAGGAGCCGTTTCTTATCCTGATACCAGCAATGGATTTGTAGTAAAAAAGAGCGTGTTCTCTGGTAAAGCGTTTGCCAACATAAATATCACTTCCGCTAAAAAGGTGATAGCAGTAATGCCGAATACCTTTGCGGTAGAGAAAACGTCCAACACTGCGACAGTAGCCGCTTTCCAGCCTGCTGTCAACGATGGGGATTTCAGAATAAAAGTGAGTAAGGTAGAAACCGTGAGCGGGGAAATTCCGCTGACGGAAGCTGAGATCGTAGTAAGTGGCGGTCGCGGTTTAAAAGGACCTGAAAACTGGAACCTGGTACTCGACCTGGCGCATGTGCTGGGTGCAGGTACCGCCTGCTCAAGACCTGTGGCCGATTCCGGCTGGCGCCCACACCATGAACATGTGGGTCAAACCGGTTTGACCGTAAGACCAAACCTGTATTTTGCGATAGGAATATCCGGCGCAATACAACATTTGGCAGGGGTAAATGGTAGTAAGGTGATCGTAGTGATCAATAAGGATCCTGAAGCCCCTTTCTTCAAGGCCGCAGATTACGGAATTGTCGGCGATGCATTTGAGGTAGTACCGAAGTTAACGGCCGCTGTCAAGGCTTTAAAAGGATAAAGATTAAGTACTGAAAAATCGCTGCTGTTGAAGACAGCGGCGATTTTTCAGGATTTTCAAGCATTACGTAATTTTTAGATAAGGAATATTTTTTCTACCTTCACCACTTATAAAATATTCAGCGACAACGCAGGACAGATATGAGAAAAATAGAACTGGAAATAGTTGCCCTTTCGCACAGCATTACACAAACACATTCATACGCCGTCGTATTGGGGGAAGTGAACGGTTTGCGCAGATTGCCTATTGTAATAGGTGGATTTGAAGCACAGGCTATTGCTGTAGCGCTTGAAAAAATGCAACCCAGCCGCCCACTGACACACGATCTGATGAAGAACTTTATGAATGCATTCAACATTGAATTACATGAAGTAGTCATCAGCAATTTGCAGGAAGGGATATTTTATTCAAAACTGGTCTGCTTCAGTAATGATGAAACCATTGAAATTGATTCACGTACCTCCGATGCCCTCGCATTAGCTGTACGTTTTGGTTGCCCCATCTTTACTTATGAAAACATCCTGAACAGTGCCGGCATCCTACTCGATGATCCTGCCGGCAAGAAAGGTTTAAAAGCTGTTACACCGACCATTTCAGAACACGAAAAAGGCGCTGAGGATGACCTGAAAGTCCTGAACCTGGATGAGCTGACACAACTGCTACAGGAAGTACTGGAACAGGAAGATTACATCCGGGCTATCGCAATACGCGATGAGATCAATAGCCGGAAGAGCAGATAATTCATACCTTTTTTCCGCATGATCGTTTT
The DNA here is from genome assembly GCF_034424315.1 of Chitinophaga sancti. Classification (GTDB taxonomy): domain Bacteria; phylum Bacteroidota; class Bacteroidia; order Chitinophagales; family Chitinophagaceae; genus Chitinophaga; species Chitinophaga sancti. The sequence goes on from NZ_CP139972.1 coordinate 943,409, forward strand.
TCCAAATTGCAAGATAAACCTGGGTCTGCACATCGTTCGCAAGCGTACGGATGGTTTTCATGACCTGGAAACTGTATTCTATCCCCTGCAACTCACAGATGCGCTGGAAGTGCTAAGTCCGGGCACCCTACAATTTCATAGTTCCGGTATTGCCATACCCGGTGCTCCCGAAGATAATTTATGCCTGAAAGCCTGGCATCTGCTCAAAAAAGACTTTCCTGCTATACCAGCAATCGATATTCACCTGCATAAACATATTCCTATTGGCGCTGGCCTGGGCGGCGGATCTGCTGATGCGGCCTTTATGCTCGTGCATTTAAACCAACGTTTTCAGCTGGAACTGAGCCAGGAAAGACTGGTAGCATATGCCGCCATATTAGGCAGTGATTGCCCGTTTTTTGTGATCAATCAACCCTGCTACGCCACAGGACGCGGCGAAATAATGGAGCCGGTCACACTGGACCTGAAAGCCTGGACTATCATACTCGTGTATCCTGATATCCATGTAAATACAGGATGGGCCTTCAAACAACTGACACCGAAGGAACCGGAAGTCTCCCTGAAAGAAGTGATAAAACGGCCTGTAGAAGAATGGAAGGGATTAATGAAGAATGATTTCGAAGTCCCCATCTTTGAGGCACATCCGGAACTGGCAGGGATAAAAGCTAAAATGTATCAACAGGGTGCCGTGTATGCAACTATGAGTGGAAGTGGGTCGGCAATGGTGGGGATCTTTCCGAAAGCAGGGAACTTCAAAACAGACTATAAATCATTTGTTATATAGCATAAAGGGGGTGTATTAGCAGTAAAATGAATCCCCTGGAAATCGCTTTAAAAAAATATTTTCTCCGTCAGGAACCCGAATTTAAAGGGCTGTCTTCTATGTTCAGAGACAGCCCTTTTAATTTTATAGAAATAGTATTTAAAATAATCAATTCTACTCCAGGAGAAATGAGATGCAGGCCGCCTGCAACAGGGAGAAATAACAAAGCCGGTGTCATTACGACACCGGCTCTATTTTTATCCTTGGAGGCTTCCGCTTATTTAACGGTAGCTACGAGCTTCTTGAAAGTCTCAGGCTCATTCATAGCCAGATCAGCCAATACCTTTCTGTTCAGATCGATATTTTTAACTGACAGCTTGTGGATGAACTCAGAATAAGTGATACCTTCTGCACGAACTGCTGCGTTAATACGCGCGATCCACAACTGACGGTAGTTTCTCTTCTTTAATTTACGGCCTACATAGCTATATGTAAGACCTTTCTCCAATACGTTTTTGGCTACGGTATAAACGTTTTTACGTTTACCATAAAAACCTTTGGCCTGCTTTAATATTTTCTTCCTGCGGGCTCTGGAAGCAACTGCATTTACTGAACGAGGCATTTTGTGCTCTTTTTTCCGTTTTAGTTAAATAATAATTTCTAAACTACCGACTATCTGAGTGCGAGCATTCTCTTTACCAGATCCAGGTTAGCTGAACTAACCAGGCTGCTGCCTCTCAGGTGGCGTTTTCTTTTGGTAGCTTTCTTAGTCAGCAAGTGACTTTTGAAGGCATTATACCGCTTAATCTGTCCGCTCCCGGTTACCTTGAAGGTCTTCTTGGCCCGGGAATGAGTCTTTACTTTGGGCATCTTACATCAAATTTGGTCTGCAAAGGTAGATAATTATTTGACACTACGAACGTCAAATATAACTTTTTTATTCACGGAACGTGGATGTGGATAACTTTTCTGCCCAAATGTAAAAATATTTTTGGCCCTATTAAGTATCTGAAAATCAAAATTCCTCTCCCCCATTACTTCCATTTATGCTTTTATTTATTAGGTAATAAGTAATACACATTTTTTCTATTTAGTATATTAGTGTTAATTTTAATTTCAAAATAGTATTATTTAAAGCCATATCGTAAAACTTAACCAGGCCTATGAAAGCACTTTACACTTCATGGATCGCCATCTCCGTTAGGAGCTGGTTGCTTTTTCACCCTCAAAAATATGAAAGACCACAAAGAGCGCCTGATTGTTAATCCTGCCCTCTCTGATAGTTTTTTCCCAAAATAATTGAAGATGAAAAAGATTCTAATCCTATTATATAGCCTTTTGTTCCTCGTGACGGGTATAACACGAGCACAATATGTCTATTTCAACATACCGGATACGGTATGTATGTCTACTAATAATAGTACTTCGGATCAGGCCAAGTTTGTTAGTATGAATGCCGTACTCTCAAGTAACCAGAATGGTAAGGCAAGCTGGCAGATCACAACGCCCAATGGTACAGATGCAGATTACACCATTCTGTATTCTGATGTCAACTCTACCGTAAAGGCAACCCAGCTGTCAAATACGCAAGCCCTGACCATCCAGTTCCTTGTTCCCGGTGCCTACACATTTGTAGTTACCATGAAAAGAACAGGTGGTCAATCTGATATCGTCCGGACCAAAAAAGTCGTGGCGGTAGACTGTACTATCCAGACATGTAGCGGCGGTAATGCCGTCATGCCTGGTTTCTCGGAGAACTTCGGTGTGCTGCCCAGCAACGCTACCCGAATGGCTTACTCTCCTTCTTCGGCCATTACCTATATTTATCAGTCAAAAGATCCCCTGAACGATAACTATTATGCGATATCCAATACCACCCGCCTCAGGGATGAGTGGGTGGACGCTGCCGACCATAGTGGTCTTAACCGCGGTGGTATGCTCGTTGCCAACTCAGATTATACACCAAGTATCTTCTTCCAAAAAGAAGTGAATGGCCTCTGTCGCGGATCTGTTTACAATTTCAGCGCATGGCTCCTCAACACGGACTCCTCCGTTGTACTAAACAGCAATTGCGTAAGCGACTATAAATATGCCGGGGTCACCTTCCAGGTACTCAATAAGGCAAATCCCAGCCAGATACTCGCAGAGTTTAAAACCTATGCAGTATCTATGAATATCAGTAAGACGCAATGGCAAAGGTATGGTGGTTCATTCACTGTACCTTCCGGCGTTACAGACGTAATTGTTAGGATCAAGAATAACTTCCCTGGTGGTTGTGGCAATGATATTGCGGTCGATGATATCGAATTCCAGTATTGTAGCCCGGTCATCACCGCAAAGATTGAAGGCCAGGCCAATAACCTGAAAGAGGTTTTGTGTGAGGGCGCCCCTACCATTATCACCTCATCCTATACGCCTAGTACCTACTTCACTAACCCGGAGTACCAGTGGGAAATGTCTGACGACGGCGGTATTACATGGTTCAACGTACCTTATGGTACTGCAAACAAGGATACCCTCGTTATTGCCGAAGGCGAACTGACCGCTACCAAAAATGTAGCGGCAGATTATTTTTTCCGTGTAAGGATCTACGAGAGTGGCAGCTCCGCCCAAACATGTGCGGCTCCATCTTCCGCTGTGAAAATCACAATTCTCCCAATGCCAACCCTCTACCTGACAAAGAGCCAGGTGTGTGATGGTGCAATTGTGGAACTGCAGGCCTCAGGAGGTTTCCAGTACTTTAACTGGGATGACCTGCCAGATTCTATCCATGTAGCCAAACGCCAGATCCAGGTCCTGTCCGATACCACCATCAAAGTATATGGACATATCTATTACGGTATCGGCGACGTGAAAGAATGCGTGGACTCAAACAGTGCCACTATCCTCCATGATGATAAACCAATTGTAGAAATCTCAGGTACACCAAGCTCCATCTGCGTAGGGAATAATATTACCTTCTCTGTGAACGATGCATTGAACGTGGATTCTACAAAAGGCCATATATACTGGTATAAAGGAACAGATTCCACCGGTACATACCTGATTGATGGGGAAGATAAGACCTCGCTAACCTATACCACCCAGACGATAGCAGATACCTTATTTACTGTCGTCGTCAAAGTCGGTAGCTGTATTGTACAATCTGCACCATTTAAGGTGAACCTCACCGAGGTGCCGGTACCAACGCCTGGTAAACATCTGATCCAGTGCGTGGAAACCGGAACCGGCAGATTCCAGTTTGGTCGTACAAATCCTACAGGAATAACGGGTACATGGAGTATCATCGGCGTGGAAGGACCTGCCATAACGGACCCGCTTAACGTCGATTTTGCCGACTATGTGAGCATGGGTAACCCTAATAATGGGAACTACGCTTTTGAAATATATCACCCCGGTACGACCGTTTATCTCCAGTGGAGAGCGCAGGCAAAGGCAAATGCCAATTGCGTGGGTTATGCCTATGATACCATGACACTCGTAGCTGGTGCTACCATAGCTTCAGCCGGCAATGATACTACCCAGTGTGGCACTCAGAACGTATTCCAGATGAATGCCAATCAGCCTAACATTGATGGTACCGGTATCTTCGCTGAAAACGGTGCCTGGACTATCATATCCGGTAACCCTGCCAATGTGGCCATCGCTGATACCTCTGCATACAATACCACGGTAACGATCACCCCGATCGGTACTCCACGGGATGTTGTGCTGCAATGGGCTATCTCCAATACCATCGGTTGTGCTACCTCTTATGATACCGTGATCCTCCATTATGCGGCAGTACCAACTGTAACACTGGTGCCGGTCACTATCTGTAACACTTCCACCTCCTTCTCACTGGATACAACTGCTACCACAGGTAATCCAACATATTACAGCATCGCTGCTGCCGGCACCAACGCAATGCCCGGCTTCAGCGCAGTTGCTGAAACACCTATTACTACATGGCCAATCCCTGTGACCGTTCCAGCCGGTGTTGCAGCAGGTACTTATGACTTCCTGCTGACCGTAAGAAACGACAACGGTGGTTGTACCAATACGATTCCGTTCTCCGTGAAGGTAGAATCTCCTACCGTTGATCCAACAGGCGTAACCGTTGGTTCTCCGAATATTTGTACTACAGGTACTACCACCCTGACAGTTACAGGTGGTACCCTGGGTAAAAACCCGGATGGCACCGACGCTGCACAATGGGTATGGTACGCCGGCGGTTGTGGTACCGGTACTCCAATAGGTACAGGCCCTACCATCACTGTCACCGTTTCTGCTACCACTACTTTCTATGTAAGAGCAGAAGGTACCGGTTTGTGTGCATTCTCTAACTGTGCAAGTGGTACGGTTACTGTTTACACCGCTCCTGCTGCTTCCAATGCAGGCCCTGATCAGACGCATTGTAACGATTCCTTATTCACGATGGCTGCCAACGCAGCTACTGTGGGCGCAGGTAAATGGTCTGTTATCAGCGGTACCGTTACGATCCCGGCAGCTGATTCTGCTAATCCAACTGCTAATTTCCTGGTATTGGCTGGTGACTCAGCTACCCTGGCATGGACCATTACTAATGGTGTATGTATCACGAGTGACCAGGTAGTTTTGAAAAACTACAAACAACCAGTTAAAGCGGATGCAGGTCCTGATTCTATTAAGAATTGTAACACCACTGCTTTCGTAATGTCTGCTACGGCAGCATCTCCAGCTACTGCAACCGGTACATGGTCTGCATGGTCCGGAAGCAAAGCGGTGATCAACCCTGCAGATCTTCACGTGCCTAACGCCAGGGTGACACTGCCGGTTGGTGATACTGCTACCCTGATCTGGACAGTTGTCAACGGAACCTGCTCTTCTGTAGACTCCGTAAAACTGTTCAACTACGCACCACCTACTACTGCTGATGCGGGTGTAGATACCATTAAGCATTGTATGGACCCATCCTTCACCATGGCGGCAAATACACCCACCATCGGTATTGGTAAATGGTCTGTGAAAAGCGGTAGCGCTGCCATCGCTCCTGCGGATAGCAGCAAGGTAAATGCAGTTATCACTGTTCCAAACGGTTCTTCTGCCGTGCTGACATGGACCGTTACTAACGGTACCTGTACCTCTTCAGACGATATCGTTTTAATAAATTACCAGAGCCCTGTTCCTGCTAATGCAGGCCTGGATTCAATCGTACAATGTAATAATCCGGTATTCACCATGGCGGCTACCGCTGCCTCTCCTGCCACCGCAGTGGGTAAATGGTCTCTGTATCCAGGTAGCAAAGCAAACATCAGTCCTGCTGACACTGCCAAGATCAATGCAGTCATCAACCTCCCTGCCGGCGACACTGCTACAGCCTTCTGGACTGTAACAAATGGCGTATGCTGGAGCCGTGATTCCATCTTCCTGAGAAACTACCAGGCACCGGCCAAGCCGAATGTCGGAGCTGACCAGGTACATTGTAATGACTCTATCTTCAATATCACCATCACTGCACCAGCGATTGGTGCCGGTAGCTGGACACTGTCCAAAGCGACCTCCCACATCGTCACTTCAACCACTACTTCCATAACGATCCAGGTTCCGGCTGGCGACAGCGTTCTGGCCATCTATAAAGTAGTAAATGGTACCTGTGATGCAGCTGATACCGTGAAACTGTTAAATAACATGAAGCCGGCAGATGCTGATGCAGGTCCTGACCAGCACCAGTGTAACAACCCAAGCTTCTCCCTGGTGGCTAATACGCCAAATGTACCAGGTGCCAGCGGTTTATGGAGCAAGCCAACAGGTTCTACAGCCAACTTTACAGGCAGCCCCAATTCTGCCACCACGACTGTAAGCATCCCTGTGGGTGATAGCAGTATGCTGTTCTGGACAATTACGAACGGTACCTGTGTGGACACTGATACGATGTGGATTGTCAACAACAATCCTCCGGCAGCAGCCAACGCAGGCCCTGATACAATTAAACATTGTAACACCGCAGCATTCGCGATGACTGCGAATGCGCCATCTGTAGCCGGTGCTACCGGTACATGGACCGTGGTGTCTCCAGCTAGTTATACCATCGCAGTTGCTGATGAACATAACCCGACCGCTACTTTCAATGTAACTGCCGGCAACACAGTAGAACTGAGATGGACTATCACAAACCTGGGATGTACCTCTGCTGACAACATTGTACTGATCAACTATATACAGCCAACTGCTACTTCTGCAGGTTCTAACCAGACACATTGTAACGATAGCATCTTTACCGTGACCGGTTCAGCACCAATTGCAGGGGCTATCGGAACCTGGTATATCCGAAGCAACAATGCAAGTTTTGTAGGTATCCCATCAGGCAATACTGCAACCGTAAAAGTACCAGCCGGTCAGACCGCAACATTACGCTGGGTAATCACCAACGGTATCTGCGCTGACTCCAGCACAGTTACGCTGCTGAATAACATGCAACCGGTAGCAGCAGATGCTGGTCCTGATTCTATTAAGAATTGTAACACCACTGCTTTCATAATGTCTGCTACGGCAGCATCTCCAGCTACTGCAACCGGTACATGGTCTGCATGGTCCGGAAGCAAAGCGGTGATCAATCCTGCAGATCTCAACGTGCCTAACGCCAGGGTGACACTGCCGGTTGGTGATACAGCTACCCTGATCTGGACAGTTGTCAACGGAACCTGCTCTTCTGTAGACTCCGTAAAACTGTTCAACTACGCACCGCCTACTACTGCTGATGCGGGTGTAGATACCATTAAGCATTGTATGGACCCATCCTTCACCATGGCGGCAAATACACCCACCATCGGTATTGGTAAATGGTCTGTGAAAAGCGGTAGCGCTGCCATCGCTACTACCGATAGCAGCAAGGTAAATGCAGTTATCACTGTTCCAAACGGTTCTTCTGCCGTGCTGACATGGACCGTTACTAACGGCACCTGTACCTCTTCAGACGATATCGTTTTAATAAATTACCAGAGCCCTGTTCCTGCTAATGCAGGCCTGGATTCAATCGTACAATGTAATAATCCGGTATTCACCATGGCGGCTACCGCTGCCTCTCCTGCCGCCGCAGTGGGTAAATGGTCTCTGTATCCAGGTAGCAAAGCAAACATCAGTCCTGCTGACACTGCCAAGATCAATGCAGTCATCAACCTCCCTGCCGGCGACACTGCTACAGCCTTCTGGACTGTAACAAATGGCGTATGCTGGAGCCGTGATTCCATCTTCCTGAGAAACTACCAGGCACCGGCCAAGCCGAATGTCGGAGCTGACCAGGTACATTGTAATGACTCTATCTTCAATATCACCATCACTGCACCAGCGATTGGTGCCGGTAGCTGGACACTGTCCAAAGCGACCTCCCACATCGTCACTTCAACCACTACTTCCATAACGATCCAGGTTCCGGCTGGCGACAGCGTTCTGGCCATCTATAAAGTAGTAAATGGTACCTGTGATGCAGCTGATACCGTGAAACTGTTAAATAACATGAAGCCGGCAGATGCTGATGCAGGTCCTGACCAGCACCAGTGTAACAACCCAAGCTTCAACCTGGTGGCTAATACGCCAAATGTACCAGGTGCCAGCGGTCTATGGAGCAAGCCAATAGGTTCTACAGCCAACTTTACAGCCAGCCCCAATTCTGCCACCACTACTATAAGCATCCCTGTGGGTGATAGCAGTATGCTGTTCTGGACAATTACGAACGGTACCTGTGTGGACACTGATACGATGTGGATTGTCAACAACAATCCTCCGGCAGCAGCCAACGCAGGCCCTGATACAATTAAGCATTGTAACACCGCAGCATTCGCGATGACTGCGAATGCGCCATCTGTAGCCGGTGCTACCGGTACATGGACCGTGGTGTCTCCAGCTACTTATACCATCGCAGCTGCTGATGAACATAACCCGACCGCTACTTTCAATGTAACTGCCGGCAACACAGTAGAACTGAGATGGACTATCACAAACCTGGGATGTACCTCTGCTGACAATATTGTGCTGATCAATTACGAACAGCCAACTGCCGTAGGTGCCGGTGCTGACCAGACTAAATGTGCGGGTACAGCCTTTGTAACGAATGCGACTGCAGCAAACGTGGCGGGTGCCATCGGTACATGGCGTGTAGCCAGCGGTACCGCGGTAATCACCGCCGGTGAAGAACACCTCACAAATGCACATGTAACTATTCCAAACGGCCAATCTGCTGTATTACATTGGGTAGTTACAAATGGTATATGTGCGGATTCTGCTGCAGTAACCCTTACTAACCTGCTCACTCCAAGTGCGGCAGCCATCCCGCAGGATTCAATCAAGCATTGTAATGACAGTGCCTTCGTTATGTCTGCTAACGCACCGGATGTATTAGGTGCTACCGGTACCTGGTCATTCAAGGGTACAGCTTTACCAAGCAATCCAAACGATCCAAATGCAACCATCTTCGTTTCTGCAGGTGATAGTGTATGGGCTTACTGGACTATCTCTAATGGTACCTGTCCTACTACTGACAGCATCAAACTGGTGAACTACATGGCACCAACTGCCGCCGCGTTACCAGCTGATATGCACCAGTGTATGACGACGACCTTCCCTGTTACTGCAAATGCACCGGATGTTCCGGGTGCCGTCGGTACATGGGCCGTTATAAAAGGTAGCGCCAGCTTTAATCCTGCTGACCTGCACCTCACCAGCACTACCTTCACAGTAGCCAACGGCGACAGTGCATATATTACATGGACGATTACTAATAACCTGTGTAGCAGCGTAGATACAATTAAGTTATACAACTACCAGCAACCTGTTCAGGCTGATGCCGGTCCGGCTCAGATCCAACAGTGTAACACAAGTGCCTTTACCATGCAGGCAACAGCAGCATCTCCTGCTACCGCTGTAGGTAAATGGTCACTGTACCCTGGTAGTAAAGCCAACAACCTCAACCTGGCGGATTCTACCAATCCAAATGCAGTATTCACACTGCCTGCCGGAGATTCTGCCACCGCTATCTGGACCGTCACAAACGGTGTCTGCTCTTCTGCTGACGTCGTACTGTTGATGAACAGTGCTATGCCAGATCAGGCAAATGCCGGTGTCGATTCCATCCGTCAGTGTAGCACCACCACTTTCACCATGGCTGCTAATACGCCAACGGTAACTGGTGCTACCGGTAAATGGACACTCTCCAATACCCGCTCTAACATGGCCCCTGCTGATACCAGCAATCCTGCTGCTGTCATCACAGTGCCTGTAGGCGATAGCGTGATCGCTACCTGGACCATTACAAACGGTGCTTGTGCTACTACGGATAAGATCAAACTGGTGAACTATGCGCAGCCTACCACTGCCAACGCAGGTCCTGACCAACGCAAGTGTGCAACAACCACATTTACAATGGCAGCCAACACACCTGCTATCGGTACCGGTGTATGGACACTCTCCACTGCCCGCGCAAACATCGCCAATATTGATCTGAATAAACCAAATGCAGTCATCACAGTACCTGTAGGCGACAGCGTGATCGCTACCTGGACCATCACAAACGGCGTATGTACGACCAGCGACGATGTGAAACTGGTAAACGACGCAATGCCAACTACAGCAAATGCGGGTCCTGTCCAGACACATTGTAGCGACAGTGCCTTCATCATGGCAGCTAATATACCAACCGTCGGTACAGGTGCATGGTCTTTCTACACTGGTACTAAAGCAACGATCGCAGGTACGGATATTAACATTCCAACTGCGAAGATCTTTGTACCAGCCGGCGATACCGCCACTGCCATCTGGACAATCACGAATAACTCCTGTACAACCAGCAGCACTGTCTTCCTGAAGAATGACAAGATGCCGGAAGCTGCAAATGCAGGTCCTGACCAGACACATTGTAACGACAGCGCCTTCATCATGGCTGCCACACCAGGCGCCATCACCGGTTCTGTAGGTACATGGGCTGTCCTCAGCGGTACTGCTACATTCGCAGTAACTGATAAAAACAATCCGAATGCAAAGATGATCGTATTGGCAGGTACTTCTGCTACCCTGCAATGGACCCTCAGCAATGGTACATGTACCGGTACTCCGGACCTTGTAACACTGACCAACCTGGGCCCTGTGTTAGGTAATACCATCTCTGCCGATCAGACACTCTGCGCATCTCAAACACCAGCAGCCCTCACCGGCACGCTTACACTGGGTGGCGGTAACGGTACCTTCACCTACCAGTGGCAGATGAGCACTACCAGTGCCAGCGCCGGATTTGCTAACGTGACTACAGGTACAGGTGGCACCGCTGCTACTTATACCCCCGCAGCACTGACAGCAGATACCGTATGGTTCAGAAGAATTGTAACTTCCGGATCCTGCTTAAATGCAACCAGCAATGTGGTGAAACTGAGAAGAATCACGACAAACCCTGTCGTAGTTTCCGTTCCGGCTTCCCTGACCACAAACTGCGTAGCTGGTAAAGATTATACAACTATGTTCGGTACACCGGTATTCAGTCACCAGCCATTCAGCAATGAAGCGCTGACAGTTACCTACACCGATAATACACAAACACCTGATGCTTGTCACACCATCATCAGCCGTACATGGACAGCGACTGACCGTTGTGGTCTCACCACCACCGCTCAGCAAACCATCACGGTAGTTGATACCACTGCACCTAAGTTCACCACTGCCGCTCCGGCAAACGTGACCGCAAGTTGTGACAATGTACCAGCTGCTGTAACCCTGACCGCTACCGATGATTGCGACGGTACCCGTCCAATCATACCGATTGAAACCCGCGTAGATATCCCGGGTCAGTGTTCAAGCAATTATTTCCTGATCCGTAAATGGGTAGCTGTTGATAAATGTGGTAATGTAAGCGACACCCTGAGACAGACCGTAACGGTGAAAGACACCACGGGCCCTGTTTTCAACGGTACTGCCCCGGCCAACGTAACTGTTGATTGTGACAAAGTACCTCCTGCAGTTACACTGACCGCCAATGATAACTGTACACCTGGTACCATCATTGCAAAGATGGTAGATACCAGGCAGACCATCTCCGGCGCTAAGTGTAGCAATACTTACCAGCTCACCCGTACCTGGACTGCTACCGACAATTGTGGTAACAGCACCATCCTGAAACAGATCATCACAGTAATAGACACCACCCGCCCTGTATTCAATACGATCCCGGTGGCCGATACTACTGTAAACTGTGACGGCGTACCAGGTCTCCCGACCATCACCGCTACAGACAATTGTACTGCCAGCGTAAGCGTAAAAGTATCCCAGACGAAAGTGTTCCTGAGCACAACCTGCTCTAACAACTACCGCCTGACACGTACATGGACCGCGACCGATGATTGTGGAAACGTGGCTACCATGAAACAGGTAATCACTGTACAGGATACAACAAGACCTGCATTCATCATCGCTCCTCCTGCAGATACCACCGTAAGTTGTAGCGCTGTACCAACACCGCCTGTCAACATCAAGGTGACTGACAACTGTAGTGCAACCAGCAATGTGAAAGTGACCTATTCCCAGACCCGTCAGTCTATCACTGGGTCTTGCGCAAGCAACTACCAGCTGATCAGGGTTTGGACCGCGAAAGATGAGTGTGGAAATACAAACACTGTTCGCCAGGTAATCACCGTAGTAGATACTACCAAACCAGTGATCGATCCGGCTCCGGCTGCTGTCACCGTCACCTGTGGTGGTACGATCCCTGCGGCTGCTACCCTGTACGCAACTGATAACTGCGATGGCAACTTCCCTAAGAGAGCAACCATGACCACCGATCCATATACTGTGGATGCCTGTAACGGTTACACCATCACCAGAAGATGGAACGTAACTGATGCATGTGGAAATGCTGCGATCGAAAGAGTTCAGCTCATTACTGTAGTCGCTTGTCCTAAACCAGCACTGGATACAGCACTGCCAATGAACTGTTCTGACAATACGAAGTTTGCACTGCAGCTGAAAACGAAAGTCAGCAAACCAACCTTCACACTGCAGAGCGTATATCCTGCAGGTACGGTAACCGCACCAAAAACGCAGACCAGCAATGTGTTCGACCTGAATGGTGCTACACAGGCTACCTTCATCGTAACTGATGGGGTAACCGGTTGCGTATCTGATCCGGTAACTTACAACCTGCGATATGTTACCAAGCCAACTGTAAACCTGGGTAATGATGTGGCTATCTGCGAAGGTAGTACCGTCACCCTCGATGCAGGTGCCGCCAATGCGAGTGCCGGTTATACCATCAAATGGAGCACAGGTGCAGCGACCCAGCAGATCAACGTATCTACAGCGGGTACATACACTGCAACCGTCACCAACAATGGTTGTTCCGCAACCGACACGGTGAAAGTAACTGTGAACCAGCCACCAGTGATTACCCTGAAAGATGCAACCATCTGTAGCGGCGATTCAGTTAAACTGAACGCTTACGTACAGGGCGCTTCTTACTCATGGAACACCGGTGATACCAAAGCATCTATCACAGTAGGTACCGCAGGTACTTATACAGTAGATGTAACACTGAAAGGTTGTACCGTCACCACACAGTCTACCGTAACAGTTTCTACACCGCCAAACATTACCCTCACGCCGGATACAGCAATCTGTGCTGGTGAGACCGTAATGCTGCAGGTAGAACCGGACGGCGGTACTGTAAGATGGTTAGACGGATCACTCACCAACTCCATCGTTGTAGCTAAAACCGGTGATTACTGGGTAACTGTAACGAAGGGAGCCTGCGTTGTAAATGATACCGTAAGAGTGACCAACAAAGGAAACATCAATTTTGACCTGGGACCAAACAAGGACATCTGTACTGGTGGCCTGGTAGTACTGGATGCAACAAATCCTGATGTGACCTCTTACCTCTGGAATGATGGTACTACCGATCCGATCAAGGAAGTAAGTTCACCAGGTACTTACATCGTAAAAGTACTTGACAGGTTCTGTAACACCCTGATTACAGACAGCGTGAAAGTAACAGTGGCTGGTATCGGAAATATTTCCCTGGGTAATGATACCACCATCTGTATCGGTCAGACCCTGACCCTGAATCCAAATGCCGGCAGCGGCAACAGCATCAGGTGGCAGGATGGCGCTACTACGCCAACGTATGTAGTGACCACGACCGGGTACTATACTGTCACTGTTTACAATAATTGCGGTACAGTAAGCGATGATATCACTGTAACTTATAAAGCTTGTGAGGGTAAACCTAATTTCCCGAATGCGTTCACACCGAATGGCGACGGACATAATGATACCTTCAAACCAATAGTAACCGGAACGATGTATGACTACGACCTGCGTATCTACAACCGTTGGGGTGAACAGATCTTCCTGAGTAAAGATTCCAAGACCGGATGGGATGGACGATACCAGGGAACACTGGTGGATGTCGGCACTTATGTGTGGATGTTGAGCTATAAGAAATTACTGGGTGGACCGGTAAATGTGGTGAAAGGCGAAGTGACCGTCATTAGATAAGAGAAGTGTAAAGTAGAAATAAAATAGGCTTTAAAGCGTCCCGGGATACCCACCGGGGCGCTTTTTTTTGGGTACTAACAGCTTACAAAAAAAAGCCCCGGCAGCATGCTGCCGGGGCTTTTCATAAAATTTATCACTGAAGATTAATAAAGTAATCTTGCCTTAATCGTATTCTTTACATCACGCAGCAACAAAAACGCTTCTTTAGATAACTCGCTATCCACGTCCAGCACTACATAACCCACCGCATCATTCGTCTTCAGGTACTGACCCAGGATGTTGATCTTATTCTTGGAAAGCACAGTATTGATTTCAGACAATACCCCCGGCACGTTCTGATGGATATGCAGGATACGGTGTGCATGATCTACCTCCGGTACGCTCATGGCCGGAATAGTATGAGAGCCGAAGCTGGCACCCTTTTCCAGGTAGTTCAGCATCTTGGTGCTCACGTCCAGGCCGATATTATGCTGAGCTTCTTCCGTACTACCACCAATGTGCGGCGTGAGGATAACGTTACTCAGTTTCTGCAGCGGCGTTGTGAAAGCAGCCCCATTCTTTTCAGGTTCTACGGGGAATACGTCGATCGCAGCACCACTCAGGCGTTTTTCCACCAGCGCATCGCGCAGCGCTTCCAGGTCTACCACCTCACCACGTGCGTAGTTGAGGAAGATCGCTCCGGGCTTCGCATGGCTAAGCACCTCAGCTGTAATCATATTATTGGTCGTTTTGGTAGACGGTACGTGCAGTGAGATGATATCTGACTGTGCAAACAGGTCTTCCAGGGAGCGGATCTGTACCGCATTACCCAGTGGCAGTTTAGTTTCCACATCATAGTACAGTACGTTCATACCCATGGACTCAGCAAGTACACTCACCTGGCTGCCGATATTACCATAGCCTACTATACCCAGGCTTTTGCCTCTCAGTTCAAAGCTGCCTTTCGCTTCCTTCATCCAGGTGCCTTCATGCGCAGCGGTATTTTTGTCCGGAATACGACGGATGAGCATAATGGACAAACCAATTACCAGCTCTGCCACAGACCGGGTATTGGAATACGGCGCATTGAATACTGCTACCCCAAACTCACGGGCACTCTTCAGGTCTACCTGGTTCGTACCTATACAAAAACAACCGATGGCCTGCAGTTTATGAGCAGCCTCCAGTACCTTGCGTGTTACCTGCGTCTTGGAGCGGATGCCCAGCAGATGTACATCTTTTACCTCACGAATCAGATCTTCTTCGCTCAGCGCTCCCGATAACCTTTTTACATTGGCATAACCAGCGGATGTAAACTGTGCCGCAGCTGCATCGCTGATGTTTTCCAACAATAAAATATTGATCTTCTCCTTCGGATAACTAGTCAACTTTTGCTGATCCATGATTCTATTTTATATGTTACCAACTGCAAAACAATTGGCTTAATGTTTGTTATTACCGCAAACAAAGCACAAACCTAAAAGATGTTGCGCAAAAATCAAATAGTTGCTATGTCAAATTTGAATTCGTCAAATTTTAGCCCGTTTTTGGGCGGTTTTTTGCCATTTTAGGGGTATAAATCTTAAAATACCTTTAAAATGACCAATTTGCCATTGAATTTTTTGCCCAACTTAGCTTTAGGTCCTAATTTTAACGCTTTTACAGGTCGTGTTATGGCTTAATACATTAAATTTCCTTTAATATGGGGCTTGTGCGCAAGGCTCATTTCTATAAAAGTAAAGCTATAACACTTCCCATTTTCGTAATTTTTGTCACAGATCGACTCTTAACAGCAGAATGAAAGCAGCTTTTATTGCACTAACTATCTCCGGGTTTACCTTATACGCTGTTACCGCTTGTCAAAGTAATGCGGCGTATAATAAGGATAGAAAATCGAGAACAAAGGATACTACGCAGATTGAGATTACTGATGAGGCGAAAGCTGCTGTACTCAATTCCCCCCGCACCAAAGCGCAGCAAGCGGAATTAGAAGCATTTTATAATACAGGTTTATTACGCGCCGGTTTCAATGGCTCCATGATTGTGGCCAAAAAAGGGGTCATCATCTTCGAAAAATACCATGGGCTGGAGAATTTCAGGACCAGGAACTCCCTCATCGGGGATAACTCCTCCTTCCAGCTGGCTTCGGTTTCCAAGACATTTACCGGGATGGGCACCCTCTACCTGGCCGAAAAGCAGCAACTGAGCCTGGAAGATACCCTCCAGAAGTTCTTCCCCACTTTTCCTTACAAGGGAATTACTGTCCGAATGCTGCTCTCCCACCGGAGCGGCCTGCCGAACTACCTGTACTTTTGCGACAGCATCTGGCCGGCCAAAGATAAATACATGACCAATGAGGATGTGATCCGGCTGATGGAAAAGCATAAACCAAAGATCCAGCACATGCCAGGCACACATTTCCAGTATTGTAATACCAATTTCATGTTGCTGGCCTCTATCATCGAAAAGGTGTCAGGACAGAAATATGCAGATTTCCTGCAAAAGACCTTCTTCGAACCACTGGGGATGAACAATACCTTTGTATATGATCCATCTACACCGGCAAGGGCGCACCAGACAGTCAGCCATAAATACAATGGGCAGTTAGAACCGGATACGAATTTCGACGGTGTGGTAGGTGATAAAGGAATTTATAGTACCGCGCAGGATATGCTGAAATGGGACCAGGGATTGTATAGCGGTAAACTGTTCTCTCCCGAATGGCTGAAACAAGCCTATACCCCTTATAGTCATGAGAAACCAGGGATCAGGAATTATGGACTGGGATGGAGATTGATGGTGTACCCGGATAGTAGCGAGATCGTTTATCACAATGGCTGGTGGCACGGGAACAACACGGTGTTTTACCGGATAGTAAAAGATACCTCTACCATCATCATTTTGGGTAACAAGTACAATAGAAATATCTACCACGCAGTGAAACCGGTAGCGGCCATCTTAGGTGCCGGTGACGGTGAAACTGAAGGTGAAGAATAATAAACCGGTTATTTGCCAACACGGCATAAAAAAAGCGCAGACTTTTAGGCCTGCGCTTTTTTTATATAAAACATATTTTATTCCTCCCCATGCTTCCTGTTCGGCAACACATTCTCCCTCCTCCACACAATCACCCCTGTAAAATCATGCTTCCTCACCGCACAATCCGGCATCCGGCAATAATGACAACAAGACGGCAAACAAGGATCTAAGTGTATAAAAAACTCCACCTCCGCCGAGGTAAACGAATCATTCACCAGCTTCTCTATCGCCTTCAATTCCTCATGAGCATCGACCAGTAATAGATAATACGGCAGGGTCAGATGACAATCTATATGATAATTATTCCCATACTGCTGCACCCGCATATTATGCACATCAATCCATTCCTGCCTCCTGTGTTCCTGTAAAATAGCAATCACCTTATCCACCACCTGCATATCCGTTTCATCCATCAACCCGGAAATGGATTGCCGTAACAAACGATACCCCTGTCTCAGGATAAGCGTTCCCATCAGCGCAGACGCCACTGGATCTCCCCAGGCCCATCCCGTAATATGGATGATAAACAGCGCCACAATCAACCCGCCGCTACTATACACATCCGTCATGATATGAGATCCATTCCCGGCTATCGTCAGCGAATTCAGTTTCTTCCCCTCCCGCAAAAGATAAAGCCCCAGCACCAGGTTGCCAGCCGCAGTACCGCCAATGATCCAGAGACCCTTGTCAATACTCTCCAGTGTAGTAGGAATAAAGAAAAACTGAACTGCCTTAAAGAGGATCAGGCAACCGGCAATGAAAATCATGGCTCCCTCAAAACCGATGGAAAAGAATTCCACTTTCCCATGCCCATAAGGGTGGTTCTCGTCTTTGGGCTTGCCGGTCAGGTAAATACTGTAGCAGGCAAAGGCACCAGCTACCACGTTAATAATAGATTCGAGGGCGTCAGATAATATCGCCACTGAGTGTGTCATGAACCACGCAAGGAACTTAGTTCCTGTAAGCACAAAGCTTACAACCAGCGATATCATTATGACACGTAATTCTTTTCTCTGCAAAACACAATTAATTGATCCACAAAGAAAGGAAATTTTGCGTAAGTTTAGTGATAGAGAATGTTAGTAAAAGGTAACCAAACAAAACTGTAGCAAATTTATTGGAGCAAAATGGTCGTTTTATTAGAATGCAATCAGCTGAACTTTACTTTTTAGCAACATCTCTACAGCAACTGAAATTAACAACCAAAATGTAACCGTAGTAATAATTCTGTAGCAATATACCCCCAACCAAAATCGTAATAATGATGAATTTCAACCCAAAATTCGCATGGCTATGCCTGCTCCTGTGCAGCATATGCATGCATCCTGTGCAAGCATTCCAACAACCCGCTGATATAGTCATTACCGGGGTCGTCAGGTTACTCGACAAGAATGGACAACCTGTTACAGCACCCGGTGTCAGCGTTATAGAAAAAGGCACAATTAATGGTACCATGACCAACGATCAGGGTGCCTACAAACTAAAAGTAAAACCCGGAGCCACCATCATGTTCTCCATGGTTGGTTACAAATCCGTCACCCGCGCCGCCCAGGCACTGATCAATGTAACGCTGGAACCAGATGTCAGCAAACTGGGCGAGGTGGTAGTCACCGGTTACCAGACCATCGACCGCAAACTCTTTACTGGTGCCGCTACCAATGTGAAGGCTTCCGACATTAAGCGCGATGGTATCGCCGATGTAAGCCGTATGCTCGAAGGCCAGGTGGCCGGGGTAAGCGTACAAAACGTATCCGGTACCTTTGGTGCCGCTCCCAAGATCCGTATCCGCGGTGCGACCAGTATCACAGGGGATAATAAACCACTGTGGGTAGTAGATGGTGTGGTGCTCGAAGACGTGATCAACGTAAGCAATGAACAACTTTCTACCGGCAACCCCTCTACCCTGCTGGGTTCCTCTGTAGCAGGGCTGAATTCAGATGACATCGAAAGTTTCCAGATCCTCAAAGATGCCGCCGCTACCGCCCTCTATGGTGCCAGGGCCATGAACGGCGTAGTCGTGATCACCACCAAAAAAGGTCGTGTAGGCAAGCCGGTAGTTTCCTATACAGGTAATTTCTCCACCTACCTGAAACCCACATACGATCAGTTTGACATTATGAACTCTGCAAACCAGATGTCCGTATACACTGAACTGGAACGCAAAGGTTGGCTCAACCACTCCGATGCTACCCGGGCAGAAAACGGCGGCGTCTACACCAAGATGTACAACCTGATCGACACCTACGATGAAACCAAAGGTCAGTTCGGCTTGCCCAATACCCCGGAAGCCCGCAAGGCATTCCTGCAAAGGTATGCCGGTGCCAATACCGACTGGTTCAAAACCCTCTTCAAAAACTCCTTCATGCAGGAGCACTCCGTAAGCATCTCCTCCGGTACAGATCGTTCACAGCTCTATGTGTCTACCAGCTTCCTCCAGGATGGCGGATGGACCCCCGCTGATAAACTGAAGCGCTTTACGGGCAATGTCAGGGCTAACTATGAATTCAACGATAAAGTCTCTTTCGGCTTCATCACCCAGGGCGTGATCCGCGACCAGCGGGTACCAGGGAGCCTGAACCGGAACAGTAATCCCGTGAGCGGACAGTTTGACCGTGACTTCGACATCAATCCCTACAGCTATGCCCTGAACACCAGCCGCACACTCACGGCCTACGATCAGCAGGGTCACCTGGAATACTTTACCCGCAACTTCGCCCCTTTCAATATCCTCAACGAAATGTCGAATAACTACATCGATGTAAGTCAGCTGGATCTGAAACTACAGGGCGAGTTTTCCTATAAGATCCTGCCGAACCTGAAATATACTTTCCTCGGCAATATCCGCTATGTAAAAAGCAGCCAGGAACATAAGGTAAAAGAGAACTCAAACATGCCCATGGCCTACCGCGCCGCCGGTGACGCTACCATCAGGGACCGCAACCGCTTCTTATACAAAGATCCCGATAACCCGGATGCAGAAGCGATCGTAGTACTCCCCTATGGCGGTATCTATTCTACCGACGATGACTACCTCGTGAGCTATTACTACCGGAACACCCTGGAATGGAAACAAACCTGGAACAATACGCATACCCTGAACCTCCTCGGCTCACAGGAATTGCGCTACGCTAACCGGCAGAACAAACAATTCGATGGCTACGGTTACCAGTTCGACAAAGGTGGTGTGCCTTACATCGATCCTAACATCATCAAGCAGAATGTAGAGAACAATTTCAACTACTACAAGATGTCGATGAACTATGACCGCTACCTGGCCTACCTCGCAAATGCCGCTTATTCCTACAAAGGGAAATACAATTTCAACGCAAGTATGCGCTATGACGGTTCCAACCTCCTGGGGGAATCCAGAACCGCCCGCTGGCTGCCCACCTGGAACGTCAGTGGCTCCTGGAACCTGGATACGGAAGACTTCATGCAGTCGCTAAATAATATCAACCGGCTCACCCTGAGAGCTACCTATGGTCTGACAGGTAGTATGGGCAATGCGCGCAACTCAAGTGTCGTCCTGCAAAATAGAAGTACGAACAGGCCTTATCTGTCAGAAGTAGAATCAGTAATTTATATCCAGAGCTTAGAGAACTCACAGCTCACCTGGGAAAAACAATATGAAACAAATGTGGGCGTAGACTTAGGCATGTTCCAGGACAGGCTGACCCTGACCCTGGATGGCTACATCCGCCAGGGATTTGACCTCATCGGCCCTATCCGTACCTCCGGTATTGGTGGTGAAGAAATCAAGATTGCCAACTACGGCGACATGCATTCCAAAGGGGTAGAAGCTACCGCCGCCTATAAGGTCGTGAATGACAAAGACTGGGGCTGGCGTACCCAACTCACCCTGGGCTTCAATAAAGGAAAGATCACCCGCCTGGAAAATAACCCCATCATCTGGGACCTGGTGGTAGCGGAAGGTGGCGCCACACAAGGCCACCCGGTAAGAGGGCTGTACTCCATTCCATTTGCAGGACTGAATCCTAAAGATGGTAGCCCCTTATTCATCAATGAAGACGGAGACAAGAGCAACAATGTATACCTGCAAAGTGATAAGGTGCAAAACCTGCACTACGATGGCCCCGTAGATCCTACCCTTACAGGTGGATGGTATAATACACTTCACTATAAAGCCTTCTCTGTTGCTGCCCTGGTCACTTACAGCACCGGTAACAAGATCCGCCTGAACCCGGGTTTCAAACAACAATACACAGATCTCGATGCCAGTTCCAATGACTTCATCAACAGGTGGACCTTGCCGGGTGATGAATCCCGTACGGATGTACCCAGCATCCTGGACAAATACGGTGAATCCAAACTGGATGGTGTATATCCTTATAATAATTATAACTATTCCTCCGTACGCGTGGCAGATGGCAGTTTTGTACGCCTGAAACAGGTATCGCTGACCTATGGCTTCAAACCAAAAGGGTTCAATAACCTGTCTGTAAGCCTGGTAGCCAATAACCTCTGGCTCATATATTCTGACAAACGACTGAACGGACAGGATCCTGAATTCTTCAACGCAGGTGGGGTGGCATTGCCTATCCCCCGTCAGTTCACCCTTTCTGTAAAGGCCAGTCTGTAACCCTCTAAAACACGCATTCATGAAAAAGCATCATATCTTATTCCTCCTATTATTAGCCGGCGGCGGCTGTAAAAAATACCTGGAGCAGGCACCGGATCAGCGCACACAACTTAACAGTGTGGAGAAAGTGGCAGAACTGCTGGGTACCGCATATCCGCAGGCAGACTATGCTACCTTCACCGAAGCCGCATCTGACAATGCTGCGGACAAGGGTACCGGTGGCACGGTATCGCTGGAGATCAATACCAACCCCTATTATTTCAGGGATGTCATCGACAAGACAGAAGGCTCTCCTACCTACTACTGGAACAATTGCTACAAAGCCATCGCCGCCTGCAACCAGGCATTACAGGCCATTGAAAAAGCAGAGAACCCTGCTGATTACAGCGCTCAAAAAGGAGAAGCACTCGTAGCCAGGGCCTACGCACATTTCATGCTGGTAACCCTCTTCAGTAAAGTGTATGATTCCACTACTGCCGCACAGGATCCGGGTATCCCTTACGTAACCGATCCTGAGAATGTAGTGATCAAAAAATACGAGCGCAAAACGGTAGCTTATGTATACGAGCAGATCGAAAAAGATCTCACTACCGGCCTGCCGCTGATTAAAAATACCAGTTACAAAGTGCCCAAATATCACTTCACCACATCGGCGGCAAATGCTTTTGCCACACGGTTCTACCTGTTCAAAAAGAATTACCAGAAAGTACTCGCTTACGCGGCCAATGTATTTCCCGGCGGGAACATCAAAAGCAACCTGCGTCAATGGGTGACCGTGTACCAGAACCTCACCGCTGCCGAAGCACTGGCCTTGTATACGAATGCCTCAGAGCCGGCTAATCTCCTGCTGGTAGAAGCCCCCTCCATCTGGGCGCGTAACCTGGCGCAATATCGTTACGGCCTGCAAACAGCCCTCGTCTACAACATCTATAGATATACCAATGTAACAGGCGCTACCTGGGTACAACCACTTTACTACATTGGTGATAATACTGACAACTGGGAGATCCTGAAATTCAGGGAACACTTTGTCCGCTCCAGCGCCAATGCAGATATCGGCGTGCCTTACACCATCTTCCCGCTCTTCTCAGCAGAAGAGGTCCTGTTCAACAGGGCTGAAGCGAATATCTATCTTGGTAATTACGATGCGGCTAAGCAGGACCTGAACGACTACGCCAGCATGCGCATAGATGGTTATACCACCAGTAACCAGATCACGAATACAAAACTGGCCGATTACTACGGTACTACCAATGTAAGGACAGGCCTGATCTATACACTGCTTGATTTTAAACAGGCAGAGTTCATGCAGGAAGGCATGCGCTGGTTCGACATCCTGCGCTATCACATTCCGGTGACACACAGTGGCGAAACCCTGAGTGGCAATGACCCGCGCAGACTGTTTCAGTTACCACAGGAGGTAAAGCTCTCCGGTCTTGAACAAAATCCCCGTTAACCACTCAAAAAAAAGAAAATGAAATACTTACCGATATTATTGATCATGTTGCTGATGGCTTGTTCCAGGAAAGAAACCCTGGATACAGACCTGCCCGGCCTGGGTGGCGAAACCTGGCATAAAGGCCCCCTTGATTTCTGGCTGGATACCAATTTCGTGAACCCATATAATTTAGAGGTGAAATACCGCTTTGATCGCTACGAACTGTCACTGAATAAAGACCTGGTGCCTATAGCTGAATCACAGGTAAAACCAGTGATGACCACCATCGCGCAGACATGGGTACAACCCTACATCAACGAAGCCGGCGCTACCTTCTTTAAGAAGTATTGCCAGAAACAGTTTGTGCTGGTAGGCAGCCCGCAATACAATACCAATAACACCATCACACTGGGTACTGCAGAAGGCGGCCGCAAAGTAGTGCTCTTTGACCTGAACGCATTCAGCCTGAATAACAAAGCCGGCGTGCGCGAAATGCTGCATACCATTCACCACGAGTTTGCACACATCCTGCATCAGACCATCATGTACCCCGTAGAATTCAAAACAATATCAACCGGGTATACCGGCAGCTGGAATGATTATTCCCTGGGGGAAGCACTGGCCAGGGGCTTTGTGACCCAGTATGCGCGTAGTGCACCGGATGAGGACTTTGTGGAAATGGTATCGACCATGCTCGTAGAAGGGAAAGATGGTTTCGATGCCATTGTAGGCAGCGCACCGGATGCCGGGGCCGCCAAATTGCGACAGAAAGAGGAAGTCGTAGTACGCTACTTCAAAGAGAACTGGCAGATAGACTTCTATAGTTTGCAGACACGGGTACAAACCGCTATTGATAACCTTTAACACTGCGCCACATGCGTACACATATATTATATCTATTGCTGCTTGCATGCCTGCTGGGCTGCCGCAAGGAACAAACGAAATCTATCTTTGGCGAAACGCCGGACCAGCGACTGGCAAAGGCATTGGCCGATTATAAATCAAGACTGACCGGTGCTGAATATGGATGGAAAACAGCCGTATTCCCCGCTGCCGGCGGAGGCTATAGTTTCTACTTTACATTCGATACCGCTGGCAGGGTCAATATGTACGGAGATGTAACCTGGGATGCTGCCCACACGCCACAGAACAGCACTTACCGCCTGAAAGCCATGCAGCGCCCCTCCCTATTATTTGATACCTACTCTTACCTGCACCTGCTGGCAGATCCCGATCCGAATGTATACGGCGGCGTGACTGGCCAGGGCTATTCGGTAGACTTCGAATATTCCATTGATAGTGTGGCAAATGATACCATCAAACTAACCGGGATTACTTACAGCACTAAAATGATCCTGGTGAAAGCCACAAAGGCGGAGCATGATGCCTATACCACCGGACAGTTCGGCCAACAGCTGACAGATATTGAAAACAACCTTGCCGATTTCCCCTGGCAGTATTTACAATTTGCAGATGGGAAGAAACTGCAGGTAAGTATCAATACGGTGGCTAAAAACTTTACCCTGATTTACCTGGATGATGCAGGGAAAGTGCAACTCATCTCTACCCCATATTACTATACAACCGATGGCCTGTACCTGCAAACACCCATTACGTATGGTACTTACACCTTCAATGAAGCGTTCTGGGATGCTGATAACCAGGTCTTTTATATAAAGGTGAATGGAAGCCGGATGGATGTGCAGGTAGCAGATAATTCAATCATACCTATGCACTTGTTGCTCGGGGTGAGCTTTTCTTCGATCGTAGTGCCACCACAAGCAATTCCCGGGTGGTCCACTGATTTTACAAATATGTGGAAGTCGATCGCGGCATCGCTGAAGACAGGGAACTACCGACTGACACTTTATTATACTTACTTCACTTTCGATCCGGGGCAGCAGGTGCTGAAACTTGATGTGTACATCATTCAGAATAATAATCTCTACATGGCAGAGTATCCATATACTTATACTAAAACGGCCGCAGGGGTATTCGATTTTACTGCGCAAGCCTACCAGGGGAATGCGGCATTGATTGCCACGGATCTGGCACCTTTAAGGAGCCATTTGCAAAATGATCATTTTACAATGGACTTTTTTGCAGGAACGCTTGGGCAGTTGAAAAGTGTAGAGGATCAGGGATTTTATTTCACCGGATACCTGGAATAGAAAGTAGGAATTCTTCAACGGAAATAAGCCTGTTTTGAGAATAGAAAAGTTCAGGAAGGAGGAATTCTTCAACGGAAATAACACTGTTTTTCAGAGCAAAAAGTTCATAAAAGAAAGATTTCTTCAACGGAAATGAAAACTGTTTTGAGAATGAAAAGTTCATGAAAGGAGGAATCCTTCAACGGAAATAACACTGTTTTCAGAATAAAAAGTTCATGAAAGGAGGAATTCTTCAACGGAAAATGAAACCTGTTTTCAGAGCAAAAAGTTCATAAAAGAAAGATTTCTTCAACGAAAAGAAGCCCTGCTTTCAGCGCAAAAGGGTGTCTCAAAAGTATACCAAAAAATTCGGGAACCGCATCATGTAAACCTTAACCCGGATCAAGTATACTGCCGAGACACCCTTTCTATTTTGGTAAATACACTGTAAACCTCGCCCCTTTCCCCAATTCCCCTTCCGCCAGGATCATCCCATGATGATTCTCTACAATCTTCTTACACAACGCCAAACCAATTCCCGTACCCGCATACGCCTTCTTTTCGTTCAGTCGCTGGAAGATGGTAAAAATGCGATCAGAAAACTGCTGTTCAAACCCAATCCCATTATCCTGGAAAACCAGTTTAATGTAACGTTGATCACCCGCCAGTACCTCCGGTACCTCATTTACATCCACCGCACTGATTTGAATCAAAGGATCTTTCTCACAGAACTTCAGGGAATTTCCAATCAGGTTGGTAAACAACTGCTGCAATTGTAAGGGAATACCCCTTACCACCGGCAAACCAAGCCCCTGCACCATTGCCCCCTTCTGCTCAATGAGGAGTTCAAAATCAGTGAGCGTATTTTTTAGCACCGCCTGCAGATCCGTATCAACAAACCGTGCATCCGGGTCTGACAAACGGGAATAGTCCAGCACATCTTTAATCAAATTGGTCATACGAGCCGCAGAAGACTGGATCTTCTCAAAATAATGGTTCGCCTGGGTTCCATTGCCCGGCATACTTTTCTGCAATAATTCCGAGAAGGTTCTAATTTTCCTCAGGGGTTCCTGCAGGTCATGGCTGGCGATATACGCAAATTGTTCTAATTCATTATTTTTCCGCAGCAGTTCCGCCGTACGCTCATCGACTTTTTGTTCCAGCTCCTGGGCACTTTGCTGCAATATTTCCACAGCATGTCGGTGCAGGCGTGTGATGCGGATCTGTACACGTACCCTGGCTAACAATTCCTTCGCTGAGAAAGGTTTGACCAGGTAATCATCCGCCCCCACATCATACCCTGCTATCCTGGCATCCTCACCCGCCCTTGCCGAAAGCAGGATAACGGGAATGGCAGATGTCTGCGCATCGCCTTTCAAATGATGTAACAGGCTAACCCCATCCATTTCGGGCATCATCACATCACTGATCACGAGTTCTGGCAACTGCCTGCTGATCCGCTCCAGGGCCAGTTTTCCATTCGCTGCAGTATCTACAATATAGTAAGGTTGCAATAAACGCTGCAGGTAATCCCGCATATCCGCATTGTCATCCACAATCAGCACCAGGGGCTTATCGCCATCCACGAGTATTTCATGCTGCACCGCTGCTGTTTCCACCTGGTGAGCCGCCTCCTGGGCAAAGGTTTCGGGCAACAGGGAAAAGTAATCATTATCCTCCTGCATCGACACCTGGCCCGCAGGCAGGTGATCAGTGCCTAATGGAATACTTACAATGAAGGTACTGCCCTGCCCCGGCTCACTTTCCACCCCGATACTGCCTTCGTGCAATAGCACCAGTTCTTTGACTAATGAAAGTCCGATGCCCGTACCTTCGTAACTCCGGCCGCCACTTTGCCTTACCCGGTGAAAGCGTTCAAACATATGGGGCAGTTCCTCCGCAGGAATACCAATACCCGTATCTCTCACCCGCAGTACGGCCTTACCATCATCCTCCCGCAATGACACCGAAATCGTACCCTTCAGGGTATATTTAAATGCATTTGAAAGCAGGTTTAAAACGATCTTCTCCCACATATCCCGGTCTATATAGACCGTATCCTGGAATGGTTGGCAGTCTACCTCCAGTTGCATCCCGGCATGCTCGATCGCTGAGCGGAAGCTGCCCGCCAGGTCGATAGTGACATTCGCCAGGTCTACGGGGAAGAATTGCGCCTGTGCTTTTTTAGCCTCGATCCGGCTAAAGTCAAGGAGTGTATTTACGAGCTTCAGGAGGCGGTTCGCGTTCCTTTGCATCGTTTCAAGGTCGGCCCATTGTTTCGTCGAAAACGCCGATTTGTCTCCGCCCAGCAATTCTTCCAAAGGTCCGAGCATTAGGGTGAGTGGGGTGCGGAACTCATGACTGATGTTATTGAAGAAAGCCGTTTTGGCCCGGTCGATTTCGACGAGGGAGTCGGC
Organism: Chitinophaga sancti; assembly: GCF_034424315.1. Taxonomy (GTDB): domain Bacteria; phylum Bacteroidota; class Bacteroidia; order Chitinophagales; family Chitinophagaceae; genus Chitinophaga; species Chitinophaga sancti. The sequence goes on from NZ_CP139972.1 coordinate 971,286, forward strand.
TCTTTTACGGGCATCTTCGTAGGCGTATACATTCGACAGACTGCTTCCCAACTGGTCGGCAATGAGCTGAAAAAAGCTGTTATACTTTTCGTCGAGCTGCCGGTGCGGGTTCAGTCCCACGATCAGCAGGGCGCTCACTTTCGATTGCCCGGCATGGATGGGAATCACCAGCGCATGGTCTGGCGAGCGAGCCCAGGCACCTGAAGGTAAATCTCCAAAGCCATCTATGAGGTTACTGATAACCAGGGTTTTATTAAAATAGATTGCTTCCGGCAACTTCCAGTAATCAGCGACGGCGGAATCCAGTTTGATCCTTCCTGGCAGCACATTTTCGTGCGTTGAACCTACCTGGCTGGCGGTACCGGTTTCTGTATTTAGCTGGTAAATGCAGGCAAAGGGGAAGTCGTGTGGATTCTGTTTGAAGATATTGATGGTATGGTCAAAGACGATCATATCGGAGCTGGTGTCAGCCATGCTCTTCCCTAAATCTCTTAAAGTGCGTAATTGTCTTTCGCCGGTGATCCGTAGGGTATCGTCGGTATTGGCACAAATAATCCCGTTGGTGCCACCGTAATCGCCTGGAATGGGGCTATATGAAAAGGTATAATAGGTCTCTTCGGGGTAGCCGTTGCGTTCCATGATCAGGAGCAGGGCTTCGTCGTAAGTACCGATATTTTCTTCCATGCAGACCCTGGCCCGGGGCGCTACGGCATCCCAGATTTCCTTCCATACTTCGGCAGCAGGAACGCCTAATCCCTGGGGATGTTTACCTCCCAGGATGGATCTGTAGGGATCGTTGTACAGGTTGATCAGCTCCGGCCCCCACCAAACAAACATAGGTTGGCTGGAGGTGAGGATGATACGTACGCAGGTCTTCAAACTTTGTGGCCATGTTTCGTAATGACCTAATGGGGTAGATGCCCAGTCATGGGAGCGGATCAACGCGCCCATTTCCCCACCGCCGGTGAGAAATTCAGGCACAACAGTATTTGTCAATTCCATATAATGCTGAAATCAGGTATGATACCCTCTCAAAACTTGCTCCAATCTTTTCTCCAGCAGGGCCATACTGGATGGTTTAACAATGTAATCGGCAGCGCCCAGGGTCTTGGTTTCCATTATGTCACGTTGTTCGGACGAAGTAGAATAAATAATTACGGGGATACTATCCAGTCTTGGAATCTTGCGGATTTCAGAGAGGCATTCCCGTCCGTTCATGCGAACCATATTCAGATCCAGGAAGATGAAGTTTGGCGTAAATTTATCCTCCGTGTTTAACCTTGTCAGGGCATCAATACCATCATTGGCGGTGATGCAATGAATATTCTCATCGATGTTGCTCAGGGCCAGTGAAAAAATCTCCTGGTCATCATCGTCATCGTCTATTAAAAAGCAAATAATCCTATCCTCCATATTGTGTTTAAGCTTAAACAATATACAGTTTTTATAAGCAGGTAGGTATCAAATTGGATACCTAAATTGTCAGCAAAATGCCGCTGCCTGTCAGCATGTGGCTATTCATACAAAAAGACCCGAAACCAGTGGCTCCGGGTCTTTTTCAATATTAACTATACCAGTTGTTATTCTGGTTTATTTTCTGGAGCTGGTGTAGCAGCTGGCGCCTGTGCTTGTCCCTGTGCAGGTACAATAGGACGGGATTCTCTCGGCTGTTGAGGACGATCTTCCCTTGATTGCTGTGGACGATCTTCTCTAGGTTGCTGAGGACGATCCTCTCTCGGCTGTTGCGGGCGATCCTCTCTCGGAGCCCGTTCTTCCCTTGGTTCCTTAGGTTCCTTCGGTCCGGTTGGCTTTTTCTTGGCTGATTTAGGAGCGAAGATGGCGATCATACGCTTACCTTCCATGGTAGGCATACCTTCCAGTGCTCCTACTTCTGCCAGTCTTTCTGCGAATTTCAGCAGGATCAGCTCACCACGTTCTTTAAACATGATAGCACGACCTTTAAACTGCACATATGTTTTTACCTTATTACCGTCTTTGAGGAATTTCTCCGCATGTTTGGCTTTGAAGTCGAAGTCATGGTCGTCGGTGTTTGGCGTAAAGCGAATTTCTTTCACCTCGCTTTTGTGCGCATTCGCCTTCATCTCCTTTTCCTTCTTCTTCTTCTCGTAAAGGAATTTATTGTAGTCAATGATGCGGCAGACAGGAGGAGCGGCATTCGGAGATATTTCAACCAGGTCCAGTTGCTGCTCTTCAGCCATACGCAGGGCATCTTCCGTGCGGTATACGCCTACTTCAATGTTTTCTCCCACTAATCGCACTTCAGGAACGCGGATCATTCGGTTTGTGCGGTGCTCTTGCTGTTGTTCTCTACGAAAGTTGGGGGTTCTACCGCCCCTGTTGAAATTTGGTCTGGGTCCTTGCTGCATTAAAAAAAATAAAATTTCAAATTAATAATTGTCTATAAAGTTTAGAATGTGCCAGCTCAGCTACCGATTGTTTGCATTAAATAATTGATATTAGCGATGAACCGACCTTTTATGTTAATAGACTCTTAAGCAATTAACGTACCCGAAAATACAAAAGTTCAATTAGTTAAAAATATATTTCTATAATTTTCAACGTATCAACCCTTTTTTAGAGGGTTGATACAAGAACTTAGTACTTTAAGGAATCGTTATTCAAAAGATTTTCTGTTAATTACTTCTTCCTGAACCAGTGTGATGAACTGTTCGATCTCCATGGCGCCGAGGTCTCCCTTCGCTTGTCTGCGTACAGCTACCTTGTTATCGGCAGCTTCTTTTTCGCCCAGTACCAGCATATAAGGAACTTTTGCAATCTCGGTTTCCCTGATCTTCTTACCTATCTTTTCACCCCGGTCGTCAATTTCTGCTCTAATGTCCGCTTTTTTTAACAATTCTGCCACTTTTTCTGCATAAGCCTGGCTCTTGTCACTGATTGGCAGGATCTTTACCTGGGTAGGTGTCAGCCAGAGCGGGAATTTCCCCCCGCAGTGTTCGATCAGTACTGCAATGAAACGTTCCAGTGAGCCGAATGGTGCACGGTGGATCATTACAGGGCGGTGACGCTGGTTGTCAGCACCGATATACTCCAGGTCAAAACGCTCAGGCAGGTTGTAATCTACCTGGATGGTACCCAGCTGCCATTTACGGCCCAGGGCATCCTTCACCATGAAGTCCAGTTTAGGACCATAGAACGCTGCTTCGTCGTATTCGGTCACCGTATTCAGGCCTTTTTCAGTTGCTGCTTCAATGATCGCCTGTTCTGCCAGGTTCCAGTTTTCATCAGTACCAATGTACTTGTCTCTGTCTGTCTGGTGACGCAGGGAGATCTGGGCTGTATACTCAGTAAAGCTCAGGCTATTGAACACATACAATACCAGGTCGATCACTTTCATGAACTCTTCCTTCACCTGATCAGGACGGCAGAATAAGTGAGCATCATCCTGAGTAAAGCCACGTACGCGGGTCAGACCATGGAGTTCACCATGCTGCTCGTAGCGGTATACGGTACCGAATTCCGCAAAGCGAACCGGCAGGTCTTTATAGCTCTTGGGACTGGCTTTATAGATCTCACAGTGGTGCGGACAGTTCATTGGTTTCAGCATGAACTCCTCGCCTTCCTCTGGTGTGTGGATGGTCTGGAAACTGTCTTTACCGTATTTCTCGTAGTGACCGGAGGTCTTGTACAGGTTTACGTTGCCGATATGTGGTGTTACAACCGGCAGGTAACCCAGGTCCAGCTGCGCTTTTTGCAGGAAGGCCTGCAGTCTTTCGCGGAGCATAGCACCTTTAGGCAGCCACAATGGCAGACCCAGACCTACTTTCTCAGAGAAGGTGAAGAGTTCCAGTTCCTTACCCAGTTTACGGTGGTCACGTTTTTTGGCTTCTTCCAGCAGGAACAGGTGTTCGTCCAGTTCTTTCTGGTTAGGGAAAGTAACACCATAGATGCGGGTAAGCATCTTGTTCTTTTCATTCCCTCTCCAATAGGCACCGGCAATATTTGTCAGCTTGATGGCTTTGATAAAACCGGTACTTGGAATGTGTGGGCCACGGCACAGGTCAGTGAAATTACCCTGTGTATAGAAGGTAATTTTACCATCCTGCAGTTCACCGATGGTTTCTATTTTATATTCGTCACCTTTTTGGGTGAAGTAATCGAGTGCTTCTGCTTTGCTCACTTCCCTGCGTTCGTATGGGTTGTTGGCTTTCGCCAGTTCAGCCATTTTCGTTTCTACCTTACGCAGATCTTCGTCGGAAATAGTACGGCCACCCAGGTCAATGTCGTAGTAAAAACCGCCTTCCAGCGCAGGGCCATAACCGAACTTTACGCCCGGATAGATTGATTCCAGCGCTTCGGCCATCAGGTGGGCGGAAGAGTGCCACATGGTAGATTTACCTTCAGCATCAGACCAGGTCAGCAATTGCAGCGTACTATCCGTCGTTATTGGGCGGGAGCTATCTACCACCTGCCCGTTCACTTTAGCGGCCAATACTTTGCGTGCCAATCCCTCACTGATGGATTTGGCAATGTCCATTGCAGTTACTCCTGCTTCATACTGACGAACTGCGCCATCCGGTAATGTAATGTTGATCATACGATTGAGCTGTTAATCTTCAGCTTTTTAGTTTTGCGTTTTATTTTTCCGAAAGGGTATATCTGGTTGATACACCGCATTTGGGCTTGCGAAGTTAAGAAAATTGATGGGTTTTTATACATCTGTTAAAAGATGGCATTGAATCAGTTACTTTTTCTGCTAAAAGTATCTCTTGAATCTCTGTGCGCCTGCCTTCACAACCGTACAGTGATTTGTCAACGGCCTGCAGCCGGCTGCAATAAATGCTTTGGCAAACAACTGATAAGAACTTTCGGATTAACAGCGATGCGAAGGTAGCCGCAAAGACTGCATGCAGACTTCCATTCAATTCGATTAAGCCTCAGCCTATCGATTTAATCAAACTTCATCGTATCCGTTCAATTTCATCAAACCTCAATCTATCCTTTCAATCAAGCCTCAGTCTATCGATTTCATTAAACCTCAATCTATCCTTTCAATCAAACCTCAGTCTATCGATTTAATCAAACTTCATCGTATCCGCTCAATTTCAATCAAACCTCAGCCTATCCTTTCAATCAAACCTCAGTCTATCGATTTAATCAAACTTCATCGTATCCGCTCAATTTCAATCAAACCTCAGCCTATCCTTTCAATCAAACCTCTGCCTATCCATTCAACCTAATTAAACTTCAGACTATCCGTCACCTCCACACATCCCAGCATATCATTCCCAAAATAAGGATTCATCTTCTTATTTGATTTACTCAACCAAAACCCACCCGCATCCTTCAATGCCATCGGGCAATACTGCCGGTACACCGTCTTCCCCTTCAACCCCGTCACTTTAATCAGGTCAAACAACAAGCCTGACACCATATCAAACGCCGCCCTTTTCTCTTCAATCCCCTTCTCACCTATCAATCCACTCAGCTCCGCACTCATACTCGTTACCTGGTTCCTCACATTCGCAAGTCTCCCGGAATCCATCTGCAAACTTTGCAGTGGCAAACTATCCAGGTGCAGTTTCATCTCCCCGCTATAACGGTCTATATAAGTAATGTTCGCCTGGGTCAATCCCTCCGTCAGGGAATAATAACTCTCCATGGCCAATTGTAAAGAATCGTAAAAGACAGTGGCATAAGGCGCCTGTAATACACTGTTATCCACCTTATCCTCCGTCTCCTTCTTGTCAGACGACTGGCAGGCCGCTATACTGACCACTAATAATGCCGCTGCTATGAACCTCATATATTATATGTATCTTTTTACAAAGATAAGGAAACCATTGCTTTTGCCTGCGCCCGGCACAAAGGATCATGAAAAAGCACTAACTTTGCCCCTTTCAATTAAATCAGGCAATGCTAATAGCACTTCAGGACATTACTTTTGAGTTTGGCGCAAGGGCCATTGTAGAAAATGCCTCGTGGCATATTGTTCCAGGCGACCGTGTAGGACTAATCGGTATGAATGGAACCGGGAAATCCACCCTATTACGTGTTATTAATGGCGAATATTCCGTTTCAAAAGGCAGCGTGAACAAAGCTAAGAACCTGTCTCTCGGCTTCTTTAACCAGGACCTCCTCAGCTTCGAATCCGACGAATCCATCCTCAAAGTAGGCATGACCGCTTTTGAAGAAGCCATTAAATTGGAAAAAGACATTGAGCGCCTCACCCAGGAACTGGAAACTAACCAAAGCGAAGCACTCCTGATCGAGTTCTCCGATAAACTTCACCTCTTCGAAACCCTCGGCGGTTACGAAATGAAACACCGTACCGAACAGGTACTGGAAGGTCTCGGCTTCAGCACCGCTGATCTCGAAAGACCCTACAACCAGTTCTCCGGAGGTTGGCGCATGCGCGTTCTCCTGGCAAAACTGATCCTGCAGCAACCGGATGTTCTTATGCTCGATGAGCCGACGAACCACCTTGACCTCCCCTCCATCGAATGGCTGGAAAAATACCTGCAGAGCTATAACGGTGCTGTCATCATCGTATCGCACGACCGTTTCTTCCTCGACAGAATGGTGAACAAGATTGTGGAATTGTACCAGCAACAGCTTCACCACTACTCCGGCAATTATGAAGATTATGAAGAGGAAAAAGAACTGCGCCGCGAAATGCAGCAACGTTCTTACGAAAACCAGCAGGATTACATCCGCCAGCAGGAACGCTTTATCGAGCGCTTCAAAGCCAAAGCCTCCAAGGCCGCACAGGCACAGAGCGCCATGAAACGCCTGGACAGACTCGAAAGAGTAGAACAGGTAGATGGCGGTCCTTCAAAGATCAGGATCAACTTCACTGTAGATAGAACTCCCGGTAAGATCATCTGTACCCTGGAAGACGTTACCAAACAATACGGTAACCTCTCCATCCTGAAAAATGCCAGCGCTATCATCAACCGTGGCGATAAAATCGCCCTCATCGGTGCGAACGGTAAGGGTAAATCTACCCTGCTGCGCGTGATAGCAGGTACCGAAGAAATGGAAGGTGAACGCATCCCGGGCCACAACGTGGTAGACAGTTTCTACGCTCAGCACCAGCTGGAAAGCCTGCACCTGGACAGCGAAATCCTCGACGAACTGAAAAGCTGCGGTAGCGGCCGTACTGAAGTTGAACTCCGCTCCCTGCTGGGTTGCTTCCTCTTTACCGGCGATGATGTATATAAGAAGATCCGTATCCTCTCCGGTGGTGAAAAAGCCCGTGTAGCACTGGCAAAGACCATCATCAGCCAGGCGAACTTCCTGCTGCTCGATGAGCCGACGAACCACCTGGATATGAACTCCGTGCAGATGCTGATCGACGCACTTTCCAAATACGATGGTTCCTATGTACTCGTATCCCACGACCGTTATTTCGTGAGCCAGACGGCCAACAAGATCTGGGAAATTGTGGATGGCGAGATCAAGGAATTCAAAGGAACCTATATAGAGTGGGAAGAGCATAAGAGAAGACAGGCAGAAGTGCTGAAACAGCAGGCAGCAGCAGAGAAAGGACAGAAGAAAGAAACAGCACCAGTCGTGAAACAACAGGAGCCCAAAGCACCGGTTGATAAGGATAAGAAGAAGGAACTCCAGAAACAACAGAAGCAATTTCAACAACTGGAAGAGCAACTGGCAAAGCTGAATGCAAAGAAGGCTGACCTGGAGACAGAAATGAATAAGCCGGATGTATATGCCGATAAAGCCCGGTTCCAGAAGGTCGAAACAGCCTATGCACAGCTGAGTAAAGAGCTGAAGAGTGCGACCGAAGAATACGAAAAGGCATTTGAAAAACTGATGGAGCTGGAAGGTTAATCCCGCTCCATCAGTTTGACATAATCTTTTAAAGAGCTAATAACAATTGATCAACAGGAAATCATCCAATGGATGCTTTTCCTGGCAATTGCAAAATGATATAATTAGCTAAGGGCTTTTTTTGATACCTTAACATCAATTGAAGTCGAACCCTTTCAACAGTTTGTACCATGCTGCCATCGAAAGGGGCTTTCGATAAACTGGCAGAACAATTCCTCCTGTCAGTTTACTTCAACGTTAAATCATTTTATGCAGCGTATACTCGTAGTCGAAGATGAAATAAAAGTAGCCAATGCCGTAAAAAAAGGATTGGAAGAGAATGGCTTTGAAGTAGATGTAGCCTATGACGGCCGGATGGGCAAAAGCCTGGGTGCGTCTAATAATTACGACCTGGTCATACTGGATCTTAACCTGCCTCATGCCAATGGTTATGAAGTGTGCGAAGTGATCCGCCGCCGCAATAACCGCATCCCTATTATTATGCTCACCGCCCTGGGCGGCATGGAAGATAAGATGCAGGCCTTTGAACTGGGGGCTGATGACTATCTCGTGAAACCCTTTGATTTCAGGGAACTCCTGGCCCGTATCCGTGTATTCCTGAAAAGAGCTGGTAGCGAGTCACAACAGAACTCACAATACAAGATCGTTATTGCCGACCTGGAGATTGACAGGGAAAAGAAAGAAGTGACCCGCAGTGGAAAGAAAATTCCTTTGACGGCAAAGGAATATCAATTGCTGGAATTCCTGGCCCTGCACAAAGGGAAAGTGATTTCTAAACTGGTGATAGCGGAGAAAGTATGGGATATTGATTTTGATACAGGTACAAATGTGATAGAGGTATACATGAATTTCCTGCGTAAGAAAATTGATAAGGATTTCGATAATAAACTGCTGCATACCAAGACAGGGATGGGCTATTACCTGGCTGAAGAATAGCGCGGTATAGGTACCTATCCGAACCCGGAATCATTTTCGCACTTTTATTTTTAATTACAAACACCGCATTCGCGTTCCCTTCGTTTTTCATTGTGAAGATCAAATACAAAATAGCACTCTCCTACTCTATTTCAGCTATCATCCTGCTGAACACCTTTGCTATTTTAGCCTATTACCTGTCTTCACAATCCAGGCAAGCCGAATACCTCGACCGCCTGGAATACCGCGCACGCTCCATTGCGAACGTAATCATAGAAGATAACACCGTAAAGGTAGACCTGCTGCGCAAGCTGGATAAAACCACCTTCCAGGACCTCTACAAAGAAAGCATTCTTGTATACAACCTGAACTACGATCTGCTGTATTCCAACATGAAGGATACAGCTATCCGTACCTCCCGTCCCTTACTCGACTACATCAAAAAATACGGAGAGTATAGTCATGGCCGTGATAACGGTGAACTGGTAGGTGTATACTACACCGAAGGAGATGTATCAGTGATCGTACTGGTATCCTCCTTAGATAAATATGGCTACCAGAACCTGCAAAACCTGAAACGGATCCTGATCATCGAAATTGTCGTAGCCGTGATCGTATTAGTCATCATCGGCTATCTCTTTGCCCGCAAAATGGTGCAGCCTATTGATAAACTGGTAACGCAGGTAAAGACCATCAATGCCAACAACCTCCAGGGTATTAGTGTGGAGGCCCGTGGAAAGGATGAGATTGCACAGCTGGGTGCCAATTTCAATACCATGCTGCAGCGCCTGAGTGACGCTTTTGACCTGCAAAAGAGTTTTGTCAACAATGCCAGTCATGAGCTGAGAACGCCGCTGGCATCCATCATCAGTCAGCTACAGGTAGCGCTGTCCAAAGATAGAACGAAGGAAGTCTATGCCGATATCCTCGCATCTGTACTGGAAGATGCCGAGAACCTTTCTGACCTGAGTAATGGCCTGCTCCAGCTGGCACAAAGTGAGCTGAACCAGCAGAAGTTTATCTTCAGCGCGGTGCGTATGGATGAGCTGCTGCTGGAAATGGGCAACCTGGTCAAACTAAAACATATACCGGTAGCTGCGGAACCGCAGAGAGGCCCCAAAGTGGATATCAGTTTCCTGAAAGTACCGGACCAGGATACCGAACTGGTGGTACAAGGGAATGAAAGTCTGCTGAAAGTACTATTCCTGAACCTGCTGGATAACGCGTTTAAATTCTCTGCTGATAATACGGCAAGGGTAACCATCGATTTCTTTACCCATAACATCCAGATCCAGGTGAGGGATAACGGGATTGGTATTGCTCCGGATGAATTGAACAAGGTATTTGAACCCTTCTATAGAGGTGCCAATGCACACGCCACCCGCGGCCATGGCCTGGGATTGTCTATTTGTAAAAAGATCGTGCAATTGCATAAAGGGCATATTTCCGCTTCTTCCGCCCCGGGAAAAGGTACTGTGTTTACAGTAATACTGCCACATGCTTAAGTAAAACCCGCTATTACCTGGCTTCAAAATGCACCAATAAACCCCTGCATTCCTGTATTTTAATGACTTTTTAATTGCCTTTAAAGCATTCTTTAAGTGAGAATGGGGAATTTTGCTATTATTCTACAGAACGACATGAAGTGCAATTTTCTTTATTCCCTGTTACTTACTCCGGGTCTATTCCTGGGGAGCTGCAAGCATCCGCAGCTGGAAGGCGGGGTCACGAAAAAGACTTTTGTACTGAGTGATACCATGCTGAAGACAATCCGTATCGATACGGCCAGTATCGAACCTGTTCAAATGGAATTACATTTTTCAGGGAAAGTAGCTCGGAATGTGAATAAGCAAAAAGATGTAGAGATACTTGTAGATTATACTTCCCGGCATCTGGATGATGTAAAAGAAGGTTATAAAGCAGAAATTATTACTGCCGCGCTGCCCGATAAGATTTTTTATGGAACTGTAGATGCCGTTGACTCATCTTCTAATGCAATGCAGTTGAGTATAAAACTGGATGATTCGAACAAGCTGTTAAAGCCTGAAATGTTTACAAAAGTCATATTACATTATAGTGAAGGAGATGATATGGTAGCGGTACCGGAAAATGCGGTGATCGCGGATCATAGCCGGAATTATGTACTGGTGTTTAAGGATAAATATAATATCCAGCTGAGGGAAGTAGAAACGTATACAACTTCGGGGGAGACCACATATATCAGCAAAGGACTGGATGCAGGAGAGAATGTGATATCAGATCACCAGCAGCTGATCTATGATGCATTAAGTGAGAATTAAGTTTTAGTTCGCATATAGGTTGATAGAATGGACATGCAAACGCAGCTCTTTCAGATGTTAAATTTGTCTGAACTGTTTTCATGCTCAATTACTCCGCCCCGCCGCAGAAGAAACAACGCGGGGCGGTTTTTTTTTAGTAACTCGTATCCTTTAAATAACAAAACAGGTTGCACCTTAAAGCGCAACCTGTTCCTTTTTTTATTCTTCTTTTTCGTTGATCCTCGGCCGTAATCTTTCTTTCGCCTTATTAAACACCATCACTCCTTTTTCCGTTCCCTTCCTCATTTCCTGCTGCACCTCCGGCGCCAGGTGATACACTGACTGGCACTCCTCACTACAACAGCCATCATATTTAGCCGCACACTCCTCACACTGTATAAACAACAGGTGACACCCATCATTCTTACAATTGGTATGCGTATCGCAAGGCTTGCCACACTGATGACAATTACTGATAATCTCATCAGTGATCCGCTCTCCTAAACGATCATCAAATACAAAGTTCTTTCCCTTAAACTTCAGGGCTAATCCCTGCTCCTTTGCCTTGTTAGTATATTCAATGATGCCTCCTTCCAGGTGAAACACATTCTTAAACCCATGATGCAGCATATAGGCGGATGCCTTTTCACAACGGATCCCACCGGTACAATACATCACGATATTCGCATCCTTATTCTCTTTCAGCATATCTACCGCCATCGGTAATTGCTCCCTGAACGTATCAGATGGCACCTCGATGGCGTTCTGAAAATGCCCCACTTCATATTCGTAGTGGTTACGCATATCTACCACGATGGTATTGGGATCTTCAGTAAGCTCGTTGAATTCTTTGGCTTTCAGGTACTTCCCCTTATTTTCCATGCTGAAGGTCGGGTCCTGGATGCCATCGGCCACGATCTTTTCGCGGACTTTGATCTTAAGTACCCAGAAGGATTTGCCATCATCGTCTACCGCGATGTTCAGGCGGATGCCAGTGAGGAAAGGATACGCGTACAGGCGATTCCTGAATTCCTCAAAATGATGCTCAGGAATGCTGATCTGGGAATTAATACCCTCGGAGGCCACGTAAATACGGCCAAATACCTTCAGCTCATCGAGCTTTAAGTATAAGTCATCACGGAAAGCCTGTGGATCTTCGATTTTTGCGTACTGGTAAAACGAGACGGTGACGCGACGAAATGTCTCTGCTGCCAGCTTCACTTTTAGTTCAGCTGCAGAAATGCGGTTGTGTAATGCCATTGTTTTAGTAGAAATTTTAAGAACACTTGCCTTGTGAGCAAAATTTCTACGATTCCCTTATAATGGAAGGGTTTCGTAATTCAAATTATTGATTATGTCTTATATGCCTGCTAAAAGGCATATAAGACATAATCAATAATTCCGCAAAGGTATAATATTATTTTTTCTTCAACATTTCCAGTAAGTAGAGGGAGAACAAAAAATTGGGGGAGATATGTTACGGCTCACTTTGCTGTGCAATTATAAGGCATGGAATTCCACAATCAAGCTATTTTAAACACAAAATAAAAGGGGAATTATGTAAATTAATTGAGATTTAGCCAACCTATCAGCCATTTGATAGCCCACATTAACAAGATTTGTTTATTTAACCTGCAAAATTGATGCATATGTTTGATTACAAAAGCAATATACTGCGCTTATCCGGAGAGAGGATTTTATCTCCCCAGGCTTTTCTTAAATTGCTTAATAAGAATAGATCATCCATTGAATCAGCCACCTTTATTCCACCAGTATTGGGTAGCGATAATATTTCTGGTTCTGTTCGGGTTAAGTTAAAACCCGGATACAGCCATGTCATATTATAATCATTATCGAGCTGGCAATAAGAAGAGGACTGATCAATCCTACTCACAGGCAATTCCATTAAATGCAGATATAGTCAGAGAAATTGTATCTGTCCAAAAGATGGATCTATCGCTTAGACAATTGGATTATAGCCTGAGGGAAAAGGAAATTACCCATTCCCGGGAACACTTCAACCAACCGCGCATAATTTCTACAATCTGACCTCCAAACTTAATGACAACCAGCCCTTCACGCCTCCCACATCGCCGGCTCCATCCCCCACTCATACAACAATGAAGACATGTAATACGCCGCACTACTAATAATCAATACATAACCTGTAAAACCGACCGTTAAATACTCCTGCAATCCCATCCACTCATAAATCTCTGCAAAGTAAGCCAGCGTAGCGAGTACTACGCCCAGGATAAATGCGAATAATGCAATTCTCTTCATATGGGGATATTTTGATTAACACAAACATGCTATAAAAATCTAAACCAATCTGGCTTGAATTTAGATTACCTTTATTATAACATGCTACAGATACTAAAAGTTCAGGTTGCCGCAGACATATCTGAACCTATATAACTATCTGGTTATTATTGTATATAAATTAATCTTAAGACTTGGCATCCTTTTTGAACTAAACGAACAGGACAAGTAATCAGTGTTTGACCCAAAAATGTGAATTTTATGAGTACAATTTTTCTTTACATCTTTTACTTTATCGTAGGATTGTGGGTATACCGCCTCCTGGCTTACTTTTACGATCGTGATCCCAAAGAAAGCTACAAAGCAAAAAAGGAAAGATATTAGTAAACAAAAGGGAAGGTCGATGGCAGGCTTTCCCTTTTTCTATTTACACCATTCAATGACGGATCAAATATCAGATTTTTTTCATATCTGATAAAATGATTCATATCCTTTTTTCAGTGACAAATTACGTTAAGACAGGTGTTTTTTTAAACAAATGAACTGTATTTCGTCTTAAAATATGCATACCTAAGGCATAATAACTGACGGATATCTCTTTTTCCAATTTACCTGCCTACGGCTCCGTTATACTCTGCTGCCTCACCATCCCACCAAACAATCCCCCAAATCCTAACCTCACTCCCATCCTCGTCTTATCCTTACTCTGGTACCCGGCAATCACATCAACGCGCAACACCTTGAAAATATTCTCCAAACCACCAAAAACTTCCACATAATTATTCTCCCTATTCACATAAAACGCATTCGATCCACCTACCAGGTTCCATTTCAACCTGTTAAACAAAGGAACCTTATTCGTCAGCAAGCCATTAAAATGATGCTCCACATTCGCTGTCATATAAAACGGTGCCGTCGTACTATACCTATAATAAGGCGCCAACTGGAAACTATTCAGGTAATTAATATTGTAAAACGTCTGGTTCCCATTGAAATGCTGAAAATCCGGTATATCTACATGCTTATCATTCAGGAATCCTCCCACTCTTACCCGGTACATAAACTCCCCAAACAATTTCAGGTTCATATTATCCTTCACCTGGAACTGCCACTTATCAAAATCAGCATCACTCCCCCCTATTCCATGAATCCCCTTGCTATACGTCAGCCCAAACACCGGGTATTTACTCCCAAACGCAATCTTCCTGTCCGGCAACTCAATAAACTTCTGCCCCGGCTGGAAAGAAAACCCTACTTCCGCCACCAAAGCCTGGTTCCTGTTAAACGGAATATCCGCCAGCTCATAAGGATGATTCGGCAAAAACTCCTTCTTACTATTCTTAAAAAACACAAAATCACTCGTATTCTCCAATGGCGTCCGATCCTCATACCGTAGCCCCAACCTGAGGAATGAATTATTCTCAAACCGGCGGGTGAACTGCAGCGTTGTAAAATAGTTCTCGTACAACTTCATATAGTTCTCCTTCAGGAACAGCGTATAAAACTCATTCTCCAGCGCCGAAATCGGGTTATCATGATTGAACTGACTTACCCGCTTACCACCACCCAGCAACCAGGTATTCTCCCCGATATGATTCCGGAGCCTGCTCTCCTGCGTCCATTGCAGGTAAGTCCAGGCATTCAGGTGCGTATTGCTGAACCCATACCGGATATGGGGCATAATCCGCAGTTCCTGCGACCGGGGAAGACTTAATTTCAATTCCGGTTCCACATTTAGTACCAGCCCCTCTACAGTGTTGTATGCGATTTTTTTCAACAGGCCCTTCATCGACAGCTGATGTGAATAAATTCCGGTATCCCGCTGAAAATAATAATTGTGCTTCGGCCCCGCCCAGAAGAAATCAGTAATTTTAACCCGCTTCTGGTGCGCACGCAAAGTATCCAGGGTGCGTGAAGAACGGGCACTATCCCTTTCCGCCTGCGCCGTACTATCCTTCACACGAAAATCCCGCAGCTCCTCCTTCTCCAGTGGCACCGGGCGGATACTATCCCAGTACGCCAGCAACTTCTTATCAAAAGCGGTATCATACCGCATGATCGTCTTATCAAAATGCTTCTTACCAAAACCGGGATGCAGGTCATAATTAGAATACACATTCACAAAGTTCCCCACCATATCAAATCCCAGTTGCTTGATACTCATGGTAATCACCTGGTCCTTGGTACGCCATACTTCCTTATTCACCGGCACATGGATCTGGCGGATGCGCAGTGTATCCATAATCTCCAGCTGGTATTCCTGCGTCAGCATCAGGTCCGCACTGTGAATACGCAAGTCATCGTCCGTAATAAAGATGGTACCCGAGAATAAAGGCTCGTATTTGCGCCGTGGAATCACCTTGATCTTATTCACCGTTTTTCCATCATCCTGGAAGGTGCCTTCCAGTTGGTATTTATAATAAAGCAGCGCATTTTCAGCGATAGGAGAAATATATCCCCGCTTATTAAATTGTGTGATAACAGCGGTAACATTGTTGTCGTAAAAATCAATGAAGGCCGGGAAACTAAACCCGAATCCACCTCCGCTCTGCCTTGCAGACAGCACTTCCACCTTTACATTGTCAGGCTCCTGGAAATCCACACGGGTCATAGATTCAGAAAGGAACACCACGCCCTGCCCATTGGAGTCCAGCCCCATATCTTTCTTATTCACCTTCTGAAAGAACACCTGTTCCGGCACATTCCTCAACTTGAACATCCCTTTGATATAATCATTACAGGTATATTCATTCACCTGGTGCCTGTAGAAATTCCTTTTCCTGATCGCAGCCCTGATGATCGCGTAGGCAGGGTCTTCCCCGCCTGACTTAACCACGATTTCTTTAATCTGCATACTCACCGGCTGCAATACAAAATCGAATCGCTGATCAGCACTGCCTACGGTGATCTGCTTTTCCAGTTTACGATACCCCATGTACTGGCATACCAGCGTATAGCTGCCTGCAGGGATCTCCAGCTGGTACTGTCCCTCAGCATTACTGGTAGTACCGGTAGTCGTACCTTTTATAAAAATCGTTGCATAAGGAAGCGGGGATTGCTGTTCATTGGTAATTCGCCCTTTGATAATAGCAGCCTGCGAATACTGGAAAAATAATACGCTACAAAATAAGGTCAGAAGGTTTTTGGGCATAATCAATGTTAAGTAAGAAGATCGATGCAAAGTAAGGAAATCTCTCAAATGAAGATGATCACCTATATAGAAGAAAAGGGGTTCCAGGAGAAGATTAACATTTCTTTTAAATGAAAAAATCGCTTTCGCGATAAGCAAAAGCGATTCTCTACAATATATTTTTAATAAAGAAGCGTCTATAATTTTTTGTTGTACCGCAGGTAACTACCTGACAAACTACCCAGGCCAGCTACCAGGCCTCCAATAAACGCACTTACCACGGCTATCAGCATCGGGCTTTTCACTTGTAGTATCAATTCACTCATCCTGGTAGCCAGGATGTGATCATTACGTACATCCGCCACAAAAGCCAGTGCCAGCCAAAGCAGGAACACGGCAATGAAGCCATTCAGAAAACTACGAAATGGCGGCAATGGAATCACAACAGCCACTATGAAGGCTGCAATTGCCACTGTCCACCATGGTAAAAATAATCCACCCAGATAACTGAGTA
Source organism: Chitinophaga sancti (assembly GCF_034424315.1). GTDB lineage: Bacteria > Bacteroidota > Bacteroidia > Chitinophagales > Chitinophagaceae > Chitinophaga > Chitinophaga sancti. The sequence continues at coordinate 988,216 of NZ_CP139972.1, forward strand.
TAACGATCAGGATAAAACGAGGGAGAGACTTCATAACGGAAAGATAACAAAAAAACGGGCTTATAAAAATGGTAAGGCCTGATCTATTTGCCCCTAATTATCAGCGACCCCAAACCTGGTTGTAGTTGGAAAAACCATTTGCCCCGATGAATATTTTCCGAAGTCTTTTAACTGGTTATCATTGTAAGAAGCTCTCAGCCGGGTTGCAGGCAGCCGCCTGTTATAACTGCAGGAACCCTTCGATCTGTTTCCTGATCCTGACATATGTTTCTGGTTGAATCACCTGGGAATTGGGTACTATCAACTCGTTCCAGCTAAAGTTCTCCTTGTAATCCCAGGCACTCTGCCCGTTGGTGCCAAAGATCTCTAACCTGAATCCCCGTGATTTGTCCAGGTCATTTGTCAGCTTGTACCAGTCCGGTCCTCCGTCTTTCTTCGCTTTGTCAGCACCTTTACCGAAGGTCACCTGTACAGCAATCAGGTATTTTACTTTCAGCAAAATACAAAGGCCCGCCTTGTCCAGGTAATACGGCTGATCCGGCTCAATGCCAGCATCCAAAAGAAGCTTGTTCGTTCTAGCCGCAGGCTGCAGGGTATCTCCAGCGGCATAGATAGAATTGTAAAGTGCTTCCTGTAAGAAAACACCAATCTTTTTAGTGTAGTCCTGCATTTCAGGAGTAACTTCCCCGGCCGGAATGCCGTAGTTAACTGAAAAAGGCAGGATCGCTACACCGCGCTGCGCAAAGGCAGCTACCGTAGCCATCAGGAACAGGCATAGGAATAATAAGCGACGCATAGGATTTTAAGTAAATAGGTAAAAGGAAATAAAAAAGGGCTGAACAAAATCGTACTTTTTGTTCAGCCCTTCAAATATGCAAAATTATTTACTTATTTCCAACGCCTGATTTATATCATCGATGATATCCTGTGCATTTTCCAGTCCCACAGAGATGCGGATCATGCCCGGCGTAATACCTACTTTCAGTCTTTCTTCGTTACTCAACTTAGCATGCGTCGTACTTGCAGGGTGAGATGCAATACTACGGCTATCGCCCAGGTTCGCAGTCAGGGTCAGCATCTTCAGGGCATCGAGGAAACGGGTACCCTGTGCCAGACCGCCTTTCAGCTCAAAGCATACAATACCACCGCCTGCAGTCATTTGTGCCTTCGCAATTTCATGCTGCGGATGACTGGCCAGCATAGGGTATTTCACCCATTGCAGCAGCGGGTTTCCTTCCAGCGCTTTGGCCAGTGCCAGTGCACTTTCGCAATGTCTTGCCATACGGATGTGCAGGGTTTCAAGACTCTTGCTCAGTACCCAGGCATTGAACGGAGACATGGCCGGACCAGTGCTGCGGCAGAAAGTATGAATTTCCTTGATCAGGTCTTTCCTACCTACCACTACCCCACCTAATACGCGCCCCTGGCCATCCATCCACTTGGTAGCAGAGTGCGTAACGATGTGTGCACCGAGCGCAATCGGCTTTTGCAATACAGGAGATGCAAAACAGTTATCTACGTTTAAGATCACACCATGCTTGTCGCAGATCTTTGCCAGCAGGCTGATGTCCACTATCTCCAGGCCCGGGTTGGAAGGCGTTTCCACAAACATCATTTTGGTGTTTGGCTTGATCAGCGCTTCAACAGTTTCTGGTTTGTTGATATCGAAATAAGTGTAATCAATGCCCCATTTAGGCAGGAACTTCGTAATAATAGTATGGGTAGAACCAAAGATAGAGCTGGCAGAGAGCAGGTGATCGCCCGCTTTCATCAATGCCATAAAGCTTGCAAAAATAGCACTCATACCGGATGCGGTGGCATAGCCATCTTCAGCCAGTTCCAGGCTACATACCTTGCGTACAAATTCGTCTACATTGGGATTGCTGAAACGGCTGTAAATATTATTATCCGTTTCATCTGCAAAGGTAGCACGCATCTCTTCGGCGTTGTCGTACGTGAAGCTGGATGTGAGGAAAAGTGGTGTGGAATGTTCCATCTGCCATGTCTTCTCTGTCTGAATTCTGATTGCATTCGTCTCCGGCCGGTATTGATCTTTCTCCATTACTTATATGAGTTATTTGTATAATTATTTTTGGCTGATGGGGGCAATTGTAAACGACCTGTTGTTGACAGTTTACAATTTTAAGGAATAAGCTCCATTATTTGACTTAGTCAGGTATTTACTTGACTGAATCAGGCATTTACCCTGGTTTCCCATGTCAGCTTGCCTCCTGCCCTACGTAAGGTCTCTGCCACGGAGCAATATTTGGTCATTGACAATTCCACAGCTCTTGCTGCTTTGTCAGCATCCAGGTTATCGCCGGAAAGATGAAAAATGATATGAACATCCTCCCAGATGGAAGGTTCTTTTCCCTTTTCACGTTCTCCGTCTATTTCGATTCTAAAGTCTGTCAGTTCCTGGCGTTGCTTTTTCAGGATCATGGCTACATCAATCGCAGAGCAGCCACCGAGACCCATCAGCAACATCTGCATCGGTCTTACGCCGTTATTTTTACCGCCATTCTCGATGGAAGAGTCCATTGAAACTTTATGTCCCTGCTCGTCTACAGCCTCCATGTTGAATGCGTCGTCGATTCTCTTTAATGAAATCTTCATGTTCGATGTTGTTTATTCTACAAATATAAACAATACCAGAAGATTTTACACGGCCGCCGCCGCCAGGGCAGAAGTTATAAATTATCTAAAAATGGGAAGCCCCAGATTATTTCGCCATCAATTAAATTAAATGGAGATGCATTTTCCATGCTTTCGCAGGCCCTAATAAATTTGATATTTTCCAAATTTCGCCTCAAATTATTGACTTATACCCTTCATATGTTATATTTGCGCAAATTTTTCCGGGGTTTTGACGGTACAGATCTATCATAATACGCACACTTTTACACTGGAGTCCGGGGTCGTGTTGCCGGAGCTGCAAATCGCCTATCACACGTACGGTACGCTGAATCACAGCAAATCTAACGTGATATGGATCTGCCATGCCCTTACTGCCAATTCGGACGTAGCCGACTGGTGGAAAGGACTCATCGGTCCGGGCAAGGCCATTGACCCTGCCCGTCATTTCATTGTATGTGCAAACATATTAGGCTCCTGCTACGGCAGTTCCGGCCCGCTTTCCATCAATCCTGCTACCGGAAAGCCTTATTATTCCTCCTTTCCACAAATCACTGTCCGGGACATAGTGCAGGCTCATACCCTGCTGCGCGAACACCTGGGTATTGAAGAAATTCAATTACTCATGGGCGGCTCCATGGGCGGTTACCAGACACTGGAATGGGCCCTGCTGGAACCCACCCGCATCCGCCAACTGGCATTGCTCAGTACCGGTGCCGCAGAAAGTGCCTGGGGAATCGCCATACATACCGCTCAGCGCCTCGCTATTGAAGCGGACAGCACCTGGCGGGATCATACGCCAACTGCCGGCGGAAACGGCTTAAAAGCCGCGAGAGCCATCGGCATGCTCACCTATCGTAATTACCAGACTTTCGTTCGTACACAGTCCGACCCGGACAATAACAAAACAGACGATTTCAAAGCTGCCTCCTATATCAATTACCAGGGCGATAAACTCGTAAAGCGTTTCAATGCCCAGGCTTACTGGCGCCTTACCAAGGCAATGGATAGTCACAACATCGCAAGAGGACGCCTGACAAACCAGGCAGAAACCCTTGCCCTCATTAAACAACCTACCCTCATTATAGGCATCACCAGCGATGTACTGTGCCCGCCCGAAGAACAACACTTCCTCGCTAAGCACATTCCGGATGCCTCCTATCACGAAATCGATTCTTCGTATGGGCATGACGGTTTCCTGATCGAAGTAGAGAAGATTGATGCCCTCCTGAATGAATGGCTGGCATAAAATATTAAAATCAGATTAGTCGCCTTCTGCCTTTAGCAGGAGGCGCTTTCTTTTTAATAAAGGCCCTGATCCTTTATAGAAGCCCGATTCCAATTTGATCAATGCGTTAAAATCTGATTAAAAAGGTCTTAAAATTCCTTAAACCCCTTCAAACTATTATACCCCCGGTCTATATTTGTACCAGATTTAGCATGACAAAGGTATTTTCATACATATTACTCTTCCTACATATTGCGACTACTATGTTTATCCCGGTCGCGGATGAGAAAGATATTTATGATGCCCGCGGCAGACAAATTAATGATGTCAACACCATTTTCGATTTTGTCAATCATGTAGTACTGGGCAACACAGAAGTGACCCAGCAGGACGAGGACGATGACCAGCCACACTACTTCACCGGAACTACCAGTGTGTCTTACTACATCGCCAATCCCGAACAAGTCACCTCCACCTGGCAGGAACCCTCTACCAACGACCTGGCTGTGGCGTACCCGCATCTTGCTGTACAAAAACCATTCGCCATCGCCTACGAGATCCTCACACCACCCCCGGAAGCATAACTTTTATTCTATAAGTCATGAACTATTATCAACTCAAAAAGGTTGATAAGGGAGCTCGTGTACATACAGCTCTTACATATAAAATCGTATTAAACTCAAATCAGATGTATAGTCGGGATTCTAAAACAAAGCGCCCTCCCCGGATTGTAGCCAGTTGTATCATCATCTTGTTATTCGCCTGCAGGGCTGCCGCACAGGACACTGTGCACATTAGCCTGCAGGATGCCGAAAAGCAATTCCTGGAAAAGAACCTGGACCTGCTGGCAGAGAAATACAATATTTCTATCGCCCGCGCACAGATCATCCAGTCCAAATTGTACAATAACCCCAACCTGTCGTTGAGCGGTAACCTGTACAATCCATCCAGGAAACAGTTCTTCGATGTCAGCAACGAACACGGTCAGTACGAAATCGGCATCACACAGCTCATTTCGCTGGCAGGTAAAAGAAACAAGCAGATCAAACTGGCGCAAACATCCGCAGCTATGTCTGAAAATGCATTCTTTGATCTGCTCAGGACCCTGCGCTACTCGCTCCGTAGCAATTTCTTCCAGGCCTACTACCTGCAGAACTCTATGAGAGCCTACACAGACCAGATCACCTCCCTCGAAAAGATGGATGCGACCTACAAAGAGCTTCAGTCCAAAGGACTCGTAACCCTGAAAGACGCCGTACGCCTCCGCTCCCTGCTCTATAGCCTGAAAGCAGACCGTACCGCCGCCGAAAACCAGGTCAGCGATATTGAATCAGAACTACAGCTTTTGCTCGCAAATAATCACGCCTATTATGTAATTGATATGCCTGACAATGCCGCTGCTAACCTGCCAGCTATACGTAATACCAGCCTGGCCAGCCTGGTAGACACCGCATACGCCAACCGGCAGGACCTGCTGCTGGCCCAAAACAACCTGCGCTATAACGAACAGAACCTGAAACTGCAAAAAGCCATGGCTGTTCCCGATCTGAACCTGGGCGCAGACTTTGACAAACGTGGCAGCTTCGTAGACAATGCTACCTTCCTCACGGTTGGTATCGATCTCCCCTTCTTCAACAGGAACCAGGGTAATATCAAAGCCGCCAGCTACAGCATCGATCAGCATAAACTACAGGTAAACCAGCAAACACAAAAGGTGGAAAATGAAGTGCAGACCGCTTACCTAAAAGCATTGAACACTGACAAGATGCTGGAATCAGTAGACCCTGAATTCCGTGGCCAGTTCGAACAACTGCTCAAATCTGTTACTGACAATTTCCTTAAAAAGAACCTCAGTCTCCTCGAGCTGACTGACTTCTACGATTCTTATAAAGAAAATATGCTGCAGCTAAACCAGTTGCAGAATGATAGGATGCAGGCCATTGAGACGCTCAATTTTGCTGTGGGTAAAACTTTGTTCAATAATTAATCACAACCTTAGTATAGTCATGAAACCTTTTATTATATATCTCTTTCCTGTTGCACTTGGATGTATGCTCACGGCCTGTGGCGGTGATAAACCTGAAGTAGCCAAAGACGAAAATGCACTGTCTGATAGTCTGGTGAAAAACGTACAGACCGCACCTGCCACTTTCGAGAATCCTTCGGAAACCATCAAGCTGAATGGTAAAATCGTTCCGGACGAAACCAGGAAAGCAAAAGTATATGCCCTGGTAAGTGGTAAGATCAGATCTGTGAATGTAGAACTGGGCGATTATGTAAAACAGGGTCAGTTGCTCGCTGTACTGCAGAGTACCGAAGTAGCCGGCATCAGCAACGATGTATCTGTGGCTGAATCGAATGTAGCCCTGGCAAAGAAGAATGCAGAAACTCAAAAGTCGCTCTTCGAAGGCAACCTCGCTACCCAGCAGGATTACCTGGCAGCACAGATCGAAGAAAAGAAAGCGCAATCAGAACTGAACCGCGCCCGCTCTGTAGCCAGCATCACAGGTGGCAGCAGCTCCGCCTATACACTGAAAGCACCGATCAGCGGTTATGTAATTGAGAAAAATATTTCCAACAACTCCGAAGTTCGCCAGGACAACAGCGTCAACCTCTTCACCGTGGCTGATCTGAATACAGTATGGATCATTGCAAATGTATATGAAGCAGATATTCCGGCTATCAAATTGGGCGATGAAGTACGCGTAACTACCCTCGCTAATCCTGAAAAAGATTACATCGGTAAGATCGACAAGGTATATAACGTACTGGACCCTGCGAACCGTACCATGCAGGTGCGCATCAGCATGCAGAATACAAGCGGGGAACTGAAGCCTGAAATGTTTGCCACCGTAAAAGTAAATACCAAACCAGCCGCTACCAGCATGCTGAGCATCCCTGCCAATGCAGTCGTGATGGACAACAGCAAGCAATATGTAGTGGTGAAAACCGCTAAAGGTCTTGAGATCCGTGAGGTAAAAGTAATTCGCCGTATCGACGACAGGGCGTATATCTCCGGCCTGCAGGTGAATGAACAGGTGGTGACCAGCTCTCAGGTATTTATTTATGATGCCCTTAATACAAAATAATCCATGCAGAAAGTCATAAAAAAAATCATTGCTTTTTCGTTAAAGAATAGGCTGTTCATAGGTTTTGCGACCGTCATCCTCATCGTATGGGGGGTGATCGCATTCAGGAATATTCCCATTGAGGCTTTCCCGGATGTGACCAATACACAGATTACCATCATCACCCAATGGCCTGGCAGAAGTGCCGAAGAGGTGGAGAAATTCGTGACGGTGCCCGTGGAAATAGCCATGAACCCCGTACAGAAAAAAGAGTCCGTTCGTTCTACAACGGTATTCGGCCTGTCAGTTGTGAAAGTGATCTTTGAAGATGGGGTGGACGATGCATTTGCCCGTCAGCAGGTGAACAACCTGCTGCGCGATGTGACACTGCCCGATGGCGCAGATCCGGATGTACAGCCACCTACCGGCCCTACCGGTGAGATCTTCCGTTATACACTGGAGAGCAAAACCAAAACGGTACGGGAACTGAAAACCTTGCAGGACTGGGTGATCGAACGCAGGCTATTGAATGTACCAGGTGTAGGTGATGTAGTGAGTTTTGGTGGTGAAGTGAAGACTTATGAGATTGCCGTAAACCCACAGAAACTGGCTTCTTATGATATTACCCCACTGGATGTATCGAACGCGATCTCCAAAAGTAATATCAACGTAGGGGGTGATGTGATCGTAGATAACTCACAGGCATACGTGGTTCGTGGTATCGGTTTGCTGAACAATGCAGAAGAGATCGGGAATATCATTGTAGACAACATCAACGGTACGCCTATCTTAGTAAAAGACATCGGTACCGTAGCTGTCTCTGCCCTGCCCCGATTAGGCCAGGTAGGTCGTGATAAACAAAACGACGTGGTAGAGGGCATCATTGTGATGCGTAAAGGTGAAAACCCCAGTGAGGTGATCAAACGCGTACAGGACAGGATCACTTACCTGAATGAAAAAGTACTGCCGCCCGATGTAAAGATCAATACTTTCTACAACCGTAGTGACCTGATAGAATTTGCTACACACACGGTATTGCACAACATGCTGGAGGGGATCATCTTTGTAACGGTGATCGTATTCCTCTTTATGGCAGACTGGCGTACAACCGTGATCGTGGCTATTGTGATTCCGCTGGCACTGCTCTTTGCATTTATTTGTCTCACGCTTAAAGGCATGTCTGCGAACCTGCTGTCGATGGGGGCGATTGACTTCGGTATCATCATTGACGGTGCCGTCGTGATGGTGGAAGGGATCTTTGTACTCCTCGACCAGCGCGCCCACCAGATGGGTATGGAGCGCTTCAATAAACTCTCCAAACTGGGCATCATCAAGAATACAGGTGGTGAACTTGGTAAGGCGATCTTCTTCTCCAAACTGATCATCATTGCAGGGCTGCTGCCTATCTTCTCTTTCCAGAAAGTAGAAGGTAAGATGTTCTCTCCCCTGGCATGGACACTGGGTTTTGCACTCCTGGGTGCATTGATCCTGACACTCACATTGATTCCATTGCTCAGTAGTTTACTGCTGCGTAAGAACGTACGGGAAAAACACAATGTATTCGTGGAATTCATTACCAACGGGGTGATGAAAATGTTCTCCTGGACATATCGGAACAAGCGCCTCTCTTTGCTGGTAGCAGTAGGTTTGGTCGTAGTGGGCCTGTTCAACTTTAAGTTCCTCGGGAGTGAGTTCCTGCCCGAACTGGATGAGGGTGCGATCTATATCCGTGCTACCTGTCCGCTCAGCGTATCGCTGGAGGAATCTAAATCCATCGCGAATAAAATGCGTCGTATCATCCTGTCTTACCCGGAGGTAAAACAGGTAATGTCTCAAACGGGTCGTCCGAATGATGGTACGGATGCTACAGGGTTCTACAATATCGAGTTTCACGTAGACATCTATCCGAAGAAACAGTGGAAGAGCGGTATTACCAAGGAAGAGCTGATAGACCGTATGCAGCAGAAACTGTCTGTGTACCCGGGCATCAACCTGAACTTCTCCCAGCCTATTATGGATAACGTGGAAGAAGCGGTATCCGGCGTGAAAGGTTCTTTGTGTGTGAAGATCTATGGAGACAGCCTGGCGTATACAGAAGGCAAGGCTAACCATGTATATGATATTATGAAGAATATTCCGGGTGTAACAGACCTCGGGGTGATCAGGAATATTGGTCAGCCGGAACTGGATATAGAACTGGATGAAAATAAGATGGCCTTATACGGTGTAACCACTGCGGATGCGAATGCGATCATCGAAATGGCGATAGGTGGTAAAGCTGTTACACAGATCTATGAAGGAGAGCGTAAGTTCCAGCTGCGCCTGCGTTACGAGGAGCAATACCGTAACAATGCGGAGGCGATCAGTGACCTGATGGTACCTACCCTGCGTGGTGCGAAAGTGCCTATCAAGAACATTGCAAACATCAAGACGCTGACAGGTCCAAGCATCATCTTCCGGGATGATAACAGGCGGTATACTGCGGTGAAGTTCTCCGTACGTGGTCGTGACATGGGAAGTGTGATAGCAGAGGCACAGGCCAAAGTAAATAAGAACGTGAAGCTGGATAAAGGGTATGAAATGCAGTGGGCCGGTGATTTTGAAAACCAGCAGCGTGCTACAAAACGCCTGACACAGGTGGTGCCGATCAGTTTGATGATCATCTTCCTGATCCTGTTTGTAATGTTTGGAAATGTGAAGGATGCGGGGCTGGTACTGATCAATGTGCCGTTTGCGATCATTGGTGGTATTGCGGCATTGTTAATCAGTGGTACGAATTTCAGTATCTCTGCAGGTATCGGTTTCATTGCGCTGTTTGGTATCTGTATCCAGAACGGGGTGATATTGATCTCGGTGTTTAAGAACAACATGGCGAAGGTGAAGAAGCACGACTTCAATCATCATACGCTGGAGATCTCCATCCGGGATGGGGTACGCGAAAGGGTACGGCCGGTGGTGATGACGGCATTGATGGCGGCCATCGGTTTATTGCCGGCGGCATTGTCAAAAGGGATCGGTTCTGAGACTTCCAAGCCACTGGCGATCGTGGTGATTGGTGGGTTGATCACGGCAACGGTATTAACGCTGCTGGTGTTCCCCCTGTTCTTCTATTTAGGTTACCGGAAAGTGGGTCAAAAAATGGATTAGTATTAAGCTTAATTTATAAGTAGGAGGTACCTGGTACAGGTACCTCCTTTTTTTGTGTCATTTCGGATAGGAAATGGGTACTCCGAACAGGGCCAGGATTCGCTCAGATAAGTACATTATAATGCCACTAAAAGATCACGATAAGGTCACTTGTATATCCTTTCGATATTGAAGTGACCTTATCGTGATCTTTTAGTGCTTATTTAATAGCGAATATGGCCCCTGTTCGAACCCTGTCTTCGTATGCAAAATTGCCTCACCCGGGGAATCTTAAATTCTCTTTCGGCCAACTTTACACATTGTGATTTTATTAACATATTTATCCTATATTCATTAAAATAATACACCCCGTCAATCAAAATCGTAAAATCGCCACATATGAAGAACTGCTTTGTAAAAGCCAGTCTGTGCTGTATGCTGCTACTATCCATTTTTTCCGTAGCATACGCTCAACAAAAGACCATTACCGGCACAGTAACCAATAAGAACACGGGCGAGCCCTTACCCGGTGTAACCGTTAGTTTAAAAGGTACTTTGTCGGGAACAATTACCGATGGCAGCGGGCATTATAAACTCAATACCAGCCGATCGTTGCCCTTAACACTTATATTCTCATCCGTAGGTTTTAAAAGCGAACAGGTACAGGTCTCGAACCAGGACAATAACAATATTCAGCTCGGCTCCACCGAAATCCTGGGTGAAGAGGTGGTAGTCGCCGCCAGCCGTGTATCAGAATCTATTCTCAGTTCCCCGGTGTCTATCGAAAAACTCAATGCTACCGCTATCAGGGAAATCCCTACCCCCAATTTCTACGATGCACTCCCCACCCTGAAAGGCGTAGAAACCAGTATGCAAAGCCTCACCTTCCGGACCGTCACCACCCGTGGTTTCAATACCAATGGCAATACCCGCTTCAACCAGCTGGTAGATGGAATGGATAACCAGGCCCCCGGTCTTAACTTTTCTGTAGGTAACATTTTAGGCCTTTCCGAGCTGGATGTGGCAGCTGTCGAGCTATTGCCCGGGGCGTCTTCTGCCCTGTATGGTGCAGGTGGTATGAACGGTACCCTGCTCATGACAAGTAAAAGCCCCTTTGAATACCAGGGCCTGAGTCTTCGTTTACAAAGCGGCGTGAACCACATCAACAAATCACAGCAACCTTACGTAGGGTTTATCCCGGACCTGGCTGCACGTTATGCAAAGGCATTCGGCCGTTTTGCATTTAAACTGAATGTGAGCTTCCTCCAGGCTGATGACTGGCAGGCGCTGGATTCCACGAATTACGGCCGCCTGAATGGCAAAACCAAAGCCGGGTATTCTCACAGCGCAGATCCTAATTATGATGGGATCAATGTGTACGGTGATGAGATCACTACCACCTTTGGTACCAGCGGTGGTTACCTGAATGGTGTAGCCGTATCCCGTACCGGTTACCAGGAAAAAGACCTCGTTGATTATGGCACCAAGAGTTTAAAAATAAGCGGTGCTTTACATTATAAATTCACAGATAACCTGGAAGGAATTGTGCAGGCTAACTGGGGTCGTGGTACTACCGTGTACACGGGTTCTGACCGCTATTCCCTCCGCAACTTTAACATGGGGCAGTACAAGCTGGAACTGAGAGGCAAGCGCTTCTACCTGCGGGCCTACACCACCCAGGAACGTTCCGGTGAGGCCTATAATGCAACAGCCTTAGGTACCATCCTGAACGAAGCGTATAATCCAAGTGCGACCTACGATGCCAATGGCAATGTGACCGGTGGCTGGTTTGCAGAATATGCAACGGTATACAACCAGGCAAGACTGGGTGTATTCCCGGGTTCACCAGGTGCGAAAACAGATGCCGTCGCCCATGCAATTGCGCGTGGTTATGCAGATAGGAATAGGTTATTGCCAGGTACTGATGCCTTTAACACGGCGAAGAAAGCAATCACCTCCCAGTATATCGGCTTTGGTAATGGCCGTAACGGTGCTAAATTCAATGATAAGACGAACCTGTATCACTACGAAGGCTTCTATGATTTCACAGATCATGTAAAAGTGTTCGATCTGCAGGCGGGCGCCAGCTTCCGTCATTATGCCCTCAACTCAGATGGTACCATCTTCGATGATGCAAATGGCCGTATCGGGATTAATGAATACGGTGGTTTTGTACAGGTGGGCAAGAAACTAGTGAATGACAGGATCAAGCTGACAGGTTCCGTACGCTATGATAAGAATGAAAACTTTGATGGCAGGTTTACCCCGCGTATTTCAGGTGTGTTCACCGTAGCACCGCAGCATAATATCCGGCTTTCCTTCCAGACAGCATACCGTAATCCGACTAACCAGGATCAGTACATCGACTTACCGATCCGCTCTAATACAAGGCTGATTGGTGGTTTGCCATCAATGATCTCGAAATACGACCTGTATAACACCAAGGGATATACGCAGACAAGCGTACAGCAATATGCTGCCAGCGGAGATCCTACCAAACTGGAAGCCTATACTTTCGGCAAGTTCAGACCAGAGAGTGTGAGTTCTTATGAAGTGGGTTATAAGGGCCTGGTCAATAACCGTCTCCTGATAGATGCGTACTACTATTACAGCAAGTATACCAACTTCCTCTCCTACCTGGTATTGATCCAGCCTACATTGCCCCTGGCTTCTGACCCGGCATTCAGCAGGGCCAATATCTTTGCGACGTATGTGAACAATCCTGCGGATGTAGTGACACAGGGTGGCGCATTGGGCCTGGATTACCTGATAGGCAAATGGACGCTTAGCGGTAATGTATCTTATAATGATATTACGAAGGATTCAAAGACCCTGACGAACGCGTTTAATACCCCTAAGTATCGTTTTAACCTGGGCTTGTCAAACAGGAATGTATACAAGAACCTTGGGTTTAACATCATGTATCGCTGGCAGGATGCGTTTGTGTGGAACTCCAGCTTTGTGCAGGGCGAGGTAGCGGCCTATTCGACATTGGATGCGCAGGTGAGTTATCGGGTGCCAAAGGTGAATGCAACGATAAAGGTGGGTGGTTCGAATATTACGAATCATTATTACCAGACATCCCTGGGTAACCCGATGGCGGGAGGTATTTATTATGTGTCTTTGTTGTTTGAAGATTTGTTGAAATAGTGATGTTGGAAGATATTTTTACCGGGAAAGTTTTTGAGAATAATGGCTGGAGAGGATTTCCTGTAGCAGGGTAGTTTTCTTTGAAGAGGTATTCTACGGATCTTCCTGCATTGCTTACGTTAAAGGTATTTTCAACATACTCCTAAAATAGGCGACGCCCTGAGCCATACGACTCAGGGCGTCTTTTGTTGTAACCCTCACCGGCCCTTAGAGCCGTGAAGCATCTTTTATACATTGAAACGGAAGTGCATTACATCACCATCCGCCACGATATACTCTTTCCCTTCAATTCTCAGGCGACCATTATCCCTCGCGCCACTTTCAGAGCCATACTTCACAAAATCATCATACGCAATCACCTCCGCTTTGATAAAGCCCTTCTCAAAATCAGTATGGATCACGCTCGCAGCCTGCGGTGCTTTCCATCCTTTATGAATGGTCCATGCTCTTACTTCCTGTACACCCGCTGTAAAGTAGGTGATCAGGTCCAGCAGGTTGTAAGCAGAGCGGATCAGGCGGTTCAGGCCTGGCTCTGTGAGGTGATATTCGGAGAGGAACAGTTCCTTGTCTGCCGGATCTTCCATTTCAGAGATCTGTGCTTCGATGGTATTGTTCATTACGATCACCTGCGCGCCTTCAGCTTTTACGCCTTCCTGCAGTGCCTGTGAATATTTATTACCGGTGTGCATGCTGGCTTCATCAACGTTTGCCACATACAGTACTGGTTTTTCTGTGAGCAGGAACAGGTCAGCGATCGCTACACGTTCTTCCTTGCTCAGGCCCAGTTCACGGATATTTTTACCTTTCTCCAGGTGTTCCTGGCATTTTTTCAGTATTTCAAATTCAACCTTTGCTTTCGGATCTCCACCGGTTTTAGCCATCTTTTCAGTACGGGCTACCTTCTTTTCCACGCTCTCCAGGTCTTTCAGCTGCAGTTCAGTATCGATGATTTCCTTATCGCTGATAGGGTTGATCGCACCTTCTTCGCGGAGGATGTTTTCATCTTCGAAGCAACGAATTACGTGTACGATGGCGTCTACCTCACGGATATTGGCGAGGAACTTGTTCCCCAGACCTTCACCTTTACTGGCACCTTTTACCAGGCCGGCGATGTCTACGAATTCGATAGTAGTAGGAACGATCCTGTTGGGGTTTACCAGCTCAGCCAGTTTGCTCAGCCTGGTATCCGGCACATCCACCAGACCTACGTTAGGTTCAATAGTACAAAAACGGTAGTTGCTAGCCTGCGCCTTTGCGCTGTTGCTCACCGCATTAAACAATGTCGATTTTCCCACATTCGGTAATCCAACAATTCCTGCTTGTAACGCCATTTTTTTAAAAAATTTGCGCGAAGATAGTACTTTTTTAACGTAATCAATAAGTTTTGCCCGGAACCGCCCCCCCTTGCACTCCGGCCAAAAATTTATTACATTTACCGGATTACTTATATAACCAATCTACATTCATGGCTTTAAACTACGTTTGGCTGGCTTTTTTCCTGATTTCCTTCGTCGTTGCGCTCTTCAAACTGATTGTGCTCGGCGATACAACCGTCTTTTCCACCGTCATGACCAGTATGTTCGACAGTGCTAAAACCGGGGCAGAGATCTCCCTGGGCCTGGCCGGGATCATGACCTTCTGGCTGGGGATGATGAAGGTCGGGGAAAAAGCAGGGATGATCGAAGTGTTTGCCAAAGCCGTGACCCCCTTCTTCTCAAAATTGTTTCCGTCCATTCCAAAGGGCAACCCTGCCATGGGCTCTATGCTCATGAACTTCAGTGCCAATGCCCTGGGCCTGGACAATGCCGCTACGCCCCTGGGCCTGAAAGCCATGAAGCAGCTGCAGGAGATCAATAAAGAGCCAGAGACCGCCAGCGATGCCCAGATCATGTTCCTGGTGCTCAATACCGCGGGTATCACCCTCATTCCTACCTCGGTCATTGCTATACGACTGGCGCAACATGCCGCCAACCCGGCCGATATTTTCATTCCTACCCTTATTGGAACACTCATTTCCTTTATATCGGGCATGATAGCTGTAGCCATCTACCAGCGCCTGAACCTTTTCAAATTACCCGTACTCATCTTTTTGGGCATTTTCGGGGCCTTGCTGGCCCTCCTGTATTATGCCATGCATAACCTTCCTGCCGAACAAATAGCGACGTATACGAGCTTAATAGGCGGCCTGGTGATCTTTTCCATCATTGTATCCTTCCTCACCCTGGGCCTGATCAAAAAAGTGAATGTATACGATGTATTCATCGAAGGGGCGAAAGAAGGGTTCCAGACTTCGGTGATGATCATTCCTTACCTGGTAGCTATGCTATGTGGTATTGCGGCCTTCCGCGCCACCGGCTGCCTGGATTATGTAACCGGGGCTATCGGTGCTGTTGTGGGCTGGATGGGGCTGAATACCGATTTCGTACCCGTGCTGCCGGTGGGCATCATGAAGACCTTTAGCGGTGGCGCTGCCCGTGGCCTGATGGTAGACACGATCGTGCATTATGGCGTGGATTCCTTCCAGGGGAAACTGGCCAGCGTGATCCAGGGTTCTACCGAAACAACCTTTTATATCCTGGCCGTATACTTCGGATCTGTAAATATTAAAAACACCAGGTATGCCCTTACCTGTGGCCTGATCGCAGATGTGGTAGGCCTGATCGGCGCTATTATCATCGGGTATATTTTCTTCTGGAAACCATAAACCTTATTTACTATCTTACAGGCACCACCACGAACGAAAAAACCTTATGCATGCTTACTAAGAAAATCCACGAAGACTGGATCGCTGTCATCATAGCGTTCCTTACGATTGCATTTATTACTGTTGGTCTCAAGCCCTTTTTCGGAACTGATATCCTTACTAAAACCGGTTCGGGCTTCATCTGGGTAGCCGCCAGCCTGTTCATCGCAAAAGTACTGAGCCGCGGTACGGCAGATTATTTAAAATTGCTGCCGGCTTTAGTGGTGGTGGTATTAATTACGCTGGTAGCACAGATCGTAGCCAGTACTGCTATCATGAAAGCATACGGCATTGAAGTGGTACTCTTTAGCCTGATCCTGGGACTGCTTATCAGTAATACGGTGGGGGTACCTGCCTGGTTGAAACCTGCCATTCAAACGGAACTCTATATCAAGATAGGCCTGGTATTATTAGGCTGTACTGTCTTATTCCAGGATATTGTCAAAGCCGGTGCCTTAGGGATCATTCAATCTGTAGCCGTGGTATTTACGGTATGGTATTTCAGTTTCTGGTTGTGTAAGAAATTAGGACTGGATGATGAATTCAGGATGATGATCTCCAGTGCTGTATCTATTTGCGGGGTGTCTGCGGCAATTGCCACGGCAGGTGCGATTGAGGGGGATAACAAGAAACTCTCTCATGTCATTTCGCTGGTACTGATCGTGGCGATCCCGATGATGCTGTTCATGCCTTACATTGCGAAGTGGGCGGGCATGTCTCCGGCGGTGGCGGGTGCCTGGCTGGGTGGTACCATTGATACCTCCGGTGCGGTAGTTGCAGCGGGTACGATGCTGGGTGAAGAAGCCCTGAAATATGCGACGCTGGTGAAGTTCTCGCAGAATGTATTATTGGGCTTAGCGGCGTTCTTCATTTCTTTATACTGGTCTTATTCCAGGAAAGAAGCCAATTACGAAAAGCCAACACTGAAAACGATCTGGGAACGCTTTCCTAAGTTTGTATTAGGGTTTGTGATTGCTTCCTTATTCTTCTCTTTTGCACTCAGTCCGACGATGGTGGCGACCATCAAAGGTAGTATCAAGGAATTACAGACTTACTGGTTTGCCTTAGCGTTTACCTGCATCGGGCTGGAAACAAAGTTCACCGATATTTTTAGTATGGAAAGAGGACGCCCTGCTATGGCGTTTATCATTGCACAGGTGTTTAATATCTTCTTTACACTGGGGATTGCTTATTTGGTGTTTGGGTAATAAAACATTCATGAAACAGGGAATTCACCAATCATGTTCAGAAAAAAGAAGAGCCCTGCGGCCATAGGTCGCAGGGCTCGAAAAAACCACAGGATGGCCTGTGGCCGGCTTAAAATAGATTAGTCGTATTTCTCCATTTTGTCATCGATGTATACATCCGCATCTTTTTTGATCTGCATTTTGATGTAACAGATGAGTTGTGATGCACCGGCTTTGAAGCATACTTCCTGTGCCTGTTTCACCACTGCCATTACTTCATCGTACTTCCCTTCTATCACTGTTTCAAAAGGGCATACCCTGTATTTGAGACCGGAGTTATGAATGACTGCAATCGCCTCATCTACGGTGGCATATACCTTCTCTGGCGCTACTGTAGGCAAAATCTGTAAAGCTACGTTAATCGTGTGTTCCATTATTTTTTCCATTTTACTTCGTACAAATCTTTTCGTATATCCTTTTTAGTCTGCACACTACCGAATGCATGCAGCTCTTTCAATAATACCAGGTCTACATCAGCAATCACCACCATTTCTGTATTTGTGGTGGCATCTGCTTTCACCCCTGTTACAGGAAATGCGAAGTCAGAAGGCGTGAGTACGGCACTCTGTGCATATTGCAGGTCCATATTATTCACTTTGGGTAAATTTCCTACACAACCGGCAATCGCTACATAACATTCATTTTCGATCGCTCTTGCCTGTGCACAGAAGCGTACCCGGTTGAAAGCGTGCTGTGTATCTGTGAGGAAAGGCACAAATAGGATCTGCATGCCTTCTTCTGCCAGGATGCGTGAAGGTTCAGGGAATTCCACATCGTAGCAGATCTGGATCCCGATTTTGCCACAATCTGTATCGAAGGTCTTCAGTTCGTTGCCGCCTTTGATCCCCCATGCGTATACTTCGCTTGGTGTAGGATGGATCTTGATATAGTGTTCAAAGGTACCATCTCTGCGGCAGAGATAAGAAATATTATAAAGTGCATCCTCGATTAATATCGGCATGCTGCCTGTAATGATATTTACATTGTATGCCACGGACTTGCTTACAAACCAATCCCTGATCTCTTCGGTATATTGTGCTACGCCCCGAATGGCCTTAGCGGAGTCCATCTGGCTGAATTCTGCCATCAGCGGGGCATTGAACAGTTCCGGGAAAACGACGAAATCTGATCCGTAGTCACTGACTGCATCAATGAAATACTCCACCTGCTGCAGGAAGCCCTCCAGGCCTGCATAATCTCTCATCTGCCATTGTACGAGGCCAATGCGCACGGTAGATTTGTTATAGCGCACGGTATCGATATCTTTTTCATAGTAGATATTGTACCACTGTAACAAGGTCGCAAAGCCCCTGCTGGCTTCATCATTTGGCAGGTAGTTCTTCAGTATTTTCTTTACAAGAAAGTCGTTGGAAAACTGGAAGGTCAGTGTAGGATCATAAATTTCTTTATCTCTCACTTTCTCGATATAGTCACGGGGTGTGAGCTGGTCTGCAAACTTTTCGTAATTGGGGATGCGGCCACCGGCTACAATACCACGCAGGTTCAGGCGCTCGCAGAGGTTTTTGCGGGCATCGTATAGTCTGCGTGCCAGTCGTTTGCCCCTGAAATCCGGGTGTACAAATACTTCAATGCCATATAGTACATCCCCTTTAATATCGTGTGTGTTGAACGTATAATACCCTGTGATCTGCTCATAGGTATGGTCATCACCATACTTTTCATAATCGACAATGATGGACAATGCACAGCCCACTACCTTTTCATTGACGGCAATGGCGATCTGCCCTTCCGGGAAGATATCTATCAGCCTGCGCAAAGTTGGCTCCCGCCAGTAGCTGCCGGCCATATCCGGGTAGGCCCTTAACATGGATTCCTTTAAATCAATGTAATCTTCTGCGGTCAATTGCCTGATTTCTACAGTTTCTGACATGGTTTCTTCAATTTACAGGCAATTTAAAGTAAAAAGGGCATATCATTACGATACACCCTTTCTGCTGATTTTTCGCATATTCCCCCGACAGCTTGCGGGGTTTTCCTTTAGTATGAGAGGGAAACTATTGATTCAGGAGGTCCTGAATATAGATGACCTTATTATTTTGTGTTTGTAAAAACGCTTTATTCGCACGGCCAATGTGCAGGAATGCTTTCACCTGCCTGATGAAAAATACGGGCAGATAAAACAGTGCACTCACTGTTTTCCTGTCTGTGCTCATCACCGCTACGATGATGAAGAATGACAGGGGGAACAGCACCATGGCAATGATCCAGCCCAGCATCCATACAGGTGAGATAAAATAGTTCGCAGCGGCAAAGAAAGCGGCTCCCACTACCTGCAGGAACAAGGGTGGCCGCAGTAAATTGAACCCGAAGTATACGAGGTTAAAATTCCCTTTGCGCAGGCCTGTCAGGAGCACATCCCAGCCGTATTTAAAATATTTAAAGTAGGCATTGATCCACCTGGTACGTTGTGTTTCCAGGGCATCGCCACTGTCTATTTTTTCATCGTATACTTTCGCATCTTCAGCATAGGCCAGCTGCGGAATGAGTTTCACAATATCTGCCTGGATCTTCTTATCAAATCCTCCCAGGAAGTTGCGATAGATGACCTGCTTGTACAAAGCGGTCTCGATGGCAATACCGAGGCCCCAGATATTAGCGGATAAGCCCATTTCCATGCGCATGCGCCTGTCGATGAAATTGCTGAAATAGTTACCTGCTGCATCCAGCTGGGCATATATGCTATCGTTGTTCTTTGCCAGCATATTGGTTTGCACGGCGCGGTAACCTTTATTGAAATACCTGTTTAACACCTGGAGATAATCAGGATGCAGGAGATTATCAGCATCCAGAATGATCATTGCATCGTGTGTTGCATCAAAGTGATTGATGGCATAGTCGATGGAACGGATCTTCGCATTAAGCGGTACTTCGGGCAGTAATACTTTCACCTGTGGATCAGCATTGTACCCGATGTTTGCAGTTTCACATCCATCGGCCACCACATACACTTTGAAGTGCCGGTATGTTTGCCTGAGTACTGAATCTACGAGGGGTGGCACCAATTGCAGGTTCTTATGTGCGGTGATGATCACAGCAAAAGAATAATTCTTCCCTGGTGTTTCGGTATTTGTTTTCTTCTTAGCAAAGAGAGCACCAAATAATTTCTTTATGCCATAAATGAGCAAAAGGAATGCTGGCTGGAGCAGGTATGCTGCCAGTAAAAGCTGAATCGCTGCAAAGCAGACAAAGAGAATTGACCACATATTAATTTGCTTTTTCCCACACAGAAAAGAACCCTCCAGTAAAGCGGTATGGCAGTGCATCGGCGACTTTACAATCGAGCCACTGTAATGCACGTACTTTTTTCGCTACGAATGAGAAGGGAAATACATCCTCAATAAAATTTGCTTTCCCAAAACGGACGATGCGGAATTTGTTTTGTGCAGACAAATTTTCCAGGTCTGTTTTGTTGAAAAATTGCACATGATCGAGATTATCGGCAGCGGATTGCACAGTGGTACCTGTGTAGCCCAGTGCTTTTTTGACACTGACCACGGCTCTCCATGGCCAGCTGTTTTTTTCACGCATAGCTAGTACGGGGCGGGTTACAAACAGTTCGCGGGGGCCGCTTCCATTTGGTACTGTTACGATCAGTACACCGTCCTGTTTCAATGACTGGTACAATACTTTCAATAAGGAAGAGGGATCCTGCAGGTGTTCCAGTACTTCGCTGCAGATGATGGCATCGAAGGAATCGCCCTGTGCCACCAGTTTCTCAGCGCTGATCACGTCGAACCGCACATTGGGCAGTGTATTCAGGGTGCGTGCACGGGCGATGGTGGCCTCGCTCACATCGATGCCCAGTACATTGAAACCCAGTTTGCCCAGGTGACGGCTGATCACACCGTTGCCACAGCCTACATCCAGTACCCTGGCGTCTGACTTCGCCTTGCCTTGCAGTGCATTGCTGATAAAGTCAAGCCGCTTTCTGTCAGCGATTCTATCATATTCGTATGTAATAGTAGTAGTCATGATTCGTATCCGGTTAATTTTTATGATCCAGCACGTTCCTGTACAGGTGTTCTACCTGGCGGGTCATGCCTTTTGCACAATAATGCTGATTCACGGTAGCCGCTGCAGCCTGCTGCAGGGATGTGCGCAATGCCACATCTGTGTGTAAGGTACCGATGGCGGTAGCAAGGGCGGCGGGGTCACGGGCGGGTACAACCAGTCCGTTCTGCCTGTCGGCTACAATTTCTTTGGAGCCATCTACTGCGGTCACTATAACGGCTTTTCTCATCGCCATGGCTTCCAGCAGCCCGATGGGCAGTCCTTCCCAGAGGGAGGGTAAACAATAAACATCTATTGCCTGTAACAATGCCGGCACGTCGCCGCGGAATGGCTGAAATACGATGTGGTCAGCGATGCCCAGTGTGGCAGCCAGTGATACCATCCCTTCTTTCAGATCGCCCTCTCCTACTACCAGTAAGGTGATATTGGAATGCTGCTCCAATACCTTTTTAAAGGCGTATACGAGGGTGAAAGGATCTTTTTGGTGTGTGATGCGGGCAATGTATCCAACCACGGTATTTGAGGCTGGAATGCCTAATTCTGTGCGGATGGTGTTTGCCGCATTGTCGGGATTGAAGCGGCTGAGGTCTATCCCGTTATTGATCACGGTGGATTTAAAGCCGGAAAAGTGTTGCACCCCTGTATCCCTGTTGGAAGCGGAAACAGAGATGTTTGCTTTGGTGCCGCTGGTGAGCAATCTTTCTGACCATATCCTGGCCTGTTTTTGCAGGAAAGGCTGATCATCGTGAAATGACCAGCCATGGATAGTGTATAACAAAGGTCGGCCACTCATGCGGGCGGGAATGTACAGATTGCTGGCAGCACGGGAACCGTGGGCATGAACGATGTCAATCTGTTCGTCCTGTATAAGCGTTTTGACCCGTTTCCAGCAGGAGGGATCGAATGCTTTCAGGGAAGGAATTACATAATGGCGTATACCCATTTCCTGCAGGCGCGTGATCATGGCACCATCTGTAAAAGACAGCACCACCGGCTCAAAGCGCTCTTTGTCCATGGCATCCACCAGGCTGAGTACGTGGGATTCCCCACCGCCTATCAGTCCCTGGCGGATGGCCTGCAAAACCTTTATTTTTGGTGTGTTGTTCATTATGCCGGTACGCCTTCGGCCTGGGGTTGTTTCCTTTCCCAGCCCTGTGGCAGTTTTTCGTAGATCTCAATGTTTTCGAATTCCTTGCTCTTACGGGCACCTACTTCTTTGGCCCATTCAGCCATGCGGGCAATGCCTTCCTGTAAGGAAACGCCGCTGCCTTCGCCGAATACGCTATGCGCTTTGGTGTGGTCAGAGTAAGCGTGCATTACCTCGTTACGTGCAGCCAGGTATTTGATATTTGGTGTTACACCGAAGCAGGCACCTACTACCTTTGCCAGTTCATTGACAGTGTAGGGCTTGTCAGCACCGATATTGAATACTTCGTTGTATGCGGCAGGAATGTTTACGCTGTTCGCGATAGGGATAGCTACGTCATCGATAAAGCTGAAAGCCCTGGTCTGTTCGCCATCACCGAAGATGGTGAGTTGCTGGCCCTGCATGATCTGGTTCATGAAGATGCCGATCACGTTGCGGTATTTATCGCCGATGTTCTGGTTTTCGCCATACACATTGTGCGGGCGGAACACAACATAGTTCAGACCGAACATTTCGTGTGCTGCTTTCAGGTCCAGTTCTACAGCGAATTTGGATACACCGTATGGATCTTCCGGCATGGGTACCATTTCTTCACGCATAGGCAGCTGACCTGCACCATATACGGCGATAGAAGAAGTGAATACGAAGCACTTTACTTTATGTTTGATAGACTCATTGATCAGGTTAATGCTGCCGATGAGGTTATTGTTATAGTTGAAACGGCGGATGAAGTGGCTCAGGCCTTCAGCTGCATACGCCGCCAGGTGATATACGTATTGAAAACGGTATTCTTCGAAGAGGCTGGTCACCAGCTGGTCGTCGGACACGGAACCCTGAATGAAAATTGCACCTGCTGGGATATGATCTTCGAATCCGCCGCTGAGGTCATCCAGCACAACTACTTCATGTCCCATTGCGAGGCAATGTTTTACGACATGTGAACCGATAAAGCCGGCACCGCCGGTAACAAGAGATGTTATTTTAGACATAATTCAATTTTTTTATACAGGTGAATAACTTGATGTAGTGAGGTTCCAGAAGGTGCCTTTTACAAATGATCTTAAATGCCTGAACTGTCCTTTCAGTGTGTAAGTAAGCACTGCTTTGGGGAATGTGAGGAAACTGAAGAAGCAGAGGAACGCGGCCAGCTGCAGCTTATTTGTATTCCTGCGCATGTAGAGGATGCGGTTACGTGTATGGTAATACGCTTTGATGGCGCTTTCCTTACCCATGGTGATGGACTCCTTGTGGAATATCAGTCCGTTAGCATTATAATAGATCTTGTAGCCGGCGCGCAGGATCCTGGCAGACCAGTCACTTTCTTCGTAGTAGATAAAGAACTTGTCAGCGAAGCGGCCTACGTTATTGATCACATCGCGCTTTACCATCATGGCGGCGCCGTGTGCACACCAGGTAGGGCCTGATACATTGTGCTGACCTTTATCTTCTTCTTTGCTGCCCACTGCCCAGGTACGACCGGTGAGCAGGTTCATCTTGTTGAAGCCTGCGTACTGAATGACGTTGGGGTGTGAGTAAAAGCGGATCTTGGGGCATACCACACCAATGGTTCCGTCTTCATAAAATGGTTGCAGCAAATGCTCCAACAGGTCGGGGGTGACTTCTGTATCATTGTTGACAATGAAAATGAAGTCGCCTTTCGCCTGCTCAATACCGAGGTTGTTACCACCGGTAAAGCCCAGGTTTACAGGACTCAGAATGAGGCGGAGATTGGGATAGTTGCCTGCTTCAATCTGAGCAGTAGGATCAACGCTGGACCCATTATCTACGACGATCGTCTCAAAATTGCGATAGCTCAGCTTTTTTGTAGACTCCAGAAATTCGCAGGTAACAGTTGTCTGGTTGAAATTAAGGGCAATAATGGACACCAGTGGTGTTTGTTCTTGCAAACTCATAATCGTATTCGGTAGTTATAATATAATTTATACATTATCCTTTTGCCTCAGGGCATTGGGAGTATTCGCGAGTATCCACATATCGTAGAGCACAGAATGCTTTTCGGCATAACTTTTATCCAGGTTAATGCGTTCGCTTACGCTCATATCTTTATTTCCTCTCTTTTTGATCTGCCACAGGCCAGTGATCCCGGCAGGTGCCAGGAAGCGGCCTGCATAGTCGTCTGTCGTGAGCGTAGCAGCTTCGTACAATGGAAGGGGGCGATTACCAACGAGTGACATGTGACCCAGCAATACATTCAGCAGCTGGGGTAGTTCATCTAGGCTGGAATTGCGCAGGAAGGCGCCCAGTGGTGTAACGCGGGGGTCATTACTTACCTTGAAAAACACAGGTCCGGTACCGTTAGTATCGTACTGGTTCAGGTGTTTCATCTGGGCTACCTGTTTGTCAGCGTCTGCTACCATGGTGCGGAACTTATAGAACTTAAAGATCTGGTAGCGATTGCCGGCGCGGCGGGACACATAGAAAACAGGCCCTTTGGAATCCAGTTTGATCAGAATAGTCAGGACAAGAAAAACGGGGGATAACAATAAGAGCAGTGTGCCGGCAAATAGAATATCCAGGCCACGCTTGATGGAATAGTTAAGATAATAGCCAGGTTTGATGGTGACAGTACTAGGTTCCTGTTCTACATCTTGTGCCATCTGGCGGATCTGCTGAGCCATGCTCAGCTTCTCTTCAAAGATTTCAGGGGTAATGGCTGGGGTGAGGATGTCATCGATGCCGCCAATCCTGCGCAGCTCCTGTTTTAGCTCCGCTGATATTGTTTCAGCATAGACGAATACAGGTACTTTCGCAAGGCGGGACTCTGTACGCATATAGTCTCTCAACCTGCGAAGATTGAATTGGGGATTGTTGTGAACATTACATATGATGAAGGTAGGTACGTTGTCGTAAAGTAGTTGCTCCTTCAGTACATTCACTGACAGTGACAACTCTTTGGCGGTAAAAACATACTCATCCGTTCTGCCAGTTACACAATCGAAAAACTCATCGTTACCGATACAAAGCGTATACCTGTTTACGTGGCTTTTGGCCAGGGCTACTACTTTGGTGCCGGTTTTCTTCCTGGCATCAGGATAGCTCAATGGTAGATTAGATATCATGTGCGTTCGGTTTACTTATAAATACAATGGTGCCTTTGGGGATACAACAAAAAAGGATCATCCCGCTATACTCACAGACTGCCTTGTGCTTAACTGGTCATCTACGATCTCGAGCAATTTGATTGGATCAAAAGGTTTGTTAATCACTCTGGCTACATTTGGGTACAGGGGTAAATTCTCTTTCAGGTCCATACCTGTCAGCACGATAACTGGTATATCGCTATACAGTGCATTTCCTGCGAGGTTTTTGGCTAATTGCCAGCCGTCTATATTAGGCATCTGCACATCGGTGATGATCAGATCCGGAATATTGCCGCTGGATAACCACATGGTAGCAGTCAGTCCGTCTGTAGCGGCATATACCTTGTACTTGTTGCCTAACATCGCTTCTAACAAAAATCGCATTGGGGCGCTGTCGTCTACTATTAAAATCTTCTTTTTCATTTTTAACTCCGGTTTAGAACATAAAAGATTGCTCCGTAAACCAAATACTTACACGCTACAACGTTCGCAGTTGTAGAATGGGCAAATGGAATCTCTTTGTTTTTCCAGGAGGATAAGGTAGAATTATCACTAAATCGTCACCACTTGCAGGTTGGTACATATGCAATGCATAGCAGCGCATACGCGCAAAAACTGCGGTGGTAGTTCATTCAGGACAATCGGTTAAAGTGAATTTCAGAGGAGATGGCTATGGTTACATTTAGCAGATTGCTATAATCAGGAGTAAAAATATTTATTATTCCTGAATAGTGCAAATAAAATCTTGAACAATATTTTCTTCGCACTTGAAAGTTGACAATCTCTAGGTTTTTATCGAAATATGTTACAAAAGTATAGTAATTACTATTTTATAATATTTTGAAATTGGTAAATGATTAAGAATTCCTCGTGAATGATGTAAAAGTGAAAGTAAACGATACTAAAATTCCGGTTGATGTATCATCATATTGACACACAATAATTTTTCTTCTTTAATTTGGCATTATTATTACGAATGCATCACCCCCATAAAGCTAATGTTAACGATGATGATTTTATTCTACACCAGTCTATTCATACTATTCTACAATTATATCGGGTATGGTTTCCTGGTGGGGATACTCGTGGCCTGCAAGCGCCTGCTGTCAAGGGATCCAAAGGAGACCCCTGCATTCATGCCTGCAGTCACCCTCATTGTTGCAGCATATAATGAAGCGGCATTTATACCAGAAAAAATTAAGAACACCCTCGAACTGGATTACCCTGCGGATAAATTAGAGATCATATTTATCACGGACGGTTCGAATGATGGTTCTGAAAAAATAGTGCAGCAGTATTCACGTATAAGAGGGATGCACGAACAGGAACGCAGGGGGAAAACAGCTGCCATCAACCGCGCGATGCAAACCGTACAAACGCCAGTGGTGATCTTCTGTGACGCAAATACGTTGTTGAACGCCGCCGCGGTTAAAAATATTGTACGGCATTACCAGGATCCCAAAACTGGTGGTGTAGCCGGTGAGAAAAAAGTAATGCAGGCTGGCAACAGCGGTGCAGCGGGCACTGAGGGCATCTATTGGAAGTATGAATCTGTATTAAAGCGATTGGATGCTGCCCTGTATTCGGTGGTCGGCGCTGCTGGTGAACTGTTCTCTGTAAGAACCACGCTGTTTACACCAGTGGAACCGGAAGTGATCTTAGACGATTTTATTATTTCTTTAAGAGTGAACCAAATGGGCTACAGGATTGCTTATGCGCCGGATGCCTTCGCCATGGAGACACCCTCAGCAGGGATTACGGAAGAACACAAACGCAAGATCCGCATCAGTGCCGGTGGTTTCCAATCCATCGTTATGCTGCGCGCATTGCTCAATGTGTTCCGCTATCCCCTCCTCTCCTTCCAGTACATTTCGCACCGTGTACTGCGCTGGACACTGAGTCCGCTTAGTTTGCCAATACTGTTCATCAGCGCGGCAGTACTGGCTTTCCAGGGAGCAGGCAGCTGGTACCAGTTCATCTTTGTTGCACAGTTAATATTTTATATACTCGCAGTCATCGGATTTTTCCTCGCTAAGAGAGACATCAAATTCAAGCCCTGCTATATTCCGTTCTATTTTCTCTTTATGAATGTGGCGATCTACGAAGGGTTCTTCAGGTATATCAGGAAACAGCAGTCTGCCGTGTGGGAGAAGGCAAGGAGAGAAACAGCCGTTATGAATGCTTAAAAACAACAACCAAAATGTCGACAAATTCCAATACACAACGTATTAACAGCATGGATGCACTCAGGGCACTTGCCATGTTCCTGGGTGTGGTATTGCATGCGGTGATGGCGTATACCATGACGCCTTTCGAGAATTTCTATCACGACCCTCATTACAGTAGCAATATTTATGATGTAATATTTTTTGTCATACATACATTCCGGATGCAGTTGTTTTACCTGATAGCCGGGTTCTTTTTTCGTTTGTTATACTTCAGGATTGGCGAAGCGGCGTTTATCAAACATCGTACGCAGCGCATCCTGATCCCCTTCGTAGTGGGTCTGTTCCTGATCCTTCCCTTTACCAATCTGCCGCTCACAGCGTATACGGTTACCGGTGGGGGCCAGCACCTCACCGGTCCGGACGTTTCCCTGATCCTGCATAACATCATGATCTGGAGAGGCCCGGTACACCTGTGGTTCCTGTATTACCTCACGCTGTTCTACATCATTGGTATTGTATTACTACGATTGAAACTGCCTAAACTGCCGGCAGCTATTGTACCTGCATTGCTGCTGGCAGGTTCATTTGTATCCCTGCTGCTCTTTGATACCTACTATATCAAATACACGCCAGGCCTGGTGCCAAAGCCTAATTACATCCTGTATTACGGTATTTTCGTATATGCAGGTTGGGTACTTCATGAACATAAAGAAAAATATTTTCCCCTGCTCAAACGCTATGGGCTGGCGTTTACAGCGATTGGTCTGACGGCTGCATTGCTGATATATTATAATAGTACCGCAGCCGGTATTTTACTGAAATCAGGTATGACTATTGCTACAGTATCGCTTGTGCTTGGTTTCCTCGGCGTGTTTCTGCGCTGGGTCAATGGTGAATCATATACTATGCGTTATCTATCGGATGCCTCCTACTGGGTATACCTGGTGCATGTAGGGCTGGTATATATGATGCAGGCATGGCTGGGAGATACGCAGCTGCCGGGAATACTGAAGCCTGTACTATGTTTTATGGTGCCTGTTGCAATTTCACTGCTCAGCTACCAGTGGTTTGTACGATACACAATTATTGGATTTTATTTACATGGGAAAAGAGAAAGATCGACTACCGAAGAACACAAAACAGTATACAAAATGTCGACATCTAAATCTTAGAAAACGTTATAATCCTTAACACATCAGCATTACAGCGGATTTTAAAACGATTTGTTAATGTATTAAAAAAGATTTGCCTTCTTTAAATTTTATACTAACTTAGCATTCGAATTATAATCCTTCCAACCAGTCCTCATTTAAAACCTCACGATAATACTTTTAGCCGTTTTCCTATTAAAAGCCGCTCAGCATTGAGTTGGCCGAATACGTTGTTGAGATGCATGTGAATTATTAATCGCAGTGTTGCCAAAACTTGCTGGGTAAGTTAATTAATCGGTTTACAACTGAAACACTTATCCATATGAGGAAATTTTACGCAATCTGTCTGTTTTTTATCATGGGCTTTGGGCATTTGGCCATTGCACAGATATTCAATTCAGGCGACGCCGTTGTGAATTACGACCCCAATAACCCGCCTACAGCACCGGCCTGGGGTACGATTGGTAAATGGGTCCGTACATTGCGCAGCGATGTCAATTTCACGAACAAGGATTCTTACAAGTGTTATTACCTGAATGGAATGCCATTCCGCCTGAAGTTCCCCAAAAGCTATCAGCAAGGTGTAGCAGATGGTAAGAAGTACCCCATCTTCATTTTCTTCCATGGTAAAGGAGAAGGTGGAGGCATCTATGACAATGAATATTCCCTGTACCACGGTGGCGGCAAATTCTGTGCTGCTGTCGATAATGGTAATTTCGACGGTTTTATTCTTGTTCCCCAAAACACTACCGGGTATTTCAACGCCGGCCATTATTCATTTGTAAAACAGATCCTCGACACACTCATCGCCAGCAACAAGCTCGATGTAAACAGGGTCTTCGTTGATGGTCTGTCCGCAGGTGGTTCTTCTACCTGGGAATTTATGTTTGCATACCCTACACTGGTAGCAGGATTCCTGCCTATCAGCGGTTGTCAGATTGCATACAAAGACCAGGTGAACACATTCAAGTACATTCCTCTCTGGATCTTCCAGGGTGGTCAGGACAACAATCCACACCCTAACACTACTGCACAGGTTATGACCGCCGATTCTCTCGTAGGCGGTAACTGGAAAGAAACTTTGTACCCTAATGGGGGTCATGGTATTTGGGACAATGCATGGAACGAATCTGATTTCTGGCCCTGGATCAACAGGCAGAATAAAACCAACCCCTGGCCAACAGCAGGCCATAACGAATTTTGCCCAGGCGAAACAGTGAATGTTACTTTAGGCTTAACCGCCGGTTTTGATGGCTACGAGTGGCGCAAAGATGGTGTAACCATTCCGGGTGCTACCAGCAACGAATTAGTAGTGACCACATATGGTACCTACGATGCGAGAATTTTGAGAGGTACTGAATGGTCTGACTATTCCACCAAACCCGTTGTTGTGAAACAGAAAGCTGTTACACAAACACCTCCTATCACGATTTCCGGTCTGATGAGTAAGGTACTCCCTGCTCCGGACGGGAATACTTTCGTTACCCTGGGATTGCCGAATGGCTATACCTCCTACAAATGGGCAAAGGTAACGGATACCACTACACTGGCCACTACGCAGACTTACAACGCCAGCGCTGCCGGCCAGTACCGTGCTAAAGTTACTGAACTGTATGGCTGCTCCAGCGAATGGTCTGCTCCTTTCTCTGTAGTGCCTGCCAATGGTACAAATGCACCAGCTCCTGCCTCCGGTCTTACGGCTACGGCTATCTCAAAAACAGCCATTACCATCGACTGGACAGACAATCCAAACGCTACTTACAATGAAACAGGTTACGAGGTATACCGTGCTTCCACTTCCGGCGGCCCATATACCCTGATCAAAATAACTGCTGCCAATGCAGCTACTTTTACTGACAGCCTGCTCAACCCCAACACGAAGTATTTTTACATTGTACGTGCTGTAAATGACAGCAGCGCTGCCGCAAATAGTAATGAAGCTTTTACCCAGACGCAGGTCGATAACACGCCTCCTACAGCCCCGGGCAACCTTACACTGACCGGTAGCACCTCCAGCCAGGCCTCCCTGTCATGGACCCTCTCTACCGATGATGTAGGTGTATATAAATATGACATCTATGTCAATGGTGTGAAATCTTATACCGTTGATAACGATGAAACCACCTTCACCGCTTATGGTTTGAAGAGTGATTCCCTGTACAACTTCGTAGTAAAAGCCAGAGACGTAGCAGGTAACTCATCTGCACGCAGTAACCAGGTAGCTGCCTATGCGGTAGCAAATGGCCTCGCATGGCGCTACTACACCGGTAACTGGAGCAAATTGCCTGACTTCAATACACTCTCACCTGATGCCACCGGCTACTCCCCTATCCCCGATATCAGCGTAGCTACCGCTACAGACTACTTCGGTTTTGTCTGGGAAGGTGAGATCCGTATTCCCGTATCCGGCAACTATACGTTCATCATCAACTCTGACGATGGTAGTAAACTCTGGATCGACAGCAAGTACGACGCATCCGTTACACCACTCGTAAACAACGATGGTGCACACGGCACCCAGGACAGAGAAGGTACCATCTACCTCACTGCAGGCATGCATAAGATTGCGGCTGCCTACAATGAAATTGCAGGTGGTCAGGCATTCACCCTCTCCTGGAAGAATACTGCAAATGGTATCACTACCGCTACCCAGATCACGGCTGACTACTTCAAGAAAACAGTGACTGGCGCAGGTACAGCGCCTAAATATCCTGGCAACCTGCTGGCAACTGCAACCGCTTATAACAAGATCAAACTGACATGGGCAGACAGCAGCAGCAATGAAACAGGATTTGAAATTTACCGCGCTACTGCACAGGCAGGCCCTTACGCTACTGTAGCTACTACTGCAGCCAATGTAACGACTTACACCGATAGTAACCTGGTAGCTTCCACTACTTATTACTACCGCGTTAAAGCGATCAATAAATATGGTAACTCAGGCTTCAACCCTGCTGAAAGCGGTGGCCTGTTCTGGGCTGAGTATCCGGGCAACTTCAGTACATTGCCTGCATTCGCTTCCCTCACACCATTCATCTCCGGTACGACTAATAATATCAACCTGAACGTAAGAGACCGCGATGATTATTTCGCACTCAAGTTCGATGGTTATATTAATATTCCTACTACCGGCACATATACGTTCTACACTGCGTCTGACGATGGTAGTAAATTATATATCGGAGGCTTTAGCGAAAGCAACCTGGTAGTGAACAATAACTTCCTGCAGGGTACTACCGAACGTTCCGGCACCAAAACCCTTTCTGCTGGCAGGTATCCTATCACCGTTACTTATTTTGAACAAGCCGGTGGCCAGACCTTATCTGCCAGCTATGCAGGACCTGGTATTACAAAACGCCTGATGCCTGATAGCGCCTTTATTTATAAGAACATGAGAGCAACTACCCTGACTACACCAGCGGTTCCAGCTGCTCCTACCAACCTGACATTGGCTGCAGTAAGTCCGAACAGGATTCAGTTAAGCTGGAATGACAATTCCACTACTGAAACCGGCTTTGACATTTACCGCTCAGTGAATGACAGCACTACTTTCAAACTGTTTACCACTGTTGCTGCAAACAGCACCGCTACTGCCGTGTACAACGACTCTGCACTGTTTGCAAACGTGAAGTACTTCTATAAGGTGCGTGCAAAGAACGAAGGCGGAAATTCCCTCTTCTCTAACAGCACCGGAATTTACACACTCAACACTCCACCTGTGATCTCACAGCTGGTCAACCGATCAGTGAGGTATGGCACTCAGCTCGTGCTGAACATCACCGCTACTGATGCAGATGGCGAGACCCTGACGCTCACGGCAGCGAATGTACCTTCCTTCGGAACGTTTGCCAACACAGGGAACGGTACTGCAACACTGACGTTCAATCCTGCCACCACCAACCAGGGTACCTATGCCAACATTACCGTAACTGCTACTGACCAGCACAGCGGTACTGCCAGCACTTCATTCACCCTGACTGTGAATGACAACTACACACCAGCTATTGCGACCGTGAATAACGTATCACTGGCCGAAGCAACTACCTCTTCTATCAGCCTGTCTGCAACAGATGGCAACGCGGGTGACTCCATTACCTGGACCGCCAGCGGCCTGCCTTCTTTCGCTACGCTGAATAAGAACGGTAACAATGCTACTATCAGCCTGGCACCTACTTATGTTGATGCAGGTACTTACAACGTAACTGTTAATGCTGATGACGGTAAAGGCGGTATCGATACCAAAACCTTTGTGATCACTGTTACTGATGTGGATCCAAGCCGTACGATCTATGTGAACTTCTCCGATGGATCTTATCCGCCATCTTCTCCATGGAACAGTACAGGCAAGGCACCGGTTCAGAACGACCTGTTCCCGAACCTGAAAGATCAGAGCAGTGTAGCCACTACAGTGGGTATCAAAATCGTCAGTAACTGGGGTGCCCTCGGTAACGGCTCTAACTACTATGGTTCCAATACCGGCAACAACTCCGGTGTGTATCCTGACAATGTTATGAGAACTGCTTACTGGACCAACACGACCAAACAGACACTAAAACTGTATGGCCTGAGCAGCTCCAGTAAGTATAGTTTTACCTTCTTTGGTGCACGTGCAGATGTTACTGATAACCGTCTTACCAACTACACAATTGGTACGACTACAGTTTCCCTGCAGGCGTCTTCCAACACAAAGAATACCGTTGCTATCAATAACGTATCACCTGATGCGAATAACGAAATCAGCATCGACCTGCAGAATGGTACCGGCTCTGTATACGGCTACCTGAACGCAATGGTGGTGAAAGTAGCTTATGACGACGGTAATGCACCTGCCAAACCTACTAACCTGGCTGTGACCAGCGGTACGAACGGTGTAGGCCTGACATGGAAAGATGTGGCCTTCAATGAAAGCGCTTACGAAATCTGGCGCGCTGCTACCAGGACAGGCACTTATAGCCTGCTCACACCAACAGCTGCTGCAAATGCCGTAAGCTACACTGATACCTCTGCAAAGGCCAACAAGACATACTTCTACGCCATCAGGGCAATCAATGCTAATGGTAACTCTGCTTTCTCCGATACAGTCACCATCACAACCGGCAACAATGCACCTAAACTGGACAGCATCGCCGGTGTGACCATCAAAAATAACGAAACCGCTACTGTAACACTGCGCGCTACAGATGATGCAGGTGATGTGCTGACACTGAGAACCACCAACCTGCCATCATTCGCGAAGCTCACTGATAACGGTGACGGTACCGGATCTATCGCTATCACCCCTGCTGCCGGTAATGTAGGCAAGTATACAGTAACGGTTACAGCGAACGACAACAACGGCGGTAGCACAACCCGGACCTTCGTGATCTATATCAGGGATAAGAACCTCACATCAGTATACTTCAATTTCAACCAGACATTGCCTGCTGATGCACCATGGAACAATTTCAATTCTTATCCTTTCAATACAGCGGTGATCAACAACGCTGTAGACGAAACAGGTACCACTACCGCTATTAAGATCGCTGTGCTGGATGCCTTCTCCGGTACCAACGCAAGCGGTGCAAGTACCGGTAACAACAGCGGTGTATATCCTGACAACGTACTGGCTACCACTTACTACACCAGTGAGTCCACCGCCAGAAGAATTAAGATCTCCGGCTTGTCTGCTACCTACCGTTACAACCTGATCTTCATGGGCAGCCGTACCGGTAATGATAACAAGAATACGGAGTACACTGTAGGTACCAACACAGTAACACTGAACGCTGCTAACAACAGCACCAACACTGTTCAGATCAACGGTATCGCAGCTGACAGCACAGGCGCTATCCAGTTCACTGTGAAACAGGCTACCGGTGCTACTTACGGTTACATCAACAGTGTGGTACTGCAATACTACATCGACAATGGCTCACCACTGAATCCAACCAATGCTACTGCGATCGCGACTTCAAAAACCGCTATCAATGTGAAATGGCAGGATAACTCAACCAATGAGACCGGCTTCCAGGTATACCGCTCTACTGACAACAGCAACTTTGCGCTGCTGGCAACTGTAGGCAACAACGTGAATACTTATGCAGATGCAGGACTGGCAACAGATACCCGCTACTACTATAAGATCTGCGCCATCAAGGATACCGCTAAGTCTGATTATACAAACGTAGCCAGCGCTTCTACTTTCATCAATGCGGTGTACATCAACTGTAACGTATACACCCCTGCAGGCTCTCCATGGAACAACACCAACTCAGGCCCGGCCTTAGGTGCCAGCTTCCCGAACCTGAAAGATGAAAGCGGCAATAATACGGGTCTGACCATGAGCATTACACAGGCCTTCACAGGTGACAACCCTTATGGTATGAATACTGGTAACAACTCAGGGATCTATCCTGACAATGTAATCAGCAGCACCTACTGGGTAGATATCAATGTGAACGGTCAGCTCAAGATCTCTGGTCTGAACCTGGCTAAGCGCTACAACTTCGTGTTCTTCGCAAGCCGCGATGGCGATGGTGACAGAACTACCAACTACACAGTAGGTAACACCTCCGTTTCGCTGAATGCTTCTTACAACACCAGCAATACCGTGCAGATCAACGATATCGTTCCTGACGCAAACGGTGAGGCTTACATTAATGTGAAAGCAGGTGGTAACTCCATCTACGGTTACATCGGTGCCCTGGTGATTCAGCAGTACTCTCCTGCAGCCAGTGACCTGGATCCGTCTCTGATCATGGCTAAGAAGAGCAACTTCCTGACAGGCGAACTGACAAATCCGGATGCCGCCAAAATTGCCCTGACGAACGTTTATCCGAATCCGTTTGCATCCAGCGTAACACTGGATATGACGAATACCGGTAAGACCAGCAGCAATGTGAGCATCGTAGTTTCAGATATTTCCGGTAAGATCCTTTACTCCAGGTCCCTGGGTAAACTCGATGCCGGCAGTCAACGCATCAATGTTGATCTCAGCACATCCCAGATCCCCGCGGGTCCATGTATCCTGAGAGTGATAGAAGGAGAAAATGTGGTGAAGACTGTTAAGTTGATAAAGAATTGATACGTACCATTCTTTGATTGATTACTTATTTGTTACCGAAAAGGTCCGGTGTAAACCGGATTTTTTCGGTTCTCTTAGATTAGATTTTTTTACACTTTAAAGAATACGCCGATATGGATTTGATCTATTTATTCAAATCACTACTGAGAAGAAAATGGTTAATTATCATCAGCACCCTCCTCGCTGTGATGGCGGCTTTTTCGTTAACCCTGAACCAGGAAAAACTGTACAAGTCCGTTGCCCAACTTGCCACCGGGTTCACCATGAGTGACCAGGTAAAACTCAAAGATGAAAGCTTCAACGTGTATGAAATTGATGTGAAGTTCAACAACGCAGTTGAGGCCATCCAATCGCCCCGTGTATTGGGAATGACCAGTTACAACCTCATGCTGCATGACCTGGAAAATCCTGATAAACCTTTCAGGATTCCCAGTGAAGAGGATCGTAAAACAGACATCTATCGTAAACTGAACAGGCAGAAAGCGATCGAAATCCTCACCAAAAAATACAACGAAGAAAAATTACTCAGCTCCTACAATCCTGAAGAAAGGAAGATCCTGGAGCTGCTGAATATATACAGGTACGACCTGGAAACACTGCGCTATGTGTTGTATGTAGGCCGTGTACAACGCACTGACTTTATCGACATCCAATACCGCTCTATCAACCCTGAGCTCTCTGCCTACATCGTAAACCAGGTGGTGACAGAGTTCCTGCGTAACTACGAATCCAGCCGTAACCAGCAGACCGTTCAGAACATCGAAACCCTGAAGAAACTGGTAGACCAGAAGCGTGAAGAACTGGATGCCAAGATTGGGAATATTAAAACCATGGGTACCCTGGATGCCAACGTAGAAAGCTCCAGTACACTGGAACAGATATCCAACTTTGAAAGCAGGCTGGCCGATGAAAAGTCAATCCTGACCAGCGCACAACTGGCCAGTCAGCAGGTGACTCAACGCCTTTCTGAAATGGAAAGCACCAGTACCCAGAATGCAGCTGCTACCAGTAGCGCTAATTCCGAACTGGCTACCCTGCGCGAAAAAATGAACGACGCTTCTACTGAATACCAGAGCAAAGGAGGGAACGATCCTGAACTGTATAAGAAATACAAAAATGCCAGGAATGATTATTCTGCCAAACTGATGGCCATGGCCTCCGCAGCACCTTCTGCAGCCAACCCCGGTACCACCAAGGCAGACCTGCAGCAAAAGAAAAGTGACCTGGATCTGCAGGTAAGATCTGCGCAACAGAACATCGCTGCTTATGAGCAGAAGATCAGGCAACTGAACAGCAGCATGGGCGCCGCCGCTTCCAGAGGTGCGAATAACCTGGCACTGCAAAAAGAAGTGGAACTGGCACAACAGGAATATGAAAGCATCAAGTCCCGTTACGATGCTGCGGTGAATAACAAGATTGCCCCGATGGACAATTTCCACCAGATCCTGTATGGCCAGCCTGCGGTAGAACCGGAGCCTTCCAAACGTATCATCATTATAGCAATGGCCGGTATGGCGGTAGCAGTGTTCTGCTGTATCCTCATCATCTTCCTGGAATACATTGATGTAAGCATCAAGACGCCTACCCAGTTCCTGAGAGTCGTGGAACTGAAACTGCTCGGCGTAGTGAACAGGATCAACCTGAAGAAAACACCGCTGGAAGAGATCTTCACCGATCCTACCCTGAAAAAGCATGATACAGCCACTTTCCGCGAACTGCTGCGTAAGCTGCGTTTCGAAATGGAACACAGTGGCAAGAAGATCTTCCTGCTCACCAGTGCCAAACCTGGTGAAGGTAAATCTACCATCATTAAAGCACTGGCGTATAGCCTGAGCCTGAGTCATAAGAAAGTACTGATCATCGATACGCAGTTCCCGCACAATACCCTGACACAGGAATATGAAGCGAAACCTGTACTGGAAAGCTTCAATTCTTCTGCCCAGGATTTCAGGATCGCAGCCGTGCAGGACCTCATCTCTCCTACCACTATGCCCAATGTAGATATCATTGGTTGTGAAGGCGGTGAATATACACCGGCAGAGATCCTGAAACAGGGTAACCTGCTGGAGTACCTGCGCGCACTGACCCATGTATATGATTACATCCTGCTGGAAGGTGCTGCACTGAATGACCGTGCAGACAGTAAGGAACTGATGCAGTATGCAGATACTGTTATCACAGTTGTATCTGCAAGATCTGGTGTGAACCAGACAGACAGGGAGACGATCTCCTTCCTGAATAATCTGAACGAAAAGTACAGCGGTGCGGTATTGAACTTTGTAGAACCTGAAAATATTGATCTCTGATGAGCACAGCGAAACCCGGCAACAGGCTCGCGTGGATCGACTACGCACGTGGTATTGCCATCATCCTGGTATTGTACCGCCACATCTTTGAGGGCATCAGCCGCTCAGGTGTGGAGGCTGCAAAGTTTAGCTGGCTGGAAAATGCGAACATCATTTTCTACAGTTTCCGTATGCCCCTGTTCTTCATCCTGTCTGGTGTATTCATCGGCAAGAGCCTTGCAAAAAGAGGCATGAAGAGCCTGATCGTAAATAAATTCAATATCCTCCTGTATCCGTATTTGTTATGGTCTGCCCTGCAGATCACCATCCAGATCTGCCTGAGCGGATTGGTGAATGCAAACAGGGGGATAGCGGATTATGGATATATCTTTTTGTTCCCCCGCCGGATAGATCAGTTCTGGTACCTCTATGCTTTGTTCAATGTAACGGTGTTGTATATACTAACAAGAGAAAAACTGCGCCTGAAGATCTGGCATCAGCTGCTTATTGGTTTTGCAGCGTATATGTACAGTAGTTATTTGTCCGTACATCATATTGACCTGGGCTTTATTTACGACATCTGTCACTTCTATGTGTTCTTTGCTATCGGTGAGCTGATTGCAGACCATATACTGGATAGTAGCAGGTACGCCTTGTATAGCAGCTGGAAATTATTCTGGATCCTCCTGCCCTTCTTTGCAGTGGGCCAGTATTATTTCCTGGTAGCGAATTTAAATAACCAGTACAACCTGTTTGTAGAGGAGCATCAGCCCCTGCTGTTTGCCCTGATAGCGCTTGTGGGTTGTGCTTTTATGATCAATATATCGTTCCTGTTACAACGCTATGGTAGTGTAAAACTGCTGCGGGTAGCGGGATTCCATTCACTTTATATTTACGTTTCCCATGTGTTGGTCGCATCGGCTGTGCGTATGTGCCTGGTAAAGGTGTTTCACATCACCTACCTGCCAGTGTTGTTAGTGATCTGTTTATGCTTTGCCGTTGTAATCCCCATCCTGCTGTACAAAGCGGCTATGCGCGCAGGTGCATGGTGGTTGTATAGCCTGGAAAAGCCCATGGAGCTTAAATTAAGTTAAAACAAAAATGAGCGATCCGAAATACACTTACTGGCTGAAATCCGGCATCTACAGCGGATTACAGAAAATTGCTGTACTCCTGTTCGGGATCGGCAGTGTGCTGGTTTTAACCCGCTCACTGACCAAGTCCGATATGGGCGTATGGAACCTCTTTCTCGTATATACCGGTATTATTGAGATTGTAAGACAGAGCCTGATAAAAAATGCAGTGATCAAATACATCAATGGTCATGCTGCTGAAGAACATCCCCATATACAGTCCGCTGCTTTGTACCTCAATATTCTGATAACAGGCCTGATCGGGATCCTGATAGCAGCCTTTATCATTCCTGTGAGCAAGGTACTGCAGGCGCCTCCACTGGCCATGGTGATGTACCTGTTCCTGCCTGGCTTATTGCTGTTAATTCCCTTCTCCCATTTTGAGTGGGTGCAGAACGCCAATGCTGATTTCAGGGGTATTTTCTGGGGCTACCTGAGCCGGCAGGGCACCAGTTTCCTCTTAATTGTAGCGCATTTGGTATTTACACACAACATCACTTTAACCCACCTGATCCTTTACTTTGACGCTGGCCTGATTTGCGGTACAATCGTATCCGGCTACTTCGCGCGGAACTTTATAGCGAAAAAGATCAAATACCATCAGGAATGGTTTAGCCGCCTCTGGACTTTTGGCAGATGGGTATTCGGTACAAATGTGAGTTCATCATTATTCCGCAATACAGATTCCTTCATCATCTCTTCCTTTTTAGGTACGCCTTCAGTTGCATTGTACAATGTATGCCTGCGTATCTCCAATCTCGTAGATGTACCCAGCCAGGTACTGGGAGATATTCTTTTCCCCAAAACAGCGAAGATGATGGAAGACGGCAACCTGGCAATGGTGAAGTACTACTACGAAAGGGCGGTGGGCACCATCCTCGCCGTTGCAGTACCCGCCAGCCTGGCCATCGTATTGCTGCCTAAGCTGGTGATTGGTATCATCGCAGGACAGGGATATATGGAAGCCGTACCAATTTTGCAGGTAACAATATTTTACGGGCTGTTTCTGCCTTTCATCAAGCAGTTTGGCACTATTATGGATTCAATAGGCCTGCCCAAACTGAACTTTTATGTAATCACTGTAACGGCTATCTGTAATATCTTCATCTGCATGTTCTATACCCGTCAGATGGGATTGATGGGTGCTGCTTACGGCACCATGACCTCATATGGGATCTGCTTTATTATTACGCAGACCATCCTGCACCGTAAGCTCAAAACAAGC
The DNA here is from genome assembly GCF_034424315.1 of Chitinophaga sancti. GTDB lineage: Bacteria > Bacteroidota > Bacteroidia > Chitinophagales > Chitinophagaceae > Chitinophaga > Chitinophaga sancti. The sequence goes on from NZ_CP139972.1 coordinate 1,028,717, forward strand.
TTGCTCAATGTGGTAAAATATATGCTGCAATTCTACCCGGAAGCGTTTTCCGTGGTACAGCAACGTTATTTACTTAAATCAAAAACCAGATGATCAGGAACAGGGATATAATCATCGTTGGCTTACAGCCCTGGGACATCCGGATCGGGAGTAACTGTAAGAACATGGCACACGAGCTGTCACAGCACAACCGTGTACTATACGTGAACCGTGCACTGGACAGGATCTCTGCCCTCCGCGCTTCTGATGACGAGAAAGTGCTGGCCCGGAAAGCAAGCCTGCGGGGAGATACCAATGACCTGCAACCCGTTACGGCTTCACTCTGGACACTGGACCCACGTACCGTACTGGAATCGATCAACTGGATCCCGATGCCCTTGCTCTTTGACAGGATCAACCTGGTCAACAATAAAAGACTCGCCCGCGAAATCAACCAGGCTGCAAAACGACTGGGATTCAGCGATGCACTCCTGTTCATTGACAATGATTTCTTCCGTGCACAATACCTCCCTGAATTGCTGGAAGGTGTGCAGGAGACCATCTATTATATCAGGGATAACCTGACCAGCCAGCCTTATTTCAAAAAACATGGTGTACGGCTGGAACCCCTGCTGATGAAGAAGGCAACCATCGTTGCAGCTAATTCAGCATACCTGGCGGAATATGGCGCTAAGTATAATAAATCATCTTTCGACATCGGTCAGGGCTGCGATTTCAGCTGGCTGAATAATGAGTTGCCGGTAGTACAATCATTCAATAGCCCGGTAATCGGGTATGTAGGTGCACTCATTACCTCAAGGCTGGATCCAGCATTACTGGAAAAGATCGCCACACAGCGTCCTGACTGGAGCCTGGTACTGGTAGGCCCGGAAGATGAAGCATTCCGCAACAGTACATTGCACGAACTAAAAAATGTGCACTTCACAGGGAACCGCCCATCTGAAGAGCTGCCTGCATGGATCCACAGTTTTGATGTATGCATCAATCCCCAGGTGCTCAATGAAATGACCATTGGCAACTATCCCCGCAAGATAGACGAGTACCTGGCACTGGGTAAACCGGTGGTAGCTACAGATACCGTAGCGATGCGCATGTTCGCATCTTACGTATATCTCTGTAGCAGCCCGGCGGACTACCTCGCACAGATCGAAACGGCACTGCAGGAAGGTGACAACATCTCCTTACAGGAAGCAAGAAAAGCCTTTGCATTATCACATACCTGGGAACAGTGTATCGGGTTAATGGGGGCATATCTGGAACAAACTCAAAACGTAGAGGCATGAAAGATAACAGGTTTTCAGACGATCGATTATTAGAGATCACCGTGACGATGTTCATTGCCTTCACTTTGATCGTACTGACTTTAAAAGTATTATTCTTCTAATATATGCGACAGGCAATCATGAACAGAACAGCTCCGTTGAGAGGCTCACGCAGACTGGATTCTCCCCTGGCTTTTGCTGCCGTATTGTTAGTATCGCTGGGCATTAGTCTGCTGGTGGGCTACAAAGATTACCTCATAGGTTTGGTAATCGCGGCAGGTCTGATAGGTGGCCTGGTGACTTTTATCTGTCTGTTCAATACCCGGCTTGGGTTTCTGATCACAACAATTGTAGGGTTCTTCATGTTCTATATCAAGCGCATGAGTGACGACGTCATCCCCATGGGGGTGGCAGTGGATGTGTTGACAGCGGTCACCTTTATTGGCGCTTATTACAGGAAGACCATTCATAAACAGCGCATCTGGCAGTATATGAAGAATCCCATTTCTTACATGTACCTCATGTACCTGGGATTCTTGGCCATAGAACTGTTCAATCCTTCCATGTATTCGGTAGACGGCTGGATCTTTACGGTACGTAAGTTTATCAACTTCGTGATGATCTATTTCGTAGGCCTGTTTACGTTCAACAGTGTGAAGGATGTAAAGGATTATATGAAACTCTGGTTATTCCTCTCCGTGCTGGCTGGCGCCTATGGCTGCTTCCAGCAGTGGTTTGGGTTGCTGGGCTTCGAGGAGCACTGGGTAGTGAGTGACCCGGTACGCTACCGTTTATACTTCCAGGGTGGTGAGATCAGGAAGTTCTCCTTCCTCTCCGACCCCACTGCGTATGGTATATTGATGGCCTGCAGCATCGTCTTTGCTATTGTGCTGGCCATGACTACCCAGAAACCCAAACAGCGCAACTGGCTGATCGTGGGTATTATCATCATGGTGCTGGGCATGTCATTTTCCGGTACACGTACGGCGTATTTCATGATACCGGCTGGCCTGGCCATCTATATCCTCATGACGATCACGAACAAGAGGACCCTGTTGTTTATGGCCGGCTTCCTCATGTTTATGGTGGTGCTCATGTTCGGCCCTTTCTCCGGAAATAATACGGTGAACCGGATACGGACCTCCTTCCACCTCAAGGATGATGAATCGATGAACGTGCGCGATGCGAACAGGCATAATATCCAGCCATACATCTGGCGGCATCCGATCGGTGGTGGAGTGGCTACTACAGGGGTACTGGGTATTCAGTACAATCCGGGCCATCCTTTGGCTGGTTTCCCGCCGGACAGTGGTTACCTCCGTACCGCCCTTGAAACGGGCTGGATCGGGCTAATAATCACAATGACGCTATTCTTTGCGACGCTCCTGGTAGGGGTAAAAGGCTATTACCGGGCAAAGACCAAAGAGGTCAAGGCGCTATATGTGGCCATCGTAACGGGTTTATATGCCTATATCGTAGCTCATTATGCCCAGGTGGCCATCGGGCAGATCCCAGGCGCCTTCTTCTTTTACAGCTCGATGGCCATCATCGTAAAAATGAAAGATTTCGAAACACCTTCTCATAAAAATTCAGACCAAGTAAAAACAATAACAACATGAAACAGCACATCTGCATCGTCTTATTTTTCCTCGCTACCGCCCTCACAGTGAGCGCACAGAACAAAACATTACCGGCTACACCGTCGAAGGATGTTTCTGCAGAAGACATCCAGGAAAAACTGGTACAACTCGCTTACGAAAATCCTGACCTGAAAGTCAGAGTATATGAAAAGCAAAGAGCCCAGTATGAGCTCAATAAAGCAAAGGGTAACTGGCTGAATTACGTAACCCTGGGTGCGAACATCAATGACGTAACCACAGGTCGCTACAAGAATTCTAACGACTACCGCGCACAGGTGTATTATCCACTCTGGAACGTAGGTATCAATGTACCACTGGGTTCCCTGGTAAGTAAAGGTTCCGATGTGAAAGTAGCCCGCTCGAATGTAAAGATCGCTTCTGCCCAGGAAGAATCTGCAAAGAGGCAGATCAAGGCAATGGTATTATCCAAATACCACGATTACCTGATGAACAAACAACTGCTGACGATGCAGAACGAGATCACAGAAGATGATTTTGCGGCATTTACACAGGCAGAAAGTAAACTGGCTGCAGGTAGTATTTCTTACGACGCATATTCTTCCGCATCCCAGTTGTACAATAGTGACAGAACGAAGAAGCTGAACCTGGAGCGCGATCTGGCGAATGTGAAACTGGAGATCGAGGAACTGATCGGTGTGAAGCTGGAGACGGTGATTGCCCAATAATCAGCAGGGAAGCAAGCGTTTCCTTGCAACACCGGAGGCAGTCATCAACCGGAAGCAGTGTCTACCTTGCTATCCAGCGTCTGAAAACAAGGTCATTGCTTGCAACACCAGCGTAAGACACCCGGTAACCTCAGTAAAGCATCGTCTTACATACTATGCCGCTAACTTTAACAACCGGAAAACAAGGTCTTCCTTTGCTATGCCGGAGAGTAAATTGCCCAGTGATCACCAGGGAAGCATCGCCTTCCAATGGTATAAGCAACGAACTAACCCTTGTTGCTGCTAACCCGGGCTCATTATCTAATTTTAATTTTTTGTCATGGTAAAAAGTACCACTACAATTGTCGCGCTCTTGTTCGTAATGTGTATACAAACAGTGAACTCATTTGCGCAACATCATATGGACAGTATATTGATTCCTGTTAATCCCTGGAGTAAGATAGGTGCATTGGTGCAACTCCCCGACGATTATAGTAAATCAAAAAAGGAATACCCCCTGATTGTTTTCCTCCATGGTAAGAGTAAATCGGGCCATGATCTGTCTAAGTTATACCTGGAGGGTATTCCCTACTGGATCAATAATGGAGAGAGGATAGAAGCTGTAAATCCCGTTGATGGTAAACTATATAAATTCATTGTTATTGCCCCCCAGGCCCCCAGCTGGGGGCTGAAGCCAGCAGAGATTAAACGCCTGCTGGATGATGTGGAAAAACGTTATCGTGTAGACCGTTCCCGGATCTACCTGACCGGATATAGTGCAGGTGGCTGGGCTACCGTGATGGCAATGACGGATAATGCGGCATTGTCAAACCGGATTGCAGCAGCTGTTCCCATGTCGGTAGCAACGATCGATGAGCCGAATATGAAGCGCTTTAAACTGGTAGCGGATGCGAATATTCCTACCTGGTACATGGCGGGAACAGATGAACCGCATTTCCTGGAAGAGTGTGAGCGGTATAAAGATAGTACCAATTCATATAAGCCTAACCTGGCAAAACTCACGATATTGGATGGGTTTGCACATCATACATGGAAAGCATTGTATGATACCAGTAATAGGCAATATGGGATGAATATTTACGAGTGGATGTTGCAATACAAGAAGTAGTAGGAAGAGGATATTTCCCGATGGAAAGCGGTCTATTCTGGAACTCAATTCATAATTATTGATTATTAATTTATGAAATGAGTGCTAATCAGGAATTCATAATAAAGGGGCATTCTTCAACGAGGGGGCCCCTTTTCAAAGGGAATGCAAATCCATTTTGATAAAAAACATTATTGAAAAAGGGAAGTAACTAGCACTCAGTTCATAAATAGGTATTTTCAGCTGATAATCAATACATAAATAGTAATTATGAAATGAGTTCTAACAGAATCGAATCCCATTTTGATAAAAAACATTCGTGAAACAGGGAATCCCCCTGTGGAATGAACCCAACTTTTATAAAAAAAAGGCCTGCAGTTGTTTCCGCAGGCCCTTTTCACTTTTAATTCACTTTCATAAACTTGCTGGTCAGTTTCATGGACTTACCATCCGTTATTTCAAGAATATACAATCCGGCAGAAAGACGACTTACATCAAAAGTCTTCATTACCGAATTAGTATTACCCATGTAATACGTATCCCTGATATAACCACTGCTATTGAATATTCTTACTACAAGATTAGCTGCTTCTTTCACGACCAGCTTCAGGTTGAGAGAACTACTGGCGGGATTGGGATACACCTGTATGGTGACTTCGCTGTCATTAACTGTTGCTGACTTGCCACTGACTACCACCGTTACTTCATCGGTGGCTGTAACGCCATATGTATCCGTAACCGTGAGTCGAAAAACATAAGTACCTGTCAGGGTGAATGTAACCACCGGTGTTTGCGAAGCCGGATTCAGAATTGTTGCTCCGGCAGCAGGACCGCTTACCAGTTCCCATTTATAAATTGAGATATAATTGCTGGATGTAGAACCTGTACCATTGAGTGTTACAGTATTTACGGTCGGTAAAGTAATGCCCTGGTCTGCACCGGCATTGGCGACAAGATTATTACCGGCAGCAGCTTTCACAATTACATTGATATCATCCGTTGCAGTTGCACCATTATTATCGGTCACAGTCAGTCTGAATACATAAGTACCTACATAAGAGAGCTGGTTCACATCTGTCTTTGCTGAAGTAGCAGCAGGCAGTGATGCAGTACCCGGACCGGAGATCTGTGTCCATTTATAAGAGACGATAGATCCATCGCTGTCGCTTGAACCAGCACCATCTACGGTAGTTGAGTTCTTCGGCATCGTAATGGTGATATCGCTACCTGCTACAGCTACAGGCGCTTTATTAGCAGCAGCGGCAGTCACGGTGATGCTTACCTGGTCGGTAGCAGTTGCGCCACCGTTATCGGTTACTGTCAGTGTGAATACATAAGTGCCCGCGGTGGTGAGGTTGCTAATCGCAGGAGATGCGATGGTCGCACTACTGATTGTCGCGGTGACAGGACCTGAAGCCTGTACCCATTTGTAGGCAGAGATCGTACCGTCGCTGTCCGTACTACCTGTACCATTCAGTGTCACCGTTGATGTAGGTAGTGTAATGCTCTGGTCTGCACCAGCGTTTGCAGTCGGCGCTTTATTGACAGCAGCTGCAGTCACGGTAATGCTTACCTGGTCGGTAGCAGTCGCGCCACCGTTATCGGTTACTGTCAGTGTGAATACATAAGTGCCCGCGGTGGTGAGGTTGCTAATCGCAGGAGATGCGATGGTCGCACTACTGATTGTCGCGGCGACAGGACCTGAAGCCTGTACCCATTTGTAGGCAGCGATCGTACCATCGCTGTCTTTGGAGCCTGTACCGTTCAGGGTAACTGAAGTAGTAGGCAGTGTGATGGTCTGGTCAGTACCGGCATTCGCGGTGGGTGCAACATTCGCTGCTTTCACAGTGATGCTCACCTGGTCGGTAGCAGTCGCGCCACCGTTATCAGTTACTGTCAGTGTGAATATATAAGTGCCTGCGGTGGTGAGGTTGCTAATCGCAGGAGATGCGATGGTCGCACTACTGATTGTCGCGGCGACAGGACCTGAAGCCTGTACCCATTTGTAGGCAGCGATCGTACCATCGCTGTCTTTGGAACCTGTACCGTTCAGGGTTACCGTAGTTACAGGCAGCTGGATGGCCTGGTCGGTACCGGCATTGGCTGTAGGCGCTACGTTTGTAGTAGTTGCTGCTTTTACGGTGATGGTAATATTATCAGTACCGGTCGCGCCACCGTTATCGGTTACTGTCAGTGCGAATATATAAGTGCCAGCGGTGGTGAGGTTGCTAATCGCAGGAGATGCGATGGTCGCACTACTGATTGTCGCGGTGACAGGACCTGAAGATTGTACCCATTTGTAGGCAGCGATCGTACCATCGCTGTCTTTGGAGCCTGTACCGTTCAAGGTAGCTGAAGTAGTAGGCAGTGTGATGGTCTGGTCAGTACCGGCATTCGCGGTGGGTGCAACATTCGCTGCTTTCACGGTGATGCTCACCTGGTCGGTAGCAGTCGCGCCACCGTTATCGGTTACTGTCAGGGTGAATACATAAGTACCTGCAGCGGTCAGGTTCGTCAACACGGGCGATGCCACCGTGGCGCTGCTGAAAGTAGCCGTAACCGGACCGGAAGCCTGTACCCATTTGTAAGAATTAATGGTACCATCACTATCGGTAGATCCGGTACCGTTCAGTGTAACGGTTGTAAGGGGCAAAGTAATTGCCTGGTCAGTACCTGCATTGGCAGTCGGCGCAAGGTTTGCAGCAGTACCGGATGCATATTCATCGGCACCTGCATCAAATGCACTTCCCTGCGGGCGGGCGTTACCATCTATATCAGTTTTGAAATAGGCACCCAGATCTTTGCCCTGGTCGATGGCAGGCGAACCTGCTGCCAGGTGGAAGTTTTTGTTCGTCACATCTACGAACTTCACCGTTGCGGGATCAGGATAATTCAGGTTATTAGACCCTGTATAAGCGATACCGGATTGAATGGTGAGGTAGGCCAGTGAGCCCCTGGCGGCCAGTGAACCGGGTTTCACAGCAAGGTTATTGATAAAGAGGTTGCCGCTACCATCCGTGCCATTTGTATTTTGCATGCGGATAGCATCTCTGCCAGAGTTGACGATGGTATTATTCATCACATATACCTGCAGGGCCTTGTAGTTTTGTTTGGTCGGACGGTCATCGATGAAGATCGCATCCTGACCAATGCTCGTACCATCTATACCGCAATCGCTGAGAATATTATTATACACGTAGTTCAGACCAGTACCGAATACTTCGATCCCATTACCGGTTCCCTTGATTACGGTATTGTTATATACCTTACCATTGGATTCGCCACCCAGGATGATCCCTGCCTGCTGACTACCTTTATTCTCCACGCCATAGTTAGATACCTTGTTATTATAGATCTCTACGTTTTCAGGAGCGGATGCTACCTGGATGCCATCCCAGCCGGTGTTGGCAGTGGTCACGTTGTAGATTTTCAGGTTGTAAATGCGTGGAGGCAGTAAGGTGGTAGAGACGCCATTACAGGTCGCTGTTTCACCGTTTGGCGCGGTGTTCCCAATGTACATCCCTTCACCGGTTACGTCGTGTATATAAAGGTCGTGCAGTTTTACATTCCTGATAGCGAAGGTAGGATACTGGTTCGCGGGATCACAATCCGGGTTTACTTTGGCCATCACCCCTACTTCGGAGCCGGTGATCTCGAAGTGATCTGCTTCGTAATCGGTACAACCTTTACTGATACCCAGTCCTACGTTTAACTTTTTGGTCACCCCGTCTACACTGAAGCCATAGGTATCGGTGCTGCCGGTACCTGTTACTTTAAAGTATTTCGCGTTGTTGAATACGAAGCCATAGCTGCCGCCGTTCCCGATCTTTACCTGGCCTCCGCAGTTGATGAATACGATTGGTTTGGCGGTAGTACCGGTGATGTTGAAGAACTGGATATAATCGTAGCTGCCAGACTGGATACATACTGTATCACCGGGTTGTACGCCAAGGTTAGTACCATTGATATATGCGCCGCCATCGGTACCTGGTGTGATCAGGAATTTACAGCCTGCGCAGGCCGTTTTACCGCCGGTGGCTGCACTCACTACTACGGTAACAGTTTTGCTGCTGCTGCCCGTTGCGTTTTTTACAGTCAGTGTAAACACATACGTACCTGCTACAAGACTGCTGGCAGTGACTTTCGCGGTACTCGTGCTGCTAAGTGATGCAGTAGAAGGCCCGGAAGTTTGTGCCCAGGTATAGCTGGTAATGGTGCCTGTAGATAAAGAACCATCTAAGGTAGCTGTATTAGCAGGAAGTGTAACAGCGATACTGGAAGACGCAACGGCTGCCACGGGAGCGGCTACAGTTGCGGTATTCACGGTTACCGTCGACGCCTTTGTGCTACTCCCTGCGGCGTTTGATACAGTCAGTGTAAATACATACGTACCCGCTACAAGACTGCTGGCAGTGGCTTTCGCGGTACTACTGCTACTGAGTGCCGCGGTAGAAGGCCCGGAAGTTTGTGCCCAGGTATAACTGGTGATGGTGCCTGTAGATGAAGAACCATCTAAGGCAGCTGTATTAGCAGGAAGTGTAACAGCGATACTGGAAGACGCAACGGCTGCCACAGGAGCGGCTACAGTTGCGGCATTTACGGTCACGGTCACAGTCTTTGTACTACTCCCTGCGGCGTTTGATACAGTCAGTGTAAATACATAGGTGCCCGCTACAAGGTTGCTGGCAGTGGCTTTTGAAGTGGCGGTGCTGCCCAGGGTCGCAGTAGAAGGACCAGATGTTTGCGTCCATGCATATGTAGTAATAGTTCCTGTAGAAGAGGAACCATCTAGTGTCACGCTATTGGTTGGTAAGGTTATGGTCAGGCTGGAAGACGCTACGGCAGCCACCGGAACGGATATGGTAGCGGATGCGTTGCGGCTGTATTGAAGCATCCATTCATAAATATTAGGATTCTGGTAAGTGTGATTAGGATCGTAAGCCTTATCCCATACATCGTCACTATGCGTGCCTCCGCTATATTCAGTAGCAATAGGTGTGATAGCAGGATTACAGGCCTTCATATCAGCAATATAATCGCGCTGGTTGCCAATAAAGCTATCGCTGGTGCCACAAAGCATCCATACAGCAAGTTTGCTGCTGGCAACGTTGCACAGGCCTGCGAATTTATTGGCGTCAATGGCAGCTGAAGATACGGGTACGATGGCAGCCAGGTTATCTGAATAGGTCGTTCCGGAAGCGATGTAGTTTAGTACACCATAACCACCGGCACTGAGCCCGGTCAGATAAATACGGGATGCATCCACTCTGTACCTCGATTTGATATCATTCAGTACATTTTGCACCATGGTTTCGCTGGCCCATCCATTGGGGATTTGCGGAGATACCACGATAAACTTAAACAACTTGCCATTCACGGTATACTGCATCTTTGCACCGTTGGCAATCATCTTTGGTACACCGTGTGCCAGTACAGCATTGACATCAGTACCACCCTCTCCTACGCCGTGCAGGAAAATGAGCAGTGGGTAAGTGGTCGAAGTACTATTATAATCATCCGGTAAATGCAGCCAGGCGCCTGTGGTTTGGCCGGTGGCAAGTTTTACAGTGATCGCAGTCTGATCCCCCTGGGCTTTCATTACATAGGGATACAGTAATGCAATTAATGACAGACAGGTACATATCAGTAGCCTGACGATAGGTAGGTTCTTCACGTTTGGTTAAAATTTAGTAGCGTTTTACAATAGCCGACATTTTTTAATTAATACTTTGAATCGATAAGATGTGTCTCAATCGTTCCGGGCAAAAATAGGACACAAATTCGTTTTTTAATAAAAAAAACAAATATAAAGTATTAAATAATCTATAATTTTTAAATATACGTAACCTGCTGACAAAAAACAATATATGTCACTATTTTCCCCTCTATTTTTTTCCATTCAATTCTGCCTTAGCAATTGTTCACAATTAGGTCTGTTATAGGGCCCATTTTAACACTTTCGATGTAGGATATGATTTAGGTAATTCATAATTTAATGACATGAATTGCTACCTTAACCTAAACACAATTCTTGCATGTTTTGTTTTCCTTTTTATTAATTCATGCAAACCCACTGATCATACCATTACCATTCGTGGACACATTACAAAATTGCATAGAGATAAAATTTACTTATATAGCATACACGATTTTGATCACCCCCTGGATTCGGCCCTGGTGAAAGATGACCGCTTCGAGTTTGTAATCCATCCTGATAAAAATTTTGTGCCTTTCATCGCAGCTATAATAGGGAACGGATTTACGTATGCAGATGTCATTCCTAACTTCTTCACTGAACCCGGAGTAACGCTCCTCGAAGGCGAATTGAGAGGCCATATCACCGTTAATAGTGGCCCCGAAAATGCATTGATGACAAAATACCTGACACTGGGATTCCAGGACGAACAGGATACTGCAAAGCGCAGCAGGTATTTTAATTACATCAATAACAGGGTAAAAGAAAACCCTCACTCCTATTATATATTAGACAGGATCAGCGCTTGTATCTATGCCTTCCGGAATGAAGAGCTGCGCATCTTGCTGGGGAACTTCAGCAGTGAGGTAGCACATAGCGCAGGTGCGAAGAAGATCCGCCAGATGCTGGCCCTGCGCCCCGATCATTATGATAAGGTGACGAACTTTAATCTGCTCACGCCCTATTATGGTTTGCAACCAGTGATCCTGCCCGGGAAGAAATATAACCTGATCATTTTCTGGGCGAGTTGGTGTCATGCCTGCAGAGAAGATATACCGCAATTTAAGTCCATCTACAATGAAACAGGGGATCATCAAAATTTGAATATGGTGAGCGTAAGCATCGATAAGAAGGATGCTGACTGGGGCAAAGCATTATTGATGGAAAAGATGCCCTGGCGCCAGTTGCGGGTTGATTCTATGCAGATGGATGCAGTCGAAGGGTATTACAATTTAGGCGCTATACCCACCGTGGTTTTGGCAGATGATAAAGGGAATGTATTAAGAAGGTTCAAAGGTTTTGGAGATGAGAATAGAAATGATGTAATAGCTTTGCTGACTGCTATCGACTGATCTCATCCTTGTTCGTCATTTGCTGAATTTTATTCAGCAACAGGATCCCCTTCACGGCTGCATTGATGCTTACAGAAGGCCTTTCACAATTAAAACGATGCAGTATTTTCGGGTTGAAATCCTTACGCTGGTTCGCTGTTCCAAAAATCACATCCAGCGGCTCAGGCCCTTCTAACAATGTATTGAAGAAGATCTTACTCACCCCTGCATCTGTATGTGGAAATGCAAAGGCCCGGTAAGGCAGGTTGAAATGCTGTACGAGGAAGTCTACAGATTGCCTGGTCTGGAACAGTTGTTCTTCCAGTGTAAGCTGCTTATAATACGGATGATCAATACTATGACCGCCAATGGCAAAGCCCTGTTGCAATAGGGTTCCCACTTCATCCATTGTGAGGAATGGTTTGACGTCAGACAAATACTGCGCAAAGGAAATACCCAAAATACCTGCTACCTCGTCTGCCTGCCCCCTGGTGGTGTAAGTGATGTTTTTAAGAGCAGCAATAACTGTTGATTCATCTGCCTGCAGGAAAGCGTATAGCCGATCGAGTGTTGCCCTGGAATGATTACCTGATTGCAAACTCTCAATGATCAGGCTGAGCTTGAATTTATAAAAGAGGTTCTTATTATCAAGAAATGCGCTGTTTAGGAAAAACGCTGCCGGCGCACCTTTGCGGAGAAGCATGGGCGCAACGATGTCCTTGATCTCGCGTAAGCCATCATCGAAGGTAAGCAGGAAAGAGCCAGCCGGAAGTGATTGCCCTGTTCTTAAAGATTGAATAACATCCTGTAGTGTGACTGCTTTGAAACGCCTGAGTAAGTAATCGAGATCTTTTTCAAAATCCTTTGTGCCTTTCCAGGGATAGAGATGCCTGATATGCGGAACCGGGGAATCGCTCACCAGGTGATGATAAGGGAGCAATAAACTACCGGCACGTCTTTGTTTCAATACGGCAAGGGGCAACAGCTGCGCAGCACTGTAAAATGCGTTTTTTACCAGGCTCATAAATTTTAATAAATCTACTTAAAGGTATGAATTATTATTTACTGCATGGACATGACCTTCACCCGGTGCTGTGCGCCCCACGCTGCTAACACTTCTATCACCGGCTTCAGGGAATCACTATACGATGTCATCTCATACTTTCCTTCCTCATTCTTTTTAATCAGACCGTTCATCTCCAGTTCATGTAGTTCTTTCGACAGCATTTTCGGGCCTATTCCCGCCAGCTCTCTTTGCAGATCCATGAACCGCTTCCCTCCCATCGCCAGGCAACCTAAAATAGTTACCTTCCACTTCCCACCCAGGATATCCAGTGTATCCTGTATCGCCAGCAACTGGCGCCTGCAATCATAAATCTTTTCACCGGGACAAACCATATCAACATTATTTTGAATTATTATCAAACACTTCCATAGAGGGTAGTTCTCTACCATCGTAAAGTTAACCTATTTACATTTGTTCAAAATGATAAATATGGATTTCGAAGTCATCATCGTCGGAGGTAGTTACGCCGGATTACAGGCAGGCATGACCCTGGGCCGCGCACGCAGGAATGTATTGATCATTGATAGCGGCAAACCCTGTAATGCACAAACCCCGCATTCACACAATTTCTTAACGAGAGATGGTGAAACCCCCGCAGCCATCGCGAAAATTGCACGCGAACAACTCAAAGCATATACTACCGTACAATTACGGCAAGGCATGGCTATAAGTGCAGAAAAAAACAGTCTTGGTTTTTCCATCACAACTGCAGCAGGTGAAATATTCACCACAAAAAAACTCATTATTACCACCGGTATCAAAGACCTCCTGCCAGAGATCCCGGGTGTGGCAGAATGCTGGGGGATCTCTGTGATCCACTGCCCTTATTGTCATGGGTACGAAGTGGCGAATCAGCCTACAGGCATCTTAGGCAACGGCGAGGGCGGCTTTGAAACCGTGAAACTGATACAACACTGGACAAAAGATCTGACCCTATTTACGAATGGCCCTGCCACCCTCAGCGATGAAATGCAGGCGCAAATCAGGCGGAAAAACATCCAAATCATAGAAACGCCTGTAAAGGGCATTATTCACGAGAACGGACACCTAAGCGAGGTGGAGTTAAGCGACGGCACAAAAGTGCCGTTAAAAGCCTTATATGCACGTTTACCGTTTGTTCAGCACAGTGAGATCCCTGCGCAATTGGGTTGTGCGCTCACGGAGACAGGATATATCCAGGTGGGTGATTTTGGAAAGACGTCTGTAGAAGGTGTGTATGCTGCAGGTGATAATTGCAGCATGATGCGTGGGGTGGCCAATGCAGTAGCAGGGGGATTGGCAGCTGCGGCTTTTGTAAACAGAGAATTGATCTGGGAGGAATTTGACAATGCAGGATAAAATAGCGTTGGTTTTTAAACGTGGTAATTTGTACATTACAAGCGTTTGAGAATTATTATCCATGATGAGTTATGCCAACCTATCACGCTCATCTACCTATGAAACCATGCAATGCAAGATGTAGAATCATTTGATCAGCTGTACAAAGCTGCGTTGTTGAAGAGACCCGGTCTCAAAGACCTGGTTGGAGACTTTGACGATGCCTGGGAAATCAGGAATGACGGTAACTTCCCGCTGCCTGCCGGAGAGAAGACTTTTACAGATACCTGGCAGGGGCAGCTTAAATCTATAGCTTCTATGGCTGATGGGTTTATCCTGTTAGTACTGGGTCTCTCGACAATTATGATAAAATGGTACTTTGGCCTTCTCTGTTTAGCCCTCATCATCGCAATATTGAAAATCCCGAAGATAAATTTCCGGCTCTTTGCCAGGCATATGATCAGGATGTTTGCAGATGGATTGGTGATAGAAAATGATACATATTCATGGGAGCAATTGCAACATGTTTTCCTAATCCGGCATCGTGCACGTCGTAACAGCCGGGAAATGAATAAATTAGTGCTTATTGTAAAGGGAAGAGGCTTCAAGGTGTATAAACTCTTTTACTATGAAGGATGGAAGCAGAAATGGCGCCAGGAATTCGATACTTACATGGCCCCATACCTACTCATTGACCCAGTAATAGCAGCAAAGCCCAATAAGAGATTATACGATAAACTTTACCAGGAAAGTATCCCATCCTCCTATGGTCCCAGGGACATACGGGAGATTGTAAACAACGGGAAATATAAACCTGGGAAAAAGGTGTTTCGGCATTTAATAAATGTGCGGCTACTATGGTGGCTTATGGCTATCTGCTTCATTATTGACCCGATGATATGGCTGCTAGTCCTTCTTTTGATCTTGTGTAGCCTGTTAGCAGCCTGGATAAAGGGGTTTCATAAGACCCTATCCTCCATCTTTGGCTGGCATAAAATTGTGATCAAAGACGAGGGTATCCGGATCAATAATGACTATTATGACTGGACTGAAATAAAGGCAGTATTTGTTTTAGAGCGCCGCTATCGCCAGGGGCATCCTAAACTGGCGCTTGCTTTAACCGGCGACTCGTTTAAAATATATCATCTTACTTATTACTTTTTAATAAGAAATCCTCTCAAGGCATTCAACAAATACATCGGCCCGCACCTGCCCTTATCAGCATGACATTGGTAACCTAGCCGCCATAAAAAACCCGCTTTTGCCATCGGCAAAAGCGGGTTTTTTATCAATATCTACAAGCTAATTACAGACCAAACGCTGCTTTCACTTTTTCTACATAATCCAGTTTCTCCCAGGTGAACAACTCCACTTCCACACTCTTCTCATGCTTCTTACCCTTGTTGAATACCTTGGTTACAACCTTGCTCTCACGGCCCATATGACCATAAGCAGCTGTATCGCTATAGATCGGGTTACGCAGTTTCAAACGTTGCTCGATCGCATAAGGACGCAAGTCGAAGATCTCTTCTACTTTACGTGCAATCTCACCATCCTTCATATTTACTTTGGCAGTACCACGTGTATCGATGAATAAACCACAAGGCTTAGCCACACCGATCGCATAAGATACCTGTACCAGTACTTCATCAGCTACACCTGCAGCAACCAGGTTCTTCGCAATGTGACGGGTCGCATAAGCAGCTGAACGGTCTACCTTGGAAGGATCTTTACCAGAGAACGCACCACCACCGTGTGCTCCTTTACCACCATAAGTATCTACGATGATCTTACGGCCTGTCAGACCAGTATCTCCATGAGGACCACCGATCACGAATTTACCGGTTGGGTTGATGTGGTAAGTGATCTTGTCGTTGAACAGTGCCTGCAGTGCTGGCTTCAGCTGTGCCTTTACACGGGGAACAACGATGTTGATCATATCTTCCTTGATCTTAGCCAGCATCTTATCTTCTGCAGCGAAATCATCGTGCTGTGTAGAGATCACGATAGTGTCGATACGGATAGGCTGATTATCATCAGAATATTCGATGGTTACCTGTGACTTTGCATCCGGACGCAGGTAAGTGATTTCTTTGTTTTCGCGACGGATCGCAGCCAGTTCGATCAGCAGTTTATGTGCCAGATCCAGTGCCAGCGGCATATAGTTTTCAGTCTCTTTGGTAGCGTAACCAAACATCATACCCTGGTCGCCTGCACCCTGCTCTTCCGGGCTCTTGCGCTCCACACCCTGGTTGATATCCGGAGACTGCTCATGAATAGCAGAAAAGATACCGCAGGAGTTAGCCTCGAACATGTATTCACTTTTGGTATACCCTATCTTGCGAATTACCTCACGCGCAATTTCCTGCACATCCAGGTAAGCTTCGGATTTAACTTCTCCAGCCAGCACCACCTGACCGGTAGTCACCAATGTTTCACAAGCAACTTTGGAAGTTGCATCATAGGCTAAGAAATTATCAATCAATGCATCTGATATCTGATCGGCTACTTTATCCGGATGTCCTTCGGATACTGATTCGGAGGTAAATAAATAAGGCATAAAATAATTGAATTTCGGCTTTAAGATTAGTAAATCTAGTACAATTTACCATATTTTAGTCATTTGGTGGTATGCCTAATGGTAAACTGGGGCAAAAATAAGTAATCTAACTATATTCCAGCGATTTAATAGGGAAAATATTCGTTAAAGCGGGTTAAAATAGCGGAGTTAGGAATTTGAAACGCAAAGGTAGGTGAAAATGATTTGTCATAAATAAAAAAAAGGATGCACCACGTGATGCATCCTTTTTATAAGGTAAAAGTTTTGCCTTATTTACCCAGCAACTGTGAATACAGTTGCAGATAATCAGCCAAATCTTCATTTTCATTCTTGTAGGGCAGCACGATCTTCGCTTTATCAGCTTTCAGTTCATCTACCACTTTCGTATCTGCCATTTCGCCGGCCATTACCACCGCATCCGCATATTTAGCAGCTCCCTTGTTCAGGGCGGTGTTGGTACCTTCCTTATACAATTCAATGTCCTTATCCTTGATCTGGTTGCTGATGGTCGCCTTTTTAACAAAGCCGGCACCCAGGTTCTCAGTGAAGGAATTAGGCTCTAAAGAGTATACTACCTTGGAATGTGCAAATACTGGTTCCTTTTTGTAAGCCGTTTTCAGGTACAAGGGAATCAGGGAAGTCATCCAACCACTACAGTGGATGATGTCAGGAGGCCAACCGAACTTTTTCACCGTTTCTAATGCCCCTTTACAGAAAAATACAGCACGCGCCGCGTTATCATCATAGAACTGGTCATTCTCGTCCGTAAATAACGCTTTTCGCTTAAAGTAGTCCTCGTTGTCAAGGAAATACACCTGCAAACGGGCATTAGGCAACGACGCCACCTTGATAATCAACGGGTAATCATCTCCTTCAATCACGATGTTAATGCCTGACAATCGTACCACCTCGTGCAACCGGTGCCTTCTCTCATTGATAATGCCAAAACGGGGCATGATCACCCGCACTTCCAGTCCTGACTCATTGGACTTAATTGCCATTTTATTGACCATAGCCGCATAATCTGTCAGTTCCAGATAAGGCGACATCTCCTGAGCAATAAAAAGAATTCGTTTCTTTGTGGACATCTAATGCTGATATTAATCCAGTAAATTTAAATTTGGTTTGCAAAATTACGGATTTTTACCGGAACAAAAGACAAATTGGCACTTTTAACATCCTTTTAAGCAATAAATTATGTATTTATTCAAGAGAAAAGAAGAATTGGAACGGCATTTAACGACAGCCCGGAACGAGGGGAAACACATTGGTTTTGTGCCAACTATGGGCGCTTTGCACCAGGGACATATTTCCCTGATCAACGCGGCAAAAGAAAATTCTGACCTGGTGGTTTGCAGCATCTTTGTAAATCCCACGCAGTTCAATGATCCGAAAGATTTCGAAAAATACCCGGTTACCATCGACCAGGATGTTCAAATGCTGACGGAGGCAGGCTGTGATGTATTGTTCCTGCCATCTGTGCAGGAAATGTACCCGGATGGCCTGACTGCCAAAATGCATTATGACTTCGGCAGCCTGGAAACAGTGCTGGAAGGCGCAGCAAGACCCGGGCATTTCCAGGGCGTGGGCCAGGTAGTACACCGTTTGCTGACCCTGGTGCAGCCCGATAAGCTGTTTATGGGCCAGAAAGATCTGCAGCAATGTTTGGTGATAAACCGCCTGCTCAAAATCATCCAGTCGCATGTGGAACTGGTCATGTGCCCTACCGTGCGCGGAAATGACGGGCTGGCCATGAGTAGTCGTAACCTGAGACTGAATGCGACCGAACGTATCAATGCCCTGCATTTATATAAAGGCTTGTCTGAAATAAAGCGCCAGTATCAAAAAGAGAACCTGAAAACGCTGAAGGAAAATGCAGTGAAGGAACTGACAGCCAATGGATTTGAAGTGGATTATGTAGAACTGATCAGCATCCTGGAAGATGGCTCAGTCATATTCCCGGAGAACGCCGGCGTCACGCCTTTGTACGCGGTCGTAGCCGCAAAAGAAGTGAGTAGTGGCGTGCGCTTGATTGATAACATGCTATTGTAGATTTTTAAAAGGCGCGGACCGAATGGCCCGCGCCTTTTAAATTAGGTCAGCCCTTTACATGAGACTGATCACCTTTTGTCACATTCATTTATTTATCCGTAACTTTGCAGCCGCACGCAGAATTACGTTATGCAGATTGAAGTATTAAAGTGTAAAATACACCGCGCAGTTATCACGGAAGCCAACTTACAATATGTTGGTAGCATCACGATCGACGAAGATCTGATGGACGCGGCTGGCCTGATCGAATACGAAAAGGTACAGGTAGTAAACGTGAATAATGGCGAACGCCTGGAGACCTATGTTATTAAAGGCAAAAGAGGTTCAGGCCTGATATGTATGAATGGCCCGGCTGCCCGCCTCTGTGCCGTAGGTGATGTTGTCATCATCATCTCCTATTGTACAATGGATTTCGAAGCCGCGAAAAAACATACACCTATCGCTGTTTTTCCGAAAGAAAATAATAAATTGTAAGCTGAAACCCCCTAAATCAGACCTTCTATGCCCAAATCGCTCAGAACTATTATCAATTTCTCAATATTTTTAGCGATAGGTTTAGGTTTGATCTGGTTGGTTACGCACAATCTAACTGCACAGGAAAAGGAAGATATCATCAGTAGCTTCCGCAGAGCCAATTATTGGCTTATCATCCCCGTTATTTTCGTAGGTATTGCAAGCCACTGGTATCGTGCCGTACGCTGGAAATTACTCATGGAACCACTGGGCTATCATCCCAGTACCCTGAATACTTTCTTCGCAGTAATGGTCGGTTACCTGGCTAACCTTGCCATCCCCCGCCTGGGAGAAGTGACCCGTTGCGGCCTCGTGGCCCGCTACGAGAATATCCCTGCGGAGAAACTGGTAGGTACCATGATCGCCGAAAGAGCCGTGGATATGCTGGTGCTCATGCTCCTCATGCTCATTACCGTCGTATTACAGCTGGATATTGTCGGGATCTTCTTTACCCGGAACATCTGGGAACCTTTACAGGCGAAAGCCGGCGGTAACCGCACCTGGATCCTGGCAGGCATTCTCATCGTGCTGGTGGTACTGGCTTATATCGCTTTCCGCCTCATCGCCCGTTCTAAAATCGGTGATAAGGTCAAGGCCATCTTCAGAGGCGTATGGGAAGGGGTGCTCTCCATCGGCAAAATGCAGAAAAAAGGCTGGTTCATCTTCTATTCCCTGTTTATATGGGTGCTGTACTTCACCATGATGTACCTCGGTTTCCTCTGTATGGACGAAACCCGTTCACTGGGTATCGGTGCGGCACTTTCCGTATTGTGCTTTGGTAGCATCGGGATGATCGCTACCCAGGGCGGTATCGGCGCTTACCAGATCCTGGTACAGCAAACGCTGATCTTATACGGTATCCATGCCACCACCGGCTACGCCTTTGGCTGGATCGTGTGGCTGGCGCAGACACTGATGGTGATTGTGATTGGCTTTGCCAGCCTGGTCGCATTGCCGGTATATAATAAAGGCAAACAACAAGCCACTACCAAATAAAATTCAAGGAAGATATTCATACGACCGCTGAGGCCTCCTGGTCTGAGCGGTTTTGTTTTTTAAGGCCCGCAGCAGGCCTTCCAGCCATTCGCAGATATTAACGCTCAATTCCTTATCTTTAAGTATAGTATCACAAATTTAACATTGGATTTTCCTCAAAATCTGGTATTGTTGTGATTATGGTTATATATCATATAACCTGCACCGTTAATTTGCCCTTTAAGATGCGATTGTCCAAAAGTGAGCCTTTAGATACTTTTACTCAAGATCCGGAGATGGAAAAAAAGACGAACAGCAAGAAAAATGCGCCAGAAAAAAAGAAAATGATACCCCGGGATGTAAGCTGGCTCGCCTTTAATGCCAGAGTATTACAGGAAGCAGCTGACCCCAGTGTACCATTACATGAGCGGATCCGTTTTCTCGGTATTCACTCGAATAACCAGGATGAATTCTTCCGCGTACGCGTAGCCACCCTTCGCAGAATGCTCCAGGTAGGCAAATCTGCCCGCATGCACCTCGAAGAAAACCCCGAACAGATCCTTGATGATATCCATGATCTCGTTATTGACCAGCAACGTGAATTTGACCGCATCTGGGATGGGATCGTCGATGAACTCAAAGAACAAAAGATCTTTATCCGTACAGAAAAAAACCTGAGCAAAGAACAACAGAAATTCGTGCTCAGCTATTTTAATGAAGAAGTGCGTACCAACATCATCCCTTTGATGATCGAGAGTATCCAGCAATTTCCATTACTGCGCGATAAATCTATTTACCTGGCGATCGTTCTCGCCCGGCAGGACAACTCTGTCAGGCAGAAATTTGCGCTGATAGAGATCCCCACCATTGTCCTCCCCCGCTTTATCATCATGCCCTCCAAAGAAGGCGAAAAAGACATCATCCTCATCGAAGATGTGATCCGCTTCTGCCTGCCTTATATCTTCACTTATTTCGGCTACGACAAGTTCAACGCCCACATCATCAAGGTGACCCGCGATGCGGAACTGGATATTGATAACGACATCTCTACCAGCCTCATTCACCAGATCGAAAAAGGCCTGAAAGACCGTCGTAAAGGGAAACCGGTTCGCTTTGTTTATGACAAGGACATCGATCCCCTGCTGCTCGAATACCTGATGCGCCGTATGGGCCTCTCCCCTGGCGATAACCTGATTCCCGGTGCACGGATCCATAATTTCAAGGACTTTATGGATTTCCCGAACGCCGTATTTGCAGAGAAAACCAGCTCACTGCGCAAAAACTTTGTGCATCCTTTGTTCGCCGAAGCTACGAGCGTGATGCACGTGATCCAGGGCCAGGATGTAATGCTCCACACGCCTTACCACTCCTTCGATACCATCATTGACCTGCTGCGTGAAGCCGCCATCGATCCGAATGTGGTGAGCATCAAGATCACCGCTTACCGGCTGGCCCGTAATTCCAGGATCGTGAACGCCCTCGTGAACGCGGTGCGCAATGGGAAACAGGTGACGGTATCGCTCGAATTACGTGCCCGCTTTAATGAGGCAGATAACCTGGAATGGAAGACCCGCCTGGAAGATGAAGGGGTGAAAGTGCTGATTGGTATCCCGGGTCTGAAAGTGCACGCCAAGATGTGCGTGATCAAAAAGAAGATCGGTACCAAGACCATCCAGTGTGGCTTTGTCGCTACCGGTAACCTGAATGAAAAGACAGCCCGCGTATATGGCGACCATTGGTTGCTCACGGCGAACAGGAGCATCCTTGCAGACATCAACCGGGTGTTCTCCTATCTCGAAAGTCCGAAGCACGATCCGAAGATCCTTGCTGCCTGTAAGACACTGGCCATAAGCCCTATCAGCATGCGATCATTCTTCATAAAGATGATTGAAAAAGAGATCAAGCTGGCAAAGAATAAGAGTGGCGGAGAGATGATCATTAAGATGAACTCTCTTTCAGATCCGCAGATGATCAATTTGCTGTACGAAGCTGCACGTGTAGGCGTGAATGTGAAGATGATCATCAGGGGTATCTGTTGTGCATATACGGAAAACAAGAAATGGAAGAAGGATATTACAGCTATCAGTATCGTGGATGAATACCTGGAACATGCCAGGGCATTCGTTTTCAGGGGTGGGGTATATATTTCCTCCTGCGACTGGATGGTGCGTAATCTCGATCATCGTGTGGAAGTAGCGGTGCCGATATTTGATCCTGCTATCCAGCAGGAAATTAAAGATATCCTGGCGATCCAGCTCAGTGGGAATGTGAAAGCGAGGATACTGGACAATGAGCAGAATAATAAGTACAAGCATGAGGGGAGCAAGAAGATCAGGTCACAGATAGAGATCTTTAAGTATTTGCACGAGAAGCAGTATAAATAGATGGTAGTTTTTTAAGCTGGCCTGGCTTACAGGCCACGTCTCCGGAGTTGTATCAAAGCAGGTTTTACCCGGATTAAATCCGAATTGCAGGCGAAGCGTGTTTTCTTTGATGAAATGCAGAACGGCTTTAAACTGCTTTTTGTTGATGAAATGCGAAGGCCAATAAATTGCGGTTGATACATCGCCGGTGATTTGAATGATTTGATCAAACGTATAAAAGATAAACAAGTATCTTTGCCCATTATGAAGCTTGCTGCTATTGACATAGGCTCTAACGCCGCCCGGTTACTGATTTCAGAGGCATCGCCCAACAGTCAGGGACGTATGGACTTTACGAAAGTCAACCTGGTGCGCGTGCCTTTAAGGCTGGGTATTGACGTTTTCAGCACCGGCACTATTTCTCCTAAAAGGGCAGAACACCTGGTCAGTACAATCAAGGCTTACAAACTCCTCCTCGAAGTTTACGAAGTAAAATACCTGAAGGCCTGCGCCACCAGCGCGATGCGCGATGCCGCCAATTCCACCGCTATCCTTGAGGATGTGAGACGCGAAACAGGTATCGACATCAAAATTATATCCGGTCAGGAAGAGGCTTCTTTTCTCTACGAAAGCCACATAGCCGAGAGTCTCGACAAGTCACGCGCCTATATGTATATAGATGTAGGTGGTGGTAGTACCGAGGTCACCATCTTCAACAGGAACACACTCGTACACAAGACTTCTTTCAATATCGGTACTATCCGCCTGCTCCAGCAACAGGTGCCTGAAGCTCACTGGCAGAACATGAAGGATATCATCAAGCAACAGCTCAAAGGCCTTGGCCCTGTTACAGCGATCGGTTCCGGCGGTAATATCAACAAGGTATTTTCCCTTTCCAAACGCAAGGAAGGGAAACCTCTCACCCTCGACGTGCTGAAGGATTACTACAAGGAATTCAGCAGTTTCTCTGTCGAAGAAAGAATCCACCTCTATAATTTAAGGGAAGACCGGGCAGATGTGATTGTGCCGGCCCTGCAGATCTATGTGAACATCATGCGCTGGGCGAATGCAGAAGAGATCTTTGTACCAAAAATCGGGCTGGCAGACGGCCTGATCCAGTCACTTTACGGAGAAATCACTTCAATTTAAATATTTTCCCTACCTTACCACCCTTTTTTAACAACACGATAAGAGATGTCTACGCACAAAGAAGTTAAGCGGATCACAACGCACATCCTTCAGCGGATGAAGGATGAAGGGGAAAAGATTTCAATGATCACCGCCTACGATTTTTCCATGGCCCGCATCTTTGATGATGCCGGGATGGATGTATTGCTTGTGGGCGACTCCGCAGCAAACGTCATGGCTGGTTATGAAACTACCCTGCCTATTACCCTGGACCATATGATTTATCATGCGGCATCGGTAGTACGGGCTATCAAGCGTTGTTTTGTAGTCGTAGACCTGCCGTTCGGTACTTACCAGGGGAATTCCAAGGAAGCCCTGATGTCTACCGTGCGCATCATGAAAGAAACCAGTGCACATGGTGTAAAGATCGAAGGTGGTGAGGAGATACTGGAATCTGTAAAACGTATTATATCTGCCGGTGTGCCGGTCATGGGTCACCTGGGGCTCACACCACAGTCGATTAATAAATTCGGTACTTATTCCGTACGCGCTACGGATGATGCGGAGGCAGAAAAGCTACTGCGCGATGCGAAACTGCTGGAAGAAGCCGGCTGCTTTGCGATCGTATTGGAGAAAATCCCTGCTATGCTGGCTAAGAGAGTGGCGGAGAGTGTAAGGATCCCGATCATTGGTATTGGGGCGGGTAAGTATGTGGATGGGCAGGTGCTGGTGATGCATGATTTGCTGGGGATTAATAAGGATTTTAAGCCAAGGTTCCTGCGCCGGTATCTGAATTTGTACGAGACGATTTTGGGTGCTTCCAGGCAGTATATTAATGATGTGAAAGCGAAGGATTTCCCGAATGATAATGAACAGTATTGATGGAGGTGAATGGTGTGGTGGGTGAGCGGAAGTTGCGCGAGTGATATGAGCGAAGGGCTGAACATCTAACGGGAAGTTTGGCAAATGATATGAACGAACGGTTCGGCATCTACCCTGAAGTTTGACGAATAATATGAACGAATGCCTGACCATCTAACGGGAAGTTTGGCAAATGATATGAGCGAACGGTTCGGCATCTACCCTGAAGTTTGACGAATGATATGAACGAACGTCTGACCATCTAACGGGAAGTTTCACAAATGTCACAAGCGAACATTTCTGCAGCTACCTGAAGTTTTACAAAAAATACAAGCGAACGCTTCGGCCCCATCCGCGGCGTTCGCTCCTAAAATAACCTACTTTTACCCCGATTCCACAAAACTAAACCTGAGTTATGTTAGACTATGTACTGAACGGCCTGATGCAACGGTATCAGGAGCGTGTTCCTGACGTCGCCGCCATTATCGCCGCAATGATCAATGAAGATCTCATTCAGATTGCAGATGACATTGAAAATGATCACATTGCCTTCCGGACAATCGGTGTGCCTCAATTGGGTATTCAATCCCTGGAGAAGATCTTCCTGCATTACGGTTACACGAAACAGGCACAATATCATTTCAGCGAAAAGAAACTGGATGCTTACTGGTATGCACCATCGGAACCGAAGTATCCCCGCATTTTTATCAGTGAGCTGCGGGTACAGGATCTGAGTGAGGATGCACAGCGGATCATTACCAGTTATACTGATGAAGTGAAAGTGGACCCGGTTACAAAATTAGACCTGGATAATGGCCCTGAGGTAGACCTGTTTTTGCATAGTGCGCTATGGAAAACTCCTTCCCTGGCAGATTACAAGGCGCTGGCAGCGGAGAGCGAATATGCTGCCTGGGTGATCTACAACAGGTATTACCTGAATCATTTTACCATCAGTTTGCAGAACCTGCCTGCAGGGTATAATACCGTAGCAGATTTCAATGCATTCCTGGAACGGAATGGGTTTAAATTGAATGACGCAGGTGGAAAGATCAAGGAAAGCCCGGATCATTTGTTATTACAGAGTAGTACGGTGGCGAAGATGATCCCGGCAAAGTTTGCAGGGAATGTGACACAGGAGATCTCCGGGTCTTATGTGGAGTTTGCGGAGAGAAGGGTGTTGCCACAGTTTGCGCATTTACCTTTAAGTGAGATTAAGAGAGAGCATAGAAGAGAAGGGTTTGAGGCGGGGAATGCGGACAGGATTTTTGAGAGTACGTATAGTTCGCAGACGCAGCGGTAAAAGGGATTTAATTTTAGAGTAGATATAAAAAGGTAAAATGGACTTTTATGCCAAGCGTAATTATAAATTTGCACCAAAACACGGAGCGATTCGCGTAGCTTCTTAGTAGTACATTTCTCGCAGCTGAACAGCAAGGTAAAAGGGATTATACCAAGCGTAATTATAAATCTGCACCAAAACAGGGAGTGATTCGCGTAGTTTCTTAGTAGTACATTTCCAGTAACTGAACAGCAAGGTAAATGGGATTATTCAAGCGTAATTTCCAATTTGCACCAAAACAGGGAGCGATTGGCGCAGTTTCCTAATAGTACATTTCCAGTAACTGAACAACAATAACCAGGCGCAGCTTCCTAATAACACATTTCAGCTACTCAAGAGCAACAGCTTCGCGCAGCTCCTTAAAAACATATATTTGCACCATGATACAAGACATTCTTAACCAGTTTCATATCTCATCCCAAAACAGCGGTGTCAGCACAGGCATCCAGTGGTTGAAAGCTGATGGCGCAGTAATAGACGCCCATTCCCCGGTAGATGGTAAACACATTGCACAGGTCACTGCGGCCAGTCGTGCAAACTATGATACAATCGTTGAAACAGCCGCAGCTGCCTTCAAAGAATGGCGTATGTGGCCAGCGCCACGTCGTGGCGAGGTCGTAAGACAGGTAGGAGAAGCACTGCGTAAAAATAAACAGGCACTGGGCAAGCTCGTGTCTTATGAAATGGGTAAAAGTCTGCAGGAAGGTTATGGCGAAGTACAGGAGATGATCGACATCTGTGATTTTGCAGTTGGACTCTCCCGTCAGTTGCACGGCCTCACTATGCATTCAGAACGTCCGGGGCACCGCATGTATGAGCAGTGGCATCCCCTGGGTATCACAGGAATTATTTCCGCCTTCAATTTCCCGGTTGCGGTATGGAGCTGGAACTCCATGCTGGCATGGGTATGTGGCGACGTATGCATCTGGAAACCATCAGAGAAGACCCCTTTATCTGCTATCGCGTGTCAACAGATTATGCAGGAGGTGTTAAAGGCGAATAATGTACCGGAAGGGGTATGTTGCCTGCTGGTCGGCAACCGGGATGCCGGTGAATGGCTGGCCGCAGATCCCCGGGTTCCACTGGTATCTGCAACCGGTTCTACCCGTATGGGTAAGGCGGTAGCGGCAGAAGTCGCGGGTCGCCTGGGTCGTTCCTTACTGGAACTGGGGGGCAACAATGCGATCATCATTTCCAAAGATGCGGACCTGGATATGTCTCTGATCGGGTGTGTATTTGGCGCGGTAGGTACTGCCGGACAGCGTTGTACCAGCACCCGTCGTCTCATTATTCACGAAAGCGTGTATGATGCATTTACGGCGAAACTGGTCAAAGCCTACGGACAGTTGAAGATTGGTAATCCCCTGGATGAAAATAACCATGTAGGCCCGTTGATCGATACAGCTGCGGTGAAGATGTACGAACATGCAATTGCAGAAGTACAGAAAGAGGGCGGGCAGATACTGGTAGAAGGTGGCGTATTATCCGGGGGCGATTATGCTTCCGGTTGTTATGTAAAGCCTTGTATTGCAGCGGTGGAGAATCATTATAAAATCGTACAGCATGAGACCTTTGCGCCGATCCTGTATGTGATGAAATACAAGACCATAGAGGAGGCGATAGCTTTACAGAACGGGGTGCCGCAGGGCTTGTCTTCTTCTATTATGACCCTGAACCTGCGCGAGGCGGAGGCATTCCTTTCCCAGGCGGGATCTGACTGCGGTATTGCTAATGTGAATATTGGTACCTCTGGTGCGGAAATCGGGGGTGCATTTGGTGGTGAGAAAGAGACTGGTGGTGGCAGGGAAAGTGGTTCAGAGGCATGGAAGGCTTATATGCGGAGGCAGACGAATACGATTAACTATTCGACCCAATTGCCGCTGGCACAGGGGATTAAGTTTGATTTGTAATTGGAACTTGCCTGTCGGTGATTGATAATCAATTCAGAGGGGATTAAGTTTAATTCGTAATTGGAACTTGTCTGTTGATGATTGATAATCAATTCAGAGGGGATTAAGTTTAATTCGCAATTGGAACTTGTCTTGTTTTAGGTGTTGGTGATTGATAATCGATGCTAATAATATAATAAGTTTTAAGAGTTTTATAAAGTAAAGCGCATTTGCCGAAAGGTGAATGCGCTTTTTTTGTGACATTCTTTTGTTTAAAGGAAGTAAATTCTTTATCCGGGTAGGCTAAGTTCCTTAAAGGCAAATAGGTTTAATATTAAAGTGAAGTCCATCCTCTTTCCAGCAAATCCACATTTGTATTTAAAGTAAATTCCCTTTCCGTACCGGTAGAGCCTCTTTTTACATTAATTCGAACCCCATTCTCCTACCAGCAAATCCACTTTTGTTTTTTAAAGTAAATACCCTTTCCGTACCGGCAGAGCCTGTTTTTACATTAATTCGAACTCTATCCTTCAATCAGCAAGAGTATTTACATTAAATCAAATCCCATCCGCCCCCCTTTTTTGCCGCCCCGAACAGGCTCCGTCTTTTGTTACCTAAGTACATTATAAGTACACCAACATATCACCAGTATATCACTTCTATATCCAATCGATATTGAAGTGATATACTAATGCCTTATTAGTGATGAGATAATGTACATATCTAAGAATAGACGAAGTGAAGACACATAGGTATTTACCTGCGTAAAAGACGGGCAATGATATAAAATAATTTTGTAATAGAACCGTTATAGAGGTTATCAGGGTTCGACAACCCAGGCATTGAGACATGCCATTTATTTGAGCAGAAAAATTGGCGTAAAAATAGCGAGGTTAGAGAACCTCGCTTTTTCGTTAAACGGAAACCATGCTTATGAGAAAAATAATTGGAGAATCTCCTAATTATTCTTCCAGCTCTAAATATTACACTTTTTTCCGGAATTTCATATTCTACTTTCGTGCTACTTCATCACCTATAATTCAGCAGTTTAGGCCAAAAAACACCTTATTGCTGTGCCCGTAGCTGCTTTCCAAAGAAGAGCGCACAACGTCAGATAATGAAAAATATTTTATAATATTTGATTTATTTTTATTATGTATAGGGACTTCCCCCCATCTACCCCATCATTCTGCAGATCATAATATTCTATTTTCCCCCTTCACCAATTCGTCTTATATTGGTCCATTACACTTTAATTTACCTTTAACCATTTATGGTATTCGTATTGTATGCTTATTGTGAAAAAAAACAGACCAATGAAATCTAGCGGAGCAATGGCAGTCATGGCAGGATGTGTTGCAATGATGACTGTACTTACAACTAATTCAGCCTATGCTCAGGGG
Source organism: Chitinophaga sancti (assembly GCF_034424315.1). GTDB lineage: Bacteria > Bacteroidota > Bacteroidia > Chitinophagales > Chitinophagaceae > Chitinophaga > Chitinophaga sancti. Next base: position 1,057,884 of record NZ_CP139972.1, read on the forward strand.
AACGCAGTACCTAAGAACTGGCACCTGCTCGACTATGCTGCAGACAGCGTATACGGCACCAGCGTGCAGCGCGCCTACGCAGAACTGCTAAAAGGCAGGAAAAGCACCCCACTCGTAGTAGCCGTGATCGACTCTGGTATCGATACCCTGCACGAGGACCTGAAGTCCATTTTATGGACAAACCCCAAAGAAATCCCGGGAAATGGGATCGATGATGATAAGAATGGCTATGTGGACGATGTTCATGGCTGGAATTTCCTGGGAGGTAAAGATGGCCGTAGCCTGAAAGATGACTCCGACGAAGCTACCCGCGAATACGTGCGTTTAAAGGATAAATATAAGAACCCGGATTCCGCACTGGACCACAACTCAAAAGAATACGCTTACTGGCAGAAAGTATCCGCTAAAATTGCGAAACCTTCTACGGAAAGTAAGACCACTTATAAAGCCATGCTGAAACTGCAGGACAACGTAAACAGGGCCAGCAGCCTGCTCACGAAGTACCTGGATAAGAATGATTACGATGTACCGAAACTGGACAGCATCCAGACTACCGACCAGGATGTAATGGTGGCGAAGAATTTTATGATCCGCCTGTTCAAAAGTACAGGTGATTCTGCCATCAGTTATGCTGATTTCAAGCCTGAGTTCGAAGAGTACATCGAAGACCTGAGAAAGAAAGCGGAGATTTCTGATAACTACACCCCCAACGCGAAGCGGGCAGAGATCGTAGGTGACAATATCAACGATATCAACGATCGGTATTACGGTAACAATGACGTAATGGGTCAGTTTGGTTTCCATGGCACCCACGTATCCGGTATCATTGCTGCTGCCAGGAATAACGGTGTAGGTATGGATGGCGTGGCCGACAATGTAAAGATCATGGCGGTGAAAGCGGTACCCGATGGGGATGAGCGTGATAAAGACGTGGCACTGGCTATCCGTTATGCGGTGGACAATGGTGCGCGTGTCATCAATATGAGCTTTGGTAAATCATTCTCTCCGCATAAGGATTGGGTGGATGACGCGTTTAAGTATGCGGCAGCGCACAATGTACTGCTGATTCATGCGGCAGGTAATGATGGCAAGAATGTAGATAGTGCGGAGAACTACCCGAATGCAGATTTCCTGAATGGTGGTACGGCCAGTAACGTCATTACGGTAGGTGCCAGCAGCAATGGGAAGGTAGGCGCGAAAGTTGCGAGCTTTTCCAATTATGGTAAGCGCACGGTGGATCTGTTTGCACCGGGTGTACAGATCTATGCCACCCTGCCTGGCGGAAATAAATATGGGAGTTTGAGTGGTACGAGTATGGCATGCCCGGTAGTAGCGGGTGTGGCTGCGCTGGTATGGTCTTATTATCCTGATTTAAGTGCGGAGCAGATTAAGTATGTATTGCTGAAATCAGCTGGTCCGTTGCCTGATGGAACGAAAGAAGTGAATAAACCTGGTCAGGGAAATATCCTGGTACCGTTTGCAGATTTGTCTGCTACCGGTGGTTTGGTGAATGCGTATAGTGCGTTGAAACTGGCGGGTACATTGAAGCCGGAGAAGGTGGAGAAACTGGGGAAGAAGGCGAAGGTGATGAAGGTGAAGAAAGGGTAAGGCAGGTGAAATAATAAACGAAAAGGGCGTTTGCTGGTAGCAAACGCCCTTTTTTATGGGAAACGGTATTCGTTTTTGTTGGTGAATACCGGTTTTCCTGAATGCTGTTATTTGAAAATAGTTTTCATGCCGTTTGGCGGTAAGTACTCGAATGGATCAATACCGTTCAGCTTACAGTATTCTACGAGGGAGTAAAACAATGCAGCCCTTTCCCCTCCATGTTCATTACTGGAAAAAATGGAGTTTTTCTGAATAGGGTTATAGGACGGATAGCTCGTTCCGTCGGGTTATTATCGACATCTATTCATCCGTTTAAAAACAGTATATTCAATTGTAGATACTGGATAATGATCAAAGTATTACCTTCAGTTTCATGATGGAAAATGATTTGCTATCGCAAGGTTGGGGTGAAATATATTGGTTAAAGACGGTCAGATATGACCACAATCTTCTAAAACTCATTTCATAATTGCCATTTAAGTAGGGTCTGCTGATATAGTAATAAAACATTGTTAATCAATATGATGTGGCTTGTTTTTTGCTGTAGAAGTGTTTGTATATTGAAAGATTCATCTTCAAAATCATGCAGCAATGATACGTTACACTCCTGCAAAACAGTTAACCTTAGAAGGATTTTCAACTCCTTTTTCGCAGCAATTATCCACTACAAACCGATGGGTTATACTAGCTGCAAAGATTCCGTGGGACAAACTGGCGGACGTGTATTATAAAAAAATGCGGGCAGATTTCGGTGCTCCAACATTGAGTGCCCGGATGGTAATAGGTGCAGTGATCATCAAACATATACTTAACATAGATGATCGGGAGGTAGTAGAGCAGATCACGGAAAATATATATCTGCAATATTTTGTAGGCTTAAGCAGTTTTCAACAGGAGGCTCCCTTTGATGCATCATTGATGGTCAGTATTAGAAAAAGATTAGGCATAGATGTGATGTCCAGATTGAATGAGATTATTTTGCAGGAAGCCGGACTAATCAAAGCGAATGAAGAGAAAACAGCGGATACCCGCAGTGAGGATGATCAGGATGGGAATGGTGGAAAGAGTAATAACAATGTCTTGAATGAGCATACAGAGAGCGTAAAAGGAAAGTCATCTGATGGGCTATCAGGAACAGTCATGTTAGATGCGACAGTGTCAGAGCAACAGATCGAATATCCAACAGATATCAAATTATTAAATGAGGGTCGCCGTCAATTGGAAAGGATGATAGAGCGGGGATGTCAGGTAGCAGAACTGGTGATGCCGCGCATGTATCGGAGAATAGCGAGGAAGCAATATTTGAACATTGCCAAAAAAAAGAACAAAAGCAAACGAGATATACGCAGAGGTATCCGACAGCAATTACAATATGTTAAACGAGATTTAAAGTACATCAACTGGCTGATAGAATCAGAAGCTAATTTCAAGGGGGTGCTGAAAATGAAAGACTGGAGGTTAATACGGGTGATCCAGGAAATGTATCGTCAGCAGGCAGAGATGTATAAGAATAGAGAGCATAAAATATCGGATCGGATTGTAAGTATCTATCAACCGCATGTACGTCCAATACCGAGAGGTAAAGACCGTGTATCAACTGAGTTTGGCAGCAAACAACTGGTGATGTTGAAAGATGGCTACACCCATATAGAAAAACTGAGCTGGGATAATTACAATGAAGGTTCATTGTTGACCGAAAGCCTTGAAACATATAAACGCTTGTTTGGGTGCTATCCAGAGCGTGTATTGGGAGATCAGTTGTTCGGCACACGTGAAAACAGACGATTCATGAGTGGAAAAGGGATCCGTTATGTGGGCAAGCCATTGGGTCGGCCCTCATCAAATAGTAAGGAGCAAAAGCGATTATTGCAAAAGGAGATGCCGGAACGAAATGCGATCGAAGGGAAGTTTGGACAGGGGAAAAATGCATATGGACTGGGCAAAATCAAGGCCCGCCTCAAGGATACAGCTGAGAGTTGGGTGATGTCTATATACTTTGTTATGAATCTGCTTAAACTGGCAGCAGGTTCTTTGTTGTCAGTACTGCAGATCTATTACTGGCTGGTAAAGGAGGGCTATTTGACCACAATGGGGAATAGATCCGATACACAATTTATATCCCGGTATCTGAGACATTAAGAAGGGTAAATCGATTCGGTGTAAAAATGAAAAATAACAGATCGGGAACTTATTCAGCAGACCCTAAGTATTGATTATCAATCATAAAGGCCTATTTATGAAATGAGTTCTAATATTCTCTAACTTTGCTTGGTTTAAGGAATATTTCTCTAATATAGATACGGCAGATTTAAATAACATTCATGCCTATATTTATTAATAAGTGAAATATGTCAGTATAGTACCCATGAAGAAACTCTTATTAATATCCCTTGTCCTTCTCTGCCTATTAGTAGCCGGGTACTATGAATACGTTCAACTAACCAGCGACAGCGTTTTAGATCTCAAAAACTCCCATGATGAATGGACCCGGAACTTTATTGATAATGAATCTGCCTTTGCCGATCTGGTGATTTTCTTTAAACAAAACTGCACTACAAAAGACAATAGGGAAATTGCCTTCAAAATAGAAAAGTACGGTCGTGTATCTTTAAATGTAAACGAAATGCCAGCTGACCTGGATTCCGCATTAAGAACCTTTGATTGGGATGTCGACGTAGCTAATAATATAAAAAGGAAGCTGCTAAAAGTACATTGCGACTGCATAAAAAGAGTCCACTTATATGACCAATATGCAATTCAGATCTGGCCACACAAAGAGGAAGGTACTTATTACAACTACTTTGTAACAGATGGAATACCAGCAGATAGTGTGAATAGATCACACGGCGGGCATATCACCAACTCTGATTTTGGGAAGCAGGTTTTCCTGGATTATTTAAATGCAGTCTACTATCCACAATAGAGTTAATTTCATTTAACATAGGCGAAAATGAAGAGTAGATATTTTTATCCGGCACTATTAGTAATACTTACACTGGCAATCTCTTGTAGCCGAAGATATATGGACGTTAGCAGGGGGCTTCGAAATTATAATAAAGGAACTATTACTGCAGCTCAGTATGACTCGATTTGGACTTCTTATTATACAATCAATAAGAGCAATTTTAATTTTGATAATAGAATAAAATTAACTGGTTGGTATATAATACTCCCCTAAAAACGGACAGTAAGTTTAAGTGGAAAAACATCTTAAATTTACAATATGAACAAGGGAAGAAGAAAGTTCAATGCAGCGTTTAAAGCGAAAGTAGCTATCGAAGCCTTAAAGGAACAGCTGACCTTAGCAGAGCTGGCCGAGAAGTATGATATACATCCTACTCAGATAACTGAGTGGAAGAAGCAACTGCTTTCAGGGTCAGAGGATGTGTTTGACCAGGGAAAGAAGGCAGGTAGCGATGCCTCAGATCATCAGGAAGAAAAAGACGAACTATATAAGCAAATCGGTCAACTCAAGGTAGAGGTCGACTGGTTGAAAAAAAAATCTGAGCAGGCATTTGGGAAAAACTGGAAAGATGGCTTTAGTAAATAAGGAGGACAGTGAGCTCAGTATTGTACGTCAGTGTCAATTGCTGGAAGTATCTCGTAGCAGCCATTACCATGAGCCCAAAGGAGAAAGCAAATTAAACCTGGAGCTGATGGAGCAGATAGACCGTATGCATTTGGAACATCCCTATTTTGGGGCAGAGCGCATGGCAAAACATCTGAGTACACCAGAGCTACATGTTAATGTGAAGCGGATAAGGCGATTGATGCGGAAAATGGATATTTCGGCCATATATCCCGCCCCTAATACAAGTGAGGCATGTAAGTGGCACAAAACATATCCATACCTGCTTCGGAACCTGAAAATAGACCGGAATAATATGGTTTGGAGTATGGATATAACTTATATTCCAATGCCGAAGGGTTTTATGTACCTGTGTGCGATTATAGACTGGAATAGCCGCTATCTGTTATCCTGGACACTCAGCAATACCATGACAGTGGAATTTTGTCTGGAAGCGCTTGAAAAGGCCATTTCTATTTATGGAGCACCAGAGATCTTAAATACGGATCAGGGCAGCCAGTTTACAAGTGAAGACTTTACAACAGCTGTATTAAGTGCTGAAATTCGCCTAAGCATGGATGGAGTAGGACGAGCCACAGACAATATCACAATCGAGCGATTTTGGCGTAGCATCAAGTATGAGAATATCTATCTCAATGCTTATGATAGTACGCTGGATTTATACAAGGGAATTCACAGGTATGTGGAATTCTACAACTGGGAACGAAAACATCAAGGCCTGGAATATAAGACTCCTGCTGAGGTTTATGGAGCAGCTGATAAGTTATCCACATATCCACAGATATCAACAAAAAGAAAAAAAGAACCAAAAAAAGAAAAAGGTTATAATAGTAGTAATAGATTTGATTCTTTAATTAATAATTCACCTATTGCTGTCTAATAAATGGGGAGTATATAAGTATGTTCATACAGATCCTCCACAGGCCCCGCCCTTTAATAAAATTAGCTATAATGCCATGAGATTTACAGATAGTAGTTTCGTTTATTATAGTATGAGAATATACGACTCAATATCAAATAATATTGTATCTCATAACGTAGGTTCTGCAGATAGGTTCACTGTAGAAAAAGGCGAAATTAAACACGAATATTTGTTGGGAAGAGATTTTGAGATATATAATATCTTCATGTATGCAACAATAAGTGAGGATGGAGATACAATAAGATTTTATGCAAGTGAGACTTATCAAATGTCAAATGGAAGAAAAGAAAAGAAAACAGTGGAAGAGTTTATCTACAATCCAACATTAACCTTCATACCTGGTAAGGGCAAATAAAAGAATAAACAATGCAGCCCTTTCACCACCATGTTCATTACTGGCAAAAAGGGAGTTTTTTCTGGAACTCATTTCATAAACAGGCATTTTGAATTGATAATCAATACATAAATGGTAATTACGAAATGAGTTCTAAATAATGTAATTGGACGGATAGCACGCGCTGTCGAGTTATTATCGACATCTATGTTTCCGTTTGAAAAAAGTATTTCCAGCTTATCCCATTGATTATTTGCACAGGTGTTTGCTTTAGCTAACAAGCTATCAGGCACATGTTTATCTATAATACTTCCCGAAAAACGGACAGTAAGTTTAAGTGGAAAAACATCTTAAATCTACAATATGAACAAGGGAAGAATCTTCGTGTTCATCCAGCCAGGCACGGATCTTATCAAAGAATGGTTTACTATAGTCTCCCTGAATGTTTTTATTACTTCACTATTCTCCAGCTAAATGGGTATCGGTACAGCTCTCCGTTATTTGCCCGTACAGCAGCAATAATAGAAAAGATAAGATTGATGATGAAAACAATATTATTTCGTCCTTTGAATGCGCTGAAATGGAACCCGGATGAGTAGCTTGTCCAGAAGAAGGTGCTGAAGGTCCACATAGCGGAAAGGATAAAGAAAATGAAATTCACGATCAGTACAAGGATGCTCATGGTGATCTGGAAGTTCAGGGCTTCTTTACCCATGGCATTTAGCAAGGAGGATTGATCTCTTTTGATGAGCCAAAGGATCAGTACAGCTATAATATTGCCAACAGGTGAAAACCAGCCAATTGTCATGCCTATAATACCGCCAAGGCTGATGATCACTGCCCAGGTTCTTTCGTCTTTTTGATTCATTGGGTATATTAGATTTGGTAGTAAACAATTATTGAAATTAGGTGGATGTATACAAGTATTGAAATTATTTGTTGAATACAGACAAATGAAATTATCTGTTGTGAAACACTAAATGACCATCTTTGCTTGTATACAGATATTGAAATTATCTGGTTGTAAATAATTAAGGAAATTATTGACTAGCAAACAATTAATGAACTTCTGCTTATATACAATTTTGAAGTCATCTGCCTGGAACCACTAAATGAACTTCTCTGCCTTTATACAGATATGAATTATCTGTTGTGAAACACTAAATGACCATCTTTGCTTGTATACAGATATTGAAATTATCTGGTTGTAAACAATTAAGGAAATTATTGACTAGCAAACAATTATGACCTTCTGCTTATATGCGATTTTGAAGTTCTCTACCTGGAAACAAATTATGCACTTCTCTGCTTATAAACAATCACTAATAACAATGAACTGGAAATAATGAAAGGGAAAAACAAAAACTACAAACCTATAAGCCGGATTCTGTTCAACTGTCTTGCGACAACTGATGCTATCATTTATCTGCGATGACGTTCGCACGTCACCTGTATCTGCCTACCCTCGGTCATTGGACGAGCCGCCCTCATTGACCGTATACATGGCATTTCAGCACGCAAGGTTTACCCTTCTGTTATGTTGCCATTCCAGAACGTAGGCTCTTACCCTACATTTTCACCCTTACCCTGTACGAGACAAGGCGGTCATTTTCTGTGGCACTTTCTGTGACCTGTGCGTCTTATCCAGGATAAGATGAACAGGTCCCCACCAGTTAGGTGGTGCGTTGCTCTATGCTGTCCGGACTTTCCTTACCAGTTGCCTGGAACGATAGCACGGTTTGTAGTTTTTGCAAAAATATAAAAATCTGTCTTTGTAGCAGTTGGAATTTTCTAATTTCAAAAATCAAATGGTACACGCTGCTTAGACGTATGCAGATCATCTGGATTCTCCTGCATTGCCGGGGGATGCAAATCACCCGGATTCCTACTACTTGCAGTAGATGCCGGTCTTTCAAAACCCTGTTGCATTGCTGTAGATTCTAATTAACTGGTTCCTGCTGCTTTAGCGTTGATGCAGTCACTCAAAATCCTGTTGCCTTTCTATATGTAGATCACCGAACCCGAAAAATGGCTTTCTTCCGGCTTAGCTACATTCAAACTGCTGAACGCCATTCAATTAAGAATGCTTAAAGAATATCTCCGTCGCTCCAAACCCGTATCTTGGGTGGTATTCGTTTACAAACTTTTCTACATCGGGATTATCCTTCAGGATCATATGAATCTCATCCTTGAGCCTGCCCTTTCCTACCCCATGAATCACAAACATGGTATGCTGGTGATGAGATATAGCCAGTTCAAGATACCGTACAAATTCATTCAGCTGTATAGCGAGGATTTCAATGTTCTTCATCCCCTTCCAATCCGGTGTCAATTGCTCAATATGCAAATCGAGCTCGTACTTAGGCGTCATTGGCACTTCAGGAACACCTTTGTTCGTCGTCGTCGTGTTGCTGCCTGCAGCGAACTTACCAATAGACGAGGTATCGAAATCGTTCGCTGACTTTTCCGGCTTTGGCGGGAACTTTTCGAACAGCAAATAACTTAAAGTAGCGTTTCTTCTGGCTTGTAAATCACTTAGTTGCTGGAAAATCTGCTTGGTTTTTATCTTCCAGGTTTTCTGGAAAGAAGGGGCCAGTTTAGGATCTGGTTCCTTCGGATAAAAGGTGAATTCTATCCTTGGTCCGTCGTTCAGCGCCTCAAAAGGAAGGTCGCTAAGGTAGAAATTTGCAAAGGGCTGAATCTCATTTTTCATCTCCAGTTCCAGCTGGTTGTTGAGGTATACCTGGAAATGGAACTTCCAGGCGCTATTGGTCTCGTTGGCCAGGTGAAACTTAAGTTGTTCTATATTTTCCTCATATCCTTCTACACGGAATACGGGCAGTACAGAGAGGAATACCCCTTTGTCCATTCTGAAAGTATCCGTTTTCTTTTCGGGTTTGATATCGAAACCGGCCTTGCGGGCAGGTGGGTTGCCGTTCTTAGGGGTGGTTGTAAAGCGGTGAAAATAAGGGAAATCGATCTGATCCAGGTACACCGGGAATGTCACTTTACCTATCTCTACCATCACCATATTATCGTTGATGATGTCTACAACGGTACCTTCTTCTTTTGAGTGAAGCAGTAATATCTTATCTCCAATCTCGTACTTCATGATTACTATGCTGCGGCTCTAGTAGACAGCTTGCAGGGACGCCTGGTAGCTGTATCGCAGTGGCGCAAAACTACATAAATTATGGGAATGTTAGATTTTGCATAAGAGGGGGTGGTGTACTTTCACGCATTATGCCCGGTTCTACAAATAACAGTCTACCCTGCTACCCGTACTACCGTGGAGCAAATCAACGTGCAATAGGTAAACCACCGCCATGTCGAACCAACAATAAACACTCTCCCTGCTCTGCGTTACGGCGCAGCAAGTTGGCATCTAATAACCAAACCATCACCACGCCCTAATCTACAAACAACAGGTTACCCTGCTACCTGTACTACAGCGCAGCAAATCAACACGGAATAAGAAAACCGTCATACATTATGCCCGGTCATGCAGGATGCCGGCGCATATAACCATCGTAAGAAAGGGGACCACTACCTTCTACCAGGAATAATAACAGCAGAAGCAGAACAAGGATGGAAAGGCCGGATTCACTATGCACATTAAACAATCCCGTAGGTGTATGTACAAAAATGAGGGCGCCAAGAAGAATGGGGATCTGTGCTAGGACAGCAGCTCGAGTGAGGAGGCCAAATGCAATAAGGACCCCGCCCAGGAGATGAGCAAAGACAATGTAATGAGCAAGCCAGAAAGACAGTACTGTGATAAACGGGCTTTGGTTGATCACTGCTTTGAGAACATCAATATTTTGAATGAATACAACTCCTTTCCAGAACAAAAATATTCCAAGGAGAATGCGAACGCCATCAACCCACCTGGGATGATGCGACTCGCCCCAATGGTCAATTCGCTGTAGCAGGTTCATAAAATATGAGTTTTAAGATCAAAGAACTTAACTAAATATAAGTTTTTTTTATGAATTCTCCAAATTAGGTATGAGATCCAAGTGATTAGGGATGAGCGGTTTATAACAAGCCATTCATTAGAGACAGGACTTACTAACGGGAATCAATGCCATTTTCACAAAAAAAAGGCCCCCTGCTGTAAGCAAGGAGCCCTATCTATTTATTAAAAATCTATTAAATCACTACTTTCGGTACATCATCATTCAGTTTGCTTTCACGATAACTATATCCAAAATAAAAAGCCAAACCTATTAACAAGCAAACAGCCCTATCTATTTATTAAAAATCTATTGTATCACTACTTTCGGTACATCATCATTCAGCTTGCTCTTGCGGTAGCTATATCCAAAATAAATAGCCAAACCTATTAACAACCAAACAGTAAACACTTCCCAGTTACTCAAGCCAATCTCAGTCATCAGGTAAAAACAACTGAGCAATCCCAGCACAGGAATCAGTGACAGCTTCTTCAAAAATGACAACACCACGAAAACCACGGTTGCCACCACAAAGAAGAAGAACGGAATATTATGTTTCCATACATTCCAGCCACCTGCAAAGGAGAAGCGTGCCGGCAATTCATTTCTGAAGATATATATGAAGACCAGCACAATAGCTGGTACGATATATTTCCCATTAATATATGGCAAACGGAATCGCTTGCTACCATCATTCGCCGGCTGCGGAGGCAGTAACAATACCCCGCCACATACCAGGATGAAGGCAAACAAGGTACCGATACTTGTCAGATCCGTTACGACTGTCAGGTTCAGGAACAAGGCAGGTACACCTACGATTACCCCGGTGATGATCGTCGCAAAGGAAGGCGTCTTGAACTTCGGATGAATCTTACTGAATTTCTTTGGTAACAAACCGTCACGACTCATGCTCATCCAGATACGCGGCTGACCGATCTGGAATACGAGTAATACGCTGGTCGTAGCCACTACCGCACTCACCGAGATCAGGAAACTTACCTTGTGAAGGTTCACCGCGTTGAATACGAAGGCCAATGGGTCTTCTACTTTCAACTGTGAATAAGATACCATGCCCGTGAGCACAAACGCAATCAGGATATATAATACAGTACAGATTATCAGTGAGTAGATCATGCCTTTGGGCAGGTCACGCTGTGGGTTCGCACATTCTTCCGCAGTGGTACTGATCGCATCAAAACCAATATAGGCAAAGAATACGGCAGACACACCCTTCAGTACACCAGAGAATCCATTCGGCAGGAACGGAGACCAGTTATCAGGATGTACATAGAAGGAACCGACGATGATAACGAAGAGTATAACCGCGATCTTGAGTCCCACCATGAAGTTGGCGCTCTTTTTACTTTCACGGATGCCGACGTAAGCGAGATACGTTACTAATATAACTATTATAAAAGCAGGTAAATTGAGGATGATAGGTAAACCAGCGATGTGTGGTGCCGATGCATAGATTTCAGGTGTGGCACTGTCGTAATTGCTTGTAAGCCAGAGCGGCAGCGAAAGGTGCATATGTAAGGCCTTGCCGACGCCTTCAAGCAGGTTGTTGAAATAACCACTCCATGAGATGGCGACTGCAATGTTCCCGATGGCGTATTCGAGTATCAGTGCCCAGCCGATGATCCAGGCTGCCAGTTCGCCGAAGGTGACGTAGGAGTAAGTATACGCACTGCCGGACACCGGTACCCTGCTGGCAAATTCAGCGTAGCAGAGGGCTGAGAAACCACAGGTAATAGCCGTGATGATGAATAACAGGGATACGCCCGGGCCGCCATGAAACGAGGCTTCACCAATGGTAGAGAAGATCCCTGCGCCTATCACGGCTGCAATGCCCATTGCTGTCAGGTCCTTTACTTTCAGTACTTTGTGTAGGCCGCCACCATGTGCGTCATCTGATAAACCATCTTGTGCATCTTTCAGAATTGTTGTAATTGATTTCTTACGAAACAGCGATTTAGACATCTGGTGGTGATATTTTGTTGTTGACCTTTTTTAGGTGTTGAGTTGATGCGAAGATATTGAAATAAAATTAATGAGGCCTTGATAGCCAGACACTTGGTTGCTAATGTTGATTAGCCTGGCAACCAATCGCCGACAGGCCTGCGGTTCGCGTTAAAAGCTGGTTATAATTGTTGAAAGCGAATTATAAGCAGGATGCATTCATGTTCAATTTCTTACAACTGGCTAAAGCCCCGCGGCCCGCGTTAATAGCTAATTATTTTTAAAGGAAATTATAATCAAAATACATGAATGTTCCTTCTTACAACTGGCTAAAACCCTGCTCCCGCTTTAAAACCTAATTATTTTAAAAGGAAACTATAATCAAAAGACATGAATGTTCCTTCTTACAACTGGCTAAAACCCGCGTTAATAGCTAATTATTTTAAAAGGAAACTATAATCAAAATACATGAATGTTCCCTTCTTACAACTGGCTAAAGCCCCGCGGCCCGCGTTAATAGCTAATTATTTTTAAAGGAAATTATAATCAAAATACATGAATGTTCCTTCTTACAACTGGCTAAAGCCCCGCGGCCCGCGTTAATAGCTAATTATTTTTAAAGGAAACTATAATCAAAAGACATGAATGTTCCTTCTTACAACTGGCTAAAACCCTGCTCCCGCTTTAAAACCTAAATAGTTTTTAAATACCAATTACACCCCACACGCATTAATGTTCCCTTTTTAATAGGAAATCAGCCAGTTCGATCAGCGGTTGCTTCCTTGCTGATAACACTGCAATCTTCTCCAGGTGCACCAGTGCCAGGTCATGAAACCGCTCCTTCTCCTTCTCTGCCCACTGATCCACCTGGCAATCATGGAACAATTCCAATACCTGCGCGACCTTATCTTCCGGATTGCTCACCAGCAATTCTTTCAGCTTGGCTTTCTGTGGACCATCACACAGTTCCAGTGCCTTCAGTAAAAGGAATGTCTTCTTATTCACTAAGATATCACCCCCCTGCTGTTTTCCGAATTTCTCCGGATCGCCAAACGCATCCAGGAAATCATCCTGGATCTGGAACGCAATCCCTACATTCTTCCCAAACTGGTACAGGTGCTCCTGGTTGTATTCACTCCCTCCGCCAATGATAGCGCCCATCTTCAGACTGGCAGCCAGCAATACGGAAGTCTTCAGTGCGATCATATTTACATAGTCATCATACTGCACATGCTCCGCCTCCGTCTCTTCAAAATCCATATCCATCTGCTGGCCTTCGCACACTTCTATCGCTGCCTTATTGAAAGCAGCCAGCAGCTTTTGTTTATGCTGTGGCTGTACCTTGTTCAGGTATTCATATACATTGATCAGCATTACATCTCCGGCCAGGATCGCAGCCGTATCACCATACAGGGTATGCACAGTGGGTTGGTTTCTGCGAAGTGGTGCCTTGTCCATCAAATCATCATGTACGAGGGTGAAATTGTGAAAGAGTTCCACCGCGGTACCTACCTGGTAAGCATCCGGGTGAATCGTATCAAACAACTCGTTGCCCATCAAAGCCAGGATAGGCCTGATTCGTTTACCACCTATTTTGAGTATGTGGCTGGCCGCATCGTACAGTTTCTTAGGTTTTTCCGGAAAATGTTCCTTCGCAAAATGTTCTCCAAACTTGATCGTTAATTCCTGAAATGAATGCATGGTATCTTGTCAATAATTATAAATCGGGTCGAAATTATGGCTTTTTACGGGAAGCAGCACCGCCCTTCTTATCTGATGTTGATTTCTTCTTACCAGCGGTAGATTTTGTTTTGTCTTTGGCAGGACCGGGTGTCTTTTCAGCAGCCGGCTTTTTGCCGCGTGGCTGGCGGGATGGCCCGGCAAAATCATCATGTTGATCATTTGCCGTACGAGCTCCGGAATGCTCTCCTCCAGGATGCTGTTCCTGATGAAAATCATCCTTGCGGCCTTTCTTCCGGGATCCGCGATTCTCTCCTCCAAAGTCATCCTTTTGTCTCTTTCGCTCATGGCTCCCGGTCTCCTCCGCCTTCACCCCTGCATCTTCATCCTCTATCAACTCATAATCCAGCTGCCGTTTCACCAGGTTCGCCGCAGCCACCTGCACCTTTACTTTATCTCCAATCCTGATCTTCCTGCCGGTATACGTACCTATCAGCGAATACTCCTGCTCATCATACCTGAACTCATCTTTGGTATTCATACTCTGCAAACTCACCAGGCCCTCACACTTCGTCTCCACCGTCTCTACCCAGAAACCAAAATGGGCTACCCCACTCACCACGCCATCAAAATGCTCGCCCAGGTACTGCTGCATATACTCTACCTGCTTATACTTGTTCGCCGCTCTCTCCGCTTCCATCGCCTTTCTTTCCATCTCTGAAGAGTGCTTACACTTCGCATCCATCCGCTTATCAGCATGGATATCATTCGCCAGGCACTGTGCCACTACCCTATGCACCAGCACATCCGGATAACGACGGATCGGTGAGGTAAAATGACAATAGTGTTCAAAGCCCAATCCATAGTGACCAATGTCTTCCGTTTGATACACGGCTTTGGCCATCGTACGGATACCCAGGGTTTCCAGTACATGCTGTTCCGGCTTCCCTTTCGCCAGTTGCAACATGGCATTGAAACTGTTCGCCAGCGCATCCGGGTTAGACAGATCCAGTTTATGACCGAACTTGCTAGCAAACCCGGAGAACACTTTCAGTTTTTCTTCGTCCGGTGTATCGTGGGTACGATATGGGAACGGCACCTGCTGGTTATTGCCGATGCGGATATTGTATACATATTCTGCTACCTTCTTATTGGCCAGCAGCATAAATTCTTCGATCAGCTGGTGTGCTTCCTTGCTCTCCTTGATCATGATGCCGATGGGCTTCGCCTGCTCATCCAGCTGGAAGCGTACTTCCTGTGAGGAGAAATTGATGGCACCATGCTGGATCCGTGCCTTACGCATGGTCTGCGCAATGCTATTCAGCAGGAGCACTTCCTCTTTATATGGCCCATCACCAGATTCAATGATGTCCTGTACTTCCTCATAGGTAAAGCGATGATCGGAGTGGATCACCGTTCTGCCAATCCATTGCTCCCTGATCTCTCCCTGCTCATTCATTTTGAACACGGCAGAAAAGGTCAGTTTGTCTTCATGCGGACGCAGGGAACAGAGCTCGTTAGAGATCTTCTCCGGCAGCATGGGCAGTACACGATCCGGCAGGTATACGGAGGTAGCGCGCTTGTCGGCCTCAGTGTCCAGCGCGGTATCCGGCAGTACATAATGACTGACGTCGGCAATGTGTACACCGATTTCATACCAGCCACCACGGGTCTTTTTAATAGAGAGGGCATCATCGAAGTCCTTCGCATCCACCGGGTCGATGGTAAAGGTGAGGGTCTTACGAAAGTCCTTCCGCTTCTTTACCTCGGCAGCGCTGATGTCTTCCTGGATGGTTTGCAGTTCCTGGATCACATCATTCGGAAAACTGAGCGGGAACCCAGCTTCGATGAGGATCTCCTTCATTGCCAGGTCGTTGGTATCGCTGGCATCCAGTAGTTCTACAATCTCGCCAACGGGCTTGCGGGTCTTTTCTCCCCACTGCACAACCTTCACTACGGCCTTGTCGCCGGTCTTCAGTTCATGCGCCTTATTTGCAGGAATATATATATCCGGCATAAAAGTGCCCTTGTCAGGTACCAGGAATGCGAATCCCTTATTCACCTGCAGGGTGCCGGTAAACTCTGTTTTCTTACGTTTAGTAATGGCCGTTATCACCCCTTCCATTCTTCCCTGGTTCTTTGCCTGCTTGATCACATCAACAGCTACTTCATCACCATCCAGGGCGGTGTTCAGGTTCTTTTGTCTGACCAATACGTCTTTGTCCTGCCCTTCGACGATCACGAAGGCCATGCCGGAACGGGTAATTTCTATAGTTCCGTTGTAGGTTTTCTTCTGGCCGTGATTGCTTTTTTCCCTGTTGCCAGCATTTCGTTCTTTATGGCTGCCACCTTTGTTGCCAGCGTTTCTTTCTCTCTGGCCGGAACTCTTGTCTTTGTTGCCGGCGCCTTTTGCTTTTTGAGGTTTTTTCTTTTTAGTCATTCTCGTAACATTTAATCATGGTTACTTCCAAACCGTTCCACGTAGTCAAAAATATAATTATTAAATGAATCTCCTTCCCCGAACAGGAAAGATATTTCCACCGGCATAACGGCGATGGTTATGTTGCGCTCCCGGAGTTGCGGGGCCAGGAGCTGTAGCCTTACGGCATCTTTCTCGGTGGTGATCACCATTTTGTTGTCCCCTGGCAGGTTGCCCAGTTCACGTTGTATCTTGTCAAGGTCATGTCCGGCATAGTAGTAGTGATCGGGAAAAGACAGCAGGAAGACCTCCCGGTGGCTGCTTTTCAGTTGCTGCAATAGTGGTTCAGGACGGGCGATACCGGCTACCAACAGTAAGGTTGTTGCTGCGGGTATGGTGATTGGTTCGCCGCTGAACATGTTGTACAAATTACCATATTGCAGGGTAGTAAAATATACATGTTGCCCGGGCAGGGGATTAATTTCCTGCCGGATAGCGTTTTTTTCTGTTTCAGAAAGCTGGGGCGGACATTTGGATACGATGATGCAATTGGCTCTTTCGTATCCTTTGCGTCCTTCCCGGAGGCGCCCAAAAGGCACCACATGATCTTTGGTGAACCGGCGGCTATAGTCGGTGATCATGATGTTCATACCAGGTTTTACAGATCGGTGCTGAAAGGCATCGTCCAGCAAAATAACCTGGGTATCGGGGCGCTCCCCGAGGAGCTGTGGAATGGCAAGCATGCGTTCTTCGCCCACGCATACACTGATATCAGGGTACTTCTGGTGAAACTGCATGGGTTCATCTCCCAGCTGTGAAGCGGTACTGTTTGCATCCGCCAGCAGGTAGCCCTTGGTACGGCGGTTGTAGCCACGGCTCAGGGTAGCGGTCTGAAACCGGTCTTTGAGCAGGCGGATAAGGTACTCTACATGCGGCGTCTTGCCGGTACCTCCTACCGAGAGGTTGCCTACGGCGATCACGGGCAGGTCGAATTCCACGGCATTGAGTACTTTATTGTCATAGAAGCGGTTGCGGGTCCACATGACCAGGCCGTACAAAAGTGAGAAAGGATATAATAAGATCTTGAGATAATTCAGCATGCATCAGCTTTTTGTAAAATGATAGATGGTGTGCGGGGTGACCACGATACTAAGTGGTACATCCCAGGAACCGATGTCTGCGATACCGGCAACGGGATCGAAGAGTGACAGGCCGATGGTCGTCACATCCGGGCGGCATTGCTCCAGGAAGCGGTCATACATCCCTTTGCCATAGCCTACACGGTGACCATCGGTATCGAAAGCCAGCAGGGGTACGAATACCAGGTCAAGGTCTGCCGGGGCGATAAGGGTACCGGCAGTTGGCTCCGGAATGCCGTAGGCGTTCTTTTCCAGTACGGTATTTTGCTCCCAAAGGTAATGCAACATGGTGCTATCAGACATATTGGAGCGGGAAATAACCCATTGGAGAGCCGGGAACGTGGTCCGGGTCTGGTCTACAAGGGCCTGTGTATCCACTTCTTTTTTTTCCCTGATAGGAAGAAAAATGTGTGCCAGCTTATAAGGGCTGAAATCCAGCAGCCGGCATTGAGCAAGCAGCTGCGCGTTGAGCGTGGTAATCAGTTCAGGGGGAGTGTTGAGTCTTTTTTCAAGAAACTCCCGGCGTATATCCTTTTTTGTTAACAAATGGAACTCTGCATTATTTGAGCTGTAAAGATAGTTTTTCTGCCTGTTCCTTTACAAAAGCCTTGTCAATCTGGCTGGATTGCGGGATGCGCCCGAGTTTCGGGAATCCGGACCAGGCCACCACTTCGTCTTCATTGGAATGCGTTTCGCCGCTGAAGACCCAGCCCAGTACGGGAATTCCTTCCTGTTGGAGGGATCTGGCGGTGAGTAATGAGTGATTGATGGCGCCGAGGTAATTGCCGGCAACGATGATGACGGAGGCTTTGAGTTGCCGGATCAGGTCGATGGTGAAAATGGTGTTGGTGATAGGTACCATGAGGCCGCCGGCGCCTTCGATGATGAGGGGGCGGTTGGCTGGCTGGTAGCTATCAGCTATTTCTGTGATTCTTTTTACGTTGATGTTCACGCCTTCGAGCCTGGCTGCCAGGTGTGGGGAGGCCGGTTCTTTGAGGCAGTAGGCCTCTCTATGGCATTTGGATACTGGATTGCTCAGTAGTTTTTTGATGGTATCGGTATCCGTACCTTCTGTCAGCCCGGTTTGGACAGGTTTCCAGTAGTCTGCCTGCAGGGATTCGGTGATGATGGCGGAGGTGATGGTTTTGCCTACGCCTGTGCCGATGCCGGTGATGAAGATGCGGTTTGTCATAATTGTGCAAAGATATTGTATATTAATTATATAGTAAGATTTTGCTGCTGCCGGCCAAATCTGCTCAAAAACGCTTAACTGATTTAAATCAGCCAATTATCTTTATTTTCGCTCCGATCAATTTAATTTAATAATTTATGAAGTTTTGCAACAGCATCCTTGAAACCATAGGAAACACCCCATTGGTAAAACTCCACCGCGTTACCGCAGGCCTTCCCTGCCCCGTCTTTGCCAAAGTAGAATTCTTTAACCCGGGCAACTCTATCAAAGACCGTATGGCCGTTAAAATGGTAGAAGTAGCCGAACAAAAAGGTTTACTCAAACCCGGTGGTACCATTATCGAAGGCACCTCTGGCAATACTGGTATGGGCCTGGCCCTGGCCGCAGTGATCAAAGGTTACAAGTGTATCTTTACCACCACTGATAAACAATCTAAAGAAAAGGTTGATATCCTCAAAGCCGTTGGCGCCGAAGTGATCGTATGCCCTACAAACGTAGAGCCGGAAGATCCCCGCTCCTACTACTCTGTATCCAAACGCCTGGCTACAGAAATACCCAATAGCTTTTATGTGAACCAGTATGATAACCTTGCCAACCGCGATGCACATTATGAGCAAACAGGTCCTGAGATCTGGGAACAAACAGATGGCAAAATCACCCACCTCATTGTAGCTACCGGTACCGGGGGTACGATTACCGGCACAGGCAGGTTCCTGAAAGAGAAGAACCCGGATATAAAAGTGTGGGCGATAGATAGCTACGGCTCCCTGCTGACGAAGTACTTCGAAACCGGGGAACAGGATATGTCAGAAGTATATCCTTACATCACGGAAGGAATTGGTGAGGACTTTGTGCCGCAGAACTATGACATGAGTGTGATTGATGCGTTTACAAAAGTGACGGACAAGGATGGTGCGGTAATGGCAAGACGCATTACAAAGGAAGAAGGCATCTTCGTGGGATACTCCGCAGGATCTGCTGTGGCAGGCCTTTTACAATTGAAGGATTCATTGAAGCCAACGGATGTAGTGGTGGTGATCTTCCATGATTCAGGTAGCCGTTATGTAGGGAAAGTGTACAATGATCAGTGGATGATGGAGAGAGGTTTCCTTGATGTGAAGACGGTGAAGGATGTGGTGAATGGTCGCCGTAACCAGCCACTGGTCACGATTCAGCAGGAAGAGAAAGTGAGTGATGCGATCAATAAAATGAAGAAGTATGATATAGAGCATATACCGGTTTTGCATATGCAGGAAGTGGTGGGATCGATTTCTGAAAATGGTTTGTTTATTAAACTGATTGATGATGCGAACCTGAAGGATGCACAGGTGAAAGAGGTGATGCAGGCGAAATTCCCGGAGGTGAACATGGATATGCCGATAGAGAAATTGTCTTCTTTTATCAATAAAGAAAATGGTGCGGTGTTGACGAAAGATGAAAGTGGTGTGGCACATATCGTTACCAAATATGATATTATTCAGGCACTTGGGAGTTAATGGTGAAAGGTGGGATTATGCTTGTGGGGTTGGATTGTGCGGGTGAATGTAATGGTTAGGCAATTTTGTAGAGATGTTTTACATGGGCGGTTTTATTTGACCAGTGAGGGATGGGCTTTGCATTAGTGTTGATCTGCCTCCGCAAAATCAATTAAACTGATTCAGCCATGAATAATTCACCTGATTCATCTTATACAGATCAAACCGGCCGGGAGGTGAAGCTCTCTTTGCCTCCCCGCCGGATCGTGTCTTTAGTACCATCTATCACAGAGTTATTATTCGACCTGGGATTAGAAAATGAAATTGTGGGGGTGACGAAGTTTTGTATCCATCCTGTAAACAATAAAACCCGGATCGGCGGCACAAAGCGATTACATTTATCCGCAATAAGCGCTTTGCAACCTGATCTGATCATTGCCAATAAAGAAGAAAATGAACGGGAGCAGGTGGAGGCATTGATGCAGGAATACCCGGTATGGGTGTCGGATGTGCATGATTTAAGCAGTGCGCTGGAAATGATCCGGCAGGTAGCTGAGATCACAGATCGTGGACAAAAGGGAAGGGAATTATGTACAGCAATAAACGCCGCATTTGCACAATTGGCGCAACAGATAGCGGTTTTAACAAGGGGCAATGAAAAATTGAAGGTCGCCTACTATATCTGGAAAGACCCCTGGATGCTGGCCGGCGGCGACACATTTATCTCCTCCATGCTGGAGCAATGTGGGTTGGAGAATGTTTTTAAAGACAGGACCCGTTACCCGGAGATATCACCAGAAACGCTTATGCATACTGATTGTCAACTGGTTCTACTCTCTTCCGAACCCTTTCCTTTCAAAGAATCGCATGTTTCTTTTTTCAAAAACCTGGAAGTCCGGCTGGTAGACGGGGAAATGTTCAGCTGGTACGGTAGTAGAATCTTGCGCGCAGTGGCCTATTTTCGGGATATTTTCTATCTAAATCAGACTTTTTTTTGACGAACATCATATAAATCATTAGAAAACATGATTCTAACTCTATAAAACTTGTTATTTAGTACTTATATTTGCTGTCCTTAAATGTAAAACAATCCGAAAGCTATGGGAAAATACAGAGCTGGCGTATTATTCGGCGAAGAGCTGGAAGCGCTGTACAATGATGCCAAGAACAATGCATGGGCAATGCCTGCGGTAAACGTGGTAGGTACTAACACAGTGAATGCTGTACTGGAAACTGCTGCTAAAGTAAACTCACCGGTTATTATTCAGTTTTCTAACGGTGGTGCACAGTTCTTTGCAGGTAAAGGAATGCCGAATGATAAGTTGCAGGCTAACATTGCAGGTGGCATTTCCGGTGCAAAACACGTACATGAAGTAGCTAAGTACTACGGTGTACCTGTTGTATTGCACACAGACCATGCTGCTAAAAAATGGTTGCCATGGATCGACGGTCTGCTGGATGCGGGTGAAGAATTTAAGAAACTGACTGGTCAGCCACTGTACAGTTCCCACATGCTGGATCTTTCCGAAGAGCCAATCCATGAGAACATCGAGATCTCTAAGAAATATTTCGAGCGTATGAACAAGCTGGGTATGTCCATCGAAATCGAACTGGGTGTAACCGGTGGTGAAGAAGATGGCGTTGATAACTCAGGTGTTGACAACTCCAAGCTGTATACTCAACCTGAAGATGTAAACTTCGCTTACGAACAACTGTCTCAGGTAGGTAAACGTTTTACTGTTGCTGCTGCTTTTGGTAACGTACATGGTGTTTATTCTCCAGGTAACGTAGCGCTGCGTCCTGAAATCCTGCAGAACTGCCAGGACTTCATCCAGGCTAAGCACAAAACTGCTGCTAAACCAGTTTATTACGTATTCCATGGTGGTTCAGGTTCTCCTAAGCACCAGATTGCGGAAGCACTGGGTTACGGTGTAATCAAAATGAACCTGGATACAGATATGCAGTGGGCATATTGGGAAGGTGTTCATGATTTCTATGAATCTAAGAAAGCTTATCTGCAGGCACAGCTGGGTAACCCGGAAGGTGCTGATAAGCCAAACAAGAAATATTATGATCCTCGCGTATGGCTGCGTAAAGGTGAAGAGACTTTCGTAAAACGCCTGGAAGAAGCGTTTAAAGATCTGAATTGCATTGGCAGAAATGCTTAATATTCAGGGAAATGTACTTCAGGGAAGCCGGTGATCTTAGCGATTACCGGCTTTTCCTTTTTGGAAGGAGTTGGCTTTGGGGGTGGGAATTCCCTTGATTTCAGGACCTTTTCAACCATTCATTACATTTATCTATGGTTTAGGTGGAAATTCCCTCAATTCCAGGACCTTTCAGCGGTCAGGGATAATCATCTTCATTCAATTCCTGAATTTTTCAGGTTGCTTGCCCCTTGTTCCGGCCGCTATTTTATTGCATTTAAGGCCCGCTAATGCGTTTTAGCCTCCCTCTCCTACGAAAATGGTATTTTGCAGAAAATAGATGACTACCAAGCTCTTTTATTATAATATTGCAGATGAGATACTTTTGAAGTTAATTTAATTTGTATCTTGCACAACTATTTTGTAACCTAATAGTTCAATATGTCAAGCTGGTTTAAGCGAATTAAACAAGGCATTCAAACGTCTACAAGTGAGAAGAAAGAAGCGCCGGATGGTTTGTGGCACAAATGCCCTAGCTGCAAAAAAACAGTTACGGTAAAAGACCTGAAGAACCACTTTTATGTGTGCGATAAGTGTAATTATCATAATCGCATTGATTCTGCTGAATATTTCGAGATTTTATTCGATAACAATCAGTTCGAAGAGCTGTTCTCTAATATTTATCCAAAGGACTTCCTGGGATTCAAAGACTTAAAGCCTTATGGTGCAAGACTGGTAGAGGCGCAGAAGAAATCCGGCCTGAAAGACGCTATGCGTGTAGGGGTTGGTAAGGTATTTGGCAATGACCTGGTGGTTTCCTGCATGGACTTTGCCTTCATTGGCGGATCTATGGGTTCCGTAGTGGGTGAGAAGATTGCCCGTTCTATTGATTATTGTATTGCACACAAAATGCCATTGATGATCATCTCCAAATCTGGGGGTGCCCGTATGATGGAAAGTGCGTTTTCCCTGATGCAGATGGCTAAAACCTCTGCCAAGCTGACCCAGCTGGCGGATGCAAAGCTGCCTTTCATCTCCCTGGCGACAGATCCTACCACCGGTGGTGTTACGGCTTCTTTCGCAATGCTGGGTGACCTGAACATCTCAGAGCCAAAGGCCCTGATCGGTTTTGCAGGTCCACGTATCATCAAGGAGACCATCAAGAAAGACCTGCCGGAAGGTTTCCAGAGTGCTGAGTTCCTGCTGGAACACGGTTTCCTGGATCTGATCATTGACCGTAAGGAAATGAAGGCCAAGCTGGCACAGTTGCTCGAATTATTTAAAAACTAATTATAGATGATTGCGGATTACGGCAGGTGTGGTAACATGCCTTTGTAATCCGCAATTTGTAAATCCCAATTTAAAGTGGCAGAACTGAGGAACAGATCAGCATTTTATGAATACGCAATAGAAGATAAATTCATTGCAGGGATGGTATTGCTAGGTACTGAGATTAAATCTATCCGACAGAGCCGGGTAAGTTTTAATGATTCATTCTGCTATTTTTCTAAAGGAGAATTGTTTGTTAAAAGCCTGCATATCACCGAATATTCGCATGGCGCCTACGCGAATCATGACCCATTGCGCGAACGCAAGCTCCTGCTGACGAAGCGGGAACTGCGTAAGATGGAGAATAAGATCAAGGAGAAAGGGTTTACTATTATTCCATTGAGGATCTTTATGACAGAGAAGGGTTTGGCAAAGATGGAGATAGGACTTGGCAGAGGTAAGAAACTGCATGATAAGCGTGAATCTATTAAGCAGCGGGATACGCAGCGGGAAATTAAGCGGTATCTGAAGTAAAGAGGGCTTCCCGGAAGTTTCGGGGAAGCTTGTTTTTGGTAGGAGATTAATTCAAAAAAGAGGGGCATTTCTAAATCGTGTTTCTTCTTTCACAATGGTCTCTTTTAAATTGCTCATCCGGAAACTACGTGGAGCTAAGTGCAAAACCTGCTTTTTAGCAGGGAGGGGTGTTGCTAAACACTATCTCCCATATCAAGGAGTCTATACCTACACAATGAAAAATAAACCTGACTGTCGCTGGTGGCTGCTTGCCCCATTTCTCTTTGCATTGTCCTGTAAATCAGGAGAAAAACTATACAATAAAGGCCGTTATGACGAAGCCGTTATTGCATTTGCAAAAAAACTCCGCAAAAGTCCAACATCTTCGACCTCACTCGCTTTATTGCCACAAGCATATGCGCAATCTGTACAATTGCATGAAAAAAATGCAACGGCTGCCCTTAGCTCAAATGGACATTTAAAATTTGAAGCGGCCCTGCAGGAGTACCAGGTGCTGCAAAACCTCTATAACAATATTGAAGCATGCCCGGCATGCCTGGCGGTGGTAAAGCCGAAAGATTACCGGAATGCGATTAATGCTTCCAAAGATACCGCTGCTGCCACCCGCTATGACCAGGGAATGGCATTGCTGCGCAATGGAGATAAGTTCAGTGCCAGGAAAGCATATGCTAATTTCCAGGCCGCTTTAGCACTGGTACCTGATTATAGGAATGCCAATGAGATGCGGGAACAGGCCTACCAAATGGGCATGTCTATCGTGGAAGTACGCAATGTGGCCCTGGTGTCTCAGTATGATCAGAGAGCGCTGGAACCCGGAGCCGCCGTATTCAGGGATAATGTGCTGAATAACCTGCGGGCAAAGAATAATAATAATTTCGTACAGATCCTGCCGGAGAGTGAAGTTGTGAAGAATAAACTGCGGGCGGATTATGTAGTGGACATAAGAGTGGAAGATTTTATTGTGAGCAAACCGAATATCCAGCGGAATTTCAGGGAACTGGTGAAGACAGTGGAAATTGTGGAGCCGGCAGATACCACCAAGCGCCCAAGACAAACGGAGAAGATCAGGAAGGAGACGTATAAAGGTGTATTGTATTTTACAACCGTGAGTGTGGTGACAGGCGGAAATATTGTATGCTACCTGATTGATACCGCGACTGATGATGATATGGAGAAGATTGTGTTGCCAGCGGATGCGGGATGGAGTAATTCCTTCTGTTATTTTAAAGGGGATGAAAGGGTGTTGTCTCCGGAAGACAGGAAATTGATTGGCGGGCAGGATTTGCCTTCGCCTTCAGTGGGAGAATTGTTCCAGGCATCAGTGGCGAAGTCTTACGGGGAGATAACGAATATATTTACGAAGAATTATTCAAGGTATTAATAGCAGTACTGTTCCGGATTCGTTGGGGTGTTATAATATTGGATAATATCGGGGATATAATAACATTGATAATATCAGGTTTATTATAACATTGAATCTTATCGGGTTTATTATAATATTGGACCTTATCAAGTATATTATAATATTGATATTATCGGGTATATTATAATATTGGATCTTTTCTGGTTTATAATAACATTGGGCCTTATCAAGTATATTATAATATTGATCTTATCGGGTATATTATAACATTGAATCTTATCGGGTTTATTATAATATTGAATATTATCTGGTATATTATAATATTGGATCTTTTCAGGTTTATAATAACATTGGACCTTATCAAGTATATTATAATATTGATATTATCGGGTATATTATAATATTGGATCTTTTCAGGTTTATAATAACATTGGGCCTTATCAAGTATATTATAACATTGATCTTTTCGGGTATATTATAACATTGATATTATCAGATTTATTATAACCTCGAATCTTACCAGGTTTGTTACAACAAAGAGGATCGCTTGCAATGAAGCGACCCTCTTTGTTTTTATCTAATGAAAGCATTTGTTCCAATAAAATCCTTCTAATTCCCTGCCTCAAAACCCTGGTCTATCAGCCATTGCCCGCTATCTGCAGCGGCGGTAGCCAGTTCATCACAACGGTTATTAAGCGGGTTGGTGGCATGCCCTTTCACCCATGTAAATTTCACCTGTTGTCTTCTGTATGCAGGAATAAAACGCTGCCAGAGGTCTTTGTTCTTCTTGTCTTTGAACCCGATCTTCACCCAGTTCCAAAGCCAGCCTTTTTCAATAGAATTGACTACATATTCACTGTCAGTAAAGATGCGGACAGGAAGCCCGTCTTTTTTCAGGGTTTCAAGTGCGACGATGACCGCCAGCAGTTCCATGCGGTTGTTGGTAGTTTTGCGGTATCCCTGTGAGAGTTCTTTACGAACTGAGTTCCACATGAGAATAACGCCATAGCCACCCGGCCCCGGATTACCACGGGATGAACCGTCTGTGTAGATGATAACTTCGGACATAGCGGGCAAAGATAGCGGATTTGGCCTGCGGCAGCAAATTGTCAGGGTAAAATTGAAATAGAAATTGGCGTACGCAATACTTGCTCCACCTACACCTGGAACAGGACTAAATTAAACCCACTCTCTACTGGCGCCTGAATCACGCCCAAACTAAACCCACTCCCACACCTGGAACACACATGAATTAAACCCATTCTCCACCGATGGCAGAATCACGCACAAACTAATCCCACTCCTACACCTGGAACACACATGAATTAAACCCATTCTCCACCGATGGCAGAATCACGCCCAAACTAAACCCACTCCACACTTTCACCTGGAACACACCTAAACTAAACCCATTCTCCACCGATGGCAGAATCACGCCCAAACTAAATCCTCTCTACACCTGGAACACGCCCAAACTAAACCCACTCTCCACCGGTGCCTGGTTTGCCGCCTTGATACTCTCCGATATAATCTTCCTTGTATTCAAAGGGTCAATGATCTCATCCACCCACAAACGCGCGGCCGCATAATACGGTGTCGTCTGACTATTATACTTCGCCGTTATCTCCGACAAAAGCTTAGCCTCTTCCGCTGCCGGGATCTCCTCGCCTTTCGCTTTCAGCGACGCCACCTGTATCTGCAACAAGGTCTTCGCCGCCTGCTCCCCTCCCATTACGGCAATCTTCGCATTCGGCCAGGCATATATAAACCGTGGATCATAGGCCTTCCCACACATCGCATAATTGCCAGCACCATAAGAATTCCCTACTATCACCGTAATCTTAGGCACCACCGAATTCGCTACCGCATTCACCAGTTTCGCACCATCCTTAATTATGCCCGCATGCTCACTCCGGCTTCCCACCATAAACCCTGTCACATCCTGCAGGAAGATCAGCGGGATCTTTTTCTGATTACAATTCATGATAAACCTCGCCGCCTTATCCGCACTATCGTTATAAATCACACCACCCATCTGCATCTCCCCTTTTTTACTCTTCACTATCTTGCGCTGATTTGCCACAATGCCCACTGCCCAGCCATCTATGCGGGCATACCCACACAAAATACTCTTACCATAATCTTCTTTATACTGATCAAATACAGAATTGTCTACAATCCTTTCTATCACCTCCACCATATCATAAGGGCGGGTACTATCCTCCGGGATAATCCCGTATAATTCACCGGGATCTTTTGCAGGCGCTACTGCTGCTACCCTGTCAAAACCCGCATTGGCCGGGTGACCCAGCTTGCTTACTATTTTTTTGATATGATCCAGGCATTCTTCATCAGAACTGAATTTATAATCCGCAATACCAGAGATCTCTGTATGCGTGACAGCACCACCCAGTGTTTCCGCATCTATCGTTTCGCCAATCGCCGCTTTCACCAGGTAAGGGCCAGCCAGGAATATAGATCCATTACCTTCTACCATCAGCACCTCATCACTCATAATCGGCAGGTATGCTCCACCAGCTACACAGCTGCCCATCACCGCTGCGATCTGGGTAATTCCCATGGCACTCATCCGCGCATTGTTGCGGAATATACGGCCAAAATGCTCCTTATCCGGGAAGATCTCATCCTGCATGGGCAGGTATACCCCCGCACTATCTACCAGGTAAATAACAGGCAGGTGATTCTCCATGGCGATCTCCTGCAAGCGCAGGTTCTTTTTGCCCGTCATAGGAAACCAGGCACCGGCTTTTACCGTCATATCGTTGGCCACGATCATACACTGCCGGCCGGCGATATAACCAATACCACCTACTGTTCCTGCTGCCGGACAACCACCATGTTCCTCGTACATCCCATAGGCAGCAAATGCCCCTATTTCAGTAAATGGCGTGTCTTTGTCACAGAGATAAGCGATACGTTCGCGGGGAGTCAATTTGCCGCGCTGGCGGACTTTCTCGAGGTTCTTTTTACCTCCGCCCTGTTCTACAATGGCGAGGCGTTGTTTCAGGGTACTGAGCGATCTGCGCATGGCATCTTCATTCCTGTTCATGTCCAGTTGCTGTGCTTCCATAACGATTGTTTTTGGTTCGGGGAATCCTTAAAAATACGGGATTGGGGGCAATAAAAAACGCTTCTGCTGAACAGAAGCGTTTTTTATGTATAATTTATCTATTTCTTACTTTCATTCATCGGCATCGGCTCTCGGCAACTATCTATCGCATGCTTTTCGAAGATCCGCTTCGCAGCAACCAACCTTTTTTTGTAATAAGTACTGTTGGTAATATCCACGATATTCACGCCCTGGTTAGAAGAATGAATCATCATCACCTTTCCGCCTTCCACCTTGTACACCATTCCCACATGACCTACTTTCTTTCCCTTCACATTCCTTCTGCCTGTAAAGAAAAGAAGATCTCCCGGGCTGAAATTTTCCGGGCTCACTACCTCGCCCAAGACCGATATACTGGCCGCAGTTCTTGGCAGGGTCATACCAATGGCATTGAACCCATAATTGATCAAACCACTGCAGTCGAACCCGATAGGACCGATTGCACCACGGATATAAGGCTTGCCTAATTCCGATACCAGGGTGAGCAACATGTTGCGTACCTCCTGCTGCTTGATGCTTGCCAGATCCGCACTGTCAGGCACATAAGCCAAATGCAGGGGCTCATCCGGCAAATCAGGATTGACCTGCGAAATCACTTTTGTCTTCACATTATGATGTGCAGTTCCTTTGGAAGGGTGGTGTGCCGATCCTTTTGCTCCGGGTTTAATATGGGTCAGGTGAACGGTTTTACCGGAATGCGAACTACCCGCATGCGCTGTAGTTTTAGCGTGCGTGGAATGTACCACGTGTGTCTGCTTCTTCGCAGGTGTCGTGGTTTTGGTTTTCTTCTTCTGCTGTGCAGCAGTCGCTATGGTCGCCCCCAGGGGCAGTAGTAGTAATATTAGCCTCTTCACAATACAATTTTTGCATCACAAGGTCCCCTCATTCACACCTGTAAATCCAAAATCCTTCACCGACAATGAACGAATCGTTCTGAAAGCGGTCATGGCCGAATCCGGTTTTGGGATACCTTCTCCTTCCTGCTTGAAAGAGAAGATTTTATTGTCCAGCAATTTCCCTTCTTTTGTGATTGTTACCTGCAACAAAGGTGCAATATTTAGCGGATATTTTAAATTGAATTGATGATAAGTTGAAAAATTTCCTAAACTATAAGCAATTAATTTCTCCTTATATACCTCCATACCCCTTACTACATGTGGCCCAGAGCCGATTATCAGGTCCGCCCCGGCATCTACACAAAGGCGGGCAAAATGACGAACATTTCCCCTATCCTGCCCAAAAAAGATCTCTTTTGTCTTCGGCGTCGTCATTTTAGAGGCACCTTCGGCCCCGCCATGGAAGAATACCACCACCAGGTCAAAACGGGTTCTGAGTTCCGCAATGTATTCCCGGACGATCGTATCGTTGTTGAGATTCAGACAGTTAGAATGCGGTGCAAAGGAAACAAAACCGATACGGGTATTCCTCACGGTGATGCTATCCGTAGGGTGCTGCGTCGTGCCACTGGTACGGATATTATTGGCCTGCAGCCAATCCAGGGTATTGTTCACTCCTTTGAGCCCAAAATCATAGCTGTGGTTGTTCGCCAGGTTCAGGTAATCAAAGCCTGCATCCTTGTACCACTGCGCAAACCTGGTAGGCGTACGGAAGGCAAAGCACTGGTTGGAGCCACAGCTTTTGTATACAGGTGCCGAATCGGACACACAGCTTTCCAGGTTGCCAATGCGGAGATCGGTCTGCTGTAATACGGGCAGCGCTGCCTGCAGGATGGTACCTGAATCGAAATGAGGCAGGTAATAGGTAGAAGGATAGCTGGAGCCTACCATGAGGTCGCCGACTATCGAAAAACTAAGCGTATCCTCCAGGCCCGGTGGATGTAACCTTGCTACAGGTACAGTGGCCTTGAGTGATAACACCCTGCGGGGGGTGGATGTATTTGTATCCAGACCTCCGAGTAATAATTGGGCTAACACGATCAGCACAATACCATTAAATGAAAATAGTAATGGGCTGTGTTTTAAACGATTCAATTTAAACATATTTGTGGGGAATAAATCTCTATTGTCCGCCTACGAAACAAACTGCACTATGGCGTAAAGGTATAATAATTTACGAAAAATCCGCTGTGCCTGCCAGGCAATCACAGCGGATTTTCGTATAGGCCAGGATGCAATAACCCGGCCAGGCTAGCGGGAGCTATTTGATAAATTTGCGGGTATACTGTTGATTACCATGGAATAACACCAGTGTATATACGCCGGATGGTAAATGGGATACGTCTATTTTACCTGTTGAGGTATAAGTAGTTAATACTACTTTTCCGGAAATATCTACCACGCGTACAATGGCTTTACTGAAATCAAAACCGGCTTTCAGGGTCAATACATCCCTGACAGGGTTGGGATAGACAACGAGTGACTGTTCATTTACCGCAACTTTTGAAGTGCTGGTAGCCGCGATGGTTGCTGCCCCTGCCGTGATCTTGATAGATGAAGTGCTATCATTAAAATTATCATCCACCAGGCACGCATCATCTGCCGTTTTCACAATCGTTCTTCCACCGAAATTATCATTCAGGTACAAGGTAACAGTGTAACCACTGCTTACTTTCAATGAAGAAACATCATCATTCTGAATACCCCTGGCCTGCAATTGTGACAAGGTATAGGTGCCTGCTGCCAAGCTTACAAATGCCCCTGTATAATTACAATCTTTGTAGAAAGTAGCCACGCCTACGGGGTGTACAATCAGTGAAGAAGCACTGTCATTCCAGGCATTCCCGATCCAGGTGCTCAGGCCTGTAATGGTCAGGTTATCGCCGGTAAAATTATCATTCTTATACAGCGTCACCTGGTAGCCGGCAGGAATCGCATAACTGGTGATGTCGTTATCCTTAATTCCTTTTGCCACCATGGCGGCAGTGTTATAAGCACCCACTGGCAGCGGCCACTGGTAAGCACCGTAGGTCACGTCTTTGTAGAAGAATGCCTGGTCCAGGTTCGCCGCCGCTTCTTCTAAAAACACGCCGCTGATCTGTGTGGCATAATCGGTACTGCTGCCCGGTGCTACTGACCAGTTAGGACTCACCAGGTTGTTTGCAGTGTTGATACCCTGGGTACGTAATACTTCTGCATTGTACTGAATGGCGGCATTGTATTTTGCTCTCACCGCGTCTGTCAGCACCCCTTCCCTGGCTAATAAGGCGAGGTAACGGATAAAGATGCCTTTGAACAAACCACCATCTCCGCCACCTGTTTCATCTGCAAAAAACATCCCGTTCGGACGACGGCTATTATACGCATATTCAGCCGTTTTAATCGCATCATTCAGGTAAGTGACATCATTCGTTGCCTTGTACAATTCCCAGGCTGCGCCTATGTAAGTACCTACATTGTAAGAGAAGATCCAGGCCTTCTGGGTTACCCCTGTATTCAGGTTGATGTTGTCCCAAACGGCACCGGTAGTCGCATCTACGAGATTTGCTTTTACAAATGTGTAGATGTCCTTTGCCCTTTGCAGGTCTGCCGTATTGCCGGTGTAGCGGTAAATGCGTGCGCCCAGGATCACTGCCGGCGTATTCGCACAGGTGTTTTTACATCCGGAGCAGTTCTTGTTCCAGTCGATGGCACCGTTGGAATAACCGGTATTGATGTCTGTCCAGAGTAGAGACGCAACGCTGTAGTAGTCGGCATCTTCGGTAGATTTGTAGGCATTCAGGGCCGCAATACCCATCCACTCCATATCATCATAGAAGGTGTTGATATAGGTGTTGCCGTTAAAAGATTTGGTGCCAAGCAGGAGGTTCTTCATACGGGTTTTGTACGTAGCTGAGCGGGTACGTAAATAACCATCGTTGAGGGCGTCAATGCCATGGGCACACCACCAGTAGTTGGATGTAGGCACACCAAAGGTGTTGTACATGCTGGTTTGTAAATTTTCTGCTACAGGACCATAGGTAGCAAGCTGGCCGAAAGTGCACAGGTGTATGAGTAACAGCAGGGCACTGAGTGTAAAAGTGGGTTTCATTTTCGTGGATTTATTTTGAGAGATAAAAACCAATAACGTGGATTGTTAAGATAGTAAAAATTAATGAGCTTGTATGAGAAAAATATAGCTGATGAAAATTGAGGGATAAGAAAAAAGGTGTACCAGGTTATGATACACCCTTTCTTACAAAGGTTTTATTTTGAGAAGGTGATATACCCTTCCTAACAAAGATTCTATTTGAAAAGATTCTATAACCTTTTTAACAAAGAGTCTATTTTGAGAAGGTGATATACCCTTCCTAACAAAGATTCTATTTGAAAAGATTCTATAACCTTTTTAACAAAGAGTCTATTTTGAAAAAGGTCCTAAACCCTTTCTAGCAGAGATTCTATTTGAAAAGGCGCGATCCTCCCCCTAAAATTACTTTTATACTAAACGAGATCCATGTCATACCGCTCTTCATTCATATGTTTCCCATACAGTCCCACAGGTTTTTCACCCGTCTTACGGAAGCCTGCCTTCCTGAACATAGCATTTGCCGTTTCGGCAAGATTGGTAGAAAACAAATACACTTTATGATACCCTTTCTCCCTGCAATTGCTAATCGCATCAGCCAGCATTTTCCGGCCCAGGCCCATCCCCCTGAAATCAGGATGTACCAGGAACCATTTCAGCTGCGCCGCATACCTGGAATGCCATACCACCGCTACCGATGCCACGATCTGGTTACCATGCAGCGCCAGGTACACCTGGTCCTTGGAAGGGTTATAGGCTTCCAGGAACTCCGCGAAGTTCTTACACACATTGGTGTCAAACTCCAGGTTATAACCCAGTTCCTTTGCATACAGGGTGCCATGCATGTAGATGAGGTAACCGGCATCCCCGGGTTGTAGCTGGTAGCGCCAGGAAATATCTTCAGCAGTGATCCGGTTTTCTTCAGAAAGGATGTGGCGGATGGTTTTCATGGCCGCCGCCAGCGCCTGCTGTTGTTCGCCGGGAATAGGTTCCAGTAACTGCCGGATCTGTTCTCCCCCCGTTTCCTCCATCATGTCCAGCAGCTTACGCCCTTTGGCAGTGATCTGGAGATACCAGGTACGACCATCCAGCGCAGATTTCTTGCGGGATAGGATTTGTTCGCTTTCAAACGCTTTGAGCATCCGGCTCAGGTAGCCGCCGTCAATGCCGAGATTTTCCACTAGTTTACCAGCGGTGCACTGGTCTTCGGCAGTTAAGGTGTGGAGTACCCTTAAGGCCGTCAAGGTAAGGTTGTTTTCTGATACGTGCCGGTTCAAGGTTTCCGACAAACTGGTATAGTATCTGTTAAACTCACTGATCTCCTGTACCACTTCGAGATTCGATGACATGTCCCATTGAATTTGTACAAAAATATAAATCAGTTTTATAATGTGCAAATATGTTGAAAATGAGGGGCGAGGGCGCAATAAAAAGGCCCGCTTATGACGGCGGGCCCTATGCGGATTTTTGAAATTACCTAAGCAGTTTACTTAATTGTTGCCCTTACCGCTTTCACCTCCGCAGGCTTCACGGCACTCGCCTTATTCCCGAAACTATTCCTCACAAACGTGAGCACATCTGCTATTTCCTGGTCTTTGAGCTGTGCCTGTGGCGGCATCGGGTTGGAGTAGTACTCCCCTTCTATCTCCACATCATCATTCAGTCCTTTCAGGAGAATCGTGATCAATTTCGTTTTATCACCCAGTACGAAACTTGTCTTAACCAGGGGCGGGTTCATACGCGGTACCCCGCTTCCATCGGCCTGGTGACAGGCCAAACAAATTTGCTGGTACAATACTTTTCCCCTGGCCATCGAAGCGGCAGTGGTATTACCCCCCGCCGGACCAGCCACTTTTTTTGCAGCAGGTTTACTTTGCCCCAATACCAGGCTATATGCCCCCATCAGCAGCATCGCTGCCATCATCCATCTTCTCATACTACTTGTTATAAATAATCCGGTACACAGTTCCTTTCACATCGTCAGATACATACAGGGAGCCATCAGGACCCTGTGCCAGTCCGCAGGGACGGTGTGCTGCCTGCCCCGGAGATTTGATCTCGCCTGTACCTGCAAATCCTTCTGCAAAGATCTCCCAATCACCCGCAGGCTTGCCATCCTTAAACGGCTGGAATACCACGAAATACCCTTTCTGAGGTTCCGGGGCACGGTTCCAGGAACCGTGGAAGGCAATAAAAGCCCCGTTACGGTACTTTTCAGGGAACATGTTACCTGTGTAAAACAGGATGGCATTAGGCGCCATATGACCCGGATAAGCGGCCGCAGGATCCTGTATATGATCGCCACCGGTCTTCTTACCATCGCCACCATATTCGGGTGCCAGGATCTTTTTATGCTGGAACTGGTCATAGTAGATATATGGCCAGCCGCAATCGGAACCCTTGTGCAGGGCATACATACACTCTGCAGGCAGTTCGGCTGACTGCTTTTCGTCGTACTGATCCGGGAAGAGGTCATGGAGCTGGTCACGGCCATGCTGCATCACAAAGAGCTGGTTCAGCTGGGTATTCCAGTCCAGGCCCACCACGTTACGCAGACCGGTAGCATAGCGGGTACCATCGCCATAGGCCTGGTTCGCCTTGTCTGCTTTGAACTGCCAGATACCGCCGGCAGAATCCAGGATCGGACAAGGTTGCATACCCAGGGAACCCCTGGTACGGTCTTTTGTCTGGCAGGAATTAGAATACGCACCGATGTTCACGTACAGGTTTCCATCGTTATCCAGGGTAAAGGCTTTCGCTTCGTGCTGGTGGCGGTTGATCAGGCCTGTTACGATGGTTTCCGCTTTGGTGGTATCGATCACCTGGTGTTTATCATTCAGTTTAAAACGGTACACGTCTGTGTTGGAAGAAGCGTAGAGGTAATTACCCTTTACTTCGATGCCGGTACCGTCGTATTTGAAGAAGCCGGTTTTCTTATCGATCTTACCATCGCCATTGGTGTCCTGCAGGTACCAGATCGTGTTGCCTTTATTGCGGGTACCTTCTACTTTTACATAGAGGTCACCTTCAGGGGTCACTGTAAGGTGGCGGGCATGGCCCAGGCCTTCAGTGGCTACCAGGGCACCGAAGCCCGTTGGCAGTTTCAGGCCGGCATTGTCTGCATCAGGCTTTATGGTAGTACCAGGCACACCAGGACCGAAACTGGTGAGAAAGGTGGCTAGTGCTACGGTAGCCAGGGTGATTTTGTTCATTTTGGTTGCGTGGTTGTTTAGAAATGAGTTTTGTTAAAGCCGGGGTGAAATTACAAAATACCCCCGCTCGTGCGGAGCGGGGGTAGCTATTTTTTAAATGAGTGGCAAATTATGATTATAACTGGCCTATGGCAGCCTGGAAGAATTGCATTTTGATGTTAAATAATGAGGATTTACATTTCAGCTATTCAATTTAAAAGCAGGTGCAAATTGAATAGCAGTTCCTGCCAAAACTAAAACCCGGGATTCTGCACCAACTTACTATTCCTGTTGATCTCATCCCGCTGTATCGGCATAAAGTACATCTTATCCAACCACAACCGGTTCTCATTCACCAATGTCACCGGCGTATAAGTATAATCATAATTCGCCAGATCATACTTATACAGCGTCACCTTACTCCCCGCCTTCAGTTTTCCCTGCACATTCACCCCTCTCAGTTTACGCCCTATCGTTTCCTGCGCCGTCATCCATCTCCTTACATCATAATACCGCTGTTCTTCAAACACCATTTCTATTTCCCGCTCATGCTGATAATCTGCTTTCAGTGCCGCGCCTGATGATGTTATATCCGGCATCGCTGCCCTTTTCCTGATCATATTCAGGTAAGTACGTGCTGCTCCCTCCTGCCCCAATTCCATCAATGCCTCTGCATAGTTGAGGATGATCTCCGTATACCGGAAGAAAGGCCATGGTACCTCCTGCCTGAAATACTGTGCATCCACAGCCGGGTCTATAAATTTCTTCATGTAATACCCCGTAAAACTGCCGTTCCAGTCCTCCACCGGGCCCTGACGTGTATCTAATCCCGGGTTGGAAATCGCCTTCGTGCCATCCCACACTTCATAAGCACCAGCCTGCACCTGGTTAGCCGGATCCATATCCGCTACATCCGTAGGCCGTGGCCGCCAGTTAGCACCATCATATAAGATCGAAGCATAAAAACGCGGATCTCTGTTCTGGTAAGGATGCGCTTTCTGCGCCGTGTTGTTCCAGTCAAACGCAGTACCATCGCTCATCAGGTAATCATCAATCAATAACTGCGTAGGTGTATTCCCGGACCAGTTATGATACCCGTTCAATCCATTGTACAAACCCATCTGGCCACCGGCTTCTGACTTCGCATTCACAAAATACCTGGAGAAAATACTCTCTGAATTATCCTTCAAAAACATGGCCTGGTAATTCGTGGTAGCTTCCGCCGCAGATGCAGGATCAGGTGAGGCCAGCGAATACAGCCCGAGGTCCATGACGGCCTTTGCTGCATCCAGGGCCTTCTGCCAGCGACCAGCACGATCTCCGGATACATAACCTAATAATTCCGGTTGGGTGGCAGCAGCAATTGTAGCCGATTTACTTTTCGCCGTTGGCATATCATGCAGGTCACTGGCCGCATACAATAAGATGCGCGACTTCAGTGCCAGCGCCGCACCTTCTGTAGCACGGCCCTTTACAGATACAGTCTCTGTTCCATGCAAATAATGAGCTGCAGAATCGCAATCCTTCACAATATGATTCACACATTCCTCAAATGTATTGCGGGCCACACTATAATCCGGATCTGACAATGTATACACCTGGTCCACCAAAGGTACACCACCAAAATTCCTCACCAGCTGCTGATAAAACCATGCACGCAAAAAGAACACCTCTCCTTTGAGACGCGCTGCCTGCAATTGTTTATCAAATTTCAGCTTTGAAATATTCGCAAAGAAATTATTACACGCACGGATGCGCAAATACATCGTTCCCCACTGGAATGCACCACGGCTATTGATATACTCCGCATCGGTGGGACTGATAGTCGATTCCACCATATTCTTCATACCATAGTTATGCGTAAACATGGTTTCATCAGAAGCAGATGACAGCATCGTTTCAGGAAAACCGCCATTGCCCAGGCCATTATAAATATCATTGACATAGGCTTCTGCCAGCGCAGGATCTTTCCACACATCATCAGAAGTAGCCTCTCCCAATGGCCTGGTATTCAGGAAGTCTGTATTACACGCGGCACCTGTCAGCAACAGTATTATAAGTAAATATTTCATACAGCAATTGTATTAAAGCGTTAATGTAAAACCGGCATTGATCACTCTTGCCTGTGGATAATATTGACCATTTCCATTCACAGATTCAGGATCCAGGATCCCTAATTTATCCAGCGTAAACAGGTTCAGACAGTTCGCATAAATACGCAGTCCGTTCACCCCCGTACGCCGCTTCAGCAGGTCCGATAAACTGTATCCGATTTCAAGGTTTTTCAAACGGATATAATTTGTTTTTCTAAACCAGTAAGTATTGCCCGTTGCCCAGTAAGTATCATTCCTGTCGTTCACACGGGGATCTACTGAACTGGGATGATCCGGACTCCAGCGATGATCATAATAGTCCTTCGTAAAATTGCCGATCTCACCTGATTCAGTATTAACAGCCAGTGCACCACCCATAGCACCCTGTACCAGTATAGCCATGTCAAAACCCTTGTATTGTAAACTGATATTGACACCCCCGGTAAATGTTGGCTGCGTGCTCTTATCATTTCTCACCTTATCATCCCCATTTATTTTCCCATTGCCATCTATGTCTTTAAATTTCATATCCCCCGGGCGAAGGTTGTTTGTAAGGGCGCTGTAATCGATTGTATTTTTGCTTATTTCATCAAAATCTTTAAATACGCCATCATACTCATAGTAGAGTGCCGTGTTCATTGGACGGCCGGTAGACTTCTGCCAGCTGGGGGCGCCCGGTGCTTCATCCCAGAAGATGATCTTGTTTTTGGAATAACCACCATTCACACTGATGTCGTACCTGAAATCAGGCCCGACCTTATCAGTATACCCGATGCGGAACTCCCAACCCTTGTTCTCGACCTTCCCGATATTCTCTGCAGGTAGCGTCATACCCGTGGTTTGCGGTACCGATGCATTCCTTCTAACGAGGATGCCGGTACGTTTATTCATGAAGGCATCCAGTTCAAAATAGAGACGGTTGTTCAGCAGGGCGCCATCCAAACCCAGGTTGTAATTATTCGCTACCTCCCAGGTGATGAAGGGGTTCGGCATCCGTGCTTCAAAGAGTGATTTCACTACATTATTCCCCAGGATATAACTGCTGAAACCATAAGTAGCATAGTACTGGTACTCCTGTAAGGTGAGTGTTCCATCGCCATTATCATCGAAATAGATCTGGTCATTACCCAGTCTGCCATAAGATGCACGCAGTTTCAGGTAATTGATTGCCTTGATATTATTCTTCCAGAAGCTCTCCTCTGAAATCCGCCAGCCGGCCATGATACCGGGGAAGAAACCAAAACGGGAAGATGCCGGGAACATATAAGAGCCATCATATCTCCACACAAATTCTGCAAGGTATTTCTCCTTGTAATTGTAGGCTGCGCGACCAAAATAATTCAAACGTGCACGGTCCCAGGCACCGCCATTGTTATCTTTTTCTGCATCCCCACCTGCGCTGAGCTGGTCGATGAGGCTGGAGATGAAGTACTTGCGGGATGCACCGAAATTGTCGAAGCTGACGGTTTCTTTTTCAACACCGAACACCAGGTTCACGGTGTGGTTTTTATTGAAAGTATGATCGTAGGTGAGCAGACCTCTCAGCAGTAAATTCGTCTGGTCTTCATCGCCCTGCGATAACAATGCCTGGTCGGTACCTCGCTTGCTTTTTACAAGCAGGGGTGTTTTTCCATCGTCTTCATAGGTCTTCTTATCCCAGGTATACAGGTACCAGGGCGTCATCCAGTTTTTTGTACGCTTCAGGTATTTATCATAGGCAACATTGCCACTCAGTTTCAAACCATCTACCCAGGGAATGGTGATGTCGAGGCGGGCATTGCTCTGTACATAGTAGCGCCTGTCTCTGTTATAACCCGTTTGATCAGTGGTGATCACCACCGGGTTGTTTCCATATTCGATGTCTGGCCCGGGTAAGCCGTTCGGCCAGAACGCAGCCTCTGTCGGCTTTCCGCGCATCAGCATCCGAAAGATATCGCTGGCAGTACGGGTAGGAAAATGACGGTTTTCTTCCCTGCCCATCAGGTCCACGGCTACATTCATGTACTTGTTGATCTTCGCATCCAGGTTCAGGCGCAGGCTGTATTGATCATAACCGGTGGCGGAGTGTTTGTAATACGCATCCTGCGACTGGTAGCCGAATGAGGTGAGGTACTTTACATTTTCAGAACCACCTGCCAGCTGCAGACTATGATTGGATTGCGGCGACCAGGTCTTGAATGTAGATTTATACCAGTTCGTGTTGGGGTACAGCCATGGATCCGTGCCTGCTTTATATTTCTGAATTTCGTCCAGGCCAAAGGCTACGTTCCAGGTCTTGTTCGTAGTAGGCGAAGTATAGGTACCATGTTGCTGGTACACACTCCAGGCATTATTCCACTCAGCTGCAGGTACATCCCGGTACAGGCTCAGTTCATCGCGCAACTGCGCATACTCCGGCGCGGTGGACATATCGGGGATATGCGTAGGCTGTGACCATCCCTGGTTGAATGAATAGATCAGTTGTGGCTTGCCGGATTTTCCTCTTTTGGTGGTGACCAGGATTACCCCGTTTGCCGCGCGGGCACCGTAAATGGCAGCGGAGGCATCTTTGAGCACAGAGATACTTTCTATATCCACAGGGTTGATCCTTTCCAGGCCACCGGTACGATTAGCCACCCCATCGATCACCACCAGGGGATCATTATTGCCCAGGGTATTGGACCCACGAATACGCAGGGTAGAGCCATCATAACCCGGCTCACCACTGTTTTGCATGGCAGTGACACCCGGCATACGACCGGAAATGGAATTGGATAAGTTCGTGGCGGGCGACTTAATCAGGTCCGCGCCTTTCACGCTGGTGATAGCGCCGGAAACGGCTTCTTTTTTCTGGGCACCGTAGCCCACTACAACTACTTCACTCAGGCCCCTGGTATCCGCCTCCAGCGAGACCTGGATGCTGGCTCCGGTTACAGGGAGGGTCTGTGGAAGATACCCGATGGCGCTGACGGTAATAGTGGCACCCTTTGCGACTGGGAGCGTGAAATTGCCTTCGGGATTAGTCGTGGTGCCTTTAGCAGTACCATCTACCTTGATGGTTGCACCGATCACGGGCGAGTTCGTTTTGTCTACGACACGCCCCTTAAGGGGAAGGTCCTGTGCCTGTATAACGCTACAATAAAAAAGCAGGATCAGGGCATAGCAAAGCCAGCCCCGGAGGAGGAGCAAATTTTTCATACGTGATTTTTGATGGTTACAGAATACGAGAGCTGCAGTAAATGCTTACTGAAGATTTTGGTTTTACAGTTTAAAAGTTTTCAAAACGGGTGTAATACGCACTCCGCAAAAGGGAACGCTTGAACAAGGTTTCAATAAGACCTGCCTGGCTCCCGGCAAAATAAACATGCTTTCAAAATATTCATGAAAGACGGCATTCACCAACGGGAATGAAAACCATTTTCAGAAAATAAAGGCTTTTATTCTTTGGATTAAACAGGTTTCTCAGAAAGACCTGATACGTTCTCTGCGACAGTTACTTGACGAGCTTAATAAACGAAATAGCACACATGCGCTAAACGCTGTTTTTTTGAATGATCATCACAACGTGGTTTTAGAGTGAATGAATAATGAAATTATTGGCCATGACGCTGGCTGGTGAATCAGGTTTTCGCTACAGTTTTAAAAATGAAAAATCCGGGTTGATAAACTCAATCCCAAAATAGAAAAAAATAATTAAGGAAGAATAATTTCTTTGACAAGCATAGGGGTTAATAATCCGTCTCGAACGAAATAGCAGTAATACTGAACTGACTCCCCCTTGCTACAAGGTAGAGATCATGTACACCAAATGAGTATTTAGAATTGCCAGTCATTTTGAGATTATAGGTGGTATCTCCGGTATATGGGATCTTCAGGGTACCTATCCGACGACTTTTCTTTCCTTTAGGGCTGTTGATTCTAAATTCAAGCCTTGAACCTTTCGATTGTTTGTTTTCACAAAAAACAGTCACCTTGACTGCTACCTCCCCCAGCCCCAGGTTAACTTGTCCAAATCCCAGGTAGCTCCCGGATTTCATTTTAAACTCCGTCTCAAAGTTTCCTTTTCTTACTACGGGCGCAGGCTGTGCTGGCGGATTCGTGCTGCCAGGTCCACCGCCCGCAGGTGGTGTTGTAGCGGCAGGCGAAGCAGCCGGTGGCGGTGATGCAGCCGGAGGCGACGATTGTGACTGTCCCCGGACGATCAACTGCGCGATAATAAAAAATAGACATAGGATAGGCCTCATAGCTATATGGGTAGGTCTGGCTCATAGTCATTTTCAATCACTATTGCCCAACCAGTGTCAAATTTTGTAATCAGAATGAAAATTACGCAAAATTATATTAAATTTTACAATAATAATATATAATGATTACCAGGGCTTTGTTAATATTATTTAAACCTCTGCTATATTTTACGTCTCAAACGGGGATTTATTGTATCCGGGTGGATAAAATCGACAAATGTGGATATGTTATCTTTTTATTATAGACGCTATTGACCGCAGGCAAAAGCCCTTATGGCTGTACTTCCGGAATGATAATATGGAAGGCTGCCCCCTGGTGCTCTACCCCAAATGCCTGGATATCACCATTATGTATGTCCATGATCTTACGGCATAAAGCCAGACCAATGCCTGTGCCCTCGAATTTCTCCTTCTGGTTCAGGCGCTGGAAAATTACAAACAGTTTATCGGCATAAGACTGGTTAAATCCAATCCCATTATCCGCCACGATGATCCGGTACCAGGAGGTATTTTTATTCAGGTGCGGGTAATCGTCCATATCCGCCACCGTCAGCTTGTTTGCGCTCACGGTGATGCGGCAGGTATCGCTGGGATTAGAGAATTTCAGGGCATTGCCGATCAGGTTATAAAACAGCTGGTTCATTTGCAGGGGTACTGCATCCAGCACCGGTAGTTCGCTGATTTCCATTAAGGCCTGCTTTTCCCGGATCAGGAGTTCGAAATCCTCCGTCACATTGGCCACAATCAGGTTGAGGTCTACCGGCAGGAACGCATTCTCCCCCAGTTCCAGGCGGGAATACGCGATCAGGTCACGGATCAGGTCCGACATGCGGATAGCAGACTGTTTCACCTTGCTGAGGTACAATCCCGTATCAATTTTATTATTGCCAGGCTTTACACTTTCGAGCATGTCTGCAAAGAGGCGGATCTTGCGCAGCGGTTCCTGCAGGTCATGGGAGGTGATGAATACAAACTGTTCCAGTTCGTGGTTCCGCTTGGACAGGTTCACATTCGCTTCTTCCAGGGCAATCGTACGCTCCCGCACCTTTCTTTCCAGGGCATCTTCCACCATTTTCTGGTCGTCAATGTCCACACAGGCACCTATAAAGCCCACAAATTCATCCTGGGCAGTAAAGCGGGGAATGCCGGAGCAGGACAAC
Source organism: Chitinophaga sancti (assembly GCF_034424315.1). Classification (GTDB taxonomy): domain Bacteria; phylum Bacteroidota; class Bacteroidia; order Chitinophagales; family Chitinophagaceae; genus Chitinophaga; species Chitinophaga sancti. Next base: position 1,101,230 of record NZ_CP139972.1, read on the forward strand.
CAGTGATACGTTCCATCCTGCCTTTTCAGCCTGAACTCAGCATAGAAATTTCGCCTATCCCTCGAAGAACGGCTGAAATTGATCTTCCACTTGTCAATATCCTCGGGATGCATGATCTCGTACCAGCCTTTGTCCTTGTCCTGGTCCAGAGAGCGGCCCGTGTATTTCTGCCAGGCCTTATTGAAAAATGAAAAAGATCCGTCCTTTTCCGCAATCCAGATCATCGCCGGTGCGGTATCCGCAATCATCCTGAAGTAGGCTTCGCTTTGCTGCAGGTGCAATTGCGCCTGCTTGCGTTCGGTAATATCCTGGGTGATGCCGATCATGTGCCTCACACTCGTCTGCTCATCTATGACAGACTGGCCCCGGGCCATTACCCAGCGAACGGCCGTGTCCTGCCCTTTGATCCGGTATTCTTCGGAGAAGAGGGTATGTGTGGCAATGGCAATATCCAAAGCCTGCCGTACCCGGTTCCGGTCTTCCGGATGGATGGCGGCCAGTAATTTATCGATGGTCACTTCAGCGCTCGCAGGGAGCCCGTAATTCGCTTTACAAAGATCATTGCATAATAGTACGCCAGTTTCGGTATTGAGCTCCCATGAGCCTAATTTGCCCGTTTCCAGAGCAAAATTGAGCCGGTTGTTCACGTCCTGCAAATGGCGCTGGTACAATTTAGCTTCAGTCACATCTGTCACTACACCCAGTAAGCGGGCGGCAATGCGCTCATTGAAGAATACCTGAGCCTTGCAACTGATCCATTTGATCTTGTCTTCGCTGGCGGTGACCCGGAAGTCGATATTGATCTGTCCATTGTCAATACCTGCCAGTGCTGCCTGGATGGATCCCTGCACCACCTCTGCGTCTGCAGGATGAATGGCTTTGATGAAAGTATCGTATTCCACAGGTGCAGCGCTGCTGATGTTGAACAGCTCCCGGCTCCTGTCAGATAAGAGGATTTCCCGCGTGGAGGGATTGAATTCCCAGGTACCTGTTTTGGTACCATCCAGGGCCAGGCGCAGGCGTTCTTCATTGATGCGTACCTGCTCCTGCTTGCGGGCAATCTTATCCCGCGCCTCTCTCACCTCAGAAATATCTTCGATGGCCAGCAGGATCAGGTCTTCCTTCAGGTCCTGGGAGGTAATGAGCTGACCATTCAGTAACATGGTACGCTCCCCTATCGTATTAAATTTGTGAGTCAGTTCGTAATTGATAAACGGTGTCCTGGAAGAAAGCAGGTTTTCCAGCAGGGTACGCAGGTCAGAATTATTCCACTGCTTGTTACCCAGTTCGTAGAAGATCTTACCTTCTGTTTCTTTCCGGTCTATTTTGAAGAAGCGATAAAAAGATACATTGGCACTCACCACCCGGATATTGGCATCCAGGATCACGAGAGATTCATGCACGGTATTCACAATGGCTTCTGCATACAGGCGCGCATTGTTCAACTGGTTATTGCGTTCCAGCAGGTCGTTGTTGCGGGTGCTCAGTTCATCGTTGATCACCTGTAATTCTTCCTGTGATACTTCCAGTTCTTCGTTCAGACTTTTCAGTTCCTCGTTGGCAGACTGCAGTTCTTCGTTGGTCGCCTCGTATGCTTCCGCCACAGCGCGCAGCTCGTCTTTGTAGCGCTGCACTTCTTTCTCCATCTGCAATACGCGCAGCGTTTTATCATCGGTGCTATCCGATACCGGTTCCGCTTTTTTCGGATCGGCGATCACGTATGGTTCGGGCGCCTGGTGATTAAAAATTACGAGGTAGTAAGTTTCGTGCAGGTTGACGATGGGCACGATCTCAAAGCCAACGGTGAGCTGGCCCGATACGACGGAAATGGTGATCCCTTCTTTCTTTACATTTCTTTTGCCTGTCTGTGCCTGGTTGAGCGCACTGCGCAGACTGTGAACAAGATCCCTGTGGGCTAGTTTCAGGATATTCAGACTGGCTTTACCCGGGCCATGTTCGAAGAACTGCATCGTTACCCCACGGAACTCGATGATATCGAATTGCTCGTTGAGTAATACCGCAGACGGAGCAAACATGGAAAGGATAATGCTATCAGCCGCCTTCTGTGCATCTACATTTTCATCTCTTTCCTGGTCGAAGCTGGGTGTCATGTGCTTGATTTTTTTATTAGTGGGGAACGCACTTCTCAGCGTCCACTTATCTACGTTCTTTTTTAAATAGACCTTGGTTTTTTTCGAAGGCATTTCAAACAGATCCGGCGAACGGTTGGTTTCGGATTTGCCCAGCCAGAGGAAGCCTTTATCTTTCAGCGCGTAGTTGAAAATACTAAGCATTTTCTTTTGCAGAACGGGTTGCATATAGATCAGTACATTCCTGCAGCTGATCAGATTCAGCTTTGCAAAGGGAGGATCAGTGAGCATGTTGTGCGATGCAAATACACACACATCACGGATGTAGCTCACCACTTCATAGCCCTGTTCCACTTCCCTGAAAAACCTTTCCAGCCGTGCATCAGAAACGCCAGCCATCTGTGTCTTAGGGTACACAGCTTTCCTCGCTTTGGCAATCACTGCATCAGAGAGATCGGTAGCGAAGATCTTTACCTTCTCAGAAAAGCTTTCCTGCCCCATGATCTCACAGAGACAGATGGCGATAGAATAGGCTTCTTCCCCGGTAGCACAACCTGCCACCCAGATACGTACCTGGTCCTCCCCATCTATTGCCTGCCGGGTTACCTGTGGCAGGATAGTTCTGAAGAGGTATTCAAAACTGCCGGGGTCCCGAAAAAACGACGATACATGAATTAACAGTTCAGCAAATACTACATTTTGTTCGTTCTCATTATCTTTTATTAATGTTAGATACTCTTCAAAACCTGGAATGTTCATTAATGACATCCTGCGTTGCAACCGTCTTGTAATGGTGGAAAGCTTGTACTGCAAGAAATCTACTCCCGAAAACTCGGACAGGATAGACAGAATACTTTTTAATGCAGCATTAGGCCCCGCACCGAATTTACGCCGGTTACTTTCAGCATCTTGATGCATGTCAGGCATACAAACTTATTTGACTTGTGTCTATATAAATCGTTAAAGATATATAAAAATAGCCTCAAATCATTCGCTTATCCGTTTTCAGGTACCGTTGCAGGAACTTCGCAATCTCAGGTGGCGGCAATACCGCATGCGGATCATCCCTGATAATCGCTGTCTGGGGCAGGATATTGAAATCTGTAGATTCCGGGTCCTGCACCAGCACAAGTCCATGCCGGTCCTCAATGGCCTTAATGCCCTCTATCCCGTCGGTACCCATACCGGACAGGATAACGCCCACCGCATTCTCATCATAACACCTCGCCATTGATTTGAAAAAGATGTCGATTGACTTATTGATGATTTCACGGGAATAACGCTTCCTCACACGCAACACATGATCTTCAACAATCATCATTTTTCCTTCTACCAATACATATACATTATTGGGTTGCATGATCACGGTATCGGTCACACGATGCACCGGCATATCAGTAAACCGTTGCAGAATGTGGCCGAAACGGCTTGGATACTCGGCTGATAAGTGTGGTATCACCACAAAAGCTGCGCCTGTTTTTTCTCTCAGGTGTTGAAATATTTCACAGACAGGTTCAAGACCACCTGCCGAGCAGCCAATGCCAATGCACATAGTCGGGGATTTAACAACATTACTCATGGTTCACATCTGGTTAATGGATTATCAATAAAGATGCCTCCAATGGAGGACGGGTTCAGCCATTAAATTCAAAGAAAATGCCAGAGTATATAAGGGTGGTACTATTTTAACACAAAATGTAGAGAGGAAGGGTCAACGGGGTAAGAAGAAGGCCAGGTGTTGCCTGGCCTCCACACAAAATTTAAATTATTTTGATTCCTTTAACACCATATCGATGGTGATTGCGCCAGCGACGATGGCAATCTTTTTCAGATCTTCAGGACATTCTTTTCCAATAGTGACGCGGTATTTATCCGCTGTGGTAAATACTTCCTTCATCACGCCAGCCCACTTCTTAGTGATCTGTCCTAATTCATTCCCACCTGCATCCACAATTGTGAAATTCCATGCCTTCCAGTCACCCTTGATCTCAGCAATCACAATACCCATTTGATCCGTGATGTGGAATAAAGGTTTGAAAAGTTTAAACTTATGCTTGATACCGCCAATAACGTTACCATCTCCATCCATGATGGTAATTTTTGACATCCAGAATGTCCAGCCACGGTGAATCTGTGCCACCACCTTGTTGTCCATTTCCTTAATATCCAGCGTAAACGGAAATACGGCCTTGCTCAGAAATAAACGCAGGAGTTTGTGCCATGCTGGTACGGTTTGCTGGATGTTTCCGATTTGCTGGCCCTGATCGTCGTAAACTTTATAGGCATTAGAAAATTTAAAAAGTCCGACCTTCTCGTCAATGAAATAATCGTGGCGGTTGAAGAACGTAGGTAAGTTCGCTTGTCCCATCTAGTGAGGTTTTTATAGTATTGGTTTAACAATGCTGGCGAAGGTATATAAAATTTATAATATAAAAAATCTATTATACCTATCTGCATAACAATCTTCGTCAGCATCATCCCGGATACTTATCCAGCAATACCTGCAATTCCCTCACTTTCTCCGGGTATTTATTCACCAGGTTCACTCGTTCACCCGGATCCAGGGCCAGGTTAAACAACTCCAGTGTTGTTTTCGTCTTCCTCAGTTTCCACTCCCCTGCCTTCACCACCTCCGGTACCACGTTCACATAGTAAATTGGCTGATGCGCGGCCTTTGGCGCTTTACCGGAAAGCAGGTCCGTCACTGATTCTCCATCAAGCGTAGTTTGTGGCAGTCTGGTATGGGTCCATGCGGCCAGTGTAGGCATAATATCCAGGCAGGAGAACGGATCTCTTATCACCTTTCCTGCCGGCGTGTGTCCTTTCCAGTACACAATAAACGGCATACGGTCTCCTCCTTCATAGGTATCGAATTTTGCCCCCCTGAATACACCTGTGGAACCAGTGTGGTATTTTGTCGTCACACTATCTGCATACACACGATCCGGCAAATTGATCCAGGGCCCGTTATCACTGGAGAATATAAAGATGGTATTATCCGCCAGGCCCTTTTCTTCCAATGCCTTCCATACTTTCTCAATCCCCCTGTCCATCGCTTCTATCACATCTCCATACTCACCACCGGCAGAGTGCTGCGCAACATGCTTCTGCGCGGCATACCATACCGGCGAATGCGGCATGTTGTGCGCGAGGTATAAAAAGAATGGCTGTCCTTTTTGCTGCGCCTGGATGATCCGGATACTCTCCTTTGTATATAAGTCTGTCAGGTCACTATCCTGCGGTTGTATGATCTCCGGCGTACGGTTCCTGAATATCTTGATCGTGGTATCCGTGCCTACATACGGTGCCCTGTAATCATGGCTATACAACATGCCATAGTACTGATCAAAACCCTGTGCACCGGGCAAACTGCTATCCTTATCACCCAGGTGCCACTTACCTACGATATATGTTTTATATCCTGTAGTTTTCAGCATCTCTGCCAGGGTCACCTCGTTGCGCGGCAAACCATGGTCCGCACCCGGCCCTACCGGCACCGGCAAGCCATAGCGGGTAGGGTAACGCCCCGTGAGCAGGGCCGCCCTCGATGGTGTGCAGATAGGTGATGTCACTACATAGTTATTCGCCTTCACCCCGATAGCTGCCATATGGTCTAAGAATGGTGTATTGATCAGCGGGTTGCCGTAACAACTGAGATCCGCATACCCCATATCATCTGCCAGCACAATGATCACATTGGGCCGCTGTTGCGGCTGCGCGTATAATTGTCTGCCACCTGTCAGCAGACAAAAGGATAACAAAAACCGTTTATACATGGCTGATAAAATTTAAAAGGGGGCCAGCCCGTTACAGCCGGCCCCCATGCTCAAATATAAGGGGGAAAATGTAAACTACTAGTACCCGCTGTTCTGGTACATCCCGGTTGGATTCAGTTTGTACTCATCGTAAGGGATCGGGTAATACCTGTCTTTGGCGGAGAAATGCTGCGGTACCGCATTACCATATCTCGATGCATTCTTTGCATGGAAATAAGTAATCAGCTCATCGGTCGTCATTGTTCTCAGCAAGTCATACCATCGCTGGTTCTCAAATGCCAGCTCAATTCGTCTTTCATGCAGGATGGCCAGTGTGAGTGTCGGATACTTCGCTTTGTAGCTGGCATTCAGCAATGCAGTTGCGTAGTCAGACATCCCAGCCCTTGCCCTCACCTGGTTCAGGTATGCAATCGCAGTGGTTTCATCCCCCAGGTAATTATTCACTTCTGCCAGCATGAGAATGATATCCGCATAGCGCATCAGGATCCAGTCGTTCCCACCATAACCTGCTGTACCCGCAGCATCAGATACATCGCGGAACTTGGTGATGAAGTAATCTCTTACAATCAGCGTATCCGCAAATTTCACAGAATAAGTCATCCTTGGATCACCACTCTCATAATCATCGATCAGGTCAGGGGTTACATTGCCACCAATACCGGTGGCCTTCTTCTGTGAATTGATGGTTTGACCCGCCGCCTGGTTATTGGCCGCGATAGAAGAAGAATACGTCGCATCCCCCTGCTTGTAAACGATCTGCATGATCAGCTCAGGACAAGTTGTTTTCTTCGCCACGTCGAATACATCTGCATAGGGGATTTCGCTCAGCTGACCGAATTTACGCTTATTATAACAGGCCTCCAGGTAAGTCTTTGCATCCTGCAGGTGCGCTGTAGTCTGGCCATCATTCACCGTCCGCGCCATGGTCAGGTATACCTGGCCCAGCAAACCATTGGCAGCTGCTTTGGAAGCGCGGCCAATTTTATCACCAGTCTGGAAATCAGGCAGCCCACTTGCCAGCACATCCTTCAGGTCTGTGATGATCTGGGCATACACCACCGTATCTGCCACACGGTAGGTATAAGCAGTCACTTCATCTGAAGTAGTGAGCTGCGTAGTCACCAGCGGCACCGCCCCCCACTGGCGTACCAGGTGAAAATAGATCAGTGCACGCAGGAACTTTGTTTCCGCTATGTAGCCGTTCTTCTTATCATTGCTGGTGAAAGGCACCTTGTCTATATTAGACAATACCACGTTTGCACGGGATATAGTCTGGTACAAAGCGGACCAGTGTGACTTCACCCAGGTATTGCTTGCCAGTACAGAGAAATCATTGAACTGAAAAGGCTCGCCGGAGTTGGCATAATCATTTCTGCCCGTATTATCTGAGCGCTCTTCCAGGTAAAGACCACTGTTTTCACCAATACAGTCGGAGCTTCTGAGCGACTGGTACACACCATTTACAGCAAGCAGTACATCATTCTCCGTGGCAAAGTAATTGTCTACCGTCAGTTTATTGGGATCGGACTGGTTCAGGAAATCCTTGCTACAGGAGCCCAGTACTGCACATGTTGCTATTGCTAAAAAGATTCGTTTCATGTTGAATAATTTTGAAAATAAAAAGATCAGAAGCCTACCTTCACACCTACATTATAAGCACGTACCAGGGGATACTTACCATAGTCAACACCTGGCGTCAGGTTGTAACCATCATTGTAATCCACTTCAGGATTGTAACCTTTATATTTAGAAATAGTAAACAGGTTGTCTACACTGGCAAATACTCTTGCACTGCTCAGCCCTAAGCGGTTTTTCAGCAGGGCTGACTTAATATCATACCCCAGTGTGGCATTGGTGCAACGGAAGAAGGAACCATCCTGCAGGTAGAAAGTAGACAGGCGGGTACTGTTACTCTGGGTACCCCCTCTTGATGCACGGAACACATGCCCGTTGCCCGGATTCGCTTCGTTTACATAGTGACCAGCTGCATCCGCATACTGGTTACCGGACCCCTCCATGTTGTACAGGTAATAATCCTGTCCATCCAGTACCTTGTTGCCATAAGCGCCATTGAAGGAAGAAGAGAAGGAGAATTGCTGATAACTGGCAGTGATTGCAAAACCATAGGTAAACTTCGCATACGGCGTACCGATCACGGTCTTGTCATTATCATTCACCACACCATCTTTGTTTACATCTTTAAAGATCAGGTCACCCGCTCTCAGTTTGGTAGAGTTAGCAGAAGATTCCGCTACCTTACCCACATCGCTTTCTCTCGCTACGCGTTCTACCTGGAAACCGTAGAACATACCAACCGGCTGACCTTCCTGTGTAATATGTGTTTTATAAGAACGTTCCGCACCAGCAGAGATGATGGTACTACCACCACCCATATCCAGTACCTTATTCTTATTGATAGAGATATTACCACTCATACCCAGGTGAAATTTCTTAGCATCGATTACCCGTGCATCTACCTGGAGGTCTACCCCCCTGTTACGGATCTTTGAATGACGCAGGTTGGTCAGGATCTCAGTAGAACCGGAGATGGCAGAAATAGATTGTTGGAATAACAGGTTGTAGGATTTAGAATTATAATAGTTGGCAATGATGTTCAAACGACCTTTCAGGAGCCCGATATCCAGGCCTGTGTTAAACTGGGAAGTAGATTCCCAGCCCAGTCTCTGGTCCTGCAAGCCACCCGGGTAGTAAGCGGTGTTCACAGATCCTGTGCCGAATACAGTACCTGTAGGCGAAGCCATGGTCTGCATCGTACGATAATTACCGATATTGTTATTACCACTTAAACCCCAGCTGGCACGGAATTTCAGGGTAGACTGTTCACCCAGCCAGTTATGATAGAATGATTCATTGCTGACCGTCCAGCCGGCAGAAATGGATGGGAAATAACCCCACTTCTTTTGAGGACCGAAACGGGAAGAACCATCTGTACGCATAGATCCTGTCAGGAAATATTTTTCTGCATAGCTGTAGCTGACACGACCAAAATAGGACATCATCGTATAAGTGGACCGATACGCATCTGTCAGGGAAAAATCTGTACCCAGCGCACCTTTTGCTGTAATTTCCTGGATCCGGTCATCCTGGAATCCTTTCGCCGTTACCTTTACATAATCAGTCTTGTTCATCTGTGCAGAATAACCTGCCAGTGCACCGATATTATGCTTACCAATATGCTTGTTATAGTTCAGGATAAACTCTGCCAGCTGGTCAATGGTACCCTGGTTCTGTGCGATGCCATAAGCAGCCAGCTTTGCATTGTCAGAATACGGTGCACTTGCGCCGCTACTCAGACTGGTAGGATAATACATGTTATACTTCTCAGAATAACTCATCATACCAATATTCGCTTTCACCGTCAGCTCCGGCAGGATGGTATAAATCGCGTAGGCGTTGTAGTTACTACGGTTGCCCAGGCGGGTGATGTTAATTTCTTTGGCCAGTGCAACCGGGTTTTCGAAACTGTTGTAACCATAAGAGGTAGATCTGGATGCGATCTCATACTTCAGCGGGTTCCCGCTGGAATCGAAAGCCTGTGCACTTGGGGGCATCAGTAAAGCCGTCATGATCGGGTTGTGATCCCAGCGGCCCTCACTCAGTTCACGGTTCTGGTTGTTGGTATAAGAAAGGTTCACCCCCGCTTTCAACCTGGGGTTGATAGTCGCATCCAGGTTCATGCGCAGGTTGATCTTTTTCACGCCTGTATTCAATACCACTCCATCCTGGTCCTGGTAACCACCACTCACGTAATACCTGATATTTTCACTACCACCGGAGAAAGCTAAGTTATGACGGCCATAGAAGGCATTCCTGTAGATCAGGTCCTGCCAGTCCGTATTATATTTGGAAGGGATGACCTTTTGCGTGGCAAAGTCATAATAGCGGGGATCGATATTCGTGGAGTTAGCATTACCTGGTGCCTTTGTATTACGGGTCAGGTTGTCATCGCTGTTCATGTTATCATTCCAGGTGTAGTTACCAGCTTTTTCAATCAGGTCCCTGTAGGTACCATTCCGGCCATCTACCATCAGTTGCAGGAACTGATCGCTGTTCATCACCTTCACTTTCTTTGATACCTGGTTGACGCCGGTCGTATAGCTGTATTCCAGTTTGCCCCTGGAGTTTGATTTCCCTCTTTTGGTAGTGATCATTACCACCCCACCGGATGCGCGGGAACCATAGATGGCAGCAGAAGCCGCATCCTTGAGAATGTCGATGGTTTCAATATCTTCGGGGTTGATAAATACATCTACATCCTGCGGGTAACCGTCTACCACATACAGCGGATCAGAGCTGGCACGCATAGAACCCACACCACGTACACGGATCCTGGTGCTCTTGTATGGCGCACCACTCACCTGTGAAACCTGTACACCTGCAACCTTACCGACGATGGCCTGCCCGATGGTTGGAGAAGTCAGGTTCATTTCGCTGGCTTTCACACTGGATACGGCGCCTGTCAGATCGCTTTTTCTCACAGACTGGTAACCGATGGCCACCACTTCCTGCAACTGGCTGTTCTGGGCTTTCAGGCGCACATTCAGGCTGTTTTCAGCACGCACGGTTACTTCCTGTGGGGCGAACCCGATGAAGCTAAATACCAGTACATCACCGATGTTTACTTTGATGGAATACTTTCCATTTTCATCAGTTGTCGCATTTACCTTATTCGTTTTTTCGTGGATGCTGACACCCGGAATAGGCTGGTTGTTTTCGTCAGTCACCACACCTGATATAGTCACCGAAGCTGGCGCAGTAGCCGCCGCTGTCATCACTACAGGTACGTCTTTGATCTTTTCCACTTTCAGGAAAATGTGGCTGTCATCTACCTGTTTCACCGCACCTTCATAGCCTTTCAGCAGGTCTTGTAAAACGGCAGATAATGGGGTGGCAGCAGCTTTGTAGCTGATCAACTGATTGTCTGCCACATGCGTAGCATTGTAAGCAATGGAGAGGCCGGTTTGTGATTCAATGAGTAAAAATACTTTTCGAAGTGGTGTGTTTTTAACGTCTAAACTAATACGGGTGTCACGAACCTGCACGGTAATCCGGTTCCGCAGTTCGTTGGCAAACCCTAAAACATGACAAGTCAATAATATGAGCAGCAGGTAGGCCCGGCGCGTCATATTGGTTGGCATTTTACATCTTATTCGCATGATGCTGAGTTGATTTTAATTTCATTATGATCAATCTGATAAGTAATACCTGAGAGCTCAGCAAGGAGTCTCATAGCATTCTCTATCGTTTCATTTTTCAACTGTAATGTGTATCTACAATTGCTTTTGGCGGGCCCTGTCAGGGTGATATGGATATTGTATTGTCGCTCTAAAACCGCGGCTATTTCCGCAATACCGGCTTTTTCGAAGTAGAAAACGTTGTTTTGCCAGGCGGCAATTTCGGCCGACTTACCGGTACCTATATTTAAGGAGTCTTTTGTTGCATTGTAGGTCAGCACCTGGTCTTTTGTAAGGCCGGCGGAGAGCACAGTCGTTTGGGTGGCTGCTTTTTTCTCGATCCTGACTTTACCGGTCAGCACGGCGATCTGTACATCATTATCCCCGGGATAGGCTTTCACGTTAAAGGAGGTACCCAATACGACTGTTTGGAGGTTCCCGCTACGAACAATAAATGGCTTTGCATTATTTTTCGCTACATCAAACACTGCCTCACCGGTCAGTTCCAGCACCCGGTCATTCACGCCAAAGTTCGACGGGATGCGGAGTTCCGAATTCGCATTGATGGTAACGATACTCCCATCAGGCAGGGTGATTTTTTTGCGTGCCCCTTTTCCTGCCTGCAGGGAAGCATAGGTAATGGGAACGGGAGACTGGTGTAATTGCTTATATATAAAGAGGAAAGCGGTACATACCAATATCAATACAGCGGCTATTTTCAGGATGCGGGGTAGAACACGCACCTTTACCTTCGGGTGGAACATGCGTTCCAAAGCCTCCAGGGCAGCGTCGTTCGCGGCATCTGTCAATGCAGGATCATCCTGTAATGCTTCGAAAGAATCAAACCACTCCCTGATCCGGGCAGCTTCCTCCGGTGTAGCGGCACCGGCTCTGTACTTTTTTAAAAGCGATATAATCGCTGCTTTGTCTGATGATGTGTCCATTCATCAGTATAGTCTCTAATTCATAGGGGCGGTACCGTTAAGGAATTGTAAACACAATGTTAACAGCATGTAAACAGATAACCAATGGTCAGTTTGTAAACGGAGGCGGATTCGTTTGAGTGCCAATGAGATGGTATTTTTTACGGTCTGCTCGGAAAGGCCGTATTCCTGGGCTATTTCGCGGATAGACTTGGATTCCCAGCGACTGGAGATGAACACTTTGCGCATGGTATCATTCATCTTTGCCACTTCAGTATCTACCTTTTTCCGCATCTCGCCGGCTATCATTTGGTTCTCGACGGGGAAGGTACTGGGTTCGTCTTTTTCGAGGAGGATGGCCTGCCGCGCTAATATTTTCTTATGCGCAATCTGCCAGTCAATGACAGCATAGTAAGCGGCCCGGCACATGTAGTGGAAGATCTTGTCCGGCTGCTGCATGTTGTACCGGTTATTCCAGCAGGAGATCAGTATTTCCTGCAAAATATCTTTGGAGTCATCTTCTGACCGCACGCGGGTATAGATATACTTATACAATGCTACATTGTAACGTAATACAAGAATGGCAAACGCTTTCTCATCATTCTCCTGCTGAACTAAGGATAATAATTCCGCATCGGTTAAATTCTTCATGATAGCTGATCTCTAAAGCGACGCGAAATTATTATCGAAACCACTCCTTGTATGTTATGTTTAGGTTAACTACAAGGGGAACGCGTCTGAAAACCTTTGCCCTCTTTGCATAGCTGCGATTTCCACAGGTGTGCATAAACAGGTTTCCAGTTTTATGTAATTAAATCTATGTCCCTGCCAATGATCACCAGTTCATTGTAGCTGTCTCCAAATTCTCTATTCCTTCTATTCTCTCTTTGTAATCCAGGAAACCCGCTCTTTATAAGGTATGCACCGGCTTTTTCTGCACGCAGACTACCTCCTGCCTGGTTCCGGTTAATGGCATCATCCGGCTGAAAGGCAAGCCAGAAAAGACCCTTGCTGCGAATGATACCGGAGCGCTCTGTTAACAGCATCCAGGCAAACGGTCTGTCATCATTATATGTGGTGTTTGATGCAAATACATTCAATTTTGTAGCATAAGCTATAAAGAGAGAAAGATTTTGTAACTTCTATACATAAAAATCCTTTATATGAAACCCATTTACCCCATCCTGTTCCTGCTGGCACTAACAGCCTGCTCCCGGAAGGATTCCATCCCCACTATCCAAAATTCCAATCCTGACACCCTCATCCCCAAATCGGTGATCAATGATTTTATCGCGCAAAAGCTCGGGGAAGAAGATCATTTCGAATGGGCTATGGCGAACGACAGCCTGCTCTGGAGTGCATTGGTGCAGTCAGACAGCGTACTTAGTATTGGCTATAACAGCGGAGACAGGGAGAAAGTACTGCAAGTGGTAAAGTCGCACGAAGCTGCGCTGATCTTCCCATTTAAAGAAGGTAAACTGCCTTTTGTAAACCTGAAAGTAAGCAATTTCGCTACGATCAAGGCTTTGAGAACATTTGTGCGCTATGCAGACCCGATAGGCTATGGTGCTTACAGCGGGGAAAACGCAAGGCCTACCAGTAGTTTACTGAATTTCGGTTGTGGCAGCAATACCGCGGAAACCGGCCTGGTAGCAGGTACCGATTACACCGACATTGCGCCGGCTGCCAAACAATCCTGGAACTACTCGTACCACCACATCCCGGAGGCCTGGCAGTCCTCGACAGGCGAGAACATCAAAGTTATGATTATCGACACAGGCATCAGTGATGACCAGGAAAACCTGGGAACTGCATTCAACCAGGGTTCCTCTTCAGGCAGAAGCATCACCAGGGCGGTGACCTATTCCGGCGGCACCACGAACGACGAATGCGGCCATGGCACCAGTATGGCAGGCGCCCTGGCGGGTCCGCGTGGTACCGATGGCAACACTGCCGGTATTGCTTACAATTGCAACCTGCTCATGGTGCATGCGGCAGAAAATGTCGTAATCCTTTCTTCAAAATCAGTAAACGGGGTGACAGATGCCTATGTCATGGGTGGCGATGATCCGGATGTTAAGATCATCAGTATGAGCATGGGCACCATCTTCAATTTGGGCCAGATCAAGGATGCCATTGCCTATGCAGATAGTAAACAGAAACTGATGTTCTGTGCGGCAGGTACCTCGTTTTCATTTTTTGCAAGCTTTGTCGGTGTGATCTTCCCGGCCAATCAACCACAGGTACATGCGGTGACCGGCGTGAAAGATAACCTGACCACCCGTTGCGATGACTGCCATGAAGGGAGCAAAGTGGATTTCACGATCGTGATGGAAAAAGCCAGTACCGGCCTGCATCCTTTGAGCCTTGCGATGAGTGGAAATGTGCCTTCTACCGTAGGCGGTTCTTCTGTAGCCACTGCCAGTTGTTCCGGTATTGCTGCGCTGATCTGGAGCAAGTATCCTTCTTATCCCAGGGATAGCATCCTCAGTAAAATGCGCAGAGCAGCCTCCTACCCTGTTACACGGAACAGCACCTTTGGCTGGGGTGTGGTGGACGTAGCCACCGCCTTAGCGCTTTAAAAAGCGATTATTTAAAATGCGCTGAAGCGTTTCCTCCTTCTGGTATTTAGAAATGGGGATCTGGAAAGCACCTACGTACAGCGTATTCCCTTCAATGCTATTTACTTTATCAATCGCCACTAAATAAGATTTATGTGGTTGTACAAAAGATGTTGCAGGCAGGTGCTCCTGCAACATCTTTAATGTAAGATGGGTAATAATTTTCCTGTCGGGGATGTAAATGGCTACGTAATTCTCCATCGCTTCCACAAAGAGAATATCCTTAATAGCAATTTTTTCCAGCTTGCTATCTACCTTTACAAAGAAGTAATCATTGCTGCCTGGCTGGTTTTGAAAATAATCATAGATCTTATTCGCCGATTTCAAAAACCGCTCAAATGAAATGGGCTTTAATAAATAATCCAGTACCTCCAGTTCATATCCATGCACCGCATATTTTTCATACGCTGTCGTAAACACCACTTTCGGCGGCTTTGATAAATTCCGTAATAACTCAATCCCCGTCATGTAAGGCATCTCAATATCCAAAAACAATACATCCACGGGCTGTACTTTCAGCAGGGAATTCAGTTCCACCGCATTTTCACACAGGCCTTTCAATTCAAGAAAATCTATTTTCTCAATATAGCCCTGCAATCCCTTCCTTGCAAATGGCTCATCATCGGTGACGATACAGGATATTTTCATAATAATTCGAGTCTCACTTTAAATTCGGAATCCAGTTGCGCTATTTCCAGGCGATGCTTCCCGGGGTATAATAATTCCAGGCGTCTTTGCAGGTTTTCCAGCCCGATACCACCAGTTCGGGTAATCACCGGTGGTATATCATTCGCTGCTTCAAAAACGATCCCGGAATCGTTTAAAAATGCCTTTATTTTCAAACGGTACTCCCCTCCCACATACTTAAACGCATTTTCCACCAGGGGGAAGAACAAGAGGGGGTAAATGACCTGCTCCTGCAGTGCCGGGTCAAAGCTCACCTGCAAAGATAATTTCTCAGATGCTCTCAATTGCTGTAAACTGATAAAACTCTCTAAGTAATCCAGCTCCTGCCTGACAGGCACGGTTTGCTGCTGGTCGTACAACTGGTAGCGGATCAGTGAAGAAAACAATTCCACGCTTTTCTTTGCCGCACTTACATCCTCATCCATCTGGAAATAGATCGTATTGAGCGCATTGAACAGGAAATGCGGATGCAATTGTGCTTTCAGGAATTTGAGTTCTGCCTGTAACTGGTCGTTCATGACCTTCTCCAGTTTCAGCCGGTTGTCTACATAGGCCTGCAGGAAGGCATTGCTTCTTTTCAGGCCATAATAAATGTATCCGTACAACAAAGGGATCACGTTCACATCAGCAAAATCGAACCATTGCAAGCCATCATCCGTAAAGATAGGGATGGGAAGGATCAGCACATTCTGCATCAGCAGCATGAAGACGGTCACCACGCCCAATTCCTTCAGGATCCGTTTCCGGGTAAATTCATGAGCCCAATGGGCATCAAAGTACCGGAACAGGTAATCCTGCCCTACCACGAATAACCAGCCTGCAATGACACATACTCCAATCTCCATGGTGTTTAACTGCCAGCTACGTTCCCAGAACTTCATACGTGTCACCGTATCCAGCAGCAGGCGGATCGTGAAGTAGGTCACAAGACCGTAGATGCTCCCGTCAAAAAAGACCCTTTTCAGTTTCATGCGGATAATTTACGACTCTTTTTCATTCCAAATAACCATCTCATGAGCGGGTAAGGCCGGATAAAGTAATGAAAGACCGCCATACAGACCGCTCCTGTTACCAGCACAATAAACGCATATTTCATCGTTACCTCATCCGGTGCTTTTACGACATAGTACGCCAGGATAACGATGACGGTCTGATGAAGAATATAAAAGGGATATACGGCTTCGTTGAGGTAAGGGAGCACCGGATGTTGCCTGTTGAGTTTTTTTTTACCATAACCGATACAGGTGAGTACCCAGGCCCAGCCACACAGAGATTGCAATGCTATGAATACATAAGTACGGTAATCATTCCGCCACTCAGGCAATACATCCCAGGGGCTCAGGTCATTCCAGCGAACCACGTTAATCGCAATAAGAGATAAGAACGCAATGATAAAAGTGGTTTTCCTGTTCCGCTCCAGGCTATCCATCAATAAGGGATTGGCGATGCATAAGAATCCCGGGATTAAAAACAGGAGCCAGTAAGCCATGTAGGCCCAGTCACCCCAGAAAGCATTCGTTTCAGGATATTGCAAAGTAAAAGCCGTATACACAAAAATTCCCGGTAGGGTGAGCAGGTAAATACGCTTCCCTTTGGCCAGCCAGGCAAGCCGTTCTCTGAATCGTTCATTTGCAACAATCCATGCAAATAAGGGTGCACAGACCAGGTCATATAACACCAGGTATAAAATAAACCAGAGGTGGTGCCAGCTTAGGTTCCCTTTCGGATAAGGCCCGGTACTAAACATGGTCGCATAAAAGTGCAGGAAAGAGCCCTTATGCCCCTGTGTCAGCCTTTCCATATAGACCTGCGGGGGCACGATCACCAGGATCCCAAAAACCAGGGGAATAAACAATTTCGTCATTCTCAGTTTAATAAACCCGCCGGCAGTCCGGCTTTGCAGCATGTAATAACTCACGGTGCCGGAAATAAAGAACAATAAGGGCATCCGGAACAGGTGCAGCCACATGTTCATCTCCAACAGGATATTACTGGTTTCTTTATTCCGGATATGCCAGTTCAGGTCAGTGGCAAAAGGCATAGCAGCGTGGAAGATCAAAACCCCGAAAATAGCGAGGATACGGAGCCAGTCTAACCATGCCTGGCGCGGAGTTGCTTGCATAATTTTGAATTTATACCGCCAAATTAGCACCGACGGCGGGCGGGGTAAAATTTGTTTGACCTGAGGACGATTTAGGCGGGTATAAGGTCATTATTAAAAATAATTCCCTGTAAATGGGGCAGTAAATCAATTTCCTGACTTTTAAGAGATATAGAACAATTATTTGATGATAAAAACCTTCTCCGGGAGAATGCTTTGGCTGATGGCATTCGTCCTGCCGACCTTCTTTGCCCCGACAGTACAGGCACAATCAGAGCGTTTTGAAATTGCGGGTATCATAAAAGCGCTCAATGACAAGGACGATAACTATTTGATGCAGCGTAAAGCGGATTCCGCCAGGATCGGGGATCTGCCCTATATGGCAGACCAGGCGATCTTAAAGGCTGTATTAGAAAAATACGGCGCCATCCAATCTTACCAGCTTACGGGCATAGATAGCCTGCACGGTTTCTACAAACTGAATGTGGCAGTGGTGTATGAATCCGGTCGTACAGGCAAGCCGGCGTTTGTATTCAACAAAAACGGGAAATGGGTACACCTGGATATTCTCCGTACAAGAAAGGAAATTGACCCTGTAAAGGCGCAACAGCAGTCGCTCTCAAAGGTGGCCTTCCCGGATACGGTGTATACAAAATTCGTATTGAACGGCGGACTTATTTACATTCCGGCACGCCTGGGGGATGTAGACGGATATTTCATGCTGGACAGTGGAGCGCCTATGGTAATCTTTAATAAAACCTATGTACCGGATAGCAAACTGGATGCTACTCACTATACCACGATGCAGGGCATAGGTGGAGGTTTTGGCAATTCAGGGATGGCAAAAATGCCGCTTCGGTTATCTGATATCAGGATAGACAGCCTGGAGGCGCCGGTAGCAGAAATGCAGGATTATGAAGCATTATTGCCAATGAAAGTGTTTGGCTTACTGGGTTATGAGTTTTTCAAAAATTATGCATTGGTGTTGAATTATCAAAACGAGGAATTGGTATTGATAAAACGCGGAAAAGAGGGAGCGGAATTAACGGGCGCAGGTAAAGGACGTTCTGATGTAAAAAGCACAGGTAAAGGGAACTCCGCCTTGGTAAGCACAGGTAAAGAAAACTCCATCCTGACTATCGCCAGCCGGAAATACACTCCCCTTGTTGAAATTCCCCTCACCCTCCAGCGCCACATTGCCATCGTCTCCTTATCATTTGAAGGAAAACCGATTCCCTTCGGTCTTGATTGCGGTGCTAATGCGAACTTATTTAAAACCACGCTCCTGCCAGCTATCGCCGCTCATTTTGACCCGGAAAAAGAAGAAGTCAGCGTAAGCGGAATGGGCCATCAAACCGGCAAAGCAAATATCGGCTATATCATGAATGCCTACGCAGGAAATCAAAAACTGGACGACATGTACACCGCTTTTTCAGACCAGAAAATCGGTGCAGGTAATGGCGAAGATGCCTTGAAAATTGAAGGCTTGCTGGGCACCCCTTTTTTGAACCTATATGTAACAGAGATAGATTATATCAATCAGAAAGTGATCCTGTATAAGCCCATTCCCTGATCAGAATCAGCCACAAAAAGATGATCTGGATCACAAATGCCCCATCAAAAGGTCGCGACCTTTGTAAAAATGGAAATTATGCATTTGTTCGGGTACATCTCATCTTTAGCAATTGGCATTTCACTTGGATTAATAGGTGGCGGGGGCTCCATCCTGACAATGCCCGTAATGGTCTACCTGTTCGGCCTGGCCCCCATCACAGCCACTTCCTATTCTTTATTTATTGTTGGTTCCACCAGCCTGGTGGGAGCTGTCAGACAATATAGACAAGGGGCGATCAATATAAAAATGGCGCTGCTCTTTGCGACCGTTTCCGTACTAACGGTATTCCTCACACGAAAATACCTGCTACCATCCATCCCTGATCACATTGGTACCATTGGCCATTTCCCCATTACCAGCAGCTGGCTCACCATGGTCCTGTTTGCACTCATCATGCTGCTGTCCTCCTTTTTTATGATGCGTCATGATTCCCCACAGGCAAATCCTGATGCACGTCATATGATCCCTTTCGGAAAACTGGCAGGCTTCGGCATCGGTATTGGTTTAATCTCCGGTTTGCTGGGGGTAGGCGGCGGATTCCTGTTAATTCCATCCCTGGTATTACTGCTGGGGGTACCTATGAAAGAGGCGGTGGGTAGTTCTCTCCTGGTGATTGCCCTGAACTCGCTAATCGGTTTTTTAGGGAATGCACAGGGCATAGCGCTGGACTGGTCACTTTTGAGCATGGTGACTTTACTGGCGATCATTGGTATTCTCACTGGAACTTATTTGAATCGTAAAATCCCTGCCGCCCGGCTCAAAAAAGGTTTTGGATGGTTTGTCCTGGCAATAGGGGTATATGTATTAATAAGAGAAACAGGACGCATGATCTGGTAACAAAACAATAGGCCCGGCAGGAGCACATTTTTACCCGGTATTTAAATACAATATCTCCTCTGCATGCTGAACTAATCTTACGCATCATCTTAATACGCTATCTCAACCCGCGTTTCAAAATCCGAATTATTTCCCATATATTGACACCTCACTTATCAACGCGGATAGTATGTTTTTCAAACGATACCTGTTATTAACCTGCCTTTTATCAGCTTCACTCTTTTCCAAAGGCCAAAAAGTAACCGAGCCCAAAATCAATAACCCGGCCTGGGAAAAACCTTACGCTCCCTTTCAGCTTGCAGGTAACCTCTATTATGTCGGCACTGCGGAACTGGCAGCTTACCTGGTTGTCACCAACCAGGGGAATATCCTGATCAATACAGGCACAAAATCCTCCGGTCCTATTATCAAAGCGAATATAGCGGCATTGGGTTTTAAACTTTCAGACGTAAAAATACTGCTGAACACCCAGGCACATTACGACCATATGGGTGCGATGGCGGAAATAAAAAAGGCAAGCGGCGCAAAATTGATGATCGACGAAGCAGATGCCGGTGTGGTAGCTGATGGCGGGCAGTCAGATTATTTGATGGGCGGTGGTGACTGTACATTTGAACCGGTGAAAGTGGATCGGGTATTGCATAATGGAGATGTGATCAAACTGGGAGGGATGAAACTGGTGATGTTGCATCATCCGGGGCATACAAAGGGCTCCTGTAGTTTTTTGTTAGATGTGAAGGATGCCAAACGCACTTACAAGGTACTGATCGCGAATATACCGACGATTATAATAGATCAGCCATTTGCGGAACAGAAGACTTATCCTGGGATGGCGAAAGACTATGCGTATACGATAAAAGCTATGAAAGGATTGCAATTCGATCTTTGGGTGGCATCTCATGCGAGCCAGTTTGATCTGCAGCAAAAGCATCCTGAGGGGAGTGGGTATAACCCGGAGGCGTTTATGGACAGGAAGGGGTATGAGGAGGATTTGAAGGAGGTGGAGAAAGAGTACGAGGAGAAGGTGAAATAGGCGTAAATAACAGAAGGCAGACTCCCCCCTACTAAGCCCTAAACTCCCCGTATCAAAAAAAGATTTGCATATTTCAAAAACATTATCGTAATATTGCGATATGGGATTAACGAAATCAGATTTATTTACCAGGGAGCAGAATGATTTAGCAAATATGGCGAAAGCAATTGCGCATCCGGCAAGGATTGCCATATTGCAGTACCTGGTGAAGAAGAATGCCTGTGTAACAGGCGATCTGGTGGAGGAACTGGGGCTTGCACAGGCGACGACTTCACAGCACCTCAAAGAGCTCAAAAACGCGGGGATCATCCAGGGAACAGTAGAAGGTGCCAGCGTATGCTATTGCATCGATCCTAAGGTCTGGAAACACTATAAAAATGTATTCCATACTTTCTTTGGAGAGGTAAATATTGAAAACGGCACTTGCTGCTGATTTTTTTTGTCCTCAATTATCGCAATATTGCAATGATGCGATAGTGTAGGCAAGGACACTCTCCCTCCTATAGTTCGTTCCCATAAAGTTTTTTTTTTGCCCATCTCTATCGCAATATTACAATTACACGATAATAAAAAAACTGACATGCAAACTGATGAACAACTCAAAGAACTGGTAAAACAGAAATACAGCGAAATCGCTTCCCAGCCTTTGGAAATGAACCTCTCCTCCTGCTGTGGTGCCGGTGCTTGCTCCACAGAAGTATACAACATTATGAGCGACGATTATAGCCAGCTCGAAGGCTACAACCCGGACGCTGACCTGGGCCTGGGTTGCGGACTACCCACTCAATTTGCAAAGATCCAGCCCGGGAATACAGTAATAGACCTGGGTTCCGGCGCTGGCAATGACTGCTTTATCGCGCGCAAAGAAGCCGGCGAAACCGGTAAAGTGATCGGCATTGACTTCACTCCCGCCATGATTGAGCGTGCCAGGGCGAACGCAGATAAACTGGGCTATAATAACGTAGAATTCAGGCAGGGTGATATTGAAAATATGCCGGTAGGTGGTGGAATAGCCGATGTAGTGGTGAGCAACTGTGTATTGAACCTGGTGCCTAACAAGGATGGGGTGATCAAAGAAATCTACCGGGTATTAAAACCTGGCGGTCACTTTAGTATTTCTGATATCGTGCTGCAAGGCACGCTCCCTGAAAAACTAAAAGCAGCGGCAGAAATGTACGCTGGCTGTGTGGCAGGCGCCATCCAGAAGGAACAGTATATAGGCCTGATCACTCAAAATAAGTTTGCAAACATCACGATACAAAAAGAGAAAGCAATCATCATCCCCGACGATATCCTCTCCGGGTATTTGACTGCCGATGAAATTGCAGCATTTAAAAACAGTGAAAATGGTATTTTCAGTATAACGGTGTACGGTGAAAAACCAGCTGCCTGTTGCGCTCCTGGCTGTTGCGATTAATATTTGATCGTAGTGGCTGTTGCTATATAAGCAATGAAAGATAAAATAAACGAAACAGGAGTTTCTGCAAATAAGAAGGGGATCTCTTTAAACGAAAAGAGATCCCTCACGAACAGGAATGGGATTTCTCCAGACGAGGAAAGCATCTCTTTAAACAATATGAGAAACGCTACGACATGGTCAGCCATCTCTTCCAAACAATAAAAGCATCTTTTTAAACGAAATGAGCACTCTTACCAATGAGACCACCATCTCTCCGGTCCAACGCAAAAAACTAAGCTTCCTGGACAGCTACCTGACTTTATGGATCGCGCTGGCAATGCTGGCAGGAGTAGCCATCGGCAACCTCCTCCCATCCGTACCATCCTACATCAACCAGCTATCAAACGGCACCACTAATATCCCCCTGGCCATAGGCCTGATCCTGATGATGTATCCACCGCTGGCAAAAGTCAGGTACGAAAAAATGAGGGCAGTATTCAGCAATACCAAAGTACTAGGCGCTTCCCTCCTACTCAACTGGATCATCGGCCCGATCCTGATGTTCACACTTGCCCTGGTCTTCCTCCATCATCACCCTGCATACATGACCGGTTTAATCCTCATCGGCCTGGCGCGTTGCATAGCGATGGTGATCGTCTGGAACGAACTGGCTGCAGGCAGCAGGGAGTATGCTGCCGGACTGGTTGCCCTCAACAGCATCTTCCAGGTATTGCTCTACAGCGTATATGCTTATCTCTTCATCACCGTACTCCCTCCATTATTCGGTCTGCAGGGATTAGCCGTAGATATTACAATCGCCGAAATCGCAAAAAGTGTAGCTATCTACCTGGGTATTCCTTTCGCAGCAGGCGTGATCAGCCGCTATGTGCTCATCAGCCTTAAAGGAGAAGAATGGCTGAATAATAAATTCATTCCCGCTATATCTCCTATCACACTGATAGCACTGCTGTTTACCATCGTCGTTATGTTCAGTCTGAAAGGGCGTTTGATAGTACAGATCCCTTTTGATGTCGTGCTCATTGCCATTCCGCTTGTCATCTATTTTGCCATCATGTTCCTGCTGAGTTTCTTTGTCAGCAAGGCCCTGGGGGCAGACTATGCAAAGAATGCGTCCATCTCCTTTACTGCCACAGGCAATAATTTTGAACTGGCAATAGCAGTGGCGATCGGTGTATTTGGCATCAACAGCGGAGAAGCATTTGCCGGAGTCATTGGTCCGCTGGTAGAAGTACCGGCCCTGATCGCACTGGTCAATGTAGCGTTCTGGCTGAAGAAGAAATATTATGCAGGCATCAACTAAACAGAAAATCATCATGCAACTTTATCCAACGATCACACGTTACCTGCAGGACGCAGAAAAACACACAACAGGTATTCCCGCTGAAAGAAAAGAAATCCTAAACAGGATAGCTGCTTTTATAAGTGAGCGGATGCATGCCGGCAAAGAACCTGGCTTAGCTGGCAGTCAATCACATATTGAGGCAAGTCAGCCCCATCTTCAGGGTAAACAATCTCACTTGGTATTCATCTGCACCCACAATTCCCGCAGAAGCCACCTGGCCCAATTATGGGCCGCAGCTTCCGCGGCATATTACGGCATCGAAGATGTATACACCTATTCAGGCGGTACGGAAGTAACTGCCTTCAATCCCAGCGCTGTAAAAGCACTCCAGGACGCGGGTTTTCAAATCACAATAGCCCAAACAGGAGACAATCCATTATATGAAGTAAGACTGGGTGAACACCTACCTGTAATCAACTCCTTCTCTAAAAAATTCGGTGATGCGCCCAATCCTTCAGCTGATTTCGCAGCAATCATGACCTGCACCAGTGCCGACGAAGGCTGTCCTTTTGTACCAGGAGCAGCGTTTAGAATAGCCACACCTTTCAATGATCCCAAAGCCGCAGATCGCACACCACAACAGGAAGCTGTGTATGCAGAGCGGTGCAAGGATATTGCGATAGAGATGCTGTACACGTTTTCACAGGTGAACAAAGACAGGTAGATTACATAAAAGATATAAATGGACGAGGTTGTAGCAAAAGTAATCTAAAGGCATGGAGAATTTCATTAACAAAAATTCCTTCCACCTGGTACCCGCATTCAATCCGGGTAACTGGACTATTGGTACAACCTCTACTATTGCCTGCTTATAAAAAGCCCTACCCTTCAAATCATTGATGAGAATATATTCTCTCAGATACCCATTCATTACCGATGAAAATGCAGCTACTCCATCACTATCGTCATTAATGAACCCCCTTTCTCTCAATTACAATCTCACTGATGAAATCCCCCTACCAAACACAATCTTCTTTAATATTCAATTACAATCTCTTCATCCCAAATACGGCCTGATCACCTCCTGGCAATACTTCCACACAATCTCTTCATTCTCCACAGAATAATATTTCTCATTCACCTTCTCCTCCCCTTTCGGTCCAAAATACTTCCCCGTCACGCCTTCCAGTTCCGGGGCCACCGCCGCCCTGATACTACTACTCGCTCCCTTAGCCACAGAAATCATGATCGGCTTCCAAAGAAAATAAATAATCCTCCATTTCAATGATTTCGTAGCTTCCCGCCCCAGGCTCGTTGGCGCAGATGCCGGATGCACGGAATTAAACGTGATACTCCTCACCCCGGCTTGCTGCATTTCCTTTACAAAATGTCGCATCATCCAAATCACATATAACTTAGACAAGGCATAAGCCCTGCTCATCGTATAATTCTGCTTCAATTCAATGTCGTCAAGGAAAGGTTTACCACTCATTGCATGCGAAGCAGAAGAAACCGTTACCACCCTGGCAGAAGGGCTTTTTTTCAATACATCCAGCAAAAGTGTCGTCAGCAAAAGTGGCACAAAAACATTAATAGTCATCGTTTTCTCATACCCTTTATTAGTCGTCTCTCTTCTCTCTGTGAACTGCGCACCGGCATTATTAATAAGCACATCCAGGTGATCAAATTGCTGCCTGATTTGCATTGCAAACCGCCTTACTTCCGCCAGGGAAAGGAAGTCAGCAATCAACATACTGACGTTCTGATTGCCAGTCTCTCTCCTAATTTCGTTAAATACCGCTTCTGTTTTCTGTTTATTCCGCCCATGTAAAATGACAGTATGCCCCTGGCTGGCAAGGGTCTTCGCAGTCTCTTTACCGATACCATCAGAAGCGCCGGTGACCAGGATGATTTTTTGATTCATATTTATTGATTTAACTTATTACTGCCAGGGATGCTGTTCTACCAATTGCCACAACTGTTCTTCAGCATAATTAAGCGGCATCAGCAGGATGTTTGAGTTCTCTTTTGCAGATGAAATCGTCAGGTACAAATCTGTCTCCGCTTGCCTGATCAGGAACTGATCATCCGTTTGCCTGATAAACTCCCAAAACTGCGCACTATCCTGTTGTAGAACCTGCTGCCACAAACCTGATCCGGCCTGCCCGGAAGAAATGGCTTCAAATGTTTTCCGGGTAGACAGGTTCTTCAACTGGTAAATGTTATGCCCCATCTCTTTGAACTGCCAGGTCATGCATTTCCAGTTTCTAAATTCATGAAGGATTAATTTATTTCCAGTCCACCAGTATGCATTGTAAGGCCGCAGGCCCTTGCCTGTTTTTACATTCCGGATACCGTAAATGTTTTGCATATGCTTGGTACTGGGAAAAATAGTTGTCACTAGTAAACAACTGCACAATGCTAAAGCCCCTATTATGATGAGCAGATATTTTATCATGGGGCAAATGTATAGTACGAAAACACCGCTTGTACAGATCCATCCGAAAAGTGTAATACATTCTCCATTCTGTATCATTTTAAAGGAAATGAATGGAGCTACTTTTGTAAAACAAAGAAATAAGTTTCTTCTTACTTCATTACTAAAACATCAGGATGAATAACACCTTACAGTTGTTTCAAAATGACACTGCATGAATTCACTCTCCTTTATTTCTAAAAGCACCTGGATGATTACATGTGAATTTCCAGCTGCAAAAAAACAGTAATCATCGTACCACCAGGAAATTCGATATTCGCAAAAGCAGCGGATTCCGTACCTTAGAACCGGGCGCAAAAGCTCACCAAACGATTCGCTGCATGTCACCAGATCAAATCATAAAGATCAATACCGTAGAAGAATTCACAGAAAAGTTCGGTTTCCCTTCTTCCGGGCATCCGCTCCTAAGTGTAAACCGCCTGGCAGGAGTGAATTACACACTTCCCCCAAAGCAAACCACCCAGTTCAATCTATATTCAATTGTTTTCAAACAAGGCGTAAAAGGCACATCCTTATACGGTTGGCGGGAATATGACTTCAGTAAAGGCCAGATGAATTTCTTCGCCCCGGGGCAGATCATGCAATGGGATGAAACAGTCGATCACTCCAGGTCATCCGGCTGGTTGCTGGTATTTCATCCGGATTTTATCCGCAAATACCCACTTGGCAATAAGATCACCAGGCTGAAGTATTTTTCCTATGAAACAAATGAAGCCCTGCATATGTCAGATGCAGAAAGGTTAATTATAGAGAATATCATTGAACACATCGCCGGTGAATGTAGCAATAACATTGATGAGCACAGCCAGGACATCATCGTATCACAGATAGACCTGCTGCTGAATTATGCAGATCGGTTTTATAAAAGGCAATTCAGAACGAGGTTTAGTGTGGAGAGTGATATCGTGTTTCGTTTTCAGTCAGTATTGCAAATGCATTTTGAAAATGAGCAGCGTCAATTGATCACTGTGAGTGACATTGCAGGAGAGTTATCCATGTCGACACATTACCTGAGTGAGTTGCTACGGAATATTACAGGCATGAGTGCGCAACAGCATATCCATGCGTTTGTAATTGATAAGGCAAAGAGTTTATTGCTTACTACGAATTTAACCATTAGTGAAGTGGCTTACAGGCTAGGATTTGAGTATCCGGGGTATTTTAACAGGTTGTTTAAAAATAAGACGGGGCAGACGCCGCTGGAGTTTAGAAATATGAATTAGGATGGAATAATGGCCTGACCTGCCATTCACTTAAGTGTTGATTATCAATCACAAATACCTATTTATGAAATGAATTCCAGTATTTCATAACTAAGTGTCCTCCACCTATTTTTTCTTGCAGTATGGAAATTTATTCAAATACCATTCATAGTAGCATTTATCTATCGTATATTATTTTGCAATCTATTACAGGAGTTATGAAAACATACTTTACAACTTAAAAGGAAATACTATCAACGTATTTTCTGAATCCTTCTTAGTAGGAAAAACAAAACGATAGTAATCCTTGTATTCATCACCTCCCACTGCGGCGATGACCTTCTCTTTAAACATCAGATTAACTTTTTCATCAAATTTTATTTCATTTGGCATAAGTCTATATTCCAGGTAAATCCGTAGATAGTCTAGAAATCCGCTTTCACTATCTGCAATGTAAGTATACTCCCCCTCCATTTCATCATATAATATCACTTTGCGAGTGACCAAATCAAGTCCCATTTTAAAGAGTCCATTGTCTCGTCCAAACAACACAAACCTATCCTTTATACAAAATGGTTTAATAAAGAAAAATTCGCTTAACACCTGGGGCATTTCAGATAAATTGCTATTTTCTAACAATTCCGCAATCATTCCCCAGCTTGCATTTCCATCCGTCGATACTCTCTTATAACGAATCAACGAATCAGGAAAACCCTCTTTATATGGAGGCTCGGGAGAGTCAAATATCGCCCTTAGCTGGGAAAAAATTACATACTGATAAATAGAAATAAACTCTTTAATAGCTACCTCTTCCATCTACTATAATTAATTTGTAAATATGTTGTGTACTATATTCTTAAACACATTCTCACAAGCAATATAGCTTAGAAACTGACCAAAAAAAATGAATGAAAAAATTCTGGCATTGCACGACAAATTCACATCTAAACTAACAAATATGCAAGCAGGAAAAAGGATCATTTCATCATAAGTCTCAACACCCTGCTAAAGAAATAGAATACATCCTTTCAACCTCGTATGCATTAGGGTTCCAGTTCTTCTCGTCTATCCAAAATAAGCTCAAAGGAGTAGGTATATCACTGGCAAGGACATTAGCGACCACTTAATTCAAAAAAAACCGGCGGGCCATTTTATAATTTACTTCCAAGTCGTCCTTTCGATTAATACTTAAATGAGCGCTATATTCTTTTACAAACGTCAGCTCTGTTCCTTCTATTTTATACTTATTAACCTTATATAAGTAAGTCGTATCATCAATATAAGAAGGAGTATCGGTAATCAAAAAATCCATGTTCTTCTCATTTATCCAAACTAAGCTCAAAGAAGTACGTAAATCATTGACAAGAACTCGCTGAGATTCCAGGTTTATTATATAGATAGACAAGAAATTACTCATTCCTATTAGTGGCAATATTAAAATGCTATCCCGAACAAGATAGTAATTAGATTGCCTGAATGCATTACCACTAATAATACCCATAGATGTATCCGGAAATACTACATTCGAATAATCAAAATATTGAAACCTACACTCCTTATAAGTATCTCTGCCTTTCATATGATAATGATATTTCAGACAGATTCCTCCATTCTTTTCTTTTGAAGCCTTTAAATAGAAATTTGGTTCTTTCACCTCCAGTTTGTCTAAATTATTAACCGGAAAAGAATCTACCCGCACCCGTTTTACTTCCCTCGCTGCAATGGCAGGTTTTATCGCATTTTTACAACAAATAGTAGTAAATACAAAGAATGTATACAGACAGGCATTTTTCATATCAATTATAGGTTAATAACCGCATCGGTGTTGTTAAAGTTCAAAAATACTTAATTACAGTGTCTTTATTTTCCGCTCATGAATCAGAATTTACCACAACAAGTCCGCATCCGATAGAGAGGGTTTCAATTTCCTTATTAAAAGCATCACTGTTTCCATTTGGCTTGCCCCACCCTGCTTTAGCATAGCGATGGTTTTATGAACGTTCCCACTTTCTCAGCTTCTTGAACCAGGAAGGCAGCTAAAAGAAGAACACAATTCCTGACTTTCTTTCAATAGCATATCTAATAAGCTGCAACAATTCAATTTTTAGATTTCTACCACAAAGGCCCAATGTGGATTTTTCAATAGCCCCTTGAAGACTTAATATTTCATTATTGTCGTCTATTATTGTTGTCTCATAATCATCAA
The DNA here is from genome assembly GCF_034424315.1 of Chitinophaga sancti. GTDB lineage: Bacteria > Bacteroidota > Bacteroidia > Chitinophagales > Chitinophagaceae > Chitinophaga > Chitinophaga sancti. Next base: position 1,130,715 of record NZ_CP139972.1, read on the forward strand.
TTAAATTACCTGTTTTCTTAAAGAAGTTTTCAACTATACTTGAATTCCTGAAAAGCTTAATTTTTTCTTCATTGAGGTCAAGTCGCCTTCCTGTAAGTTCATGATTTATGTTATTCAAATACGTTTTGATTTCATCTTTGGTATCTGTTGCAATAATAATTCGCATGGATAATAAGTATTGTGAGATTATTCATTTCATTGAAGGTGAAAGTTAACTGTTGTTTTTCCATTTACAGCTTATTGTTGGATACATTGAAATATCTATTTAATGAATCCCGGATTACCTACATTCTCCATCACTCACCTTTTCCCAGGTATTTTCCTCTGCTCACTAAATTCAAATGTAGCATCCTTATTTTACAAAACTATTAATTGCTGCATATAATGTTCGGGAAGCCCATTTAGCTTTATACACCTCAGCCAACAACTTCAAACCCCTGGCTTCAATTTTTGCAAATCCAACCACTACAAGTATTATTCGAACACGCTGCACTGGTACAGGCATTTAGCATAGATATCCATTGACTACATCCAATAAATTCCAGGAATAATATCTTTTTGCTATTTTAAAAAATACTTCTACATTTATCACAGTAGTAGTAATAACAGGAATGAATAGTTAAGTGCCCTATGTTGACTTGGTAATCAATCTATTATAACTACAAATGTATAAAATGCCATGCTCATTTATTTAAATATTGCAGTAATGACAACCTGGTATAGCCATTAACAATTTCATATAATGATATAAATTTTATTATTTATTCCACCATTGTAGCAGGGAACCACAGGGATAGTATCTAAGGCGACATGCCTGGAATTCAATCATTTCAACGTTATGTTATTCCACCCGTTTTCAAATGAAGGACAGGCCGTACAGAAGCCGCTGAAATTTTTGCAGGTACAGGTCAAAAACCCTCCACTGAATAAAGATCATGAAGACCATCCGGAATATTCGTCGCTCTCATCAATCTGCGTTACCCTTACTAGTTATGGTGTAGAAAATACCAACGCGGTCTGGCTGGTAGTATCGCTTGTCTCCTTTTCGACTATAACTGTAAGAGGAATTTAGTGCAGGAAATAATAAGTTAATTTTTCTAGTCCACGTTCAATGCCATACAGATATTGCTGTCCATAACCACATACTATGATAAAATCTATTGTTCTTTATATTGTATTCATCTTTAGCTTACATCAAATCCACGCACAAGGTATTCAATTTGCGACGACAGATCTGGCTACCGCCCTGGACCTTGCCAGGCAGCAAAATAAGCTTGTCTTTGTAGATGTTTATACAGACTGGTGTGCGCCCTGCAAGAAAATGGAGAAGACCATTTTTCCACAGGCAAAAGTTGGTCAGTTGTATAATGAAAACTTTATTAGCTGCAGGGTGAACGGAGAAAAAGACAAAGGGCCGGATATTGTAAAAAAGTATAGGGTAGGCGCATATCCTACATTTCTTTTTATCAATCCTGAGGGGGAATTGGTTGCTAAAGGATCAGGTTATGAGGAAAGTGCTGATCCCTTCCTGGAATTGGGAAGATCTGCCATCCGTAAAAAAGCGATGAACTTTTCGTTTAGCCGGATGAAACATAATTATGAGAAGAATAAAAACAATAAACAATTTCTGGCAGCCTATATAGAAGCACTTGATAGCCTGGAATTGAAAGAAGATGTTGTTCCACTGTTGGATCAATACTGCAAAATGATCACGACGCCTTCTGGTGCTGATTACAATTTTTTACTCAAACATGTATTCCGGGCTAATTCGGCCGCCTTCGATATACTGTTAAACAATCAGGCTGATGCATATCAATACTTTAATAAAGATTCACTATTCCCGGATAATAAATCAACCAGGCAGTTTCTGTTCGAATCAAAATTAAATAACACCATAATTGAAACCATTATGGATGCTATATCAACACGGGATGAACAGAAATTTCGCCAGGCCATTTTCAAAGACAGGAAGATTGACCATCAGAACCCCAAATATCCACTGACGGTCTTTTCTTTTAGTGCGCAGTTCTATACAACGATGAAGGACACAATGTCTTTACTACAGTTATTACATCGTTTCTCTGACACCCTCCTACCTGCCATACTGCCCCGGGCATCTTCACTGGACAGTCTGTATACCATGCAGGTTCAGGAGCCCGGTTGGAAAGGCACTTATATATTCTATCTTGCCAACACAATGGATAATGCAGCAGATAAGTACCTCCTGAATAGCAGGAAAAAGAGTGATTTTCAAAGGGCATTAACATTAAGTAATCAGGTATTGAGATTAGCACCAGGTAAGCCGATGTTTATAAATACCAGCGCCAGAGCATATTACTTACTAAATGAGAAGGAACGAGCCATACAGCTTCAAAAACAGGCTGTAAAATTGAGCGAAGATATTCCATCACTACATAACAAATTCATGTCTCAGCTGGCTGATATGCAGGCTGGGAAAAGGATCATTTAATCGTTAGAATAGCATCCTGCTAGGGATATAAGATCCTGACCTAAAGTATTATCAAATTCACCTTATGTATTATAATAAATCGATGGACGAAAGCCAATCATTGAACGAAAAGGGCATCTTGCTGATGATCGCTTAGGACTACCGATTGCTATCGGCGTCAGTAGCGCAAATGCTCATGACTCAATTGGAGGTTTTGATTTGTCGATTTAGTTAATAAGAGTTTAATTTACAGGAATGACTCAGGAAATGTTCCTACTGAAATATGTTAATGTAAAATTTTGAAAGATAATGGCTACTTTGCTATAATAATTATTACAATTGTATTAACTCCGCGCTTCAACATTTATGAAACAGCTCCTGCTAATAGGCATTCTATTGATAAGCTCCTGCACACAATTAATGGAGAATAAAAATAATAGGACATTGACGACTTTTACCGAAAAAGAAATACTGACTCAACTGGACCTTGCTTTTGACGGTGAAATTTCTCAATATTATCCGGCTGGCCGCCCCCAGGATATTAAATATAATTTCTTTCTTGACCTTGAACATGGCTATTTTTTAACTGCAGGAAGCAAAATTCATTTATTCTCAGACTCTACAAGATGGGCGATTGTGTTTGAAAAAAGTGGTTATCAAAACCGATCATTCTCCGCTGATATAGAATTAGATTACATTGGCAATTGCATTAATTATCCTGTAGACGAATACCAGGAAAGAAATTATATCACTAACGCCACCAACATCACATTAATTGATCGGTCGGAATTTGAAAGAATCAGGAACAAACAGGGATCTGAAATGGAAACTTTTGAACTCATTGATCCTACTATAAAGGAAGTAAAAGTTCGCGATACAATTATACCTTTCGACAACAACTATAAAAATTATGAAAAAATGGGTATTAAAGTAAGAGCGCACGAAAACACGAAACAACTTATTGGATACGGAGATCTTGTCCGGTATTTAAACGAAACAAATAGCTCTATTATCAGCGCTACGCAGGAAGATATCCGAAAGTATATCCCCAAAGATCTACCCTGGCTAATGACCATCAATAAGTTTCATTTTGAGAGCGTTTACGACAAAGGAAACCCGCCTCATAGACAAGAAATATACCAGCTACTAGCGAAGATATTAGTGACCAGGAATACAAAGAACTGGCAGCCTACACAGAAAGCAAATAATCACTGGACAAACTGGGAATCCGGGAACTTATAAGGGGTAAGAAATTAAAAATCTAATCCAGAAATATTATACATTTCACTACCCGGATCAATAAGACTACTGGTAATCTTTCCTATTGATTTATCCTAAAAAGAAAACGATGACAACAAGCATACAGTATTAACGAATGAAATAATCTCTCTTTTTCAGCAATAACATCATCAATTTCTATTGTACGCATTTCCTTCATAGGGATAAATTAACAACCAATAATGGTCACTTTAAATTTATCTTTAGGCATTCTAATTTCCAGGCGATCCCCTACATCAATAGAATCACCACTCCTATAAGCCTCAATAATACAATCTATAGCGATGCGTAAGCACAAAGAATCACCATATTCGTCTATACTTTCAACTAATGCAACAATTAGCGTATTTCCATCTTCATCATAAAAACCCGCTGGCTTATTCGTACCAATCTTTGTGTTATCATTTGTGTTAAGATTCGATAATATATCAAACTCAACACTGTAAGTCCTGTCTATATCCAACTGCTGGTCAGAGGTATAAGCAAGCCCCTCTCCGTTGTTACTGGTAAATGATACATAAGGATACTCTATCTTAGTAATGACTAAATTCATTATTTTGCTTTTTGATATTTCATATCTGAATTAGCATAAATTTTAGTCTAAGGGTCTATACCACACTAGTACTTATCCAATTCTTCCCCCAGCACCCCTAAAAACATTTCAATATCTACAACCCCACCTTTGCCCGTGCTAAGGGGGAACAAAGACATTTTAAAACCTTGTTCCCGAAAATGAGGAATGTCGACTTCCAAAAACTCGTCCAAAGGAATAGAACTGACCCTGCAATCTGCATATTCTCCAACGCAAAAAATTTCTGCAAATTCTTTAAACGGCCAAATAGGAAATATATAATTGCCAAAATTGTCACCTAATAAAATAAATTTCTCTGCTTTCTCAATCACCCAAACAAGCTCAAAATCCGCTATTCTTTTAACGGTATATTCAAAACGAATATTAGCATCCTGATTGATCAGGGCATTGATTTCCTTTTCGCTGATCATGGGTTAAAGTTTTGTCGATTCTATAAAGGTACCTTTACCACCGATTCCGTAAGAATTCTGATCGCTCCTCCGGTAGTATTCAATTCAAAAATATAACATTTTTATACGCTTGCCTTCAAAAGTTTTTGTCAATTCTACACTGTCCATGCATTAAAGAAACTAATAAGCTGGCGTTCTGGATATGTTTTCATTTATTGGGAGGGAATGATATTTAATAAGGATTCCTAAAAATCTTACTAATAAAACTATAAAATCACTCACAATAACAATACCAATCCTGCCGTAGGCACAGGTATCTGCATTCAACAATACTGATCCCTTTTAATACTCATTGGGAGAGGATCTGTATTAAATCATCCAACATTATTCTATAAAGAACATTCTTTCCACATACTCAAGTGAATGAAATATTATTTCAATTATACCTCATCAAAATATTATCAAGTTCAACTAATGCAGTACTATGATTAATAGAAAGAAAATATGTTTTGATTCGTTGTATCTTTTCCAAAATTCCATCCTCTTTAAATCGAAACAACAAAACAACTAAAGCACGTAACCTCTCATCATTTCCATTATGAAGAGATAACGTACTCTCGTAACTTTGGTCCAAGGTCCTAACAATTTTTTCAAGCGTATCAACAGTATTAAAAAATGGAACAACATGTTGCTTAACTATAGATAACAACTTTAAAGACATAGCATCTAATGCTTCTGGTTCCATTTCTACAGGAAAATTCAATTTGAAATAATTAAAATTGTTACGTTTCTTATAATCAGAAATATTTGAATTCAAGATTATATCTGCCAATAAATTCCCCACTATTTTAAAATAAAATATCGAGCCCAAAAAACTACGCGTAGATGTATCCAACAATATATCAGATATCTCTTTGTGATAAACATCTACATATAATTCCGCATATTTGCCCATCGAAGCATCCTTATAGTCTAGATAATCCAGAAAAAGCAGAGAAATTTCAAAGTAAAGCAGTGTTTCTTTATCAAACTTTACATAACTCTTTGTTTTGCTCTTATATACAAACCCTAACTCTCGCAGTTCATCATCAATTTTTGAACGTATCGATTTTATAATATCCTTTTTTGTCATATTTAGGGTCTGCTGAATAAGTTCCCGATCTGTTATTTTTCATTTTTACACCGAATCAATTTACCCTTCTTAATGTCTCAGATATCGGGATATAAATTGTGTATAGGATCTATTCCCCATTGTGGTCAAATAGCCCTCTGTTACCAGCCAGTAATAGATCTGCAGTACTGACAACAAAGAACCTGCTGCCAGTTTAAGCAGATTCATAACAAAGTATATGGACATCACCCAACTCTCAGCTGTATCCTTGAGGCGGGCCTTGATTTTGCCCAGTCCATATCCATTTTTCCCCTGTCCAAACTTCCCTTCGATCGCATTTCGTTCCGGCATCTCCTTTTGCAATAATCGCTTTTGCTCCTTACTATTTGATGAGGGCCGACCCAATGGCTTGCCCACATAACGGATTCCTTTTCCATTCATGAATCGTCTGTTTTCACGTGTACCAAACAACTGATCTCCCAATACACGCTCAGGATAGCAACCAAACAAGCGTTTATATGTTTCAAGGCTTTCGGTCAACAATGAACCTTCTTTGTAATTATCCCAGCTCAGTTTTTCTATATGGGTGTAGCCATCTTTCAACATCACCAGTTGCTTGCTGCCAAACTCTGTTGATATACGGTCTTTACCTCTCGGTATTGGACGTACATGCGGTTGATAGATACTTACAATCCGATCCGATATTTTATCCTCTCTATTCTTATACATCTCTGCCTGCTGACGATACATCTCCTGGATCACCTGTATTAACCTCCAGTCTTTCATTTTCAGCGCCCCCTTGAAATTAGCTTCTGATTCTATCAGCCAGTTGATGTACTTTAAATCTCGTTTAACATATTGTAATTGTTGCCGAATACCTCTGCGTATTTCTCGTTTGCTTTTGTTCTTTTTTTGGCAATGTTCAAATATTGCTTCCTGGCTATTCTCCGATACATGCGCGGCATCACCAGTTCTGCTACCTGACATCCCCGCTCTATCATCCTTTCCAATTGATGGCGACCCTCATTTAATAATTTGATATCTGTTGGATATTCGATCTGTTGCTCTGACACCGTCGCATCTAACATGACTGTTCCTGATAGCCCATCAGATGACTTTTCTTTTACGCTCTCTGTATGCTCATTCAAGCCATTGTTATTACTCTCTCCACCATTCCCATCTTGATCATCCTCACTGCGGGTATCCGCTGTTTTCTCTTCATTCGCTTTGATTACTCCGGCTTCCTGCAAAATAATCTCATTCAATCGGACATCAAATCTATGCCTAATCTTTTTCTAATACTGACCATCAACGATGCATCAAAGGGAGCCTCCTTTTGAAAACTGCTTAAGCCTACAAAATATTGCAGATATATATTTTCCGTGATCTGCGCTACCACCTCCCGATCATCAATGTTAAGTATATGTTTGATGATCACTGCACCTATTACCATCCGGGCACTCAATGTTGGAGCACCGAAATCTGCCCGCATTTTTTTATAATACACGTCCGCCAGTTTGTCCCACGGAATCTTTGCAGCTAGTATAACCCATCGGTTAGTAGTGGATAATTGCTGCGAAAAAGGAGTTGAAAATCCTTCTAAGGTCAATTGTTTTGCAGGAGTGTAACGTATCATTGCTGCATGATTTTGAAGATGAATCTTTCAATATACAAACACTTCTATGGCAAAAAACAAGCCATATCGTATTGATTAACATTGTCTTACCGCTTATTAAGCAGACCCTAAATTAGATCTAATAGGCATCACTTTAAACAATACCCATGCCTATTAGATCCAATTTAAAAGATAAGTTTAAAAGGGATGATTTTGCTCATTTATATATTGATCTGAATTATAAAGAGAAGCTAATTTTGTACCGCAGTAGGGACAAAATTCCATAACAAGCATCTTCATATCTTGATCAAATACCTTATATCCTTCTGTTATAAGATAACGATACCTGTTTTCCCCCAAATACCCTCTATCAATAAAATCCTGGCTTAATTTTATAATTCTAAAATTTAACCCTAATTCACTTACCCCTTCATAACGAAAACGAAAGCTATCACAACAAAATTTTTCCATAATCATTACTATTTAGTTGGTGTTGCTAATTTATTAAGCGCCTCGACTATTTCTTTCCCTTTAAACATATACTCATTGTTGACAGTACCGGAAATAGTATGTATTCCTGTTTTTAGCTCTAATTCTCCGGACATCTCTAATAATTTAATTGAAATTTTGCTTATTTGATATTGCATAACCTGTCCTCCATTTTTAACATAGGTGAGTGCTACTTTAGGATCCTCTGTCAGAAAAATAATAGTTCCACCTGTCTCGGATCCTGTTGTGCCCCTATAAAGTGTTTTTACCACATCATACTCATCTTTAGGCTTCATCATTTCCAAATAACGGGTAACTTTATTGACAATGGGTGCTGCCTTTTTAATAGCTGGAGTGGCATTAAGTATATATTTTCCTATTGTGCCTTCAAATATTGCCTCATAAGGAATCATTGGCACCACCATGTCAAGTACTTGTCCTGCTGGCGTAGTAGAGTTAGGTTGTGATGCTGTAGGTTGACTTGGATCAAAAGTTATCATTGACCATATAAAATAAAGAGAATTAATAGCCTCTTTAAACGAGGATGTGCTTTTCTTCTCAACATTATTTTTATTCTCTTTTTTATATAATTTATTGTTGGCTCCTTGAATTACAGCCTTTTGGGGAACTATCATTCCTGCATCAACAGCTTTTTGCGCCTCTTCAGGGTTTTTCCAAGGCCCATTGGCAACCTCTCCTTGTTCTCCCTTTTTATTTGTTACTTTCCATTCTTCCGCTCCATCTAAATCTATTGCTTGTAATGGTGTATTACCTGCAAATTGATACGGAGTATAATGTGGATATAACATAGTCAATGGATCCACACTCAAAAACTTCCCTATCCTCGGATCATACACCCTCATCCCATAATCCTGCTCATTCCCCTCTCCCTTCACCTCACCATCATTCTCCTTCCCATTAAACCCATACCTATACCCCTTCCCATCAATCCCATAGCTCACCCCACTCTCCGTTCCCGGATCTGCCATTGCCTGATCCACAATAACCGTCGTAAAACTATCCTCATCCGCACTAATAAACCCATCCACAAAATCAATGACTTCCTTAGCCATATAAACTCCAGGCGTATTCCCCGCCCGCTGATTCACCACCAACGTAGCCGGAATCGTATCCCCACCTACAATCACCGTACTTCCCGCTACATTCTTCCCCACACCAATACGACCTCCTCTTCCAGGCATCAGCATCCCAAATGGATAATACTCCTGCGCAGAATTAATAACAGGATTGTAAGAATCTATGGTAGCATTATTCACCGATACCCCCACTTTCCTATCCGAAACCGTCGCCAGCACATTCCCCAAATGATTCGTTAACTCAAAGAACTTCTTCCCTCTTGTAAATGTAATATTTTCTCCAAATCCCAGGCCTATCATATTAGTCTTTGGCGCCGGTGTTGGATCCTGCACATTCGTCGCCAGCGTAGTCATACCTAAACGGCTGGAACCAAACAAATTAACCTCTATCTGGCTAAGTTGCCCTTTATTAACTGAGGTATCACGATACGCATATGTACTCAGTATATTCCCCGTTGCATCACGTACATAAAACGTCTGAACCGTATCTTTCGCCTTACTGATCACCGACTTGCTAATCCGGTTGCCTGCTGCATCATAAGCATAAATAATTGACGTCGTATCATGCTTATATATCCGGGCTATCTTGCCATACACATTCCACTTTATGCTATCCACCCCGGCACGAACATCAGATACCATATTACCAATACTATCGTACCGATAATTATCCACCTGTTGATTATCTATATCATTTCCATAATTCCCTCCTTTCACCAAATCAGTCACATAAGATAGCTTATTTGTGCCAGGCCGGTAATGATAGGTCAGACTATCCATCCCTATTGAAGAACCTGCAAATGTCTTATTCCCATTACGAATATAACTAAGGATATTACCATTTGGATCATAAGTAATCACCTCTTTAAAATCCGGCACCGACCCAAAACCATTCGTCCATGAGTTTTGTAAAGTATCTAATCCTTTTGCAGGTACCAAAGCGGTCAACCGGTTCAGCACATCATAGGAATACCTATATTCCAGTGGCGTACCAAGCGTTGATACACTCTGGCTGATCGCGGATATGTTCCCATTAAATAACGGACTATTGCTAACCGCCGCCGCAAATGGCTTAATAGCCGCACTTACCGGTGTATAATCCCTGTTATCAAAGTAATGAATCGCAAACCCAAATGCATCCTTCGCTACCTGGCTACCATTCTTTCCATCCCCTCCCATATCGAATGATGGCCTGAGCACCGTACTGTTAATCCCTTTCAACCAGCCCTGTAAAGTGTAGGCATAATCTATCCCCTGTACCTGCTGCTGCCCTATCACTGCACGCGCCAGTGGTCCATGCTTATAGTATTCATAATAGGCATCATTCTCCCAATAAATACTATCATGACTGGTTTCTACATTCGTCAAACGGTTCTCTGCATCATAACGGTAGCGATGATAAAATGCATCCTTCTTGCCTGGCTGATACGCTACATAATTCACCTTGCCACTGATCAAATCATAGCCATAATTAATCGTCTTAAAGCGGTTCCCATTTATTAGCATATTTCCATGCCTGAAGTCCTGTAATAAAGACTTCACATTACCATGGATATCATAACTATAAAATATACCACTTGCATAATCCAGTCCATTCGCCGTACTCAAAGCCGCCGCATTGTCAAAAATTGCCGTCCAGGAAACCCGGTTCCTTAGATTATCCTGGTTCAATATTGTATCAGATGCATAATAGGCGATATCATACACTGTTTTTGTAATGTCCGTACGCGTAGCTGCCGCCGCATTGAACCAGCTGGCCAGACTTTGCTCATTCCGGCTGATCGTGCTGGTCATTGCTGTCGCACTGCTTAATTCCCCTACTTCAACTACTCTTCCCAGTGCATCATAGTTGGTATAACTATAGTTCTTTGTTAAAGCCTGTTTTGCATTCTGGGAAACAACCACCCTACCTAACTTATCATACCAGTAATTACTGATACTATCATCCGGTGTTTTCTTTGAAAGGACCTGGTTCAGCGTATTATACCTGTACTCTGTCGCCATCTGGTGACCCGGCGTCCAGCTTGTACCAGCTTTCCTCGCTGCTGCCAACTTTGCTTTCCATGCTGCACTCCGGTCAATCGCCACACCCGCAGGCGGAACAGTTCTTGTTAAATTGCCTGCCTGGTCATAATAATACAATGTATACTGGTATTCACTCGTACTATACCCCAGCGTATATAATTCCCTTTGCCCGCCAGCAATCGCCGTATCCCGATAAATCTTATCAAAATTATTCCTTAGCGAATCCCTGTAAGCATTGTATATCTCATACCCTTTGCTATACACAAAAAATGCACTATCAGAACAATTACTGATCAGATCAGGTACTGAAGCAAAGACAGCTGATTCCTTGCCACATAACATCGGACCATTCGTCGGTTCAAATCCAGGATCACAGATCCCGGGGAAATTCCCACAAACTTTATAATATGCCGCGTTTACATCACTCGTTTTCCCGGTATTTCCTGTCCTTTCATTATAATATGCCGTAAACTCTTCGCAACGACTGGCTGTATAAGTAACTGTCAAATATGCCGGTGTCGCTGCAGCCGAATCCGTCTTGCCCCAAAAGACAATATTCTTATAACTGCTTGTATCTTCATTGCTTAGTCTAAATATCAGCCCCTGGTTATTGTACCCGATAAACCTGCCAAACACATCTTTGACCAGTTCTGTACATGGCTGGTTAATATAATTACTATTACTATACCCAACCGGGAACGCGCCTACTGCCAATCGGTTTTTTGCCGTTGAACCTGCCCCTTTTGCCCAGACACTTACATTCGCCAACGCTGAATCTGTAGCCCGTTCAAAATAAGCGTAAATCAAGCCTCCTGACCCATTCCTATGCGCATTAGATGCATTTCCGGAGGATAGATCGAACTGTGAAGCTCTACTTATAACACCTCCGGAAGAAATAAGATCCTGGCCAACCCTGGCATATAAACTTATTGAAGCAGAACTAATTAACGCATCTCTCGCAATAATAGCCCAGTTAAAGTTTAAGTTATCTCTCAATACGCTCTTCGTTCCACCTTCAAGCACTATTCCTGCCGCTAATGAACTAGTTGAACTAAACGCGGTCGAACCATCATTTAGTAAATGCGTCACTGATGTCAGTGGTATCTTTTTAGTGACCGCAAAGTAATCTCCCTGTGAAACAGGATGTAATGCTTTGAAATCTGCCAGGATCTGCTGATAATTCTGGCAACTTACTGAGACATTATTCTGAGTTCCGACCGGATATGTATTCCTTGCGGAACCATAACTATTCATCTCCATCGTATCCGCACCACACGTTTCCATAAATTCCAGGTACTCCCAATAGTGCTTTTTGAATCCTAACCTTACATTCATATAGTTTTCAAACAACTGGTTCTTCAGCAGCTGCACACTATCGTCTGATTTTTTAGGCTCATAGCCCGGGTATTTGCCATTGTACTCCCTGTTCAATATGCCTATCGCGGAACAAGTCACACAAGAGCTTCCTGAATTACACTGCATAGCAGGAGGGATCGTAACAGGGTTGGCAAGACTTACACAAGTACCTCCTCCATTACAGGAGTTTAATAATAATTCCAGATCAGCCTGTGACATGCTGATACCTTTTGTACGTTTCAGGTAAGCAGCAAAGGAAGTATCTTTAACATCGGAGCTGCTATTGTTTACATACTCACTTTGTAAAGAATTCAGTTTTGTACACAGGCAGGTATCCGGTTTGCTATATATGGTAACATCAAATAAAGGCGCCGGCTGGTCATAAGGAGCTGGTGCTGTGATCAGGTAGGCGTTACAACTATAGGCAACAGCATTTTTCCTTGATTTATAATATTCATCCAGTACTGCCTGGAAACTCCTATACTTATAAGTACTTGCAGGGGCTACTGAACTAGCGCCAAGTGGATGATTATCATCTGATCCCTGTTTACATACCTCCACCAGTCTTGGAATGATCGTATCAGTCAAAGCCAATGAATCAATACAAGGAGACAATTTACCAATCCAATCAGCAATATATGCCCTACAGTTCTGTGCATATAAAGTATCCTTCTCTGCACGAATAGCTGTTTTAGCCTTTGCGGTATCAGTACCAAGGTAAGAGGGGCCCTTGCTGGCAAGTACTTTGGATGCTGTATTAAAAACAGTCTGGAACCCAGCATTCATCAATTCATCTGATGATACCTTTTTAATACCAGAACAGTTTGCTGCGTCAATTTCCGCATCAATCAGGTTGTGCTTTGCAGTCAGATACATTTCTCTGAACGTGCGCCATGCCATATCATAATCAGGTGAACAGGTCAATCCACCAAATGCCTGCTGAGGCGTTTTATTTGCACTAATACAAGATCCATCTTCAGGACATTTCAGGCGAACAACAGCCATTGTGTAAATGCTGGCACCCGTAGATTTGTCCGGGTAACTGGCCATTACCTGCTTCAGCGCGTTTGCAATTTTGGTATTTTGAGTAATTGGGTCTGCTTTGGCAGCTACTGTTGTAAAATAATTGTATGTCGCATCTCCCAAAGGATTCAAATAACCTGCATTGTCTGCCTGATAATAAAGTTCCGTTTTAGAAAACTTATCATCCCAATCATAACTATCCTTAAACTTCAAATAGGCCAGGTATCTACAATATTCAGGGTGATATTTCAACAGTGCATTTGCCCAGGAAGGTTTGAACTTAGCACCAAACTGTTCTACTGTAAGTTTCTGAGGGATCACCCATGCCCCACTCTTTTCATCATACACCGTATCTCTCTTACCATTTGCATCCAGGTATACAAGCAAAGAATCCTGATAGGGAACCTGTTTTGTATTAGGAACGCCATCAGTATAAAAAATAGAATATATACTCAGGTTATCCGGCATTGCATACTGTCCGGATGGCGGAGTCACATCCTGCAATAGCTGTTTCAACACATCTGTAGACTGTGCAACACTGTCACATAAGGCATTGCAGGCATCCACCGCCACACTATAAGCTGCCCATGCAGCACCCCGACTGGCAGCTGTATCCCTCACCTGATTCACGCTCATATAATTCGCCCTGTAGTTATCCCAGGTACCTATCTTCACCAAACAAGCCTGACAGGAGGGTAAACATTCTGTTGTAGACTGCAGATATCTCTGATCATTAACAAAATCATTCAGGGTCTTACAGAGCCTGGTCATGAAAATACTATCCCGATAATAAGCCAGTGCATCACTGTTTACTACCAATCGCTTGGTGATCTGATAATTGCCTCTTTTTAACTGTATTGAAAAAGAAGTATCAATGTTCTTTGCTTTAATATTAGCTAATGGATCGATACCAGGCGTATAATTACGTAATACCCTCACATAAGGTAAACTATCAGGCAAACTTGAATTATTCACATCATCTGTAATAGTTATTTCCAGGTCATACAACACCGGGAACTTAATAACGGGGCCTGTCGGGCAAGTTTGCAATTTTACAGATGGTGTGTCCAGCTTGTAGCGGAAAGTATACAACCCTTCTATAGGCACCAGCTGGCTCTGGGTATTTTCCAATGTCAGATCTTTGATCACATTACGACCTGGCCCAGACAATGTATCAATATAGGAAAGCCCTGTCACACCGGGTAATCCATTTAAATTTGCGCTATCCGCCTTTCCTGCCAAAGCTGTTGCGATTGTACGACCATGCATATCTACATATGTCACAGCAATCTGACCATTCGCATCCCGAACAGAATTTTTAAAATAGTGTGTTTTCTCCCCTACATCTGTACCAAATAAAAGATCAAGTTCTTCCTGAGCAGGACTGCCATACATAAAACGGGTCTCATGATTACTACCCAATTTAAATACTTCTCCTACCCCACTCTGCCTGCTGATCCTGCCCGTGTTATCCTGTGTATACTCTGTCTGGGCAAAAGCATATCCATTCGCATTTGGCAGGAAACGATTCGCCCTGGTGGCAGTATCAGGATTGTTAGGAGAATAATACAAATTGGCGCCTGACAAAGATGACATCGCAGGTACACCAACTGTCATCGAATCATACTGGCTTTTATCATATTCAGCCCCGTTAGCCGCATTATTAAATTCTTTAAAATATTTTACAGCATTCACCAATGTAGGCGCTGGCATTACCTGAATTGCAGGGCGACCCTGGTAATCATACATGGTCTCTGCTACAACCGCTGTGTGGGTGATATTATCTTTGGTAACTGTTTGCCGGCTATGTAAACTACCATCAAAATAATTGACCACCACTTTTCGCTTGCCTTCTTCTGCAAAGTTGATAGCTGATTGCCAGTTAAGTTTACGTTCATGACCATTAAAGTCATACCGGCCCAATCCGTCCGGGTATTTTGAGCTCCACGCTGTTTCTATCCGCACGTTGCCGGTTCTTTCCTGCACGGACCTTACCCTATAAAAGACAACGCCTCGTGCATCGAATATAAGCGGGATATTATAGGTGTGCCCAGTGATGGTTACACGGGTGGCATTGTTACGGAACAGTGCTTCTGTGTCTAGCGGTGTACCATATCTGTACAATGCAGTGCTGTCAATATATGTCCATTCCAGGTCATAAACATCGGCTCCTTCCGCGGGCTCCCAACTCACCTCCAACTCGTCACCACCCTCAGTTAATCCCTTCGTCGTCAGGATCTTAATGGCATCCGTATATTCCATTTTATAGGTCAGCTTCAGATACATTTCGTTTTCCAGTGTCAATGCAGGCAGAATATCTTTTGCTGCGTTCACATTCACACTCAGTACTTCAACCTTTACCTGGTGAGAATTATTGAATACAAAACTGGATCTGCTGGTATAAGCATCAGTTGCGGTATAATTGATGGCCAGTGTTTGTGAAATCGTATCCGTTGTTGTGTCAGACGTAGCATAAGTGATCCTGACTTTTACAGAAGCAGTAAATGTTGCAGGCAGGCTCAGTCTTGAGTATTCATTGATCTTTAAGGTAATAACATTCTTTACACTATAGGGTGTTTCCAGTTTCGGATGTTTAATCGGATTAAAATAAGTATCATCCGTTACCGTAACTGTATTATTCACAGCTATCTTATTGCTGTCAAGTGAAGATCCGATGACCTGCACTGATTGGGCATGGCTGTTCATCGCTGTTACCAGCAATAATAACAACACATAAAAGATACCTGTATATTTCTTCAATAGTTGTCGCATAGGGCTATTCTTTTAACAGGGCGCTCCTGCTTTCTGAAATTGTTTTAATACCTCTTTCTGTTTCTTTCTTCTGGCGGACCAATGTACCGTCATCATCATATTCAAAGAGGGTTGCATAATTGTTTTCATCCAGTTCTGCCATCAGTCTCAGATTGCCAGGATCGTACACATAGGATCTCATGTTCGCATTGTAGGGGTGTATGCGAAGATCATCCAGGAATACAGTGGTATTATTCAGGGATTCCAGGTAAATCGATAACATCGTACTGCCCGCCGGAAGAGTAACAATCTGTTCATAACGCTGCCAGCCTTCAATGATAGCACCGCTTGGTTTGGCGGCTACTGTATCTGTTTTGGCAGCTCCTTTCACGAAGATGCTAAGCCGGTTGTGAACATAGGTTTCACCTGTCAATTTTTGTCCTTCCTTTATCCAGCAACTCACGACGATCTGTTTTCCTGCTATGGGAGAAAATACAGGTAACAGTGCATTCTGTGTAGCCCTGATACTTTTTAATACAGTGCTTGCATTTGTACAAAGATTATTGCCCGTATTGAAGCTGAGGCTCATAGATGTGGTATCTGCCTGTACAATTGTGGCGCTGATACCTGCTACTGAGCCTCCGGGTATACGCAGGCTATACCTGCCTGTATGTGCAGTATCCTTTACTATCCAGGATTTGAATCCGGAAAAGTCAAGGTTTCTACCGGTACTACAGCCTTCATCCTTACAGGCTGGCAGCCCATAATAATAGTCTTCAAAGCCTTCATAAGTGGCCTCTCTGTAATGCGCATTTTGCGTTGCGGCGATAATCATGGCATCCTGATAACCGTATAGTCCGGCGGTGTATCTGTTTAAAGGATCTTTCGTTTCGAGTTCGAGCCCTTTTTTATTGTAGAGTGTAGTTTGGCTATTCCAGATCCAGCGGGTTGTATCCTGTCGTGCTGTCCATTTTTTGTTGACAGCTTGCCAAAATGGGGCAAAGTCTGCTATGGTACCTCCGGATCTGACGGCGACTTGTGCGGTTGTTTGTGTTTCAGCACGATTGCCATAATAAATATAGCTTTTGGAAGGGCGCCAGTTACCGGCCAGTCCAAATGTATAGAGGTTTACACTGGTATCGGTGACAGCACTATAACAGAGCGCTGAAGCCTGCACTGTACAGGTATAACAATTGCCGATGGACAGCGTGGCAGTTGCACTACTGCCAGATACCTGATAGGTGACTTTATCACCGGTGCCGGAGCAGGGGTTGCTAACGAGATTTCTGAAGTTAATCGCGCTGCTGGCAGCGATATTGACTTCACAATCACCGATCCTGGAAGTATACCCCGCCATGGTAGAATCTTTCGATGTGGCGTAGAAATACTTATTGATGTTCTTTCTTAAGATGGGACATCTTGTGTAAGAGACATCGTAACCGGCAAGTCTTGCATCTCTTAATAGAGATGCAAGTGTAATATGATCCGTCTCTGGTGTGTAGAGGCGGTTATATTTGATCAGGTAGTCGAACATTGGCTTGAGGCATTCGCAGGTGCAGGTACTTTGTCCGTACACGTTAGCTCCAGCTAATATTAAACAGGTATAGATGAGTATAAGGATATATCGTTTCATATGTTTTATCAGGAGGGTTAGATGTTCAATTAAGGATTCCAGACTTCAATGGTCAGTGGCGGACCACTTATGTGCCATGTTCTTCCAGTACCAGGACCATAAGTTTGCGTTGGACCTCCATTAAAAGAGACATTTGAAGTACCTGACATTGTTATAAGAGTAATATCCCACATTCCTTGATCCAGGGGAACAGTCAGCTGCTCTCCGTCAAAAGTCAACGTATGCGATGTACCTCCTAATTTTTGGTAAATAAGAAGACTATGTGCTGACCCCTTGCCTGCTTTTTCTTTTATTATTAAATGCGTTCCATCAAGACAGGTACCCTGTGCATTTGCCGTTTTCTGCAAACTACTTTCGATATAATCTCTTGCTTTAGCATTTGCATCCGCTACTGAGACATAAGAATAGGCAGAATTTGCTGGTACATCGACTAAAACTGTTGATCCAAATAATCCGGAAGGACAGTCATTTTTTATCACCTCAGCAGTAAATTGAGTACTATAAAATCTTTTATGCATTGACACAGCAACATTTATTGGTGTTCTGGTCACAAATGTTTCATCAGTACTATTGTTCAATGTATGTTGAGCAGAGTCTTTCGTAAAGGCATAGCAGATTTCCATCGCCTTCATATGCAAGGTGTAATTACCTTCAGGGATCGCCCTGCAAATGGGGAAGTTAGTAGGTACTAAAACCTCTGTACCAGCTATTCCATAAGATATTCCTGTTGCATCGTTTGTAGCGATAATCGCGAATGGCGGCATCTCATCAGTATCCGGCTTCATATCTACATAGAAATTACATGTCAGACAGTTGCCATTCGCATTGGCATATGCTTGTCCATTCGCAGCTGTATCAGCAGCAGCTAAATCATCGGCCTGTTGCTGGCTGAGTTCCCGATACTTGCCATATTTTACAGCATATATCGTCGTATCAGGTATCGTTCCTGCCTGGCAATTATTCTTTACATAAGCTCTGCTAATAGCCCTATTTGGATACAAACAAGGGCTAAACCGGGCAGCATAATCAGGACCCAATGAATCCAATGCCTTTTTAGCAGCATCATTTGCAGCTTGCTGACTTAAAGTAGAGGAGTACATATCCCGATCAATATGATAATACACCAGATCTCCAATCATACCACCAGAACAGGTTGCGCTATACCAACCACCAATACTATCATTACCATAGATATGATCCCCGCAGGCCTCCCCTGTCACATAATCCGCATAAGACTGCGTTATACAATTCTTTACTGAATCTGTCTTCTTCTTATCTGCCACCTTCCAGAACTGACTATACTCTATTGCATTTGCATTTAATACTTTGGAGTTAGCATCTATGACTAGTATACTATCCTTATAAACGGGATTTTTCAACATGGCCATTTCTCCGGCTATTGCTGCCATATTTCTCCTGCCGGAACGCAACACCTTCATCGTCACCCTGCTACCTGTAAACGCTGCGCCCTCTTTATTTACAAAATACAGATCCGGTGTACCCCCGCTTATCGCGTTGGCATCCACCACGTAGATTCGGCTCAATCCAGCCCAGGTAGCTATTTCAGGATTACAATCAGTACCTCCCGTTTTCTGACGGTTATATACCAGTACCTCATCACCAGCTGAAAAATATTCCCTGAGCGTCAAATCATCTAATCCGGATATGACCTTACCTTCACTGATAGTCACATTTTCTGCTACCGCCCCTATATTTTTATAAGCGCCACTCATCCCTTCATACACCCAGCCAGCAGGAACAGAAAAATGAAACACGGAATCATTAAATTCATTTTGCGTGCTGGTTAATACAACGTCGCCTGTCTCTCCATCGTACAGCAAATTCTTTGTTACGACACGACTCCCTTTGTCTATTACGACTACACTATCCAACAGTCCATGCCTGTTTACCACCTTCGTTGTACCCAATAAACGCAGGATGGTTTCCTCCCGCTGCGCAAAATTCAGCAAACTAGGAATGATGGCAGGAAGTGTACCCCAATTAAACATATCAGAGTTCACATTCATATTATAAGCATTGGTTACTGACCGCTGCTGACGCATACTCATCATGATCTCCACATCTTTACCAACCGATGCATTTGGATCAATATCCCCTTTGTCATTGATCACCTTCACTGTATTATTCAGATGTTTGACTGTTGCTGTCTGATCATCTACGTGATAATAGTTCTCGGTATAGGATACAGGGTGATCCGGATCAGATTCATTATAATAAGCCTGAGATTTCAGCTTACCATTCATATCATTTAGCTCTACTTTAAAGCCCTGGCTGATCGCCATAAAATGCTTTGCATTTATCTTCAACAGGTTGCCCAATGTTGGTTTGAATCGCTTTTTATTGTCTGCGATCGGGGTCATATCTGTGAGTGTGGGAAAATCGTAACTTGTATAGAAACAGTTTTCCGTATATCCATTGGCAGATCTTGTTTTCTTCGTATTTAAAGACCTTACCCTCACCTTACTATAACCCACAGTCGCAGCAGGGAAAAAAGTCTCTCCAAGTGGTTTCTCGACATAGCCACTGCTTACAGGAGCCAGTACCGCGGCCTGTTCCTTATATTGGATAGGTAACTTCCATGGGTTTTCCTCACTACCAATGTTCGGTTCCCAGCTAGCCACACCACTACTGATGGTTTCTGTATTTCCGGCGATAGTCCTGCTAGTGGTGTAAATATATTCCTGCCCGTACACAGCCTCCTTCCGGTTTACCATTTTATTCCAGTTGTCATAGACGGCCACTCTTTTTACACGCAGGCCACCTCCATATTTTTTATAATACGGATTAGCCAGGCGGATATAAGACCTGGTAGTATCAAAGGATTTTACCCATCCTTTCATTCTCACATCTGTATCGAAACCGGTAAACATCTCTTTCAGATTCGTCACCTGGGATAAAAGCATTTTTGCACCATCTAAAGGGGATAGGTCATCTCCTGTCTGGGAACCAGGATAGGCTTTGGAGGGTAAATTCAATCGCAGATACTGCGTGGCAGCTTTAGCGATCGGGTTATAACCATCAGACACCACTTCTCCGGCGTTGTTCACTGTCTGTAGTTTTAGCCAGATATAAAATGAAGAGCCCTTCTGGTAGAAGCCGTAATTACCTGGTTCCATCGTAGCATACCCAGTTACGTATTCACTACCACTTCCGAATTTATCTGAAGGCATCTTTACAAATACCTTGAAGAACATGGTATCCATTCCCTGCAGGTAACGCTCGTACAACTCTCTGTTGCTACTCACCGCATAGGGTACACTTATTCCTACATACGTATAGTCATTTGCGGATCTGTACAATTCGTTATTCAGTACAGTCGCAGCGTTTGGTTGTGAAGCACTGAAACCTGCAATACGGAACATTTGGGCTGCCCGTTTGTTCTGCACAAATGCGTAGTCATCACTTTCGTAGTCCACCTTTATGACTGCACCAGAAGGTAATGTAATCTCATTCATCGTCCAGGCTGCAGCATTTTCAGCAGCCAGAGAACTGTCTTGCAATGCATAAGGATAGTCAGCATTATTGATGATGTTATTTACCGCAGAACCCGGATTTTGAGAAGGATCTTTGTAGTTCCCCCAACGATCGTAATAATTGGTTTTATAACTGGGATTCTTTGTAGTATAGTTAAATACATAGGCATTTTTGTCCTTACGCTGGTTGCCATTATAGGTAAACCATACTTTTTTAAGCGTTAGTTTGCCTACTGTCATATCAGGCCCGGCACCAATACAAAGTGAAGTGTCATAATCAAAATGCGCTGTTTTAATAGCCAGTGCATTGGTTCCACTCCTTTGGAAATCAGATTTGGAATAAAGTGCTATTGAATCCAATCTTTTAAATTGGCCAATCGCCTGAAAATCCCCATTCTCCTCCATACCGGGCAAATCCTTGCGATTACTTATCCAAAAGATAGCAATCATATTTTTTGACTCAATAGAATTCAGGTACCACAATTCCTTCTCCCCATACAGGTAACTTCCCTTATCATCCCTGTTATCCGTCCTTAAGCCCTGGTTGTAATTTGCATAACCACTATAAGGGATACGCCATCTGTTAGGATTTTTAACTCCTGCAATTTTGGTGTAGTTAAACCTGATCGCATCTCCCGGATCATCAGAAGTAATACCATCACCGGTAAGATCCACATAATCAGGAGACAGGATACCTGAGAGCAGGAAGGAATGTGGGTACGCAGGCATTACCTCTTTGCTGAAAAACTGTTCATTACCCGATTTATTCCCGGTAGTATTATCCTTACCATTTTCAAATTTGACCAATCCTGTTAGCGCATTACCACCGTCCGGATTTACAGAAAAAGTCAGATCTTTCTGTAATAAATTATACACCGGTATTCCATATACATAACGACGACCATCCGCATTCAACACATCTATCTCAGAAATATGATTGCTCTTGCGAAAACTATTCACACGTTTTTCTCTCGTGATCAAATTGTCCGGACTCACGAGGAAGGTGTCTTTTTTTGATGGCAGGTATAAATTCAGCTTTGGAATTGCATGCGTGGCCTGACCTGCAAATCTCCATTGCAGACGGGCGATGGCCTTTTCATTCTTCTGAAAATATTCCATCTTTATATTGTACATCTCTCCTGCTACCAGGTTAAGCGCTGCGGTGTCTTCAAAATCTGCCGGCTTGCCTCTCCAGTTATCTATTACCAGGGAATCATTGATATACAAGCGGATACCATCATCCGTTCTGGTAGAAAATACATACCTTCCTGTCACATCAATCTTTAATCTCCCGGTCCAGCGGATGGAGAAATCTGACTTCATCAGATTAAGTCCTTTCGGAACAAGGTTTATCTCATTGTAGGACCCAAAATTGACAATGGTATCCGTTCTGTTAAACTCATATTTATTAAAATTACGACCACTGTAATAATCCCCACTCAGTCCCGGAAAATCCAGATCTGCGGTATACGCGATATCGCAGCTTTGAAGCGGAAATTTATTCTCATGGTAGTTGTCAATATATTTAGACAGCCCTGCTGTGCCTGCCTCCTCTGCTGTCAGAAAAGAAATAATCTGTGTACGCTTATCACGTATAGCCCTGCCCGAAGACACCCCTTTTACTTTGACAGAATCATATACTTTAAATCCTCTGTATCTATCCAATGTATTGTAGGCGTAGATATCCGGATCACTATTCCCGGATTGGTACAATCTGGTGGCGACTACTTCATCTCCGCCTAATGCTTTCTGCCAGTTCTTATCATTTACCGCCGTTTCACCCGGGTTTCTGAAGTAGGCCGCTTCATACAATCCCTTTGAACTTTTAAAGCCTGTAGAATCACCCATCATATTCAAATCCGTCCAGGGTCCATTTTCAGTATTGGCATTGACGAGATTAAAATCTACCCCAAGGTGAACGGATTGCCCCAAACCCAAATCAAGACTTCCACTGATAGACTTACTTTTCGTCTTCATCTGGTGGTCATGAACATGGCCAATATCGCTCCTGTATGCCCGGAACATACCGCCAGTTCCTTCACCGGAAATAGAGAATACATCGTAGGTATAGATAGGAATACCAATGGTAGGGATTACCGGCTTTTCCCGGTAAGACATCTCCTTTTCAATATTATAATCCAGTAAGGATGCCGGTTTACCGTTCGCATTCTGGTAATTCAGATAGCCAAAGGCCGGCAAAACAAGCAGGGTATCAGCACCTTCCAGTTCCTGGCGGGTATGGTTATAGCCAGCCACAACGTATGGATCATAACCATATTTTTCAAACCCTACTTTTACATTGCAGCTATAAGCAATACCTGTAGTCGGGAAAGTGATGGTAGGCGTATATGCCTGATGGGCAAAGGATATACCTGACTCAAATGCACCACTGGTAGATTTCTCCTTCACCTTATTATACCACCGGTCTCCAACAGAGAACTGCATATCTTTCAACCCGGCACGGGTATTATAGGAACCTGCCACAGATGCTGTGAGTGATGCGCCCGAATTTTTATGTTCATAATCGTGCCCTCTATATATATAAGATAAGGACGAACCTAGTGAAAGACCATCTGTTGAGCTATTCGTCAGCGATAGCGCGCCGGTAAATCCATGATCAGATAATTTAGATCCTGCATTCAGAGAAGGAGATATTGAAGATTCTATTCCATATCCCCTGTAATTATTATAAGTAAAGGCAACTCCAAATTTTAAATTTCCAATTGCAGAATCATTGCCTGCTTCTCTGGCCGTGGGGCTGGGCGTACCAAATAACTCAAAACCTGCACCCAGGGTTGCCCCCCAGGATACGGATGGTTTCGAATGCTGCACTTTACTGATGCTGTCTGCACCATTAAATTCATCTGGCAATCCACGCATGTTACGTGTAATACTACCTGGATTGATATTCCAGCCCAGTCCTACCCAGCTGGGCTCCTGGTCCATGGAAATACCACTGTTATATCCGAGCGCAATGGGATAACCGCCTACGTCCATCAAAGGGATCTTGTAAGAGAAATCACCAGAAAAAAGGTCTACCATATTCTCTCCGTTCACAGATGTGAATGTCTGTGTTTCGGGTTGTCCGGGACCACCTCGATCCTCCGGTTGAGGAGGATCTATTTTTTTGTCCGATTGAATATTTATCCGGTGATGCGGGGTTAATATGACCTTTCCCGGTCTTAGATTTCCATATGCCTTTGCTGCGGGAACAGACACGATTATACTGACGGCAGACCCGCCTTTCACAGCTGCCAGTGCATTCATAGGTAGCACCGTTTCAATGTAAAGCAAAGCCAGCATGACAATTGCAAATGTCTTTTTCCCCCTCGCAGCGAATTCCAATATCATGATTGATTATTTATATCTTAGGTATAAGTGTTAGATTTACAGATCAGGTGAGCCAACAAAAATATTATAGTCCTGATACGCTGGAGTCACTTTCAATACATCGCCTTCTCTATAAAAAAATTCTTTCTCATCGTAACGGCTTTTATTAGCAGCAATCTCCTTATAGTTATACAGGTTCGTTTTTACCAATGCATATTCTTCGTACCCTACCGGCAATTCGTCGCCCTGATTATCCGCGCTAATCAGCATTGTTGTCTTCAGTACATAATTCATCGATATCACCCTTTGTGAGACGGTATCAATCACTATGGACATTTTTTTGCATGGCCCATTAGCAGGAAAAGTGACGTCGATAATTGTGTTTTTCTGCTGATAGCTAAATGAGCTGCCAGTGGCGGCTTCTAACAAGGAATAAATGGTCGCCAGTGGATCAACAGGAGAAGCTGCCTTACTATTTTTAGCCAGGTACATGAGTTTATCTTCTTTGAAGAGCACAATATTATAGATACCATTATGGATCGTCTCTGTATGATCCAGTAAGCACCTGTAATTTTCTCCATTCATTTCCACCTTTCCCTGCAAACTATCAAGCAACTTGTATGGCGTATGCTCATTGGAATAAGTATATTTCAAGTCAAAACTGACTGGCTGTTGCAGACTTTTCGCCTGTACACGGCGTAACATATTCAGTGCTTTTTTAATTGCTGTTGTATCCTTGGCATGTGAGGAAATAACAACAGTCATCCCGATAATTAGTGCTAATAAAGACCTCATTTATAAACAAATTTTATCTGCCAGTTTTCATTCCTGCTATTTTTTAAACGAAACAGGTACGACCGACCATTCGCAAGGCTTAATTTCGTCAATGGTATATTGATATTGTTCATCCCTGGTTCCACCGGAAGGCTGGCAGATTTGACTATACTTCGGGCTGCATCTAAGCTGATGATCTCGTATACTATCTTCGCATCTCCGGCATCATTATTATACCCAACCTGCAATGCCCCCGAAAAGGCCACAACAGATCCATCCAACTCCCTTTTCAACTGCACGTAAGTATCCTCGCTTACCACTGTATTCTCTTTAGCTACCCCCTTCACCCTAAACCCCCAGATCTCCGCCTGCGCCGCAAACTGCGTATTATTCCTCGCTACTACCGTCCAGGCATAACTCTTCGCCGTATCCAATGCAATCGCTGAAACCGGGTAATTCAAAAACTGATCCTTCAAATGACCTGTACGATATACCGGGATATTCACCTGCATCGCCTCTGCCTCTGACTGCCCCTTCCTGACTTCTACAATTGTAAAATCATAATTCAGATCACTAAAAATTGTAACCGGTGCCGGCGGGATCCACGTAAACTGTGGCAAATTCCCCTCCACCACACTCTGATCAGCAGGATTATTCAATAAGGGCGGACTTACCGGTTCCACTGCAAATGGCAGACAATCTTCCGCTATCAGCGAAGACGCATCGCCAGACAGCAGGAATACACTGTAACATGCTGTGTATGTACCAGCCATCAGCAAGCCATTGACATTTCTATCGGAGGTATGCGACAGGTATTCATAGTCGATAGGCGATACATCCGCTACCTGCAATTGTTTGGCTCCCCTGGATAATGAAATAATGCGACTGGCGCCTGTCAGCACAGGTTGATTGGTCTGTGAATCTGTTATGCGCAATTCAACACGCACTCTTATCGGTGATGCAGCGCCAGATACCAGTAAGATATTCCACAGCTGCGCTTTTTGCATGACACCTGTCGGGGGTAACTGTACCGTCATATTTACCTGGGCGCTTGCCTGAAGAGATAGCAACATCAGCGCTATCAGGATAAAACGTCTCATTTAAAATGTTTTTGTATAGGTAATTCGTCCTGTATTATTTGAAACCAGCCGCCTTTCAGCACCCGGGATAAATCCTTTATCTGCCATGAGCTCTATCTGGCCCATATATGGAATGGCTACACGCATTGTACCGGTATATCCCACATTCCTCAGCTCATAGACTGTCTGGTAACTATATTTTATGCCTCCGCCAATGTCCAGCCAGCTTTTAACTTTATACAATACATTCCCGTCTCCCCCATACAGATCGTAATCGCCATTCATTGCAGCCTGACCGGTGCCCTGTATGGTAAATTTGCCCAGGAACATGGTATGATTTAATAGCAGGTTCTTTGTATTGTAGTACACAAAACTGCTGTCGTCCTGCTTGTTATAAAAGCGGGTATAAGACAACATGGTATTCATCATCACATGATGTACTTTATAAAAATGACTCAGGGTGCCGACCATCGTGTAGAAAGTACTTTCCATATATGTACCATCACTCAGTTTCGTCAGCTGAGAGCTGGGATAATACCCCACACTCAATACCGGATAGTGCTTAATCCTCAACGTAGCCTGGATGCTTTTAAAGATGGTATTGCTTTTATAATCTGCCTGCTGATACTGACTGGTGTAATCATTTCGACGAACAGATGCGGTGACTAACAACTGTTGTTTAAAGAAAGGCTGGTCTACACGCACTGTCCATGCAATTTGCTTTGAGCCGGTAGTATACAAACTGAAGGATTGAAAGCCGGCTCCCATTACCTTGTATACAGCTGCGAGTTTAGTACCTGTCTGGGTAATCAGGGAATTTGCGCTCATCGACCAGGCTTCATTGCTGTGATCAATCATACTCAACATACTGTGCCCAGATTGCTGGTAATAAGGGTAGGACGACTTCGCGATCTCCCCTGTCATATAGGTGTTCTTTGCGATCTGCCAGCGACCCTCCAGGGCCAGGCCCTGGATATGATAGTTAGGTTTACTGGCACTATCTGCGCTTGCATTCAGGTTATACAGCTGTTTTTTACCCATGTAATAAGTAAAGAACAGGTGATTGCCTTCTTTCATCCCATAGCCGCCTCTTATCAATGCCAGGTACTGACTGGGCGCACCGCTATTTACCACGTAGTTTCTAAAGCGATAGTCAATAGTACCGGCGGCAACAGCTACATAATAAGAGGGGTTAAACTCTGCCTGCACCCCCGTAATGCTGATGCCTTTGGCTGTTAATTCAGAGTAGTCGGCCAGGGTACGGCCAAGACCTATGGAGCGTATAGCCAACAGGGTTTTATAGCCTTTCGGCAATACTGTGTCCGGCAGGTTCAGTTCGTTGAGGTGCTGGTTCAGCTCCTGGTTATTCTTACTGCTCATCAGTTTTTCAATGATATTCCCTTTGAGGTTGGCCATTTGCGCTTCATGAACGTGATAGGTGCTATCCATGATCCGCAGGCGCTCCTGCAGGGTGTCTAACTGGTGCTGGCGGGCAGCATAATAGTTTTCAAAACTGGTATCGGCAGGAGGATGGTTTACCGTTGAGTCCCTGAGATGACCTTTGTAACGAAGGAGGATGTCCAGTGAGGGCATTTCAGGCAGGGATGGAATGCCTGGCATTGAGGGCTTCCCCGGCTTTGATGAAATATCCCCCATTGATGGCATCGCCGGCCGCCGGAAGAGCGAGTCGAAGCCTATGCCTGGCAAGGTGTCTTTCCGGCCATAGAGTTTTCGTTCTTTGGCTTCCACGAGGCGTTGCAACTGCGCTGGTGAAGACAACCAGTCCTTCAATTGATAAAACTCCAGGGATTTTGCGTTCAGTCTATTTTTTTCCAGTTGCAAGCGTTGCAGTTCACCGACCTGGTAACCATCCCAATTTTGTAGTTTATCGTACAACAGGTTCTTGAAATCCCTGTTGGTGTACTGCATATTGATGCCGGTGATATCCCGGAATAGCGTTGAATTCCCCCTGGCAGTGGTAAATGCAACACGCACAGGATATTGCTCCCTGATGGTCAGATCGAGATAAGTCTGAACAGTATGCTGGTAAATATCTTTCTGCTGGTAAGGGGTATCAAGTCCGGACTGGTAGTAATAATCATACATCACATTCCCGTGCACCTTCAGGAAAGGCTTGCGGGCCGGGTAGGGTCGCCTGGCTGTATCATAGCGCTGATTGGCATGTAGTGGCAGCAGGTTAATATTACCAGCTGTGTCAATAGCTAACAAATAAGACACTTCTCCGGATGATTGCCGGATACCACGGGGAAAGGCTACGATTGGCCCCTTACCCGGGGCACCGGGCAATGAGGTACTACGCTGCAACTGAGCATAGGTGAGCAGGCTTCCTGCCGTAAGGAAAAATAATATAAGGTATAGAGATTTCAATTGGCTATTTAAACAAGTGTAACCCGGTATACGAGGATATAATTATCAATGCTATCTCGACTGGGTATAACTATGACATAGGTATTATTTTGGATTAAAAAACGGGTGTGTTACTTCACAAACTGATAATTTTAGAATAAAGCTAGAGAATAATCAAGTGCTACCAAAATTGCCAGCATGATATTTTTAATGATTGAGACAATCATTAGCTTATCGATGATTCGCTTTATTAAAGCCAGACAACATTCCCCTATTGAAGATTATTTTTGAATTTTCCTGGCCGCCTATACCAAACATTGATGCATTATCTACACTGGAAGAATAGGTACGGGTACCTAAATACGTTCATCTGCCAGAAAGGTTGCCATATTACAGTGAAAGAATCGATGAAAATAGCGTATGGTCCCCCATTCCACCTAAACAATTATTGGTTCCTGACAAAAACAGTTTCAAAATTCAGAACATTATAAAATTGAATTAACCGCTACATTCAGAGGAATATCGAGACTTAATAATCATCATTCATAGTATTATATTGGATAAATTCATTTGATCTTACTATAAATAGAGATAAGGGTTACTTCATTATCTTGAACCGTTATACGAAATAGCGATTAACATACTAAAAAACCGGTGCTACAAATTTAGGGGTATTAGAATAATTTCCAAATTAACTTTCTTTTTAATAATAATGATTAATATCAGTGTGAAAATCTGCACCTCCTTCCTGTGGATGATTCAATTCCGGGCACCAGCCAAAATTGCCAAAAGAAAATGTATTGCTTTTGCGGGTCACCGCCACAATCACCAGGAACAATAATAACAGCCTTAAGTTTAGAAGCAAATCCGTCATTGGTGACTTCATGTGGGCTAGCAGAAGTCGTGTGCACGGCGAGAGGAAGACCATGCGCGTCAGTAATAACCATGAACTTCGTACCTTTGCCGCGCCTGGTCTTTTTAACTCCTGGCCCCCCTTTTTTAATCCTATCTTTCTATTTTGTCTGACAATATTGATTTTTTATGTAGTTTCCGATTTCAACAGATTGTCACATTTATGAGGAACCGGTTTACATTTTCATTACTGAATACTGATTATGTACAATTGAATGAGAGCTGGAATTATTTCAATGTGATTAGTCCTTTTTACCGGCTTTACCTGATTGATGATGGTATCGGTTTCCTCTCCAATCCTGATCAGCACATCACCTTAGAAAAGGGAAATCTTTACCTGATACCAAGCTTTACCATGTTTAACCAAACATGCCCTTCCCACCTCAGCCAGTATTATGTTCATTTTATAGAGGAATCTTCGGATGGCAGTTCTTTATTTGCCGGGAGCAGGAAATTGTTACAGATAGAAGCTTCATCGTCAGACATTGATTTGCTGAAAAGGCTGGTTGCAATAAATCCGGGAAGAGATCTCCGGAAATCCGACAATCCAAAAGTGTATGAGAAAAGTAACATCCTGAAAGGCTTCCAGGAAGCTAACTTACACATCGGCTTATCTACTATTCTTGAAACGCAGGGATTGATCCAGGTCCTATTATCCAGGTTCCTGAACTGCAAGGAATTTGCCTGTCATCCGCAAAAGTTAATTCCATCGAGGATAATGGAAGCCATTAATTATATCCAAACCCATCTTGGCGGAAATATTTCGGTAGAGGAATTGGCGACCAGGGCAAATTTAAGTACGGATCATTTTTCCAGGTCATTCTTTCAGCATACCGGGCAGCGTCCGCTTCAATACATTCAGCAAAAGCGAATTGACCGTGCACAGTTTCTGATCCTGACTACAGATTATACTTTTGCAGAAATTGCAGCGCAAACAGGATTTGAAAGCCTGAGTTATTTTGCAAGAATATTTAAATGTACAACCGGCCAAACACCGGGAAATTACAGGAATAGCCGTTCTTATAATATATGATCTACATC
This sequence comes from Chitinophaga sancti, assembly GCF_034424315.1. GTDB lineage: Bacteria > Bacteroidota > Bacteroidia > Chitinophagales > Chitinophagaceae > Chitinophaga > Chitinophaga sancti. The sequence continues at coordinate 1,161,520 of NZ_CP139972.1, forward strand.
GTTAATTTATTTTTAGCGCGATCGCATAAGACAACGCCGGTCGATCAGGAAGTTCAATCAACAAGCCCTCCGGATTACGACTGAATTGTAAGGCTGTATTATTTGCAACAAGTGTAACCCTGTTTATATCACCCTTAAAGAATTGGCTCGCTGTTCCTAGGCTTTTTATCAACACTTTTCCATCAGCAGGCCATTCCATAATGCTAGCATACAGTACATCGCCTTTCGATGTAAATCTTATATCAGTATGATCATATGGCTTACCTTTTCCTTCATTGAATCCCTGTGCCGTTAACGGCGCTGAATTTTCCAGGGAGGCGCCTTCCCCAAAAATTTTCCATGGCCTTGTACCGTAAATACTATCGCCATTTGCTGCCATCCACCGACCGATTTCTTCAACAATTTTTCGCTCTTCTTCATCGATAGATCCATTCCCTCTGACGGGGATATTTAACAGCAGGTTGCCATTTTTGCTAACGATGTCCACCAGCATCTGGATCACTGTTTTGGCTGTTTTATAGCCTTTGCGGTCGTAGATGGAACGATCATAGTGCCAGTCTCCTATGCAGGTATCTGTTTGCCATGGTAATGGTTCAATACTGTTACTTTGGCCGCGTTCGATATCCCATACCATGCATTTTCGTTGTTGTGGATCCAGGATCTTTCCGTTAATAACAACATCCAGCTTTTTACGTGATTTTACACTACGGTTATAGAAATGTGCAGCAATGCGTAAACCGGCATCGCTGACAGGCCATAAGGGTAATGCCGTGTCATCAAAATACATCAGGTCGGGCTCATATTTTTCGATGAGGTCTATAGTACGATTATGGAACTTTTCGCAATAAGCTTTTGAAGGCGGGTATACCCCATTGCCCCAATTCCATTGGCGATGGATCGCACCATTGTCATAACCATTTTCGCTCATGGGATGGTTTTGCTCGTAGAGATCCTGCGGATCAAGTCCAGCCCACCATTTACCGGTACCCTCTTTTTTAGTAAGTTTCCCGTCATAGGGGATCCCTGCATAGGGCCCTGTTTTATCTGCCCGCTGCGAGGTTTCCATCCAGCTCCAGGTATGGGCAGCATGGATGCTTACACCAAATCGCAGGCCCTGGTTGCTGGCAGCTTTAGCCCATCCGGCAAGGATGTCTTTTTTAGGGCCAACTTTTAAACTATTCCAGTTGGGTTGATACTTACTGTCATAGAGGTCCAGGTTATCGTGATGATTAGCCATGGCAATAAAGTACTTTGCTCCTGCCTGTTTATACAGGGAAACTAATTCCTCCGGCTGCCATTGTTCTGCTTTCCATTCATTGATGACATCTTTAAAACCAAACCGGGAGGGATGGCCATATTTCTTCAGGTGGAAATTGTAGTGGCGGTTTCCTTCCATGTACATTTCACGGGCGTACCAATCTCCGTTTTCAGGTTGACATTGGGGGCCCCAATGAGCCCAGATGCCGAACTTTGCATCGGAAAACCAGTCAGGTGTCCTGAATTGTTCCAGGGAGGTCCAATTGGGCTGAAAAGGGCCATTAATCATTTGATTTTCTCCGTAGGAGAAACGGGGGAGTAATAATGCCGTTCCGGCTAAGCCCATTTGTTTTAATAACGTTCTTCTATTCAAGCGTAGAATTTATAAAAGGTTAAGATTTAACCCATATCAAAGATGGTTTTTTCTTATTGGTTCAGTATTGTACAAAACTAGTTTTCTTTTATAATTTTCCGACATGGGCAATGGATCAGATCTGTTACCTTTTCAAAAAGGGATGATTTTGCTAACCTTTATTCCTCCTCCCCTATATACCAGCACAAATTCACCATTTTGGAATTTCATTGGAAAGGAAACTCTATTTTTTAAATATGAAGCAATGAAGGTTGACTCAGGTGAATAGACAATTTGAATGGGTGCAAAGGATTAGTGTTTCATAGTTACTTACCATCAGTTATTTTTAACTTCAATACAAAATAGATTTGACCAAACCTTTCTTTTGTCTTGAGATTGGAACCTTATGCCCAGCAGCACCTACAATAAGATACCCTGAATCCTCATTTAATATACTTTTGACATGAAACTTATTTACTAAATGCGATTGATGGCATCTAATAAAACCATAGGAACTAAGCAGCTCGTCGTATTCATATAAAGGTTTCGATATAAGATGCTCATCGCCATTTGCAAGAAAAAATGTGGTATAGTTATTTGAAGATACACACCGTAAAATATCCTTAATGGCTATGAAATAAGTTTCTTTCAAGGTTGACAGCGCAATCTTGTCTTCAGTATTCGATGATGTGTTATCCAATAAACTGAGTAGATTCTTTAATCTCAAATTTTGTCTCTTAACCTGGACTGAATTTTCAATCTTTTCTACAGCGGCTTTAAGCTCGGCACTATTGATCGGTTTCAGTATATAGTCCAGGGCCGAAAATTTTACTGCTTTTATACCGTAAGAATCGTAAGCTGTAACGAAAACAACATCAAAATAGGGATTATCAAAAGTTTTTAAAAGATCAAATCCATTCATGCCGGGCATTTCGATATCAAGAAATACAACATCCGGCTCCCACTCAATAATTTTACTTCTTGCCTCCTCTGCACTGCGTGCAGTGGCGACGATTCCAACCCCTTTACAATGGCGGTTTAGTAATGCCGCTAAATTAGTATTATTGATAGGTTCATCGTCAACCAGAATTGCCTTTATCATATACTTAGCCAGTTGAAAAATGTTAATGTAACTTGGGTTCCTGATTGTATCTCGAAGCCAAGCTTAATTTTCCCAACACTACTTAGCTTATTTATTGCTTCTATGCGCTTTTGCGTTAGTGATAGTCCATAACCCAACTCATTATTTGGTTTTATACCCTTTCCATTATCTTTTATAACGATGACGATAGAATCTTTCCCGGCTCCATAACCACACGTAATCGCCAAATGTTTTATTTCACCAATGCCAGAAAGGCCATGTCTGATTGCATTTTCAATCAATGGTTGCAATAACATGGTGGGAATTTCTATTTCAGATGTATGCAGCGAATCCTCCACCTTTATATCCCAATTAAAATTGAATCGTAGCGCTTCCAGGCGAATATAAATTTGCATCATTTCAAGCTCCTGATCGAGGCTATGGAAAACTAGCTGGCTCTTTGATAAAGATTTTCGCAATAATGAACTAAACTCATATAAATATTGGTTAGCATCATCAATTTTCCCACTATTCATAAGTCCTTGTATAGAACTCAGTGCATTGAAAGTGAAATGCGGATTCAATAGTGACTGTAGCTTGATTGCCGCTTCTTCCAGTTCATGCTGTTTCTTTTCCGACCTGTTAAGATTTCTTTTCAATCGGTTGTTCAGAAAAAATAAAATCAGGACTATTAAAGCACCGCAAATACTGATGTAGAAAAATATTGAATTATACCAATACGGCTTAACGGTTATAAAAACAGTTCCTACACTTTCTTTTTGTAATGAATAGTTAATGCTTAATTGATAGTCACTATTTTCAGTAAGCTTCAAAGACGACATTCCCTGCTTAATTGTTCCTCTTGAAGATTTGTGGGTTTTAAGATTTGTTAAAGTGTACTCCATTTCCAAATCCCTAAAATCCTTTCTTTCAATAGCTGCAATAGCTACCCTCATACCAGGGCTGACATCAATCTTATCAGTTTCGGAATCGTTATTAAATACATAGAAGATGCTTTTGATACCTTTCGACTGATCAAAAAAGTTCAGTTGCGGGATGGCTTTGGGTCTTTTTACAATATACTTTCGCAAAAGTTTGTTTGTGCCTTGCTCAATGACATCAAAACATATTTCTGAATCCGGCAGCAAGTAAATCTCGGTGTCGCCTGTTAAAACATCTTTATAAGCACTGCTTGAATCAATATCCACCGAATGTTTGCGAGGATTATATTGTCTTAAATAAATGCCCACATCCAAGGCTGATGTTTTATGAATCTTAAAGAAGCCGCCAATCGCTTTTACATTGACGACTTCACGGTTAACGGCAATTTTGATTTCATTGCCAGGTAATCCCGGTGCATCAAACCTCAAATATTCCGTCAAGGGTTTATTTAACTCCTGTCCACAGACAACCCCACTATAAACAGATAGAAATAAAAGCAGTAGTAAGCATTTTTTATATAGCATTCTAAACAAGAATATATTAAAACTTAACAGCTAAAATAATCATATAAATCCTCTCTAATACAATTTTGTAATTGAAATCATAGCTTCAAGTTCATTTATAAGCTCAGTATCGGAACTAAATCCACTGCTAATGAACCTTATTTTCCCATTTTTATCGATGACAAATTTAGTGGGAAGAGCATTAATTCTGTACAAATTTGCTGTTGAAAAGAGATCAGAATTTGTTTTGGATGGTGTATCAATCAATACGTTTAGGGGAAAGCCATTTTTCTTTAGGTAGGCTCTGATGCGCGATAATGGATCTTTACCCTGTTCCTGGGTAGCAATAAAAATAAACACAACATCCGGTTGTTTACCACTGACTTTCTTCATCGCTGGCATTGAGGCAATACATGGAGCACACCATGTCGCCCAAAAATCTAAAACAACCACCTTGCCTTTCAGGTCATCAAGAGAAATCTCTTTTCCATTTACATCACTCAACATGAAGTTTGGCGCCAATTCATCCTTAACAGACTCCTTTAAAAGCTTATCTTTATAATTGACGGATGTATTGCTTTGAATGGAGTCGAGGATAGCAGTAGATCTGTCTAAACTGCCTGTCCGTATGATGAGCAACTGTTTCAGCAAATCATTCATTTTAAGGCTGGAATTCCCGATGTTAACCCTGTCAATCAAAATATCGTAAGCCTTTTCAGTTCGGCCCTGCGAAATCAAAAGTTCTGCATAGAGTTCCAAAGAAGATTGCATGATCTCCTCTGATTTTTTGCCTTGTAATGCCTTTTCCTCATACATGAGGGCTTTTTGTGCTTCATGGTTCAGGTATAACGCTGAAGCATACGTCTCATAGTAGGGATATGCCGCCATCTTGATCCACCTTTCCCAAGCTTCTTCAGGAATACTGATCGGCCTTGCAGCCTTGTCATCAATATAGGATTCGTAGAGGTCAACCGTTTTTTTTGCTAAGCTTAGTGCATAATCAAAATCAATCTTACGCGTTAATAAGTCGTATGTGCCCATATTCATATAGGATGTTTGGTTGAACTTATTTTTTATCGCTTTTATATACTGCTCAAACATAGGATAATTACCGGAAGCCAGATAACTAAGTGCTACCGTACCATGTAGCACATCTAACTCTTCAGCATTTTTTATTGGATCAAGGTTGTAATCGCTGATTATAGACTGAAGTTCAATTACGTTTTTTTGAGGATTGGTTTCTTTTGACATTTTTTGAACCCGGTTTTCAAACTTAATTATTCCCTGAGCACTCGAAATCCATGGCATGCAGATAATTAAAGCACTTATAATTATTTTTGTGGTTTTCATACGCTATTTTTTCATTTATTACTGGTTCCTTCAAACGTTCTGGAACTCATTTCGTAATTACCATTTAGGTATTGATTATCAATTTACAATACCTGTTTATGAAATGAGTTTTAATAAGATGTATGAAAGAATTTCAAAAGTAAAATGTTCAAATAGTCCTGACAACCTGAGATGTGAAACTGGTATGAATGAATGTGAATTAAGTTAAATATCCTCAATGAGTAAATGCCAAGGAATGTAACGTCTATGAAAACCATATAAGAAAAATCAACAAACAACAATCCTGATCCCTTATTGACAGGATGTTCTAAGAGACCTATATTAATATAAGGTATTAACGTGTTGTGCTATTAAGCAAGGGCGTATTTCACGCTGGCAATTTTCCTGCCATTTATGTGATAAATTTATCTTCTAACCCAGCAAATTAGGCCACCTTATTTACTGAGGAATAACAGCAGGATTTACAATACACCTTCAAACCATAACCCTTCTGTATCCGATTCCTGCACACTTCTCAGGAAAGGCTTTTCATTATCGATATACAGCGCTGCATCCGGGTAAGGCAGCCGTTTATCTCTGATACATTGTTCAGCAAAATCACTTCTGATTAATGTCTTGTCCTTCACATTTGCCTCAAATGCTTTCAGCTTGGTGAATGCATTAGCAGCCGGCTGCAACCAGGAATGATGGAAGCCCATAAATTCATCGGGACAATGTATGGTTTGCTCCAAGCCGCCGGATATACCTTTCTTCCGCAGATAATCACCGGTGAATGGCATTTTATGGAAATACTTTCCTGTCATGATATAGGTTCTGTAACTGAAATTCCGCATACCATGACTTTTATCTGAAAACATATTAAGATAGAATACAGAGAAATGCAATTTCACCGTAATGATCTGATGCTTCTTTACGGTATCTACAATCCTGTCTGCCAGCCGGCTGTCAAGGAATTCATCCAGGTCTGAGAGGATAATGATATCTTCTTCTCCTGCCACATCTCTCAGTATGTTGCAGGTGTTACGCTGCATCGCTTCATTATGATAACCCATGTTATGCGTAAGCAGATGCCAGTACCACTGGTCAAACTGTTCCGGCGGACAAGTATCAGGATGATAGTAGGACTGATCCGGCAGCGCAGGTTTAAACAGGCTGCCGGCAGTGATCTTATGATATTTTACTTTGTCATTTAAGGTGGAAGTATCAAAGTTATAAGGCTTGTCTTCATAACTGAAATTCTTATCTGCCTCACATAAATGAAGTTCATCAATCCAGTAACCGGCTTCTCTGATCTTCATGGCTGCTATTTTATGCTCATTGAAAAAGGGGCAGTATTCCAATATCTTCATACAAATAAATATTTAGGGATTGTTTGTGTTGATTATATGTAACAAATGTTGCCGGAATGACCTGAAAAGCGCTGCGATCGTACTTTGATAGAAATGTGTCTGACTATAGTAAAAAGTTAATTTCGGGCCTTCATGGTCTGATACGGCAGTGATATTAATCAGGTAAGCCGACGGATTTTCCGGGTCATGTGTAAGCCCTGCAGGTAATTGCAGCGGTGTAAAGAAATCATTGTCCTGTACTGCAGGAACCAGATTCAGATAATGGAACAATACCGGACAGGCAGGCTCCTGCCCCGGATGCAGTGGTGATGATGGTGCCAGATGCTTTAACACAAAATAATCCAGTCCGCCTTTGGGCACTTTCAGCAATGTATCTTTTACTGCCTGAACAGTAGCCCTGTAGTTGCCCTCCACCGGGGCAGCAGCTTCCAGGCATACGGGATAGGCGCCCGCAAAAAAGCCAACAGTTTTTTGAATATCCACTTCAGGGAAGAAAGACTCCCGTTGTGCGCTCATCACATACAGCGACAGGGTTTTACGCTCCTGCAAGTCCCTGCAGGCGCAATAAAAAGCAGACAACAGAATAGTGAAGATATTAGCTTTGTAATGTGCAACAGCATCATGCAAAAGAGAGCTTTCCGCTTTTGTTGTGATAGCAGCTGATTCAAAGTAAGTCATCTCTTTCTGCAAGGGTTTAGTGCCGGGGAACATGTCCGGAAGAAATGGGCTTCCCTTTCGCAGCACCTGATTCCAATATGCGGCGGCAGTTTTGAATCTGCCCTTTTGTGCATATTGCTCCAGCCGCAGGCACCATTCAGCATAGGATGCGCCGGTGCTGACGGGGGCGTGTGCTGCAGGTTCAAGGCAACGCTGCCTGAACTCACCAATGAAAACCTGCCAGGAAATACCATCCGAGATGAGATGATGAAACAAAAAGAATAACACCTGCCGGCCCGGTGCCAGATAGTTTTCAAACAATACTACTTTGAACAAAGGTCCTTCCGTTAGTAGAAATTGATGCTGTAAGGCGCTGCAGTGGCCGGTAATGGCCTGTTGGTGCTCATCCGCCGGTATCTGCGCGAGATCAGTCTGCATAAAATAATCACCTGCTTTCAGCTGCCGGTAACATTGACGCCATTGCCCCCCCGGCATTTCCACAAAGTGGGATGTCAATACCGGATGATTCTCCAGGATGCCCTGTAAAGCAGCCTGCATGGTTTCAATGGCAACTGTCTGTGTCAACGCTATCAGAAACGGGCTGTTGAAAATATTATGATTGCGCAGCTTCCGCTGAAAGAAACGTTGCTGTACAGCAGATAAGGGATATCCCTGTTGCTGATGACCGAAAACTACCGGATTCTTTACCTTTTGTTTTTTCTTACCGGCCACCTGCTGTAAACTGATAACAGCAGCCAGTTCCCCGATAGTAGGATAATTGAACAGGTCATTCACTGTGAGCACAAAACCATCCTGGAGCAGCAAACTGACTACCTGTAATGCTTTCAGGGAATGGCCGCCAAGAGTGTAGAAATTATCCCGGATACTTACTTTTTCAAGACCAAACACTTTTCTCCATACCGCTGCAATGGCGTGTTCTTTGGGTGTTGCGGGAGATACAAACGGCTGTTCCTGCCTGCCGGCATATTCACCGGAAACAGTTAATTCATCTGCAATCTCCGTCAGTGCCTTCCTGTTGATCTTGCCGTTGGTATTCAAGGGCAGCCTTTGCAACCGGATGAACAAGTCCGGTATCATATAGTGAGGAAGGCGTTTTCCCAGGTATGATTTCAGTGTTGCCGACTCCAGTTCATCTCTCCCGCTGAACCAGGCACAGAGGGTCTTCTCTTTAGTATGGATATTTTCTTTAACAGCAACGGCACATTGTTCTATATCAGGGTGCATGCCCAACAAGGCTTCAATCTCTCCAGGCTCTATCCTGAATCCGCGGATTTTTACCTGTTGATCGGCCCTTCCGAGAAATACGATGTTACCATCTTCCTGCCATTTTACAAGGTCTCCGGTTTTATACAGCAGCGTACCAGGATTAAAGGGATTCTCCGGAAAACGCTCCTTGTTCAAGGCAGGCCTGTTCCAGTATCCGGAGCCAATTCCATCTCCTGACAGATACAATTCTCCGGGCACGCCAACAGGATTGATAGTATTGCTGTGGTTAAATACATAAGCTTGTGTGCCGGACAGCGGTACGCCAATAGGGATGCAGTTTGTGTCAGTTACCTCACTAACGGTATATGCTGTACTGAATACTGTATTCTCCGTAGGACCGTAAACGTGAATCACCTTATCTGTGCCAAGATTCGCCAATGCCATCTTTACATGCACAGGAGATACCTGCTCACCGCCAAACAACAGTTTTCTTACTGTCTGAAAGCACTCCGGACAGTGTTGCATATATACATTGAATAAGGCTGTAGTGATGAACATAACGGTGATATGATTATCACGGATCAATGTTTCCAGCTGCTCTGTATCTGAAATGCTTTCCTGCTTCATCAGCACCAGGGTGGCTCCATTCAACAGGGAACCGAAAATATCAAAGACTGACCCGTCAAAAACATAATTGGAGACCTGTAAAATACTATCCGCTTCGCTGATGTCGATATAGTTGGTTTGCACAACCGTTCGTATCACATTATAATGCTCTATGGCAACACCTTTGGGCTCACCCGTCGAACCGGATGTATACATAATATAGGCGGGACCGGGAGACGCTGCGGCAGGTACTGTAAGTGCAGCTGCCGGTACTTCATTTTCCGTATCTATAATAAGCATCTTACCTGTAAAAGGAATATTTACAGATGAATATACCTGGTAAGTAGTCAGGCAGATACTGGCTGTACTATCCTGCAACATAAAGGCTATTCTTTCTGACGGATAGTCGGGATCTACAGGCACATAAGTGGCGCCGATTCTTAATATTGCCCAGATACCAACAATCATCTCCGGTGAACGATCCATGATGATACCTATTTTTGTACCGGTATTTGCACCGTAGCGCAACAGCCGATCAGCATAATATTCAGCCGATTGATGCAGTTCCAGATAAGTAAGGGTGGTGTCATAGCACCGGATGGCAATATGTTCCGGCCTGCGTTTTACCTGTTGTTCAAACAGCTGATACAAATGGCTGTCTTTCGGATGTTCCGTGCCGGAAGGATTAAATTGAAACAACAGCTGTTGCCGCTCCTGTGGCGACAGGAGATTCATTTCCCTCAGCTGCTTATCAGGATGTGACACGATATCTGTCAGCAGCTGTATATAATGACCGGCCATCCGCTGTATGGTGGTTTCTTTGAATAGCGCGGTGCTGTACTTGAAACTAATCTTCAGTTCAGCATTATATTCCAGCACTTCTACCGTAAGATCTACTTTGGTTGCGTTATCAGTTACAGGATAAGGGCTGATATGCAGGCCGTTTATATCCGGTAAAGGCATACCGGTATTGTGTAAGGCGAAGATAGTGTCGAACAGCGGATTCCGGGAAGTGTCTTTCTTCAGCTGAAGTGCGTTGACCAGTTTTTCAAACGGATAATCCTGGTGCTGATAAACAGCTGCGGCAGTAGCTTTGATTTCCTGCAGATACGCAGAGAACTGTTTACCAGGCTGCGGATAACTTCTCCATGGAATCATATTTACGAACATACCCATGATCTCCTGCAGATCTGCGTGCATCCTGTTTGCCATAGGTACGCCTACAATGATATCTTCCTGATCTGTGTATTTATGAAGTAATGCGGTGTATGCAGAGAACAACACAATGAATAGCGAAGTATGGCCGGAAGCTGCAAACCCCTGTAAGCGGCGGGTCAGAAGAGGATCAGTAGTAACGGTGACAGTGTAGCCATCGAAGGTGATATGAGGCGGTCGTTGAAAATCACATGGCAAGGAAAGTACCGGTAATGTTCCCTGAAGATGTTCCAGCCAATACCGTTCCCCGCTGCGGTAATACCCTGATGCCCACTGTTGCTGCTGCCATTGAACATAGTCCCTGTGTTGCAGCCTGACAGGTTGTAGCTGAACGCGCTGGTACAGCTGACTGATCTCCTGCATGAATAATGTTTCTGTGATCCCATCGGAAATAATATGATGATTAGCCAGTGCAAGGAAATACTTACCGCTAGCTATTTTCAGCAATGCTGCACGGAAAAGTGGTGGTTGTTCCAGGTTATAGGAGGCCCTTAATTGCTGAACAACTGCAGGAATATCTTCCAGATCGCCTTCGTTGTAAAACAGTGGCATTTCCACATTTTCAGCGATTCTTTTTACCGGTGTTCCCTTGTGCAACAAGTATGCGGTACGGAAAATTTCATGCCGCTGTACAAGGGCCTGCAATGCCAGCCGCAGTTGCGCTATGTCCGGAAAACCTTCCAGCAGCATAGGGAAGAGAGATTGATAACTATGGTTATGCTGCGTACTGTTCTGATGTACATACACCATTGTTTCAGAAAAGCTCAGCGGGTACCAGGACTGTTTCCGGCTACGGTTTATTTTGTAATCGCTGCGTTGCAATACATTTCCGGAGCTATCTATCCATGTTGCCAGCCCTGCGATGGTAGGATGCCGGAATACTACGCTGAGCGGTAGTGCTGTGCGGAAAGCCTGTTGCAGGCGTACTGCGAGGACAGTGGCCGTCAGCGAATGTCCGCCGCATTCAAAAAGATTCTGATGGATATCCGGCTTTTCTGTTTTGAGAAGGCTGCTCCAGATGGCTTCAATTTTTCGCTCGGTAGCAGTGGTTGCAGTGGTAACGCTATCTTTTGCTACCGGTGCGCCAGCCGGCAGCTTGGCTAATTTTCTGTAATCAATTTTACCGTTGCTCGTTAATGGTATTGCATCCAATACGGTAAATTCTGAAGGGATCATATAGGAAGGAAGACGGCCGGACAGAAAATGGTTCAATTCCCGGGTAGTGAGTGCAGTACCTTGTTTTACGGTATAGAAAGCTTGCAGGTATTTATCCGCATCAGCAGGATTTTTTACGATCACTACTGCATTCTGAATACCAGGGCAACTCCGCAGCTGCAGGGCTATCTCTTCCGGTTCTATACGAAAGCCACGTAGTTTTGTCTGCTGATCTATTCTTCCTATAAACAGGATTGCATCATCCTGTTGTTTGACGAGATCACCGCTCCGGTATACTGTTACGCCGGGCAACTGCGGAAGTGTTGTAAACTTACCCTGCATCCTTTGTGTGTCCAGATAACCGGCAGCAAGACCGTCTCCGGCTATGTACAATTCCCCGGGAACGCCTGCCGGCGCTAAAGTCTGGCCATTCACAATATACAGCTGGGTGTTGGAAAGCGGAAACCCAATAGGAATAGCAGTTGCATCAGCAGGAATATGATTCACCGGGTAATAGGATGAAAAGACGGAGCCTTCTGTAGGCCCGTACATATTGATCAGTTTACCCGCACCGAGATATGAAAGGGCCGTTTGCATATGGGAGACAGATGCCATTTCCCCGCCAGTGAGTAATTTTCTCAGGGGCAACAGGGCCTCCGGGATATTATCTACCATGGCATTGAAGAGTGCAGTTGTCATGAAACTGACAGTGATCTGTTTCTCCGCTATCAGCCGGGCAATAAGGTGCATATCCTGTCTGGATTCCTGGTCGGCAATTACCAGCGTGGCTCCATGAAGCAATGCGCCGAAAATATCAAACAGCGAGGCATCAAAGGCATAGTTGGATAAATGCAGGATGTTGTCTGTCTGCCTGATATCAATATAGTTGGTGTTGATGACGGTTCTGATGATATTGAAATGCCGGATTACTATGCCCTGTGGCTTTCCTGTGGTGCCTGATGTATAAATAATACAGGCCGGGGAAGCGGTATCTTCATCACCGGAAACATAAATTTTATCTGCATCCCGGATGGATGTATCATCCAGTATTATAATATTTTGTTTGAATGCCCGCGTAGCTGGCAATAGTTGTTGCTGTACCAGCAAAGCCGCTGCCTGGCTGTTTTCCAGCATATAGGCTATCCTTTCTTCCGGAAAGCTTACATCTATTGGCAGATAAGTGCATCCGGCCTTTAATACACCCATGATGGCGATGATCATCTCATCTGATGGCGTTGTCATTAAACCGATGACTGAGCCGGCGCTAACTCCGCTGGTACGGATTACATTCGCCACCTGATTCGTTTTTTCATGAAGTTGTTCGTAGGTCAGCAGCTGATCCCGGAATATGAGTGCAGGGTGAGCAGGAGTATGCTGTGCCTTTTCTGCAAAAATCCGTTGGATAGTACTTTTAGGGTATTCCTTGTTACTGCCGCGGAACATATTCAGCTGATGGTGGAGTTGCGCTGTGGTAAGCTGACTTATATCTGCCATCTTTATTTCGGGGTCACTGCTGAGGGTATCCAGCAGGTGATGGAAATGATCGGCCAGCCGCGTGATTGTTTCATTGCTGAATAAGCCGCTGTAATATTCTACGGAGAAGGCGAGACGGGCGTCTGTTTCCAGCATCCCGAAGGTAAGATCAAGTTCAGCTTTGTTATGAATGAATTCTACCGGGCTAACCTGAAGTTCACCATAGCTTGCTGTGTGCTGTTTGTGGTGAAAGTATAACACATCATACAATGGGTTTCTGCCGGGATCTCTGCGGCCGCAATATTTTTCCACCAGTTTACCTACGTCATACCAGTAGTGTTGTTCAGCGCCGCTGGTATACGCACTAAGCTCCTGCAGCAGCTCCATGAAAGTTTTATCCGGAGAGAGGGATGCTGTAACCGGCAACGTGTTGATGAACAGTCCGCATATGTTATCCAGCGTTGTATCAGGACGTATCTCTCTGGGCATGCCAATGATGATGTTTTCCTGGCGGCTGTATTTATGCAGCAATACAAATAAAACAGTCAGGCATACTTTGTAAAGAGGAACATGCTGTTGTGCTGCCAGCAGCTGCAAGCGGCGGGCCGCATCATCACTGACAGGGTAATGAATGATGGTGCCGCTGAAATTAAATACAGCAGGCCGTTTGAAGTCGGCCGGCAATTCAAGCACAGGTAATTCCCCGCTGAGCTTTGAGGACCAGAAGGTTTCCGCCTCTTTTAGGAGGGCCGGAGAAATGTGCCCGCTGAGCAGGGAGGCATACGCTGTGTACTGTGTAGTAATTACGGGTAGCGCTTCCTGATGATACAGCCGGAAGAGGTCATGCATAATAATTTCTTCAGACCTGAGATCTGAAATGATATGGTGCATATCTATCACAAGAATGTGTGTGTTGTCTCCGGTTTTAATCAGACAGGCCCTGAACAGCGGGGCCTGATCCAGGTGGAAGGGCCGGATAAAATCTGTGATAAACTGCTGTAGCTGGTGCGTTGCCACCTGGTCATGGTAGCTGAATTCAAAGGAAGGAACATGTTCCTGGATATATTGCACGGGTTCGTTATTTTCCAGCAGGAAGGAGGCTCTCAGCTGTTCATGCCGCGTCAGCAACTGTTCAAATGCATGTCTTAATTTAGGTAAATGCATCTCTCCGGTTATCTTTCTGACAACAGGAGAATTATAGGCAGTACTGGATATGTTCAGCTGATGAATGATCCACATTCGTTTCTGGGAGGGAGTTACCGGGAAAGAGTTATGCAATGGCTCTTTCAGCAGTGGGCTGCTGGCAACAATGGTTTTATGGTACATAGGGTTCTTATTTCCGAATGAAAAATTTAATGAAGTATCTCCTGCGTAGCAACTGCGAATAGTTCTCTCAGTTGCCCGATATCAATGGTGTAACTGCTGCGGAATCTGAAGATGATCCTGCCTTCGGTGGTGGAAGCGGAGGCGATGCAGTTAAGCAGACTATTGATAGGAAGCGGGTTAGGTTCTGTATTTACTTGCGCTGTTGCTGCTTCGGGTATTTCATCAGCATTACCGAGAAAATTAAACATCAGGATATCAAAATGTGCAAATCCTTCTCCGGCATCCATGAGTCTGCGGATCTCCGGCCAGCCGGGTTTGGATGCGGGTAGTAAAAGCTGATGCAGGAAATTGAGATTATGTTTCTTCAGGTTCGTTAAGCGCCGGGATACGGCTTCGCCGGTTTCGGCAACAGACCACCTGCCATCTGTCAGCATAGGCACCATGTCCGTAAATTCACCGATCGTATTATAGTATAGCTTGTTTTCATACTGACGTCCGTCGCACACGAAGAGAAGAGGTATCTGTGCCGTACCCAGGTAACGGTGCAGTGCGCGGGTATATATAGCCAGTGTTGTTGCGAGGATATCCTGCTGCTGAACGGTATCCTGTAAAGATACCTCGATACTGAAAGAATAACTCAGCTGTGACTCACTGCCATGGATACTTTTCCTTATCTGCTGTTTGGCGTTGTAAAATTCTTCCAGCTGAAATGTCCCGATTACTTCCTGTTCAGCAATGTCCTGTGGCCCTTTCCCGATTGCATTCACATAAGTTTCAAAGGGAACAATCTTTTCAGTACGCACCTTTTTTTTATCCATCAGATCCTGGTAATAATTCAACAGCTGATTTTTCAATACTTCACCAGTTACCCTGTCAAAGATTACGTGGCTGAAGATCATCACCAGGTAATATTCTTTCAGGTTTACACGAAACAATACGAACTGGTGGAAAATTTTTCCAGGCTCATATTTACGGAAAACCAATGATGTTGCCAGGTGTTGAAAATCAGCCGGAGAACACTGATAGCCTGCAAGGTCAATAAGGGGAATAGCTGGTACTATTGTAGGATCAAAAGCATATTCCTCCCAGTTGTAACAATTTCCCTCATTTACGGCCACGCTTCTCAGCAGGCTATGACGCTTTATCAGGATACTGTAAACCTGTTGCAGGGTAGGTACATCCACATAGGTGTTCAGCAAAAGGTAGTCTACACAGGCGGGCGTATGAAAAAATATCTGCAGCTGCTGCATGGCGCATAAGGGGTATTGCTGTAATACCACTGTATTGCTGATGGCTTCATCATTGACATGGAATGTTTCATGAATAAGCGCTTGTGCTGCTGTTACATCGAATGACTGCAATGGCTGCAGCCCCAGCATGGAATAAAATTCTGCAGCCTGGAAGGAAGCTGTTGTGCCGTCAAAACTTCCTCCGCCGGATATGTAGTGGGGCAGCACAGCGGGCGCTATCTGCTGTACGGATTCGCTGATGAGTTGTTGTACAGTGGCAGTTTTGTCCGGTTCAGTAAAGAGTATGTGCAGTTCGCTGACGTCGTCGTTGTACCGGACGTGTATCGTTTTGCACGAGACAGTTATGCCGCTCTTGTGATGGATAAAATCTTCAAGACTTGCACAAGTGTCTACCAGGTTGATTGCTGAAGGTTGCCATAATTCCTGCGTCATCTTCCGGATAGTCTGGTGGTGTATAATATCCCTTAAAGTAACCGGGTAGCCGGCTTTTTTCATCCTGCTCATGATGACAATAGCATTGATCGAATTGCCTCCCTGTTCAAAGAAACGTTTTTCGGGATCAATGTCAGGTACTCCCAGTACTTCTTTCCAGATGGCAGCTACTTCAGTTGTTACTTTACTCTCTTTGACGGATGCAGCATTTTCTTCAGTATGCGATACATTCAGGGCGGGTTTCATAAACAATTACTTATTGCGTAATAAATTGCGTCAGAGCATGGATTGAAAATACTACCGTTGCTATTTATGTAACAAGTTTCAGGATTTTTCTACGTGAAAATACGGTTCGTGTATGCGATATATATGCAACACCTGCTTTATGATAGGCTGACTCCCATTATGCTACGGCCTTGTATCCGGGCAATTACAGCTTCAATACATACGCCTATAAATATTATCCACGAAAGGGCATACAATATTTTCAATATCTGCCTGGATGTGATTTTAATTTTCATAGTTGTTCTGGGGTTAATGATAATGTAAACCTAATGAATATTTGTCGAAAAACAATAGATATTTAACGTGTTGGGCTATTAGAATATGAATATTCCGGGCATAAAAAAAAGTTGAGCATTTGACTAATAGCCAGTTAATTAGAAGTGGTCGTACAAATAATTAACATGCACAATTTAAGAACGAACTTCGTAAAATGCTATCGTATATGCAAAGAGTTATTTAAAACTGAAACAGTTCAAGGTTTTAATTTTGGCCATTATTCTTTGGCTCCGAAGATGAATGATTATGACATTGCTATATTTTATCTGCATTTAAATAACGCGTTATTTATAGCCAAAATTACTAGCAACCAAACCTTTTAAGTAGCTAATGCGGATTGTTTGCATCTATTCGCCGAACCAAATCAGCTACCGTATGAATATCCCGAAAACTTGCCTACCTGGGTTTCAGCGTCGTCTTATGATTTCCTTTTCAGCATGGATGGTAATGAAATTGCAAAGGTCCCCCAAGGTCTTTTCATCTTCCGGATCAAGTATATTCGTCCAAGCTACCCTGTCCGCTGCCATGCGGAAATAATGATAAAAAATAACAAAAAAAAAGAGGACATTAATAATAGTAGTAATAGATTTGATTCTTTTAATTATTAAACCACTTATTGCTTGCTAACAAATGGGGAGTACCAAAAAGTTAAGCTCCTTTTCTTAACTTTGAACTAATGAGTGAACCAACAGGACACAACCACAACAAAGCCTTTAAACAGATGGCGATAGACTTTTATCTGAAGGGAAAGCAGCAGGAGAGTCAGCGAAAGATAATAGATTGGGCGTAGATCTACTTCGGCGATGATCCAGAGAGCATAGGGTGAATGGTAGTCGTTGCTTTCCTGGTAATGGGAAACAGAATCTAACTCCGGTTTAGAAAGAAATACAGGCATTAAAGAAAGCACTGAAGGAGTCAGAAATGGAAAATCAGATTTTAAAAAAGGCGGTAAGCATCTTCTCCGGGGAAGGCAACAAATATTCAGGGTTTAAAGAACCGCATCAGCAAATTGAAGTCAGCAAGATGAGTAAGGCATGTAGAGTCAATCGCAGCAGTTATTATGCCTGGTTAACCTGGCTACCATTAAGACAAGCGATCAGCAATTATTATCTTTCACAAAGCATTGAGGCAATATACCAATCCGGGAAGGGCAGGTATTGAAGTCCCAAAATAACGGGGGGCCTAAGGTCTGAAGGAATAGATGTTTCAAGACAAAGAGTAGCCCGGATTATGGGGTTGAAGGGTGTTCGCGGAGTAATATATGGCACCTGAGCAATTTAAAAATTCTTTCATTAAACAAGCGGCCTAACCAGGTGCTTATTTTCTGGTTGCAAATCCAATACCTTAATCACCTAATATGAGTTTCATTCATTCTAATCTGTCAGGGACGTCTCCTTCTCCTGATTTCGTGCTCGCAGTTACGCAAAAAAGTATCAATGCTTCCTTAAAACATCGTCTTTATCGATCCTCGCAAGACGAAGAACTTATTTGGTTCGGGTATGGAGATAACGGTCAGCCAAAAGAGTATGATTTTCTCACCATGCGTTTCAGGGCGGGAAACACGAACTTTTTTGATATTCCTGAAGGAGCCCGTGTAAAAGAAAACAAAGTCCTTGAAAATTACCAGAAGGCAGGCTTTATTCAGTTGATCCGGTTAAAACCAGGGATACCAAGGGTAAAGAACCTGGCCATGCTGCCACCGGTAATAAAATTTGGAACAGACTCGGAAATACTGTATACCCTCCTGTTTGAGGAATTTACTGTGATCACCTTACGGGGTGAGGGGCCTTCAGCTCAATTGGAATACAGCAGGCAACCGCTTACCGGTATTTACCAGGTAAAGGTGAAAGCAGGTCTTAAGTTCATTAATATTGACGCCGACCCTGCGACCAACAAAAACAATTCGTCCTTCAGCCTAAATGGCCAGGGACAGAATCGCTATACCCTTAGGCAGCTGGTGGCTGACTCCAGCAAGGCGCAAATCATTTCACTGCCGGGGATAGATGCTATTGGCGCGGGAAGCGTTCAGGAAAAACGACTACAGACTTTGTACATCAACCTGATGCAAAAGAATATGATTGTATTGGGCACGGTTGCCCTGGAGCAGGACCCCCCGCCTACTATTGTCAACATCGGAACGACCAGGTATACAGTTCCGACACCCCGCACCAGTACTAATCTGCCGCTGAAAGACGTCACTTTTTTTATTAATCACTTTAAAGGTGACAAACCGCTTCCGCAACCAGCAGACGATAGCCGTTCGGGCTTTAGCTCCCTGAACTTCGCCTGTTCCGTAGGATCCGGCGCAGCGGTCAGGCCAGCTTCTCTGAGCTGGGATTGGATTGAACCTAAGGTTGGCAAGATACAGGCAGATGGTGTACTCGCTATCAGAAAAGATGCGTTTTTGAACTGGCTGTCGGACCTCGTAGCGCCATTCTTCCGGAGAATCTGCCTGCAACCTTCTTGCACCGTAGAAAGCGGCTGGAGCATGACTTATGATCTGAAGTTTGCCGAAGCAGGAGACAGTCAACAGTTTAAAATTATTCCCAAAAGAACCTACCCGGATGGTTTTAATTGTGTCATGGCACTGGCATACCAGGGCGAATCATCAGATTCCTGTTTTCAGGTTTATTCCTGGGGGAATTTAGAATGCCGGTATTCTGTTGCTTCAGAGATTTATATTAAGGATAATAAGATTAAGTTCTATACGAATGTCAATGTCTGGCTGCATATTAATTTTGATAGCGGCGTAACGGAAGGAAACTTTGCCAAATACGTAATTGAGCAAGTTTTTGATCTGCATGTGAATGCTTACGGAAAAATACAGCTACAGCGGCAGCCGACAATCATTAGCGATAAGTCGGAGACATATGACGTCAGCTTTTGGACGAAGCTCATCTCTTTCGGGCGCTTCGACGACTTATTGGATCTTCAGAAAAAGTTCAAAGCGGGTTATTACGATAGTTTAATTAACAACCTGGACGGTATAGAAAAGGGCCTTAATGGTGCCGCCGCCATGATTTTCCCAGGGGGAAACTCTTTTGTATTTAAAGATGTACAGTTTTCAGAAGGGCTTGACCTGGTGGCACACATTGTCCACGCCGATCCTGATAACAATACAAATGCTAATTAACCTTTCCTAATAATTTTAGAACATGACCAAATATTCGATTTCGGCCACCTCTGAGCTGATCAAAAATTATAAACAGGCCGAGACGATGGCTCCTGATGCCAATTTTGAGGCGCTGCAAACCACCGACGGCCTTTCTTTGCTTTTTTCCATTGGTACAGACGGCGCATTTTATGTAACTGCTGAGAGCCCGGGACATAAGACTGGGTGGGAACGGATCTGTCTTACGCGTGCACTCTGCGAAACATCATTTCCAGGCAATAATTCTGTTCAATGCAAACTGTTCAGCCTCGCCCAAAATAAGCATACTAACTCGATTGACTGCGGTATTGTTATTAATGACGGAAAGAATGATCACCTCTTTGTTTCCGTTGATAATCCCTGCGGGAGCACTTCCTGGCTCCACGATTTAAAATGGAAAAACGTCTCGTATGACCATCCACATAGCCGGCCATCGGTGATCAATATCACGGGCCTGATGATCAGTGATTCCTCAGATGGCGAATATATCATTGCAGATATCAGTACGGGGCCGGATTCCGGCAAATCATTTGTCGAGCGTTATTATATCGATATTGAAAAAATGGACGGACTGGCATGGCATAGCCACAATCTGACGGCACACCTGGAGACCGACCAGTATTTAAGCTGCCTTGGAAGAAAAAAGGATGGCCTGGTAGATGGTGTCTATACAACCGGAAAACTGGGGAATGATGTACATCTCATCTATCAGCCATTGTATAATGCTTTTGACCCGGACTTATATGCGGCGCCTTCACGCTTACGACTCCCCGGCAATCTACTGCCTGAAGCAATGGCCACCTGCCGCAAGCAGGATGACAGCACCGACCTTTTCCTTACGGCTAGCGGCGGTCTGTACTGGTTTCCCTCGGATAGACAGTCAGATTATTCGGAAGCGGTACTGCTGTTTAAAGACCAACTATTTAAAGGAGTGAAACGTCTTTTTGCATCTGCAAATTCAGAGCGGGCAACTGTTTGGGGCTTAAATCGCTCCAACCAGGTTTTTTACATCAGCTGCCCGGTTAAAGAATTACATAAGGCCGACAGCTGGAGTGTGCCCGTACCATTGCTGGCAAACGTGTATCAGATTTCCCCGTATATAAACCTCGAAGACGGATCAAACACCTTTTTTGCCAACATCGAGGGAGATACACTGCTGAAGGCAGCCAAATCTGCGGATACCTCTTTATGGGGATACCAACGCATCATCCTCGAAGCGAAATCAATCAGGGCGAGCACAAGGAAGTTTACCTCCTATACAACAAGGATACAGCTTAGTGACGAGCAAAAACAGGGCATAGCTGAAGCTAACCTTAGTATTAGCACTAACTTCCGTACAAAAGTGTATATCAACAATGTGTACTATGTGCTGGACACTGAGCCTATTGAGGTCAAGACTGATTATTCCGGCGCGCTTACCGTGGTGGAGGCAGTAAGCGGGTTACTTGGCGCGACCATCACCGTCGGGCACACAGCAGCCGAACCATTAGAGATATGCCCAATGGACAAGCAACTGGCTAAGCTGGCAGCGCTGGATAGCCCTGAGCGCCTGAAAGCTGCGAATTTTACAGACGAGTCAGGAAATAAAAGGAAATTACTGCGGGACGGAATAGATGCAAAAAAGTTGGAGCATGTAGCAGCGATGAATAGGAAATTAGGACAGGAGTTCCGGTCTTTAAGACTTGCGGATGCAGATGCATCCGCAAGCCTTCAGTTAGCCGCGGCCAGTACCGGCCTCACGGACCCGGGTGACCTGTTCAGCTGGATAAAATCGGGTGTAACCAGCGTCATTGAATCTGTTGTCAGTGTGGCAAAGAATGCATGGGAGTTTGTGGTCAATGTCGCCGGCAAGATTTATCGAACCGTGCTGGATTGTGCCGAACAAATAGCCGCAGCCGTTGAACAATTGTTCAGTACCGTGGCCGCGGCAATAAAGGATGTTATCAATTACCTGGAATACCTGTTTGCCTGGGGTGATATCAGGAGAACAAAAGAAGTATATCATCATCTTACACGTTTATACCTGGATGAGCAGATAGAAAGCGTACGTCACCTGAAAGGGAAGTTCGATGGAGTAATGAGCCAGGTCATAAAATCTGTCAACGAATGGGCGGATATTACTGATTGGACGGGTATCGGTGAATCGGCAGATAAAAAAATTGAAGGCAAGGTAAGTCCCCTGGAAGGACAGGAGGCTTCGAGCATGATGATCATCAATCACTTCAAGGACAACGCAGCCAACATCACTGAACAGACACCAGGGCAACCATCCATTGAGGAACCGGGTGTTTTTGATGTGTTGCTGGAGGTACTTAAAAGGGAAGGAGATCTTATGTCCGAAGTGTTCAGACAGTTTCAGACACTGGCAGAAAGCTACCAATCGCTTACGCTGAGCGAGATCCTTAAGAAAATAGTTGCCATTCTTGCAAACACCTTATTGAGTACCGTGCAGGTGGTGATCGATGCGCTGCTGGATATACTTTATATTCTGGGCAAAGCCGCTTTACGGGTCTTAGACACTAAAATACACATCCCGGTTGTTTCAGATATTCTTAACGCAATTGGTGTTGAAGACATGTCTATGCTTGATCTTATCTGCTGGATAGGAGCTGTTCCTGCTACCATCATGTATAAGGTACTTACTGGTAGTGCCCCCTTTACTGATTCCCATATCACCATTGATCTGAAAAATGCCGTAAGTCTGGAGGAAGCACTGGCTGCCGGGCAATTGGAGACTGCTGAGCATCCTGAACCTGAGATGGAAAAAGCCGGCATGGTACATTCCATGAGCTTAATGACCACGTCTTCTGTAGCACACACCAATTTACAGCGAATAATGTTTATAACAGGACATAGCCTATCTGCTATTTGTTCCTTTATCAACTTCCCTTTTGTATTTGCTGATACGCTGCAGGAACAAGGTAGCATGGCACAGAAAGTCTCTTCTGCCTTAAGTATCGTAATGGCAGCCACATCCTATCTGGGTAACTATTTTCTTGGTATTTGTGCGAGTAAAGATGCAGTCTGGAAGGGTTATGCCACAACGATGCAAAGTGTGCGCCTGGTGAGTAGGGTAGTTTTCTGGAGCAAGCTACACCGGGGGGCAGAACAAAGTTCTTCTTCTTCCCTGAAGCTGGCCAACTATCGTGAAATAGGTGCGATATTCGACTCGTTTTTAGTACTTTTTGACATGATCGGTACCGTTGTTCATTTCTGCGAGTTGGCTAAGTTGCCCGATAACGAAGTTGGTAAAAAGGAAGCTACTTATAATGAAATGGCAAACGTTGTGGGTTACTTTAGTCGTATTACTTACATGGTTGCAGTAAAAACTTCAAATCCAAAGGTAAAGGTGATCAGCGGTGGATTTTCATCAGGTTGCCATGTGGTGATCGGATCAATTAAAGTAGGTATAGTACATACTTACTGGAAAAGGTCGCAGCCGGTTTACGCTATATCCAGTATTTGAACTTAAGACATTAATTCCAGCGATACATCCTCACCAGTGTGGTGAACCGGATTGGATTCGAACCAATGACCTGCTGCTTAAAAGGCAGCAGGTCATTGGTTCATTGCTTATCTGTTCTTTGCATTCTTTCAATTCCTGGTTATATTTAGTAGCATCTTCATAGGGGGGGTGCACTGCGCAGGAGGTATACCACTAAATTTTTAAAATGATAAGCGCCCCATTTTTGAATCTGGCTATATTCGGACCCGGGCCCTGTTGGATAAGGAGTACCCTTATACTTCCCTTTTGATAATCTCGTAGCGAATGTTTCAGTAGAATCATCGGTCAGGCCTATAATACGCCATATGGCGGAAGTAGCCGCCCAGCAAGCCAGTTAGCTTAATACAGAAGCCGGTGGCCAAATTTACTTATTGGGTACAAGATATTACCCGAAGCACCAAACAGGGCAACTGCATTACCTATTGAAAGATCCTTGGTATCTTCACATTATCAAATATACATGCTTGGGCCTCTTGGGCAAGCCTTGCCAAATCCATTTTAATTATAAAATCAAAGCATGCTCGGTAATTTTGAAATTAGTTTCTTAGGAGATCAGGAATTGTCATTCGAGGCCAATCCAGTAGGATTATCCTACATGTCACTTCTAAAGGCAGCAAAATTTATAAAATACAAGCGGATCGATATTTGCATAATAAATCGATCTGAGACACTGTTAGAAGTGGAAGGAATTGATTGTTCTTTGTGTCAGGTAAATATCAATTATGATGTAGACATCTATAAAGGAAAAGATATTGAGACAAAACGAAAGATCCTTTATGAGATTATATTTTACAGCATGGATTTTCTTGCTACTAAAAAAGGCTGGAACCTCGCCTTTCTAGCGGAAGTTAAATTGACTGTTATCAATCACAATTATATCATTTTTACCCCTTATAGAAAACCGGTCAGGAATGAGAAACGTAAGATAATAGCTCAATTGATAGTATTTTTGGATATAGGAGTTGGATATTTTAAACTCAATATTTATGATTATAATATGGAGTTAATCAAAAGTATTGATTTTTATAAAGTACATCCGCATCCTATTATTTACGATTGGTTCTTTACTAAAATTTTATGGGTAGAAGAGAATATATGTAGGGTGGCGGATTTGGATGATGAAATCTTATTTGACATAAATATCGACGATGAAACTATTAATACGCATTTTGTACCTAAAGGAAGATCATTGGATATTTTACATAGTGCGATTCTGGCATTAAAGTATGACACGCCATGGGAGGATAGACAGAAGTATATACGACAGATGATTCAAGGTAGTTAAAATAAGGAAGCTGTCTCAATAAATGGAATGGGTTTGTTAGGAACAGCGAATTAAATTAATACACCATTTACACCAACTAAATTATCAGATATTACAATGGGGTTAATATCACGAATAATGACTGCTGCAATAGGTAATCAAAGGCTTTGCCCCGAATATTAAAGTGTTAGTATGAAATCTTTTTTATAAATTATCATTATAGCAATCTTTTGTTCATGCAGTGCAAGCAGAAAGGGAATGCAGAACTATTACTATGTTGAGCCTTTTAAAGAGCAGGAAGTAAATCTTTATTTAAAAGGCGACTCAACATTTATTTTCCAAGACTTGACGGGATGTAACCAATTTGAATTTACAGGTAGATACAAGCAAATAAATGACAGCACGGTGAGTTACTTACTTTTTAGTTCAGTCAAACTTCAAAATGTTTTACCGAACTCCAACAATGATTTAATTTTTTCTGTTCAAGATGGTGATACTGCTTGGATAATAAACAGAGATAGAATTTTTATTCATAAGCAACCATTTATAGCAACATCAAAAAGTACAATAAATCTTCAGGAGATTAGGTATAAAAAACTGGAAGAATACTACATAGGTTTACTTGGCAAAGAAGGCTTTTTAAGAGTGTTTGGTGACGGTAGCAAAAAAGAAGCAAAGAAAAGGTTGCTTGATTGTAAACTTCCTGATATAAAAATTAGATAACTACTTCTACTTTTATAATTTAGGATGAGTCGTTATTAAGCTTCTCTAATCCTCTCTGCTCCTGCCTTATCTTGATTTGGTCAAGCACTTCATCAGGAGAAAAACTTTTCTTCGAATAGACTCTTATTATTATATCTCGTATATCATATGCACTCAATAATGGATATTCATTATTATACAAGATTTTTTCACTTAGTATAAAATGTAATGCCATTATTACCAATACCATATGATGATGCCACGCCCTCCATCCTCTAACCTGATATTCACTCATACCTGCCTCCTGCTTTGCATCCTGGAAG
Organism: Chitinophaga sancti; assembly: GCF_034424315.1. Classification (GTDB taxonomy): domain Bacteria; phylum Bacteroidota; class Bacteroidia; order Chitinophagales; family Chitinophagaceae; genus Chitinophaga; species Chitinophaga sancti. Next base: position 1,187,201 of record NZ_CP139972.1, read on the forward strand.
GACCTCTCGATAAAATAGCGCTGAGATTGCATTCTGACCAGGTCAGCAAGTTCAAATTCATCTTCATATGCATTGCTAAGGGCATATTTATATCCAATATCTCCTGAAGGGATCTTTGTCGCTCTTATAATTAATAAATGTTCTCTATAATCTTCACTCTCCCCGTCTCATGTATAAACTGTCTTCATCTGCATTTTTTTATAAAGTCTGCAAAATCGTTTCTGAACTTTTCTGTAGCATCCTTATTTTCCTTCCACGATTCGGAATTCAGTACCAACCATACCACGCAAAACCAGTCAGAAGGGTATATATCCCTAAAGCGGATGGCAAACAACGGCCAATAGGAGTTACAGTTTTAGAGGATAAAATAGTCCAAAGAGCTACTGCTATGGTATTAAACGCTATCTACGAGGCTGATTTTCTGGGCTTCTCTTATGGATTTCGACCGAAACGTAGTCAACATCAGGCTTTGGATGCTGTGTATGCAGGTTTGTTGATTAAAAGGATCAATTGGATTCTGGATGCGGACATTCAGAACTTCTTCGGGAAGGTAAATCATGGATGGGTACTCAAGTTCGTTGAACATCGAATTGCTGATCCCCGAGTCTTACGATTAATCCGTAAATGGTTGAATGCAGGAGTCATGGAGAACGGAGTATTATCATTTGAAGAGGATGGAACGCCACAGGGGGGATCGATTTCACCCTTAATTGCTAATATTTATCTTCACTACGTACTCGATCTCTGGACACAAAATATGAGAGAGAAGCAATTGAAAGGTGATGTAATAGTAGCTCGCTATGCGGATGACAGTATTACAGGCTTTCAATACAAAAGTGAAGCAGAGTACTATTTACAGGATCTAAGACTGAGACTCGCAAAATTTGGATTATCACTGAATGAAGAAAAGACGAGGTTATTGGAATTTGGTAAGTATGCAATTAGCCGCCGAAAAGAACAAGGATCGGGAAAACCGGAAACTTTCAATTTTCTAGGGTTCACCCATATCTGTGGGAAAAGCCGTAAAGGGAAGTTTACCATCCTCCGATACACGATTAATAAGCGGATGCGGAGCAAGATGCTTTCAATTAAGCAGCAACTTAGAAAACGCATGCATATGAAGGTCAGTTTAGTCGGGAAATGGCTAACGAGTGTACTGACCGGATATTTTCGATATTATGGAGTATCCGGAAATATCGGAAAATTAGATCAGTTTCGTTATGGAATTCTAATGCGATGGTTTAAAATACTAAAGCGTAGAAGTCAGCAACGAAGACTAAGTTGGTCCCAAATGAGCACTATTGCTAACCGATGGCTACCTCGCCCCAAGGTCTACTACAAACATCCGCTTTCACGAATTGGTGTCACTACCTGAGGTAGGAGCCGTATGCGGTAATTCTGCACGTACGGATCTGCGCAGGGGGTGCGAGGTAACTCGCATTCCTATCGCGACCAAACTTTTCATTATGCAGATAGCATACTCAATACCTGAAGAATCCTATCCTCAAAGTTGCTTTTCTACTGAAGAAATAGAATGTCTGGAACAGCAGATCGAACAGTTAGAAGGCAAAACGGATAAACTAAAAACCCATATACATCTTCCGATCTGAGAAGATATATATGGGCCATAGCCAGATTAGGTGGCTGGAAAGGCTATCTATCTGAACGTAAACCCTGCATCACCACCTTTTGGATGGGGCTGCAGAAATTTACTGCAGTCATGCAAGGCTGGATTCTTTTTAGAGATGTGTCCAGACGGTAGGTCATTGACCGGGGTTTATTTTTTACGATTGATTGTAATATCTAATCTAAAGACTTTATTAGTTTAAGAATAGTACTTCACCACTTTATCAACAAGCTCAATGTTTTCTGCAATAATATAAAAAAAATCGCCCTCCTCATTATTTAATTTAAAAACTGTAAACCCTATTTCAACACGATATTTCTTATTTAAGTTAATCGCTTCCTCTGTACCTTCAATGACTTGTATAAGTAATTTATTCGTATCTGCTTTCCAATCAATATTTCCAATAATTGTAAAAACATTTTTAAACCTCATTTCAAAGTTATGAAAGTAACTAAAATCCTCACTGGCAGCAATTATAAGCTCTTTATCCCTAAAAGATAATAATGATAATTCCAAAAAGGGAAATTCTATTACCTTGCTATTTATTTTGTCAACTATATCTTGAATCATACTGTTTATCCTTTTAATGGAATATGAGTATCGTTTGCAGCTTGCTTGTTATCTCCTGTTTTCAAATCTCGTTCTTTATACCAATTATTCTTATCATCCACATACTCCCAACCAAATCCTTGACCGTTACTATCGCTTCCTTGTAACCTTCTTGCTACCCTATAAGTCGTACCATTCCTAGAATTTGATCCTTCTGGCGCATTTTCTTGCTTCGGATGTATCCTGACTTCATAATCATACCCACCTTCCGACCACTTTTCTTTAAACTTCTCTGGTAAATATACCAATCCTTGACGATTTAAAGCCTTAGTCAATAAACTACGTGCCTCAGACACTGGTGTAAATCGACCATCCACGCCAGGTAACATTCCTCTACTAACTAGTTCTGTTTTATACCGCCAATCATTCCACGAAGCAGTTCCATCCAATAATCTTTGTTTCACCCCCAATAAATAATTATCGGGAAGTGTAATGGGATCATCTGTGATAATTTCACCTGGTTTATACTTCTCTGAACCTTTTCCCACATCTGAAGAAGAAAAAAGTCCCTCGAAAAATATGACCCAAGGAGATGCTTTTGATGCTAATGATACTATTTTTCCTGCTGTCCTTGTCTTTTCAAATAACTTTTTAAGAATCTCATCACCATCTTTAACTCTATGAGGATCTGGCGCTCTCGTACCTAGCCTATTATTTAATGTAGTTTTTCTTTGTGATACCGCCCCTATCTCATTGCTATTTCCACTTTCTAAACCATCTATATCAATATTTACTATAGGACTATTACTTGCATACTGATAAGGGGTTAATTCCGGATACTGTTTCGTAATAGGGTCTACTGAAAGGAACCTCCCCACTCTCGAATCATAAATTCTCATCCCATAATCCTGCTCATTCCCCTCTCCCTTCACCTCATTATCATTCTCCTTCCCATTAAACCCATACCTATACCCCTTCGCAGCTATCCCATAACTCACCCCATTATCACTACCCAAATCTGCATTCGTCTGATCCACCGTCAACGTTCCAAACTCATCTCCATCCCCACTCGCAAATTCATCTTCGAAACTAATGCTTTCACTCGCCATATACGTCGCCGGCGTATTATTCGTACGCTGATTCACAACTAGTGTGGCTGGAACCGTCTCTCCATTCTTGATTAAACTGCTCGCTATATTCCTTCCCGTCCCAATATGGCCTCCTCTACCTGGCATCAACATTCCAAATGGATAGTAATCCTGCGCATTGACGATCACCGCATTGTAGTGATCCACTGTAGAACTATTCAGCGATACGCCCAGTTTACGGTCGGAGACAACTGCAAGCACATTCCCCAGGTGATTGGTCAATTCAAAGAACTTCTTTCCTCTTATGAAGGTAATATTTTTTCCGTTACCTAATCCGGTCATGCCCGTAACTGCTGGTGATGTCTGATCCTGCACATTTATAGCCAATGTTTGCATGCCTAACCGGCTACTGCCATATAGGTTGGCTTCCGCCTGACTTAACTGACCCTGATTGACCGTTGCATCATTATAATTATAGACACTCAGTATATTCCCTGTTGCATCACGAACATACCAGGTCTGAGTCGTATCATTGGTTTTACTGATGACCGCTTTGCTGATCCGGTTGCCAGTCACATCATAAGTATACACAATCGCTGTACTGTCGTGCTTATATATTTTTGATATCTTCCCATATACATTCCAACTGATAAGGTCTGCACCTGAACGACGGTCTGCCATCATATTACCAATACTGTCGTATTTGTAATTGTCATACCCCTGATTATCAATATCATTGCCATACCTACGCTCATTAACGGTATCCCGAATATATGCCAGCTTATTAGTACCCGGACGGTAGTAATACGTCATCGAATCCATGGCCAACGGAGCTCCGGCAAAAGTATTATTACCATTGCGTAAATATCTCAGGATGTTACCATTCGCATCATAGTTAATCTTTTCCTTAAAATCTGGAAGTGCAGTAAATGCATTCGTCCAGGAATTGGTCAGGCTATCTAAGCCCTTATTGGCTGTCATACCTTTAATACGGTTCAGCACATCATAAGAATAGCTGTACTCCAGGGCTGTACCCAAGGAAGGCGTATTCTGGCTCATCGCAGCAATATTGCCATTAAATAAGCGCTTATTACCAACTCCCCCGGCAAAAGGCATCACTGCTGAATTCACTGGCTTGTAGTCATTATTTCCATAATAATGGTTAGCATAACCAAATACATCCTTCGCAACCTGGCTTCCCGAAGCGCCATCACCTCCTATATCGAAGGAGGATGTGCCAGCAGTACCATTGATACCCTTTAACCAACCTTCAAGGGTGTAAGCATTGTCTATGCCCTGCACCTGTTGCTGACCGATTACCGTACGGGCAAGTGCTCCATGCCTGTAATATTGATAATAGGCATCGTTTTCCCAGAAAACACTATCACGACTCGTTTCTACATTCGTCAACCGGTTCAATGCATCATAACTGTAACGGTGATAGTACGCATCCTTCTGACCAGGTTGATAACCCACCCAGTTCACTTTTCCACTGATGAGGTCATATTTGTACCCGATCTTCTTCCAACGGTTGGCAAACCTGCTCAATGCGCCCTGTTTATAATCATGTAACAGTGTTTTCACGTTACCATGAATATCATAACTGTAGAAAGTGGCAACTGAAAACTCCATCGCATCCTGTGCTGCCGCATCATTGAAGCGTGCCATCCAGGAGACCCGGTTTCTCAGGTTCTCAGGTAAAAGGTACTCTGGTGGTAGTAACCCATAGGTTATATCATAATTAGTCACTGCAATATCCGTTCTTGTAGACTTAACGGCTGACAACCAATCTGCTGCTTTTGTCGTATCCCGGCTGATAAAATCATTCATAGCCACGGTACTTGTGAGCTCTCCCACCTCTTTTGTCCGACCCAATGCATCATATTGAGTATAACTATACTTGTTTTCTCCTATTTGTTTTGCATTCTGGGAATAAACTAGTCTACCTAAACGATCATACCAGTAATTCGTAATGCCATCATCCGGAGTTTTCTTTGAAACAACCTGGTTGAGTGTATTATACCTGTACTGAGTCGCCATTTTGTGTGCAGGCACTAACAGCGTACGATTCGCACGCGCAGCTCTTACTTTACCCGCCCAGGCATCAGAACGATCAATCACCACTCCTGCAGGAGGAATTGTTTTGATTAAATTACCTGCCTGATCATAATAATATAAGGTATAATGATACTCGCTGCTCGTGTAAGTCAGGGTGAACACCTCACGCTGCCCACCAGCTAAAGCTGTGTCAAGGTACTCTTTCGCAAAGTTGCCGGAAAGAGAATCCCTGTAAGCCTTATATTGTTCAGTTCCCGCCATAACAGCATGATTCTCCGCATCCGTACAACTATTCGTCGTATCAAGTGTAACACTGTTAAATACAGGAGTGACATTACCGCATAGTAATGGACCGTTATGAATTGTACTACACGTTGGGTAAGCACAACTTATTATAGCACGGTTGATACTATCTTTTAAATTACTTACTGTAACAGGATAATTCGAAAGATAACCGTTATTCTTAATTGTAATTAAATAACTTGAATCCGATGTCCAGGTAGTAGTCCTGTTTACATCCATACCAACACTGTCCACCCCGGTTGTAAACACACTATCCAGGCACCCCACTTTATTAACTCCTTTACTGATCATCAGCATGCTGGAGTCTCCATAATTACCTATTGCTGCATATGTGCCATCAGGGCGCTCTATCACTCCATGGATGTCTGTTCTGACCTTTGTATTGATCATATCAGCCCATTCCATATTCGTATCAGATCCTAACTTTTGCCATAACACACGGGATGGCGTTGTGCCATAGTTCTGTACCGCCATAATACCACCATCAGATGTGGGCGCTATAGGCATCCACTGCGTTGGAAGGACGCCAAACGGGTTTCTGAACTGCTTTGAGAATAAGATATTACCTGTGTTATTGATCCCAACAACTATGTTGGCATTTGTCTGCGGCGCTGACCCGGATTTCCAAAAGGTAGCAGTAAAGTTGAATAAAAATCCTTTGGATGTTTTAAATAACTGCGCAGAATAGCCTTGCTCCGCCCGACTGGATTGTTTGTTATAAATAATGGTTGAATTGGGAATGACGTTGCCCGTCGATAAATATAGTTTGGTCACTACCATATTATACATCAAGGTCCCGAAAATATTCGCAAAGGAACATCCTACCATCACCAGTGTGTCTTTATTCTGTACAATTGAATAGCCTTCATTCCCGCTTCCTTTCAAATCCAGTAAATGTGCCCAACGTGCATCTCCATTAGGTTTCAATGACACTACAAGACCATTGACAGAAGAAAGGGTCTGATGCCTTAATGCCATGACGTATCCACTATCTGTCTGTATAATATCCTGGCCTGTTATACCTTTTTTATCATTTAGGACCTTACTCCAGCTAACATCACCATTAGACTGTAATTTTACAATAAATGCAGAATTAACGCCCCCTACGCCAGTTGTACCCAGTACAATATAGCCGCTATCACCAGTAAGGCGGATTCTGTTGAAATAGTCGTTACCTCCATTACCATATGTCTTTGCCCAGCTTACCTGCCCTGTTGCGGTCGTTTTCACGAGATAGGCATCATAATTCCCTGAAGCATTTTTGATTTGTCCGGCGAGCAGCATACCATTATCAACGGTGTTGATAATATCATAAAAGACGCTACTGTAACTATTCCTGGTATAAGTTTGAAGGGTAGAACCTGTATTGGCTGTAGTACATACCGCTATAGAATCCGTTTTTTGAGACAATGCACACGTATCCCTGAATGCCAGATATTGCCATGCCTGGTAATTGTACCCTGTGGCATTGTTCATGTATGCCGCAAACAACTTGTTCTTTTGCTGCTGCAGGCTGCTCGTATCTTCATAGGCTGGTGCCAGACCCGGATAAGTGGCATTGTAATTTGCATACAATGTGGAGAACTCCTGGCAGCTCACACAGGCAGGTGCTGTATTACACTGCATCAATGGTGGTATCGTAACTGGCGAAGACAGGTACTTACAACTGGATCCGGCGCTGTCACAAGCCTGCTGTAATAGCCGCACCTGCCCTTCTGTCAATGAGGTGCCTCTTGTGCGGTTCAGGTACACTGTCAAAGACGTATCTGTTGACCTTTTGAATGCCTTGTATTCAACATTCAGTACGCGCAGCTTCTCACATTCACAATCTGTTGGCTTTGCATAGGTCACCTCATCATAATTTGCGCGTTGCTTGTCATAAGCACCCGGAGCAGTGATCAGCAGACCGTTACAATTTACATTATCAGTAATACCTTTTTCCTGGTTATAGGCCGCCAGCACCTTCTGAAAACTGTTGTCCCCTGATGGCGTGCTGCTCGAACCAAATAAATGATGCTCATCTGAACCTGCCATACAGATCGCTTTCAGCTGTGGAATCACCTTCGCTCTCAGTTCCGCTGTATCATAATACGTACAGGAAGCTGTTAACTGGCGGATCCACGCATTGATATAACTATTACAGTTGGATTCATAGCTCGCCTTCACATCTACATTCACTGAATCTTTTACCTTTGATGTATCGCCGCTGGTCATATAACTGTAACCAGCCATGGTCAGTGCACTGCTCGCATCCATAAACCGAGGGGTCTTGGAATCGACGATCAGCTGGTTGGTGGTAGGGCTACAATTGGCCGCCATCACCAGGCTATCTATTAAGTGATCTTTATAGGCAAGATATAAGCTGCGGAAATTATGCCAGATCATATCCTGATCTCCCGCACATAACCCGGAAGAAAATGCTTTCGCAGGGGTATTATAGGTCGCTGCACAGCTGGCGGTCAGATCACCACATTTAGTCATAATCGCTGCTACACTGTATAAAGACAAAGCATTTGTGCCTGTACCACCTGTATAGTTCTCTAATTTACTTTTTAAGGGTATCATGACAGACAAAGGGTCTATATTTCCTGTCACTACTTTAAAAGGGAATGACACACCATCTCCTATTGGATTGAGATAACCTTTATCAAGCGCTTCAGCATATGTATCAACACCTTCAAAGGCTCTGTCCCATTGTAATGCCTTTTCATAAGAGGTATATTTCAGGTAACGGCAGTACTCAGGGTGGAATTGTACCAGCGCTTTCGCCCAGGAAGGTTTGAAGTTCTCCGCAAATGCCTCTGCTGACAATGCCTGTGGCCGCACATACACACCTGCTGATTCATCATATACACTATCTACACGTCCATTCTCGTCCAGGTAGGTGATTGTCGGAAGCATGTATTTAGGCAGCGAATCTGTTTTATGATAAAAGATACTATAAGCATACGATGAATCGCTTAACGTGGCATACTGACCAGAAGGAGCAGAAACGTCTTCCAGCATGATATCCAGTTTTTCTGTCGCAGGAGAGGTCGTACCACAGAGTGCATCACAGGCGGCTACGGCATCGTTGTAAGCGATAAAGGCAGCTGTGGAGTCGCCTCCATAATTTGCCTTGAAAGTGATCCAGTCACCTACTGCCGCACGACATCCTGCACAGGTAGGTGCACAATCTATCTTACTTACAAGGCTACGTTGTGCCTGGATAAATTCGTTCAGCGTCTTTAAACATTGCTGCTGCAGGTAGATGCTGTCACGATAAAATTCCAGTGCAGCTCTGCTTACTGTGAGGCGTTTGGTGACCTGGTAGCTGCCTTTGGGTAATTGCAACGCAAACGCAACTACAATGGAGTCCGGCTTAGTACAGGTAGCTATGATCGAATCCGGCTTGTAGTTGCGGACAAGTTTATAGTAATTCTGGTGATTGAGTTCATCAGTCACTGAGATTTCCAGGTCATACAATCCATTATAACAGATGGTGTCTGTACCACATGGTTTACGCAGTACCGGCGGTTGCAGGGCGTACCTGAAAGATTGTGAATACTGAGGACCATCAACACTGATCAACAAACCACGGGTACTTTCCAGTACCATCCCGTTCACACTGTTACTACCTGCTCTTGAAAGCGTATCTACTACTTTAAACTCAACATTGGACTCAAGATTGTCAAGATCCGCACTGTCAGCTTTACCGGCTAACGCCGTCGCTATTGTACGACCATGCATATCTACATAGGTGATCGACATCTGCCCATTGGCATCCTGCACCCCATTTTTGAAGTAATGGGTAATATCACCTGCCTCAGTTCCAAACAGTACATTCAGGTCGTTATCACTCGGAGAAGCATAGAAATATTTGGTTTCGTGGTTGCTGCCTAATTTGAATACAGGCCCTACTCCACTCTGCCGGCTAACCCGGCCTGTTCCATCCTGTGTATAAGAAGTTTCTGTGAAAGCATAACCACCTGCATCGGGAATGTATTTGTTTACACCCTCGTTCACAAGTGGATTGTTAAGCGAATAATATTGACTGGCACCACTACCTGTAGACATTGCAGGGGCACTTGCAGTCGCAAAATCAGCAGGAGAAGACAGATTGTCATACAGACTCTTATCGTAAGGAACGCCATTTAAACCCTGGTTAAAATTGGCGGAGTACCTGATAACCGTATTCAAAGTTGGGGCAGGCATCACTTTGATCACCTCTCGACCTTGGTAATCATATAAGTTCTCTGCTACGATTGTCGTATTGGTCGTGTTATCCTTGGTAACAGTCTGCCGGTTACGAAGACTTCCATCGAAATAACTTACGGTTACATTTCGCTTACCCTCTTCTGCAAAGGCTATATTGGATTGCCAGTTCAAGGCGTTCTGATGACCAACAAAAGAAAAACCTGTCAGTGGATTTGCAAAGTCCGAACTCCACAATGTCTCTTTCCGGAAATCATTCTCCAGTACCTGTACCGCTCTTATTCTGTAGAATAGGATACCCGGACCCTCGAAGAGCAGGGGAATACGATATTTATACCCGGTGTTATACCCGGGGATCGTTACCCGTGAGGAATTGTTCTTAAAGACCAACGCCGGATCTGGTTGAGCAACTGGCCCATATCTTCCGGATAATAATGCGGATGAATCTATGAAAGTCCATTCCAAATCATATTCATCGGCACTTGCAACAGGCGTCCATTGGACGGTCACTTCATCTGTAGAATCTGTATTAGGCGTATTCTCATGACTGATCGATTTGACCGCATCACTGGCACAATCCATGACGTACACCGCACGAACCTCCATTTCATTTTCCAGTAAAAGGGCGTTCATCACCTTTGCACTTTCACGTGTGATAGTTAGCCCCAATACTCTTACTGTTACTTCGTGGGCATTATTAAACACAAAGCTGTTACGACTCGTATAAGTAGCCGTATCTGTGTAGTTAATAATAAGCGTCTGCTCCAGAGAATCGTATGCTGCATCCGGCCGTTTGTAGGTGATTCTAACCTTGACGATGGCTGTAAAAGAGTCAGGCAAAAGCTGTGTGGAATATTCATTTATATGGAAATGAATGATGTTTCGCGTAGAATACCGGGAGTCCAGTTTCGACTTATCTGCATCCAAAAAACCGGCATCCCTGACAGTAATGAAGTTATTCTGAACTAATTCATTCTTACTCCCGTCCAATACCTTACTTAACATACCTACCTTCTGTGCGGAAGTAGTTCCTGCTATTAAAAATAACAGGAGCAAGGGAAGCCATTTATATATTTGTTTAAGCAAAACTTGCATCTTTTTACTTTATGGGTTAGGGGTTGACAATACTACCTGATAATCACTAAAAGCACTAGCAGGCTTATATTCAGCACCTTCTTTATAGAAATATTGCTCCTCTTTAAACCTGGTATCTTCCGGCTTGAGCGGATGATAGTTAGTAAATGTGGTACGTACAAAAGCATATTCATCATACCCCTCTGGCATATTGCCCTCCTGCTGTGCAGCAGGATCTAACAATAATGTAGATTTTAGCAGATATTCAACGGAAAGTAAATGATGTGCTGCTGTATCAATCTGCATGATCAGGTTCTTGCAGGGACTACCGGGTAAAAATGTAATATCAATAGTCTTGACAGACTTTTTACGGCTTACCTTACATTTCTCCGCACCGGATTTTACAATCATCGACTGCATGTTTGATATAGGGTCGACAGCTGAATCTGGCCTGGCTATTGCCAGCAAGATCAGTTTATCTTCACGGAAAACAATAATGCTGTATCGGTCATTCCGGATAGATTCTGTACTGTCCATGCGACAATAATAATTATTACCGCCTATCTCTATACTTCCGCTTAAAGAGTCCAGGAGGATAGCAGGCTTGCTTTCATTTGCATAGGTATATTTTATATCAAAACCATAGGGAGTCGTTTTACCGGCTTCCATGATATATTTCAATGAGGCTATTGCATCTGCTACCGTTGCCCGATCCTGCGCCCGTAGCGAATGTGCTAACGATAGACAGCACATTGCCATTATAAAAAATAAAACACGTTTCATATCTGCAATAATTTGAGACTATTTGTTGAGCATTGCACTTCTGGACTCCTTGATGGTCATGATGCCTCTCTCAGTTTCCTTCTTCAGACGAATCAATCCTCCTTCATCATCGTACTCATAGAAAGTTGCATAGTTATTCTCATCCAGTTCTGCCATAAGACGAAGTGAAGATTCATCATACACATAAGACTTCATGTTGGCATTGTATGGATGCACACGAATATCATCGAAGTAAACGATGTTACTACCGGTGTTCTTCAGGCTAATCATAAGTTGTGTAGTTGTAGCAGGTATATCCAATATCATTTCAATACGTTGCCATCCCTCGATAATATTGCCTGAAGGCTTACCCGTGATCGTTGATTCAACAGTACCATTATGCAAAAGCGCTACATCGATTTGACTACCAGTATAGGCACTACCACTACACTGCCCGGATTCTTTTACCCAGGCGCCTACCAATATTTTCTTCCCTGCCAACGGAGAAAAGGAAGGAAGCAGCGCTTCTTTGCCTAAACGGATACTTTTTAGTATACTGTCAGTACCTCCACAATTGTTGGCAGCGGCATTAATAGCGATATTAAATGAAGGATCATCAACAGATACATCGCTGGTGACACTTGCTACCTTTATATTGTCCAGACGCAGGCTGTAATTGCCGGTATGCTGAATGGTGGTATCGAAATTGGATTTGTAGGAAGAGAAGTCAAAGCTCCGTGCGGCAGGACATACATTATCACATGTACCACCTACATAATTATAATCTTCGAAGCCGTCAAAAGCAACTTCCCGGTAGCGGGCATTCTGTGCCACAGCTGTGGCTAATGCATCCTGGAAACCATATAACCCGGCAGTATATCTACCCAACGGATCTACATTTTCCATCTCCGCCCCTTTCTGATTAAAGAGAGTAGTTTGTGCTGTCCACACCCATCTTGACACCGCTGTATCCTGTGGTTGCCATTTACCATTCACCAATTGCCAGAAGGACAGGAAATTACTGACGGTACCATCTGTACGGGCATTGGTAGCGTTATTGGTATTTGTTTCCGCACGTGGATTATAAAAACCATATGAGCGATATGGGCGCCAGTTGCCAGCTACACCAAATAAATATGGATTGACACTTGTGTCAGTAATTGCGCTGTAACAAATACCTGATGGTTTATAATTACAGGAAAAGCAACTGTCAATATATAAGCTGGCGACTACACCAGTATCAGATGGAAGCGTCCAGGTGATGTCAAGATATGGACGTTTGCTGGAGTCTGCAGTATACTTTTCTGAACAGAAGGTCGCGTATAAAGTAGTTGTATCTGTCGGAAACGTGGTAGGAACTGATTTCGTATTTACCAGTGTAATTCCATAATCCAGTGATCTTCTGCTGGAAGAAAACCAATTTTTGATGTCTATCTGAAAGTCCTGTTTTGCTATTTCCGCCACGATGGACATTGAATCAGTGACACTTCCTGTCAGTAAAGTACTTGCTGTAGTTTGATAATTCCATGCAGCAGAACGCCGATATACTGTTGCAATTGGCTGAAGATTACTTAAGGTATACAGCGAATGCGCATTGGTATAGGTAGACGCATTAAATCCTGCCGGATATGCATAGAGATACAAATTGGCAGACAGTACAATTGCATTGCTGGGAATATTGACAGCACTGTCTATCGCAAATGTTGTTGCAATTTTGTACTTGCTGCTGTTTGATGCATAAGCAGTACGCATGTAAGCGGCGGTGCTATCCAACTGTGTTGTTGGATAGGTAGTAACTGATGAAAATATGTTACTGGCGCCTGCAATGTAATTTACGTTTACAGAGCGGGTTACCTTGTATTTCTTATTTACCGGACGACCATTACTATAGGTGACCGCGCCTGTATTACCACAATTCCTGCTTTTCAGTGAAGAAAAGGTGATATTACCGCTGGCTGACTTTAGTGTAACGGAACAGTCCCCCATCTGTGCCCTATATTGGGTGCCTGTGGTGGCAGTTGTCAAGGCATAGAAATACCGGTTGACGTTGCTCGTAAGAATCGAGCAGCTACTACCAGATACCGCGTAACCAGCCGCATTTGCATCTGCGATCAGGGTAGAAAGCAAAATGTGATCAGACTCCTTTATGAACAACCTGTTTGACGCAATCAGGTAATCAAAAAGTGGTTTCAGACAATCGCAGGCACAACCGGAAGACTGCGCCTGGGCCTGATAACCGGGAGCGGTTATCAGGAGGCTGAAAATAAGTATAGTGAGATATCTTTTCATATGTATAGTATCTTAGTCAAATCATCATAGGTTACCAAGTGAGACACTAATATTCCCGTTGAAGTATAGGTTCAGAAATTCGAGGGCGCCATCTGCCTGAAGGACTCCATCCTTCCCGTCAGTAGAATTTATACTATAGCTGGCAGGTATCAATGATGAGTTGAAATGAACAGTGTAAGGAGGATTATATTCAATCTTTTGATAGGTTTTATATGATGACGAATTAGAAGCATTCGCACTACCGACACCCTTACCTGTACCATCTATTACACTGATACTCAGAGAAGCCCGATTACTGGTCGATTGAAATGAACCTGCAGTCACTAAAATCCAGATAGAATCCTTTGCGACACAAGTAGCATGAGCATTTGCATAATTCTTTCCATTACTATCCAGGTCTCTTATTGCCCTGGCATCTGCACTATCCTGATTGATTAATGAGGGATATTTGTTTGCGGGTACCACATACGTGACCTGGTACGCAGCTACTCCGGTTGCACAATCAGGCGTATAGCTCTTTGAATACCTATGATTATAATAGATAGTAGTGTTTGTGTTACACTTTGTACTGTCTCCTGAATAAGGTAAATTAGGGCCCTGCAGGCAAGCCAATACGGTTCCAGCCTTACGACTGTCCGCTACTTTCCACAGTCCGTTATATTCAACCGCAGAAGCATTAATTACCCTGGAAGTATTATTTATAACGAGACTATTCTTACCTGAGATGGGATCTTTGACAACGGGATTAGCCAATAATGTGATATTGTTGACGAACCCACTGAGATTCTTTCTACCAGATTGTAACACTTTTAATGATACGCTATTACCTGTAAACGGCTGTCCGTTTTCATCTACAAAGTACAAATCAGGCTCTCCTCCACGCTGTACATTTGCATCTACTGTATAAATAACACCTGGTTTAGGGAAAGTCGCGATATCCGGCGTACAATCATCCCCGCCTGTTTTTTCTCTTGAATAGATCAGTATTCTATCACCCGTAGCAAAATAGTCTGTTACTTTTTTACCAGCAGGAATGCCTTTTGTAATACGTCCCTGGTTGATATAGATACTATCAAGTATAACATCTATATTCTTGTAGGCACCACTCATGCCATCATAGGCCCAACCCGCAGGTAAGGTAAATGTATATATCGAGTCACCCCATTCATTCTGGGTACTATTCAAAATGGCAGCACCTGTTTCGCTATCATACAGAAGGTTACGGGTAGTCACAGTGCTTCCTTTATCAGTCGCTTCCACATTGTCCAATACACCATGCCTGTATATTACTTTTGACACAGCAGAAGAACGAAACACCGTTTCTTCCCGGTTGTATACATTTAACAACATAGGGATAAATAACACCGGAGGCCACAGGAAATAAAACATATCCCCGTTTATCTGGGCATTCCAGGACGTACTCAGGGAACGTTGCTGACGCATATCCATCATCAACTCCATATCCTTTCCTACCACTGCACTCTCATCAATATCTCCATTGGGCTTCATTACCATCACCGTATTATTCAGGTGTTTGAATGTTGCATTCGCGTTATCCACCTTATAATTATACTTTGTTTCGGTAACTGCCTTCTTATCGTCCAATTCTGAATAGGTAGCTTCTGATTTCTTTTTACCATGCATATCATTCAATTCCACCTTAAAGCCCTGGGTGACGGCTATATAATGACGGGAATTGATACGCAGTAAATTGGTCAGGGATGGCTTGAATCGGATTTTATCCAGGGTAGATCTATCTACCAGCGTAGGAAAATCATACGCGGTATAAAAACAGGTTTCAGCAAATCCGTTTGCAGAACGGGTATTTTTTGCATTGATCGTCCTTACCCTTACCCTACTATATCCTATAGAAGGGGAAGGGAAGAATGATTCACCCAACGGAGCTTCTACATAACCACTGGAAACAGGTGCTAAGGCCGATACCTGCTGGGTATATTCTATCGGCTCTCGCCATGGATTTTCTTCTCCACCGATCATAGGCTCATAAGTAGCTACACCACTACTAATGGTTTCATCCTTTCCGTTGACAGTACGAGTGGTAGTATAGTTGTATTCCTGGCCATACATGGACTGTTTCTGGCCTGTCATTTTATCCCAATAATCGTAGATAGTGACACGTTTTACACGAATACCACCACCATATTTCTTAAAATAAGGGTTGTTCAGGCGAACAAAGCTACGATCTGTCTGCACTACCTGCGCCCAACCTTTTGAACGTGCACCATCATCAAAACCTGAGATTGCAGTCAGAATATTGCCTGCACTGGATGCAATTACTTTTATCAGGTCAGACCAACTAATGTCATCACCTGTTTCAGAACCAGGATATGCTTTGGAAGGAAGATTCAGACGCAGGAAGGAAAGCGCGGCCTTTGTCAGTGGGCTGTATTTGCTATCTGACATGCCAATCTCCCCGCTGTTATTGATGGCTTTTACTTTTATCCAGATGGTGTTACCTCCGTTAAAATAACCGTAACTGCTTGTATCCAGTGAAGCATAACCAGGTACATATTCTGCACCACTGCCATATTTATCACCAGGCATGTTCACATACAGGCGGAAATAAACTTTGGTTAATCCATCGAGGTACCATTTACTTATTTCCCGTTTACTACTGACAGCTCTTGGTACGTTCACTGATATATACTGGAAATCACTTCCACCCTGGTATAAGTAATGACTGAGGTCTGTAAGATTTGTATTAATGTCCGGGCTATTCTTTGTAAACCCTGCGATTGTAAACAACTGCGCTGCACGTTTATTTTGAACAAACGCGTAGTCATCTCCTTCGTAATCTATTTTCATTCGGCCACCGGAAGGTATTATAATTGAATCCAGTGCCCATACTGCAACATTTGCTGACGCAAGTGTGCTATCCTGGATAGCATATGGATAATCGCTGTTATTCAATTGGGCAGGATTCTGACTGGCAGGTTTATATACTCCCCAGCGGTCCACGTTCTTACTGTTATAAGGTGTTGTACCTGCATTATAATGGAATATGTAGGGATGACGCTGTCCTTTTTTGTTATTATTATAGGTAAAGTATAGGGAGTCAAGTGTGAGCTTTCCTACGGATGGATTGCTGCTGTTAATTCCAGGACAGAGTTTATAAGAATATTTAAAATGGACCGTCTTCAAAGGCTTAGGGTTTTTCTTCATAAACTCTGCCTTTGTGTACAGGTTGATCTCATCTAGCTTACGGGCTTTACTGCCAGACATCTCACCATTTTCACCTATATCCTGCAAGTCATCGCGGTTACTCATTTTAAAGACAGCAATCATGGTCTTTGACTCAATTGAATTCAAATACCATAATTCTTTCTGGCCGTGAACATAGCTTCCCTTGCCATCACGGTTGTCTGTACGCATCCCTTCGCTATAGTTTGCTTTATTTACACCGATCGGTGCACGCCAGTTAGATGGATTAACAAGACCAGCAATTTTGGTATAGTTAAATTTGATCGCATTGCCGGGATCATCTGCGGTTATACCGTTTCCGGTAAGGTCCTTATAGTCTGATGACAATACTGCTGTCAGCAGGAATGTATGCGCATAGGCTGGTGTAACCTCACTGGAAAAATAGTGATCATTTCCCTGGTTATTATCTACTGTATTGTCAGTACCACGATTATATTCTACCAGGCCTGTAGCCAGGCTACCTTTGCCTTCATCCACAGAAAATGTTGTTTCAGTTTGCTTCAGGTTGTATACTGGAATACCGTACACATACCGCTGTCCACCGGTATTCAGCACATTGATTTCGGAAATATGGTTATCCAAACGGAAACTGTTCACCCTTTTTTCAAGGGTA
Source organism: Chitinophaga sancti (assembly GCF_034424315.1). GTDB lineage: Bacteria > Bacteroidota > Bacteroidia > Chitinophagales > Chitinophagaceae > Chitinophaga > Chitinophaga sancti. The sequence goes on from NZ_CP139972.1 coordinate 1,204,980, forward strand.
ACATTACCATAGGTTACGTTATCATTGGATGCTGGTAAATAAAGATATTTTTTAGGAATCACACTACGAGATTGTGAAGGATATGACCATTCCAGCGTAGCTACTGTATTGCCGCCTTCCTGGAAATAATCCATTCTCACTGTATAGAACTCTCCTGCTACCAGGTTTACAAATACAGTATCCGTTTTGACGTCATGGACATTCCAGTTGGATTTAACGTTGACACCATCCAGGTATAATCTCATACCGTCATCACTCTTCACATAAAAGGCATATCTGCCACTCACCGGCGCTTTGATACGACCAGTCCAGCGAACGGAAAAGTTATTATCCAATTCTGTAACACCGGGAGTTTTTTGGAAATTGGACTTGGTTAACATGTTTATCACAGAATCAGTTCTCTGGAATGATATATTTCCAAAATTTTTATCTGTGAAATATTCTCCTCTTAAACCACTTGCAACACTATCTGTATCTATTATTTCCTGCGCACATGCATTAGCAGTGTAAGTATTTTCAGTGTAATTTTCGATATACTTTGGGAAACCGGCTAAACTGGCTTCTGCTGCTGTAAGATAAGAAATCACCTGTGTGCGCTTATCTCTTGCAGTCTTATTATAGGTACTATTATTAATCGCCTGCTTGCTAACAAGCGTTGAGTTATTGAATCTATTGATTGTATCTTTTGCCAACAGCGTAGGATCACTGTTACCGTTATGATAGATATTAACAGCCACTACATCATCCCCTCCCAGATTATTATAATAATCCTTATCGTTTACCGTCATTTCGCCCGGATTGCGGAAATAGGACGCTTCATAAGTGCCATAAGAGCTGCTGAACGCCGTTTTGCCGGCCATCTTATTATTTTTGCTCCATTCCCCCGTTTCGGTGTGGGAATAAGTATAGGTGAGATCCGCACCCGCGTGGGCAATAGCAGTAGCGCCTAAATCAGCACTGACATTTCCGCTATGAGACTTGGTTTTACTGTAATGATCAAATATATGCCCTACATCACTACGATAAGCCCTAAAGGTACCGCCAATGCCTTCGCCTGAGATACCAAATACATCGTAAGTATAAGAAGGTATACCTATATTGGGTACTACCGGCTTCTCTTTATATGGAAGATCCTTTTCCCTGTTGAAATCAAGTAATACTGCGGTATTCTTACCTGACTTCTGGTAGTTGAGATAACCATAGGCAGGAAAAGATTGTGTACGGTCGCCTGAAGCAATACTCTGTACAGAGACATAACCCGTGATTGCACCTGCGATATTTGTACCCAAAATTTCAGTACCGCCTTTTACTGTTAGGGTCAGGTTTGTGTTTGTAAAAGGTATTGACGGGCTGGGTAAATAGCTTGGGTAAGCATAGGACACCAACGTTCTGTCTGCATGAGACCTCGCGTTTTTGCCTTCCGTGTTATACTGCTGTACGCCCAATCCTAAATCCAGGCTTTTTAAGCCTGATCTTGTATTATAACCAGTACTTAAATCCAGACTTCCGGTCATAGTCCGTTCCTTATTGGACAATTGTAGTTCCAGGTTAGGATCAACACTCACTCCGTCCATAGAACTATTTGTAATAGATAATCCAGCGGTAAGTCTACCCATTGAACTTGAGCCGGAGTTGATACTTGGGCTCAAACCAGCCGACGTTCCCCAACCCCTGTAATTATTATATACAATACCCGCGGAGGCGCCAAGATTGAATATTTTACTGGTAATAGGCACCCCAATCGTTTCCTGTGACAGCGACACATTGACGCCAACGGTGGTATTGGCCTTGACGGAGGTTGTTTTGGTAACAGATTCTGCGCCACTGAAGTCATCTGGCAAGCCACGTAAGGTACGGGTAATGGAACCGGGATTCAGGTTCCAGCCCAGGCCTACCCAGCTGGCATCTTCACTCATACCTACACCACTGTTATAACCTAATGCTAAAGGATATCCACCCACATCCATGAGGGGAACGTTATAACTGAAATCACCGGAAAACAGGTCGACCATATTGTCATCGCTAACAGAGTGGAAAGCCTGGCTTTCTGGTTGGGTTGGACCACCGATGGCTCCTTTGGCTGCAGCAGGTGTAAAGGCATTAGCAGCTAACGGTGTCAAAACTTTCCTCGCAGCAGCAAATGGTGCATTCTCTTTCTCATGTAGGATCAGTGGTGCTGCAGAGGGCTTCACCATTCGTCTCACAACTACAGGCATGCCTAATGCATAGGAGGGGATAATCGTCTCAATATAGAGCACAACAAGCATCAGTGAAGCAATAAATCGCTTACTTCCTGCGACATGTTTTAAGATCATTTAGGCTCTTATTTTTTATTATAAATAAATTTTGTATTCCAGTATTCAAGTCTTCCGTTCAGGATATGAAACAGGTAAGAATGTCCGGTAGTAAAACTATTATTCAATACCACCTTGAGCTGGTTAGGACCACGGTTCAAAGAAAGCATTCCTGATTGCACGACCTTCTTACTTTCATCCAGGTTAATAATTTCGTATTTCACGGTATTATCACCCGGATCATTGCTATAGCTCAATTGTAAGGTACCGGAACAGGTAACGAGTGGCGCATCCAATCCTCTTTTCAACTGTACGTAAGCAGCTTCTTCAATGTTTATTTTTTCAGCATGCACTCCCTTCAATTTAAATGTCCAGATCTCTGCCTGTGCAGCAAACTGGTTTCCATTGTTAGCAACGACGGTCCAGGCATACTTTTTAGCGGTGTCTAATTGTACTGCTGAGGCGGGGTAATTAAGAAACATGTTCTTGTTATATGCAGCACGATATACTGGTATATTCTGTTGTATTGCTTCCGCGGCTGACTGACCATTACGCAATTCAACAATGGTAAAATCGTAGTTCAGATCACTGAAGATTGCCTGTGGAGCAGGTGGCAACCAGCTGAATTGCGGTAAGCTCTCTTCCACAATACTTTCATTAGCAGGCGCATTTAAGATCGGAGGGCTCACTGGTTCTACAGCAAAGGGTATACAGTCTTCGCCTATTACACTCCAGGCGTCGCCTATTCTCCTAATTACGGTATAGCAGGCAAGGTAGCTCCCTGCTGTGAGCATACCATTTGCACTACGGTCAGCAGCTGCAGATAAATATTCATAGCTGACCGGCGATACATCGCCTACCTGTAACTGCTTCGCCCCTTTGTTTAACACAAATGTCCGGGAAGCACCAGTCAATACTGGTTGATTGGTACGGGCATCAGTAACACGTATCTCTACCTGTACAAGTATAGGAGATGTAGATCCAGACACCAACAGGATATTCCACAACTGTGCTCTCTGCATTACACCGGTTGGAGGTAGCTGCACTGTCATACTAACTTGTGCAGTGGCGCGTAAGGATAGCATTACCAGGGCTATCAGTATGAAATGTCTCATTTAAAATATTTTAGTAAAGGTAATTCTGCCTGTATTATTTGAAACCAGCCGCCTTTGAGCGCCAGGTATAAAGCCTTTGTCTGCCATCATTTCAACCTGTCCGAAGTAAGGAATATTCACTCGAAAGTTAGCTGTGTAGCCTACCTGGCGAAGTTCGTACACTGTCTGATAACTGTATTTCACCCCTCCCCCTATATCCAGCCAGGTACGTACCTGATATTGTACATTACCATCTGCGCCATACAGGTTATAGTCGCTATTGAGTGCAGCAGATCCGGTGCCTTGTATAGTAAAGCGTCCGAGGAACATGCTATGATTGAGCAGGATGTTCTTTGTATTAAAGTAGACAAAGCTACTGTCAGTCATCTTATTATAGAAGCGGGTGTACGATAGCATAGAGTTCATCGTTATCCTCTTTACCTTATAGAAATGACTAACTGTACCGACTAATGTATAGAAAGTATTCTCCACCAGGGCTCCCTCAGTCAGTTTGGTAAGCTGTGAACTTGGGTAATAACCGATGCTGACTACCGGATAATTTTTTATTCTCAATGTAGCCTGGAGGGTTTTGAAGATGGTATTACTATTATAGTTGGCCTGCTGGAACTGACTTGTGTAGTCATTTTTTCTTATAGCTGCAGTGACGAGCAACTGCTGTCTGAAGAAAGGTTGGTCAATTCTTACATTCCAGGCTATTTGTTTTGAACCTGTAGTATACAGGCTGAAAGACTGAAAACCGGCACCTAATAACTTGTAGGTACCTGTGAGTTTAGTTTTGGTAGCAGGGATGAAAGCGTTTGCTGCAATAGACCAGGCCTCATTTCTCCGGTCACTGAACTTCAGCAGGCTTTGCGCTTTACTCTCATCTTTAGCTGCCTGATAATATGGAAGAGAAGATTTCGCCACTTCTCCTGTAAGGAATAAGTTTTTTGTTAACTGCCAACGGCCTTCCAGGGCAATTCCTATGATGTTGTAGTCTGGGTAACGGGAACCAGCAGAATCGGTATGCTGGTTATAAAGCTGCCTTTTACCCATATAATATGTGAAATACACATGGTTCCCTTCTTTCATGCCATAGCCAGCTTTGAATAATGACAGGTATTGTTTGGGGCCATCGTTATTGACAACATAATTCCTGAACCGATAATCAATGACACCTGTTGCGACGGCGGCATACCAGGAAGGGTTATATTCCACCTGTCCTCCCTGAATGCTGATGTTTTTGGCGGTTAGTTCAGAGTAGTCTACCAATGTTCGCCCCAGAGCAATCGTCCGGATAGCAAGCAGGGTTTTGTACCCTTTAGGCAAAACGGTATCAGGGAGATTCATCTCCTTCAATGTGGCGGTCAGTTCTTCATTATTACGACTAGCCATAAGTTTCGATAGCAGGCTTCCATTTACATCGCCTATCTGGGATTGATGTAATCGGTAAAGGCTATCCAATTTTTTGACTCTTTTTTCAAGTGAATCTATTTGGCGTCTTTTAGCAGCATATTCATCCTCTAATGAGCTGTCGGATGATAACTTCAGCCTGGGCTTATTTTTGAGTACCAGATTTAGGTTCGGATGTGGTAATGTATCCAGATTAAGATTAGGCTTCTTGCCGTACAGCGCCCGTTCTTTTGCTTCTACCCGCCGTTGGATGGCTGCAGGACCATCAATATCGACTCTAAGCTGGTTTAGCTTAAAAGCTTCGGCATCGAGGGAGCGCTTTTCGTATTGCAGATCCTGCATCTTTGTATAGCGGGATACATCCCATTTTTGCAATTTCTCCCATAGCAGGCTTTTAAAGTCGCTGCTGGTATATTGCATATTCAGGCCAGTGATATTTCGGAACAGGGTTGAATTCCCTCTTGCAGTAGTAAACCCAACACGTACCGGGTACTGATCTCTGATAGTAAAGTCGAGGTAAGTTTGTACAGTATGCTGATAAATATCTTTTTGCTGATAGGGAGTATCAACGCCGGATTGATAGTAGTAATCATAGATAACATTTCCATGCACCTTCAGGAAAGGCTTGCGTGGGTCGCGAGGCCTGGCAACTGAATCATAGTGCTGATTGCCGTGTAATGGTACCAGATTAATATTTCCAGCGGTATCTGTTGCTAATAAGTAGAACACTTCGCCGGAAGATTGCTTAATACCACGAGGAAATGCAACTATGGAACCTTTACCAGGGGCACCAGGCAACGAGGTACTACGTTGTAATTGAGCATAGGTATCCAGGCTCCCTGCGGTAAGGAAGAATAATATTATGTATAGATACTTCAACTTGTTAATTAAGCAGTTGTGATTGGGAATACGACCTTATAGGTATTCGGGTATAAGAGCTTTCTCGAATGGGTTTAATTATGACATAGATACTTTTTGGATCAAAGAAAAAGGGTTAAGGTAGTTCACTGACAGATACGGTTAAAATGGATTGATGGCGTAAAATCATAGAATAAAAACTAATTACAAAACTTATTAAGCATATTTTATTACTAATTGGAGAAAGGTAAGGACACGTTAGTTCATCCTGGAAATCTAATCCCCCCAATAATACTTTTCAGCTTTTTAAATAAGTGGTATAGGCATCAAGCATCATTCACTCCATAGTCATAAACCCTCTTTAGCGCTTCTTCGATAGAAGGTTTTCTTCCCTGGATTACAACAAAATCTTCTATAACTTCCTTTGCCAAAAATACTTCAAGTAAATAATGGTACTCTTGTCCATTGTATGTTCTTAAAATACTGCTATCTTCATCCTGTTCCAGGAGAATTGCTTCTGATGCAGGATTTGATAGATCTTGCATATAAATAGTTAAGGCCCTGTCTATTGTGTCGATTCCAACAATTATATCCCGAAGAATCATACTGTCTATATTTTTACTTGAATAAAACCATTATTCGCCCCCAATTAAAAAACGATTATAATAATAGCTGTACGCTTATTCATATTAAAGTTTTTCAAAGCAGCAGCAAAGGAGCCACAGCTCTTTTGCCATTAAACCATATTACTGTCCTTTATCTCTGTGTACAAAGTTAATATCTAATGAATTAAACTATAGGCTATGGATCGTAAAATCTTTTTCATTGTAGCAAAGGAGCTTTTGAGAGTTCAGGAACAGTTGCGCTAACAACACCTAAAATACAACGGTATTTTAGGCCTGATGGATAAATCATAATTACATCTTTTATTTCAGATGTATCTCTTGCATATGGATATGTAACGATAAAATATAGCATTTCAGATCAGGCCTATAATACGAAATATGGCAGAAGTAGCCGCCCAGCAAGCCAGTTAGCTGAATACAGAAGCCGGTGGCCAAATTTACTTATTGGGTACAAGATATTGTTCAAAGCACCAGACAGGGCAACTGCATTAGATATTGAAAGATCCTTGGTATCTTCACATTATCAAATATACATGCGTGGGCCTCTTGGGCAAGCCTTGCCAAAAACATTTTAATTATAAAATCAAAGCATGCTCGGTAATTTTGAAATTAGTTTCTTAGGAGATCAGGAATTGTCATTCGAGGCCAATCCAGTAGGTTTATCCTACATGTCACTTCTAAAGGCAGCAAAATTTATAAAATACAAGAGAATCGATATTTGCATAATAAATCGGTCTGAGACACTTTTAGAAGTGGAAGGAATTGATTGTTCTTTGTGTCAGGTAAATATCAATTATGATGTATCTATTACTTCTTATTTTTTTCAAAATATGCATAAGCCTCCTCAAAAATCTCATATAAAGCTGCAATATCACCACCAAGGTCAATAATACAGTCTCTGTTCAAATAAATACTTGAATTGTAAGGGATAAAGCTTGCGTAACTATTTTTACTTCCCATTATTAGCATATCAAAATAATGATGTACTTCCTTACCATTAATAATCAAATAATCGTAACTAGGTATATGAAAAGAATCCAAAAGGGGCAGTTCCTTCTCTATTTTCATTAAACATTTTTCGCCATCATCTTTCTTAGATTCAATAAAATATTCCTTTCCCTTCCTAATTAATTTGGCGTAGCTCTTGCTACCATCAGCGATTATTAGCATGACAAAAAAGTCTTCCTGTAAACTAATATCTTCCGTCTTAAGGTATGACTGTCTCAGCGTTGAACTATCAACAAAAATATAAGATTGTGCGTTAGCATTTATGGAGAAAGCGAATAAACTACTTAGTATTAATGCCCAAATTTTCATATAAATTAAGATCTTGTTGGAATAATTTAGGATCTTTTTATCAAATAAATAATAATCATTCCCTAATTTTGAGATAGTTTTCATTCCTTTTTTGCATCATAATCATATTTAAGTTGAAATCCTGTAGAATAATATGGTTGCAAGGTAATATTATCTTTATATCCTGTCCTAATTAATTCTCCCAACACAATATTTTCAATGAACAATGCGCCAACTTCTGACACAATCTCTTTTAAGGTGATTCCAAACAGCGGTAATACTTAATGGACTATTATTGATTGAAAAATTATCATTCATTTCTACGCTATAGATGTTTTCCGAAACGATCCTTAACGCTTATACTAAAAATGCCCAACCTCGCAATCCCTACAAGTAACAAGTACCATATAGTTCAAGTCTGGTTCTTTCGTGAAATTCTCATTAATGAATTGAATTATAGTAAGGACACGTTAGTTCATCCTGGAAATCTAATCTCCCCAATAATACTTTTCAGCTTTTAAATAAGTGGTATAGGCATCAACCATCATTAACGCCATAGTCATAAACCCAATTTAGCGCTTCCTCGACAGAAGGTTTTCTTCCCTGGGTTACAACAAAATCGTCCATAATTTCTTTTGCCAAAAATACTTCAAGCAAATAAATGGTACTCTTGTCCATTGTATGTTCTTAAAATACTACCATCTTCATCCTGTTCCAGGAGAATTGCTTCCGATGCAGGATTAGATAGGTCTTGGAAATAAATAGTTAAGTCTCTATCGATCGTGTCGATTCCAGCAATTATATCCCGAAGTGTCATACAATATATATTTATACTTTAATAAAACCGTTATTTCCCCCAAACTACAAAACCTCCACCGCTTCCAGGTAAATGATGCAAAACTTTCCAAAAAACTGATTACTATCATCTGTTGTGAACTGAGTAATCCCTGAGGCGTCTCTCATGTACATAAATTCCTGGCGTTATAAGTAGTACATTGTATAATTCAAGGGATTGAGCTCCTCATCCGGGCCATTTTTCATTAATATACTTTTAAAATGAGTCGTTCGGAATTGTAAACATATTCCTAATACGGAGATTACTTTGCCATACATTTTACGCTACCAGCAAATGGATCAATAAAATTGATATATTCGGGATATACCGATAAATCACAAAAAATAAGACTCCCAACAACTATATTCTCACTTGGAATTGGACCAAATTGATCCAACTCCATTTTATAACATTTTGAGCCATGTTCATCAAGCATCTCCTTACTGTGTACTTTAATTAAATCCCCCAAAAAGCCTGCATAGTATATTTTAGGAGTATGAGCAGTTTTAAATTGGAAAATTGGTATCCCAACTTTCATCCGGTGGGTTAATGAATCATAGTTTTTATCATTATAGTATTTACTAATAAATTCTATTTTCCTTTTCTTTAGATTCAAAGCGATATAACCCGTATATCCGGATGTGTCTGTTGCAATTGTTAGACGGTAATATGTTTTTTGATGATGTAAAATGGTATTTGCTGAATCTATAATATAGTACACAGTCATCGGCATAGGCTCTCCCCATTGCGTAAGACTGGTATAAGCATATTCTTTTACAAGTTTGCCCTGCCCAAGAGCCAGTGAAGAGCATATAACTATAAAAAGTAAAGTAACTATTGGTACTTTTTTCATTTAATTAGTTTTATTTTCAGCTGTTTTATCAAATTTCTGGACACAGTAATTATAAAAACGAATCTGGCTTTTTAACTTCTGTATTATCAATTGCGGGTAGTGGTACCTCTGAACCCTGACTGGGTATGCACCGGGTAGACAGGTAACGATAAAATCATTACACAAACAATCCGCCCGCAATAGGTAATAAGGGCATCCATTTCTAAGGAATAAAAGTAGCATTCTTATTGACTGCTCCCAGGTATAACAATAAAATTACGAGGATTTAAGCTAACAGTTAATGCACATAAAATTATAGGAATATCAATATTTTGCAAGGGCTTAACATCGGCGTATATAGATACCAGTGACAAATGTAGAATAAGAGATGGCAAAAGTAAATAACACAAACATGTACTATTGATTTATATTTCAATGATAAATATCAGTCTGAATGTAAGAGTTGCCTTCCTTCATTGCTGCGCCCTGATCGATTCGGATCAATGAATTACCAGCACATATTCTTCGTAGGTACGTAAAAGTTTGCCGCTCTACGCCACCTTCAATCCATCCACAAAACACACCAACAGCTCCCATAGTCATCCCATCAAAAACGAAAAGGTTGCCTCCCGGCACCACCCGGGAAGCAACCTTGTACTTCTATATTTCCATTACAGCTCCAAACATCCTCATCCCCCTGCTACCTGCTCTTTGTACGGGGTAAGGGTACAATCTGCCCGTCTGCAGGGTTGTATAGGAATTTCATCTCTACTACTGCTCCGTTGGTACCTTTGCGGTAACCATTGATGTAGCCCCATTCAAGGAGCTCCCTCATATAACGGAAATAGTTACTCCTGCTTCCAAGATTGGATTCATTACACATTTCATAAGACGTAATGTGGAGTACCAGGTTATGCTCCTGTTCCTGCCATTTCAACAGAAGGTTGATATATAGCATAACATGATGAGGCTTTATGTTCCTGTCTGACATCCGGGTTTTCCAGAACGCAGCGAGTTGTATTTGCAAATTAAAGTGAATATTCATGGAGGATACAATGTGGTCGTTAATAATGGGTTTACTAACAAGACGACCATTGCACCCGGTCGAATCATCGATACACCCGGCCACGGATGCATATGCAATCGGTCGTCACCACTTGTGGAATGAGTACAGGATTCATCATAGCAAATTTAAAATGTGAGGAATATATGAAATAACAATAATTGACTGCAGCCGGGAGTACAGTGGAGATAATTCTAAATATATGCATATGAGTGCTATTGAAATTGAGCCCGGTAAGAATACCAGGCCCTTTTACATCTTGACCTTTTTAACCCAAATAGAATATTTTTATTCGGTCGCGATAGGGATACCAGGCCCTTTTATAGATTCGCCAGGTAACCTGGTAAATCATTTATAATCAGGCCCTATAAGAATACCGACCACTTTCACATATCCATTTTTTATCCTAAAAAAATTTAAACAAAAGTGTAATAGGCATACCCGTTATGTAACACTAAGAATATTTTAATTCAGGCCCGGCAGGATTACCAGGCCCTTACCATCGAACACCTATTAACCATAATGCACTTTGTAAATCAGGCTAATAAAATACCCAGGCATTCCATCCGCCATGAAAATATTTTTTAAACGCCCCGGTAGGAATACCAGGGCAGGTCATAACATCATTTATCCAGGAACAACTAATTCACTATGTTATTTTCAATATCAGCGAAGCTTAAACCAGAACTCATTTCATAATTACTATTTATGTATTGATTATCAGCTGGGAATACCTATTTATGCAATGAGCTCTAACAACAATGTCCTAGTCCGTTCAATTCAAAACATTTTCTTCTCATACCCATTACGGTAAAAATTTGAATATTTCTTCTCATACCCATTACGGCAAAAATTTCAATATTAGCACCGGCAAGAATACCAGCGCAAGTCATAACACTAGCTGTCCATATGCTTTTATTCCCTAAACCCAATTCTAAAACATCGGAATATCAGATCCGCAAATCCATGAGTTCCATTCCTTATCTCTTAATAAATCCACCACTACAAGATCACCCTCACGTCTCCATATCAGCCCCCACCAAATCAACCAGCGCAACTCATCTCCTACCTCCCCATCTCCCACTATCTCACCACCATCACATCTGCAATATCAGGCCCGGCACGACTACCGGGCCCTTTCACCTCTCGTTGACTGACAAACTACTCTCCCAAAAATCCCTCACAAACACTAATCCACCTTAGCCCTAATGCCGTTTATCCGGCGAGCTATCCACATATAAAACCCGGTTAAACATCTCCCGCATCCTGCTGCGAATATGCTCCCCATATCTCTCTCCCAGCTCCTCACTGTACAATTTCGTAGTCACATGCGTTATCATTCGCCGCGATATAAAATAATTATACCTGGATAAGAGCACTTCTCTCATCACATTCACACTTTTACCATAATGATGTCCATCCGGCTCCAAACCCAAATCATCAAAGCAATACACACGAGGATGCCCGGTTGAGTAAAAAGACTTTTTTGTAAATTGGATAATCGCTTCATACGCTCTCGTGTCAAAATCTAATACCACCTCATTGCTTGAACGAAACTCCAGCCGATCCTTCGCCGCACAAAAATTACTCATGATCTTCATGATCGCAGTTTTGCCACAACCCGTTGGCCCCATCAGCAGGACGCCCTTTTTCAGATCCAGTCCTTCCGCTTCTGCTACGGTCTTGTCTTTCAGGAAATAGGCTAACAGCTTGGTAATAACCGGCTTGTCAACATCATCGATTATGAAATCACGCCCAAACATATCTTTCCTCAGTTTTGAGACATACTGTAGCAGAAAATGATAATCATAAGGGGTCGCTATAGGACCTTGTGACATTGGTGTGAGATTTTCCTGATTTCCCATTTTTATTTGGTTTTATATTCTCTGACCATTTAGCCGCCGCGGCCTCCCAATCCATTATCGGCTGCCCACTGAGGGTCCAGCTGATCGCCTCATAGTGATAAAAAAACCGCCGGGCCTCCCGGGATGTTACTTCTCTTTGCGCAAACCATTCCAGGACGGCCTCTATTGTTGGCTTTTCTTTTTTTGAAATGAATAAATCATTTCTTTTTGCGGGTGCCTGTTTACCCTCCGTTTTAAAGACTATTTGTTTGTTTAAATAATTGTGTCGCAATTCTGCGACTGTACCTGTATCAGTTTTAGTACCTGTATGGGTATCAGTTTTGAGATCTGTGCTTGTATCAGTTTTAGTACGTGTATGGGTATTAGTTTTGAGATCTGCGCTTGTATCAGTTTTAGTACGTGTATGGGTATCAGTTTTGAGATCTGTGCTTGTACCAGTTTTAGCACGTGTATGAGTATCAGTTTTGAGATCTGTGCTTGTACCAGTTTTAGCACGTGTATGAGTATCAGTTTTGAGATCTGTTCTTGTATTAGTTTTAGTACGTGTATGGGTATCAGTTTTGAGATCTGTGCTTGTATCAGTTTTAGTACCTGTATGAGTGCCAGTTTTAGTACCTGTATGGATACCAGTTTCAATACCCGGACGTATATCAGTTTCGGCACTGGCAGGCATTTCAATTCCAACACCTCTACGAATATTAATCCCAACATCTCTACGTATCTCACTTTCACCACCCACATCACTTCCAACGTCTCTATGAATATCGCCTCCGCGCCTATCAACACCAACAACTGCACGTATCACACGTTCACCATCCATATCACTTCCAACGTCTCTATGAATGTCGCCTCCGCGCCTATCAACACCAACAACTGCATGTATCACACGTTCACCATCCATATCACTTCCAACGTCTCTATGAATATCGCCTCCGCGCCTATCAGCACCAACATCTCTACGTATCACACGTTCACCACCCATATCACTTCCAAGGTCTCTATGAATATCACCTCTGCGCCCATCAGCACCAACAACTGCACGTATCACACGTTCACCATCCATATCACTTCCAACGTCTCTATGAATGTTGCCTCTGCGCCTATCAACACCAACAACTGCACGTATCACACCTTCACCACCCATATCACTTCCAACATCTCCGCCCATATCCACCACCGCCAATCCCCCCTTTCTCCCCGCCTCCTCCGCAACCCCCGCAATACTCACGGTGCAGGGAATATATGGACGGCCAGAAGGGTAATAAATAATATACCCACACTTATGCAACCATTTCAAACAATGCGTATACGTATTTGCAGATCCAATTTTACAAGACCTCATCACCTGCTCGCGCTTGATCGGAAAACGATGCCGGAACCGATAAGCATTCCAGGTAATAAAAAGTGCCATGTACAAACTGATATGATTAGGCCGCAACCGGGAATCATTCGCAACGCATTTCCAGAAGGAATTGAGGTGATGAATGTAATTGATATGCGCACCCTCATTCCCTAAATACGCATTACCCAGGCGCTGCACCTTGCCTGCCAACACCGCTCTCTCCCCCTGTTCCCCCAACACTGCTCTCTCCCCCTGTCCTCCCAACACCACTCTCTCCCCCTGTTCTCCCATCACCGCTCTCTCACGCTGTTCTGCCAACATCGCTGTCTTCACATGATGTAATTCCTCAGAAGATAATGTTGTAATCATGGCAATTTTCCGTTTTCAAATGAAGGATCCATTACCGCTGCCCCCTCCTCTTCAATATTGAACAGACGAATAAAAGAAAGCAATACGCGACCGATAGGTTCCGGAACAGCCGGAAGATTGTGCATATATCTTAGCAGATTTTCTGCTGACAATTCCGCCCGGTCTTTCGTAGCAAAATGCCTGGCAACGAACTCCACTATTTCAATCTCACTGTCAGTCTGTATCATGTCATCTTTCATCAGCAGCCCCAAAAGAACAGCCAGCTCCTTAACAGAAATATTCAACTTCACTTTACAGCCGCCCTCATACTGCAATAACACGGAGGAATAATTGATTTTATCCTCCAGGTAATCAATTTCATGCTCCAGCCAGTCAAGCATAAACACCTTTACTGAGCGTTGCCTGGAATCGTAATGAAAACCCGGCAGCTCCGATCGCTGGTAAATTATTTTCAAGCACCCTCTGGCCTGTAATAATTGTTGATAAGACGTTTCGCAGGCATAAATATTTTCCTTCAACACCCCTTTCATATACTCCAGGAATCCTTTGTTGTTAAAATTCATGCTGTATAAAACTTCTTCAGCAGCTTCCCTGCTTTTCCCGGTAATATTCAGCAGCTGTCCGCTCAGCTCTATCATATAACAGGTTCGATAAAGCGGCACATCAACCGTTCGCGCCACTTCCAGGATCGCACCAGGGACGATATCCCCGAACTCCATCCCGGAGAGGAGTTCTTCCAACAAAGGAATGTTATCTGACAAGGCTGTACGTGCTGTTGATAATAAAGTTTCGGTAAAACCTGGTGTTTGTTTCATGGCATGTAGTTTTAATTCAGCTGCAAAGTTTTCATATTCCACTGAAGTATAAAGGGGTATCATAAGTGGAACTATCGCCCCTGAAACTCAATAGGGATATGAATAGTACCATAAGTGGAACTCCCTTTTGTCAGAAAAAACTTCCTTTTTATCAAAAAAAGTTGCCCCCGGGGAACGGAGGCAACGACATTTAACAACAGGGGGTTCAAACATTCATTTCCAGGAAACATTACAACACAACATCCGCCACCGTCTCATTCGCGGGTAGATCTCTCGCAATCGCAGTAATCACACTACCTTTCAGCGCATCATTCAGCACGGTTGCCACATATACCCAGTCTAAGCCGTTAGCATGCATCGCCGCATCTCCCTGCTCGATCAGCACTCCCGCAGCATTCGTGATAGACACCTTCACACCAGCAACCCTGAAATCATCGATAGCCCTGACCGTTATCGTACTACCAATAGCACCGGTATATAAAGCCGTCGTGATATTCCTGATTTCTGGCGCGACGAACGCATCCCTTACTGCCAGGTTATAGGCCGACTGGTCCTTTTTTGCTTTCACGGCCGCCGCCTTGTATAAAGCATAGATATCGGGTAACTTCAAAATGGATTTGGTATAGATAGTACCCATTTTGAATCTGCTCTGGATGTTGAGCTGCTTCTGCGTAGGGTCTACCGTGTTACCCCTACGATGCTTTCCGATCTGGATGCTTCCAGACCTTTTCTTAGTGATGGTCAACTCTTTCCCAACTGTACCGGAAGTTCTGATATCCACTCCTTCTTAATTCCAAATGAAATGATTAGTACACCTACAAAGTAATTAGCTTCTATTGGCATAGGGAGTACAGTATGAGACCTGCTTTCATCATAGTACTCAACCTCCGTTACGCCTCTTATATCCAGACCAATTGTACTTATAATAAGTATAACTCCTATTGCGACTGATATCAGATATCCCCATTTATGGATAAAATACCCTAAGCGCTGTATCATATCTAATGATTTATGTTTGCTAATTTTCTGATGGCTGAGTTACTAGTTGATGATTTTGATTAGTCATTTATTCAATCTACAACCATAAATCTTATTGCTATATTTGAATACATTCGTACAGGATGGAAATATTTCCATCCTATGTTTTTGGCGCTAAATAATCCAAAATCCTAACCTGCATGAAAATAATTGTGAATTACAACTTTAACATGGTAAAATATTGCGATAACGATGTGTTAGTATTTTTCGGCGGCAGAAGACTTGAAAAATTACACTATAAATGGCAGCTTTTCGATCTACATGAAAATACCATTGCCGAAATTAGATTAAAGCCTTACTTCTTTTCATTTTCTCCAGATGAAGAATTCCGAATCTCATTTTCTGACAATAACGACACTTACAATCTATTCATGTATTATAAGACCAAAAAAGCTCCTCATTATGAAATTGATTTCAACAATGATACTTACGAAATAATAGTTCACAAAGGAAACAAAGTTTCATTTTTTAAGAATCAATTGCAATTTGCCTATTACATTAAACAGGCAATAACTTTTGGCGAGGCTGATAGATTACAGGTGGTTGCGGATGACGACACCAACATTAGCTTCCTTTGTATGCTTATTTATGTTACTATATGTACAACGGAAACTAATGATGGTACTATCAATTTCAATCTAGGAAATCTATCCAGAGAAATGAAAGCATTTGATACTCAATGGAAGCCCAAACTAAATTTTAGCAACTGATTTAATCACCTGGCTGAATAATGCCCGATATTGACTGTAATTTCCAACAGGATCATTATCACCCATACAATTTACAAACAATATAAAGTTACCCAGATCAATAATACCGTTAGTTGAGCCTAAATTCGTACCACTTACGCTCATTCGAAAATCTAATATCGTGCACTGGTATCCATTAACCAGCATAGTTTGAGAGCTTAGTGAGTGCATATCATTCAACTTCTCTTTTACTTTTTTCAGAAAAAAATCGGCATAATTAGACAATAAGGCTCCTTCCTTTTTGGCCACAATATTTAATACGATTTTGGGACAAAACACCTGACTTTCTTTGCAATTCATTTTACAAACCGATAACACATTTGCTTCGCTCCCCCTTTTCCATTCATCAGGGTAACCTATTTTAAATCCATATTCCTTAAATTCAGCCATATGTAAACGAGATTTCGAACTATCTATATTCCTTGTTTTACATTTAGCTATAGTTAACATTACTCCTGAACAACTAAGTATTAAAAAAAAACTCAAACAAAAAAATCGTTTCATAATGTCTTATTTATTAAATCCTAATTTCAAATTAACATCCCCCCCAATGAACAGCTCCTATCCCCAAATCTACTCCATAGAATTGTTTATTCTTACCTATTTTATCTGAAAATTTAGGTGTTTTAGTCATACTCATCCCTTTTTGTTCCATCTTTTTCGCCTTATCTGCCAGATTATTCATACTTGTAAGTTGTGGTACAGGGACTACCACGTAAACTCCATAATCCTGCTTATAATCATAAGCTCTTATGTCATCTTCGGCCCATAAAAGCTATGCTCATACGCCCCACCGACGGCGAGCTTTCCAAAAGGAGTTTCTGGTATGAAGGGTAATTCAGCTAATATTGAGCCTCCTTGTGAAACGTTAACGCCATCTTTTCCTGCATAATCCAGACTAGGGGCGAACTCTTTTGATGAATAAACGCCTGCTTTAGCTGTTAAAAGATTCACTTTGATTATATTGAGTTCTCCCGTCACCTTTAATTCAAAAAGTTGCCCCCGGGAACGGAGGCAACGACATTTAACAACAGGGGGTTCAAACATTCATTTCCAGGAAACATTACAACACAACATCCGCCACCGTCTCATTCGCGGGTAGATCTCTCGCAATCGCAGTAATCACACTACCTTTCAGCGCATCATTCAGCACGGTTGCCACATATACCCAGTCTAAGCCGTTAGCATGCATCGCCGCATCTCCCTGCTCGATCAGCACTCCCGCAGCATTCGTGATAGACACCTTCACACCAGCTACCCTGAAATCGTCGATAGCCCTGACCGTTATCGTACTACCGATAGCACCGGTGTATAAAGCCGTCGTGATATTCCTGATTTCTGGCGCGATGAACGCATCCCTTACTGCCAGGTTATAGGCCGACTGGTCCTTTTTTGCTTTCACGGCCGCCGCCTTGTATAAAGCATAGATATCGGGTAACTTCAAAATGGATTTGGCATAGATAGTGCCCATTTTGAATCTGCTCTGGATGTTGAGCTGCTTCTGCGTAGGGTCTACCGTGTTACCCCTACGATGCTTTCCGATCTGGATGCTTCCAGACCTTTTCTTAGTGATGGTCAACTCTTTCCCAACTGTACCGGAAGTCTCCCTCCAGACCATCGCATTTGATTTTGCCATTGTTTTAATTTTTAAAATGTGAGGAATGTATACAGTGGGATAAGAGGTGCCGCTCTCTCGTCCCAGGCACAGCCTGTATGATTGCAATAGTAAGAAAGGAATAAACCGGTAAATAGAAAATCTGTTGGCGAATCGATAAATGGGGATTGAACGATCGAAAATAGAGGGATGAAGATTAGAGGATCACCTTTATTCTTTCGAAAAAATGCGGTGCATAAGTCTTCCCTAATGCAAGTTCTTTATCCAATATAAAAACTGTCTCCATGCTAAATTCCATCACATAATCCATCCCCACTACATAAGACCTGTTTACCCTGCAAGAATGCGCTGCAGGCAATATTTCTTCTAACTGTGCAAGGGTGCTGTTTACCAGGTAAGCGACGCTTGATGTGACTATCCTCACGCAGCCACCACAGGCTTCCAGCAATACCATGTCACGACTATTCACTTTCGTGAATACCCCATTGGTTTTCCGAATAAAAATGTCTTCATGCATAATTGAAATCTATTTACTCCTCAGCCCTGTATTTCCAAAAACGATAGGCTAACCACTCGGGCCGCTGATCCTTGTAGTAAGCGCAAAACTCCGCCAGGGTCAATTTATAAGTGGACGGTTTACCCAGGGCATTCTTTGCGTCTTTTAGCAACCTGTAAGCGGTAGATGAAGAATCATCTATCATCACGGTTAGCGCTTTGGCTCTTAACACCTCGTGGAATAAATATGCGTACTGGCCATCAGGAGTGAATTTCTCAAGATTGCCAAATTTTTCATATTTGTCATTGTTCAATAGCCGGTAATTTTATTCTTTATAATTGTAAGTTGGGGTGTATAAATTTAAGCATTGATTGTTTTGAGAATTCGATGTAAGAGACAGGAGATTATTTTCCTTGAATCATCCATCCAAAGCCTTTTATAAAAGCGTAATCGGGCATACAAATTTAAGCATTCATCGCCTTATAAATTCAAAGTACGCATAACAATAAACAGGAAATAATTCCTTTGAAATATCCAGCCAAAGCCTTTTACAAAGGTTTAATCGGGCATACAAATTTAAGCATTCATCATTCTATAAATTCAAAATAACCATGACAACAAAAAATAAAATATTCCCATTAAACCCTCCCAAAAAAACATCAAAAAAACCAAACAAAAGAACCATAAACCCTGAATTCACCACTGCCATCCGTGCGGCAAAACTGATCCGGGTTTGCGCAGCATTCATGGCTCCTGACCGGCAGCGTTTTTACCGGCTTTCAAAATTCATTCTCCACCAGGTTATACATGCAGATACCTGTCACCCAATTGGTGAAAGACAGATTCTACATGAACACTTAAAAGTTTTTGAGAACTATGCATTCGATCCGGATCATCCATTGGAAAAATATCTGCCTGCCGACATCATCACATCCGTAGATAACAAAATAAGCATCTCCATCCCCCAACCGGCAATCAATTGGCCCGCACAATCTTTATATTATAAGATTTTCCTCCTGGGTGTCAGCATAGATTTTCAGGCGTTCACTGCAAGCAGTGTGAGCCAAAGTACGGAGTGGCTTACGCAGGATACAGCGCCTATCCATCTGGAAATAGACAATACCTGTTCCCTGCTAATCGCTATAGGGATTGCATTTTCAAACAATAAGACTACGGTTGCCACCTGCAAGGCGGTAAAAATCATCTGCGTCAATACTTAATCATTTTAGGCGAACTTCCCTCACCGTTTCATTCCCAGTCAAATTTGCCACCATCATTGGCTACTCCAATCGTACATCTCAGGCATACTCACCACCAACCACTTCAACCACACTTCCCTCACCATCTCATTCCCTGGCAAATCCACCGCCACAATTTATCGCTCCAACCGTTCATCCTCCTGCATACTCACCACCACCAATCACTCCAACCGCACTTCCCTCACCGTCTCATTCCCCGGCAAATCCACCGCCACAATGACCACTTTCCCACCCACCGGCAACATGCCCGCCTTATAATACCAATCCACACCATTGCGACCTAACACCGCCATCCCTCTTTCCTGTAACTCACCCGCCGCATCAAACACCTTTACCTGTACTTCCGCTACCCTGAACTCATCCTTCGCTGTTACCACCACCGTCGTATCCTCAAACACAATACCCTGCACCTCCGGCGACCTGTAAGCATCCTTTACCGCCATATTATACGCATTCTGCCCCGGACCCGCCTTTGACTTATAATAAGCCTTCAGCTCCGGATCTTCCAAAATCACCTTCGCATAAGCCGCGGCTACGCGCAACTTATACCTGGCTTCTAACTGTTTTTTTGACGGTTTATTTTTTGACGGACCACGCTTCTTCGCCATGATAATCTGCCCGTTCCTTTCGTAAATCGTAAGCTGACCGCCGAGGCTTCCCCGCACGAGTTGCAGCAAAATATTATCCTTCACAATAGCCATAACAAACAATTTTTGGGGTTATACTGCAAGGTAAAGATTTTCGCCTGGAATATTACCCGACAACGACATTTAATAAGTACTAATTCATTACTTTATGCCTACCTCAATATCCAATTGATATAAAAGTACCCTTTACATATCCTTATGGCTATATGAAGGATTAAAACAAAGCCCCTCTTTCAATAGGGAATTAGCACAGATGGAATCCTGGGCCACCCAATAGATCACACCACTCCATTGTTCGTATTTTTATCATAAATCTTTCATTAATCCCATGTCTGTGTTATAACATTTCTCTCCAACAATAAATACTTTTACCCTTAATTCCAGCCATAGACTGGGTTTTCCTTATACCATCAACATTGTCATGAATTTTAAAAACTACCTGTATTCGTAAACCATTGGTTCTCTGATGATATCCTATACCATCCCTGACCCGTTTCCATATTTATAGTAGCACTTAGATGAAACAAATTTTATTGTTCCTATCCCTGCTATGCACCGTTGCACAAAATGCAATTTCGCAGAGCCACCCACTTGCAAGGCACAGAATGTCCGGAATAGGAACACCGCTATTATTGGTATTTTGAATGAAGAAGAGCAACAAAAAGTCGATGAATTAACCTGGCGGCTTGAAGTTCTAAGTAAAGTTGGAATAGCATTAATCAAAATGGGAGATAGTCCTGATTATACATTTTCATTACTTCCAGATGAGAAAGTAAATGGGGAACTGGAATTACCAGCGGCAGACAATTTATTTAGAATCACAATGCATTTTATACCTGGGAATTTAGGTAATGCATTGCATGAATTGAAACATGGTTTTCAGGCATTAAAGGGAGATATAATTGGGGGCTTAGAAAATGAAAAAGTCACGACGAACTACTCAAAGAAATTTACAAGCCTGGCACAACTTAACCAGCCTGGTTACTTTAGGCAATATGCTTTTCCGGGTAAACTTGCACCAAATGTCGAACCCTTAAAAGAAGAACTTAATTATCTAAATAACCAGGTTCAAGGATTAACGGGAACTAACAATCAATTAAATTATGTTATTCAAAACTCAGATCGACATCAAACTACTGTTGACTTAATAAAACGTATAACTCTGCCTAACGGTACACCTATTTATACCAAATGACTATGAAAATCTTAATAATATTTGCACTATTATTAGTGCTCACATCCTGCTCATCCAAAATAACGGATCGACGATTTGTTACAATAAAACCTTTGCGCGATTGGGAAGTTACGCTAACATTCAATAAAGATTCATCCTTTATAATGAAAGATGATTTCTGTTGTAATGAATTTTATTATTGTGGGAAATGGCGATATGTAACAAACTCAAAAAACACAATCGTTTTGTCTGATACAATTAAGGCTGTATTTGACGACTATCATGAAGCTTTCAAGGTATACAACCGAGATAAGCACTATTTCCAACTTTATCCTCCACATTATTATTTTCCTATTATTTCCAATGATACAATAACTATCAAAAAGAATGGGAGGAAAATACTTTTTCGCGATTTAAAATTTGAAAGACAGACAATATTCGATCGTAAAAATTTATCCAAAACAAGAGCTTTATTAATTGCACATGAACTCGTTTATACTTTAAAAATGCCTAATAAAGAATTCAAAAGTCGGTTTGGAAAAGGTAAAAGGCAAATGTTAAAGGCAAAAACTAAAGAATTAATGATTTGTCCCGATTTCATTTTCCCAATGAAGATGCACCGTAAAGGCTCTTAATAGAACTGAGAAATTGCAAATCATGTAGCTGGTAAAATAAATGCCAGCTACTTATGGGCTACTCAAAAAATTCTACCAGCCGGGCACATTTAGAGCAAGCCAACGATATCAGACAACAGGCATATTTGGGTGAACTTCCACCAAATGCCAAACCAGTAAATGGAGAATTGATTTGCCTGACTAATGAAAATAGAAGGATATACTGGAACTAAGGATCAAATAAATTCTGTTATTCAAATCTTAGATCACCATCAAATTACTATTGACTTAATAAAACATATAACTAAGTTATATACTCCCCATTTATTAGACAGCAATAGGTGAATTATTAATTAAAGAATCAAATCTATTACTACTATTATAACCTTTTTCTTTTTTTGGTTCTTTTTTTCTTTTTGTTGATATCTGTGGATATGTGGATAACTTATCAGCTGCTCCATAAACTTCAGCAGGAGTCTTATATTCCAGGCCTTGATGTTTTCGTTCCCAGTTGTAGAATTCCACATACCTGTGAATTCCCTTGTATAAATCCAGTGTACTATCATAAGCATTGAGATAGATATTCTCATACTTGATGCTACGCCAAAATCTTTCGATTGCGATATTGTCAGTGGCTCGTCCTACTCCATCCATGCTTAGGCGAATTTCAGCACCTAATACAGCTGTTGTAAAGTCTTCACTGGTAAACTGGCTGCCCTGATCCGTATTTAAGATCTCTGGTGCTCCATAAATAGAAACGGCCTTTTCAAGCGCTTCCAGACAAAATTCCACTGTCATAGTATTGCTGAGTGTCCAGGATAACAGATAGCGGCTATTCCAGTCTATAATCGCACACAGGTACATAAAACCCTTCGGCATTGGAATATAAGTTATATCCATACTCCAAACCATATTATTCCGATCAATTTTCAGGTTCCGAAGCAGGTAAGGATATGTTTTATGCCACTTACATGCCTCACTTGTATTAGGAGCGGGATATATGGCAGAAATATCCATCTTTCGCATCAATCGCCTTATGCGCTTCACATTAACCTGTACTTCTGGTGTACTCAAATGTTTTGCCATGCGCTCTGCTCCAAAATAAGGATGTTCCAAATGCAGACGGTCTATCTGCTCCATCAGCGCCAGGTTTTGTTTGCTTTCTCCTTTGGGCTCATGGTAATGGCTGCTACGAGATACTTCCAGCAATTGACACTGACGTACAATACTGAGCTCATTGTCCTCCTTATTTACTAAAGCCATCTTTCCAGTTCTTCCCAAATGCCTGCTCAGATTTTTTTTTCAACCAGTCAACCTCTACCTTGAGCTGACCGATTTGCTTATATAGTTCGTCTTTTTCTTCCTGATGATCAGAGGCCGCTACGCCTGCTTTCTTACCCTGATCAAACACATCCTCTGAACCTGATAGCAGTTGCTTCTTCCACTCCGTTATCTGAGTAGGATGTATATCATACTTTTCGGCCAGCTCTGCTAATGTCAGCTGTTCCTTTAAGGCTTCGATAGCTACTTTCGCTTTAAACGCCGCATTGAACTTTCTTCTTCCCTTGTTCATATTGTAAATTTAAGATGTTTTTCCACTTAAACTTACTGTCCGTTTTTCGGGGAGTATTATAAAGCTCACCAAGTATATCCAACGGGAATGCAAACCTTAGCCGCTGTATCATATTTACATTTAACGGACCTTTGTAAGTCATACTGAAAGTAGCCTTCTCTTAACCCAAAATATTGAATTGAATCACTACGCTGATTTAGTAAAAACAATTCATTATTATGAATCCCTATGCTAGTTGTTAAATCATCATTGTAATTTACACCATTAAACACAACGCAAACACCATTCCCTACTTTCATTACGATATTCTCCATTAATCCACTCTTTCCTACAAGCGGATTCATTGACAATATATAATACTTATTCCCATCATAGCGAAACCAACTCACTCCTTCCAAATCAAACAGCACTTTCCTAAAATTTCCACTTCTCGGGATATGTACTTTGCTATTTTTCACTTGAATAAAATCAAAATCAGGTTTTTTTGACAAGTAAATTTTTATGTCGTCTTGAGCTAAAATGTATAAATAATCATTCCCAATTTTCTTTATTTTATAGTCAATGGAAGTACAATTAATTTGTTGGGAAATAATATCCTGTAGACCATTTTCCAAGCATTTGTAATTTCCTGATTGAGTAAGAAGAAAGCTTACCACTATCATTACATACTTCATAACTTCTTATTTTTCCTTTTTGATATTCTTACTATTCTTTTCTTGTAACTGCTTAACACGGCGAGGATCTCTTGTGTCATAGAAAATATGTGAACGTTTGCCAGCTCCATCACGTCTTAAGACTTTATCCTTCAGACTATTCTGGATAGGATAATGGATATTCAAAAACTAAATGCCCAGGATAAATCTGATGCCTTTAAACTACTCGATATGTTCCTCCGCGATGCTAAAGCTAGACATGCATATAAAACGCCCCCCCGGTCGACGACCGGGGGGGCGTTTTATCAGTAATTATTGATATAAAATCAAGTCAATCTAACATATTTAAATACTCCTTCTTTAATGCGATTAATAACGCAGACACCATATCATAAAAAGCCTGATGTATATCTAAACTACTCACAGTTTTTTCTGTATAATTTAATATCCTTTGAGCTAACATTTCTCCAAAACTTCTAATGACTGAAAGATCTAATTCATATTCATAGAGATCTTTCAGCTCTAAGCGAATTGTTAGTAATGGCCCATAGTCATCTTCATTTGCATATTTCAGAACAATTAATTCAAAAACATACTCTTTCCTACTGTCTCCTAAATGTTGCTCTTCTCTAAAAGAGACGCCATTTATTCCCGACAGGCTGCTTTGTAAAAAAACAGACATAGATTTAACCTCTTCTTCTATTACCTTTACAATTCCCGAGTCCATAAATATTACTTTTTCTTTCCAGCAGAAGGGGCAGTTTGAATCTCTTCAACCCTTGCTTTTTTCAATATTTTAGCCAGTATATGTGCCTGACGCTTATTTGCTACAACATCAGGCCGGGATGCTGCCCATATTTTTAATGCCCTTTCACTTTTAGGTTTGATTCCAACATGCGACCCTTCAACACTAAGTTCAAAACCAAGAGCTTTAAGTTTTTTCACGCTTAACTTTTGTACTTTACCACCACTGCCCATTGTTGCAGCAACAGGATCTTTAAACGTTGACAGTCCCCCTTTAGAATCATAATAGTTATCGTCCTTACCTCGCCTTGGTGTAAAGTTTGCATCAGTAAAACCACCTCCCCTATGTATATATGAATCTTATTCATTCTCATCTTTCTTAGTAGGTGATTGCCTTGGGTCAAATTGTCGCGTTGGATTAGCCTTTGGCTGTGGTACCGTGTTAGGATTAGCTTGTGATTCCGATACCGATGTTGCATCCGGATTCTTCAAAAAAGGAATCCTTGGCAATATAGGCATAGGTTCAAAAGATGTCCAATTAAATGGTAACTCTTGCCATAAACCTATACGATCAATTTGCATATTACCAAGCGCCCGACCTAATCCGGCGCCTTCATATGTTCCACCTACTTTTGCCCCCGCATCAACACCTGTTTCAATCGCCTCGTTAACAGAAAACATTGGTGGCTCTATACCAAACATCGGTATTAATTCCTCAGCTCCATCTAAATCTACAGCCCAAATAGGTTTATTTCCTGCAAATTGATATGGTGTATACCATGGAAAACTATTCGTTAAAGGATCTACGCTTAGGAACCTCCCCAACCTCGGGTCATAAATCCTCATCCCATAATCCTGCCATCCCGTCTCCACATCATTCTCCTTCCCATTAAAACCATACCTATACCCCTTCGCTGTTATCCCATAACTCACCCCATTATCACTACCAGCATCCGCATTGGCCTGATCTACCATCAACGTCGTAAACTCATCACTATCTCCACTCGCAAACCCATCTTCAAGACTAATGGTCGCTGCTGCCATATACGTCGCTGGCAGGTTATTCGTACGCTGAATCACAGTCGGTATTACCGGTATCGTATCCCCATTCCTGATAATGCTACCTGCTATATTCCTACCCGTGCCAATTTGACCACCTCTACCCGGCATTAGCATACCAAAGGGATAATATTCCTGCGCATTGACTATAACTGCATTATAACGATCTACAGTCGTATTATTGAGAGATACACCCAGCTTCCTGTCAGACACAGTAGCCAGCACATTCCCCAGGTGGTTTGTCAATTCAAAGAACTTCTTTCCTCTTATAAAAGTAACATTTTTTCCTGCGCCCAGTCCGGTCATCCTTGTTCCGGTAGGAGTTGTCAGATCCTGTACATTGATTGCCAATGTGTTCATGTCTAAACGGCTACTGCGATACAGATTCGTTTCAATCTGACTGAGCTGTGCTTTATTGACAGAGGTATCATTATAAGTATAGACACTCCGGATATTGCCCCTTGCATCTCGCATATACCAGGTTTGGGTGGTATCGTTTGCCTTGCTGATCCGGTTACCGGTTACATCATAGGTATAGACGATTGCTGTACTGTCATCTTTGAAGATTGTGGATGTTTTGCAATAGACATTCCACCTGGTACTGTCAACACCTGCCCTGCGATCGGATACAATATTAGCTACACTGTCATACTTGTAGTTATCATATCCCTGGTTATCAATATCATTCCCATATCGGGCCCAGTTTACCGTATCCTTTACATAGGTCAGTTTATTGGTTCCCGGACGGTAATTGTAGATCATGGAGTCCATCACCAATGGAGAACCCGCAATAGAGTTATTACTATTTCTTTTGTTTTTTAGAATATTGCCATTTCCATCGTAGCTAATATTCTCCTGGAAATCAGGTAGCGCGGTAAATGCATTCGTCCAGGCATTGGTCAGGTATCCAGACCTTTGTTAGCTGTCACGCCTTTGAGGCGATTGAGCACGTCGTAAGAATAAGTGTATTCTAATAGTTTATGAAAACATCCATCTTAATTTTATCATTCCTTTCGCTAAGCCTTGTGGCTGGTAGCCAATCGCAGCCGGAGAAATTAGTTCAAAAGGTTTTAAAGGAGAATATCCCGCGAAGAAATCTTGAATTCAATATGAAAGACAAGCAACAAACAGAATATTCAATCAAGTACCTTGGCAGCGTTACCGTAAAAAATGGGAATACGTATAAGATAGTCAATTATCAAACTTATTCTAAGCCTGTTGGCCTCATGCAGCATGGGAACTGCATTCTCCTGATTTATACAGACAAGAACAAGTTTGCAGGGGCTTACTTTGTCGGTGATTATTTATCCTTACCAGACTACCTGGATAATAAGGAGCTTGTGTTCGTAGGAAAGTTCAAATGTAAGGAAATGACGAGGGTCAGTCTTGCAAACGGTCTGCCGCAACAGATCTACAAAAAATGCACAAAGAAACTAGGAGACATGTTTGAGTATTCCACCATGTACCCGTTTTAGTATCGGAAAACACCGGCTGTCAAAATATATGGCAGCCGCGGTTATTCCATTAACATCGGTAATTCAAAGTTGTTGTATACATTCACATGGAGCAGCACCTCGGTTTGACATCTTGCCTCATAACCTGAAAATGCTTAGTTTACCTTTCTTCCATAATTGTCGTTTACATTATAACTACGCTGAACGGTTACACCATAAAAATAGAAAACATCCCCAGGTGTATAACATCTAAATCTCCCTCCCCCCTTCGTTGCCAACCAGAACTTATTCCATACATAAAATTCCGGGAACTGCCTCACCCAAGCCTACAAATAAAATGAAACTATAGGAATTCCCATTTAATCGAATCTGACCAAATAGACTTAATTTTGCCTTCCAAATAAACTATATGGCAGGAACTGTGCTCATAATCGACGACGAAGAAAAGTTACGCAGCCTGATGAAGCGCATCATCACCCTCGAAGGTTACAACGTCCTTGAAGCCGGTAATATCAAATCCGCGCAAAAGATCCTCGATAAAGAAGATATCGATGTCGTACTCTGCGATGTCAAACTCCCCGACGGCAGCGGGGTAGATTATTCCAAAACCATCAAGGAGAAATTTCCTTCCCTGGAAGTCATCGTTCTCACCGCCTACGGCAATATTCCCGATGGCGTGCAGGCCATCAAAAACGGGGCTTTCCATTACCTCACCAAGGGCGACGATAATAACCAGATCATCCCTTTGCTGAACCGTGCCTACGAAAAAGTACTGCTGCAAAAGCGGATCGAAAAACTCGAAAAACAGGTAGGACAGAAATACAGTTTTGAAAGCATCCTGGGCAATTCCCGCGCGATCTCTGAGGCCATTGCCCAGGCCAGCAAAGTAGCCCCCGCCGATACCACCGTACTGTTATTAGGAGAAACAGGTACCGGCAAGGAAGTTTTTGCCCAGTCCATTCATAACAGCAGCAAGCGCGCAGGCAAGCCTTTCGTAGCACTGAACTGTAGCGCGTTCAGCCGGGAGCTACTGGAAAGTGAACTATTCGGTTACAAAGCCGGTGCCTTCACCAATGCAACACGGGATAAAAAAGGCCTGATCGAAGAAGCGAATAACGGTACCATTTTCTTAGATGAACTGGGTGAAATGCCCCTGGACCTCCAGGCGAAATTATTGCGTGTCTTAGAGACCGGCGAGTTTATTAAAGTAGGTGATACCAAACCCACCAAAGTGAACGTACGCATCATCGCCGCAACCAACCGTGACCTGAAAGCAGAAGTGGAGAAAGGTTTATTCAGGGAAGACCTGTATTACAGGCTGAATGTATTCGCCATCACCCTGCCACCCCTGCGGGAACGCAAAAAAGATATCCCGGCACTGGCAGAGTATTTTATCGCACTGGCCGCAAACCGCAATAACAGGAAAGCCCTGAAAATGACGACGGCGTTTGTAGAGAAACTGCAACTGCATGAATGGAAAGGGAATATCCGGGAATTGAAGAACGTGCTGGAACGCGCCGTGATACTCGCTGACGGTGATGAGCTATTGGTAGAACACCTGCCATTTGATTTGCAGATTGCAGATAAATCATCAGGGATATTGTCCGCATTTGATCTCGCCAGCGTGGAGAAATTACATATTATAAAGGTGCTGCATCATACTAAAAACAATAAAACAGAAGCAGCGAAATTATTGAATATAGGGCTTGCGACATTGTACCGGAAAATAGAAGAGTATAAAATATAGGGGCCTTTCGGAATGAAGTAGCGACATTATTGATTATAGACCTCGCAATACGATACCGGAAAATAGAAGAGTATATAATATAGGGGCCTTTGGGAATGAAGCAGCGACTTATTGATTATAGACCTCGCAATACGATACCGGAAAATAGAAGAGTATATAATATAGGGGCCTTTCGGAATGAAGCAGCGACATTATTGAATATAGACCTCGCAATACGATACCGGAAAATAAAAGAGTATATAATATAAGGTTCCTTCAGAAGGATAAAACTGAAGCAGCGAAATTATTTAATACCTGCCTCGCCACACGCTATAGGCAAATAGAAGAATACAGAATACAAGGTTCCTTCAGAATAATAAAACTGAAGCGGAACATTATTAAATATATGCCCCCGCAATACGCTACCGAAAAACAGGAAAATATAAAGTCGCGCCACAGTAATAAAACTGAAGCCGGAACATCATTTAATACCTGCCCCGCAATACCCAACCGAAAAATAGAAGAACATAAAGTCGCTTCGCAACAATAAAACTGAAACCTGGACATCATCAAATACATGCCCCGCCACCCCCCTACCGACAAATAAAAAACTATAAAATATAAGGCCCCCTCACAACGATAAACCCCAAGCCACAAAACCATTAACCCCCGCCCTCCCAACCCGCTACCACCCACCCCCTTCAAAATGATAAA
Organism: Chitinophaga sancti; assembly: GCF_034424315.1. Lineage (GTDB taxonomy): Bacteria > Bacteroidota > Bacteroidia > Chitinophagales > Chitinophagaceae > Chitinophaga > Chitinophaga sancti. The sequence goes on from NZ_CP139972.1 coordinate 1,235,197, forward strand.
ACCCTCTCAAAATGAGAAGGTCTTATTTCCACCCCATTTTCCCATTCACCTGAAAACCAACCACTTCCCCCCTTCCCCGCCCTCCGGCACAACAATTGGCCACACTCCTTCATATAAAATTCATTTTTTATGAACCAATATGAAGCCGCTGCTGAAATAGCAGATGAAATACCCTCCATTCAAAAAGAAATAGTCAAAGCACCTGTATTCGGCTCTGCCTATCTCTGCATCAAAGTATTGGCGAACTACACTCTGAAAATGATCCAGGACCACCAGATCCGTGAAGTACAACACTCCATGCGCCTGGCCGAAAAGATCTACAACAAAGGCAACCAGCTCGTAAAAACAGCCATCGAAAATGTATTCATCTACAGTTTCAGTGCCATGAAAATGGTATGCTCCCGCCAGGAATGGCAGGAAATACAAAGCAAAATGCCGGTCAACATCTTTTCTATCTACATCCAACAACTACACGCTTAAATATATGTTCACATTTATCTACCTGCTCATCATAGCAGCCTGCTTTTACATTTTTTATAAATCTATTGACTTCTTCGAAAACATCTAAGCCATGATGACATTACTCCTGATCATATCCATCCTCGTATTCATCTACCTGGTGTATGTGCTCCTAAAACCTGAAAAATTCTGATCTCTTAAATTATGAACAGCGAAATCACAGGTGTCTTAGTCACCTTCTTCATTACCTTACTGATTGCTTTCCCCCTCGGAAAGTACATCGCCAAAGTATTCGCCGGCACACCTACCTTTACCGACTTCCTGCATCCCTTTGAACGATTCCTCTACCGCATCTGCGGCATCGATCCCAATAAGGAAATGAACTGGAAACAACACATGGTGGCCTTACTGACCATCAACATGGTCTGGGTCCTTTACGCCTTCTTCGTCCTCCTGTTCCAGTCACACCTTCCCCTCAACCCGGACGGTAACGGGAACATGACGCCGGACCTGGCTTTCAATACCAGTATCAGTTTCCTCGTAAACTGTAACCTGCAACACTACTCCGGCGAATCCGGACTCACCTACCTCACCCAGCTGCTGGTGATCACTTTCTTACAATTCGTATCCGCAGCAACAGGTGTGGCAGCAGTAGCGGTGCTTTTTAAGGCGTTTGCGGGCAAAACGACTGAAAAGCTAGGTAACTTCTTCGTTTTCTTTATTAAGACGATTACGCGCCTCTTATTGCCCCTGTCTGTGATCATGGCGATCATCCTGGCCTTTAGTGGTACCCCCGCCTCCTTCGATGGCAAGGATACCATTACCACCCTGCAGGGCGATACCGTACAGGTATCCCGTGGCCCCGCAGCGGCCATGATCGCCATCAAACACCTGGGTACAAACGGTGGCGGCTGGTTCGGGGCTAACTCCACCCACCCGCTGGAAAATCCCTCCTACTTTACCAATATGCTCGAAGCCATTGCTCAATGTATCCTTCCAATGGCACTGGTCTTTGCCTTCGGCTTCTTCATCAACCGTAAAAAACTGGGCTATGCCATCTTCGGTGTCATGACCATCGGGATGCTCACTTTGATGATCCCGAATATGCTGTCCGAACTCGGCGGCAACCCCGTACTTGCAAAGATCGGTTTGCATGATCACAGCGCGATGGAAGGAAAAGAAGTACGTATAGGTGTAGCCGCTTCGGCGTACTGGCAGGTGATGACGACCATCATCTCTACCGGTTCGGTGAACTCCATGCACGATAGTGCTATGCCGCTCTCCGGTGCCATGCAATTACTCGGTATGATGGTGAACTGCTTCTATGGTGGTAAAGGTGTCGGCCTGCTGAACTACTTTATCTTCCTCATCATCGCCGTGTTTATATCCGGCCTGATGGTGGGCCGTACGCCGGAGTTCATGGGGCGCAAAGTAGAGGCGAAAGAAATGAAGATCGCCGCCATTATCGCGCTGTTCCATCCCTTCCTGATATTGGTAGGTACGGCCATTGCAGCTTACCATCCGGACGCCGCCTGGCTCAATAATCCCGGTCACCACGGGTTTTCAGAGATGCTGTATGAATATACGTCCTCCTCTGCAAACAATGGTTCCGGTTTCGAGGGACTGGCTGATAACAACATCTTCTGGAATATCAGCACAGGCCTGGTGATGCTCTTAGGCAGGTTCCTGCCCATCATTGGCCCGGTAGCAATCGCGGGTATCCTGGCGAATAAAAAGTATACGCCGGAATCTGCAGGTACGCTGCAAACGGACAACGCTACTTTTGGTATCATGACCTATGCCGTCATTATGATCGTAGCTGCACTGGCCTTCTTCCCGGCTTTGACACTGGGACCTGTGGCCGAATTCTTTCAAATCTACTAATCGTTAATTGTCATGTCCAACAATAAATTATTCGAACCTTCACTGGTAGCCGGCGCTTTGAAACAGGCGTTCATCAAGCTCTCCCCGAAGAGCATGTTCCGCAACCCGGTCATGTTTACGGTAGAGATAGGTACGGCTATTATGCTGATCGTGACCGCCTATACGTATTTCACAAAGGATGCCTCCCAGGGTGCGCCCGGGTATAACCTGTCGGTCTTTATCATCCTGTTGTTAACCTTACTCTTTGCCAACTTTGCAGAGGCCATTGCCGAAGCAAGAGGGAAAGCACAAGCCGAAAGTCTGCGTAAGACAAGAGAAGAAACCCCGGCTAAAAAAATCCTGGCCGTTGGGGAGATCTTTATGGATGAAATGAAAATCGTTCCTTCGTCACAGTTACGCAAAGGGGACATCTTCATTTGCGAAGCCGGTGATATGATTCCCATGGATGGTGAAATCATACAGGGCCTTGCTACCATCGATGAATCTGCCATTACAGGGGAATCTGCCCCGGTGATCCGCGAAGCAGGTGGCGATAAGAGCTCTGTAACCGGCGGTACGAAAGTGCTGAGTGATAAAATTAAAGTGAGGGTGACCACCGATCCCGGGGAGAGTTTCCTGGATAAAATGATCGCACTGGTAGAAGGGGCAAGTCGGCAGAAAACGCCGAACGAAATTGCGCTGACGATATTACTGGCAAGTTTTACGCTGGTTTTCATTATTGTATGTGTGACACTGAAACCTTTTGGTGATTTCTCACATACCCCTATTACGATCGCAGCATTTGTATCACTATTTGTCTGTTTGATCCCTACTACGATCGGTGGTTTGCTGAGTGCGATCGGGATTGCCGGCATGGACCGTGCGCTGCGGGCGAATGTGATCACCAAGAGTGGAAAGGCCGTGGAAACCGCTGGTGACCTGGATACGCTGCTGCTGGATAAAACAGGTACCATCACGATCGGGAACAGGAAGGCTACGCATTTCTGGCAGGCGGACAACATTGGTAAAAAAGAATTCTTTGAAGCCTGTACCCTGGCTTCCCTGGCAGATGAAACCCCTGAGGGTAAATCGATCATCGAATTAGCAGCGGAGAAGGGCATTAAAACCAGTACTTTAAATGCAAACGGCGCAGCGTTTATTCCCTTTACAGCAGAGACTCGTTGCAGTGGTGTGAATGTGGGCGGATTGCGGATTCGCAAAGGTGCTTATGATTCCATCAGGAATATCGTGCTTCGTTCCGGCAATGCATTTCCGGCAGAAACGGAGGAGAAAGTGAAAGAGATTTCTTCTAATGGCGGTACGCCGCTGGTGGTGAGTCAGAACGAGCTGGTAATGGGTGTGATAGAATTGCAGGACATCATCAAACCCGGTATCCGTGAGCGTTTCGAACGTTTGCGCCGCATGGGTGTGAAGACCGTGATGGTGACAGGTGACAACCCGCTGACCGCGAAGTTCATTGCAGAAAAAGCCGGTGTGGACGATTTTATTGCAGAGGCAAAGCCGGAGGATAAGATGATCTACATTCGCCGGGAACAGGAAGGTGGTAAACTGGTGGCGATGATGGGTGATGGTACGAATGATGCGCCGGCACTGGCACAGGCAGATGTGGGAGTGGCGATGAACAGCGGTACACAGGCAGCGAAGGAAGCCGGGAATATGGTGGACCTCGATAACGATCCAACCAAACTGATTGAGATCGTAGAGATCGGTAAACAGTTGCTCATGACCCGTGGTACGCTGACCACCTTCTCCATTGCGAATGATGTGGCGAAGTATTTCGCGATCGTTCCGGCCTTGTTTATGACAGCTATCCCGGCACTGCAGGCGCTGAATATTATGCACCTGAAAAGTCCGGAGAGTGCGATCCTCTCTGCCGTTATCTTCAACGCGATTATTATACCCGCATTGATTCCGCTGGCGCTGAAAGGGGTGTCTTATAAGCCGATAGGCGCGAGTGCACTGTTGCGCAGGAACCTGCTTATTTACGGACTGGGGGGTGTGATCATTCCTTTCATCGGGATCAAACTGATTGATTTATTCTTATCCTTCATCATGTAATTATTCAATTAAGTATGAAAAAATATCTTTTGCCATCTATAAAACTCACATTGATTTTAATATTGCTTTTAGGCGTAGCATATCCATTGCTGATAGCGGGTGTGGCGCATTTTGCGAGAGGCGCGGGGAAAGGGCGTGTGGTCCTTTCCAATGGTAAAGTGGTGGGCTATGAAAATGTGGGACAGAAATTTACCTCAGATAAATATTTCCAGGGCCGGCCATCAGCGGTAGATTACAATGCGGCAGGTTCCGGGGGTTCTAATAAGGCGGTGAGTAACCCTGATTATCTGAAAACAGTGCAGGAGCGGATCGATACCTTCCTGGCACACAACCCGGGTACTGTGGCTGCGGATATTCCAAGTGAACTGGTAACGGCTTCCGGTAGCGGGTTGGACCCTGACATCTCTCCTGCTGCGGCAGAGATCCAGGTAATAAGAGTAGCGGCTGTACGCCACCTGGATGTTGGTGGCCTGCGCAAACTGATTGCTGACCATACGGATAAATCGTGGTTAGGCCCGGATAAAATTAATGTATTAAAACTCAATATCGCGCTGGACGCGTTAAAATAAATAGCACAATGGAACACGAGCGAGTAATAGTGAGTCATGCTGAGGAACAATATGCTGGCGTGATGGGTGATGAGAGGGAGGCTGCTGCGAAGGCGGGAGGCATGGGGAAAATGGAACATGAGCGAATAATCGTGAGTCTTGCTGAGGAACAACATGCTACTGTGGTTAAGGATGAGAGGGAGGCTGCTGCGAAAGTGAGGGGAATGGGAAAAATAGGAGATGAGCGAATAATTGTGAGTCTTGCAGATGTACAACATGCTGCTGTGGTTAGGGATGAGAGAGAGACTGCTGCGAAAGTGAAGGGTACGGGGATTGGGAAAACGGAACACGAGCGAGTAATAGTGAGTCATGCTGATGTACAATATCCTGCTGTGGTTAGGGGTGAGAGGGAGACTGCTGCGAAAGTGAACGGAATAGGGATTAGGAAATTAGAACACGAGCGAATCATCGTTAGAAAAGCGTGTCCTGCTGACATACAATATGCTGCGGTGATCAGGGATGAGATGGAGGCTTCTGCGAAAGCGAGAGGTACGGGGATTGGGAAAAGACCTATATCCGCGATCATAGACAAGATCAGGCAGGGAAAGGCGGTGATTGCATTAACAGCGGAAAAGGTGTGGGTAGGATTTTCATATGTGGAGATCTGGGGGCATGGTGAGTATGTGTCAAATTCAGGCTTGATCGTAAACCCTGTATTCAGGAATATGGGGGTGGCGTCTAGGATTAAGAAAAGGATCTTCCGGTTGTCGAGGGAATTGTACCCGGCGGCGAAGGTGTTTAGTATTACGAGTGGACTGGCGATTATGAAGATGAATACGAAGCTGGGTTTTGAGCCGGTGACATTTAGTGAGATTACGCGGGATGAGGGATTCTGGGCAGGGTGTAAAGCTTGTGTGAATTATGATATTTTAGAGAAGAAAGCGTTTAAGCAATGTATATGTACGGCGATGTTGTATTCGCCGGAGGAACATGGAGTGCGGCAGGTGGGTGTGCATTTGCAGAAAAGTGAAGTGTTAATGTAAAGGATATGTGCCAGGAATTTAAGGCAGGTGTGCATTTGGAGAAAAGTGAGGTATTAACGTAAAGCCGCTGCAGGATCAATTTCGCATCACGCAGGCTATTCACTGCCGCTGTCCAAAACCCACCCACATCCTTTCAACCGGCCGCAGGCCACTCCCTCGAAAGTTTTTGTTTTTGCCGAAGGTAAAAGCAAAAACTTTCGCCCTATTAATTAAAGTCTTGCATTCATGACTGAAAAAGAAAACAACGTCCAGCATTTCCTTGACCTGATCCGACAGTCACGGCGTGGAAAATTCAAAGTCTACATCGGCATGAGTGCCGGCGTAGGCAAAACCTATCGCATGCTCAAAGAAGCACGCACGCTCCTGCGGAATGGTGTCAACATCCAGATCGCTTACATCGAAACGCACAACCGGCCGGAAACGCATTCCTTACTGGAAGGCCTGCCGGTCATTCCCCGCCGCCAGCTATTCTACAAAGGCAAGATGCTCGATGAACTGGATACGCAGGCGGTACTCAACCTACACCCGGAAGTTGTCGTAATCGATGAGCTGGCACATTCGAACATCGAAGGCAGCAAGCATGAAAAGCGCTGGCAGGACGTCGTGGAGATCCTGGATGCGGGGATCAATGTGATCAGTGCGGTGAACATCCAGCATATAGAAAGTCTGCAGGAAGAGGTGAAGAACATCACCGGCATCGATGTATCAGAGCGGATTCCGGACAGCATTTTACTACAGGCCGATGAAGTGGTGAACATCGATCTGACGGCGGATGAGCTTATCACCCGCCTGCAGGAAGGGAAGATCTATACCCCTGATAAGATTGCTGTGGCGATGAAGAATTTCTTCCAGCCGGAAAAGATTCTGCAATTGCGTGAGCTGGCATTGAAAGAAGTGGCTTCGCAGGTAGAGCGGAAAATCGAATCGGCCCTGCCCCGTACCGCCCACCTGCGCAGTGAACGTTTCCTGGCCTGCATCAGCAGTAATCACGTCGTTGCCCGCAAGGTGATCCGGAAAACGGCCAGGCTGGCGGCGTACTACCATAGCCGATTTTATGTGCTGTATGTGCAGACACCGCGGGAGAACATGGATAGGATTGAGCTGGCATCGCAGCGGCACCTGATCAATAATTTCAAACTGGCGATGGAACTGGGAGGCGAAGTACTGAAAGTAAAAAGTAGTAATATTGCCAAAACGATTATGGTGACAGCGGAGGAAAAGAACATCACCACTATTTGCATGGGGAAACCTCATCTGAATGTGTTGGGGATGGTGTTGAATACGGCTGTATTTGCCCAGTTACTGGGCAAGTTATCTGAATCGGATATTGACGTTATAATTCTGTCATAAGATGCGCCTGAAAACGAAATTAAGTATAGGCATTGGGTTTTTATTTACAGCAATCCTTGTATCCGGCTTGCTGGGTATCTTCTCTATCAATTTGATGAAGAAAGATGCACATCTTGTATTGAAGGATAATTATGAGACGCTGGTGTATAGCAATAATATGTTGCAGACGCTGGAGCAGTTTCGCACAGATCCGCAGAGTATCGCTAAATTTGAGGAGAACCTGTCCAGGCAGGAAGCGAATATTACGGAGCCTGGTGAGGGAGCGGCCACGGGGGCAGTGCGCGCATTGTTTGAGCAGTTGAAGAAGGCGCCTTCCAATGACTCTTTACAACAACTCTTAAGAGATAAGATCTACCTGATCAACACGGCCAATCAACAAGCGATATTTTCTAAGAACAACACCGCGATGAATAATGCCAAGCGGTTTAGCAACTGGCTGGTGCTTATATTTTCGATGCTATCAATCATTGCCTTTACGCTGGCGGTGAACTTCCCGGGGATCATTTCTGAGCCGATCAATGCATTGTCAGAAGGGATAAAATCTATTGTCAACAAGGATTATTCCCGCAGGATTCATTTGAATCAGCAGGATGAATTCGGGGAGCTGGCACAGGCATTTAATACGATGGCGGAGAAACTGAATGAGTATGAGCATAGTAACCTTGCAAAAATCAAATTTGAAAAATCCCGTATCGATACGATCATCAACCAGATGAATGATGGAATTATTGGGATTGATGATACAAGGCATATCCTGTTTGCAAATCGTGTAGCCGAGAAGTTATTAGGTTTGAAAGAGATAGAGATTGCGGGGAAATATGCGCCGGATGTGGCTTTGCAGAATGACCTGATGCGAAGTTTGTTGCAGGAAACGAGTAAGGAAAAGGAGCTGAAGATCTTTGCAGATAATAAGGAGAGTTATTTTCACCTGGATGTGATCAATGTAGATAATAATGAACGGGTGATTGGACAGGTGATCGTGTTGAGGAATATTACGCCATTTCATGAATTGAATGAGGCGAAGACGAATTTCATTGCGACGATCTCACATGAGTTAAAGACGCCAATTGCGAGTATCAAGATGAGTGCGCAGTTATTGGCGGATCATCGGGTGGGTGCGGTGAATAAGGAGCAGGATGAGTTGATAAAGAGCATAACGGATGATTCGGATCGTTTGTTAAAGATAACGAGTGAATTGCTGAATATGAGCCAGGTAGAGACGGGGCATATCCAGTTGAAGATAGCGCCGGTTAGTCCGGGGATTATAATTGGGAACGCGACGAGTACGGTGAGTTTTTTGGCGCAGCAGAAGAATATCCGCGTGCGGGTGGAGGAGGCTGATACGCCTTGTAAGATGTTGACGGATCCGGAGAAGACGGCGTGGGTGTTGACGAATTTTTTGACGAATGCGGTGAAGTATTCGCCGGAGGATGATGAGATTGTGTTGAAGACGTTTATTAAGGAGCAGCGGATTTATTTTACGGTAACGGATCATGGGCGGGGGATTGATGAGAAGTATTTGCCGAAGATATTTGACAGGTATTTTAAGGTGCCGGGTACGCCGGAGAAGGCGGGTACGGGGTTGGGGTTATCGATTTCGAGGGAGTTTATAGAGGCGCAGGGCGGTAGGATTTGGGTGGAGAGTAGATTGGGGGAAGGTGCGGAGTTTGGGTTTTGGTTGCCGGTGGTGTAGGTTCTTTCTAGAAAAATAAACAGACAACCACTACTATTACAGCCATTCTATTTATTGTAATAGCAGTAGTTGTCTGATTGAATTTAAAGCCGGGCATAGACGCGCACACATGGCCTTGGTCTTACGACTACCACCCTTACTGGTGGTGGAGGTGGAGGTGGTGGCACAGGTCGTGCAACGACCACTACGCGGTGTACGGGTCTGACAATGATTACTTGTGCTTTTGCACCTGCGGTGAGGAAGCAACTAACAACGGAAAAAAACAGTATTTTTTTCATAAAAATTAGTGTTTATAATTTCTATTGATCAGGTATAATATTGAATGCTAAATGAGCACTTGTTTATTACTGAATTCAGCTTTTACTATTCTTATAATTTCCCCGCATTTCCTCTCTTCTTGTCTTCTTAAACTCCTGGTACTTTTAAAACTGATCATCAGGCATCAGCTTTTGCTGTTCTTATGATTTCCCTGCATTTCCTCTCTTCTTGTATTCTTAAAATCCAGGTATTTTTTAAACTGATCATCAGGCATCAGCTTTTGCTGTTCTTATGATTTCCCTGCATTTCCTCTCTCCTCGCCTTCTTAAAATCCAGGTATTTTTTAAACTGGTCATCAGGCATTAGCTTTTGCTGTTCTTTTAATTTTCCCACATTTCCGCTCTCCTCGCCTTCTTAAACTCCAGGTACTTCTTAAACTGGTCATCAGGCATCAGCTTTTGCTGTTCTTATAATTCTCCCGCATCTCCTCTCTCCTCGCCTTCTTAAACTCCTGGTATTTTTTAAACTGGTCATCAGACAATACCGGTTTCAGCGCCGCATCCCTTTCCTGGTCAGCAGATTTTAACTTCTGGAACTTCGCCAGTTTGCCGCCGCCGTCCTGTTTAATACTTCCCAGCTTAGTCAGGAACTGTGCATTGATATCATACACCTTTTTATACTGATCATCATTCAGGGAAAGATGTACCTGCATGGTATCAGTAATTGCTTTTGTGGCCTGGTCCTTTCTGCTTCCATCCTGTGCAAAAGCGCCCTGACACATGCCCAAAAACAGAACAAATAATGCAACTAATCCGATTTTGTTTCTCATATTTTAGATTTATAGCAAATAGACGGATATTTAGGGAATTGAGGGGAGGTTTTGACGGCGAAGCAGACAAATTGAAGGGTGAAGTATCGTGTATTGAGGATGCTACTGGAATTAGTATAGGCGCTGTAGAAATGGGGAATTCGTTTTAAATTAGCCGGATCAAATGTAGCCCGGTGTGCGACAGATCTATGCTGTTTCGTTTTAATTCAGCCAAGTCGGATAAAGGATTACGGTGATTTATTTTAATTAGGACTGGCCGGTTCAAGGTTTTTCCCTGTTTAACAAAGCAAGATCATCCTGTGAAAAGAGAGATTAGCCCGGTCTGCGACAGATTTATGCTGTTTCGTTTTAATTCAGCCAAGTCGGATAAAGGATTACGGTAATTTGTTTTAATTAGGACTGGCCGGTTCAAGGTTTTTCCCTGTTTAACAAAGCAAGATCATCCTGTGAGAAAGAGACCACTCCTGAAAATGAGCTCACTACGATAAAAATAATCATTATGAAAGTAATTGTCACCGGTACAACCGGCATGGTAGGAGAAGGCGTACTGGAGGAATGCCTCCGCAACCCGCTCATCTCGGAAGTTGTATCCTTCGCCAGGAAGCCCTTCGGCAAATCTCATCCGAAATTAAAAGAAGTCATCCACCCTGACTTTTTCGACATCCGCCCGGTAGCAGAGCAATTAAAAGGCTACGATGCCTGTTTCTTCTGCCTGGGCGTTACCTCCGTTGGCAAAAACGAACAGGACTACACCCATGCAACTTACACCCTCACTATGCACGTAGCAGAAGTACTCAGCGGACAAAACCCAAACATGACCTTCTGTTATGTCTCCGGCAGCGGAACCGACAGCAGTGAAAAAGGCCGCATTATGTGGGCGCGTGTGAAAGGCAAGACCGAGAATGACCTGATGAAGCTCCCTTTCAAACAGGTATTTGCATTCCGGCCTGGTTTTCTGCGGGCAGATAAAGACGCCAGGCATGTGCTGAAAGGGTATAAATATGTAGACTGGATATATCCGCTTGGCAGGAAATTGTTTAAGAACGGATTCTGTACCCTGGCAGAAATGGGCAAAGCGATGATTGCTGTAACTGAGAAGGGTTACTTTAAAAAGACAATTGAGGTAAAGGATATGGTGGCACTGGCCGCCTTATAGGGGTGGCATTAGCTACCTCTTAAAAATGTTATGAATCGCCTCACAGACGTAACATTAGCTACCTCTTAAGAATGTTATGAATCGCCTCACAGACGTAACATTAGCTACCTCTTAAGAATGTTATGAATCGCCTCACAGACGCAGCATTAGCTACCTCTTAAGAATGTTATGAATCGCCTCACAGACGCAGCATTAGCTACCTCTTAAGAAATCGTACGAACCGCCTCATAAGGGTGGCATTAACCACCTCTATGAGGGGTTTATTGGGTGAATATTAATAATGAAAGCGTGAATTTTTCAGAGAACAGTTTTTCATTTTCTCAAAGAAATTCTCTCTTTCATTGATTTGAAATACAGATTCGATCTTCCACGGCTTTACCATCGCGCCCCTCCCACCGAATACGCCTGCCGTTTTTGCAGCAATGCCTGCAAATGCTTAACCTCCTGCCCAAACGGGCTCATAATCACCTGTTTCACCGAAGACGACACTGGCGACAATATCTTCGTCAACAAATTACTACAACTCCCTGACGGACTGCAATCAATATAAAAGCAAGGCCCTGTATTCTCCAGCCTTTCAATCGCCGCACTAAACGCAATCGGCTCCCGCACCACATCCCAGAAATATTCCGCATCTACCTGGTATACAGGCCCCGACTGCACTCCTGAAACAAAAGTCGCTTCCGGTGCCCCATACCTCAATTGCTGCATAATCCTGATAATCGGCCCCCTGGCAGGTTCCATCAGCGGACTATGAAACGGATACCGAACCGGCAACTGGCTATAAGAGAATTCATGACTATCCAGCCACAATCTTACCGCCAGCAAAGTGCGTTCATCAGCAGATAATGTGAAATGATCCCGATGCTCTACCGCAGCGAGGGTCGTATTCTCATACAACAGCGGTTCCTGCTCATAAATAGCCGGATCGGCTAAAATGGAGATCATTCCACCCTTGCTACACAATCGCTCAATAATCCGCGCCTGGTCAATCATCGCCGTCAGCATCTCAACCGGCGAGACCATTCCGCTCACAGCGGCGGCGACCATCTCTCCTACGCTGCTCCCGATTACATAGTCAGGCTTGACCTTTAGCTCTTCCTGCAGCAGGCGGGCAAGCGCATATTGGACCATAAACAGCGCGGGATTGGTGTAGCGGATATCATCGAAAATGCTATCTCCATTGTAACGGCTGCCATAAAGGTATTCGACGACCGAAGTACCAGTGTGGTTGCGGACTTCTTTGTCTAAATGGAGGATGGTGTTCCTGAAAAATACATTGCCGTGGTATAACATAGCGCCCATATTATAATACTGGCTACCATGGCCGGCGAACATGAATACGAAGTCTGGCATAGTGGGTGGGTTTTGGGTCAAACAATAATACTTTAAGTTATAGGTTTTAAGGCGAAAAAGCAAGTGGGAAATTTTTACGGGGAAAATCGAATGATTAAATCGAAAAATGCCGCCAGCGGCAAATTGAAAATGACAAAAGAGTCACCTAAAATTCTGAAGGTAAATTATTCACAAACGAAAGGAGCCGATCTACCAAAATATATACCCGTGTTGATGGACAGCACTGCGAATCAGTCTTTTCCTGGTGAAGTTCTTCTAATTTTTTCGCTTTCTTCTTTTGCCTTCAATTCGGCAAGCAAATCATTAAAAGACGATTGATTTTTATTGTTCGTCATCTTTAAAGGAGTTTTCCAAATTTTCAATGAATGGGATACCTCCATACTTACCCTCTAAATAATTCTTACTAAAGGGAGTATCCTTTCTTACAATTTTATATTCTGCAAGGTTAACCACTTTGGTTGCAGCAATCCTATCTTTTTCAACAATGTAAACCTGGTCTCTCCGCAGTAGATCACGATCAACAACACTTACATCATGACTTACAGCGAAAAGCTGTGAACCCGAATTTGCAGTTTCAGAATTAAAAAGGCGAATGATGGCTTTCGTCATCAAAGAATGTAATCTTGCATCCAACTCATCAATGACAACCAATTGTCCCTTCTCAATGGCGGAAATAAGGGTACCTAATATATTATAGAACTTTTTGGTTCCTTCGGATTCGTCCAATTCCATCTCAAAAGGCTCAAACCTAACGGGGTTTCCATTTTCATCAAATACTTCATGAATTGTAAAGACAAGGTCCTCAAAGAATTCAGATAAATATTCTTCTGTCTTAAACTTTCCCGGTGCCTTCTTCATGATAGTAGCCTTATCATCATCTGAAAACTGCACGACCTCAACTCCCTTAATCCCTAAATCTGCTTGTTGGATTATAGAATTTATTATTTGCTTATAATGATCAATTTTCAATAAATCGTTTGTGAGTTTTTTGTGTGATTGATCAAGCAAGCCATGCACTATATGAATTTCATTAAACCACTTATAGATTTCATTAGCCACCGGCGCATTCCATAGATCGGCCACAGACAGGAAAAGAACATTTGGTTTACTGCGTGTTTCTAATCCTTCAGCATTAGGAAATTTTTTATGCGCAATTTCAAATTGCTGACCAATTCTCAGGAAGAGTGCCGTTTCTGTTGTCGCCTTCACTTCAAACAACCATTCTTTAGCAACAGCATTTCTACTTGCTTCAAAACCATACCGGTACCGCTTCTCCTTAATAATAAACGCTGCTTCGAAGGAAGAAGGTGCATTTAATGTTGAAGAATTTAACCTAAAAGGAACAATACTGTCAATAGTATTTGTACTATTATAACCCGCTGATTCCAAAATGAGATTTCGGTAGGTGATAAAAGCTTCTATAATTTTTGATTTTCCACTTGCATTTGGGCCATAGAGCAAAACTGATTTTAAGAGTTTTGATTTTTTGGCGTCAATAAGATTTGAATCCTGGTGTTCGGAAAGCGAAGTAGCAGTAAAATTGATTACAACAGGTTCTTTTATTGATCTATAATTCTCAACTTTAAAATACACTAACATAATTACCTATTTTACTCAAAAACACACCAAAACAACCTGATTGCCTCATAAAAAACAATCTTTCTTGCAGGTTTTCTGCAAAATATACAATACCTAACTACAGATGGAGGAGTTTATATTAGTCTTGAGGGTTAGTTATTGAAATAACAGGCTCAGTTATTTTTTGGTAAAAAAGAGGAATAGACCTTCGGTCTGGCAATGTAAATCCGCGATAAGTATTCGATTTGTTAGTGAGAATATTCCTTGAAACTATCCAGGTATTTATCTATAAATTCCTGCTTCCGCTTCGACCGATATTGCATCACAAATCTCGGATGCTCCAAAGGCACTATTGTTTTAAAGAAGCCTTCTTTCTCATTTAACTTCACCAGGAACTGGTAATTCTTTCCCGTTCCTAAACAATAACACACGTTCCTATCTACCCCAAATGCTAATTGCTTTTTTATATTCTCTACCATAAACGGATACACTGCCTTTGTCAGCGCTGCACTGTCATAATAGTTATAATTGATCTCGGTGCCATCTTCTTTTACAGCGGTGAAACCCAAAGGCGACACAGATGCGAAATAGAAATCATGATAGAACTTTTCCGGGCCGCCATAAGCAGCAATCACATCATAAATAAATACAGAAGATGGCTCATGTGTTTGTATACCGGAAATGGATATACCGCATACTGATTGCAGGCGCTTGGTATCGGTAAAAGGGATGCCTGTGGAGCCGGAGCCCAGGCGACCGGGGTTAATACCCATGATGATTTGACGCTGGTGATGGTCTCCGTAAAAACGGCGGTAAAATTGCTTCATGATGCCCATGACCTGGGGCTGTTCGCGAAATGGATTCATGATGCGGATACCTTTGGGCAATTTGCCGGTGTATTGGAGGTTCGAGTTAAAATCGATGACGTGATCTGCGAAAGTCATTTTCATGAGGCGAAAATAGTTAATTACGGTGAGTTAGGAGGAGATGCCTGCTACGCCATACAATACAAAATTACATCATATATCCCCCTCAAAAGGTATCAAAACCGATAACCTGCACAACAAGCCCATTTCGATGAAACGAAAATAATCAATAATTTAGTCGTACATGAAGCAACGTTTTGGGATCCTGTTCCCCCTCATACTGGGAACATTTATGGCAGGAATAGACAGTAGTATCGTGAATGTATCCCTCCCCACGATGAGCACACAATTTGGGGTTGGACTGGATGCAATTGAATGGGTGATCGTCGCCTACATGCTGGGTTTCTGTGTCTTTATGCCACTCACCAGCTGGCTCAAAGAACAGATCGGTTTTTATACATTATACCTGATCAGTTTGTCGATTTTCACCTTCGGCTCGCTCTTATGTGCGATCTCCGTTAGCTTGCCGGAGCTGATCGCTGCGCGTGCAATCCAGTCTTTTGGCGGCGGGGCCATCACCCCTACTGCAATGGCTATACTGACCCTCGTCTTTCCCCTGGAAGAAAGAGGTAAGGTGATGGGCTGGTGGTCGCTGGGTAGTATTGCCGGACCCGCTATAGGACCGACTCTCGGCGGTACGTTGACGAATCTCTATGGCTGGCCGTCTATTTTTTATATCAATTTGCCGATTGGGATATTAACGATCGGGATCGCGGCGTATACCTTAAGGTTCTTAAAGGCCTCAGATCGCCAGCCTGCAAGGTTTGATGCCAGCGGCTTTGGATTATTTACTGTGTTTATTATTCTTTTCCAGTATGCGATTGCGGTATTGCCGGATAAAGGCTTTACTTCCCTGGCAGTATGGATACCTTTTGTTGTCAGTATTATCGCAATTGTTGTATTTGTCAGGCATAGTCTGCATAACCCGCATGCGCTTTTTAACCTCCATATTTTTCGACACCGGATTTATACTTATTGTATCTTAATTACGGGTGTCAGATCGGTGGCTATCTTCGGTGGCTTGTTTCTTTTACCTTTTTTATTACAGGGGCAGTTAGGGTTTTCGGAAATTGCTTCGGGCCTATTGATCCTACCTTTTTCTGCAGTGATGGCGCTTGTAACTCCTATTGCCGGCTCGCTTTCTGATAAGTTTGGACCCAGGCGGCTGATTATTGTAGGGCTGGTATTGGTGGCAATTTCTATGGTGCAGTTGTCTCAATTGAATTCACCTGGCCTATTTCCGATTATTGCGGCAATGGTGGTGAGAGGGTTGGGGATTGGGCTATTGGTATCCACGATTACGGCGGCGGCTATGAGTGCGGTGTTGCCGGAGGAGGTGACGCAGGCGTCTGCTATGTTTTCGTTGATACAGCAGTTGAGTGGAACGATCGGAATTGCGTTTAGCGGCTTGCTGCAGCAGTATATTATGAGGTATTATGTGGATGGGAAGGGGTATACAGAGACTGTGGGGCATCATTATGGGATACAGGATACGTTTTTTATTGCGGCGTTGTTGGTGGTGGCCACGGTGCCGTTTGCGCTTAAGTTGCCGTATTTTGTGAAGCGGCCGGTGAAGTGATGCCGCAAATTGAAAAAAAACACAACGAGAATGAGACTAGAAATAATGAAAAAAGACTCCTCCTAACTTGACAATGTAAAACTAAACAAAGCCATTAAAAGCTAATATCTATAATTATTTTCCCAAAATTCGTTATTATAATTATCCAATTCACAAACAATAATGTCTGCCGGAGAACTCCTTTACCAAAATATCAACTCAAAGGTTCCAATCAGCAAAGCTGAGTATGAAATTTTTATCGACTATTTTAAAGCGAAGGTTGTCAAAAAAAAACAACATTTGATTGAACAAGGCCAAAAGAATGACAAAATATTTTTCATTGAAAAAGGACTAGTCTTTTCCTATACAATGCTGGAGAATGAAGATATACAGGTAATCCAATTTGCAAAAGAAAATCATTGGATTTCAGACTTATATAGTTTTATCTCTGAATCAAAAGCGCTGTTTACCATTCAAGCATTAGAAAACTGTGTAGTTTGGGAGATTTCAAAAAATGAGTTAACCAAGATGAATACACTATATCCGCAAATGGAAACATTTTATAGGCTGAATATTCAGAATGCTTATGCGCATACTTTACTACGCTTGTCAAATATTTATTCAACAGATGCAGAA
This sequence comes from Chitinophaga sancti, assembly GCF_034424315.1. Taxonomy (GTDB): domain Bacteria; phylum Bacteroidota; class Bacteroidia; order Chitinophagales; family Chitinophagaceae; genus Chitinophaga; species Chitinophaga sancti. The sequence goes on from NZ_CP139972.1 coordinate 1,252,529, forward strand.
TCAAAGTACAATGATCTTAGAACAACCCAACCAGATCTGCTACAACGTGCGCCACAATACTTGATTGCATCCTACCTCGGAATATTGCCTTCTTCTTTGAGCAGAATCAGGAATAAAAAACCGATGAAATGATTTTCTTAGCATAGGCGAACAAGTCAATCGTGTAAACCCTCGTAAATTTGCTTATTGACTAATCATAATAATAACGCAAATGAAAAAACTTAGCATTATACTTCTTGTGGCCATAACAGTATCCAATTGTTTTGCGCAAAGTAGCAAATACCAGGGAGAACAAATAAATATAAACAACTTTCACCTGGTGGACTTTGTGGGGTGGAATACAAACCTTGAAGTCCTGGCACATTATCATACAGACGATGTAAAAGTATTTGGCGATGGCTGGCAAACTGTGGGGTTGAAATCACATGAATCGGCCATGGAAAAATCAATTAAAGAAATGCCCGATGCTAAAGTGGTACAACATACCCCAAACGTAGCCAGCGGCAACTGGACTGGTGTAGTCGGAAGATCTCCTCAATTTAACATGGCTACCATTGTTAAATGGAAAAATAAGAAAATCGATTATGAATATTTATTTTACAAACAACTAAGCGCTACTGAAGCAGCAGCAATATCCCCTTCTGTCAAACCTATAGTAACCTTTACAAGTCCAAATGATAAAGCCCTGACCCTGGCGGTTAATGTACAGCCTGGGTGGACTTGTATAATGGAAGAAATAAAAGGGAAACGCACTGCTTTTTTTATCAAAATTAATCACTCTTGTCCGGGTAAAATAAAGGTATAAAAATAAAAAAGGGGCAATTACGCCCCAATAGTTTATAATTTTGGGTTACCACACTCAAAACATAAACTTGGATAAAGATAGAAAATTTCCCGGACACCCGGTTTTGTCACAAATATTAGAATTAATACCTACCGGGTTAATACAATCTGCTAATCGAAAACATCAGGCAAACCGATATTATAAGCGTTTGCCACTGCGGATCCACCTGGTTAGCCTGCTATATGGTGTATTTAGCTATTGCAATGGACTTCGGGAAATTTGTGAGGGCATGCTGGCCTGTGAAGGGAAACTAGCCCATCTCGGTCTTGACAAGGCTCCTGCTAGAAGTACCCTTTCGGATGCCAATACCAACCGAAAGTACCTGGTCTTTGAAACGATTTATTATGGATTACTGAAGAAATATAACTCATTTATATCGGACAGCCGACTGAAAGGGTTAAGTATTCGGAATTTGAAAATCATTGATAGTACAACGATTTCATTGTTCAGTGAGATACTACAAGGCGTAGGCCGTAACCGATTGGACGGTTCCCGGAAAAAGGGAGGCATCAAAGTACATACCCTAATGGATGCATTTAGCGGAGTCACAGAGTTTGTGAGGATTACCCCTGCCAAAGAGCATGACCGTAAGTTCCTGTATCACCTGAAGTTGAAGGAAGGTAGTTGGATAGTTTTTGATAAGGCATATAATACATATCACCATTTTGCCAAATGGACTGCTCAAAAGGTGTGGTTCGTTAGCCGAATGAAAGACAATGCTGTATTTCATGTAACAAAAGTGCTGGTGGATAAAACGAAGAAAAAGCAAGCCATTGGCGTTATAAAAGAGCAATATATCACAGTGGGTATTAAAACAAATGGAACTGTGACTGAACGGCTAAAGCTGCGACGGGTTATTTATAAAGCCAAAGATGGGAAAAGATATATTTATATAACCAATGATTTTACTTTACCGGCATCCAAGATAGCTACTATCTATAAAAATCGATGGATGATAGAGCTGCTCTTTAAGCAGATTAAGCAGAACTTCCCATTACGATACTTTTGGGGAGAAAGTGATAATGCTATCAAAATGCAGGTCTATTGTGTACTAATCGCTCAGTTGCTAATGGTCGTGATCCGGAAAAAGGCGGCTACTAAAAAATCATTTGCGAATATGATTACCGTAATCCGATTGCATTTAATGAGTTATGTGGACCTGCTTGAGTTTATAAAAGACACTTATAAAGCATGGAGGAAAACACATAATGCGTCATTTGCCTTTTCCACGTAATTAAATAGAGGGGAGCTCCCCTTGAAATCGCAACATTAAATTTTAACCCTGTATGCCTTGACTGCAAAGCATACAGGAATATTTTACCCCGGAGTTACCCGGACAACAATGAAAATAAATAATGGAAAAGAAGTAGAAAGACTGGTATTCCAATAACTTCAATACTACACATCCCATTTAAAAAACAAAGCACCTTACTTAAAAAGATTCTTACTAAACTTTTGACCTTATTATACACATTAGAACTCATTTCATAAACAGGTATTTTAAATTGATAATCAATACCTAAATGGTAATTACGAAATGAGTTATCGTATAATAAATCAAGTAAGACAATGCCGATTTAAATTAAAAAAATGAAAGGTAAATTTGATATCCCACAATTGTTTCTACGCCTATCACTTGGGCTAGGATTCCTATTACCTGTTATGGACAGGTTTGGGTGGCTTGGAGCCGCAGGCATAAATGGAAATGCTTGGGGCAATTGGGGAAACTTTGTAAGTTATACTCATTCCCTGATGCCCTATTTATCAGAGTTGCCAGCGAAAATCATGGCAATATTTGCAACTTTCGGCGAAATAATATTTGGGATTGCTTTACTTATCGGTTTTAAGGTTCGGATAGCTGCGTTTGGGAGCTTCTTGCTAACGTTAACTTTTGCGTTAAGCATGTTTATTTTTTCAGGGCCACGTATCCCTTTTAACTACTCAGTTTTTGTCGTCAGTGCTGCATCACTTTTATTGGCTTACATTCCTGATTACAAGTGGGGCATTTCAAATAAGTGACGAACTGCTGTTATACTTAATATTTAAGCAGAACGATGATATATTGGCATTCTATATAAATAAGACTGGAGTAGCCATAACCTGCTCCTGTCCCCCCTCCTTAATTCTTATTTCCGGCAACAATATTAAACTTACTCCAACAGCCTTGAATAATATCGCTGAGATTGCATCCGCACTAAATCATCAAGACCAGATTCATCTTCCCATGCATTACTCAATGCGTATTTATATTCAATATCTCCCAATGGGGTGATTTCCACTTTATCTAAATGGATATCCTCTCTGAAGTTCCATCTCTGCCAACGCAATAATTATTGGTGATAGCCGTCTCAAAGTTGTATACTTGCACAACAACCACCAGATTATAAAAAAGATGAAGAAATTACCAGGTATTTGAACCTGGTCAAATAGAACTAATAATGAAATGATTTCTAACTATAACCAATAAAAATAATCATTATCAAAATCAATAACTTTAAATCCATGCAGCACTCGGCAAAGATTACGACACTATTCCTGGACATCGGCGGGGTTTTATTAAGCAACGGCTGGGACCGTGCCGCCCGCAAAGAGGCAGCCAGGATTTTTGACCTGGACACTGTTGAACTGGAAGAACGTCATCATCTTACTTTCGATACTTATGAGGAAGGTAAGCTTACACTGGATGACTATCTCACCAGGATTGTCTTTTACGAACACAGGGAGTTTACAAGAAACGATTTTAAGGAGTTTATGTACAGCCGTACCACCCCTTATTCCGATATGATTGACCTGATCTGCCAGTTGAAAGAACAGTATAAACTGAAGATCGCTATCGTGAACAATGAAGGTAGAGAATTGAATGAATACCGGATCCGGACTTTTGGGATTGATAAGTTTGTAGATTTCTTCATTTCTTCCTGTTTTGTGCATTTTCGTAAACCGGATGCGGACATCTGGAGAATGGCACTGGATATTGCCCTCGTGAGACCAGAAGAGGTGTTGTATATTGAAGATCGGGCGATGTTTATTCATGTGGCGGAAGGATTGGGGATTAATGGGCTGTTGCACGAGAATTTTGCTAAGACGGTGGAGAAGTTGAAGGAATGGGGGCTTACGGTGCAGTAGTGGTAATATAGAGTTCCCGGGATTAATTGAGAGTAGCGTATTGGACATTGTAAATGAGCGTTGGTAATTGGGAATAGGACGTGAGCGTAAGGAACGGAAATAGGGAATGAGCGTAAGAAACAGAAATAGCAAATGAGCGTAAGGAACGGGAATAGGAAATGAGCGTAAGGAACGGAAATAGCAAATGAGAATAAGGAACACCTGAATTAAAAGCGGCACCTGAATTTCCAACAAAAAAGAGCCTCCCGTCACCGGAAGGCTAAAGGGGGTGCAAATCAACGTAATAGAAGATTATTTGAGTAGTTATCTTACAAATATATGTTTGGACACATATAAATAATATACCACGAACTGTGTATTTATTGAAAAAGCATCCCTGTAAAAGAGATGCTTTTTTAATTGAACATTCACAAAAACCAACTATTATTTATCATTTTTTAACATCCGCCATTTTTCACCCACAGCTGTAGAAATCCGGGATGATCTGTCAGCTTGCGGCAAATTCCAGGTACTTCCAGCTATTTTTTGCCATCCTCAACTACTTACGGCTATCCTCACCTTCTTCCTCCTACTTCAGTCTAACTCCGGCAAACACCCCCTACTTCCACACCAAAGCCACTACCGCGCCCGCCTTCAACTCATACTGATACACCCTGCTTCCATCCTGCACAGAAAACACCTTTCCCTTATCTCCCGTATTCAATTCCGGCAAACACCCCCTACTTCCACACCAAAGCCACTACCGCGCCCGCCTTCAACTTATACTGATACACCCTGCTTCCATCCTGCACAGAAAACACCTTTCCCTTATCTCCCGTATTCAATTCCGGCAAACACCCCCTACTTCCACACCAAAGTCACTACCGCGCCCGCCTTCAGCTCATATTGATACACCCTGCTCCCATCCTGCACAGAAAACACCTTTCCCTTATCCCCCGTATTCAACACCACCAGCACTCTACTCCTATCCTTATTCAAAAACGCCACATTCTCCAAGCCATCCGGATGCACAGAACCAATCCTCTTCGCCCCCGGCCGCACAAATTTGCTAAAATGCGCCAGCGCATAATACTCCACATTCCTTATCACCGTTCCACTATCAGACCTTACCGTCACCACCCCTCTACACGTCATACAGCCCCTGTTCACCTTCTCGCCTGCAGGTCCCGGCTGATTCGTGGTAGGTCCGTTCTTCTCATCCAGTGCCATATTCCACAGCAACACGTTCTTAGACCAGTTATTCACCGTTCCAATCATCAGGTTGCCCACCATATACTTCAGGTTACCCGCAAAATCAGGCGCCCAGCTACCACCACTACACTCTGTAAAGTACAGCCCCTTCTTCGGGTATGCCGCATGTACCTGGCTCATAGCCCCTACTGCTCCTTCGTAACAATGAAACGCCGCTCCTGTCACATATTTTCCTGCCACGGAATCATCAAGAATAGAGATCGGGTACTCCGGACTATTCCAGTTATGATCAAATAACAATACTTCTGTGTTGATACCCTTTTGTTGTAGTACAGGTCCGAGGTGATCCCTGATAAACACCAATTGCTCCGGTGCCGTCATCTTCATTGTCGGATACGCCGCTTCATATTGCGGTTCGTTCTGCACACTCAGGCTCGTAGCTTTGATGCCGTATGCACCCATTGCCTGGATGTATTTGGCAAAATACACTGCATATGGAGCATAAGCGTCCGGCCTTAAGGAACCGCCTTCCAGTTTGTCGCTTGTCTTCATCCATCCCGGTGCACTCCAGGGAGTGACCATGATGTGAATGCCCGGGTTGATGGCTACCACTTCTTTCAATACAGGGATCAATGCAGCGGTGTCTTTGGCCAGGCTGAAATGCGTCAGACTATCATCCCGTTCCCCCGCAGGCATGTCGTCATAACTGTAAGGAGAAAGCGAGAAATCTGAGGCCCCTATTGAAAGGCGGATATAATTAATACCGATCCCTTTTTCCGGGTTAAATAGTTCTTCCAGCAATGCCTTGCGCTTTGGCGCTGTCATGTACTGTTGCATCACGTAAGCCGATGAACCGGTCACTGCTGCGCCAAAACCTTCTATTTCCTGGTATTGCAGACTGGTGTCGATCCTTAAATTTATTTGTGCTGTATCCTTTGATAATGTTAATGCTGGTTGCGATTGGAATAATTGTTTTTCATCGGCAGTCGTCAGGTATACCGCCGCATGGTCACTTTTTTGCGCACAGCCAGCCAGGACGGATGCGAGGCATCCGGCATAAATCCATGATTTCATGATAGACAAAGTTGAGAGAATGGGGGCCGTAACAGCCCCCATTAGCGTGATTATAACTAAAACTTCACCGTCGGTTGCATCTAAGATGTCTCTATCAGCAGCCCGACATCCACTTAATAACTAAAACTTGATTATAGGAACCACGGCTTTCAAAACTTGATTGTCAGCGCCGCGACTTCCACTCAATAACTAAAACTTGCTTGTTGGAAACACGGCTTCAAAAGTTGAACCTCTGCGCCGCAACATCCATTTAATACCAAAACTTGTTGGCCGCACGACATCAAAACTCCACGGTTGCCATACATCTACTTAACAATTCAAACCCCACCATCGATTCCCCAACATCCAAAATTTCACAGTCAGCTGCACGATACGTCCGCAACCCAGCCCCCTCTTACAAACTAAACTTCACCGTCAATTTCCCCACATGCACCTCAAAATCCCCCGGCTCCAGCACCGGCTTGCCATCCACTCCCGCAAATGCCAATTGCTCCACAGGAATCTCAAACACCACCGTCTTACTTTCACCCGCCTGCAGGTTGATCTTCTCAAACCCACGCAATCTCTTCACATCCGGAGAGATCAATGTCGCCAGCAGATCTGATGTATACACCTCTACTGCTTCCTTACCCGCCTTGCTACCCGTATTCTTCACTTCCACACTTACATGCAACACACGATTCGCAACCTCCGCCTTCAGATTCGCATACTCAAAAGTCGTATAACTCAAACCCGTACCAAACCTATACTGGGGATTATAATCCGCCTCATAATTATACACGCCTTCTGCCTTTGTCTGCTCCTCTGATGGCTTATGAATATAACCAATCAGTGCATTCGGATAACGTGGATAGGTATACGGCAATTTACCAGATGGATTCACATCACCATACAATACATCCGCAATCGCATCTCCACCGAAGTTACCCGGCAGATACCCCAGTACCACACCTTTCACGCCCTGCTCAAACTTACTGATAATACGCGGACGTCCTTCTGTCAGCACCAGCACCACCGGCTTGCCTGTAGCAATCAGTTGCTGCGCCAGCGCCGTCTGATCATCCCCGATATACAGATCATTCAGGTCACCTGGTTTTTCTGCATAAGAATTCTCACCCAGGCACAACACGATCACATCCGCGTTCTTTGCTGCTGCTACCGCATCTGCCATCCGGTCAGGCGCTTCTTCATACCACTTACCATCTGCTTTGTAGCTCACACCCGGCACATAGGTCACATTCTCTGCGCCCGCTTTCTTCTTCAATGCCGCCAGGATAGAATTATACTGTGTAGTGAATTGTGGCACTTTCTCGCCCTGCCAGCTGTAACTCCAGGCACCATCCAGTGTCCGCATATCATTGGCATTAGGACCTGTTACCAGGATCTTTGCACCCTTAGCCAGTGGCAATACACCACCTTCATTCTTCAACAGGGTGATGGCCTCTGCTGCGGCATCGTAAGATGCTTTCTCGAATTGCTTACTACCAAATAAGGGGTAGTCTTTATAGTTAGTGAGCGGTCTTTCAAACAATCCCAGCTCGAATTTCACGCGCAGCACTCTGCGTACAGCGTCGTCAATCCTTGACTGTGGCACCTTTCCTTCTTTCACCAATGCTACCAGCCCTTCGCAGAACGGCTCGTAGTTGTACGGGATCATAGACATATCTATGCCCGCATTGATCGCCAGCATGATCGCTTCCTTATCGCTACCTGCAATATGATCGCGACGATACAGGTTCTCAATATCTGCCCAATCTGTCACTGCCAGGCCTCTAAAGCCCAGCTCTTCCTTCAGTAATTTCGTGAGTATTTCGTAGTTCGCATGCGTAGGTATACCATTGATCTGACCAGAGTTGATCATGATGGTATGTGCCCCCGCTTCTACCCCGGCCCTGAATGCAGGCAGGTGATATTCATACAGCTGTTGTTTGCTGATGTTTGCAGGTGTACGGTCCTTACCGGATACCGGTGCCTGGTAACCCAGGAAATGCTTGATACTCGCTGCCACATGGGTAGGATCATTCACATCATTCTTCTCTCCTTCATAGCCTTTCACGATCTCATGTCCCATCTGTGCACCGAGATACGGATCTTCACCAAATGATTCCCAGATACGCGGGAAACGTGGATCTGCACCTAAATCCAGTACCGGTGAAAACACCCATGGTGTATTACTTGCCCTTGTTTCATAGGCGGTGATCTCAGCACCTTTGCGCACCAGCGCCCTGTTACGGGTAGCGGCCTGCGCTATCTGCTGAGGGAACAGCGTTGCACCTGCTGTATAGGTAGCCCCATGAATGGCATCAATACCAAAGATCACGGGGATCTGTAAGGCATTGCCCTTTGTATTTACCTGCTGAATATAACTCACCACCTCCCACCAATGCTGTGGTGTGAGTGCCTTATTATTCGCAGTATTCAGCACGGAACCAATCTTATATTTTACCAATGCCTTCTGCATCTCCGCGGTATCGAGGACCAGCGGATCGTAGCTTGCAAAACGGTTAGGTCCTTTTCCTAATACATCGAGTGTGATCTGGGCCATCTGGCCGACCTTCTCTTCGAGTGACATCTTCGCCAGCAAGGCTTCTACCCTTGCATTAATCGTCGCGGAATCATAAGCTACCACTTTGGCGGGTGGCGCTGCTTTTGTTTTTTTCTGCGCATGTACCTGTGTGAGCGGACAGATGATCCCTCCCACCAAAGCTACAGTTAACAGCCGTTTTCCAAAATCCAT